>NZ_LNCD01000092.1 GCF_001542405.1 Rhizobium altiplani
TGTGGCTTTTACTTTCGGATTTCAAATCGGAAAATGTCATACAGGCGTTAGGTTTAGACGCTAAATCGGTGTCGATTTTTCGCTAACGATTTCAAATGAAGCCCCTTGCCAAAGCGATTTCACGATCGAACCTTGCCGGCGGATCGCCCGATCTCGGACGAGCAGTGGTCGATGGCGCGTCGCATTGCCCGCGAGTTGGACAAGATCCTCGACGGTCGCGGCCCGAGGCAGGCTACCATCACGCGCGCGGCGGCTGAACTGCGCCTAACCACACGGCAAATCTACAATCTCCTCGCCCGATATCGCGCCGATCGGACGGTGACGGCCCTGCTGCCTCGCACTGCGGTCAGTCGGCGCAAACGGCTGTCGGAACAGATCGAGGAGATCATCGCGACCACACTTCGGGAGAAGTGGCTGACGCTCGAGCCGACCGGACTTGCTCCCGTGGTCGACGAGATCCGCGCGCGCTGCGAGGAAGCCGGTCTTGCCGTGCCGTCCTATGTGACGGTCGCTCGACGCATCCCGGTCTTGTTTTCGCCTGAAGAGATCGCCAAGAAGCGTTCGGCCAATCCGAAGCACTTTTTGCGGCTGAAGCCGCGACCCGGCTATATCCATGCGCCGCACCCGCTCGCCGTCTGCCAAATCGACCATACGCCGACCGATATCAATTTCGTGGAGGTTGTTGACGGGGCTGGTGTGTTCGTCGGCCGCCCTTACCTGACTGTCATCACCGACGTGGCGACACGATCCATCCTCGGCTTCTGCCTCACCTTGGAGAAGCCGTCGGTGCTGTCTGTCGCGCTATGCCTCGCCCAGGCCATGTGTCCGAAAGACGCATGGCTTGCCGCGCGCAATCTCAATCACGCCTGGCCGATGTTCGGTCGACCGCGGCTGCTGGTCGCGGACTCGGCGATGGAGTTCAAGGGGCATGCATTCCAACAAGGCTGTGAGGATTACGGCATTCGGATCCGCCCCCGCGATCGTGGCAGGGTCCATCACGGCGGCGTGGTTGAACGGCTGTTGGGCAAAGTCAACGGAGTTCTCGCTACCTATCCGGGCTCCTCGGGGCGTTCCGTCGCCCACCGCGATGAATATCCATCCGAGCGGCGCGCCTGCCTGAGCTTCGCCGATCTCGAGCGCTGCGTCGCGCTGGCCGTGATCGATCACAATCTGCAGGAAAATTCCAAGACCCTGAAGGTGCCGCTGACCGAATGGCAACGCAACGGTTCGGCATTGCCGGTCTTCGGCGACGATCCGCAACGCGTGCTGCTGTCGTTTCTACCAAGAACGGAGAGGCAATTGTCGCCGCAAGGGATCAGCATGTTCGCCCTGCACTATTATTCGGCGTGGCTGGGCGTCTTCGTTCCAGAGCGGGACCGGCTCGGAAAGCTCGAGGTGCGATACGATCCCCGCGACATCAGTCATGTCTATGTCCGCGACCCGGAAACAAGACAGTTTCGGCCGGTCGAGCGACGCGATGGCCAGTTGTCGCCAGTGACCCTATGGGAACATGCGGCCGAGCGCACCCGTCGGCGCACAACCAATCGACGCTCAAACGTCGAGAAGGTGGCGGTCCGCCGCGAGATCGCAGCCATAGCGGAGACCGCAAAGGCTTCCAAGCGCCAGTTGCGCGACGCTGTCCGCAGCGCACATGCCGCCACAGCGGACAAGCCTTATGCGGTCATGCGGCCGCCGGCGCCTCTACCGGCAGAGCATCCGCCGCGCCAAAAGAGCCGGTTGCCGGTCGAGGATTGGTAGCCATGTCGGATCATTTGCTCGAGCATGTCCGGCCATATCTCGGCCGTGATCGGGAAGAGCGGATCGCCTATATCCGCGCACCCCGTTGGATCGGGCATCATGTCGCCCAGGACAGCCATCGGCGGCTGGCCGAGCTCCTGGAACGACCTCCGTCTTTGCGAACCCAGGGGCTGATGTTGGTCGGCCCCTACGCCAACGGCAAGACGATGATCGCCGAACGCTTCGCCGTCGAGCACCTGAGAGCCGCGCCCGCGCAAAAAGTCTGGATGGTCCAGACACGCGAAGGCGCCGGCCTCGGCCATTTCTATGCCAGTATTCTGCAGGCGCTGCGCGCTCCCGGCGGCGATATGTGGGATGTCGGTCGCAAGGCGGAGCAACTCGACCACTTGCTGGAGAGCCTCAAGCCGAAGGTGCTGATTCTCGACGAGTTCCACAATGCGCTGCGGGGCCGTGCCCGCGACGTCGAAGCCGTCTTTGCCTTCCTGCGGCGGATCGGCCGCCAGTACGACATCTCGCCGGTGCTGATCGGCGAGGTGGCCGTCTGCGATTTCATCAACGCCACCAGCGAGATGGCGAGCCGCTTCGAGCTGGTCGCGGTCCCACGCTGGCAGTATGACGAAAACTATCTCATGCTGCTCGACAGTCTCGAGGCCGCATTGCCGCTGGCCAAAAGCTCCGATTTGTCGAACGAGCCGTTGGCGCGTCGGATATTCAGCCTCTCGGAAGGCTTGATCGGCGAGATCGTCACCATCGTCACCAAGGCGGCCGTCGCGGCGATTGGATCCGGAACCGAACGCATCAGCAAGGCCAGCATCGACGAGCTCCGCCACGTGCCGGTTTCTAAGCGGCGCAACGCGGCTCTGCGCGAGAGCCTTCTATGACGACGGTCGACGCGCCTGCACCGACGATCAGCATCCGTGAACACTATCGTGACGTCGCGTCCGACCGCTGGCCGGTCACCGTCGTGCCCCAGGCAGACGAGTTGCTGTCGAGCTGGCTACACCGGCTTGCACATGCCAATGGTGTTCCGCCGCGAGCCTTCGCTCGCGTGCTCCGGCGCAATGCGGTAATGTGGTCGCCAGCCCTTGATTTCCGGCTGCCGGGTGAAATCGCAAAGCTGCTGAGCGCCAACACCGGTATCGCGCCCGATGAGCTGGCGGCGATGATGTTGCCGCACGCCCTGCCGAGGCAGCTTCTGCTGCCGCTTCGCAACGGCGGACATCGGACAGAGTCAACCTGGCTGCAGTTTTGTTCTTACTGTCTCGCCGAGGATGCACAGCCCTATTTTCGGCGGAGATGGCGACTGGCAACCCGGGTTTCATGCTCGAAACATAGCTGTCGATTGCGCGACCGATGTCCGTCCTGCCAAAGCTGCATCGCGGTCTTTGACCAAGCTGAACTGGTGCCGCAACATTACTGTGCCCGCTGTGGCTACGACCTGCGTCGCGCATCGAGAATTGGCATCAGTCCAGCGGCAAGACAACTCGATCGCTGCATCGACGACATCTGTCGATTGGAAGGGATGAGAAATACGCCATCCAGCCGTTCGCTCATTCGACGCCTTTTGAACCTGCCCGATGGCATCTATTCGACGGCGAACCTGATCAGCCTGTCCACGGCGGCACGGGCGCACTGCATTGCGTGGGCAGCAAACCGACCGGACGACGACTGGCTGACGGCCGGCGACGAAACGGCAGCCGCGCAGTGGCGACTTCTGATCTTGGCGGCGAAGGGCCACCGGAGGCTCATCGAGCGTTTTGCGGACTGCCTCGAGAAACGAAGAGAACTCCGGGAACGCCAGGCTAAGACGACTGTCCAGCCAAAGCCCGTGGACGTGGCCGCCCTGCTCGGAGCGTATGCGCGTGTGATGGAGCGTGGTCGACGTCGTCGATCGGCGTGAGACAGGCCGAAACATAGCTCTTGGATGAATCAGTCGTTCTCCGATGCTTCGCTCTCGCGCATCGGCAGTGCATCCCCCTCGAGCGCCTGCCGGCTGAGCAGTCCCGCGTCCTCCAACCGTTCGAGGTCGGGAAGATCGCGTAGCGTCTCGAGGCCGAACGCCGACAGGAAATGCCTGGTGGTCACATAAGTATAGGGCGCGCCGGGTGTCGGGCTGCGCGGCCCGGAGCCAAGAAAGCCGGCGTCGCGCAAACTGGCGATCGTGTCGCGGCTCACCTCTTTGCCGAACATCTTCGACAGCTCGCCGCGGGTCACCGGTTGCAGGTAGGCGATGGCCGCCAGCACCGCGGCTTCGTGCTCGGACAGCGACACCGGAGACGACCGCGTCGGCGCCTGCGACGCGCGGATCGCGGCCGCATAGGCCGAGCGGCTTCGGTGCTGCCAGCCGCCGGCGACCGTAACGATGTCATAAGGACGCGACCGCAGGTCCTCGCGCAGATCATCGATGAGCAGCTCGATGCTGCAGCTCTTTCCGACCACCCGCGCCAGCGTCTCGCGGCTAACCGGTTCCACGGCGGCAAAAATGACCGCCTCCACCCTCAGCATCCATTCGCGCCAGCGCAGCTCCGGCGGTAGATCCTCAAGTTCCCGGTCATAGAGGATTTCATCCTCCGACCTCGATTTCCTTCCTCGATGTGTCCTGGTTGCCCCCGATCCGGTCATCGTCACAATCCAAAAATCCGGAAGGACGTGCGGCCGGAGAGTTCGCGCACCGCGCCAAAACTCTCGAGCCGCTCGAACAGCCGCGTCGCCGCCCAGCGGGAAAGATCGCTGCCGGGCGCGGAAGCCGGCACGGCATCCTCGTCGAGCAGCTTTTCGAAGACGACACCGGCGCCCTTCGTCCGCACCTTCGGCGCCGCCGCCAGCAATGCCTCGGCGCGCCGGCCGATGTCATTGGCCTGCCGCAGGGCCTCGGTCGTCCCTGACACGAGCGCCAGGCACACTGCCCGCGCAAAGCCAGGCTCGCCGGACCGCACCCGTCCGCGGCCGCCGATCGTCTTAAATGCGGCGCCATAGCGTTCGGCCATCAGCAGCGGCACGCCGCACGCCCAGCCGAGTTTTTCCGCCAACAGCCGATCGGCCAACCACCAGGCGAGGATTTCAGCGTCGGGCCGGGCGGCGCAGATTTTCGCCACCAGCTCGGCGACGGCGAAGGGTGCTGTGCGCGGCGACTGCAGCGCGGCGTCGAACAGATCGGCGAGCTCGTCCAGGCCGTCGCGGCGCAAGCCGATCAGTGCCGCCAACCCCTGCAGAACCTTGCTGCCGATCGTCCGCTTCTTCGCCGCCAGCCTTTGGAAGGCCAAAACCATTGTGCCGGCCGGTCCGGGATCGTCGTCGGGTGTGGTGAGCAGCAGCGCATCGCGCAAGGCCGGTTCGCTCTCGGTGCGGCCGATCAGCTGCACCGCCGATTGCGCGCATCTGAGCGCCAGCCGTTGACGCCAGCAGCCGGCCCAAGCGGGTTCGGTGCGCACCAGATCGTCCAAGGATTTCAGGGCGATGCCGGCGGCGAAGGCGGCGTCCGCCTCACCCAGCTCGCCGCCGCGCGGCAAAACCCAGGCCGGCAGGGGCGGCACGGCCGTGGGCGGAACTGGGGTGACGAGAGGCGAGCGGGAGCGCGAATCCATGCTGCCGAGCATAATCGAAGCGTGCAGTTTATGCCATGCGGTTCTGCCGAAACCGCACGGCCCGTCAACACTGTTTTATGTCCGGTAACCTTCCATTACCGGACATAAAGTGATAGCATCCCGAACCATGGAAAATCCCCCGGCAAACACGCCCAAAATCGACGATTCTAGCACCAACGTCGTCGATCCCGGCAGCGAATTGGGCGCTTCACCTCCCGCCCCCGGGCCGACACCCCGTGTCCCGGCGCGGCTGGAAGCCTTGGTCGAGACCGCGACAGCTTATGCCAACGCCGCCAGTTCCGAAAACACCCGCGATGCCTACGCCAAGGACTGGCGGCATTTCACCGCCTGGTGCCGCCGCGAAGGTTTTGAACCGCTGCCCCCCTCAAGCCAGGTGATCGGCCTCTATATCGGCGCCTGTGCTTCGGGCATCTCTGCCGAAAACCCGAAACGCAGTGCCCCTGCCCTCTCGGTGGCGACGATCGAGCGACGTCTCTCCGGCCTCGCCTGGAATTTTACCCAGCGCGGCGTGCCGATGGATCGCACCGACCGGCATATTGCGACGGTGCTCGCCGGCATTCGCCGCAAGCACGCCAAGCCGCCGCGACAGAAGGAGGCCGTGCTTGGCGACGACATCAAGGCGATGGTCAACACCCTCGGCCACGATCTGAGGGGCCTGCGTGACCGGGCCATCCTGCTCCTGGGCTTCGCCGGCGGCCTGCGGCGCTCCGAGATCGCCGGCCTCGACGCTGTCCGCGACGACAAGAGCGATGGCCATGGCTGGATCGAGATTTTTCCCGACCAAGGCGTCCTGGTGACGCTGCGCGGCAAAACCGGATGGCGCGAGGTCGAGGTCGGCCGCGGCGCCTCCAGCGAGACCTGCCCCGTGGCAGCCCTCGAGAGCTGGATCCGCTTCGGCCGGATTGCGCGCGGCCCCCTCTTCCGCCGCATCTTCAAGGACAACAAGACGGTCGACGTCGAGCGGCTTTCCGACAAACATGTCGCCCGTCTGGTCAAGCAGACCGCACTCGCCGCAGGCGTCCGTTCCGATCTTACGGAAGGGGAACGTGCGTTGCTGTTCTCAGGCCACTCGCTGCGCGCCGGCCTTGCCTCCTCAGCCGACATCGAGGAGCGGTATGTTCAGAAACAGCTGGGTCACGCCTCGGCGGAGATGACGCGTAAATATCAGCGGCGGCGCGACCGCTTCCGCACCAATCTGACAAAGGCGTCAGGGCTTTAAGAGGCCCCTCCCCTCGCCCGGCATGAAATCGTTAGGTCAAAATTGCGTGCCGGATTTTCAGCTTAGCGCTTCAATTGAAATCGGGAAGCAAAAGCCACAGCGGCATCCGAAATCGGCCGCAGCAGGCTTGTGATAGGCAATTTGGAAAAATCATAACGCATTGAATTTATGATAAATGATTTGGTGAACAGACGCTATCTGATAGTTAGTGTCCGTCACTGGGTAATGTCACGGACACGTGGCTCACCTCAGATACGTAGGGCATATCGAATTGAACAAAGCGCCCTGGACGGAACGCTTCTTGGCCAAGGAATCCCTGCTTTCCAAGGCATTCAGGCCAGCCCGCTGCTGGAGAAATTGCGCTAGAGACGTTTACAAACGATCATTTTCTCACGCATTCCTTATCTGTACAAAGCATCTTTAAACCAAACTCGTAAAGGCGCGCCATGGCGAAGCCACAACCCGTCAATCCCCACCTGCGTCCTAAGCGGCTGATCGGCTACGCCCGTGTGTCGACGGACGATCAGGTCCACGATGCCCAGATCGATGAATTGAGGGCCGCCGGCTGCGATCGGATCTATCAGGAGCACGGCTCCGGTGCATCGCGCGCCCGACCAGTATTGACGCGGCTGCTCGGTGAGCTCACCACCGGCGACGTCCTAGTCGTCGTCCGGCTTGATCGGCTGGCCAGATCGGTGAGCCATCTCTTATCCGTGATCGAGGACCTCGAGGAGCGGGGCGTGCATTTCCGGTCGATACGTGACCCGATCGATACTTCGACGCCACAGGGCATGTTTTCCCTTCAGGTGCTCGGCGCGGTCGCGCAGCTCGAGCGTGCTCTGATCGCCGAACGTACCAAAGCTGGCATCAAGGCCGCGAAGGCGCGCGGCAAACTTCCTGGAAACCCGGGTCTGCGAGAAAGACGACCGCAGGCAATCAAAGCGGTCTCGCAAGCGCGGGAGAAACGCTATCTCGATGAGCTCATTGTCTCGGCGCAGACATGGCTGCCGGTGGTGCGACAACTTCGGCCGCAACATAGCTGGGACAATGTTGTGCGGGTTCTTAATCGCCGCGGTCACGACTGGACCGTCGAACGCCTCCGTCGCGCCGTTCGTCGCCTAGTCCGCGAAAAGCTCGCGGAAAACGAACTGTTGGGCCGGTCCCCTCGCCGCGCGCCGGAGGACCATCTGATGAAGCTGGTAGCAGCGATCGCCATTGCCGATCCTGATCTGTCGCTTCGCGACATTGCCGCTCAGCTGGACCAGATGGGAGAACGGCCTGCGCGAGGCGGCAAAAAATGGCAGCCCTCCTCCGTCCGGCACCTACTGAACGAGGCCCACCGGTTCGGCCTTATCCGGCGCTGAGGTCGTCGTTCATGGGCAACCATCGTGCGATTCTCTTTCCTGCCGAGGAGGGTCGACCGGCTCACAGGTTCGGCCTGTTGAAGATTCCTGTAACTGCTCTTCGACTGTCGGTGATCATCTCGTCAGCCAAACACATCTTCGACCTAGCGGTGATTGCAGACCCTGTCTACCAGCCCATCCATGGCGTTGGCGAATTGCATCGGTGCGATCCTGTTCGTCATCAGTACTGAGCGCAGAATAGACCGTCTGGGTATATGCCGGTGAATTTTAAAAGAGGAGCAAAATTTTTATCTGAGAAAGGCGACGGGATCCAAATGCTTCTGGATAGGTGTGCTTTCCGTTGCGCTTGCCGGCCGTCGTATAGTCCGCCATTCGGCCGGCTTCTGCAACGGTTCGGGCGAATAGAAGGCGCTTACATGATCCAAACTTCCTCAGTTTCCTTATGCCGGACGAGAACATGGATATCGCCTGCGTTCATCGCCCGCGCCGAAAAGACTCATTAGTTGGTGCGGCTGCGTCTCAAAGCCGTTCGACGGAGGCTGTCGACCACCGCATGATTGTTTCACGATCTTTCCGATCCAACGATCGATATCCCGCCTATCAAACATTTCCGAGCCAACCGGCCGTCAACTACATCGAAGATTCTTCGACCGAGCCAAGATGTGGGAAGGGGACAGATCAGCATTTCCGGATCAGCGTCCTCAGTGATCTGGATCCATGGCCGGCGTGAGGCGTCACCATAGGCTTCAGCCGCATCATGAAATGCGCGGTCGCCTTGGGTATACATGTAGGGCAGATGGAGCTCTTCCAAGAAACTGCTGTCAAAGATGAAGCTGCCGTTCCTTGCGATTTCAGGTCGACACTATCGCAAGACCGTCATGGTAGGCATCGCTCTCCCTCCAGTTCGCCAAAATCGATAGCGGAGCAGGAACGACCGCTGTCGACCGGCGAGGTGCAGATTGCCATTTCTACAAGGCACGGCCCGCAACGCTCGAGGTCGCGGTGTAAGGCGAAAAGAGGTGCTGCCGTCTGCGACCAATCAAAACGCTCCTTGTCAATTACCTCGTGATTGAGGATCGCCAATTCGACGACGCTGCGATAGATCGTCTCCAATCGAGCCTTGATGCGCGCAGAGAAAGCCAACTCTTGAAATGATGAAGCGATTTGACATCAGCGTCGGGCACGACCCTCTGCCCCGCCACGGCGAGCCAGTCTACAAAGTGTGACCAGGCGCGATCTTCCTCGAGCCAAAAGCGGGGCTGGGTAGAGGAACTGCTGACAGGAGCATTTTTGGTATTTCTTCGGCAGGAATGCGTGAATGAACTCGCCCCCACCCGTTCCAACTACCCTCAAGCAGATCTGTAACGCCGGCGAGCTCGCTTGAACCCATTGCCATTGCGGCAATCAGATGGGGTTCGGCGATATTGCTGGCATTGACATAGCCCCCGAAGGACTGGGACGGAAGAAGTGATATGAACAGCGCTTCCTAGCAGCCTGACACTCGGCCGCTGTGGTTCCTCATCAGCTTTGGGCAGGCTGTCATCAAGATCGGTACTGTCCGGAAAGTCCAGGCGAAGGAACCGGTCAATCTAGTAGAGAGCGAAGATCCGCTTCAAGAAGTGGCGCGAGCCGCACCAGCCATTGCTGGGCGGCGTCCAAGATCCGCAAAGTCAATTCGAGCCTATCTTTCCCGGTCCTGTGATACGCCGGCCACAAAGGCCGGCGCCACGTTTGGGTGATCGCCATAAAACATCGTTTACGGCTTCTTCGCGATGAACAAAGGGTGCGCCTCACACCTCCTAGGCTAGAAGGACGATGCAGTTGACTGGCGTTCGACTTCGATCAAAGTGCGGCCCGTCGCACGAAACGTCAGTTGGTAGTCGGTGGCCTTTTCGAAGGCGCGCCCTCTCCTGCCCCAGGAATTCCTCCGAGATAACGAGCATGTCCGCCGCGGTCTTCTCCGCCGGCAGAAGATCGAAACGCTGGCTGCGCCGATATCCATAGAATTTGAGGAAGCCGCCGAAGTTGACGAGCGGGTTCCCCTCAGCGGCAGCCTCGTCCTTACGCGACAGGAGCTTCCAGATGGACTTCCCGGTGAAGTCGATGCGCGAGCCATTCTGGCCGCGTCGCCAAGCTCCAGCTTGGCGCGATGCAAGCCAACCGGCGCGCTATCATACGCCCTGCCCGCCGCGCACGAATGCGGTCAGCCCGCCGCGACAATTCGCTCGCTCGGCAACCTCCCGCTCAAGACAAGAAAAGGCCTCGCAGATGCTAGGTGATAATGGTTCATGTCAGTGAGGCCCATACGGCGGACCGCCTTCAGATCGTTGGACAGCTGGACGATTAGCGCGTAGGCGGCTTTATCAAACTGGGATTCGATCACATGGATATTCTGGCTGAGCTCGACCGCGTTCGCGTCGTTTGTCATTTCCCAGCCGGTAGGATTCTGTAATAGATCTCCTGCGGCTCGACGGCCCTGAGTACCTTGCCAGAACGGGGAAGGGCAGAGGCATCGTACGCTCTCTACAGGATAACCCTACGCGGCGACACCAATGGCAGTTAGCAAAGCAACGAGCCTTGCGGATGAGCGGGTAGCTTTCGAGGCTGCTGTGGGAAGCGTCCTCCGACGCCAAAAACGCCATAGTACCGGGCATCAAGGTCAAAGGGCGCAATATTGCGGGCCACGACGTGGAGCCCGATGATGTCCGCGAAGGAAAATTGAACGGCGCGTCGTGCCAACTCCACGCGATCTGGCGTCACTTTGCCCCTTTTGCTGCGGCACAGCGGTTGTCATTTTTTGCGTTGGCGACCCTTTCAACAATCTGCCGTGCAAGCTGAAGCAACCCTCATCATGTGAGCCATCGCGGAAGCCGCTCAGGGTTCCCCATCAGCCACTGCAAGGCAGCCATCATGTTTAGAGGCAGAAAGCGTTATCACGCCACGTACCCTCCAACAGGATCGCGCTACCGCTCGGTGAGGGGACGACAGCGGCGAAGAGGTCTTCGGCGAGATCTTCGCCTGCGCCAACGGCGTCGCTCAAAAGGATCTCATTCTGCTCATTCACGAATGAGCAGAAGAGTTGGCTTCTCGGTTCCCCGGCAGAGCAAGAGAGCCGAATAGATTAGGGCCTCGATGGGGTGCGCAATGATTATCGGAATAAGTTAAGAGGGCGGCGAGAATTTCAACAATCTCGACAAGATCAAACTTCGCCGGTCGTCTGTACCGTTTGGCCGGAGAGAGTGCGCACCTCGGGCTCACCTTCGCCCGCGCGTGGGTGCGCCATGGCGGCAGCGGCTGCGCCGAAAGGACCGTTGTTCGAATGACTTCATGGCGATGACCTATCTATTGATTGACAATCAACGCAGGCCCCCTCCCGCTTCCAGTCCTTAGCACTGGGGCAAAACTGGAAGGCGTGCGAGTATGGAGGACGGTTTCATATTATGAGTACGCGATGAGCGCGCGGCGTCGGATCACCCCTTGCTTTCCGCCTCTTGCAGTTTGTTGGGAGCTCCCAACAGAATCGCTTCCCATCGCAATTGCTATGCCGATTTGCCCTGAGCTGACGCGGCGCCTCGCATGAGTGCCATCAACATAGGGCCGAGGCTAAACTCACCCCGTTCCGCGCGAGCGGTGAGATCCCGGAGATATCCGCCCGCTGAATTTATGTGGCCTCCCCGCTCCAAAATGCAGGCAATCACCGTGGCAGCATTCTCTGGGCCCATGATTTCGCAGGCCTGCTGATAGGCAGAGGGCGACACGCCCAGCATCGAACGAACCACCACAGCAGCGGCCATCATATCGCGCCATTGGTCAATTCGCCCGCCGGGCGCGTAATCTGATATTTGCGGGCACGCTCGAACGACCATGCCAAGTGGAAATGATTTTATCGGCTCCCCTTGACGCCTCGGCGCCTGGCTCGGCTTCCGCCCCAGCTCATTTCTAGAGCTAGGTTCAAGTTCATTAAGAGGTTCGGTATTTGAATTCTGTATGTGCTGGCGGATTTCGATACCATTGGCAACGGAATTTGCTGAAAGAACCTGCGCTTCCAACATGTTGACCACACCTTCCCGCAGCAACGTCAATTCGTCCAGGAGAACTGCCAAGTCCCCCGCCGCTCTGGCGTTCCGAAGCCGTGATACAACGGCAATAAACTGCTCCTCAACCCTTTGCCAATCGCCGGAAGCGCCTTCCTCTATTGCAGCGGAAATGAGCTTCCGAATATCCCGGCGCTCGATTGTGATTTTTTCCTTTACCACCTTCAGGCGCTGGTTTTCATCAGCCACCCGCTGAGCCATGATCGCGAGCTCTTCCGATCGCGCAAGCAGTGGAGCCAAATTGAAGCCGAAAGCGGTTTCGATGGTACCGTCCCGCCCCTTTCGCGCGTAGCGCTTGCCGTTCGGGCTATCGTTTCGGTGGATCAGACCGGCCTCGACGAGAAGAGCCAGGTTCTCCCGAAGTGTCGTGCCAGCGATTCCGTTGGCGCGAGCGGATAACTGCGCGTTTGACGGAAACACGATGAGATTGGCCCCTTCAGTCAGATTGGTCTCGGGATAGAATGACAGCAGCGCGTTGAGGACAGCCAGCGCCCGATCGCGCAGTCCAAGTAGGGTCCGCGCATCACAGGCGTCTCGGTAGATCTTCCATTTGTCGGCCGACTTGTGCTTTTTTATGCTCGCGGACTCGAATTGAGCTTTCACCAAGGCAAGCGTCATTGGCCGCCGCCCGAAGGGCGTCGCTATGCGATCAGTCTGCATTTTCCTTTACCTTTCGAAAGGCAACAGAAAACGATCACCAAAACGATGCCAAAGACTCTTGACGTGGATTCCGGGAAATGCGATTCTCTAGGTGCGAACTAATTGAGAAGGGCTTCCGGGATTTGTTTCGGGGGCCTTTTTCTTTGCCGTGTGAGTTTGGCCTGTTCACCCAACACACGCTTAGCTCATCGCTCTTCTCCATTACCGTTGAGTTCTTGGAATTCCCTGTACAGCTGATCCAGCTTCGTCGAGACGAACTGCCCAAAAGCGGGGACGACCTTTTCCTCGAAGATGATAGTCGTCTTGCCTTCACGCGCCTCGACGCGTGCTGCGCGCTTTCCATGGGGCGTCTTCCAGAGGTCAGAGCTCTTAGCGCGCTCTTTCTTGCGTGGCTCGCTAAGTGCGCGTAACAACGCGTCAAAACGCGCGTCGCTTTCCAGCCTCTCCTCTGCGAAGCCCGCGAGCAACTCGTGTGCGGTGTCAAGCTTGGCGGGGGAGGCGAGATGCTCGACGAGCGTCATCCAGCGCGCGCGTCCGGCTTTCGGTGCGGGACCGATCAATCTGACTAGGTCTTGCGGGACCTGGCGGGCGATGGCGACGTAGCGGCTGACGTCCGCTTTGTCCGAGACGAGCGCCGCAATGATCGTCGGCCGGTCGCATCCGTCATCCTCCAGGTTTTTTGCAAAGAAAGCCTTCTCGATGAACGACAGATCTTTCCGGTCGAGGTTTTCTCGGCCCTGGGCGACATATAGCTGGCTATCCGACAAGTTGCGAACGATCGCACGCACGGGACGGCCCAGCTTCTCTGCCGCTTTCAGACGGCGCCGGCCGTAAGCGATTTGGAATCGTCCTGGCGCCTGAGGGTTTGGCCGCACAAGGATCGGAACCTGCTGGCCATGTTCTGCGATGCTTTCGACAAGAGCGTCGAACGCAGGATCGACTTCGATGGGGATTCGATCGACGATCTTGGACGTATCGATTGACGCCGGTTCGATCGAGATGACCGCTTCACCTTCGGCAAGCTGCTGCTGGAGTTTGGAGGCCTGTTTGGCGTTTTCCGCCATCTCATGGAGCGACGAACCCATGGCCGAGATTGCGCCAGTGCGCACGCGGTCGCCTGATTTGGAGGCTGATGAAGCGGGAGCAACCGGCTTCTTCAGGAAGAGAGAGTCGATCGAATCCTTCCTGCTCACATTTCCTCTCCTATTCTATTCCGACTGCGAGTTTCGCTCCTTGTTGGGAGCTCCCAATAACCAGGCCGGCAGGGGAACATGGCGGTGAGAATGTCCATCACGCGCGGCTCCAGGCCTGCTTGATAAGGGTCTCGATCTCGACATTGACGGCGTCCAGGGCTTCCATCGCCCTGTCGTAGGTGGATCTGGTGAGATTTTCGCGTCCAATCTCATAAAGTGTTTGCTTCGTAAGACCGGCATCCGACACGGCCGCGGACTTAACCATCGGGTTCGTGAGGACGTGGTCGTCGAACAGATTGCGGAGGAGGGCGGCGACCTTGGTTTGTGGTGCATCTTGTGGCTCGAACCGCGTCAGCAAATAGCGGACGAAATCATACTTGAGGTCGCCACCTGCCTCCCGAACGACACCGAGGAGGTCTCGGGTCATCATCAGAAACTGGCTCATCGACGAGACGTCGAGCATTTGTGGGTGTACGGTCACGATCATCGCTGTGGCCGCGCACAGCCCACTCAGGGTAAGGAAGCCGAGCTGGGGCGGACAATCGATCACGACTACATCGTAATTGTCGGCAACACCGTCGAGCGCTTCTGCCACACGCGCGAAAAAAAGCGTTTCACCGCTACCACCAGCGCTCAGAGCCTTTGGAGTTGTGTGCTCGAACTCCATGAGCTCAAGATTACCGGGCACGAGATCGAGCCCGTCGAAGTAGGTAGGGCGAATTACCTCAGATAAATCGCGGCGCTCCTGGTCATATCGGATGGCAGCATAAAGTGTCTGATTGGAAGCAACATCCAGTTCCGGAAGAACGCCGAGCAGGGCCGATAGGCTCGCCTGTGGATCTAGATCCACAGCGAGAACGCGATAGCCCTGTAACGCGAGATATTGCGCAAGGTGAGCCGACGTCG
This sequence comes from Rhizobium altiplani, assembly GCF_001542405.1. Lineage (GTDB taxonomy): Bacteria > Pseudomonadota > Alphaproteobacteria > Rhizobiales > Rhizobiaceae > Rhizobium > Rhizobium altiplani. Next base: position 14,800 of record NZ_LNCD01000092.1, read on the forward strand.
TCGTCTTGCCTGATCCCCCCTTGAAGTTCGTTACCGCAAGAACCTGAAGATGCTCGCCCGGACGGCGATGTGGGATAAAGTCAACGCTGCCGCGGCCGCGGGTCGAATGGGCCAGCAGGTGTCGTATTTGATTTATCTCGGACAAGGTGTAGAGTCGCCGACCGTTGCTAGTCGTTTCCGGCTGCGGACCTTCGCCAGCCAGGGTCATCTTTCTCAACGTGGAATCGGATACACCCATCAGCCGGGCGGCTTCGCCGGATGTGAATTTTCGCAGGATCTTGTGAGAAGTAGGTGGAAACAGTGCTTCGCTCATCGACTGAAGGTGCGAGCTCAGCAGATCGGCCTGCGCGCCGATAGTCTCGTCGACGCTGGGCAAGGCCTCGCGGTTATTATTCGTCGCCACGCTCACGTTGAAATCTCTCATCACGGTTTTATCGCCAGAACAGAATATTTACCGTGACGATACCCGAAACGCTTTTGCTGGCAAGGTCTTAATGGTTAACGGCTGCTTAACACAAACGAGGCGACGAGATAGTCACGCGCAGATTTCTGATTTGTTTTCAAGCGTTTATCAAGGTCATGACCCTATTGCGTTCCCGATCTGTTTATCTGTGAATCCTACAACCCCTGCAATGGGCGTTTTGCTTCAAAGCAGCCTGAACCGCCCCGACTCAGAGATCAACGGATCGCGACTCACTCGCCAAACATTGTAGGATTCGACAACTGACGCCCGATTCCTATTCGTGCTGAGTTTCTGTCGTTCAACAACGACGGAGAGATTCATGCAGATTCTAGCGATCTCGAAACCAAAGAGTCATTCTGAAACCCAGCTGCTTCAAAACCATCATCAGCTCCGTGCGGCGGTCTTCTCCAACCGGCTGAATTGGGAGGTGAAGGTCGTTGACGGCTGCGAGGCAGATGCATTCGACGCTCTGGGCCCGAACTACATTCTGGCCATCTCCACAGGCGGACGACTAGCGGGCGCCGCACGCCTGCTTCCTGCTACCGGCCCGACCATGGTGGCGGACGTGTTTCCCTCCCTGCTTCCCGAAGGTCGGCTGAACGCCCACCCCGGTATGATCGAAAGCTCCCGGTTTTGCGTCGACACCACGCTCGAAGAGGGGAGGGGAGACGGTACCTTGCACGAGGCTACAGTCACCATGTTCGCCGGGATCACTGAATGGTGCGTCGCGAACGGCTTCTCCGAGATCGTCACGGTGACCGATCTCAGGTTCGAGCGAATTCTCGCTCGTGTGGAATGGCCGCTGCAGAGATTGGGCCAGCCTCAGAAGGTCGGCGTAACGACCGCCGTCGCAGGCACGTTGCCTGTGAACGCTGGGATCTTCGAGAGGCTACGGCCACCGAACTACCGATCCAACCTCAAAACCTTCAGCCAAGCAGCCTAAAGGAGACCGCCTTGAACCAGCTTCGCTCCCATCCCCGGCTCGTGCGCAAACTTCAGGAGGCGCTTGGTGATCAGCTCTGCGCCGCCCTCGACGATGCGACCGTTGTGGAAATCATGCTCAATCCGGACGGAAAGCTCTTCATCGAACGGCTCGACCAAGGCGTTACGCCGGCCGGAGAAATGTCCTCCGCGGCCGCAGAAATGGTGATCGGAACCGTCGCTCATGCACTTCAGTCAGAAGTGGATGACGAGCAGCCCATCATATCCGGGGAGTTGCCGATCGGCGGCCACCGGTTCGAAGGGCTACTGCCCCCGCTGGTGGCTAAACCCGCCTTCACCATTCGGCGCCGAGCGTCGCGGCTCATCCCGCTCAACGACTACATTCGGTCCGGGGTGATGAACGAACAGCAGGCATCGACGATCCGCAGCGCCATCGCCGCACGGCTCAACATCATCATCTCGGGAGGAACAGGTTCCGGCAAGACGACGCTCGCGAACTCGGTGATCGACGAAATCGTCAAATCCGCGCCAGAAGAGCGGCTGGTAATTCTCGAGGATACCGCCGAGATCCAGTGCGCGGCTGAAAACGCCGTTCTCCTGCACACGAGTGATACCGTCGACATGGCGCGTCTATTGAAGAGCACGATGCGCCTTCGGCCTGACCGCATCGTCGTCGGCGAGGTCCGCGATGGCGCTGCGCTCACATTGCTCAAGGCGTGGAATACCGGCCATCCCGGCGGGGTGGCGACAATCCACTCGAACAGTGCCATGTCGGCGCTTCGACGACTGGAACAATTAACTGCCGAAGCAAGCCAGCAGCCGATGCAAGAGGTGATCGGTGAGGCGGTCGACCTGATCATCTCGATCGAGCGGACGCCGCGCGGACGAAGCATCCGCGACGTAATTCAGGTCGAACGTTTCGCACGCGGCCAATACGAAACCGAGTCCGATCAGCTCACCGAAGAAGAGGAGGCGCGTCATGTCGCGTAAGGTTTCCCTCTTCACCATCGCGCTCCTTGCGGCCCCTATCGTGCTCGCCTCATTTGATCCGGCCCTCGCCAGCTCCTCGGGCGGTGGTCTGCCTTGGGAAGGACCGCTGCAGCAAATCCAGGAGTCGATCACAGGTCCGGTTGCGGGTGCCATTGCGCTCGCGGCGATGGCGATAGCCGGCGGCATGCTGATCTTCGGCGGCGAGCTCAACGATTTTGCGCGCCGTCTCGTCTACGTCGTGCTCGTGGCAGGGATCCTTCTCGGAGCGACCCAGATTGTCGGTCTATTTGGTTCGACCGGTGCGTCGATTGGATTGACGAACGAACGGCCCAATCCGACCACCATTGGGGAGGCGGCCAATGGCTGAGTCGCTAACCGGACTGCACCGCAATCTCATTCATCGGGCTCTCTCCCGTCCGAATCTTTTGATGGGAGCAGATCGCGAACTGGTGCTGCTCACCGGGCTTGCCGCCGTCATTCTGATCTTCGTCGTCCTGACGATCTATTCGGCAATCTTCGGCGTTGCTGTCTGGATCCTGATCGTGCGGGTTCTCAGGATGATGGCGAAGTCCGACCCGCTGATGCGCCAGGTCTATGTCCGGCACATTTCCTACAGGCCCTACTACAAGCCGACGAGTTCGCCTTGGCGCCGGTACTGAGGAGGCGCCCATGGTAGCTCTGAAACGCTTCCGGGCCACAGGCCCATCCTTTGCCGATCTCGTTCCTTACGCCGGTCTCGTCGATAACGGCGTTCTTCTTCTGAAGGACGGCAGTCTCATGGGGGGTTGGTACTTTGCCGGCCCGGACTCCGAAAGCGCGACCGCTCTCGAACGCAACGAGCTGTCGAGGCAAATCAATTCAATCCTCTCTCGGCTCGGAAGCGGCTGGATGATCCAGGTCGAGGCGATCCGCATACCGACCGTAGACTACCCGTCCAACGATCGGTGCCATTTCCCCGATCCCGTGACACGCGCGATCGACGCCGAGCGCCGGGCGCATTTTGCGCGCGAACAGGGACATTTCGAGAGTAAGCATGCAATCGTTCTCACCTACCGGCCGCTGGAGTCGACGAAGACGGCGCTGAGCAAATACATCTATTCGGACGCGGAAAGCCGCAAGAAGTCCTATGCAGACACGGTGCTCTTCGTGTTCAAGAATGCCATTCGGGAAATCGAGCAGTATCTTGCGAACAACCTTTCGATTCGTAGGATGGAAACGCGTGAGGTCAGTGAACGAGAGGGGACGCGAAGTGCCAGATACGACGAACTGCTGCAGTTCGTTCGCTTCTGCATCACCGGTGAGAGCCATCCGATCCGGCTTCCCGACGTTCCCATGTACCTCGACTGGATTGCGACAGCTGAGCTCGAGCATGGGCTGACGCCGAAGATCGAGAACCAGTTTCTCGGGGTTGTCGCAATCGACGGATTGCCGGCGGAAAGCTGGCCGGGGATCCTAAACAGTCTGGATTTGATGCCGCTCACCTATCGGTGGTCGTCGCGCTTCATCTTTCTCGATGCCGAGGAGGCGCGACAGAAGCTCGAACGCACCCGCAAGAAATGGCAGCAGAAGGTCCGGCCCTTCTTCGATCAATTGTTCCAGACGCAGAGCCGATCCGTTGACCAGGACGCCATGACCATGGTTGCCGAGACCGAGGACGCAATTGCACAGGCTTCATCGCAACTGGTCGCCTACGGCTACTACACGCCAGTGATCGTGCTGTTCGATCACGACCGCGAAGCTCTCCAGGAGAAGGCGGAGGCGATCCGACGGCTGATCCAGGCCGAGGGCTTCGGAGCCCGGATCGAAACGCTCAACGCCACCGATGCGTATCTTGGCAGCCTGCCGGGCAATTGGTACTGCAATATTCGCGAGCCATTGATCAACACCAACAATCTGGCCGATCTTATCCCGCTCAATACGGTCTGGTCAGGTAGCCCCGTTGCGCCATGCCCGTTCTACCCGCCGGATTCGCCGCCGCTGATGCAGGTGGCCAGCGGCTCCACACCGTTTCGCCTCAACCTGCATGTCGACGACGTTGGACATACCCTGGTGTTCGGTCCGACGGGCTCCGGCAAGTCGACGCTTCTGGCGCTGATCGTCGCGCAGTTTCGGCGCTACGAGAACGCCCAGGTCTTTGCCTTTGACAAAGGCAACTCACTGCTGCCGTTGACGTTGGCGGGTGGCGGCGACCACTACGAAATTGGCGGAGACAACGAAGGGGAGGGAAGGGCGCTTGCCTTTTGCCCTCTCTCCGAACTCGGAAGTGATGCCGATCGGGCCTGGGCGAGCGAATGGATCGAGATGCTGGTCGCGCTGCAAGGTGTGACCACAACGCCCGATTACCGCAACGCCATCTCCCGACAGGTTGGCCTGATGACAACCGCTCCGGGCCGATCTCTCTCGGACTTCGTGTCTGGCGTTCAAATGCGCGAGATCAAGGACGCGCTCCACCATTACACTGTCGACGGTCCGATGGGCCAGTTGCTCGATGCCGAGCAGGATGGTCTTTCGCTCGGAGCCCTGCAGACCTTCGAGATCGAGCACCTCATGAATATGGGTGAGCGCAATCTGGTGCCGGTGCTCACCTATCTGTTCCGGCGCATCGAAAAGCGCCTCGATGGCTCGCCAAGCCTGATCGTGCTGGACGAAGCCTGGCTGATGCTCGGTCACCCCGTTTTTCGCGCAAAGATCCGCGAGTGGTTGAAAGTGCTGCGCAAGGCGAACTGTGCCGTGGTTCTCGCCACACAATCGATCTCGGACGCGGAGCACTCCGGGATCATCGACGTCCTGAAGGAATCCTGCCCGACGAAGATCTGCCTTCCGAACGGTGCGGCGCGCGAGCCGGGAACGCGGGAATTCTACGAGCGCATCGGCTTTAACGAGCGCCAGATCGATATCGTCGCTGGCGCGACCCCAAAGCGCGAATATTATGTCTCCACACCAGATGGCCGGCGCTTGTTCGACATGACGCTCGGCCCTGTCGCGCTGAGCTTTGTCGGGGCCTCAGGCAAGAACGATCTAAAGAGTATCCGGGCGCTGATTGCCGAGTACGGCCGCGACTGGCCAATCCACTGGCTGAACACGAGAGGAGTTCACGATGCCGCATCGCTGCTCAATTTCGAATAGATGGATGACGGGCTTAAGCGCCCTCGCAATCGGATTTGCTACCATGGCGCCAGCCGAGGCTGGCACCGCCACCGGCGCAGCAACTGAGTGGACACAGGTGCTCAACAACAGCGAACTGGTTTCGCTTGTCGGTCAATCCGGGGAGCAGATCCAGAACCAAGTGACGCAGATCAGCCAGCTTAGCCAGCAGATCGAAACGCAGCTGAACATCTATCAGAACCTGCTTCAAAACACAGCGACCCTGCCATCTCACATGTGGGGACAGGTCGAGAGCGACCTCAACCGGCTTCGCAGCATCGTTGACCAAGGCCAAAGCATATCGTTCTCGATGGGTAATGCCGATGATGTCTTGCAGCAGCGCTTCCAGAGTTATGCCAATCTCAAGACCAACCTTCCGAATGCCGCCAGCTTCTCGTCCACATACCAAACCTGGTCAGATACCAACCGTGACACGATCGCCAGTACATTGAAGGCGGCAAGTCTCACGGCCGACCAATTCGACAGCGAGGAAGCCACGATGTCTTCGCTGCGCTCGATGTCCGAGACCGCCGACGGGCAAATGAAGGCACTCCAGGTCGGTCACGAAATCGCTTCGCAGCAAGTCGCGCAGATGCAGAAATTGCGAGGGCTCGTCTCACAACAGATGACCATGATGGGCACCTGGCTCCAGACCGAGCAGACTGACAAGGATCTCGCACAGGCTCGCCGGGAAAAGTTCTTTAGCGCAACTGCACCTTCAACGTCCGGCGGCGAAAGGATGAAAGTCGAATGGTGAGCATGCGCGCCACAACAAGCTTTCACGTGCTGCGCGCCGCAGTGTTGATCGCCGCACTTGCGGCGGTGGCAGCCCAGCCTGCATTCGCCCAAGAAGGATCGGTGCTAACATCACTTCAAAACCAGATCTCGACGGCTGCCAAGGGGTGGGAGACCACCGTCATGGATGCTGCGAAATCGTTGTTCCGGATTCTCGCGACGATCGAGATTGGCATTGCAGCCGTCTGGCTGGCCATCCAGGCAGCATCACTTGATAGCTGGTTCGCAGAGCTGGTGCGACGGATCATGTTCGTCGGCTTCTTCGCCTTCGTGCTCGGACAGGGGCCGACCTTCGCCAAGGCTGTGGTCGACAGCCTTTTCCAGATTGGGGCTGGCGGTGGAACTGCTTCACCTGCCGACGTCTTCAACGCTGGCCTCGCCGTCGCAACGAAAATGTCGGAGAATATCCAGTTCGGCCTCTTCGAGGACAACGCGCTCGCGATCTCGGCAGCATTCGCCATGGTCGTCGTCGTCATCTCATTTTCGCTTGTTGCCGCGATTTTCGTGAGTGTGATGGTGGAGATGTATATCGGTCTGCTCGCCGGCATGATTATGCTCGGGCTTGGCGGATCATCCTACACCAAAGATTTCGCAGTCCGTTATTTGGTCTACGCTTTCTCGGTGGGAATGAAGCTCATGGCGCTTGTCATGATCTCGCGTATCGGATCGGAGGTCCTGATCGGACTCGCGAACCAACCCGATATCGGAGACCAGTTTCGAACTGCCTTGGCGATAGCCGGTATAGCCGTCGTCATCTTCATCATCGCAAGCTACGTTCCGAACATCATGCAGGGCGTAGTGCAGGGGGCATCGGTTTCCGGAGGGATGGAGGCTATTCGCCACGGCGGCCAAGCCACGTCCTTCGCCGCAGGCGCCGGTTTTCTCGGAGCAGGGGCGGCTGGAGCCGGATTTTCGGCAGGCCAAGCGGCTCGAGCCGCGGGCTCGTCGGTCATCGGGGCTGCCTTCAAGGGCGTCGGCGCCGGCATCGGCTCGGCCAGCAGAGCTGCAGGATCCGCAGCCAAGGAGAAGGCGATCGGCTCGCCTGGCGCGTACGCGGGATCGATCCTAGGGCTCGCAAACGCCAAGCTCGAGGAAAGCCGCAGTGGCCACAGCGCCGCCAAGCGACCACCCGAACGCAACGACTAACAACAAGAGAAGGGGATGATCGAATGGGCGCCAAGAACGCTCCCGAAAACCCGTATCTCGCCGCACGCCAGGAATGGTCGGAGCGATATGGCTCATACGTCAAAGCCGCGGTCGCCTGGCGGGTGGTCGGGATTCTCGGCATGACAATGGCGGTGATCGGCTTCACTTACGCCTTGTATTTAAGCACACAGGTTAAGCTCATGCCCTACATCGTCGAGGTCGACAAACTCGGAACCTCTGTGACCGCCGGCTTTCCAGCACAAATCGAATATGCTGATGTGCGCGTTGTCCGCGCGACCCTTGGCAACTTCGTGAGCAGCTTCCGTTCCGTCACGCCCGATGCAGTTGTGCAGAAGCAATATATCGACCGGACGTACGCACTCCTCAGGACTTCAGACCCGTCCACCGAGAAGATCAATGCCTGGTTCCGCGGCAATTCGCCGTTCGAAAAGGCGAAGACCTCGACGGTTGCGATCGAGGTCAACAACATCGTCGCGCTCTCAAACCAGACATATCAGATCGACTGGACCGAATATGAGCGCGACCGCAAAGGCATGGAGATGGGCACGCGCCGGTTTCGGGGCATCGCGACGGTCACACTGACCGCGCCGCAGGATGAGGCGACAATCCGCCTCAACCCGATCGGTCTATACGTCCGCGATTTCGACTGGACGGCACAGCTTTAAGGGCAGGAAAACTCACATGCACAGAACAGGATTAATAACGGCCGTCGGCTTGGCAGGACTCGCGCTAGCGAGTGGCACATGTGCGCAAAGCATGACATCGAACGAGGTAAAGGGCACCAGCATTTCAAGGAAGTGGCGCGGCACGGCAGGTCTCGTCACCACCGGTCCGGATGGTAAGGTTATCTTCCTCTTCGGCGAAACCCAACCCTCGGTCGTCTGCTCACCGCTGCAGGTCTGCGATATCGAATTGCAGAGCGGCGAGATTGTCCACGACGTGCTTGTCGGCGATACCGTGCGTTGGAAGGTCGAGCCAGCGACCTCGGGGGCGACCGGCGGACAGGCGATCCATTTGATCGTCAAACCGTCCGAAGCCGGCCTGGTGACCTCCATGGTTGTTACGACGTCGCGACGCACATACCATATCCAGCTCAAGTCGCATCCGAGCCAGTACACGGCCCGGATTGGTTTTGAGTACCCCGATGATGTTTCGACCAAGCTCGCTGACATCAATGCGCAGCTTGAAACCGGCATTCCAGGTACCGCACCCGATAAGCTGAACTTCTCCTATTCGGTAAGCGGCAGCGCCCCTTGGAAACCAAAACGGGTCTATTCCGATGGAGCAAAGACCTACATTCAGTTTTCAAAGTCAATCGCTGGCCAGGACGCTCCGGTCCTCTTCGTTGTCTCCGGCGGCCAGAACCGCATCGTCAATTACCGTATGAAGAACGACATGATGATCGTCGATTACGCGGTCGACAAGGCGATCCTCATTTCCGGCTTGGGATGGTGGCAACAGAAAATCACGATTAAGCGGGGAGGGTGACCATGGGCAAGCTAATGTTAGCCCTGATCGCGGCCGCCTTTCTTGCCGGTTGCCAAACGGCCGATGACGCACTGACCACCGGCACGACGCAGACGGCTGTCACAGGACCGGCCGCAAGGGCCGTTGCGGGCGACATGGCCGGACGGCTGGCCGAGCAAATCGGCTCTGCCGGGACGACAACGATCAAGATGAAGAACGACCAGTCAGAGTTTGCGACCGCCCTCGAGGCAGCCCTCAAACGAGGGGGATACACCGTCGTGGCAGACAACAGAGGCCGGGACATGAAGCCCCTCGAGCTTGCCTATGCGATCGACAGCATTGACGACCAAGTCCTCGCGCGGGTGACCACTGCTTCCATAGCGATCAGCCGCGCTTATAACCTGACGGCGGATGGCGCCACGCCAGTAAGCCCTCTGTCGGTCATGCAGCGCAATTAAGGAGGGGACCATGGTGCAATCGCTCCAACTCGGCGCATCCAGCCAGGCCCACGATCAGAACGCCATGCGTCGCCTCAACCTTCTGCCGATCATCCTCACTATTGTTCTTGTCGCGCTGTTTTGCGGCATCGTCGTGATCGGCCTGTCATGGCGAGGGCTTTCCTTCAACCGAGGTAACGACATCGACAGCGCCTCCAACACGCCAGCGACCAATTTCGGCGACCAGCTCAAGCGTGGCGTCACCGACGGCATCGTCGGCGAACCGGTTGAGCACGACACGTTTCAGCCGACACCTGTCATCGAGCAGAAAGTCGAGAAGGAAGAGCGTGTTGCCGAGGGGCGGCCGGTCGAGCCGGAGGACCGGCGTTCCCGTATGGAGTCAGACGAGGAATGGAAGGCGCGTCTGAAACGTGAGCAGGACGAACAATATGTTCGCGAAGCGCAGCGCCAACGAATGGCGCGACTTCAGGCACGCGCGACGGCGCTGGATTCGCCGCTTAAGGTGGACATCTCAGACGCGAATAGAGCGTCGGCAAACAGCAAGGATATCGGTCGCCAGAACCCCGACAGAAGGACCAACAACGCCAGCGATCTTTATGCGGCCGCGATGAAAGCCGGCTTTATGGGGCAGAACGTCGATTCGAACGCCCAGAGCTCGAAGGAGGATTTTTTCAACCAGGACATCCAAGACCTCGGCTATCTGCCGAACCAGGTCGTGCCGCAGATGTCTCCGTATGAGCTCAAGCGCGGCTCGGTGATCCCGGCCACGCTGATCACCGGCCTGAATTCCGACCTGCCGGGACGTATCACCGCGCAGATCAGTCAGAACGTCTATGACAGCGCCACCGGATACCGCCTTCTCGTGCCGCAGGGCACCAAGCTCTTTGGCCGCTACGACTCGAAAATCTCGTTCGGTCAGGAGCGGGTTCTCGTCGTCTGGACTGATCTCATTTTCCCGAATGGCTCGACGCTGCAGATCGGCGGCATGGCCGGCACCGATGCCGAGGGCTACGGCGGGTTCGAAGACGAGGTCGATCGCCATCTCTGGCAAACATTCGGTTCAGCCGCCCTGATCGCGCTGATCGGGGCCGGGATCGATATGTCCGTGCCGCAAAGCTCAACGCCTGCAGCGCAGGAAACCGCTTCTGACGCGGCAAGACGGAATTTCGGAGAAAGCTTCGGCCGGACAGCCGAGGAGACGATCTCTAAAAACCTGAACGTCCAACCGACGATCCGCATACGCCCTGGTTATAAATTCAATGTCCTTGTGGATCAGGATATCGTTTTCCCGTCAGCCAACAGCGACCGTTCAGAGCCTCGCAGATGGTTTTAAGAGGTGTGGACCGGTGATCCGCCAAGCGGTAAAATCTTCCATTCTTTGGTCATAGTTTAGATAGACCAGAGCTTGAATACTCGGAGAACGTAATTAGTCATATTTGTGCGCCACTGAGGCATCGCCAGCAGCCTTCGCGAATCCGAGTCCGGTTGCGCATGGGCCGGCGCTTAGCCGGCCCTGGTGTAAGTACCACACACTTGCGCAAGGCAGGAAAAAAGTCAGTGGACGAAGACTTTCGCTCTCTTATCGATATGGCCGAAGCCTCGCACAACGAACGTATGATCAAGAACGCAGTCAAGAGTTTTGCGAAGGCATGCGGATTTGAGCGATTTGCCTATCTGCAAACCGAAGGCGCTGAAGTAAAAACGTTCAACTCTTATCCCAGGCCGTGGGAGGGAGTGTACCTTGCCAATCGCTACGCGCGGATCGACCCCGTCGTGACGGAGGCCAAGCGCCGGATGGATATGTTCGCATGGACGGCCGACGATTGGCCGGATCGCGGCTCCTCCGAACTCCGGCAGTTTCGCGACAAGGCGGTCGAGCACGGTATTTGCAGTGGTGTGACCATTCCCGTTGAAGGAAGCTATGGCTCTACGGTGATGCTGACACTAGCGTCATCGGAGCGAAAGTCGGAAGTACCGAGACTGCGCGACGCTCGAAAGGCAACGCAGGCTGTCATGGCGATACACTACTGCCTGAAGATAGTAGGTGCGGCATCGGTCGTGGCGCCGAGACAGGCGCTTTCTCCACGGGAGGGGAGGTGCCTCATGTGGGCGATGAAGGGGAAGAGCGTACCGGAAATCGCTATGATTACCGGCATCAATGCCAGAACGGTCCAACACTATCTGGACAGTGCGCGTCGGAAGTTCGAGGCCAAGACCATTCCTCAACTCGTCGCCATCGCGAAGGATCGTGGACTATTCTGATCGTCAGTCCTTTTCCCCTGACGGAACAACAGGGACATAGCCAAGGGCATCAAGGATCTCGGAAAGTTCTTCCTGCTGGCCTTGAGCCTGTTTCTGCCTCGCAAGATATTCATCCTGCAGGGTCTGAGCAACATCACTTGAGACTAATGGATCGCCGCTGGCCCGAAGCCATTCCTCGTAGACAGCTTCATCGGCGTCGAGCAGGCGCCGATGTTCCAGGATTGCTGAGACTGCCAAGGCCTCCAGCTCGTCCTTCTTGAGCGAACTGTAGCGCGAGCCTGCCTCGTTGCGCGCAGGTTCTCCGGATGCAGTACACTCGGTCATCCGCATGTCCTCAACACATCATCACCACTCAAATACCATGCTACCCACCGCATATAGCGTTTGGGCCGCGGCTGCACGGCCTGAATCCTCGACAAGCGGTTTTCACCGACTCGGAAAGATAACAGGCGAGGACCAATAACACGCACCGCGCGGATTAGGAACTATACTTCCTGGAAGAACAGTTTCAATTCAGGTTCCGCTCACGCCATGGATCTCAACCAGGTCATGGCGACAAACTTGCGTCGAATACGTCATGGCAAAAAGCTGACGCAGGAAGAACTCGCCCACCGCACTGGTCTGAGCATGCGCCATATTGGCTCCATCGAGCGCGGCAAAACGTCGGCCACTCTCACCGTCCTTGGCCAGATCTCAGAGGCTTTGGACGTCGACCCAAGGGAATTCTTGTCAGTAGCCGGTCCCACCTCACAGGCGCGTCGGACCTAGGCGTTGCGGATCCGTTCGGCGATCTTTTGTACTTTCTCAAACGCTGACGCAAATTCAGGCTTTTCGCCATACACCATTTCACCGAGCAACTTGACATAGCCTTCCGCGAACTTCCCGTCCCTGGCCACAACATCATACGCGCGGAGCGTTTCAGCCCTGGGATCGGCCTTATACGCTGCATATTCGCCGCCTCGGCTTTCGGCGTCAGCCTTCATCGTACTCAAGGCGATCGCGGCCGCTTCATCCACATCATAGTGGCCATCCATTCGCGATAAATCGTAGACGTGCCGGACAAGCGTGTGGTCGAGGGGCTCAACCCCAGCGAAAGCTGAGCCGGCCCGACGCCCGATGGCAACGAACTTGTCTGCTGCGGTTTCCACCAGTCTCACACATGCGACATCTTCGGCTTTCGCAGTCGCGCCCGTGGCTTCGGCAACAAAGGAAGAGACGGAACGGCTTTCCGAGGCGGTGCAAATGGGAAATTCGGCCAACTCGATCTTGATCTCCGGGCGCAAGACGCCCTCTCCTTTTGCGATAGCTTCATAAGGCAGATCGTAGCGGACGTACCGGTCATTTTGCTTGACGACATAATTGCGGTCTGCCGCAAAACCCGCCGCTTGAAGCCGGTCGTTCACCTCGCCTCGCAGGCGCTTGAGCGCGCTGCGAGAGTTTGCTTTTTCGCCTATGATGTGCAGGTCGATGTCCTCGGACATCCGTTCAAGCAGGCGATATGCGCGGCCCAACGCTGTTCCCCCACCAATGCCAAAGTAAGCCCATCGACCTGTACATCGTGTATGGCAGCCCCGCTTGGCGCTTCAATTAGCCTTTCGATGTGTCGGGTTTTTGCCCCTATCACTTTCCGCCGATCCTTGACAGGTCAATCCGCATTTCAGCTTTCCCGACTTCTTGCGACTCCCGCGGCTCCACATCGGTCTGCGCAGGAGTTTCCTCATCCGCAGGCTCAGTTTCCCCGCCGTCATTCGGCTCAGCCTGATTCGTGATCGGGCCGCCCGGATCTTCCGCCTGAAACACACTGACGCCTTCGAACTCGCCGGTTTTCCAAGCAAAGACCGCGTCCTCGAATATCTGCGGGAAGGCGTCGGCGCTCTTCGGGTTGCCATACCATTTCGCGACGATCCTCATGATCTTGGCGAACATCACCGTTCCCATGCGCAGGTTCTGGCAAGCATCGACCAAATCTGGTTTGAGATCGGCCGGGTCCTTGACGCCCACACCGGCCGGAAACTGCGTTAGACCGACACGAACGACAGCCTTGCCGGCATATTGGCGCACGATGTCCATCGCCTCGTCTGGGGATCTGGCCTTCGGCACGAGGATCAACCGCCCACCGGAGCGGACGGTCACGGCGAGTGGATCGGCAGACGCCGCCGCCGTGACGAACTGCTCGACGATCGCGGGTTTCAGTGAAGGGTCGGCGCAGTCTTTGATCAGGGCGGCGTCGAGCATGGGGCCTCCTCGGCATCACGTGTTGAAAGAAAAAACGAGCGGTTTGGAAAACAGCTTTGCCCAGGCGGCGGTGCTGGCCCGCTGGATGGCCACGATAGACGTTCCCTTAGTCCACCAGCCGTTGCCGACCGCAACAATTACATCGGGATCACCGAGCATCGATTCCAAGGCCGGCCAGACGAGCAGTTGCTCGTAGCAGATCAGCACCACCACCCGGCCGGATCCAACCGCCACGACCGGGTTCGCAAAAACGTGCGCTTTCGAGCCGGCGTTACCGCCGAAGAGCGGCTCCCAAGGCTGCCACATCGAGCCGGGAACGGGCATCCGTTCCCGATAGAGGATCCGACTGTCACCCGCAGATATCGCGACAACCACGTTATCGTATCCGACCGCGTCGACGACTGCAGCACCCGCCAGGACGGTCACGTCATGTCCGGCCAGCGCACGTTTCCAAAGCCGTTCGACCGTCGACGTCCAGAAGCCCAAGGCACTCTCGGGAAGGACGATGATTCGAGAACCGCCCGACGCTCGTTCGGTGACCGTTGTAATTAGATCACGGTGGCGGGCCATGCTGGTGTCCCGCCCGAGCGACGCACCAAATTCGAGATCGACGCCCCGCCAGGCTTCCGGTAGCTTCGGTTCGGTCCAGAATGCGGCGGACCAGAGCCAACAGCCCGTAAGGCCTATGGCCACAGCTGGCCAGAGGCGGGAAACGAGGCCTGCCAGGCCGGCTGTCATGGCGGCCAGTCCCAACCATCCCCATCCCGGAAACAAGACGCCTGCGGCCGTGATGGGATGCGCCCACCCGGTAATGCCGAAAGGGGGGACTGCCATCAGGACGGCCGCCAGAAGATAGCGGCCCGGATGAGGGCCAGTCTCCTTCGCCCATAGCAGCGCATGCACCGCCACAAAACTTGCGGAGGCAGCCAGCCACAGCAGCAGGCCCCGCCAGATATCCGCGGCATAGAACGTGGCCACACCTTGCGGCAGGCCGCGCGACGCCGACAGGAAATATGCGGCGGAAACCAACGTTGCCGTCAATCTCGTTTTCGACAGCGACCAGAGGACTGGAAAGCCGAGCGCCAGCGGCAACAACAGAACTTGGCCGCTCCATGCCACCGTTCCGACGCCGACCGAAGCGATGGTAAGCAACGCTGGACAACCCCAATTATGGCGCATAAGTCAGCACCTGACGCGCCAGACCGAGAATGCCTAATGCCGGCACAGGCCCGAAGTAACGGGAGTCAAACGAGCCGGCGAACGATGAATGCAGGAAGACCTCACCGCGCGGCACCACGCCGCCGGCAAACCGTGTCAGCGGCCGACCTTCTCCGTCTTTTTCGGCGACAGCGGAAGCACGAACGAGGCGTCGATCGACGGTCACCTCGGCCGCGATCTCGACCTGCTGGCCGGCGACCGCGACCACCGACTTGATCAGCGGCGCGAAGTGGCCGGGGCAAAGACCGGCGCGGAGATAGCCCCGCGCTCTCGCTACGCGCGTAGCGGCTGTATCCGGAGGGCAGATGAACACCAGGTCGCCCACACCAGGCGATCGGTTGAGTGGGACAATCCGCCAGACGCCGAGCGGCTCGCTCGGGGTCAAGTTGATGCGATAGCCGCCGAATAAACCGGCCAGCCCGACGACTACGACGGCGGCAGCCGACACCGACAGAGTGATAGCAGCTTGTCGTCGCTGCGCCATCGCTCGCACGCGTGTTGGAACGGGAAGCGTCATTTGAGCGAGAGCCCCTGGCTCCTGGTTTGCCGCAGCGTCTCGGCCTGCTTCAACGCTTCGGTCGTGCGTTCATGCGCGGAAAGTTGCTGCATCGTCCGCATAAAGCTCCAGGCGGATTGCACCTCCGCCTTCTGGCCGAGAGACATGGTTGAGGTCACTGACTGGAAGGTCTGACCTGTCGTGTCCTTGGCGGCGAGCGGCAAGAACGTGCGTTCGCCGAAACGGGCCGATACGGCTCTCGCGAAGCCTTCGAGTTCTGCTTTCACCATTTTGTCGGCGAGCGCGTATTCGAGGCCTAAGGGAAGGTCGTTGCAATCGATGGCGTCACGCACGCGTTCGAGCGTCTGCTTTGCCGCCAGCGACAGTGCCGGAATGTCGAGAGAGACCTTCAAGCGGACGGCGCGCTCCTCGGCTTCATATTTGTGTTCTGCCTCCTTGCGCTGACGCAGATAGCGTTCCAAGTTCCGGGCAAGCGCTGGCGCATTGGTGACGGCCTTCTCACGGACCTGCTTGTCCGCGCTGCCAACAAGAGGGCCGGTCTCGCCTTTCAGCCCACCAAAGGTCTCCGGCGCGGAACCGAGCTTGGCGATCGTAGATTTCGAGGGCGCCTCGTTCTTCAGCATCGCATTGACGTTGACAGCTTTGAACGCGTCTTCCGGCTGAGCGTAGACGAGATGGAAGCGCGCTGAGACTTCCTCCCATTGCTTCTTCAAGCCGGGGTCGGCGGCAAGTCGGTCTTCGACGGCCTGTTCCAGCGATTTTGGGAACGTGGTGACGCCCGATACCATGGGTTTTGCCTCCTTGATGCTGTGCGATCGAGTGGTCTTGGCCGCGCGGGCGGACAGAGCAAGCCTGCTGGCGATCGCCGCCAGACGCGCGCCAAGCTCGGTGAGCTTCGACTCTTGCCGGACCGCCCATTCGAGCCGGTCGCGAACGACCGTGCGTGCGACGTTAATGAGGTGAAGGCCACGAGCCTCGGCGAAGCGAAGGGCTTGGGCGTAGAAGCGGCCGCTTGCATAATCGAGCGTCGTTTCTTTGGCTTGTCTGCGCGACAGGATCGGGATCAGTCCGCCTACCTTGGCGAAGGATCGGCGGCCGTAGTAGAGACCTAGGTCCTCACGGTGACGAGTCATGGCCACGTAGGTGAGATGGCGGTCAAGCGACAGGGACGCCAGCACCTTCACCCGATCGACGGTGGCACCCTGGCTCTTATGGATCGTGGTGGCATAGCCGTGATCGAGATTTGCATAGAAGCGTTGCTCGACCGTGACCTGGCTGCGATGTTCGCCTTCTCCGACTTCCGCGACGATACGCCCGGGCGCCGCTTCAAGGACCTTGGCCAGCATGCCGTTCTTGATCCCGAGCGAACTCTCGTTCTTTAGGAACACGATCTGGTCACCGGCTGCGAAATTTCGGTGACCGTCTTCGGTTCGGAAAGCAAAACCGTCGGCGACGAGGCCGCGTTCGACGAGCTTTGCGCGAGCCATGTCGTTGAGCATTCGGACGTCACGGCGCAAGTGCGCAAGAATGAGACTCGACTTTTGCGGATCATAGTCGCGGTTCCAATCGGCAATCAGCGCCTGCACGACATCGGCCTTGAGATCGGCTCCGCTGACGCGGCCCTGGGCGCGATAGGCTTCGACAGCTCTTCCGATATTGCCGCGGGCCAGATCAAGCGACGCGTCGCGCATCCACTGCTCGCGCTGGCGATAGATGGTTTCGAGTTCGCCATAGCCGATGCGGTCGGCAATGGCGCGGAAGGCCGCACCCGCTTCGATCGGCTGAAGCTGTTCCGGATCTCCGACAAGGACGAGTTTGGCGCCGGACTTCGTCGCTGCTTCGACGAACAGCGCCATCTGCCGCGACGACACCATGCCCGCTTCATCAAGAACGAATACTGTCTTGTCGTCCAGCTGATTGCGACCTTGGTTCCAGCGCAGTTCCCAGGATGACAGCGTGCGGGAGACGATACCGGCTTCCTTCTCCAGGCCCTCAGCGGCCTTGCCCGCAAGCGCCCCGCCAACGACGCGATAACCGGCGGCTTCCCAGGCCTCGCGCGCGGCTTTCATCATCGTCGTCTTGCCCGCGCCTGCACGTCCGATCACAGCAGCGATGCGCTCGCCTCCGGTAACATGTGCGATCGCCGCCTTCTGCTCGTCCGAGAGGCGCAGGTGACGGGCGAAGACCGCGTCCCGCACCGCGTCCGCCACGCTGTGAGAGGAGCGTTGATCCAACCAAATCGACCGACTGGCCATTTCCGCTTCTAGCCGGATGAGGTCGCGCGTCGTGTATTTCGCCGGCACGCGTAGACCGCTTGAAAATTCGATCCGCTCGCGTTCAAGCCGGAGCGTCTCGGGGCTCTGCAGGATCCTTGCCATCAGATTTTGGAAGAGGTCGGCGTCGTCAATGTAGCGGTGGAGGATCTTGGCAACGTCACGTTCGTCGAAGACGCTCTTCTCCCGGGTGATCAGGTCGAGCACCAGTTCGGGACGGCGCTGAATGCGGCGGGCGTTTTCCGCCCGGCGCCCCTCCTGCAGCTCCATCCGCTCCAGCGAAGGGTCCCGCTCGGCCTCCGCCGACTTCCTTTCGATCGCCTTGACGCCGACGCCGAGGTGAATGGTCGGCTCGAGTTCGATCCCCTGCTTCTCGAAGGAACGGCCGTCGACGCGGAGATCGAGTCCGGCACGCGCCAGGTGTCGGTTCTGACAGGCAAACCAGCCGTCGCGAAAGACATTGAAATCATCGAGGCTACCGGCCCAGAGCTCGTAGACGATCTTGCCGGCATCGTTGCGCACCGGCGTGCCGTCAGGGCCGGTCACTGCGACCTTCTTGGCGCCGAACCCGTCTTCGGTCAGCGGCCGAAGCGTCGTCATCAGGTGCACATGCGGATTGCCTGGCGCATCGTGATAGACCCAGTCCGCCACCATCCCCTTCGATGTGATGTGCAGCTCGACGAAATCCCTCACGAGTTCGATATTCTGCGCGGTCGAGAGTTCCACCGGCAGCCCAACGGTCACGTCCTTGGCAAGCTGGGCATCGACACGCTTCTCGAAAGTTTCGACGCTATTCCAGAAGGCCTCGCACGCCCCGGAGACGGAGCGATCGGCAATCATCGCCCGGAGCCATTTCGGTGCATCAGCCGGGATCACGAACTCTTCGTGCAGCAAGCCTTGCTTGCGTGTGTAGTCGATCGTGCGGGCCTCCCGCTCGTACTCCATCTTGGCGCAATGCCGGTAGGCCGCCGACAGCACGGCGCTGCGGCCGGAGCCGCGGGCGACGATGCTGACGGAGAAATGAGGCACGGCCACGGCGGAGTTCTTTCCCGATTGCAAGCAAAATCAACATGTTCGGCAGCGAGATCGGCCCCGCCGGGGCGCTCTCAAAAGAACGTCGCGCCAGCGACGTATAATTGCGCCCTTCGGATGCCGCTCTTGCCGAGCGGCCGGGATCATCCACGAAAGCATCGCCCTTGGCGATTGTAGGATTAACAGTAGTGCGTTCCACACCGACGTCCGGAAGATGGGGTCCGAGAGACAAGTTTTCGCACCCAAGGAGCTATCCGGACATGAAGAAGCCATCCTCGAAAATCCGCGACGAAATCGCCAGGCTCCAGGAGCAGTTGAAGCTCGCCGAAACCCGGGAGGCCGAACGCATCGGCCGGATCGCGCTTAAAGCCGGTCTCGGTGAGATCGAGATCGACGAGGGTGAACTGCAGGCAGCATTCGAGGATCTGGTGAAACGCTTTCGCGGGGGCAAGGCCCGTACGACCGGAGGGAAGGGGGCAGGCGGCGCAGGCGACGGCAGCACGCCCACCGCGCAGAACCCGCCTGGCGCGGCTGAGGGCAGGACTGGCGAGGCTTGAGCGGATGCGAAGATCGACGACTTCAGATGCCCGCAAGAAGGACACACGCGAAAAGATCGAACTCGGCGGTCTGATCGTCAAGGCGGGGCTGCGCTACGAGAAGCGGGCGCTGCTGCTTGGGCTCCTCATCGATGCCGCCGCGCGGCTGAAGGGAGACGCACAGGAGCGCTCACGGCTTGCCGCACTCGGTGCTGAAGCGTTCGGAGAGAGAGATGACTAGGATCCTGCTGCTCGTTGCACCCTGCGCGTTGATGATGCTGACGGCCATCGGCATGACCAGGATCGAACACTGGCTATCCCACTTCGGCAAGAGCGATGCCGCCCGGCAGATGCTCGGCCGTGCGGGCATCGCTCTGCCCTATGTCGCCGCGTCGATCGTCGGCATCGTCTTTCTGTTTGCGAGCGCCGGCTCGGTGCGGATCAGGACGGCAGGATGGGGCGTTGTCACGGGCGCGACAGCGACGCTCGTCCTCGCGGTCCTGCGCGAGGCATCGAGGCTCTCCGCGTTTCTCGGACAAGTCCCGGCCGGCAAATCCATCTTCAACTATCTCGATCCAGCAACGACGATCGGCGCCGCCACGGTGCTGATGTCGGCGCTGTTGGGCACGCGGGTGGCGATTGCCGGCAACGCCGCGTTCGCAAGGCCCGAGCCCAAGCGCATCGTTGGAAAACGGGCGGTGCATGGCGAGGCCGACTGGATGAAATTATCGCAAGCAGAAAAGCTTTTTGCCGAGAGCGGCGGCATCGTCATCGGCGAGCGCTACCGGGTCGACCGGGATAGCAGCGCGGCACACTCGTTTCGCGCTGACAGCGCCGAGACCTGGGGAGCGGGTGGTAAGTCGCCGCTGCTTTGCTTCGATGGCTCGTTCGGCTCATCGCACGGCATCGTGTTCGCCGGATCCGGTGGTTTCAAGACGACATCAGTCACGATCCCGACGGCGCTAAAATGGGGTGGCGCCCTCGTTGTTCTCGATCCTTCGAACGAGGTTGCGCCAATGGTATCGAAGCACCGTGGCGACGCCAACCGCGACGTCTTCGTGCTCGATCCGAAACACTCAGAAATCGGCTTCAACGCGCTCGACTGGATCGGCCGGTTCGGGGGAACCAAAGAGGAGGATATCGCCTCCGTCGCGTCGTGGATCATGAGCGATAGCGGTGGCGCGCGTGGCGTCCGTGACGACTTCTTTCGCGCCTCGGCCTTGCAATTACTCACTGCGCTGATTGCTGACACTTGCCTCTCCGGCCACACGCCGGAAAACGACCAGACACTCCGGCAAGTGCGCAAGAACTTGTCCGAGCCGGAGCCCCAGCTGCGCCAGCGGCTGCAGGAAATCTATGACAATTCAAGTTCGGATTTCGTAAAGGAGAATGTCGCGGCCTTCGTTAACATGACGCCGGAAACATTCTCGGGCGTTTACGCCAACGCGGTCAAGGAAACCCACTGGCTGTCCTACCCGAACTACGCCGCCCTGGTCTCGGGCAAGACCTTTACGACGGGTGATCTTGCAGATGGAAAAACGGACGTGTTCATCAACGTAGATCTCAAGGCATTGGAGACGCATGCGGGCTTGGCGCGCGTCATCATCGGTTCGTTTCTGAACGCCATCTACAACCGCAACGGCGAGATGCCGGGCAGGGCGCTCTTCCTTCTCGATGAGGTGGCGCGCCTTGGATACATGCGCATCCTGGAAACCGCGCGTGACGCAGGCCGCAAATATGGAATCACGCTCACCACAATCTACCAGTCGATCGGCCAGATGCGTGAAACCTATGGCGGCCGAGACGCGGCAAGCAAGTGGTTCGAGAGCGCAAGCTGGATTTCATTCGCCGCCATCAACGATCCCGAGACGGCCGACTACATCTCGCGCCGCTGCGGCATGACGACCGTAGAGATCGATCAGGTCAGCCGCAGTGTCCAGTCGAAAGGATCGTCGCGCACGCGATCGAAACAACTTGCCGCCAGACCTCTGATCCAGCCGCATGAGGTGCTGCGCATGCGTGCCGACGAGCAGATCGTCTTCACCGCCGGAAACGCGCCGCTCCGGTGTGGGCGCGCAATCTGGTTTAGGCGTGAGGACATGAAGGCATGTGTGAAGCCGAACGCGTTCTTCCGCGATACTGCGGACAAGCCGTAAGATCGGTCAAGTCGCATCGGCGGGCGGCCCGTCCAGCAGCCCATCGAAGACTTCGAGCAGCGCGTTGGTAATCGCCTGCCCCAGAGCATTGCCTGCAGTACGGAGATCATCCTCCGTGCCGTCACGCGCGGCCTGGGCAAGCTCGAAGCCCTGCTCGCCGACAATCTGTTTGGCGACTTCGATTGCCCAGAGACCGAAGTCGCCGCGGCTTCCAATTTGAACCGTATCGTCCATGATCAACCTTTGGATATTTTTCGCGCCCATACACTCGGCTGCGACAAATGACAGTACATGAGCCATAGCGCAACGCCGAATACCGCCTTCCGTCGCTCTTCCAGAACCCTCGGAAGAGAAAACGGCAAGATGCGTTTCGTTTGCCAGCTTGAAATCTATCCGATCGGCCGAAGGGAGGCGGGACCGACTGCGCCCCACTCCTAAACACCACCTGAGGCCGACCTGTTCATAAAGACAGATGAAACCGGGCTCGACGTAGATTGATGCAAACAGCAGAGGACGGGCACGTGGCGAAATCGAATGTGGTTCCGATGAGACCACGGCGCAAAAACAGCAGCGGGAACGATCGATATCGGCCGGAGCGAAAATTCCGAACGGGACAGAACGGCCCGCGCAAGTCGCTGATGGGTCATCTCAGCCATCATCATTGGAGCGGGTGGTTGGCTTACCTCCGGCGGCGCTGGTGATCTCTCCGGCGTGCTGGCTCTTGCCAAGATACCGACAACGGATACGTCGCAGGCCGTTTTTCGTTGTGCGGCGAGAGCGTGCGAATGAACTGCGTCGTCGACGGCGACACTTTCTGGTTTGGGGGGAGAAAAAACCGCATGGCGGATATCGACACGCCGGAACTCAGCCCTCCTCGCTGCGAGGGGGAGCGGATCAAGGGCGAGGCGGCGAAGGCACGCCTGCTCACGCTTTTGAACGCGGGCAAGTTCTCGCTGTCATCAGGTTTGCGGGACGAGAACGAGCATGGCCGAAAACTCCGGAACGTCACGCGGGAGGGACGATCGCTCGGCGACCACCTCATCGATGAAGGTCTTGCCCGGCGCTAGGACTGCGCAAGACTTTTATGGTGCGAGTAAGGAGCTGCGAGAGGATCGTCACCTGGATGGGCGGAGACCGTTTTCGGCCACCGTGAGCATCGCGAATAGGGCCGTACGCCGCAGGCGTCTCGCCCAAAGACTTTCGGCTTTGCACGTTCGATCGACCGAGGCCCGACATATATCGATGGATTGTCACATCAGCGCGTGTTCGTGACCCGCGATAATAGAAGCGCTCGACCAGCGCAGCACCCAGGACCGGCAGCAGCGCCAAAACCGCAAGATGGAAGATCCTATGGAGGCCGAAAAAAATGGACACGGCGATAGCAAAGATGGCGCCCAACAACGCGCCGATGACATAGGCAGATAGCCTTTCATGTGACATCCTCATGCTGTTTTCGAGATCCATAATCTTCTCGGAGGTGAAATCCGGGCGAAGAGAAAAACCTGCGCCAGCGCACGCCTGAAACAGTCGAAGCTCCCGGAAATAGACCTCTCTCATTGGATGTTCGAGATTCGGCGGCAGTCGCAGACGCTCATTGTGCCAAGCCCAGTCTTGAAGGGAAACCCCGCGCAGATCCTTTAAGTTCCTTATTGATGGTCGCCCGCCGCACGGACCGGCATCCAGGTAAATTCGCGCAAGCCCGTCGTGTCCGATGGCATGCCATCAGCGATATGAATCAATCCCTGCCGACCGATTCATAAGTCTCGTTGGACGCGATTCCGCTGATCGGCGATTCTGATCTCATGATCGCGCAACCCTACCATCTCTATGTCGAACGCGTTGACTCCGCCAGAAACATGGCGCGCTACTACGCCATGTCGATCGAGCCCAACCTGTTCGGGGATGTCTGCCTGCTCAGGAAGTGGGGCCGCATCGGGACAAAGGGTCAGATGATGGTCCACCATTTTGGGCGGGAAGAGGAAGCAGTTGAACTGTTTCTCGATCTGCTTCGACGGAAACGAAAACGCGGCTATCGTCCGCGCACCTCCGTGCCAACATGAGAATGGCCCGCCGAAACGGGCCATTATGCCTTATCGGCACCTGTTCCAGAGGAGCCGCGGAATGCGGCGGGGAAAATTCTGGCGGCGCCAGGTTACAGCCGAACGCGCGGGCTGCAATATCCCCGATGAGAGATGACAGCTCGTTGACAAGGAGAGTTGCAATTGATTGTGATCTCTTTCGTTGCTAACGGAGATCGGCCACTCTGTTGCAAAGAGGGGTCAAGGACCGCAACCGTGTCCGTCTGCCGGCGGGAGTGTCGAGGGATGAAATCCCTGACAGCCGGGAAGCCCGATCCGGCGCACCGGCTCCCCGTCCAGCTGCAAAAGAGCCGCCTCAAAAGGGGCGGCTCGGCATTGATCGCACCGTCCTGTTCGGCAAGCGTCACGACCAGATCAGCCTGGGCAAGTTCAAGCTCGCCCCCGATCTGGCGGCGCTCGGCGGCATCGCAGGCGTTCTTCAATTCGAGGCGAAGTTTTTCGATGTGCTGTCCGATCGTCATCATCTCATCTCCTTGAGTTCGTGAAAGACGAGACCGCTGGGCGGGAGGAGATGACGGGGTCAGGGAGCGCGGCAGCCACCGGCGGAGCAAGCGCATGGGGGAGCCGATTTTGTTGGAGCTGAGGTTCGAAGCGGAGGCAAAATTGGGGGAACCGCGCGTCCTCTGACGCCGGCATTTCTGCCCGGCACAATCGCTCCATCTGAGCAGACAATATTCCGGTTCCGTATCGCACCGAGAAAGCCGGCGGCAGGCTCGATGCCCGCCGCCGGCTTGTCTCTATTCAGTTCAGCCCCGCCTTGGCGGCGGGGCCCTGTCCGGGTCTCAGTCGCGGTGGGGGCGGGACCAGATCAACTGGTAGCCGTCCTCGCCCTCGACCTCGGTCAGCGTCGCGTAGATCGGAGCGGGGAAGCTCGGGTCATCGAGCTTGACCGAGAGATAGTCCCGATCCGTCTCGGCGGAGCGCTTCTGCCAGGCCGCACCCAGCTCGACGTTGCCTGCGTAGATGCGGAAGTGCGGGCCCTTGTCGGAGTGATTGTCGATGCGAGCGATGCGGGCCTTGACGTTGAGGGCAAGGGTGCGGATCGAGCCGTTGAAGCCGGTTTCGGAAGTGGTGAAGGTGCCGATGGTTGCCATTGTCGTATTCCTTTGCTGTTTCGGGCCGCGCCCATCGCGGCCTCGATGGCTGTCGCAAGATCGGGGACGATCGGACCGCACCTGAAAGGCCAAAATGAAATGGAGGGCGGCCACGAGAAATTTTGTTGTTCCGCGAGGAATGGGCGCGCAGCGCTCAGGGGAATAAAGTTTCGGAGGGCCGTTGCGGTAAGACGATCGAGGCAAAGCCGGTCTTCGATCAGACATGCCTCATCGAGCCCGCGACGGTCGTGGCCTGGCGCAGTGGTCGAAGGAATATGGCAATGGCGGTTCGTCCCTCGACTGCTCCCGAACGCTGCAACGATCGCTCCGCGGTCCTGTCCACGTGCGAAACCGAAACCTCGCAGAACCAACGAGCAGGGGGCGTTGCATTGCCCGCTCCGCGCTGTCGTCGCGCCTCGCAAGCCGTCGCCTGGAGGATCCATGCATCAGCAGACAAAGCCCTTTATCGTCGAAATCAAGCCGTCCCGGAAGCTCAAGCCGATAGACCGGGAAAACTCGATCTGCGGCAAACTGCACCTTGCGACGGATCGTGACACGCCCACCGCGACCGACGGCCGAGAGTTGTCGGCCGCCGGCGAGGCCGACGACCGGCGCTGACAAGTCGTTACGCAGCGAGCCGCTTGTCGGCCGCGTCCGGCTGCAGCGAATGCAGGAAAGTCACGGCCCGCTGCGCATGCGCCGCCGCCTGGAAGATCGCCCGTCTGTCATCGGCCAGGACCTTGAGCCAGGAATCGAGGTAGGACGCGTGATCGGGGCGGGGCTCGAGCTCGGGAACAATCCCGAGATCGGCGCACAGGAAGCAGCTGCCGAGCTCGGCGATCAGTTCCTCGCGGGCTCGTTCAGATTTGTCCTTGGCATAGCGGCTGAGGTCGCGACCGAGGCGATGGGCCGGCGCCGTCCAATGCGTGACCTCATGACTCAAGGTCGCGTAGTAGCTTGCCGCATCCTTGAAGCTCTCAAATGGTGGCATCTGGACGACATCGGCGGCTGGCGCAAAGAAGGCCTGGTTGCCGCCATGACGAATTGAAGCACCGGTGTTGCGGAAGAACCGATCCGCGTGCCCGATGCGCTCGACAGGATCCGGAACGGACACCGGCCGGTGATGATACTGATCGGGGAGTCCCTCGATCTGTTCGACGTTGAAGACGCTGTATGCCTTTAAGAAGGGGATTTCCCGCTCGACCTCGCCGCCGTTCCCGTCGGTTTCGGACTTAGTGAAACGGCTGGCGAAGACGACGGTCGTGCCCGTCTCGCCTTTGCGGACCGCGGCGCCCAATTCGAGGGACTGCTTGAACGTCATCCACGTGGATGACGCGTAACCTCGCGCGACACCCTCCGACCACAAAAGCAGCACGTTGACGCCAGAATAGGGTTGCCCATTGTAACGCAGCGGCCGGGTAATGCGACCTGCCGCGTTCGCTGAATTCCATGGTTTCATCCAAGGCCGCACGCCCTTTGCCAGGTCTTCGATGATCTTGTCGGTGATCCGGCTGTAGAGATCGACCCGCTGATTTTCTGTGTTGCTCATATTCAAACTTCCCCGTTTCAAGGCCGCGCCCCTCGCGGCCCGTTACGAAGGGCGAAAGCAGGAGCAGGTTAGCCGGCGGATGCACCGGAACGGCCGCAACGCAGTGGAGGACGGCGAAGGCGTTGCGTCCGTCGGCGGCTCCTGCAGACCCTACGAAGGAACGGGCCACGACGGGCGTGCCATCGACTTCATTTCCTTTTTCTTGCTGGCGGGGTCAGCGACACGAAACAGGCCGGTCCCGCCACGGAAGCGGCCGGCTCGAGTTGATGGAAAGGCGGGGCCGAAGCCCCCGCCGAAAGTGGTCAGTCGAAGGCGGAGATCTGCGTTTCGGTAGCCTTGCGGTAGAGCGCGTGGCCGGGCTGTTCGACGGGACGGTCGAACGGTTTCCAGGTCTCGCCGATCACCTGGACATAGGCGGCGACGGCGCCTTCGGCCGCCATTCTGAGCGCATGGACCTGTATGCCCATGTCGGCGGCGAATTCGCGCTTGCGCTGAGCGGCGCTGTCAAAGCCGACGGGGCCGTCCAGGTCCTCGTCGCGGGCATCGTTGGCGGCTTTGGCCGTGGCATCGCGCCCCTCGGTGACCGCGCGGCTGTAGAACTGGCCGGCGCCGTGGGCCGAGCCGACGTAGGCACCGACGATCCGCTGCAGGTGGATCTGCATGGCCTTGTCGCCAAGGCCGTCGCCGAGCGCATCGGCTGTCTCCGTGACCAGCCGCTCGTGCAAGTCGCGGATGCCGTCGCTGTCGATGACGGCGGTTCCGAAACTCTCGGTGATCTTAAGTGCCTGGCTGACGTCGGGGCAGGTGAGCCGGACCATTTCGATGGTTGCGCCCTTGCGCAGTTGCACGACGCGTGTGGATTGGCGGGAGGAGGGTGTAGGCTTGGCCATGTCGTTTCCTTTCGAAGTCGTCCGGAGCGGCTCCGGCCCATGCCGGCTTGCCCTTCGGTGCGGTCACCTCGAACCGGCGGAAAGACGGGCGCTTCAGGGTCCGGCCCCACCTGGACGAGCGGAGCCGGTTTGCTTGCGACGAGGGCAAGCTGCCCTCGACGGAGCACGCGAGCCTGCTCCGAGAACGACGGCGGGGTCCGGCCGCGCCGCGGCGCGACAGCGGCCTTGAAGCGCACGGACGCCGGTTCAGACCTCAGCAAAACCGAAGGGCGATCCGGCGTGGGGAGGAAGATGACGTCCTCGAATGAACGAACAGGCGTTTCCGGGGAACCCTGGCTTCCCCACGCGCTGCACATGAACGCTCGGCCTATCGCTTGGTCAGCTTAGGCAAGCGATAGGATTGCAGCCAGCCGGACCGTGCGAGTTGCGAAGGCCGCGCAGCAGACCGCTGCCGTCATGAGGCGGGCCCGCCCCAACCAGGCGTTGTTGAGGATTGATTTCCAGCGTCGACGATGCCTGCGGCGTAGGCCGGAAGCGCCGCTTGCTGCTCCGCCGTCAGGGCGGGCAATGCTTCACGGCGACAACCGGCAACACGCGTATTTGGCCGCCATCCGGCTCCGCTTCCCTGGCCGCAATCAGGCGCCTGAGCTCAGCCGGGCCGGCGCTCAGAAAGGCTTGGCCTTCGAAATGGTGAAATTGCCGCCAGAACGCGGTTCGCTCGGCCGGCGATCCTCCGATGCCGGCTCTCCGCTCCAGGTCGCCGATGGTGCTCATGGCAACGCCCTCCACGCAGTTGCGACGACGCGGCCATCCAATTCGGCTCGCGCTCAAAGTGCGGCGATTGTCGCGTCCTGCCGAGCAAGATTCCGCGTAAGCGCATCGACTTCCGGCTGTCGCTCGGCCGTCAGACTGCCAGATTGGTGCGGTAGCGTTCGAGGAAGGCGCCGTCCAAGCAGGGGAATGAGCGCGGTTAGCCGGTCGATGAGATCGAGCTGGTGCTGCGTCTTTCGCCGTGCCGCTTCCATTCTGGCAAGCTCGCCGAGCTGTCGTTCGGAATTGGCCATTACGCCGCCCTCCCGCGCCAACCGGCGCAGCTGGAGGGGCCGTCTAGGCGGCATGCTTCGTCTCATTGATGACGAAACCGACGGAATATTCTTGGCTCGGCACAAGGAAGCGGCGCGTCTACGTGGTCGCCGCGCTTGCCGCCGACCGCCGCGATCACCTGGGTCATGCCGCCGACATCGCGGCCGGCGGGGTCCAGGGCCGGCTCACGGGCAAAGCCTCCGTTGACGCGGCCGGAGCGCATGCGGCACGCCTCCTCTTCTTTCCTCCCACCCTCGCTTTTCCTGTTCTCATTCCTTCGCTTCGCGCGAGCCTTCAGGGCCTCGTTCCAGTCTTCTTGCGGTGGGCGGAGCCGCATCCAATCGCAGCCGGCCCCATGGGCAAGCGCGCGCAATCGCTCGGCAAACAGATCGCCTTGGGGATTGGCGTCGGTGGCGGCGACAAGCTGAACGGTGGGGCGTGAAGCCAGCGCGCCAAGGGCTGCGGCCGTGATCGGAGACCAGCCGCCGCCGGTGCTGAGATAAAGTGTACCATCACGTAACCCCTCGATTGCCGCCAGGCTCATGGCGTCGATCGCAGCTTCCGTCACGGCCAAGCGCATTGCAGCGTCAGGGCCGAGGCGGAACAGAACCTTCGCTCCCCCGCTGGCAAAGCCACGATATTGCGGACCGCGCGCCTCCCAGCCTGTGATGTCGCCCGCATGGTTCGTATGAGCGGCCCATAGGCTGCCCTGCGGCCCTTCCCGGAGGAGTTCGCGTTTGATCGCCGTGCGGAGCAGGGATGTTGGAAGGCAGCGCTCGTCGTGCAGGTAGCGCCATGTCAATGAGCCAGGCCACGGGCGGCGGCGTGCTCGCCAACGATCGGTAAGGGAAAGGTCGGATTTGTCTGCAGCGCTTAGAGATTTCCATTCGGGCGCGGAAATTTCGAACCCCACCAGAGCCGCGACCTTTTCGATGGCCTCGTGAAAGCTGGCGCGATCCAGGTGCTCGACGAGCCCGAAGACATCACCCTTCGCCTCGCTGAGCGGGTCGAACCATCCGCGCCCTTGATGTGTGACGATGACGATCTCACTGCTGCGTCGAAACTTTACCGCCCGGCGGGTGCTTTCCTTGACATCAATGGCAAATCCGGCCTGTTCCAGCACAGCTGCGCAGCTTACGGCATCGCGTAGCGCCTCTATCTCTCTTCTCTCCATCCTTCCTCCGATCGCGAAAGCGATCGCCTCCTGCTCGTCGGTTCTATTCATCGGCCACTTCACCGGGCGTGAAGAGCAAAGGCCGCAAGGGCGCGGCTTGCAATTTGGTGAATCATGCAAGGTCGGCCGCGGCGGAGCCTCCCTTGCGGCCTGCCGCTCGCAAGCGGCACGCCTAAGGTGCCGCCGGCTCAATGCCACGGCGTGTATTCATGGACGATCTCAAGATCGTCGTCGGCGTCGTTTTCGTCAGACGGCGGGATGCCGTATTTGCCGTCGACCGAGAAGAGGGTGATCGGAACCACAAGGTCGCGGGAGAGCTGGAATGCGTGGAACTGGGCGAGTGAGAGGTCGTGCGACATGTGAGAGGCCCCTTCGGAGCGGGCCAATTCCCGCTCGATGGCTCCTCAGAAGGCCCGGGGGGCGCGATCACCGCGACGCGAAGCAGAAGCGGCCGAAGCTTGCGCACGGACTCCTTGCGGGTTGATCGTGGAAGATCCGGAACCGGGCCAGGACGCCATCAAATGAGAGCGGGATTGGACTGCGCCGATGGATTGCGCCAAATGCATCCTGATCTTGCGATCTCGATAGCTCCAGCCGGCAAGGTCCTGAAAACAGATCGCGGGCGGCCGGCGTGACATTAGCCGATTTCAACTGGCGAAGAATCTTGGTATCTCACCGGGTAGGTGGCAGGGCGGCATAGGGAAGTGACAATGGATTCACGCAGGGACATAGCCGAACGGGTCATCGCGCGTTGGAAGGCGCGAGGGATCCGGATCGATGAAGACCCCGGTTTCATGGAACTGGTCGCACTTTGGACGGCAGGGACGATCGAGTCCGATGAAATGCGCCGCCGGTATGCCGCGCTCCTGCGCGAGCGGTCCCTGTCCAGATCAAGCCCACTTGACCTGCACCCCTCCGGCGAAGAGCCGGATGTCGATCATCAATCCATTGCCATTCCAGACGACGAACCGGATGAGCGGGAAGGCTTCGTTCAGCCGGCGCAATGGTGACTTTAACAGGGCACAGAGCGAGTCCTTCGCCCGCCTGTCAACCGGCGCTTCCTCGCGCGGGAATGCCGAGAATAAAGAGAGATGCCAGGTGCAGGCCTGAAGTCGCAACCCCGCACCGTCATCAACCGGCGAAAGGTCGCGGCAGCGCGCCTCGCGCGGCGAAGGGCTGCCTGGTGTTTACCCTCGCGTATTTTCCCACCGGCTGCCGACACCAGGATCAGCCATTGAGCAACGCACGAATTGCGCTGCCGCGTTCCGCCGCCTGCCAAAGGCCTTCCCAGCCTCGTGCGCCTCCCAGTAATACCGTGATTGAAGAGATCTTGGCCTCAGGCGAAACTGTCGGAGTTCGGCGGCGCCATCTCTGCGGGGACTGGGGACCCACGTGACAGCTGTGCCCCCGGGATCACGCACGGGGTGCGGCTGCCGACCCGGCAGATAGACCGGGAAATCTCTATGCGGTAACAGACGAGGACGTTTCAAAACGGGAGCCATAGAACAGCAGCACGGCAATGATCATCGACTGCCAAGAGATTTGAATCCATCGCGAGGTTCTTCCCGAATCCTTGGGACGAACCAATTTTGCCGCGACAGTGACGAATAAGATGAGGGCAACCGATTGCGAAGAAAACTCCGTCGCCTTAAAGATTCCGGAAGCGGCAATCAGCCGTGAAAGCGTCGAGGATTTTGTTCATGGCCACTGGTATGGTTAAATTTTTCAATGGAGACAAAGGATTTGGCTTCATCACCCCGGATAATGGGGGGGCTGACGTATTTGTGCACGTGTCTGCCTTGCAGGCTGGAAGCTCTCTCAGCGAGGGACAGAAGGTGAGCTACGAGGTGGGCCAGGATCGCAAAACCGGCAAGTCGAAAGCTGAAAACGTACGGCTTATTTGATTTCCGCGATCATGGGATCGGCCGCCTCGGCCGCAGCAAAGCCTCCGTTGCTGCGGCCGCTCGCAAGCGGAACGCCGTAGCCATGGCCGCCGGCTCAATGCAGAAGCGTGTATTCACGGACGATCTCAAGATCGTCGACGTCGATTTCGTCGGAAGGTAACGCCGAGAGCTTCCCGAAAGCAACTTGACGGTCAGCGGTAAGTCAACAGCGCCACGTCGCTCCATCGACGAAGCACCTATGTCGTTCTTGACCGATGAGAGAGCTCATCGCCTTTTTCTGTACGTCCAGAGCTGCGCCGGTGGAATGTTGCGCATCATGAAAGCCAGGTGGCGGACTTCGTAACCGGCGGGAAGCGCGACGACCGGAGACAGCAACCCATAGGTGATCTGAACAACGGGCCTTCCGTTCGGCACACGTTCCAGGAGGTCGAGGATCAGTGACAGGCGCTTGTCTGGAGGCAAGTGCAGGAGAGGTACAGCGGAAATGACGCAGTCGAACTTTGCGCCCCGCTCAGGACCCAGAACAAGATCGAGCGCGAAGGCGTCTCCGCATCGAACGTCGACTTCGGGAAACTCCTGCCTGAGATGCCGGCAAAACTCCGGCGAGTATTCAACGGAAACCAGATCCTTCGGCCGAACGCCCAGCGCCAGGATCTGTTTTGTGATGACGCCGGTTCCCGGGCCAAGTTCAAGCACCGGAAGCCCCGAGGATGAATCAATGACGCTCGCCATCTTCCGGGCGGTCACGACGGAGGTCGGCGTTATGGCGCCGACGGCTGTTCGGTCGCGCTTCCAGCCTTTCAGGAATTCTATCTCATCCTTGAACTTCGATCCCACCCGCTGTCGCACGCCCATTCTTCGCCTCCGCTTCGATGCCCACGATGATTGCCGCCACAAACATCGCTTAAACGCGACAAAGGCAAGCCCCCAAGCGCCATTTTCCGTCCGCCTATTGTATTTTGCGCATAAAAAGATGCCTTTGAGAACCTGGGGGGCCCGGGAGGCGCTGCCATGCGGTTGGTTTTCGGCGTGAGGAATCAGAGCGACTTTTTTTGCTCTATTCGCGCGAAGTTGGGGATTGACAATCTAGCCGGCGCCTCGAAGCCGGACCTGATCTGTGCACAGCAAAGCTTTGAGCTGCGCGGCAGAACGCGTAACTACCGAGGCCCCGACGGAAAGGAGCCGCTCATCGTGATCGTTGAGGCAATGGCCGCCGGCTGTGAAGCCGATAACCGTCATCCCGGCCGCGACACCGGCCTGGACGCCGGCGATGCTGTCTTCCACGACAACCGTACGGGCAGGATCGGCCCCCATCCGGTCGGCCGCGAACAGAAAAAGATCAGGTGCGGGTTTGCCCTTCGATACCATGACGGTGCTGAAGACATGCGGTTCGAGCAACGGCCAAAGGCCGGTCCTCTCAAGACCGAGACGCAGTTTTTCAGGCGCGCTGCTGGAGGCGACACAACGCGGCACTGCAATTTGGCCAAGAAGCTCGGCGATGCCGTCGATCGCCTCCAACTCGGTCAGATACTTCTCCTTGATCTTTGCGGCGACCACTTCTTCGAAATCGGGAGGCAGAGGCCTTCCCCACTCCTCCTCGACCATGCGTCGCATCGTGGCGGCAGACAGCCCGGTATATCGGCGGACAACGTCTTCGTAAGAGGTCGGAAAACCAATGCGCGCCAGTTCATCGGCGTCGATCTGGGTAGCGAGCTTTTCGCTGTCGATGAGGACACCGTCACAGTCGAAGATGACAAGGTCGAATGGTTTGGTCAGGCTCATTGGAAACCCTCCGGCATGAATTCCTCGGGGCTGATTGCGACCACGACCCTGCTGCTGACCTCGAACTGATTGATCAGGACGCTGTCGTCGCGAACTAAGGCGACATTAAAGGCCGGCGCATCGTTGACGAAGCGCGCATCGCGCCGCTCGAGATGCGGAATGATCTGGTGCGCAACGCCCCGGCTCGCGCTAAACGGTACGCCTTGCCAGGTGCCGCCAACGTCGACATGGACATGGCCGCAGAAGATGTGGCGGACCGAACCTGTCTTGACGAGCGGCCCCACGGCGTTTCTTGGAACCAGGGTGATGTGCGGCGCAAAATGCGGCAGCCCGATCGATTGCAGCGGGTGATGGCAAAACAAATAGCTTGGCCGAATTGGCTCTTCAGCAAGGCGCTCTAGAAGCCATTCGAACCGGCCGCAGCCGAGCGAGCCATGACCGTGGTCGGTCACCAGCGTGTCGAGGAAAATCAAGCGGCCAGCCGGCAGATCCAGGACCGATTGGACGAAGCCTGTTGCGTCGATTGCGGCGTCGGGGAAAACCCGACGGAAATTAGCCCGATGATCGTGGTTCCCGAGCAAGAGGCGATGCGGCACCCGGAGGTCCTGCAGGATGTCGCGCAGAAGCTGGTAGGCGGCGGCGTCGCCTTCATCGGTCAGATCGCCGGTGATGACGCAGAGATCAGCATCCGCATGCTCGTTGTTAATGGTCGCGATCACAGTGCGGAGACGGGCGGCGGGATCGAAACCGTAAAGGGTCTTGCCCGGAGCCACCAGATGCAGGTCGGTGAGGTGGATGAGTTTCATTGATTGATCCATGAAAGCGAGCGCCGAAGCGGGTCCGGCGCTCTTGGTAGGAGTGGCTTAGTTGGTCTTCGGGAGAAGCGCGCGAACCTTCTCTGCCATATCGGCGAGAGCTGCATCCGGCTCCATGCTGCCAAGCGCGATTGCGGACATGTCGTCGCGAATGACCTGCGAGATCTCGACACCGTTTTCGCCGGGCCAGGAGAACCACGGACGGGCGCGCGGCGTCTGCTGCACGCTTGTGTACCAGTTCGGGTGCTGCTTGTAGAAGTCGGCAAGGTGATCCTTGTCGAGAGCACCGGTATTCGTCGGCATATAACCGGTGTTCGGAACGACAATGCTCTGGCCGTCCGCGCTGGTGGCAAACTTCACATATTCCCAGGCTGCGGCACGCTTGGCTTCGTCCTTGGACAGGATGACCGCGACCATGCCGCCCGTCGGCATCGTTGCGGCCTCGGAGCCCAGCGGCTGTTTTGCCGTCGTCAGCTTGAAGCGCGTGCCGATTTCTTTTTCGAGGCCGCTGACGCTGCCAGCCGATGCGAAGAAGAAGCCGAGCTTGCCTGAGGTGAAGAGCTGACGGGCTGCACGGCTGTCTATCGCCGGCTGCGTGCCTTCCGTATGGAAGCGCTTGAAGAGCTTGGCGGCAGACTGACCGGTCGGACCGTCGAAAGCGATGTCGGTTTCCTTGTCGTTCATCATCTGGCCACCGAAATTGCGCACCAGGTTCTGTGTCGTCCAGTCGTCCGAACCGAGATCGTAGAACATGCCCGATGTCCCGTCGCCGAGCGCTCCGATCTTGCCGGCTAGCGCCACGAAACCGTCCCAGTCAGTCGGAATCTTTTCAGGATCGCCGCCGGCCCGCTTGATAAGGTCGGCATTGAAATAGACGACCGGCGTCGACATAGCGAACGGCAGGCCGTAGAGCTTGCCATCTATCTTGGCGAGCGACAGAACCTGATCGGTATAGCCCTTGTCGGTCAGGTGATCCTTGGCAACCAGATCGTCAATCGGCTCGATCAGGCCGCGGGCGACGAGCGGGCGCAGCACGTTGAAGCCGACATAATGGACATCAGGCAACTGGCCGGCCATGCTTTGGCGGATGAGCGCCTGGACGGCTTCGTCGTAGCTCGGGGCCGCTGCCCTGAACCCGATCTTGATATCGGGATACTTCGCTTCGAAGCTCTTGGCGACGGCTGCGTGAATAGGCTCGTGCTCGGCCCAGGCGTAATAGACGTCGAGCTTGGTTTCCGCGTGGGCGGGGGCGGTCAGGCCTGCCATGGCAAGGCCAGCCGCGATCATCATGGCAATCGTTTTCACGATGCTCTCCTGTCGTTCGTGGTTGGGTTGGGTTGTTGAGGATGCCTAGTGTCGGCCGACCACCAGACCCCTGATGAAATGCCTCTGCATTGAGAGGAAGAGGGCGGCCAGGGGCGCTGTGACGATCACGCCCCCGGCCATCAGCGCACCGACCTGACCGCCGCCGTCGCCTGCTTGCCGGAAATAGGCAATGCCAAGCGAGGGCATCATCATGTCGGGATTGGTTGTCACCACCAGCGGCCAGTAGAGGTCGTTCCAATGGGCCACGATGGAGAAAATAGAGAAAGCGGCGACTGCTGGCCATGCGGCGGGCACCATGATGCGCCAGGCGATCGAGAGCTCGCTGAAACCGTCAAGCCGGGCCGCATCAAGCACTTCGTCAGGGAAGGTGACGAAAAACTGTCGAAACAGGAAGATCGCGAAGACCGAGATGATCCAGGGCAGAATGAGCGCTGGGTAGGTGTCGAGCAGCCCCGATTTCGCGAGCGCAACGTAGATCGGAATTGTCGGGATCTGCACTGGCACGAGAAGCCCGAGCAGCACTGCGCCGAGCAGGAGCGGCCTGCCTGGAAAGGACAGCTTGGCGAGCGCATAGCCGCACGGGATCGCCACGGCAATTTGCAGGGTCAGGATCGCGAGACAGACCACAAATCCATTGGCCATGAAGCGCAAGAGCGGGATTGCGGTGAGTGCTGCGCCGTAATTCTGCGCGGTGCCGGCCAGTGTCGGCACAGGCAGAAGACCGCCATTGAAGATTTCGCTCTCCGGTGTACCTGAGGCCAGCACCATCCAGATGAATGGGAAAACCATGATGATTGCGCCCGAGAGCAGAACGGCGTGTGAGGCAATGCGCGATACGGGAGATTTCGCAAGGATCATGGCGTTCCCCTCAAGTTCTTCGTACCGGACGCCCTAGGGTCCGACAGGCGCATCTGGATCAGAGACAGCATCGTCACGAACACGAAGAAAGACACGGCGATCGCCGATGCATAGCCGACGCGGAAGAACCGGAAGCCCTCTTCGTAGAATGTATAAAGGACGACCATTGTCGACTTCATCGGTCCGCCCTGGGTGAGCACAGCAACTGTCTCAAACACCGAGAACGCGCGGATGACTGTCATGACGGTGACGAACAGCGTCACCGGAGCAAGCATCGGCCAGGTTACGAGCCGGAAGCGCTTGAAACCACCGTCTGCACCGTCGATCGCAGCCGCCTCGTAGAGCTCTTCTGGAATTGTGGAAAGTCCGGCCAGGAAGAGGATCATGTTGAAGCCGACCAGCTGCCAAATGCCGATGCAGGCAAGGGCATAGACCGCCATGGACGGGTCGGAGAGAAACCGTATAGGCGAGGCGCCGAGCAGGTGAAGGAACGCGTTGGCGGCGCCAAGACTAGGATGGAGGATCGCCTCCCAGGCGGTCGCGAGCGCCACAAGGGTTGCGGCGACCGGGAGGAAATAGGCCGTTCTGTAAAAAGCGGAAAAGGTGCACCGTGAAATCAGCAAGGCAACAAGCAGACCCCACCCGATCGATATTGGGACCACCACAAGGACATAGAGCGCCGTATTGCGGAGGCTGTTCGAGAAACCTGGGTCGGTCAGCATTCGACCATAATTGCCAAGACCGACAAAGCGGATACCGACCAGGCCCAAAGATGCGTCGGTAAACGAAAGGAACAGAACCAGGATCGCTGGGCCGATCAAAAGGGCAAGCAGGAGCAGCGAGGCTGGCAACGCAAGAACCAGCCCGGCACGGGCTTGCGCGCGGTCCGACTTGTAGATTGACCGCTCAGGGGCTGCTGCGAGAGAAACATCGTCGAGCACAGCCATCTAAGCAGCCTCGCGTTCGACACGTTCTCGCCGAGACCGACTTTCGGGGAAGAACCAGGCATTCTCCGCGTCTATCGTCAGAGCGAGGTGCTCACCAGGATGGACCGAGCGCGCTTGATCCGCCGACACTCGAACGACGAATTCGGCGCCCGCCTCAGCCTCGACAAAAAGGTTTGCGTCCGTTCCGGAATGTTCGATACGCGAAAGGCAGACGCGGAGGGTACCGGGCACATCATGCGCAGCAATGCTTGCGTGCTCGGGGCGAAACGCCAAGGTGCCGGGGCCGGTGGAGCCGATCGCGTCACGGAGTGCTATTTTGCCACCCCCGATGGCGACCATCCCGCCCACTGTGGCGGAAACACGGACCTCATTCAGGAAAGGCTGCGCGAGAAAACGGGCGACCTCAAGATCGACCGGATCACGATAGAGATCGGCTGGCTTGGCGATCTGACGAACGTGCCCCCGGAACATCACCGCGACCCGGTCAGATATTGCTGCTGCCTCAGCCTGATCGTGAGTGACGAACACCGTCGTCGCTCCCATTTTCTTGTGGAGTCGGGCGATTTCACCTCGTGTGTGAATTCGCAGCGCCGCATCCAGGTTTGCCAAGGGCTCATCCATGAGGAATATCCTCGGTGCACGGACCATCGCCCGTCCTAGTGCCACACGCTGACGCTGGCCGCCCGAAAGCGCCGGTGGACGCCTGTCGAGAAGGGCATCGAGTTTTAGAATCGCCGAGGTTTCACGAACCCGCTCGTCGATCGAGCGATAGCGTCCGGCGGCACCTGGCAGGGCAGCACCAAGGATCGGCAACCGCTCCAAGCTGCTTAGTTCGCGCATTACCAATGGCGCGGCGATATTGTCGTACACGCTAAGGTGCGGATAGAGCGCATAGCTTTGAAAAACAAATGCCAAGTCTCGGTCCTTTGCCGCGACGTCGTCGAGCTTTTTTTCGCCCGCGAACACATGGCCCTGGTCCGCTCGCTCGAGCCCGGCAATTATACGTAGAAGCGTAGATTTACCGCAGCCTGAAGGCCCAAGAAGGGTCACAAATTCGCCGGCGGCAACGCTGATCGACACGTCGCGCAGAACATTTACTTCGCCGAATTTCTTGCTGATTTTGTCTATGTGAAGTTCCAAAGCTGCCATTCCCTATCCACATGGTTAGCAGTTTTCTTAATGGTGCTTTATTTCACATTGATGACATCATGGAGTTTTATTTCATTTTTTGCAACTGGTTATTTGGAAGAGTTTTGGGGGAAGAGCGTCCGCCCTCCGGAAAAGCTCGTGGTGGTTCCACATGGATAATGTTGTAGGTGTTCGACTGCGGTGCAGCATGCTGAACGCCAGCGTAAGTGCACGTTCTCGAAAGAAAGCGTGCGGCTTACGGGCCACGCCAAGGGGCTTCTTACGGTCGCCATTCTGCCATCCTCGAGAAGAAGCGGACGCCATCGTTCTATTGGCGCTTTATTTCACCAATGTGACATATGGAGTTTTATTTCATTGGCCGGTTCAGGTGCTTGTCGAGCGCAAGCATCAGACATTCGATGACGAAAATCTTGCCAGCCACTGGCGTCAGCGTTCCGCCGAAAGGATTGTCATGCAGGCCTGAGGCTTGAAGGCTATAATGCGCGGCCTTGCTCAGAGGGCTTTGCGTTCGGTTGGTAACCGCGACGGTCGTTGCGCCAGTGGCGCGCGCACCTTTGAGGAACTGGACGGTTTCGACGGTCAAGCCCGAGACTGAGAATGCCACCGCAACGCAACCTTCGCCAAGCCCATTAGCAACTTCATGCGCCATATGCGAGTTCCGGAAGGCGAGCGCAGTCAAGCCCACGCGAAGCAGACGATATGCCAGCATCTCCGCGACAAAACCGGACATTCCCGCACCATAGATGTCGATGCGGCGGGCGGTCGCAAGCGCTTCGGCGATCCTGTCCAAGCTCGTAAGATCGACATGGCTGTGGGCGACCTCCAGGTTCTCGATCAGTGTTCGCTGCAGTTTGTCGATTGCGGGATCAGCACCTGAAGAACTGACAACGGCGAGTTGGGGTCGGCCGACTTCCGCTGCAAGCGCAAGCTTGAAGTCGCGAAACCCGGTAAACCCGATCTGACGGCAAAGCCGCAGGATACTAGCTTCGCCACTGCCCGCAAATTCGCCAAGTTCTGCCACGGACTGGCGCAGCACTTTCTCCGGGTTTTCCAGGATGTACTTCGCGATCCGAGCGAGTGCGTTTGGAAGCTGATCGATCTCCTCGTGCAACCGCGATAGGATCGTCTGCCGATCCCTGTTGCGCTTCTCGTCCCCAATGCTTACCAACCCGCGGCTCCATCTAGTTCGTGTCTTCGGGCGACGACAAACCGGCCCCGAACTTAGCCTTAGAACGCTACCGGATTCAAGATGCGGGCGATGTCACGTCGTTTCGCGAACGCGCTGACTAGGGCCTTGCCGGTGAACTCAGGCAACTGCGCCGGATCACGGCTTTCCACTGGGCCATGGCGCGGAGCCGATGAATGTAGGTGGAAAGCGGTGGTTCTTGTAGCTGATGGACGATGCGTTCATCTCAACCGAATTATCCGCCAACCGTTAAGGTGCCGACAACGTGACGTCGCCGCGGCGACCGTCATTTACGTGGGCTTCTCTACGTAGCTGCGTCAGTCATTCTGACACGTATCTCAAAGGAGAGTTACCTGCGGACATAGGGGCTTCAGCTCCGGGAACGCAGGCTTCAAAAGAGCCGCCGTGGCTGTGGCGCGCAAACTTGCGGTGATCATGCACACAATGCTGAAGACTGGTGAGTTTTTGATCCGAATGCGGGAGCCGCAACCTAAATCCGCATAGCGTTCAACGTCTGAAAATCCGAATCGTCCCTGCCGGGACGTGAGCCAAGCCATTCCATTGATGGGATTGCCTCGCTGTCTCAGCTGAATGAGTCGGAAGGCTCGTTCCGCGAAGCTCCATCATGCGGCGGCTAATGTCGACCGCGAAACACCATCACCCGGCAGCGTCTAATGATAAAACGAGGTCATGTCTTTCAACGGCCTCAAACATCAACGGGAGAAGCGCAGCATGAAACATATTGTGCACTGAATGTATCGGTCTTGAAGGGACCATCGTTGCAATGGCTTCAGAGGACTTGCCAAGGCAAGATTGCCGGTGATCCGCATCCAGGCCAAAGCATTTTTGAAAGCCAACCGAATAAGACGGACCGCAGGAAAAAGCCATCCCATCGCGAATGACATTCGCGGATTGTTGCGCAACTTCAGTCTGAAAGTCGGATTGGTCGGCAAGATCAAATTCGAGGAGCGGATCAATGAGCTGGTCGAACACAGGCCTGATCTACACGAAATCATGCAGCCATTGTTGGCTGCACGCAAAATGCTGCGCGACGAATTTACCAAGTTGCACAAGAAGGTTTTGGATTTGGTCGCGAGGATGAAGTTTGTCGCCGATTGACGACGATCCATGGTGTCGGCCCCGTGGTCGCTCTCAACTATACGGCAACCATCGATATTCCTGGTCGGTTTACACATTCAAAGGCGGTCGGTTCTGTGCTCGGGCGCCACCAGCGGCGGGGTAGGGGAGGGGCAGGCATTGAGGAAATGATGTCGCCCGCGATCTATGGATGAGGTTTTGATTTGCACTGAGAAGCTGGTTCTCGGCGGAAATTCGGGGTTTCATTTCTCGCCGGCCCAGTCTTCATGTCCATGGCGTATTAGGATCACGAAAATTGCTCCGTCCTCCTCGACACGGTAGACGATAAGATGGGCCTTGAACGGATGAATTCTGAACACATGCCATTCGCGGGTTGGCGGCAATGTGGGATTGATCGACAAAGAAAAGCATACGTCAAAAACGCCTGCAGTCCCGATCAAGGTGTGGGTTCGATGACCTTGTGCTGAGATGAAGCCATTTCTAGGGATTTCCCCGCATCGCCGCCGAGATCGCCTGGCAAATTACTGAACTCCGTCTCTCGCCCGCAGGTCGCGTGGCGTCGAAGCGCTCGGCGACCGAACGATTTGAGCAAATTTTGCAGGTCATCGACGAAGGTGAAGATGACCGGGATAATGATGAGGCTGAGCAGCGTTGATATCATCACGCCGCCGATCACCACGATCGCCATCGGCTGCCGGAAACTCGAATCTCCGCCCATCAGGCTGAGCGCAGCCGGCAGCATGCCCGCGGCCATGGCAAGGGTGGTCATGACGATCGGTCGCGCGCGCTTATGGCAGGCATCGAGGAGCGCCTCGAACCGGGACATGCCTCGGCGACGTGACATGATCGCGTATTCGATGAGAAGGATGGAGTTCTTCGTTACCACGCCCATCAGCATGAGAAGGCCTATGACGGCAGGCATCGAGAAGCTGGTCCCCGTCACCACCAGCGGCACCAGCGCGCCGCCGAGCGAGAGCGGCAGGGCCATCAGAAGCGTGAGCGGCTGCAGGAAATCTTGGAACAGCAGGACGAGCACCGCATAGATGCAGAACACACCGATTGCCATCGCAAGCGCGAAGCTCTGGAACAGCTCGGAGCTGCGCTGAAGCTCGCCGTGTTCCACCAGCGTAACGCCCGGCGGCAGATGCTGGAGAGCCGGCAGCGCCTTCGCCTCGCGGTTGACGTCGCCCAGAATGCGGCCGTTGAGTTCGACGGAAACGGTGACATTGCGCATGCGGTCGATACGGTCGATTTCCGAAGGACTGCCGCCGATGCGGATATCGGCAATCGATCCGAGATCGACATTGCCGTTGGTGCCGGCCACGCGCATGTTCTTAATGTCGTCGAGATTGGTGCGCGCCTCTGGCGAGAAGCGAACGACGATCGGTATCTGCCGCTGCGGCAGGTTGAGCTTCGGCAAGTCGGAAGAATATTCTCCGTTCGTCGCCACACGCACGGCGCTGGCGATCGCATTCGACGTCACGCCAAGCGCTGCTGCGCGGGCAAAATCGGGCGTGATCTGGATTTCCGGCGCTTGCCTCGCCGCCGTCGATGTCACGGCGCCGATGCCCTGTAGCGTCCGAAGCTGCTCCTCGAGCGCCGTGCTGGCGCAATCGAGCGCATTGGCATCGTCGCTGGCCAGAGTGAACTCGAGCTTGGTACCGTAGCCGATACCGACCGCCACACGCACTCCGGGGAGGACGGAAAGCGCCTGCCGAATATCGTTTTCGATCTCCGACTGCTTGCGGTCGCGCCCATCAATCGGCGTCAGCGTGGCGACGATCGCGGCAGACCCGACACTGCTCCTTGCGACCGTCGCACCACCGCCTGAGGATGCCGAGCCGACAGCAGCAAACACATGCGTCACGTCGGGAAACTCACTGAGAATATCTGCGGCCTTCCTGGTTACGGCGTCGGTTTGCTCGACAGTGGCGCCGGGCTGCAGGGTGAGCGTGATCTGCGTCCGCGAGTCGTCAGCGGCCGGCAGGTATCCCGTTCTTAAGAGAGGGATAACGGAAAGCGAAAGCGCAACGACGACGGCAGTCACGGCCACTGTTGTCTTCCTGTGATTGAGGGCAGCCTTGGCCATCGCCATATAGGCGCGCATAAATCGGCCATCCTTCTGCTCCGACGGATGAGCCTTCATGAAATAGGCGGCCATCATGGGGGTGAGCAGACGGGCAACGACAAGCGAGGCAACGACGGCAACAGCGGCGGTGATGCCGAACTGACGAAATAGGAGGCCTGGTATGCCGCTCATGAACGCCGTCGGTAGGAAGACCGCGACCAGCGTGAAGGTGGTGGCGATGACGGCGAGCCCGAGTTCGTTGGCGGCTTCCATTGCAGCATCGAGGGGCCGCTTGCCCATCTGCAGGTGGCGGGCGATGTTCTCGATCTCGACGATCGCGTCGTCGACGAGAATTCCGACCACCAGCGACAGCGCCAGCAAGGTGACGACGTTCAGGCTAAAGCCGGCGAGATACATGAACAGGAAGGTCGGGATGACCGACAAGGGCAGTGCCACAGCAGACAGGATCGTCGCGCGCCAGTCCCGAAGGAAGAGCCAGACGACCACAATCGCCAGGATGGCCCCCTCATACAACATGTGCATCGAGCCGTCATAATTGCCGAGAATTGATCCGATCAGGCTGTAGACTGCATGGATCTGCACATTCGAATGCGCCGCTGCAAAATTTTTCATTGCCGTGTCAACGTCAGCCGAAACACTGCTATCGGAAAACCCGTTCGAACGCTTGATTTCGACGGCGATCACCGGCTTACCGTCGAGATAGGCCATCGAGGAGCGCTCGGCGAAGCTGTCCTCGACCGAGGCGATGTCGTCGAGCCGGGCCTGCTGCCCGTTAGCGAGCGGTATAGTGAGCTCCCTCAGGGCCTCGACCGACTCTACGGCGCCGAGCGTGCGCAATGTCTGACGCGTGCCGCCGATCTCGCCGAGCCCGCCGGACTTGTCGCCTTGCACGGCCTTCAACTGCGCTGATACGGTCGCGGCGGTGACGCCGAACGACGACATCGTCGAAGGATCGAGATCGACGTGGATCTCGCGATCGATCCCGCCGATGCGGTTGACCTGGCCGACGCCCGGGACCGATAGCAGCGCCTTGGTCAGATCGTTATCGACAAACCAGGACAGTTCGGTCTCGTTGAGAGCGGTCGAGCGGACGGCATAGGTGACAACTGCGGAGCTTTGGACGGTGGCCTTCGTAACGATCGGCGTCGCCATCTGTGCCGGGAGATCGGCCTTGACGCTATCAACGGCATTGCGGACCTCATTGAGGGCCGTTTCGCTGTCTTTCTGCAGCTTGAAGGATACCTTGGTCGAGACGGTGCCATCGGTAATCGTTGTGAGAATATGATCGAGATGGCTCAAGGAGGTGAGGCTATTCTCGATGGTGCGGGCAACCTCCGTCTCGAGCTGCGTCGGCGCAGCCCCATCGAGCGTGGCGGTAACGCTGATGGTCGGAAGGTCCATGTCCGGAAAGTACTGAACCGCCAGCTGTTTGAATGCCCAAAGCCCGCCAAATCCAAACATCACAAACAGCAATATCGCTGGTATGGGATTGCGGATCGAGAAGGCGGAGAAATTCATCAGTTTTTCTCCGCAATTTTCACGAGGTCATTGTCCGACAGAAATGCACCGCCCGACGTGACGACCTTTGCCGACCGGTCGATGCCGGAGATGATTTCGACCTCGCCATCGTTGCGGCGGCCGGTTTCCACGCGGACCCGTCGCACCCGCTTGTCCTCGCCGGCGGTGAAGACGTAGCTGATGCCATCCCGGAACACGATCGCCGTCTCGGGGACGGTGAGCGCCGGTGTGGTCTGCAGCTCGATATTGCCAGTGACATAAAGGCCGGTGCGCGGACGAACCTCGGACG
This sequence comes from Rhizobium altiplani, assembly GCF_001542405.1. Classification (GTDB taxonomy): domain Bacteria; phylum Pseudomonadota; class Alphaproteobacteria; order Rhizobiales; family Rhizobiaceae; genus Rhizobium; species Rhizobium altiplani. Next base: position 59,305 of record NZ_LNCD01000092.1, read on the forward strand.
GAAGCGCAACATAGACGATCGCACGGCTGGTGTCGGTGCTGACCGAGGGGCCGACCAGCCGCACCTTGCCGGAAATGGCGTGACCGTCCGGTCCGTTGATCGCAACGCTCAAACCCTCCGAAATCCGCGGCAGATAACGCGCCGATACTTCCGCCTGCCATTCGACACGCTGCTGGCGCACCATGCGGAAGAGCTCGGTGCCGGTGGAGACTACTTCGCCGAGATCGCCCGAACGCGAGGTTATGAGGCCATCGTCGGCGGCGGTGATGGTCGTCTGCGCAAACTTGATCTTTTCGCTGTCGAGCGCGGCCTCCTCGGATGCCAGGTTTGCCGTCGCCGTCTGCTCGTCGGCGAAATATTCGGTGATCTTCTCGTCGGAAAGAGCGCCGGATGAACGAAGCTGGCGTGCACGATCCGCATTTGCCTTGGCCTTTGTCAGCTTTGCCTTGGCGATGACGACAGCCGCCTCCTGTTTGCGAAGGTCTGCCAGCACGCTGTCCTGCGAAAGCCGGGCCAGCGTCTGCCCTTTCGTGACCACCGAGCCGACATCGACCAGGACGTCGGTGATGCGCAGGCCGCTCGTTTCGGACGCAATGATTGCTTCCTGCCACGGTTTCAGCCAGCCGCTCGCGGGAACGGTTTCCAGCCAGTCCCGTATTGCCGGCGCCGTCAGAGAAACGGTCAGAGCAGGCGCGGCCGCCTGTTCAGCCATGCTATTAGCGGAGGGAAACTGGAGTGCTGCACAGACAAGAACGGCAGCGAATAGAATACACGGTTTTCTCAAATGGCAATTCCTCGCAGTTCACGGGTGTCCGCGCTCAACCGTGGCGTCAAAAATGTCGGCTGTTGTGGTGCAAAGTTGAAATGCCTGACGGTCTCGAAGGTGACAAAACTCAACTATTCAAAACATCTTAGCGGGACACCAGTGATGTCGGGCTATTGCGCCATCCAAGGCAGCAGTTTTTCGTCGGCTGCGAGGCGGTGAATACGGCTAAATCGCATCGTAAGGTTCGCGTGGGACAATAGTGCCTGTTGCGCCGCCGTTTGCTGAGTCTGCTCATCCTATTGCGTATGCTGCTTCCTCGACAGCCCGGCCTACACGCATGCGGATGGTCTCGGAAATCACCTCTCCGTGGGCGAAGTCATTACGCGTGGCATAGATTGCGGTCGGCATCGCAAGCGCTTCAAAGAACCCGAACAGAGGACGCAACTGATGCTCGACGACAAGCGAATGACGCTCGCCCCCGCCCGTCGCAGCGATGATGATAGGCTTGCCCCTCAGCGATGTTGGATCGAGCAAATCGAAATAGTGCTTGAATAGGCCGGTGTAACTGCCCTTGTAGGTGGGTGAGCCTACGACCAGGACGTCTGCCTCTAGCATCTGGTCTACGACCCCGCGCGCTTTAGCGCTGAGGTCGTCTATCCGTTTGGCTTTCAACAGTGAAGGTCCAAGGTCATCGACATCGAAGGACTGCGCCACCGCTTGCGTTTTGATTGCCAATTGCCCGACGATATGGTCGACGAATGTGCGCGTCGTGGACGGTCGTGTTATGTTGCCCGAGAAGCCAATTATCTTCGTTTGCGGCATGTCGATCTCCAAATGCTCAGCAGATATAAGTCATCTACACTCTGTCATTCGTCCCTTACGGAAACCACGGCCTATTCGACGGTGACTGATTTCGCCAGGTTGCGCGGCTGATCGACGTCAGTGCCCGCAAACACGGCGGTATGATAGGCGAGCAATTGGATCGGCAGCGAGAAGATCATCGGCGCTATGATCTCGTCCACATTTGGAAGAACGATTGTTTGCATCGTGTCGAGCTTCAAGGCGCTAGCGCCCTTCTCATCGGTGATCAAGATGATCCGTCCGCCGCGGGCCGCAACCTCCTGCATGTTGGAAACGGTCTTATCGAAAAAGCGGTCGTGCGGTGCGATCACGACAACCGGCATGTTCTCGTCGATGAGAGCAATCGGACCGTGTTTCAGTTCGCCGGCAGCATAACCTTGCGCGTGAATATAGGAAATCTCCTTTAATTTCAGGGCGCCTTCCATGGCCAAAGGGAAGCTCGTGCCGCGGCCAAGATAGAGTACGGCGCGGCACTTTGCCAATTCACGCGACAGAAGCTCGATCCTTGGTCGGATGCTGTTGAGCACCTGCCCCATGACGCGCGGCACCTCGGCAAGCCGGCCGACCAGTGTCTGTTCCTCCTTCTCCGTAAGGGTGCCACGCGCCCTGCCAGCAGCAACCGCGAGCGCAGCCAAAACGGCGAGCTGGCATGTAAAGGCCTTCGTAGACGCAACGCCAATCTCAGGACCGGCGAAGATCGGGAACACAGTGTCGGACTCCCGTGCTATCGTCGATTCGGGCGCGTTGACGACTGCACCGGTCTTCAAGCCGTGCTCCTTGCAATAGCGTAGGCAAGCAAGTGTATCGGCCGTCTCGCCCGATTGTGAGATGAAGAGAGCTGCCACCTGTGGCGAGAACGGGATTTCGCGGTACCGAAATTCTGACGCGACATCGATTTCGACCGGCAGACGTGCGTAGTGCTCGAACCAGTATTTGCCGATCAGCCCGGCAAAGTACGCAGTGCCGCAGGCGGAGATCGCCAAGCTTTGCACGTTGGCGAAGACCGTGTCGCGCCAAACCGCGACTACCTTATTGTCGCTGAAGTTGATGTAATGGCTGAGGGTATCGGAGATGGCCTCCGGCTGGTCGTAAATTTCCTTCTCCATGAAATGGCGATAGTTGCCCTTGTCGATCATAGGGGCCGTCACCAGCGAGATCTGCCGCGGTCGGGTGGTGACCTCGCCGTCGATATCGAAGATACGGACGCCAGTCTTGTCGATGACCGCCCAATCTCCGTCGATCAGGTAGGTGATCTCGTTGGTTAAGGGCGCCAGCGCAATCGCGTCCGACCCGAGGAACATTTCGCCGCTTCCGTGACCGATCGCGAGCGGCGGGCCATTACGGGCAGCCATGATAGTCGAAGGGTCTTCCTCGAAAAGCAGAGCCAGCGAGTAAGCGCCTCGGACGCGCTTCAGCATCGCATGCATAGCTTCGCGCCGGCCCATGCCGTCCCGGCGAAGTCTTGCCACGAGATGCGCGATGACCTCCGTGTCGGTGTCGGTTTGGAACTCGGCGCCGGCCGCGGTCAGCTCATCCTTCAATTCGGTGAAATTCTCGATTATCCCATTGTGGACGACCGCGATGCCGTCGCTAAAATGGGGGTGGGCATTGCGTTCCGTCGGCGCGCCATGGGTTGCCCAGCGCGTATGGGCAATGCCGATTGTGCCCGCCAGAGGCTGTTCTTTCAGCTTTGCCTCAAGATTGAAGAGCTTGCCCTCACAGCGCCGGCGATGGAGCGCTCCACCGTCGATCGTCGCGACGCCCGCCGAATCGTAGCCACGATATTCAAGGCGTTTCAATGCGTCTATCAGCCGGTCCGAAACCGGATGATGGCCGACAATACCCACAATCCCGCACATACACTCTCCGCGTTTTCGCATATCGGCCACAACGCGCTCACCTAGTCCCGTCAGTCTGGAGTGAGCGAAGCTACAATCAGTCTTTGATCGCCATGACAGCTAAAATTCCGTCGGAACTTCGTGGCAAAACCGTCATGTTGTCGCGCTAAGTAAAATTCAACGCGTTCTAACGGCACTCGACTTATTGGAAAAATCGATTCTTTGGATCGCACCCATTTACGTCATGGATTGTCATGGCACCAGTGATGGCTGCTGAGGCATTATGACGGACGTTACTCCTGCCTTTGGAAACCGGCCGGTTTATGTCCGAGGCGGCCCCCATCATCCTAGCGTCCGCTCACACCGCGTTCTAGGAGTCCCCTTCGAGCGGGGCTTGTGGGAAAGCCTCCCTGGCAATAAAAATCGTCTCAACGCTCATCAAACTCGCCACAAAGGATGACTTTTCGTGTCAATTTACTGTTGGAAGTTTATACGGGTTATCGCATTTGCACCTGCTGCTGCGATCATGCTGGCCGCGCATAGCATATCGGCGCAGGATTCGTTCACCACGGTGCAATGGCCTAACACGCCAACGGCACGGATTGAGGCACTTGCGATTCTGCAGACCTTGAATGCAAATCTCCTGAGTAATGCTAGCGCCACTTTGACGCTCGATCGCTGGTGTGCCGGACACAAGCTCGCACCGCTAGGTTCTAAGATCGTTGCACAGCGGGTTCGCGGCCGAGACAAGCCCGTCGATAGCCGCATCCGAGAACTTCTGGCGGTCGGCCCCGACGAGCCCATCGCCTACCGACATGTCCGCCTCGTTTGCGGCAATCGCGTCCTTTCTGAGGCCGACAATTGGTATGTTCCGGCAAGGCTGACAATGGACATGAATAAAGCGTTGAATACGAGCGACGTCGCCTTTGGCAGAGCCGTCCAATCTCTTAATTTCACCCGCACAAATCTATCTTCCAATTTGCTGTGGTCCCCTCTTCCAGAAGGATGGGACGTAGAAAAGGAGCTACCGACACCCGCAACGGGATCATCTCTTGTACTACCGCCCTTTCTTCTCGAACATCATGCAGTGCTGAAGCTTCAGGACGGCACTCCGTTCAGTGCGCTGGTCGAAAGCTATACGAGCAATGTACTGGACTTCCCTGCTCCACCTCTGCTTGCCCACTAGCTGCCCATTAGCGCTACGACCAAAAGCGCAGCGCCCGGGACGGTATTTTCGATCGACCGTAAGACAGCGTCGCCGTTGCCGAAGCTCGTCGGGGGCGTTTGTACCCGGCGAGCTTGCAGGGGTCGGTCCTATTCGGTGTTGTCGATGGGCGCTTGACGTTGGTTCGCTCCTTCTCGGTCTTCGTAAAAGGACCGTTCTTGAACCTTGCGGCGACCTCACTCTCATCAACCTGGCGACCCAAAGCCAGCCGCCGTTCGACGCGTCCATAATAGCGCCGAGACTGAACGAGTTGGTGAAAGCAAACGGGGCGGGCGGGTATCTTGTTGCGGTGACGCGATGATGCGATCCCTGCTGTACGAAGCAGCGCAAGTCCTGCTTGTAACCATTAAGAAATTGTCGTGGCTAAAAAGCGTGGGCGATGAATATCGCCAAACGCCGCGGTAGGCAAAAGGCGGTTGTAGCCTTGGCCCGACGGCTTGCGGTGATCATGCATTGCATTGTGGAGTGACGGAACCGAATTCTGCTGGACACAGGAGAGGCTGCCTGTTGCTGCGTAGTTAGCAATCAGGGTAACGAGAAAAAGGAGACAAGAAGATTTCGCCGCCGGTGGAAAGATGTCCTTCGCAGGACGACGGATGGTGAGTTCGCGTGGTTGTTTAGTACGGTCGTTTTTTGCGATCAGGTCGCCGATTAAATTGTTCCGCCTCATTCTTCTGGTCCCATAGTGTGAGGGCCGCACAGTGGATCCCGGAGAGAAGCGCGATACTGCGAAGACATCAATAACCGTAGCTACGGACAGTCAGAAGGTGTTTGACCTCACCACGCCGAACAGAGAAGACAACCCCATCAATACAGTCCCCGATGTCCCAGTGACGGACGGTGATTTGCCGTAACCTTGTCAGTCGACCAGTGGGTGCCCGGCCGCACACTTAACGGCCTCGGAAAGACAGTAACCGGGCGTGGAGCAAAAGACGCTTAACAATCATTCGCATTCAAAGAGCCAATTCACGACCTGACCACAAATCGTGCCAACGTGACAAACCCGATTTGAGAACCAGCCGTAGAATCGGATCGAGCTTTTTAATCGGCACCACGGGAGGCCAACGTTGTTCTTGATGTGCGCTTAATCATCCGTTCCGTCGATGCTTTGTATTCAAACAGAGAATTTCACAGAGTGGGTGGTCGCGGTTATAGGGAGTCCCGTAATAACCAAACCTAGTAACATTAGGAGCTTTAGAAGCATGTATTTGGGAACAGAATCCAATGATATCATCGAGGGCAGCAATGGTAACGATATGATCGTTGGCAAAGGTGGCGATGACAAGATCTACGCTCGTGCGGGCGCCGACCGCGTGTTCAGTGGAGGGGGGACGACCATGTGATCGGTGGTCCGGGCGGCGATCAAATCCATGGCGATGACGGTAACGACATTCTCTCCGGCGACAATGGGCACGACCAGCCGCGCATCATTAGTCACGACGACGACTATATCGATGGTGGAAGAGGCAATGACACACTCTTCGTGGGGGACGGTAGGGATTCGTTGGCAGGAGGCGAAGGCTCCGACACGTTCGTTTTCCAGTTCCACAATCCGACGCCGGGCACTCCAGAGCCGGGGCTTTATTTTGGGCCAATCCCGGAACCGGTATCGACGATCCTGGATTTTAACCCGGCTCAAGATACTTTCGCTTTCGATGTGAAGGGATTGGGCAACGATAATAGTGGTGCGAACTTTATCAATCACGCCGACCTTCAGGCGGGTTCCACCGTTGATACCTTCTATGAGGGCAAGGCCTCGGGTGCGAGCGGTGAACACGTCGTGGTAATCACAGACCAGAGTTTCGCCAGCGGGTCTGACGCAACGAGCGCTATATCCGGAGAGAGCGCCGGCGACATCATCGTCTACCACAACGCCGATACCAGGACCGTCGATTTAGCGTATGTTACTTCGCCTAATCACGTGGATGTCTTCGCCCACTTGTCGGAAGTAGGTAGCGTCTCAGACCTGGCTAACATGCACCTTACCCCCTCCGACTTCACCTTTGTCTGATCGCAGGATGCTTGGGCGGGTTCGCGCGCCAAGCCTCCAGTTGCTGCGTCGCTTCCGCTTGTTCAGGTTCCCGCGTCGGGAAACCGCGGTTAGGCCGCGAAAATCCTTTGCATGATCCGGTGTTCGACGGTCGGCCTATCGCCTTGTGCCGGGTTGACGCTGCGCCTCCAGCTCGTATCCGCTTCAGCAGCCGACGCACCTGTCGCAGCGTCAATGACTGCGACAGGGTACGGGCTTCCTTGCGGCACATGGCACCATTGAGGTTCTCGTAATCGTCCAGCGGCCGGTGCATAGGCGATGTCACGTTGCCGTGGGGAGGCGGTCGCGTTTGATCAAAGCGGGGCGGGCCAGTAGCCATGCGTCATCGCCGGGGCTGCCAGCAAGTGGCTCCGGCCGCAACTGAGAATCCCAGGCGGTCACGGCAATACTGTGAGTTGCCTCGAACGAACGTTTGATTAGCCTCCGAACGTTGGCAGGTTCAAGCCTCTTGCAGGTGATGCAGGAGCCTTAGCAGGTTAGGAGCTGCATCATTATGCTTACTCCGATTGAGCGTGTTCGATCTTGAGAATGGCTTCCTCGATCGACGCCACGCCGAGCAGCACCAATGCATCGGCCAAACAACGCTCTATGTCACCGATACTTCGGCCCTCGATTATGGCAACCTCTTCAAGCGTGCGGCCCTGTTTCAGCCGCCGAAGCGAGTTCATTTGCAGGGGGCAAAGGGGCAATGTGTTCGCCATCATCCTCTCCAAGCAATTTATAAGAATTCATGGAGGTCTCGCGCCGCTACCACGTGGCCTCGCTCTCGACCGCGGCTGCGCATGTTCATGACTTTCGCTATGGCGCGCGAAGCGTTGGGATGAAGAATGGCCACTAGAGATTTACCCCGTGGCCGGCGAGGAGGATGGGCGCTAAGCCGAGCTGCGGCACGACCGGTATAGAAAGCCGAGAGGGAAACGGCCGTCGTCGAGCAGGGATCGACAACAGCCGAGTGAACCTAATGGCAGGCGTTGATGCCCCTCCCAGGCCAGGAGCCACGTTGGACTTTCGGCTATTCTCCGGGGTCCGAATGGCGGTGAGATTTCGTTTCCGGCTGGTTCCATTATAGAACCGTTGATGCTGCTCGATAGCTGGCATCATCGCAAGATCACCTCACGAACGCGAAAGGCGCGTTAGCTCCGATCCGTCGGGCGCCTGTCATGCCCACAATCACACGATTGATTTCCGGAGGCTTGTCACTGATATGCAAAGCGGAGATAAGCTGGATGACCTCCTGATCGGACGGTGAGCGACGATGATGCAGACGCAGGAAATCCATCGACGTTGGCGTGCGGAACGTTTCCGTCCAACGGGAAGCCTTTCGAAGATCTCGCCGGGGTGGCCAGTCGTGCGTGCGGCACGATCCGATGCGGCAACCGGTTGCCTGCGTATACATAGGGCAGAACCGGTGGCCTCCTGTTAACGAGGAAACGCAGACACCACCGCCATCTATAACTAACGGACCTTCAAAGTCGAACACCTGTTTCCTTGTCGAATACATGCACATGCGGCGCCTGAATATCGATTTTGACTGCATCACCTGTTTTAGCCTGGAGGAAGCCCGGCACGCTTGCAGTGAACTTGCCAGCCGCTGTATCGATGTTTACATGGGTCGCCGGCCCGACCGGCTGAAGCATATGCACCCGGCCTTCAAGTCCGGTTTCACCGAGGCGAACGTGCTCCGGCCGAACGCCGAACTCCACTGGTCTGCCGACCTTGAAATTGCGTGGAGCAACGTTCACCGGAAGCGTCTGCTCGCCGGCACGAATGAACATAGATCCGTTTGCTTCGGCTAAAACCCCATCGAGGAGCTCGATCTGCGGGCTCCCGATAAACGAAGCGACGTAACGGGTGGCCGGTCGTGCATAGATTTCCTCGGGGGTGCCAAACTGCTCAACGCGCCCGCGATACATGACGGCGATCCTGTCCGATATCGACATCGCCTCTTCCTGGTCATGGGTCACGAAAATCGAAGTCACGTTCTGCTGCACATGTAGTTGCTTGACTTCCGTGCGCATCTTTACTCGGAGCGAAGCATCAAGGTTCGAGAATGGCTCATCGAACAAGAAGATACGCGGCTCTCGAATGAGGGCGCGGCCGATCGCTACTCTTTGTTGCTGCCCCCCGGAGAGCTGCGCTGGAAATCTCTCAAGTACATGGTCGAGTTCCAGAGAGGCTGCAAGTTTCTGGACCTTCTCCCGGATCACTGATGCGGCGACGCCGCGCATCTTCAGCGTAAACCCGATATTCTGCGCAACTGTCATATGCGGATAGAGCGCATAGTTCTGGAACACCATCGCCACGTCGCGCTCGACCGGCGACAAGTCATTGACACGTCTTCCGCCAATCAGAATGTCACCGGAGGTGCTGTCTTCAAGGCCCGCGACCATGTTGAGGGTGGTGGTTTTGCCGCAACCGGACGAGCCCAGAAGCGTGATGAATTCGCCTGCCTTTATATCAAGATCGATATTGTGGCAGACTTGGAAGCTACCGAAGCGTTTGGAAACCTCTTTCAACCTTACGTCAGTCACTGTCTATCCTTTCATCATGCCGTCGGCGAAACCGCGGATGATCTGGTCCCGGAAGATTGTTGCGATCACGATGACGGGCGCGACGCTGATCACGGCAGCCGCCATCATCTGCCCGAACACTGTTTGATATTGTCCCGCAAACTGGGCGATCGCGAGCGGCACTGTTTGCGCGCTCTGTCGTGTCAGTATCAAAGCGAAGAAGAATTCGTTCCACGCCTCAATGAACGCGAACACGGCGGCTGCTCCCATAGGGGGGATCGAAATCGGCAAGATGATGTACCAGAACGTTCGCAGTACACCCGCGCCGTCGACGGCTGCTGCCTTTTCGATCCCGACGGGAATGCTGAGGAAAAATCCGCGCAAAATCCAGATGACGATCGGGAGGTTGAACGACAGATAAACGACGCCCAAGGTCAGCACGCTGTCGATCAGGCCCAAATAGCTGATGATCAGAAACAGCGGTATTGCAATCGCGATCCCCGGCAGCATCTGTGTTGCAAGAATGATAAACCCGAGCGCATTCGAAAAGGGAACGGACAGGCGAGCGAGCGCGTAGGCTGCCGGTGCTCCCAAAGCCAGGGCGAGTGCCGTGGAGAACAGCGAGACGATGAGCGAGTTTACCACGCCACGCCCGAGCGCAGCTGCAGATGCCGCCACGGTGACGAAGTTGTCGACCGTAAAGTTGGATGGCGAAAGATCCGGTGGCTGGGCGATCAACGCACTTTGTTCCAGCAGGCTCGACACAATAAGCCATACGATCGGTGCAATTGACCAGACAACAAACACCGTCAACCCGAAATAGACAGCGACCCTTTTGACTGGCCCGCCGTTGCGATAGGCCTGAAAGCTCATTTTGCACCTGCCGTGGGCTTGGGTTTGAGGAGCCACAGATAGCCAATGGCAAGCATGAACGTCAGGATGAAGATGACGTTCGCGATTGCCGCGCCGTAGCCGATATCAAGGAAATTGAACGTGACCCGGTAGGCCAGGAAATTCAGAAGCACTGTTCCGTCAGCGGGGCCCCCACGCGTGAGAACGAAAATGATGTCAAATACCCGTAGCGACCAGATCGTCTGGAGGATCACTGCAATCCCGATAGCGTCCTTGATGGCTGGCAGTGTGATATAGCGAAAGCTTTGGAAGCTGTTTGCGCCATCCATGTACGCTGCCTTGTGCAGGGCGACAGGCACCCGCTGGAGACCCGCCAGCATCAGGAGTGTGACAAAAGGTATAGACTTCCATACGTCGACGAGAAGCAGGAAATTCAATGCACTGAACGGCGTCCCCAGCCAGACCTGGTAGCCATCAATCAGCCCAAGTGTCTTTAGCAGGGCATTCAAAACCCCGTAGTTGGAGTTGAGAATCCACTTCCACAGCACGGCGTTGGCCACCGGGGCGATTGCCCAAGGGACAACAAGCAATATCTTTAGAAACCCACTTCTGCCCTGTGGCTGGTTCAAAAGCAGCGCAACGCCCAAACCGATCCCGACAACGAGGATGACCTCCATTGCGGAAAAGTAAAGCGTGTTTAATGCGGCGTGCTGCAGACCTTGGTCAGAAAACATCTGCCTAAAGTTCGCCAGTCCAACCCAGACCTGATCGAGTTTGCCGGCTCTGAGCTTGACGTCATGGAGCGCGAGCAATGCCGACCTTACGATCGGATAACCAAGGATCCCGGCTATGACGATTAGTGCAGGCGCGATAAGAACAACGCCGACCATCTGTCGGCGTTTCTCGAATGTTGTGGCCATCTATATCACCTCTGGGGACATCATCCGCGACGTTTGACGATCGCCGTCACCAGATCGTGCGCTTCAGCAATGGCCTCCATAGCCGTCTTCTGTCCTTGCAGCGCCTTCTGAACTTCAGTGCCAATCGCCTGCGTTACCTCGGTAAAGTCTGGCGTGACAAAACTCTCATAGGGGTGTTGCGCCTGCTCAAGCACCACCTTTGCGATCGGCAGTGCCGCCTGGACCTCCGGATCACCCAGGACAGACAGTCGAGACGGCAACCACCCGGTATCGAGTGCCTGACGCTTCTGAATTTCTTTTGACATAAAGAACTCAACCAGCTTTCGGGCCTTGTCAGGATGTTGGCTGGCATTGCTAATCGTCCAGGCGTCCGTGCCGTCGATCGAGGCGGAACCTGCAGGGCCCGCAGGAAGTATCGTAGCGCCCATCTTTCCGACGATGTTCGACTGTTTGGGATCCTGCGCCGTCGCCCACATAAATGGCCAGTTCATCATCATCGACGCGCGACCGGATGAGAAGACGTTGGTGGCGTCATTGATCCCGGCGTAGGAGATCGAACCCGGCTCGGTTCCGGCCGCCTTCAGATCGAGCATCATCTGGAGAGCATCGACGCCGGCATCACCTTTAAAGACCGGCATGCCGTCTTCGCCGTACATCGTACCGCCAGCCTGCTGCAGAAATGCCATCCAGTAGCTCGCGGCCCCGCCGATGCCGGCCGCCTCCGCATAGTTCGAGACGTAGCCAAAACGTCCGTCGCGGGTCAACTCTTTCGTAAATCGCTTGAAGTCGTCCCAATTTTTTGGGGGCTCCTTGATACCCGCCTGTTCAAGATGCTCTTTGTTATAGAAGAGATTGAGCAGCGAGAGCGTGAAGACGGTTCCATAGCGCTTGCCCTTCCACGTGACCGTCTTAAAACTGGACTCCGGAAGGTCGGCGATCAATTCGGCCGGGAGATCGTCGACGAAAGGATAGAGGAAGCTTTCGAACTCGGGGACCCACGCGCACATGTACATGATATCCCAAGGTGCGGATCCCGATGCGAAGGCAGTTGCCATGCGGTCATGAAGTTGCGGCCACGCCAGCATCTCATAGTTTACGGACGTCGCATTTGCCGCTTTCCACGCTTCGAATGCCGCCTCAGCAAACTTCGCCGCTCCGGGAGGAGCGGGATCTGGCGGTAGCGGGCCGAACACAGACAGTTCGGCGTCTTGCGCCTGCGCGTAGCGGCCGAAAAGACTACTGGCCGTCGCCGCAGCAACAGCGGCTCCGGTAGTCTTCAGAAGGTGACGACGAGAAATGATCGATTGCATTGGTTGAACCCCTTTTCTTGTTGAATTTCGGGCCGGGAAGAGAATCTTTTGGTGAAGAGAATCTTTTGGTATTGAGCGCGCCCTAAGGCTGACTGAACACCTTACGCGCAGGCAGTGACAGCCCACAGACTCTCCTGGACAGTTTCATGCTCCGCTCCACCATCACTGGCCTCCCCAGTTGCCAACATATGATATGCACGTTCGCGTGCAGTCAAGTCTAAAAATGCGCGATATCGTGCGATGCAACTTTATAGGATCTTATCTACGCGCGCACTCGCACAAATGGATTGATGGATGTAGGACCTTCATGCTTGGCGTTACTGCGAGCGCGTGGACCTAGATCAGACTAGGGACATTTAGCCGAAATGCCGTAGGTCGCGTAACGTCCGATATACTTTGATAAGCTCCGCTCGCGGGAAGCAAACACCGGGTCAACGATTCTCGTATGCCGGCTGGCCATCGCCGTGAGTTTGGCCCCTCGAACGCCTCTCGTCGGGGAATAGTTATGCCAGCGGCGAACAAGATTGCCAGGCGATCCAAAAGAGGATGATGTGCCGATCTGCTGCAGGTTGTCATAACTGTTGCACGAGATCGTGCAGCCGGTCTCAACATGCACCATACTCGAAAGACAAGGTATTCGTTTCCGCGCCCTGAGCGCACGCGGTGCGTGATCCGCCCCCCAACTGCCCCCCGAGGAAGACGTCTTGTCGTTTGCGGTGATTAGCTGGAGGGCTAGTATTCGTACAGCACACATTCGACGTGGCGAATGTCAGATCGGCTGGTTGCTCGGGAGCAGCACCATGTCGCGAATGGTGACGTGTCGAGGGCGCGACAACATGAACGTAATCGCGTCAGCGACGTCTTCTGCTCGCACGCCTTCACCCAGTCGGACCTTTTCTGCTATTTGTTCTTCGTCCGTGTAGCCCGTAAGTTTTGTCAAAACGATACCTGGAGCAACAGCCCCCACACGAATGTTTTGCTGCCCAACTTGCCGGCGCAGGCCGTGTATGAAAGCCTGAATGGCGTGCTTCGACGCACTGTAAACTGGCTCGTGGTGGATCGCCGTATGTCCTGAAACGGAGCTAAGTGCGACAATATCACCGGCCTGTTGTGCCACCATGCTTGGGAGCACGCGGCGGATTGTCCGAAAGACGCTGTTGACGTTCAGTCCGATAAGTCTGTCCCATATTTCGGGATCATCGTCCGGTACATAGCCCTGATGGAACATCCCGGCGCTGGCCACTAAAACATCAATTCGGCCAAAAGTCCTAAGGTGATCGTCGACCACCTTTTCGACCATTCCGTCTTCACACAGGTCGGCGGCCACGATCGAGGCCCGGCCCGAAAACTCTTCAACGAGCTTCGAATACTCAGTGTCCAGGCGAGCGGTCAGGGCAAGCTGAGCGCCCTGCGCAGCCAATGCACGCGCTGTCGCCAGTCCGATGCCGGAGCTTGCTCCAGTGATCAGAGCGACTTTGTCTTTCAAGGGGTAAACCATCTCAATCCTCCAGAATGATGGAACTTGTGGTCGGCAACATGCAAAAGAGCGAGCCCCCTGCATGTCACCGCTAAGCGTCGACCCAGGTTCGCTCACCCGATCAAGGGGAGAGCGTAGGGACCCAAGCCCGGGGTGCATTCAAACCGGGGACCGGGGCCTAATGTCGAATTGACTTCACCTTATCCATGAACGCCTTCACACGGGCCGGATCGACGGCGTTTTCGAACACACCATCAATCTTGAACGTGGATCCTACAACCGCGCCATCGGAGACCGATAGCTGGCGCTCCACGTTCTCGAGCCTGCAACCGGTGTTGCACAGCACGACGGTACCGGGAACTGCGGCTTTGACGCTCGACAAGATCTGCGTATCGGTTTCGGCGCCAGCGGTCAGACCTGAGACACAAAGCGCGTCCGGACGATTGTTGAACACCGTGGACTTTGCAATATCGACGATGTTTCGGTTGCCGAGATAGGAGGCGGCCTCGGGAACAATGTTGTAAAGCAACTTCAAGTCCGGGGCGAGACGCATCTTGTGGCGTATGGTATCGCCGACATTGGTATTCCAAAGGCCGAAATCACTCGCATAGACGCCGCTGATGATTTCGCGGATGAACAGTGCACCGGTCGCGGCGGCCAGATCGATCGAGGCGATGGGGTCCCAAAGGACGTTGACGCCAAACGGGATCGTGATCGATGGCATCACCTCGCCAATCACACGCGCCATGGCGGCAGTGGTCTCCGGGCGCACTTTCGTCAGATAGGGAAGGCTGAATTCGTTTGAGAACATGACCGCATCGACGCCACCGTCCTGAAGGTGCGTAAGGTCGGCAAGAGCTTTGTCGATAACCATTTTCATGCCCCCGGCCGTATCGTAGGCCGGATCGCCAGGCAGTGCCTGGAGGTGGCACATGGCGATGATTGGTTTATCAACGTGGAAGATTTCTTTGAGCCATTGCATCGGATTTTCCTCTTTGTGTTGCTGATTGATGGTCTTCAGTAAAATGACGAGTCGTGTCTGCCGAACGGGCCGCCCCCGCAGGAATTCAGTTCAACGCTAATTTCTCGTCAGGGCCGCGGTGCTGTCGCGCCTGTCTGGCGTTGGCTCTTCGATCTCGCCAAGAAACCCTAGGATGAGCTCGGCTGTCCGCTCGGCGTAGCTGGGTTTGGCGTGAACGTCGTCTTTCCGCGGCGCCTTTTCAAACCGGGAGCCAGGGATCAACCGATGGAGTTTCTCGGCGAGCGTGAAGGGATGGATGTCGTCCGCGTCGACGCCGATGACGAGCGTCGGAACCTTGATGGCCGCAAGTTGCTCGGTAGACAATTCCACACCGTCTCCTGCGATGTCCGACAGCAGTTTCCCAAGCCATTCAGGCTGGTGTTCTCCGAGGTAATCGGTCAACGTGCTGTAGTTGTCTGGGCTTGATCGCCTTATCCGAGCCGCAAGATCGCTCGAAACAAAGATCTCGAGAGCCTTCTTGCGCGGGTATCTCCGCAGCAATTCGCCGACTGCCCGGATCGGCTCGAGATTGTCAGGAGATTTGTCCAGAAACCATGCGGGGCGCACCAGGATCAGGCCGTGCACACGCGAAGGGTTCCGGATCGCAAGCGCAAGCGCAAGCGCCGCGCCCATCGAGATGCCGCCCACAACAAAGCCGTGCGGGAACCGCCCAGCTGAGTATGCTTCCATGTCCTGATAGAAGGCCTCTATCGAAAAGGCCCGCGGCTGCGGGCAGGACGAGCCACCATGCCCGGCGCATTCGATCGTGGTCAGAGCGAACCGTTCATCGTCGGGGAAAATGCGCGCTACCTGGTGCGCGTCACCGCCGAGGCCGTGCTGGAACAACACGGGGAGCCCATGATTGCCGCGACTGACGACATTCAGGGATGCACCGCTGAGAGATCGGATGAAACTATCGTTCGTCAAGTCGGGCAACCTTCTCTGCCTAGAGGTCGATGTGACGCCGGGTGCGGATACTCTCGTCGGCGGCAAGAACGACCCGGAGACTGTCCACCGCAGCTGTGAGGTCCGGCGTGTCGATCGCGCCTGTTCGGATGGCGCCGAGAAACGCGCGCTGCTCAAGTTCGCAAAGTGCGTCATGATCAGGCTCGTCGGCCATCCTGATGATTTCGTCGGCGTGTTTCAGGGAATTGTCCGGATTGAGCGCAGAATGGTGGATCCGCAGCGCGCTCGTTTTCACATGGTTCAGGATGTCCGAAGACGCGGTCGTCGATGCCCCTTCATTGGCGGCGTCACCCTGTTCACTCATCGTGATACTGACCGCACCTTTTGGCCCGACGATGTCTTTCACGAAGTAGGCCACTTCGCTCATCATCGGGCCCCAGCCGACCTCGTACCAGCCGATCGAGCCATCATCGAAGGCCACCTGCAACTGACCATAATTGTACTGGTCCTCGGCGATCTCATCTGTGAGCCGCGCGCCGATGCCATGGACGCGAACGGGCTTGGCTCCCGTCAGTTCGCACATAACGTCGATATAGTGCACGCCGCAGTCGACCAGCGGGGGCAGGGACTTCATCAGGTTTTTATGCCAGGTCCAGGAATGCCCAATTGATTGCTGATTGATGTTCATCCGCATGACCAGCGGTTTGCCGAGTTCTTTGCCGCGCCTAATGAGCTCGCGCCACGAGGGATGGACGCGCAGAATGTAGCCGATATAGAGAGTGCGCTGTGTTTCCTTGGCGACGGCGACCATGTGTTCACCCTCTTGAACACTCCGCGCCATCGGCTTTTCCACGAAGACATGGGCTCCGGCCCGCATTGCCTTGATCGCGAAATCGGCATGGGTGTCGGGATAAGTACTGATGATGACCGCGTCTGGCTTAAGCCCTTTCAGGGCCTCGTCGAAATCATTGAAGCGATCGACGGATGACAAGGCAGGTGGCACTTCCATGGAAAGCACCGAGCGGCTGCAAATGCCGACCAGTTCAAAGCCGTCGATGCGAGTGATAGCCGCAGCGTGCGAAATGCCCATATGGCCAAGCCCGACCGCGAGAACGCGAAGTGCGCTTTCATTGTCACGATCGTCAGGCATCAAACCCTCCTTCAAAAGGTGCTGGGTATCCTGGTGTCCACAGTCTCTCCCTGCCGGAGCGCGCTTCGTATCGCTCGGCATGTCGTCGCATCGCTTCGACGAGACCAGCATCGTTGCCGAAGATTTCGGAGATCTGGCTCGGATAGAGCAGCGCGGCCTCGATCCGAGCCGCAAGCTCCACGTCGATGAATTCAGGGACTGACTGTTGCCAACCCGAGAGCTCGAGGCCGCGTTCGACTGTTATCGGGTGTTCGGCCGGGAATTCCCCGAGCAGATAAGGGAATTCCTCGTAAAGCCTGAGCGTCTGACGGCCGAGGCAGACATCTTTGGCCGCCGCAACCACCATGAGATGATCTGCATGACGGCCGATACCAATCGGCGCATAAACAATGTCGGGACGTTCCTCAGCGATGATCTGGCCAAGCCTGGCTTTGGCCGCCTCGACATGTTTTTGGTCGGCGAGC
Organism: Rhizobium altiplani; assembly: GCF_001542405.1. GTDB lineage: Bacteria > Pseudomonadota > Alphaproteobacteria > Rhizobiales > Rhizobiaceae > Rhizobium > Rhizobium altiplani. The sequence goes on from NZ_LNCD01000092.1 coordinate 76,655, forward strand.
TTCAGTCCGGCAAATAGCTGCGGAATATCGCTGTATATCGGCTGCCCATTGTCATCCGTGCGGTAGATCGCATCCGGAAACCCCTCATGACGGCACCGCGCTCGAAGGAAATTTGCGGCCTGCCGATCCTCCTGCCGGCGGATCGCGTAGGGACGGTCGCCGCGGTTCCAGACGCCATGAAACCGGCGCGCGAGTGGCGTAAGCGCGCCAATGGCGTCGGCGGTGATGAAGGTCGAGGTAATGACGTCGTCGCCACCGCTCGTCAGCTTTCTGATAAGCCCGGCACAGCTGAATGGCGCATCGTCGAGATGCGGCGACAGAAAGAGGTGACGCGTGGCGCCCTTTCCCATCAGCGGACCGGCTCCTTTGACGGAAGAAGATCGGAGAGAAATGCGGCGGTCGACGCGGCTTCGCTCTCATCGAAACCATGGGCGATGACTGGACCCGAGAAGCCGCCTCGGACAAACAGGTTGAGGAGCCTGGGAAAGTCGATGAAGCCTGTCCCGGGCGCGCAAGGCCTGCCGTCGATGCGCATATCCTGTGCATGAATGATAGACGTCGAATCTGCCAGGAGATCGTAGGCCCGAAGCAGGGTGTCGGACGCATAATCGCGTTTGCTCCATTCAACGAGGTTGAAAGGGTCGAACACGATCTTGACGCGGTTGCTCCCAACTTCGTCGAGGAGGCGCCGCGCACTCGTCGGCGAGGAAATGACATTCGATGGCTCAGGTTCAACACCAAGGACAACATCGTGCGCCTCGGCAATTTCGATCAGCCGGTCGAGTTCGCCGCGGAACGCGCTCCAAGCTTCTTCACCGGCGTTGTCGGGATGAATTTTCCATTTGTCCATGGCATGGCGGGTCCCGGTGCAAAGGGTGATCGTCGAGTAGCCAAGTGCTTTGCTTGCTTCGGCGAGCACGCGGAAACCCTGTCTTCCTTCTTCGACAACCTTCGGGTTGGGGGCGATCATATTGTAGGTGCCAGAGATAACCGGAATGGTCACGTTGCTCGCGGCGAAGTCACGCCGCACGGTTTCGAGGTGACCATCGTCCACGACCGACGGCAAGGTATCGAGGCCTATGCTCGCCATGTTGAACTGCGTGCACTCATAGCCGGCAAGCGCGATTGCATCGGCAAGACTGGCGCTTGTCTTGCGATCGAAGGTTTTGGCGAAGATTCCAAGGTGGATCAATTTGTCAGTCCATTTTCTAAAGGTGCCCGTAGGCGTCGTCCGATGCGATGAGCGGCAGCCGATAACCATGCTTGGTGAGTCAAGGCGGTGTTCAAGTTTCGGGTCACCCTGCTAGGTTCAATATTTCGATGTTTGCGAAGAGGGATGGCGAGCCGGGTGACGCGCCATCCCCCCGGGAGGGCGAGCTGCTGGTACAGCCCGCGTTAGGGATCCTACAACAGCGCAGAATTCTTGACCTGGTTCCCATCATGACCGGGCGGCTCATCAAGCCTCTCAAGATCCTGAGGTGTGAGATAGCGCCGCATTGCCGGCTGCTTCAAGACCGCTGAGGCAATCGCGGTCCCAAGTCGAGCTGACCCGGCCCAGTCTCGTCCGCGGGATAATCCGAGCGCAAAGCCTGCGTTGAAACTGTCTCCCGCGCCAGTCGTATCCGGCCCCTCAATCGGAACACACCGGATCTCGACGGCGGCAGCGTTGGTGCTTGCGGAAACCAGGCAGCCTTTCGCGCCCATCTTCACGACCACCGCTCCGGCGAAGCTTTGCCGCATTTCCTCCAACGCCTCGATCACGTCCTCGTGCCCGGTTAGGGCCAGTAGCTCCGCCTCGTTTGGCAGAAAGCAGTGGCACTCCTGGATCACAGCAAGGAGCATGTCGCGGACGGATCCTGACCAGCCGGCCTGGTCGGAGCCAGGGTCGAACAATACGATGCTGCCATTCTGACGCGCTTGCCTGGCGAGCTCGGCTACGTCGGGCTGAAGGGCCGGGGTCGTGAAGAAGCCGGTCAGAAGCGTGATCGGCGCTGTCATCGCATCATCTGAGAGATCCCTCTTCGAGAAGGTCTCCATATGACCCCGCGACGTAAGAAAAGACCGCTCCCTGTCAGCTGCCTCCAGCGCCACCGTGATGCTAGTCGGCTGCTCGACCGACGTGATGTCGGAAGTTTGCACCCCAACCGCGGCGAGCATCGAACGGATAACCGCACCGATCGGATCATTACCTAATGATCCGAACAGTCGAACTGGCGCTCCGGCTGCCGCAAGCACCATCCCGGTTATGCCGCCGCTGCCCCCGGGTCGGAAGCTGACGTCCTCGACGAACCGCTCTTCGCCGGGGGGAGGCAAGGCTGCCACCGGCCGCATTACCAGGTCGGCTTGAACATTCCCGATCACGGCAATCGCCTTGGAGGAGCTGCCCATGGCGATCATGCCGACTTGCGATGATCAGGCTCGGCACGAGCGGCGAGCAAATTGACGGACTCCACGATTTCGAGCGCCTTTAGGCCATCAAGCGCTGTCGGCTGAACCGGCTGGCCGTTGAGGAGTGCTGCCGCAAAGGCTTCCACCTGCAGCTTGTAGGCGTCCGTATCGCCGAAGATCGGTTCCTCGTAGCTGGAGTTCTCGGCTCGGAAAATGCGAACCTTGCTGGCTGCGCGTGAGAAGGGAAAAGGGATCTCGGCGCTGATATGTCCCTTGCTGCCGTAGACCTGGAAGCCTTCAGTCCATTCGGCATGAACACTTGCCGTTACTTCGAAAGATGCAGCAGCACCGGCCTCCGTTGTTGCAATGCCGTGCCAGGAGTGATCGGCGCCGTCGACCGCCATAGTTGCTGCCGACACTGTAAAGTCGCCGAGAAGGAAGCGCATCAGATCGAAAGTATGGATCCCATGAGTCGCCAGAAGATGTGTCTTCCGGTTGGCAGCTTTGAGCGCCGTCTCGCGGCTTCGCACGTCTTGATCGACCAGCATGGCCGGAAACAAGGTTGCCTCGACGGGTGGACGCAGCTCCGACATCACGCGATACCAGCAACGCGCACTCAAGATCCGGCCAATGTCGCCTGCGGCGATGACTTGCCGTGCGCGAGCAATGCCCGGATCAAACCGCTTCATGCTGCCGACCTGCAACTGGAGGCCGGTTTTGCCGAGAACGTCGATCAATGTTTCCGCTTCCGACGCGGTTACGGCGACCGGCTTTTCGACAAGAACATGCTTGCCGGCCTGGAGGGCGGCGATGGAGACCGGCACGTGGAACCGGTCAGGGATAGCAATCAGCACGGCGTCGAGGTCGGCGTTCAGAAAATCCTGCTGCTCGGTATAGGCGGGAACGCCAAGCCGCATACCCGCGCCCTTGGCAAGCAGTGCACTTGGATCGAATACCGCTGCCAGCTCGACATTGCTTGCCTTTTGGACTGCAGGAAAATGCGCCGCCTGGGCAATACGGCCGCAACCAACCACGCCCAGTTTCAACTTGTCTTTTGTCACTTCGCCTCTCCGGAACGATTGATCGAAATCTCGTTGCTACTATCAAGCATGCACGATAGTGTGCAGTCAAGCAATAAATGCACGATAGTGTGCACTATCTAGCAACGATAAGCCTCTGCTCAAACCCGGAGGATATCGCAAAGTAATCGCAGCTCCGAAGCTAGGGGAGGGGGAGAAGCGTGTCTGCGAAATAAGCAATCCCCGCAAACCGCTTTCCCAACGCAAGTGCGGCGGCTCGGTTGCCCTGGAGGCCCAGCGACGTATTACAGTTCGACGATTTGGAGCTTTTTGCCGAAGGCCTTGCGCTGTTCCGCGTCGATCCGACTGTCGGTAATAATTTGCGAAAGCTCGTCTATACCGCAGACCCGGGCAAGGGACCGTTTTCCGAGCTTTGAGCTATCGGCAACAAGCACGGCGCAATCGGCTGCGCGGATCATTGCCTGCTTCACCGGCACCTCGATGACGTTGACATTGCTCAAGCCAAGCTCTGCCTCCACGGCTTCGGCACCGATGAAAGCGATGTCGACGTGAATTTTACTGATGTAGTCGACCGTGTTGGGGCCGACGAGCGTATAGACTGTATCGACCTGTACGCCGCCCGTGACGTGCAAGTTGATGTTGCTGCATTCCGAGAGCAACATTGCGATCTGAAGATCGTTTGTGATCACGGTCAGGTTCTGCCTGGATTTGAGGCTATTTGCCACGTGCCATGTGGTCGAGCCGCTATCGACGAGGACAGTCTGACCATCCTTCACCAGGCCCGCAGCGTATTGTCCGAGCTGCCCTTTGACCGATGAGCGAAATTTTCGTCTTGGTTCATAAGGATAGTCAAACCCTTCCTTAGTCTCGATTGGCAGGAAACCGCCCTGGGTACGGATGATAAGTCCCTCGGCTTCAAGACGAGCGAGATCACGCCGGATCGTCGAGCTATCGACCCCAAATTCGTCCTCGATGATCTTCGAAGGAACGTAACCCGTCTTTTGAGCGCGCTCCACCATTTGGCGACGTCTCTCGGCCCCATTTGTCATTTTAGTCCTCGGACGCACATTGCACGTTTTCGTGTATCACACCCTCTTTGCTTAGCGGTGCGTCGTCAAGTGCGCAATCGAGAAGGTTAGGGCTTGCCACACAACGCTTGTAAAGACGGTCTATTCGCGCTGCCCGGCTAAGATTTAGTTTCCCTCGCACGCTGCTACGCTTTCGGCAAGGCGTACCGGAGTTTCGTTCAAACGGCATGGCTCGTTTCACCATAACCTTTTTCCAACGCCATCTTGGCCAGTTCAGGACTGAGGCACTCATCAATCAGGAACTTCATCTCGCCTACCGCGGTGGGGAACGCAACGATCCGTGAGGATGACCGATCCTTCGTGAAGGTCGCTGAAGACACGCGGACGTCCACGCAAAGGATTGGCTTCCGCGTAGATCGTCGCGAGCCTGATCTTTTCTGCATCGAGGTTAGGCCACGTTTCGAGAATGCGTTCCGTCGAAGCGCCTGCCGCTGTGGACGCGGCAACATCATAGACAGGAATGCGGGTGCCACGAATGACCGGCGTCCCACCAAGGATGTCGGGCGATGATGCCATGGCTTCTCGCGCCGCGGCGAGGTCGTCCAGCCGTTCGCGCGCGCCCCTCATAAAGGGCATGAGATCGATCGTCAGAAACTCGTGGTGCACGGTCCAGTCTTCACGCAGTAGGGCGGACCACGGAAGGCTGCGAGCGCTTGCGAGCCGGGCCTCTGCCGTCCGGATGGTAAACAAGCGTTCTTCCGAGGTAAGGTGGCGGGCGCTTTCGAAGTAAAGCGCGATGAGCGAGCAGGCTCCGGCCAGGACATGACGACCGCTGTCTAGCGAAACGAACGCGCCCGGCAAGATGTGTTCGTCGATGACGCGATTGACGTCGCGCAGGCTCACGCGCGAGACAACGGCAGCCTCGCTCACCTTTAGCATTTCCGCCACTGCGGGCATGTGAGCCTCCATTTTATAGTAACGGAGGCTCATCGAAGGCGCCACCCTAGCCTGAATAGAGGCCGGCCTGATCGGGATCTACAAGCAGTTTCACGAGGGCGAACCGCTTGCTAACATGGCGTTCGGACTCGTCAGCATGGCCGGGTCCGGGGCTACTGCACCGCGATGCCGAACGCATCCAATACCTCGGCCGTTATCGTGCCGGTCACCTTGAGATTATTGTCCTGCTGCATCTGGCTCAGGGCGGCGCGCGTCTCTTTGTCGACGACTCCGGTCAGTGCGCCGGCATAGTAGCCATAAGCCGTCAGTCCCGATTGCACCTGAATTACGACCTGTCGGAACTTGTTCGAGTTTCCCGGAAGCGTCTTGACGGGTGCCGCCTGCCGCGGCGCGACAGGAGCGGGGTCCGGAACCGGTGATTGCACAGGCGGTGCCGAATAGGTCGGGGCGGCATAGAGTGGTGCGGGAGCTGGCGAGGGATCGCTGTAGGATGGGCTCGCGTAGGACGTACTCGGCAGATAGCCGCCACCGCTGCCCGATCTGTGGCTGGAATGCGAGCTGTGGGAGCTATGGCTCGAATGGGACCGGTGTCCGGCGAGCGAATACAGATGCCGAATCTTGAGCCGCTCGAGGATCGAATGAGGGTCGGGCTTCTTGACGATCGGGTCGAGCGGCATGGCGTCGGTCTTTGCCGGCAGGAAACCTGCTGCGAGCAGCGACGGAATGAGAAATACGCGTCGTTTCATATCGGTCCCAGCCCCCTGAACCCTTTCTTGTGGTCATACCATTCGAAGAAGCCTCCGCATCGCTGCCTCGACGAGCAGTCTGCGCAGAAGGGTTCTTGCTTGTTCTTCCAGTCGGAGATCGACGCCGGCGCCAGGTGGCGGTAGCGGGCCGGAACCGAGCACAGCGGAAAGTTATAGAGCTGGACTGGAACATCTCGCGCCGTGGCGATGTTGATGGCGCGCGCGACATTGCCAAAGTCCGTGGAGGTGTCCTTGAAGCTCGAATCCCAGTTCATCCGGCCAAAGCCGATGTTTTCAAGCTGCATGATAGCCCAGCGCTCGAGGAAGGGCAGGGCAGTGCCGACGAACCCAGCCAGTGCCGGCAGCTCGTCGTAATTCTGCTGCATGACGACGGTTCGAAGCTCGATGGCGGCCCCGGATTCGAACAGGATGGAGAAGGATTTGGGCAGCCGGTCGAAGGCGCCTGTTTTCTTGACGATGGCATCGTGGCCGTCGGCATTTGCGGCATAAAGAGGAATTCCCCACAGGATCCGTTCGACGCCGATCTCCTGCAAAGTGTCGATGTCTTCTTCTCCGAAGTGCTGGCCGTTCGTAAGGATATGAAACATCAGGTCGGGCCGCGTCTTCGACAGCGACAACAACATGTCGAAGAGCTTCCTCTTGTGAAGGAGAGGCTCGCCTCCCGACAGGCCGATGTAGGCGTTCGACGGCGCTAGGGACGCGGCGGTCTCCAGTTCGGAAAACAGATCGACATGCTGCTTCTTGGGAGGCTGCGAACACATGAGGCACAACTGGTCGCACTGTTCGGTGACCAGGAACGTGTTGTGCTGCGAATCCGCTCTGAGCAGGCGCCGGGCGCTTGCTTGTCCTGGCACGATCATGATCACGTCGTTGTCGAGCTTGAGATCACTCGCCGCATGGAGCGCCAGAGAGAAGCCCTGGAAATCGTATTCCCGCCGCGATCCCTCCATGCCGATCAGGACGGCGTCGTTCGGACCTGGACCGCTTGCCGCGTCCCGTAGCCTGACCACAAGAGGTTCCACGAGAGGAAACGGATCGACCTTGATGCGGAGCTCGATCATTGGTGAACCTTCGTCAGTTCAGGGTCCATTTCATCAAGACCGGACCAGAGGGCGATCGATCTTCGTACCTTTGGATCGTCGGAATAGAGCAGTTCGAAAGCCAGATCGAAGAGCGCCGTGTGCCTCTGGCAGAAATCGGTAAGGTGACGGGGCAGGTCGATCCGCCCGTATCTGGAAAGGTCGTCGATGAGGTCGACGCCGCAGTAGGCCTGATAGGGACAGTGCACGCAGTCCGGATCGAAGAGGTTGAGCGCTTCCGCGTTCAGGGCGTCGACAACCGTGCAGTCCATTCCCGTATGAACGTCGCCCATGCGCAGGTCGATCTGCCCCAGCCGGGTTATCATGCGTGCCTCGTCGGTCGGATAGAACGAACCGTCGTGGTCGACCACCACGTAGTCTCTCCCAACAATGTTGGGGTTCCGGAGGTCCACGTGGCCATCATGGCCGCCACGCACGATGCGCCGCAGACAGTGGGAGAAATAGAACTCCTCCATCGGGCGCTCCGACGTCGCGTTATATTCGACGAGGGTCATGACGAAGCGGCGCACATAGGCGTTCCAGACGGCGCTGATGTCTCGCGTCCGGAAGCGTTTCCGGGCAAAGCCCTGATGATTGACGGGTCGCAGGTATATCGATCGGAAGCCGAAGCAGGCGTAGGTGTCGATGACTTCGCGGGGATCGGGGAGGGCATCGAGATCGAAGGTCGGCAGCGCCGAGACGCGATCCGGCCCGTCGTTCGTCGCGCGGGCAAGGTTCCGGAGAAACTGCTCTGTTGCGGCGGCGGCCGAAGTCCTGTGGCGTTCGTGAAGCGCGCGGGTGGGATCGAGCGACGTGCTGACGAAGGTATCTTCCGACGACAGGAAGTCCCAGGCCGCCTCGCTAACGTCCTGGAGATTGGTGCAGACGACGAACTGCGCCTTGTCGAACCGCTGCCGCGCGAAGTCGCGGACCTCCTGCAAGACATCCAGGCGAAGGAGAGGCTCGCCGCCTTGGAATTCGATCTTGATCGCCTTCGTCGACAGCCCGTCGAGCCAGCGAAGGACGGCCTGGAGCGTCGCCGCGTCCCAATCGTGACCGGGCGCGTTTTCGTTGACGCGGCTGACCTGGCAGTAGGCACAAGCGAGATTGCAGCGAAGCGTCGGCACGAGGATGACGTAGTCGAGGTCGGCAGGGGCGTGAAGACGCTTCGCCCATCGATAGCTGAACGCGTTGTACGCGAGGTCGCTGACGTTATCGAAGGCGTGCCCATTCGTTTTGAGGAAGGCCCGGTCCTCGGCAGTCATGTCGCCATGGACGTAGCGTTCGAGGAACGCTCCGTTCGACCGGAAGAACCCGCCGGCGTCGTTGCAGAAGATGAATTCCTGCTCGCCCACCGGCCGGAACTTCAGCGGCATCACGTTCATCGCAGCAGTCTTTCGATCACCGCCCGGCGAAGCGTGTCGGTCTCGCGATGGATCTTTTGGCGATAGAGCGTATACCGGAATTCGGCAATCAGTCCCGTATCGGAATTGCTCAGTGCAACGCCTTCCTCGGTGGTCGCGATTTCCACGTCAGGATGCAGATAAGAGAAGCGTGCGATGGCTTCGTCGAGATAGGGCCGGAAGATCGGCGCAATGTCTATTGTCACGAATATCAGCCCGAACGAGCAACCAGGAGCTACTGATATAGCTGGGTTGCGATGATTCCAAAATATTATCGCTGAAGTTGATCCAAATTTATTTTGACTTTGCTTCGAGGGAATAGGAAAGCTGGGCCGAAAGACGCCAAGCGCAAGAACCATCGCAGTGGCGACTGTATAGGGACGCGTCTTGATTGGGGCGGCGGCAGGATGATTTTTCAGGCAAGCTACGCGGCGGTACTGGCCGCGTGCATCTTCTGCACGATGTCTGCAGGCGCGGCACTCGCGGAAATCCGACCGGTCCGCGATGTTCAGAAGGCGCTTGCCGAGCAAGGATACGACGCCGGCACGCCCGACGGTATCTGGGGAACGAAGTCTGTCGCAGCGTTGAAGGGATTTCAACGCGCCCACGGGCTCGCGCCATCGGGCGTAGTGACCCAGGATTCGCTGAAGGCGCTCTTTTCGTTCTCGGTGGCTGAGACGGAGCCCACCGTCACTCCGCGGGCAACCGCCGCCGCACCTGCGGCCTCGTCAGTCGCGCTTCAGTCCGATGTCTCGTCGGCTGAGCCTGCAACTTCGTCGCAGCAGACACCGCGGACGCCCAACGAAACCGCGTCGAAGGAACCTTCGAGCAAGAGAGCGGACCATTCAGGCTATGTCGTCGTCATTGTGCTCCTCGTCATAGGATTCGTGTTCGCCCGACGCAGGACTAGGAAAGCACCCCGAGCAGGCCGCCGCATGCGGTCGTCCTGATCTGGCTTCCGGTGAGCAGCGATCCTGTGGAAAAAGAACAAATCATGAATTGATGCTGGCGTTCTTTATCCTCCTGTTTTATCCATCGGACAGACTGGAAGAGGACCGACCTTGGTTTTTCGATTCGTCCACACGGCAGATGTTCATCTAGATTCACCCCTGAAGACGCTTGCGTTGCGGAACGCCGACCTTTCGGAGCTGATCGGGCTCGCGACCCGGCGAGCCTTCGTCCGGGTGATAGACCTATGTCTCGAAGAGAAGGTCGATGCGCTTGTGCTGGCAGGTGACCTCTACGACGGCGACCAGACTTCGATGAAGACGGCCCGCTTCCTGGCGGAGCAGCTTCGACGCCTGCACGAGGCGGGAATAAAGACCTTTATCATCCGAGGAAATCACGACGCCCTGTCGAGGATCACTGCTGAACTGGTCATGCCCGATACGGTGAAGGTGTTCGGCCAGACCGCGGAGACGGTCGTCATGGAGCGGGGCGACGGTCATTTCCCGGTGGCTGTCCACGGTTTAAGCTTCGCGAAGCCGCACGCTCCGGAAAGTCTGCTTCGGCACTATACCCTCCCAGTGCCGGATGCCTTCAACATCGGTGTCATGCATACGAGTCTTGGGGGTTCCGTCGGACACGATCTCTACGCGCCATGTGGCGTTGCCGATCTACAGCAGAGCGGATTTCACTACTGGGCGCTGGGGCATATCCATAGACGGTCAGTCGTTGAGAACGGTTCATCGGCAATCGTGATGCCGGGCATGCCGCAAGGGCGCGACGTCAACGAGGACGGCCCGAAAAGCGTTTCTCTCGTTACGGTCAACGATGACCGGTCGATCGTCATAGAGGAGAGGCAGACAAGCGTGGCGCAGTTCGAGAGACTGTCGATCGACGTCTCCGGCGCCGCCGATTGGAAGGCGATGGTCGGCGACTTGTCCTCCCACCTCGACGCCCTGCGATCGTCCGTGACGGCGGACCACCTGGTAGCCCGCATTCAGCTCAGAGGTGTGAACGAGCTCGCATGGCGCATCAGAAGGGATCTTGATCTTCTGCATACCGAACTAGAATCGCGCGGCTCCATTAGCGGGAACGTCTGGATCGACAAGGTGCAGACGTCCTGCACCGCGCCAGAACGTCCGGGCGCCGGATCGGGCGCCTTGGACGAACTCTCCATGATCATCGAAAGCGAAGTCGGCGCATCTCTGGAATATCAGCAGGAGGTTCGGGCGATCGCGGAAGAACTTCGCGGCCAGCTTCCCGCCGAACTTCGGGACATCTTCGGCACGGATGAGAAAGCGTTCACAGAAAGCCTTGCGCTCTTCGCCCGCGAGGGCTCGGTCAACGTGATGGCCCGTCTTCGTAGTGGCGGCGAGGTAGATTGATGCGGATCAACCGTCTCGACCTTACTCGCTACGGCAAGTTTACGGACAGCGTCATCGATTTCGGGGAGCCGGGTCGAGGGACGCCGGACCTTCATGTCATCTACGGGCCAAACGAAGCCGGCAAGTCGACCACGTTCGACGCCATCCTGGACCTGATTTTCGGGATCGGTACGTCAAGCAAGTACGGATTCCTGCATCCTTATCCAACCATGAGGATCGGCGCCAACATCGAAATTGCGGGAGAAAGTCGCGAGTTCGTCCGGATCAAGCGGCCGCAGAACAGTCTGCTCGATTCCGATGGCCGTTCGCTGCCCGACGCCCTGATCAGAACCGATCTTGGCGGCATCGACCGCGACGCCTTCACAACGATGTTCTCGCTTGACGAAAAGACGTTGGAAAAGGGCGGGGAGGGAATCCTGGCCAGCAAGGGGGACCTCGGCGAGCTGCTGTTCTCCGCTAGCGCCGGCCTTTCGGACCTGAGCCGGCAATTGTCGTCTATCCGCGGAGAGGCAGACGTCTTCTACCGCTACCGCGCCCGCAGCGGCGCGCTCGCCGACTTCAAGACAGAGTTGACCACCCTTAAGGAGCAGCGCGCAGCGCTCGACCTTCGGGTAAGTGATTTTCAGCGCTTGTCGTCCGAGCGCGCGCATCTCTCGCGGCTTCATGAAGACGCGTTGGAGCAGCGAGCAGCGACCCAGAGGCGGATGGACGATGTAAGGCGGATACTCGCTGCGCTTTCTCCTATGGCCAGGCTCTCGACCTTGAAGGGAGAGTTCTCCCAGACGGAAGAGGTCCCGGTGCCGCCGTCATCCTGGTGCGGCGAGCTCCCCGGACTTCGAAGCAGCGAAATCGAATACCGTGTGAAGCTTGAGCAGATCGCCCGCTCGATCGCAGAGATCGAGCGTGAGGCGGAGAAACTGGCTCCAGACCCGGTGGCATTGGAGCTTTCGGCACGCGTGGCCGAACTGTCGGATCTTCAGCCGCGGTACATTACCGCCGAGAATGACATTCCCAAGCTCTCTGCCAGAGCTGCCGAGCTTTCAATCGAGAGCATACTGGTTCAGTTGGGGCGGCCGGGCGATGCTTCCCCCGTTCGCCTTATCCTCGATGCGCCGACGGTTGGTACACTTCGGGCGTTGATGGAAGGCAAGTCGGGCGTCGACGCCCGCCTGACCAGCGCAAAGGACGAGTGTGCGAAGGTAGAGCGAGCGATAGCTGTTCTAAGCGCCAGCAACTCCACCACCGACCTATCGCCCGATAAGGTCAAGACGTACGAACAACTGGCCGCCACCGTGAAGACCATACCGCGGTCTGACGAGGAGGTCGCACTTCGATCGTTGTCGCGGCGTCGCGACGCCGCTTCGGTCGCCTTGGCCGAAACGCTGTCGCGCCTCCTGCCGTGGCGCGGATCCATCGGAGACCTGTCTTCGATGGCATGTCCCTCGTCGGTTAAGCTTGAGCAGTGGAAGACGTCGTTCAAGCTAGCGACGGAGCAGGCCCGGAGGGCCCGCGCCGATCTTGACCGTCTTGAACCGGAAGGCCGCAGACTGGACGCCGAGATAGATGCTGTGCGCAGTCTGGTTAGTGCGATCGACGAGATGCACTCCACCGACAGTCGAGCTTTGCGTGATGAAGCATGGGCCACCCACCGCAAGACGATGGACGACGCGACGGCCGACGCCTTCGAAGAAGCGATGAAGTCGGACGACCACCTTGTGTCCCAGCGGCTCCTTCACTTCTCGGAAATCGGCAAGCTCAACCAGCTCCTTCAGCGCAATGCCGCGGTTCGCACGGACGTGGAGACCGCGCGCCACGCGCAACGGGAGGCACTGGACCGGCAAGAAGAAATCCGGTCCGAGATTACTGCGAGGCTGGACCCGCTTGTCGCGGGATCCAGTTTGGAGGCGGACCCGTTTGAGCTCGAGGACTGGCTGCGAAAGAGAGAGGACGTTCTCAAGGCGAGGGACGAACTGGCCGATGTCGACCGGGAAATCGCCGACGTCCGCGATCGTGTCGGTCGGTCAAGACGGCTACTGATCGAGGCAATGGACGCGGCGAACGTGGGATACCATCCTGACGCCGACATAGCAGCGCTCGTCGCGGCCGCAGAAGACGCCGTGAACGATTTCAATTCGGCCTTCAGTCAGGCGACGCAGATGCGGCGATTGCAAGCCGAGTGCGTCGATCGCGAGCAGGCGCTTGCCGATGCGTCTTTCGCAGCCGAGGCGTGGCAGTCGGAATGGAAGCTCATCTGCGAGAGTTCCTGGCTGGGCGAACTCGACGTGATCCCAGGCACCGGTGCGATGAGCGAAATTCTCTCCACGTTAGAAAAGCTGGCATCTGCGATCGAGAGCAGGGACGGCCTGATCGACCGGGTCCAGAAGATGGAGAAGGACAGGGCGCTGTTCGAGGCGAGGGCCTTGGACTTGTGCGAGAAGCTTGGCATTCCGACGGAGGGATCTCCACGCGAACTCGCGCACCGCATATTCGAGCGCGTCAGACTCGCCGGCCTGAACCAGGAACGTCGGGAAGAACTGGGCGGGGAGCTTGAAGACGCTCGCAAGGAAGAATCGGATCTAAAGGCCGCGACGGAAGTGCTCGACGCACGGCTTTTGGAAATGTTTGCCTTTTTTGGCGTGACGACACTCGGCGAAGTCGAGGCGCAAATGGAAATCGCCGAACGGCGTCAGGAGCTTTCGCGGTCGATTTCCGGTCTCGAGCAGGAATTGCTGCAAATCAGCGGTGTTGCGGACATGTCTGCTTTACGGCAGCTTGTCGCCTCAGTGGACAAGCAAGACCTGGAAGGTGAACTTGCCCGCCTGACGCCCGTGCTTACGGGTCAGGATCAGCGATGCAGCGAAGTCTTTCATCAGAGGTCGAAAGTCCAGGACGCGCTGGACGCGATCGGCGGCGACGCGCGGGTCGCGCAGCTTGAAGAGAAACGCCGGACCATTCTTCTCGACATCGAGGAATCCGCGCGCCGGTACATGGAACTGCGAGCCGGCGTCGCTGCCGCCGAGCAAGCCCTTCGCCTGTACAGGGAAAGGCATCGCAGCGGCATGATGGCGCGCGCGTCGGCAGCGTTCAACATGATCAGTCGCGGCGCCTACAGCGGCGTCGCCGCGCAGCCCGGCCAGGACGGCGAGGTGCTGATCGCAGTCTCCTCCAGCGGTGGATCGAATGCCGCAAACGAACTCTCCAAGGGGGCTCGCTTCCAGTTGTACTTGGCGCTCCGCGTTGCAGGCTACCACGAGTTTCTGGGAAGCCGTCCGCCTGTTCCATTCGTGGCCGACGACATAATGGAGTCCTTCGACGATTTCCGTGCTGAAGAGACCTTCCGGCTGTTCGCCGAGATGGCGCAGCGCGGACAGGTTGTCTATCTGACGCACCATAGGCATCTCATCGAGATCGCGCGCTCAGTTTGTCCCGGTGTCCGATTGCACGATCTGGAGGCGATCGCCACCGCTGGAAAGCTGACTGCGGTCGCAGCCGAGTAGAATCTCCGTGACGTGTCCCGATATCAGGTCATTTGGCTGAGTATCAGGGCGCCGTTCGCCTTCCCGGTTACCGTCCAATCACCATGATCTTGTCACCTTTCATGATCGCCCCGATGACGCGGTCGTCGGCCAGCCGGCTCCGCCTTCAGCAAGCCGACATAGTAGGGCTGCTGTTCGTGGTGCATCAGCGCGTCGATGTACCAGGACGCCACGCATCAGGCCGTTATGGAATTCCAGATCGTCACGCCCAAACGCATGTCGAAGATCAAGGCAGGCCGTAATCTGATCGTCTTCTACTACCGCAAAGACATTGCAGCAGTGGAGGCGGGCATCGAGGACCGCAAAACGGATACTGGCAGAATGAAAATATCATCTCCGGCCCTCACGGCGCTTGACCTCCTACGCTGACGGGCGCGGCGCCATAGACGGAGCTCGACCGACACGAGACGCGCGCCCCGGATTCACACCGGCGCCGAAGGAGCGCGACGATCGCTGGCACGTGATTGTGCGCCGCTCGCCGGAGATCGACGAATGATCCCCGCTCAGAACATTGTTGCGTGGGGAGCATCGTTCCATGGGCGGATCAGCGTCAGGTCGAGCAGGATCTCATCATCTGCCGCGCACTCATCGATATCTTCGATGACGATCTCCTGTCCGCCGAGCTGCGTTTTCGCGGCGGCACGGCGCCTAATAAGCTGCATTTCCAGGAGCTCGCGAAGGAGGCCGGGCGCTGCGAAACCCCTGCCATCTTCGTGCCCGACCTTTGCTCCAAGTCGGGAGCAAAGTGGATGAGGCAACGTTCAAACCTCGGGGAGCATCGTTACGTGCGGCAATACGTGATATCGCGGTAGGGACGCCTATTACTGAGCGCCCCCCGCACAGATCCACGCGGGCGGGTTTCCCGCACGTGGCTCTTACCTCGGGTGATTGACGGCGAAGCGTACATTTGGCCATGGATCAAGGATGCAAGGCTTGGGTAGGTAGTCGGTGGCTAACTGCTCGATCCGTTTCCACGTGACGTCGGCCCTCTGACTCCGCCGCTGTGGCGCCGCAGCAGCCGCATCGCGTGCTTGCGGTGAAAGCCCGTGATGACGACGAATTCATCCAGAATTCTCGCCTTCTCCG
>NZ_LNCD01000093.1 GCF_001542405.1 Rhizobium altiplani
TGTGGCTTTTACTTTCGGATTTCAAATCGGAAAATGTCATACAGGCGTTAGGTTTAGACGCTAAATCGGTGTCGATTTTTCGCTAACGATTTCAAATGAAGCCCCTTGCCAAAGCGATTTCACGATCGAACCTTGCCGGCGGATCGCCCGATCTCGGACGAGCAGTGGTCGATGGCGCGTCGCATTGCCCGCGAGTTGGACAAGATCCTCGACGGTCGCGGCCCGAGGCAGGCTACCATCACGCGCGCGGCGGCTGAACTGCGCCTAACCACACGGCAAATCTACAATCTCCTCGCCCGATATCGCGCCGATCGGACGGTGACGGCCCTGCTGCCTCGCACTGCGGTCAGTCGGCGCAAACGGCTGTCGGAACAGATCGAGGAGATCATCGCGACCACACTTCGGGAGAAGTGGCTGACGCTCGAGCCGACCGGACTTGCTCCCGTGGTCGACGAGATCCGCGCGCGCTGCGAGGAAGCCGGTCTTGCCGTGCCGTCCTATGTGACGGTCGCTCGACGCATCCCGGTCTTGTTTTCGCCTGAAGAGATCGCCAAGAAGCGTTCGGCCAATCCGAAGCACTTTTTGCGGCTGAAGCCGCGACCCGGCTATATCCATGCGCCGCACCCGCTCGCCGTCTGCCAAATCGACCATACGCCGACCGATATCAATTTCGTGGAGGTTGTTGACGGGGCTGGTGTGTTCGTCGGCCGCCCTTACCTGACTGTCATCACCGACGTGGCGACACGATCCATCCTCGGCTTCTGCCTCACCTTGGAGAAGCCGTCGGTGCTGTCTGTCGCGCTATGCCTCGCCCAGGCCATGTGTCCGAAAGACGCATGGCTTGCCGCGCGCAATCTCAATCACGCCTGGCCGATGTTCGGTCGACCGCGGCTGCTGGTCGCGGACTCGGCGATGGAGTTCAAGGGGCATGCATTCCAACAAGGCTGTGAGGATTACGGCATTCGGATCCGCCCCCGCGATCGTGGCAGGGTCCATCACGGCGGCGTGGTTGAACGGCTGTTGGGCAAAGTCAACGGAGTTCTCGCTACCTATCCGGGCTCCTCGGGGCGTTCCGTCGCCCACCGCGATGAATATCCATCCGAGCGGCGCGCCTGCCTGAGCTTCGCCGATCTCGAGCGCTGCGTCGCGCTGGCCGTGATCGATCACAATCTGCAGGAAAATTCCAAGACCCTGAAGGTGCCGCTGACCGAATGGCAACGCAACGGTTCGGCATTGCCGGTCTTCGGCGACGATCCGCAACGCGTGCTGCTGTCGTTTCTACCAAGAACGGAGAGGCAATTGTCGCCGCAAGGGATCAGCATGTTCGCCCTGCACTATTATTCGGCGTGGCTGGGCGTCTTCGTTCCAGAGCGGGACCGGCTCGGAAAGCTCGAGGTGCGATACGATCCCCGCGACATCAGTCATGTCTATGTCCGCGACCCGGAAACAAGACAGTTTCGGCCGGTCGAGCGACGCGATGGCCAGTTGTCGCCAGTGACCCTATGGGAACATGCGGCCGAGCGCACCCGTCGGCGCACAACCAATCGACGCTCAAACGTCGAGAAGGTGGCGGTCCGCCGCGAGATCGCAGCCATAGCGGAGACCGCAAAGGCTTCCAAGCGCCAGTTGCGCGACGCTGTCCGCAGCGCACATGCCGCCACAGCGGACAAGCCTTATGCGGTCATGCGGCCGCCGGCGCCTCTACCGGCAGAGCATCCGCCGCGCCAAAAGAGCCGGTTGCCGGTCGAGGATTGGTAGCCATGTCGGATCATTTGCTCGAGCATGTCCGGCCATATCTCGGCCGTGATCGGGAAGAGCGGATCGCCTATATCCGCGCACCCCGTTGGATCGGGCATCATGTCGCCCAGGACAGCCATCGGCGGCTGGCCGAGCTCCTGGAACGACCTCCGTCTTTGCGAACCCAGGGGCTGATGTTGGTCGGCCCCTACGCCAACGGCAAGACGATGATCGCCGAACGCTTCGCCGTCGAGCACCTGAGAGCCGCGCCCGCGCAAAAAGTCTGGATGGTCCAGACACGCGAAGGCGCCGGCCTCGGCCATTTCTATGCCAGTATTCTGCAGGCGCTGCGCGCTCCCGGCGGCGATATGTGGGATGTCGGTCGCAAGGCGGAGCAACTCGACCACTTGCTGGAGAGCCTCAAGCCGAAGGTGCTGATTCTCGACGAGTTCCACAATGCGCTGCGGGGCCGTGCCCGCGACGTCGAAGCCGTCTTTGCCTTCCTGCGGCGGATCGGCCGCCAGTACGACATCTCGCCGGTGCTGATCGGCGAGGTGGCCGTCTGCGATTTCATCAACGCCACCAGCGAGATGGCGAGCCGCTTCGAGCTGGTCGCGGTCCCACGCTGGCAGTATGACGAAAACTATCTCATGCTGCTCGACAGTCTCGAGGCCGCATTGCCGCTGGCCAAAAGCTCCGATTTGTCGAACGAGCCGTTGGCGCGTCGGATATTCAGCCTCTCGGAAGGCTTGATCGGCGAGATCGTCACCATCGTCACCAAGGCGGCCGTCGCGGCGATTGGATCCGGAACCGAACGCATCAGCAAGGCCAGCATCGACGAGCTCCGCCACGTGCCGGTTTCTAAGCGGCGCAACGCGGCTCTGCGCGAGAGCCTTCTATGACGACGGTCGACGCGCCTGCACCGACGATCAGCATCCGTGAACACTATCGTGACGTCGCGTCCGACCGCTGGCCGGTCACCGTCGTGCCCCAGGCAGACGAGTTGCTGTCGAGCTGGCTACACCGGCTTGCACATGCCAATGGTGTTCCGCCGCGAGCCTTCGCTCGCGTGCTCCGGCGCAATGCGGTAATGTGGTCGCCAGCCCTTGATTTCCGGCTGCCGGGTGAAATCGCAAAGCTGCTGAGCGCCAACACCGGTATCGCGCCCGATGAGCTGGCGGCGATGATGTTGCCGCACGCCCTGCCGAGGCAGCTTCTGCTGCCGCTTCGCAACGGCGGACATCGGACAGAGTCAACCTGGCTGCAGTTTTGTTCTTACTGTCTCGCCGAGGATGCACAGCCCTATTTTCGGCGGAGATGGCGACTGGCAACCCGGGTTTCATGCTCGAAACATAGCTGTCGATTGCGCGACCGATGTCCGTCCTGCCAAAGCTGCATCGCGGTCTTTGACCAAGCTGAACTGGTGCCGCAACATTACTGTGCCCGCTGTGGCTACGACCTGCGTCGCGCATCGAGAATTGGCATCAGTCCAGCGGCAAGACAACTCGATCGCTGCATCGACGACATCTGTCGATTGGAAGGGATGAGAAATACGCCATCCAGCCGTTCGCTCATTCGACGCCTTTTGAACCTGCCCGATGGCATCTATTCGACGGCGAACCTGATCAGCCTGTCCACGGCGGCACGGGCGCACTGCATTGCGTGGGCAGCAAACCGACCGGACGACGACTGGCTGACGGCCGGCGACGAAACGGCAGCCGCGCAGTGGCGACTTCTGATCTTGGCGGCGAAGGGCCACCGGAGGCTCATCGAGCGTTTTGCGGACTGCCTCGAGAAACGAAGAGAACTCCGGGAACGCCAGGCTAAGACGACTGTCCAGCCAAAGCCCGTGGACGTGGCCGCCCTGCTCGGAGCGTATGCGCGTGTGATGGAGCGTGGTCGACGTCGTCGATCGGCGTGAGACAGGCCGAAACATAGCTCTTGGATGAATCAGTCGTTCTCCGATGCTTCGCTCTCGCGCATCGGCAGTGCATCCCCCTCGAGCGCCTGCCGGCTGAGCAGTCCCGCGTCCTCCAACCGTTCGAGGTCGGGAAGATCGCGTAGCGTCTCGAGGCCGAACGCCGACAGGAAATGCCTGGTGGTCACATAAGTATAGGGCGCGCCGGGTGTCGGGCTGCGCGGCCCGGAGCCAAGAAAGCCGGCGTCGCGCAAACTGGCGATCGTGTCGCGGCTCACCTCTTTGCCGAACATCTTCGACAGCTCGCCGCGGGTCACCGGTTGCAGGTAGGCGATGGCCGCCAGCACCGCGGCTTCGTGCTCGGACAGCGACACCGGAGACGACCGCGTCGGCGCCTGCGACGCGCGGATCGCGGCCGCATAGGCCGAGCGGCTTCGGTGCTGCCAGCCGCCGGCGACCGTAACGATGTCATAAGGACGCGACCGCAGGTCCTCGCGCAGATCATCGATGAGCAGCTCGATGCTGCAGCTCTTTCCGACCACCCGCGCCAGCGTCTCGCGGCTAACCGGTTCCACGGCGGCAAAAATGACCGCCTCCACCCTCAGCATCCATTCGCGCCAGCGCAGCTCCGGCGGTAGATCCTCAAGTTCCCGGTCATAGAGGATTTCATCCTCCGACCTCGATTTCCTTCCTCGATGTGTCCTGGTTGCCCCCGATCCGGTCATCGTCACAATCCAAAAATCCGGAAGGACGTGCGGCCGGAGAGTTCGCGCACCGCGCCAAAACTCTCGAGCCGCTCGAACAGCCGCGTCGCCGCCCAGCGGGAAAGATCGCTGCCGGGCGCGGAAGCCGGCACGGCATCCTCGTCGAGCAGCTTTTCGAAGACGACACCGGCGCCCTTCGTCCGCACCTTCGGCGCCGCCGCCAGCAATGCCTCGGCGCGCCGGCCGATGTCATTGGCCTGCCGCAGGGCCTCGGTCGTCCCTGACACGAGCGCCAGGCACACTGCCCGCGCAAAGCCAGGCTCGCCGGACCGCACCCGTCCGCGGCCGCCGATCGTCTTAAATGCGGCGCCATAGCGTTCGGCCATCAGCAGCGGCACGCCGCACGCCCAGCCGAGTTTTTCCGCCAACAGCCGATCGGCCAACCACCAGGCGAGGATTTCAGCGTCGGGCCGGGCGGCGCAGATTTTCGCCACCAGCTCGGCGACGGCGAAGGGTGCTGTGCGCGGCGACTGCAGCGCGGCGTCGAACAGATCGGCGAGCTCGTCCAGGCCGTCGCGGCGCAAGCCGATCAGTGCCGCCAACCCCTGCAGAACCTTGCTGCCGATCGTCCGCTTCTTCGCCGCCAGCCTTTGGAAGGCCAAAACCATTGTGCCGGCCGGTCCGGGATCGTCGTCGGGTGTGGTGAGCAGCAGCGCATCGCGCAAGGCCGGTTCGCTCTCGGTGCGGCCGATCAGCTGCACCGCCGATTGCGCGCATCTGAGCGCCAGCCGTTGACGCCAGCAGCCGGCCCAAGCGGGTTCGGTGCGCACCAGATCGTCCAAGGATTTCAGGGCGATGCCGGCGGCGAAGGCGGCGTCCGCCTCACCCAGCTCGCCGCCGCGCGGCAAAACCCAGGCCGGCAGGGGCGGCACGGCCGTGGGCGGAACTGGGGTGACGAGAGGCGAGCGGGAGCGCGAATCCATGCTGCCGAGCATAATCGAAGCGTGCAGTTTATGCCATGCGGTTCTGCCGAAACCGCACGGCCCGTCAACACTGTTTTATGTCCGGTAACCTTCCATTACCGGACATAAAGTGATAGCATCCCGAACCATGGAAAATCCCCCGGCAAACACGCCCAAAATCGACGATTCTAGCACCAACGTCGTCGATCCCGGCAGCGAATTGGGCGCTTCACCTCCCGCCCCCGGGCCGACACCCCGTGTCCCGGCGCGGCTGGAAGCCTTGGTCGAGACCGCGACAGCTTATGCCAACGCCGCCAGTTCCGAAAACACCCGCGATGCCTACGCCAAGGACTGGCGGCATTTCACCGCCTGGTGCCGCCGCGAAGGTTTTGAACCGCTGCCCCCCTCAAGCCAGGTGATCGGCCTCTATATCGGCGCCTGTGCTTCGGGCATCTCTGCCGAAAACCCGAAACGCAGTGCCCCTGCCCTCTCGGTGGCGACGATCGAGCGACGTCTCTCCGGCCTCGCCTGGAATTTTACCCAGCGCGGCGTGCCGATGGATCGCACCGACCGGCATATTGCGACGGTGCTCGCCGGCATTCGCCGCAAGCACGCCAAGCCGCCGCGACAGAAGGAGGCCGTGCTTGGCGACGACATCAAGGCGATGGTCAACACCCTCGGCCACGATCTGAGGGGCCTGCGTGACCGGGCCATCCTGCTCCTGGGCTTCGCCGGCGGCCTGCGGCGCTCCGAGATCGCCGGCCTCGACGCTGTCCGCGACGACAAGAGCGATGGCCATGGCTGGATCGAGATTTTTCCCGACCAAGGCGTCCTGGTGACGCTGCGCGGCAAAACCGGATGGCGCGAGGTCGAGGTCGGCCGCGGCGCCTCCAGCGAGACCTGCCCCGTGGCAGCCCTCGAGAGCTGGATCCGCTTCGGCCGGATTGCGCGCGGCCCCCTCTTCCGCCGCATCTTCAAGGACAACAAGACGGTCGACGTCGAGCGGCTTTCCGACAAACATGTCGCCCGTCTGGTCAAGCAGACCGCACTCGCCGCAGGCGTCCGTTCCGATCTTACGGAAGGGGAACGTGCGTTGCTGTTCTCAGGCCACTCGCTGCGCGCCGGCCTTGCCTCCTCAGCCGACATCGAGGAGCGGTATGTTCAGAAACAGCTGGGTCACGCCTCGGCGGAGATGACGCGTAAATATCAGCGGCGGCGCGACCGCTTCCGCACCAATCTGACAAAGGCGTCAGGGCTTTAAGAGGCCCCTCCCCTCGCCCGGCATGAAATCGTTAGGTCAAAATTGCGTGCCGGATTTTCAGCTTAGCGCTTCAATTGAAATCGGGAAGCAAAAGCCACAGCCGGCCTCAAAAGCCGGTCCTATCAGGCTCGATATGGGCAACTTCACGAGATCGTAAGACATTGAAATAATGGTAAATGATTTGCTAAACGAATGCTATCTGCGCTTTACTGTTCGTCACTGCGTATGATTGGGAGTTGATGTTTAAACCATCGATAAGTAATGCTTATCGGTAGTGATTGATTTGAAGCCGCAAATCAGCGATGTCGGCCGTCCTGGATCACCGGAAATACCCGGTTTTCCGGTCTTCTAGGGCGATTTCGGCCGGGATGCCGGACTCCCCGAAGCAGAATTCGACGGTCGCTGGCCGCGCACAGGTCCCTCCTCTTCTGCGGAATTGAGCTTCCCGGGCCTGGCAGCGGGCTCTTGCTTCCACAGCAGTCCCCAAGCCCCCCGCGCTTCCCGCATTTCCGCCACAGAAGCCCGCTGGCACGCGCTTACCTAGTGGACGCTCCGTTGTTCGTCTCGGGTTATGATTTGAGTCTGGGGGCCCGCTATTCAGACCATAAAACACGCTTGCAACTGTTCGTTTTGTCACGCATTCCTTATCTGTACAAGGCACCCGAAAAGCGCGCGAGAAAACCATGGCAAAACGGCAAGTCGCCAATCCGTCGCCGGCCCCAAAACGTCTCATCGGCTATGCGCGCGTCTCGACCGACGATCAGGTCCACGACGCGCAGATGGACGAGTTGCGCGCCGCCGGCTGCGAGCGGATTTATCAGGAGCACGGATCCGGCGCGTCACGAGCCCGACCGGTGCTGACAAGATTGCTCGGCGACCTGACTGCCGGCGATGTGCTTGTCGTCGTCCGGCTGGATCGCCTCGCCCGTTCGGTCAGCCATCTGTTGCAAGTGATCGAGGACTTGGAAGAACGCGGCGTCCATTTCAGGTCCATCCGCGATCCCATCGACACGTCCACGCCACAGGGAATGTTTTCTCTTCAGGTCCTCGGAGCTGTCGCGCAGCTCGAACGGGCTTTGATCGCCGAACGAACCAGAACTGGCATCAAGGCGGCAAAAGCGCGTGGCAAGCTGCCGGGCAATCCCGGACTTCGAGAGCGACGACCAGAAGCGATCAAGGCGGTATCGAAGGCGCGAGACAAACTCTATCTCGACGAGATGATCTCGTCCGCCCAGACTTGGCTACCAATGGTCCGGCAGCTTCGCCCCCAGCATAGCTGGGACAATGTCGTCCGGGTGCTCAATCGCAGAGGCCATGACTGGACGGTAGAACGCCTGCGCCGCGCGGTGCACCGGATGGTCCGGGAGAAGCTTGCCGACCCCGAACTTTTGGCGCGCTCGCCCCGTCGTGCCCCAGAAGATCACCTGATGAAGCTCGTTGCAGCGATTGCCATTGCTGATCCCGGTCTGTCGCTGCGCGATATTGCCGCCCAACTGGATCAAATGGGTGAGCGACCTGCGCGCGGTGGGCGAAAATGGCAGCCCTCTTCTGTTCGTCACCTGCTGGATGAGGCACATCGGTTTGGCCTCATTCGTCATTGAGGGCGCGGAGCATCAGCTTGCCGATTGCCCGGCTACTCGCGCGCCCTGTTTTGGATGGTAGAGATTTCCAGCCTTCGCTTTCGACAATGCCGCGGGCCAACTGCCGGTACTCGGATTCCGCACGGAGATTTAGGACTGAAGCCGCCCGAGTTCGTAGAGACACCTGATGATACTCGGGGACTGGTCCACGCTCGAATTGCCGAAAAGCCTCGCGAACAGAGGCAGAGAATCGAGCCGTCTTGCAAGTGTCCTCAAAGATAAGGTCTGCGATGGCCGTCATGGTCAAGGCTCGCCATGCCGGTGGAAGGCTGGTCAGCGGCGCGTTACCTGCAGTGGGCGGCGGCCGTTGCCCATAAGGCAGTGGTAAGCCCAGCGTGGTGATGTACGGCATTCCTTCCGGACGTAGCGACCAGAAGAAGCGGCTTGCCGTCTCGATGCGCTCACGCTCAGACCCGACCTTGCCGATGGCCTCGCCTATCAACGAGGCAACCTGCAGCAAGGCTGTCTGATCGCGGCGCTGAAACTTCCGCGCCGAGACAACCACATCGCAATGACGGCAAAACAGTCTCGCGACGCCGGCAGGTGTCGACCGGAACTGAAACAGACCGGTGCGGAAACAAACAGCGCACTTAATCTCGAGGCCAATCTTGTGCCGGGGGCAGACCACTGCTTCGACGCATGCCCAACATCGTCGGCAATAATGATCCCTCCCCTCCTCGACATTTTCATCCAGGCATGACGGACAAACGCCTCGATGGGCGGGATCGCTCACGAATGACGCCCTGCTGCGCCCGGTATTTTGCAGAGACAGTCGCTCGACATCTGCTTGCTTCAGACGACAGGCAAGCGCCCATAAACGGGTCGCAGACTGTCCGGTAGGAATGTCATTACTGAAGAGATGCGGGTTCGAGGCTCCCGAAGCGCCACATACCCAAGACTCAACCTGCCGGGGCGAGCTGGAGTAATGGCTCGCCACTCGCCAACGCCAACAGTTGAGAAGCTCATCCTCAAAGGGCCGCGGGGCGATAGCCAGCAGCCGTACCGGTCTCACTGGCGATGCATGTCGCTGCAGGCGGCCTTCGCTAAGTCGCGCCATCGCCACAAGCGGTAGGACAAGGCTGCCATTGTCGAAGCTCTCCAACGTGATCGCCTCTTTTCCACTTCGGACGGCTTCGACCGCGACTGTCTCGATCAAGCGAAAAATACGCACCGTGACGCCGTCGGTCATCTCCAGCACCTTGCGGCGCACCGCTGCGGTCCCAAGCTGTGATTGCTCGCGCAGAGGCAGGAGGCTCCCGAGACTTGCAAGCAATTGGGCGAGTTGCTGCGTGTTGGACCAGAGCTTCAGGTGGAAGGCCTCAAACCTCTCCGCAAGCTGCGGATCCGTCAATAAAGCCTGTCGGGCGAGATCGGTACCGGCGCAGATTAGAGGGACTTTCAGATCGTTCGCCAGAAAGCGGATGACGTTGAGGAAGACCCGTTGCTGCCGATATGTCCCCGTCAACATGGTATGGATCTCATCGATGATCAGCATCCTCACACCCATCCTGCGCATGAGGGTCAGGCAAGTGGTCTTCAGTCGGAAGGTCGCGTCTCCGCTTGGACCCGATGCACTCATTGCATTGAGGAGTTCACCGTAGACATCGCGTTCAACGGGTTCGGCCGGCATCTGCATCGCCACGACCGGCATGCTCGTCACCCCGGTTCCTCGATCGAAAATAGGCTCGTGATCGAGAAGAAACTTCCGGATGACTTTTGTCTTTCCCATACCGGTATCGCCGTAGAGAAGCAGACAAGGCATTCGATCCCGTGGCGGATAGGAGAGCAGATCCTCAAGCCGCACCAACGCAGCCCTCGCATCGGCTGTTTCCAGCCAACGATCTGCGCGGATCCAGGCGACGTCCTCTGGCTTGATCGGCTAGCCATCTTTTAGCCGTGATGGAGGACCTCGAGGAGCGGGGCGTGCATTTCGGGTCGATACGTGACCCGATCGATACTTCGACGCCACAGGGCACGTTTTCCCTCCAGGTGCTCGGTGCAATCGCGCAGCTTGAGAGAGCGCTGATCGCCGAACGTAGCAAAGCTGGCATCAAGGCCGCGAAGGCTCGCGGCAAACTTCCCGGGAACCCGGGTCTGCGAGAAAGACGACCGGAGGCAATCAAAGCAGTCTCGCAAGCGCGGGAGAAACGCTATCTCGATGATCTTATTGTCTCGGCGCAGACATGGCTGCCGGTGGTGCGACAGCTGCGCCCGCAACATAGCTGGGACAATGTCGTGCGGGTGCTCAATCGCCGCGGTCACGACTGGACGGTCGAGCGCCTTCGTCGCGCCGTTCATCGCCTGGTCCGCGAAAAGCTCGCGGAAAACGAACTGTTGGGCCGGTCCCCTCGCCGCGCGCCGGAGGACCTCTGATGAAGCTGATAGCAGCGATCGCCATTGCCGATCCCGATCTGTCGCTTCGCGACATTGCCGCTCAGCGGGACCAGATGGGAGAGCGGCCTGCGCGAGGCGGCAAAAAATGGTAGCCCTCCTCCGTCCGAGACCTGCTGGACCAAGCCCACCGATTTGGCCTTGTCCGCAGTTGAGAGCACGGCTCACCTGGCGGCGGAGCTGTCCGATGTATAGACTTCCAGACGTAGCTCGAGGATCTGCAAGCGACGGTATTCGCCATCGATTTGCAGCTTCGGCTGAGTGCTTTCAGCCTGGAATACGGCGCCAGTTCTTCCCGCGCCTGCTCCCCTGATCTTCCTCAAGTGACGGGCGGCCGACTATGCGCTGGGCGCTTGGGTGACCGCGGCTAAGATCAATAGCCGTGTTAGCGGGGCCAAATGGTGATGAACCCTGTCTCGCCAGTGGGCCATGCCAACCCGAATCCATTGTCGAGCGCAAGCGCCTTGTCATCAGCGCTGACCACTTCGGATTCGACGACAATCAACTATCGTTCCGACCACTGCTGGTGTTGTCGGTAATCAAGAAGTTGTCCGATCGCGGCCCGTATTGCGAACCGCACCGTCAACGCATCTGTCGGCTTTATCTATGCCATCGTTGCCCGGCCCCTACCATCCACATAGCGCAGGTCGTCACGAAAACTTGGCGGAAAGGACACGCCGGGAACCGCTCCCTTCAGATCGTCGACGAAGCGCTTCTGCAGCTTGCTGTGCCGTGGGCTTACAATCGCCTCGTACGCACGCACATATCGGCAATATTCATGTGCCGCAGCTTCGCCGGCTCGGCCTTTTTTCGGCCGTCTTTCGGCTTTGTACCGGGGACGATTTCCTTGCCGCTTATTAGATTTCTGATTGACCGCACAATTCGACGTGCTTCAAGGTTCTCAGTGTCTTCGGCATACCACCAGCTTGCCTGACCGCTCCAACCGGGGCCTCGCCCAAGCGCCAGCTTCAAATTCCGCTGACCGATGTCGATCAGGAACGCATCTTCTACCTTTGCCCGAACTCGGAAACTGTCGGTTTCATCTTTCCTGTGCCGGTCCAAAGGGTAAACGCCCTGAAAGTTTTGTCGATATCGATACAAACGCGCGTTTCGATGCCAACCGACAACGCACCGGGGGTCATTTCCCTCTATCGGTGCGGTCCATACCACATCGACCTCGTCGACAAAGTCGGCGCTTCTATCCGCACCGAGCCGTTGGATATTCACCTGGCGGTCAATATCGCCTTTACTCGTTTCGAAGTGCCCGTAAACGCAACCATCCTCGCAGCCGAGAAAGTTGAGTTCTTCACCACAATAGCCCTGAGACCTAGGAAAACCTCCGCCGCCCTTTGGCGGATCTTTGGGATCACGTCCGGCATAGTTTTTCATCCAAGAGATACTGCAAAAAGCATAGGCATGCGTACGCCCCCCTAAAAACCAGCCTCGCGTTAGTGGTGCAACCACGAGCGTGCGCCAAGCTTGCGCAGCGCAAATCCACGTTCCGACAAAAGAATTGCCTAGGCTGTTTTAACAAGCGCGGAGACCAAAGGTGGCCCTATCTTTCGGCTAAAGCACCACGCTCAGCCCCTTCTTGCCTCGAACGCGGCCCGAACGGCGATCAACCGCTCACTCTCCCCTCTTGACCAAGCCGGCACTACTGTGTTTCTGCAACTGCCAAAACAATGATTTTCCAAGATCGTTGCATTTCAAGCGATTAGGTCAGTGGTCAGCTGACCACTGCAAAAGCGACGTGCGGGAAGCCTTTACTGCCATGATTTATCAGGCTTCTCGTCCCGGCAGCTTCAACGGGATAGAACCGTCGCCGGAAACGATCTCGAAGAGCGCCCCGGTAGAGCTGCTGCGATCCATTTCCCGCCCCACCTGGTGAACAGGCCGTGACTAACGGAACGATTGAAGACCAATTCGGTCGCGCGCCTTCCCCTCCGCTATTCGGGTCTGACCTTAAAGCCACTGCCGACTTCAGGAAGAGCACACCGCTGAACAGCAATCGCTAACCCATGACCGCATTGCCTCTCTCGATCTCTCGCACGTTTCCGTTTGACTCGAGCAGCTCGGATTTTATCCATCGCGCCGCGCTCGATCTAACCAGCACCCGAAAAGCAGCCGCCGGTCTGCCAAGAGTTGAGCAGACACTTCGGGCAGAATACGACGCCGACAACTGGGTCAGCCATCCCCTCGATAACCCCGTTTCTGGTCTACCCTCGCCGTCTGTGACCTTCCGGCCTTTTATGTGGCCGGTTTCGACAGCTTGGCTTCTCAGATCCTGTCAAGCTACATTCGAAACAAGCCGTTGTAGAAAGCTGTTATTCTCCAAACTGTTAGATTGGTGGTCAGCTGACCACGACTGAAATCGTGAAGGCTTGGTTGACGCGAGGCCAAACCTATCCAGCTTTCAAATTCCCATGCCCGTTGGCTCTCAGCAATGCCATTATCATCGGTTCAAGCGAGAATTCCCCACGCTCACTGCGCCGCGTCAGATCACGCAGATAGCCTCCGGCTGAGTTGATGAAATTTGCCTTCTCGAGGATGCACGCAACCGCCACTGCGGCGTTCTCAGGACCCAGTGCCTCGCATGCAACCTGATAGGCGGAGGGGCTTACCCCCAGCATAGATCGAACAACCACCGCGGCGGACATCAGATCTCGCCAGCTTCCCACACCGCCCGGCGCGTAATCACCGATCGTCGGGCAAGCCTTTAGCACCAATCCCAATGGGAAGACCCTCTGCCTTTCATTCCCCGGCTGGTGGCTCGAACTCAGCTTTGCCCCCTGCTCGTTTTCAGAGCTGGGTTCAGATTCACGAAAGGATTCGGGTTTTGAATTCTGTATGTGCTGCTCGCTGTGAGCATCATTGGTGCTATTATTTTCAGAATTTCCGAGGATTTCCAACCGGTTGAGGACTTCCTCGCGAAGCATTTGCATCTCATCGAGAACAGCCGCGATGCCAGAAATCGTCGGTACTCGCGGAATCCGCCCAACAAGCGCTACATAGACGTCCTCGAGCGATCGCCAATCTCCATCGGCGCCCTCTTCCATTGCTGCGGTGATGAGCTTACGGACATCGCGCCGGCAAATGGTCAGGCTTTCCTTGGCTCGCCGCAACGCCGCTCTATCGGCCGTCACTTGCTGCGCCAGCATGGCCAACTCTTCGGCCCGAGCAAGTAGCGGCGACAAGTCGAAGCCGAAGGCGCTCTCGATCTCGCCATCACCATTCTTACGGGCGTAGCGCTTCCCGTTGGCGCTATCCTTCCGGACGATGAGACCCGTTTCCACCAGGACGGCGATGTGTCTGCGCAAAGTCGCGCCAGCCATTGCATGCGCGCGAAGTGCGAGCTGAGCATTCGAGGGGAAGACAATTAGTTGCGCGTCCTGGCGCAACTCATTCTCGGGATAGAAACTCAACAGTGCGTCAAGAACCGCGAGGCTATTGGACTGAACTCCCAGCAACTCTCTAGCCATGGAGGCATCTCTGAAGACCTTCCACTTATCCGCTGTCTTGCCTCGCTTTATTTCAGCCAAGGCCGCCTGGCGCCGCACGAGCGCAAGCGTCATCGGTCGCCGCCCGAATGGCGTCGTCACACTTCCCGTCTGCATCGTCTTTCACCTTTCAGCAGGCAAAAGAAATCCGCTCACCGAAACGGTGCCAAAGACTCTTGACGAGGATTCGAGGAAATGCGATTCTGTTCGTGCTAAAGAGACAGAAGGGCTTCCACGACGGCAACGCTGAGGGGGCTCTTTTCTTTTGCGGGTTACTCTCCCTGTTTCTGTTGATGCTTTGCACGGTGCTCTTGATAAAGCGCCGGCAAATGTTCGAGTACAAAGGCGGCAAACTCAGGCGTCGCCTTCCTGTCGATCGTGATCTCCAGCTTGCTCTTGCTCTGTGTCACTTGCGCAAGTCTGTCCCCATCCGGGGTCGACATGACGTCCGGCAAACCGCGCGCAATACGATGCGGCTTCAGGTGTCCGATCACCGCCTTGAACCGGTCAGCTGATGGCAGCGTCTGAGCCTCTGCCGAACTCGCAAATTTGACGGCGTCCGCTGGAGACCCTGCTTTCTCGAGCAGTTCGGCGAGTTGTTGCCAACTGGGGCGACCGACTCCTGGAGCGGCACCAATGGCGTCGATCAGCTCGGAGGGGAGGGCGTCGACAAGTAGGAGCATCTTCGACAGGTTGCTTTTGTCGATCGACATGGCAGCGATGACGATTTCGCGTGAAAACTGCTTGTTCAGTTGATGCGCGAAACGCGCCTTTTCAATAAAGGTTAGGTCTTCGCGTTCGTTGTTTTCCTGACCCTGGGCCACGACCAACTGCTCGTCGGTCAAGTCGCGAACGACCGCCTTGACCGACAGTCCCAGCTCGGACACGGCGCGCAGGCGGCGATGGCCGAAGGCAACCTGGTATCGGCCACCTCGTTCCGGATGAGGTCTCACAAGGATCGGGACCTGCTGTCCTTGCTCCCGGATCGACACAGAGAGACCGTCGATATCACCTTGCATGCGATCTTGGACGAACGACGGCTCGATTGATGATGGGTCCAGTTCAACGACGGCCTGACCTTCCGCGAGTCGCCGTTCAATCTCCTCGGCACGACCGAGACGATCATTTTGCTCACGCAGTGCGTTGCCGATATTTGCCGTCAGCTTGGTCGCAGGATCACGTTCTTTTCTCGCCACGCCGAGAAGAGGCATAGAACGAGTCTTGGCCGCTCTGTTGTCACCGGCTGATGTGGTGTCGGGCGCGTCTGTGGAGACGCCGAGGAGGTGTTTCCGACTCATGTGGTTCTACCCCATGCCTTTTTGATCAGAGTCTCGATCTCGTCGTTGACGGCGTTCATCGCTTCCAAGGCCCGATCGTAGGTCGAGCGCGTAAACTGGCCACGCTCAACCTCGAAGAGGGTCTGGTTTGTCAAGCCAGCGTCAGAAACAGCAGTAGTCTTGAGCATCGGAAAGTTGAGCACATTTTCGCCGAAGATCGAACGAAGGTAGCCAACCATCTGGTTCTGGGGCCCGTCGCTCGGTTCAAAGCGCGTGATGAGGTAGCGCATCCAATTAAAATTAAACTGGGCGCCCGCATTCTCGATTTCGCGCAGGAGATTCGAGGTCATCGCCAGGAACTGATTCATCGACATCACGTCCAACATCTGCGGATGGACAGTGACCAGGATCGACGTCGCGGCGGTCAATGCCGAAAGCGTGAGATAGCCCAACTGGGGAGGGCAATCGATGACGACGACATCGTAGTTGTCTGCGATGTCGTCGATGACTTGACTGATCCGACCGTAAAAGAGCGTGTCGCCTTCCTTCCGGTTCATCAGGGCGCGCGGTGTGTCGTGCTCGAACTCCATCAGTTCAAGATTGCCCGGAATGAGATGGAGGTCCGGAATGTAAGTTCCTCGCACAACCTGCTCGATCGGAACCTGCTCGTCATCGTACCGGATGGCGCCATAAAGGGTTTCATTCGGACCGACGTCGGTTTCTGGCTGACTGCCGAAGAGTGCGGAAAGGCTTGCCTGGGGATCGAGATCGATGGCCAGAACGCGATAGCCACGCATCGCCAGATATTGCGCCAGATGCGCGGCTGTCGTCGTCTTGCCCGAACCACCTTTGAAATTCATCACCGAGATAACTTGAAGCTGCTCGCCCTCGCGACGATGGGGCAGGTAGCGCCGGTTCCCGCGGCCGATCTGGTCCAGGTGCTTGCGGATTGCATGAATATCTTCGATCGTAAAGGTGCGTCGGCCGCCAGGGCTCATGCTCACATGCAACTCCGGCATTTCCGAAGCAGTCTGCCTAAGATAAGACTCACCGATACCGAGCAGTTTTGAGACCTCTGACGGCGCAAAGGATCGAATGCCTTTTTCGGCCGTCGGCGGAAAAACCTTGAGATGATGCGCCTGAAGTTGGCTGGAGAGGGCGTCGGCGTGACGCTCCATCAGTGCGGTCAATCCTTCAACGACTGGCGCTGTTTTTGCGGCGGTCTTCGCCATCTCAAAACCCATTTCCTGCAAGTGGCGGTATTTTTCGCGAAACTGGTAAAGTTCCGCCACTAATCATTAAAGCCGATTCTGAATTTTGAGCAAGCGGTTTTAGGTTAACGAAAGGTTAACACTGCCGGGCCGGAAAAATTGATAGACCTCGATTTTTCGTTAATAATCGCGGGGTTAACATGCCAGAGGTTCGGCTATGTTCTCGATCTGTTTATCTGTGAATCCTGCAAACCTAACTAGCCGCGTTGGGCGTGAAGGGACCTGATTTCACCAAACTCCGCAGCCACTGCGGTGCGACTCACTCGCAAAACATTGGAGGATCCTCCAACTCG
The DNA here is from genome assembly GCF_001542405.1 of Rhizobium altiplani. Taxonomy (GTDB): domain Bacteria; phylum Pseudomonadota; class Alphaproteobacteria; order Rhizobiales; family Rhizobiaceae; genus Rhizobium; species Rhizobium altiplani. The sequence continues at coordinate 16,952 of NZ_LNCD01000093.1, forward strand.
TTCCATGCTGACTTCTCCGCCGATCAACGACGACGGAGAAATTCATGCAGGTTTTCGCGCTCAACAAGCCGCGGAATGTTCACGAAGCTCAGCTCATCCAGCAACATCGACCCTTGAAGAGGGCAGGGGATCGGGATCGGTGCATGAGGCAACGCTGACGATGTTTGCCGGCATCATCGAGTGGGTGCCTCGCAAACGGCATCACCGAGATCGTGACGGTGACCGACCTGCGGTTCGAACGCATCCTCGTTCGTGTTGGCTGGCCGCTTCAGCGCATCGGCGATCCGAGCCGCATCGGCGTGACTACAGCCATCGCATGGATGCTCCCGGCGAACGTGGAAACATTTCTGAGGCTCCGCCCGTCCAGCTATCGCTCGCAATTTAATGGTCCGCTGGGTCAGGCAGCATAAGGAGAAAACCGTGAACCAGCTTCGCTCTCATCCTCCACTCGTCCGCAAGCTCCAGGAGGCGCTCGGCGATCAGCTCCGCGTCGTGCTCGATGATTCGACCCTCGTCGAAATCATGCTCAATCCGGACGGCAAACTGTTCATCGAACGGCTTGGCCATGGCGTCGCACCAGCCGAAGAAATGTCGTCCGCAAGTGCTGAAATGATTATCGGAACTGTGGCGCATTCGCTCCAGTCCGAGGTTGACACCGAGCAACCAATCGTCTCCGGTGAACTGCCGATCGGCGGCCATCGCGTCGAGCATGACGTCTCCTTGGGCAACCAGGTGTTGAAGGAAAAGACAATTGGCTTGGCAAAGAGCCGCGCCCAGGCCTGAGCGCTGGCGCGCTGAATGGCGACGATGGATGTCCCTTTCGTCCACCAGCCATTGCCGACTGCGACGATGAGGTCGGGATCCTCGAGCATGGAGTGCAGGACCGGCCAGACGATCAGTTGCTCGTAGCAGATCAGCGGCGCTATCCGACGGCCGGCGGCCGTCACGACCGGATTTTCGAAAAAATGCGCCCGCGCACCGCCGCTCTGAGAGAGCAATGCGCGCCACGGCTGCCACATCGAACCTGGAACGGGCATGCGCTCGCGATAAAGAACCCGCGCGCCATCGCCGGAGATGGCGACCAGAACATTATCGTATACGCCCGCATCGATGACGGCTGCGCCGGCGATGACCATGGCGTCAGTTCCTCTCAAAGCTCGCACCCAGAACCGTTCGACGGTAGGCGTCCAAACCCAGGGAGCTTTAAGGAAGGACAATCGTGCGGGCGCCGCCCAGTACCCGATCCTTCATCATGGCAATCAAATCACGGTGACGCTCAATGCTAACGTCGCGGCCCAGCGATGCGCCCATTTCAAGGTCGACCCCTTGCCACGATTCAGCTAGCTTCGGTTCGTCCCAGGTTGTGGCGGACCCGATCCAAAAGCCTGCCAGGATGATCGCGGCAGTTGGCCACATGCGGGTTACGAGGCCCATGAGGCCGGCTGTCGCATCAGCCAGTCCCCACCATCCCCATCCCGGAAACAGTACGCCCGCCGCGGTGATCGGATGAGCCCAGCCGGTAATGCCGAATGGCGGAATGGCCATCAGAACCGCCGCCAGGAAATAGCGACACGGACGAGCACCCACCTTCTTTGTCCAGAGGACGGTATGCACGATGACGAAGCCGGCGGACGCACAGAGCCAAAGCAATAGTCCCGGCCACAGGTCCGAGGGATAGAAGGTCGCGACACCCTGCGGTAATCCCCGTGAGGCAGCCAGGAAATAGGCGACCGAGACAACTGCGGCGGTTAGTCTCATTCGCACAAGCGCCCAGAGAACCGGAAACGCGAAGGCGACCGGGAGAAGCAGGACGTGGCCACTCCATCCCACCACCCCGGCGACGACCGAAACGGCAATCAATGCGACTGGCTGGAGCGGCTCACGGCGCATCGGTGAGCACCGGTTTCGCCAGGCCGAGGATCCCTGAGGCGGGCAGGGGGCCGAAGTAGCGAGAGTCATAGGAGCTCCTGAATGGTGAATGCAGAAAGACGCTGTCGTCAGGCACGACGCCGCCGGGATAGGGCTTCATCGGTCGGCCCTTACCGTCCCGCTCTATCAGGTCGGAGGACGCGATCGGACGCCCATCGATCGTCACGTCGGCGCCGATTTCGACATGCTGGCCAGCGACTGCGACGACGGCCTTGATGAGCGGCGCGACGCCGCCCTGGAAGGTGCCGGAGCGGAGATAACCACGCTCCCTTGCCTCCTGCATCACAGTCGTTATCGGAGGGCAAATGAAAACGAGACCCCCGCGAGCTGCCGGGCGATCGAGCGCCACGATACGCCAGAGGCCGAGGGGTTCGCTCGATGTCAGGTTAATTCGGAAACCGCCGACGATTGCGGCAGCAACACCGCCGCCAACGACGGATATCGCCAGGCCCAAGAGCACGACTGCATGGGTCCTTCGAGCGCTTCTCGTACCGAACGCAAACACGGGTGTTTTCATTTGAGCGAGAGCCCCTGGCTCTTCGTCTGACGTAGGGTCTCCGCCTGCTTCAGCGCCTCGGTTGTGCGCTCATGCGCGGCGAGCTGCTGCACCGTCCGCATCGAATTCCACGCCGCTTGCATCTCGACCTTCTGTCCTGCCGTCATTCCCGACGTGACGGCACTGAAGGTCTGTCCATTGGGGCCCTTCGCAGCAAGCGACAGGAAGGTCCGCTCGCCGAAACGCTCGGATACCGCCTTGGCAAAACCCTCCAGTTCGGCCTTCACCATTTTGTCGGCGAGCGCATATTCGAGGCCGGCGGCCAGGTCGTTCCGGTCGATCGCATCGCGCACGTGTTCCAATGCTTGTTTCGCGTTTGCCGACAGTGCGGGAATATCGATCGAGACCTTCAGACGGACGGCGCGCTCTTCGACCTCGAACTTGCGCTCCGCCTCCGCCCGCTGCCGCAGATAGCGCTCGAGGTTGCGGGCCAGCGCCGGCGCATTCGTTTGCGCCTTTTCCCGCTCCTCTCTGTCGGCCCGACTGGCAAGGATCCCGGTCTTGCCCTTCAGCGCGCCGAAGCTCTCGGGCTCCGATCCGATCTTGGCTATCGCCGACTTCGCAACGCTCTCGTCCTTCAGCATTGCGTCGACGTTAACTGCCTTGAATGCGCTTTCCGCCTGGGCGTAGACGAGGTGGAAGCGGGTCGAGACCTCCTCCCATTGCTTCTTCAATCCTGGATCGGCTTCGACCTTATCCTCGATCGCCTGCTCGATCGATTTGGCGAAGGTTGTTCTGCCCGAGACAATCGGCTTTGCCTCCTTGGTGTTGTTTTGGGTTGGGGACTGAGCGGCGCTGCGGACGAGCCCGAGCTTTCCGGCGACAGCCGCAAGGCGGACACCGAGATTGGCAAGCTTTTGCTTCTGACCGACGATCCATTCCAGCCGGTCGCGGACCAGGGAGCGGGCGACATTGACGAGATTGAGACCGCGGGCTTCGGCAAAGCGAAGCGCCACGCGGTAGAAGGCGCTCTTCTCGTAATCCAGGGTCGTTTCCTTCGCACTCTTTCGCGACAGGATCGGGATCAACCCGCCGTTCTTCGCGAAGGATATGCGGCCGTAGTAGACGGCCAGATCCTCGCGATGACGGGTCATGGCGACATAGGTGAGATGGCGGTCGAGCGAAAGGGAAGCGAGCACCTTGACCTGGTCGACTGTGGCACCCTGGCTCTTGTGGATCGTCGTGGCATAGCCATGATCGAGGTTGTTGTAGAAGCGCTGTTCGACCAGCACCAGGCGGGCATTCTCCCCATCGCCGATCCGCGCCGTGATGCGTCCCGCTCCAACCTCCACGACCTTGGCCAGCATGCCGTTCTTGACGCCGAGCGATCCCTCGTTCTTCAGGAACACGATCTGGTCACCGACGGCGAAGTTCCGTTCGCCGTCGGCGGTCTTGAACCTGGTTCCCTGATCGAGAACCCCGCGTTCGATGAGTTTGATGCGCGCCACCTGGTTGAGCATGTGAACGTCACGGCGCAGATGAGCGAGGATGAGCGACGTCTTCGCCGGATCGTAATCGCGGTCCCAGGCAGCGATGAGGTTGTCAACAGCGTCGGCTTTGAGATCCGACCCGATGACCCTGCCATTGGCGCGATAGGCGTCGACCGCCTTGCCGACCTTGCCGCGGGCCAGATCAAGCGAGGCGTCGCGCATCCACTGCTCGCGCTGGCGATAGATGGTTTCGAGTTCGCCATAGCCGATGCGGTCGGCAATGGCGCGGAAGGCCGCACCCGCTTCGATCGGCTGAAGCTGTTCCGGATCTCCGACAAGGACGAGTTTGGCGCCGGACTTCGTCGCTGCTTCGACGAACAGCGCCATCTGCCGCGACGACACCATGCCCGCTTCATCAAGAACGAATACTGTCTTGTCGTCCAGCTGATTGCGACCTTGGTTCCAGCGCAGTTCCCAGGATGACAGCGTGCGGGAGACGATACCGGCTTCCTTCTCCAGGCCCTCAGCGGCCTTGCCCGCAAGCGCCCCGCCAACGACGCGATAACCGGCGGCTTCCCAGGCCTCGCGCGCGGCTTTCATCATCGTCGTCTTGCCCGCGCCTGCACGTCCGATCACAGCAGCGATGCGCTCGCCTCCGGTAACATGTGCGATCGCCGCCTTCTGCTCGTCCGAGAGGCGCAGGTGACGGGCGAAGACCGCGTCCCGCACCGCGTCCGCCACGCTGTGAGAGGAGCGTTGATCCAACCAAATCGACCGACTGGCCATTTCCGCTTCTAGCCGGATGAGGTCGCGCGTCGTGTATTTCGCCGGCACGCGTAGACCGCTTGAAAATTCGATCCGCTCGCGTTCAAGCCGGAGCGTCTCGGGGCTCTGCAGGATCCTTGCCATCAGATTTTGGAAGAGGTCGGCGTCGTCAATGTAGCGGTGGAGGATCTTGGCAACGTCACGTTCGTCGAAGACGCTCTTCTCCCGGGTGATCAGGTCGAGCACCAGTTCGGGACGGCGCTGAATGCGGCGGGCGTTTTCCGCCCGGCGCCCCTCCTGCAGCTCCATCCGCTCCAGCGAAGGGTCCCGCTCGGCCTCCGCCGACTTCCTTTCGATCGCCTTGACGCCGACGCCGAGGTGAATGGTCGGCTCGAGTTCGATCCCCTGCTTCTCGAAGGAACGGCCGTCGACGCGGAGATCGAGTCCGGCACGCGCCAGGTGTCGGTTCTGACAGGCAAACCAGCCGTCGCGAAAGACATTGAAATCATCGAGGCTACCGGCCCAGAGCTCGTAGACGATCTTGCCGGCATCGTTGCGCACCGGCGTGCCGTCAGGGCCGGTCACTGCGACCTTCTTGGCGCCGAACCCGTCTTCGGTCAGCGGCCGAAGCGTCGTCATCAGGTGCACATGCGGATTGCCTGGCGCATCGTGATAGACCCAGTCCGCCACCATCCCCTTCGATGTGATGTGCAGCTCGACGAAATCCCTCACGAGTTCGATATTCTGCGCGGTCGAGAGTTCCACCGGCAGCCCAACGGTCACGTCCTTGGCAAGCTGGGCATCGACACGCTTCTCGAAAGTTTCGACGCTATTCCAGAAGGCCTCGCACGCCCCGGAGACGGAGCGATCGGCAATCATCGCCCGGAGCCATTTCGGTGCATCAGCCGGGATCACGAACTCTTCGTGCAGCAAGCCTTGCTTGCGTGTGTAGTCGATCGTGCGGGCCTCCCGCTCGTACTCCATCTTGGCGCAATGCCGGTAGGCCGCCGACAGCACGGCGCTGCGGCCGGAGCCGCGGGCGACGATGCTGACGGAGAAATGAGGCACGGCCACGGCGGAGTTCTTTCCCGATTGCAAGCAAAATCAACATGTTCGGCAGCGAGATCGGCCCCGCCGGGGCGCTCTCAAAAGAACGTCGCGCCAGCGACGTATAATTGCGCCCTTCGGATGCCGCTCTTGCCGAGCGGCCGGGATCATCCACGAAAGCATCGCCCTTGGCGATTGTAGGATTAACAGTAGTGCGTTCCACACCGACGTCCGGAAGATGGGGTCCGAGAGACAAGTTTTCGCACCCAAGGAGCTATCCGGACATGAAGAAGCCATCCTCGAAAATCCGCGACGAAATCGCCAGGCTCCAGGAGCAGTTGAAGCTCGCCGAAACCCGGGAGGCCGAACGCATCGGCCGGATCGCGCTTAAAGCCGGTCTCGGTGAGATCGAGATCGACGAGGGTGAACTGCAGGCAGCATTCGAGGATCTGGTGAAACGCTTTCGCGGGGGCAAGGCCCGTACGACCGGAGGGAAGGGGGCAGGCGGCGCAGGCGACGGCAGCACGCCCACCGCGCAGAACCCGCCTGGCGCGGCTGAGGGCAGGACTGGCGAGGCTTGAGCGGATGCGAAGATCGACGACTTCAGATGCCCGCAAGAAGGACACACGCGAAAAGATCGAACTCGGCGGTCTGATCGTCAAGGCGGGGCTGCGCTACGAGAAGCGGGCGCTGCTGCTTGGGCTCCTCATCGATGCCGCCGCGCGGCTGAAGGGAGACGCACAGGAGCGCTCACGGCTTGCCGCACTCGGTGCTGAAGCGTTCGGAGAGAGAGATGACTAGGATCCTGCTGCTCGTTGCACCCTGCGCGTTGATGATGCTGACGGCCATCGGCATGACCAGGATCGAACACTGGCTATCCCACTTCGGCAAGAGCGATGCCGCCCGGCAGATGCTCGGCCGTGCGGGCATCGCTCTGCCCTATGTCGCCGCGTCGATCGTCGGCATCGTCTTTCTGTTTGCGAGCGCCGGCTCGGTGCGGATCAGGACGGCAGGATGGGGCGTTGTCACGGGCGCGACAGCGACGCTCGTCCTCGCGGTCCTGCGCGAGGCATCGAGGCTCTCCGCGTTTCTCGGACAAGTCCCGGCCGGCAAATCCATCTTCAACTATCTCGATCCAGCAACGACGATCGGCGCCGCCACGGTGCTGATGTCGGCGCTGTTGGGCACGCGGGTGGCGATTGCCGGCAACGCCGCGTTCGCAAGGCCCGAGCCCAAGCGCATCGTTGGAAAACGGGCGGTGCATGGCGAGGCCGACTGGATGAAATTATCGCAAGCAGAAAAGCTTTTTGCCGAGAGCGGCGGCATCGTCATCGGCGAGCGCTACCGGGTCGACCGGGATAGCAGCGCGGCACACTCGTTTCGCGCTGACAGCGCCGAGACCTGGGGAGCGGGTGGTAAGTCGCCGCTGCTTTGCTTCGATGGCTCGTTCGGCTCATCGCACGGCATCGTGTTCGCCGGATCCGGTGGTTTCAAGACGACATCAGTCACGATCCCGACGGCGCTAAAATGGGGTGGCGCCCTCGTTGTTCTCGATCCTTCGAACGAGGTTGCGCCAATGGTATCGAAGCACCGTGGCGACGCCAACCGCGACGTCTTCGTGCTCGATCCGAAACACTCAGAAATCGGCTTCAACGCGCTCGACTGGATCGGCCGGTTCGGGGGAACCAAAGAGGAGGATATCGCCTCCGTCGCGTCGTGGATCATGAGCGATAGCGGTGGCGCGCGTGGCGTCCGTGACGACTTCTTTCGCGCCTCGGCCTTGCAATTACTCACTGCGCTGATTGCTGACACTTGCCTCTCCGGCCACACGCCGGAAAACGACCAGACACTCCGGCAAGTGCGCAAGAACTTGTCCGAGCCGGAGCCCCAGCTGCGCCAGCGGCTGCAGGAAATCTATGACAATTCAAGTTCGGATTTCGTAAAGGAGAATGTCGCGGCCTTCGTTAACATGACGCCGGAAACATTCTCGGGCGTTTACGCCAACGCGGTCAAGGAAACCCACTGGCTGTCCTACCCGAACTACGCCGCCCTGGTCTCGGGCAAGACCTTTACGACGGGTGATCTTGCAGATGGAAAAACGGACGTGTTCATCAACGTAGATCTCAAGGCATTGGAGACGCATGCGGGCTTGGCGCGCGTCATCATCGGTTCGTTTCTGAACGCCATCTACAACCGCAACGGCGAGATGCCGGGCAGGGCGCTCTTCCTTCTCGATGAGGTGGCGCGCCTTGGATACATGCGCATCCTGGAAACCGCGCGTGACGCAGGCCGCAAATATGGAATCACGCTCACCACAATCTACCAGTCGATCGGCCAGATGCGTGAAACCTATGGCGGCCGAGACGCGGCAAGCAAGTGGTTCGAGAGCGCAAGCTGGATTTCATTCGCCGCCATCAACGATCCCGAGACGGCCGACTACATCTCGCGCCGCTGCGGCATGACGACCGTAGAGATCGATCAGGTCAGCCGCAGTGTCCAGTCGAAAGGATCGTCGCGCACGCGATCGAAACAACTTGCCGCCAGACCTCTGATCCAGCCGCATGAGGTGCTGCGCATGCGTGCCGACGAGCAGATCGTCTTCACCGCCGGAAACGCGCCGCTCCGGTGTGGGCGCGCAATCTGGTTTAGGCGTGAGGACATGAAGGCATGTGTGAAGCCGAACGCGTTCTTCCGCGATACTGCGGACAAGCCGTAAGATCGGTCAAGTCGCATCGGCGGGCGGCCCGTCCAGCAGCCCATCGAAGACTTCGAGCAGCGCGTTGGTAATCGCCTGCCCCAGAGCATTGCCTGCAGTACGGAGATCATCCTCCGTGCCGTCACGCGCGGCCTGGGCAAGCTCGAAGCCCTGCTCGCCGACAATCTGTTTGGCGACTTCGATTGCCCAGAGACCGAAGTCGCCGCGGCTTCCAATTTGAACCGTATCGTCCATGATCAACCTTTGGATATTTTTCGCGCCCATACACTCGGCTGCGACAAATGACAGTACATGAGCCATAGCGCAACGCCGAATACCGCCTTCCGTCGCTCTTCCAGAACCCTCGGAAGAGAAAACGGCAAGATGCGTTTCGTTTGCCAGCTTGAAATCTATCCGATCGGCCGAAGGGAGGCGGGACCGACTGCGCCCCACTCCTAAACACCACCTGAGGCCGACCTGTTCATAAAGACAGATGAAACCGGGCTCGACGTAGATTGATGCAAACAGCAGAGGACGGGCACGTGGCGAAATCGAATGTGGTTCCGATGAGACCACGGCGCAAAAACAGCAGCGGGAACGATCGATATCGGCCGGAGCGAAAATTCCGAACGGGACAGAACGGCCCGCGCAAGTCGCTGATGGGTCATCTCAGCCATCATCATTGGAGCGGGTGGTTGGCTTACCTCCGGCGGCGCTGGTGATCTCTCCGGCGTGCTGGCTCTTGCCAAGATACCGACAACGGATACGTCGCAGGCCGTTTTTCGTTGTGCGGCGAGAGCGTGCGAATGAACTGCGTCGTCGACGGCGACACTTTCTGGTTTGGGGGGAGAAAAAACCGCATGGCGGATATCGACACGCCGGAACTCAGCCCTCCTCGCTGCGAGGGGGAGCGGATCAAGGGCGAGGCGGCGAAGGCACGCCTGCTCACGCTTTTGAACGCGGGCAAGTTCTCGCTGTCATCAGGTTTGCGGGACGAGAACGAGCATGGCCGAAAACTCCGGAACGTCACGCGGGAGGGACGATCGCTCGGCGACCACCTCATCGATGAAGGTCTTGCCCGGCGCTAGGACTGCGCAAGACTTTTATGGTGCGAGTAAGGAGCTGCGAGAGGATCGTCACCTGGATGGGCGGAGACCGTTTTCGGCCACCGTGAGCATCGCGAATAGGGCCGTACGCCGCAGGCGTCTCGCCCAAAGACTTTCGGCTTTGCACGTTCGATCGACCGAGGCCCGACATATATCGATGGATTGTCACATCAGCGCGTGTTCGTGACCCGCGATAATAGAAGCGCTCGACCAGCGCAGCACCCAGGACCGGCAGCAGCGCCAAAACCGCAAGATGGAAGATCCTATGGAGGCCGAAAAAAATGGACACGGCGATAGCAAAGATGGCGCCCAACAACGCGCCGATGACATAGGCAGATAGCCTTTCATGTGACATCCTCATGCTGTTTTCGAGATCCATAATCTTCTCGGAGGTGAAATCCGGGCGAAGAGAAAAACCTGCGCCAGCGCACGCCTGAAACAGTCGAAGCTCCCGGAAATAGACCTCTCTCATTGGATGTTCGAGATTCGGCGGCAGTCGCAGACGCTCATTGTGCCAAGCCCAGTCTTGAAGGGAAACCCCGCGCAGATCCTTTAAGTTCCTTATTGATGGTCGCCCGCCGCACGGACCGGCATCCAGGTAAATTCGCGCAAGCCCGTCGTGTCCGATGGCATGCCATCAGCGATATGAATCAATCCCTGCCGACCGATTCATAAGTCTCGTTGGACGCGATTCCGCTGATCGGCGATTCTGATCTCATGATCGCGCAACCCTACCATCTCTATGTCGAACGCGTTGACTCCGCCAGAAACATGGCGCGCTACTACGCCATGTCGATCGAGCCCAACCTGTTCGGGGATGTCTGCCTGCTCAGGAAGTGGGGCCGCATCGGGACAAAGGGTCAGATGATGGTCCACCATTTTGGGCGGGAAGAGGAAGCAGTTGAACTGTTTCTCGATCTGCTTCGACGGAAACGAAAACGCGGCTATCGTCCGCGCACCTCCGTGCCAACATGAGAATGGCCCGCCGAAACGGGCCATTATGCCTTATCGGCACCTGTTCCAGAGGAGCCGCGGAATGCGGCGGGGAAAATTCTGGCGGCGCCAGGTTACAGCCGAACGCGCGGGCTGCAATATCCCCGATGAGAGATGACAGCTCGTTGACAAGGAGAGTTGCAATTGATTGTGATCTCTTTCGTTGCTAACGGAGATCGGCCACTCTGTTGCAAAGAGGGGTCAAGGACCGCAACCGTGTCCGTCTGCCGGCGGGAGTGTCGAGGGATGAAATCCCTGACAGCCGGGAAGCCCGATCCGGCGCACCGGCTCCCCGTCCAGCTGCAAAAGAGCCGCCTCAAAAGGGGCGGCTCGGCATTGATCGCACCGTCCTGTTCGGCAAGCGTCACGACCAGATCAGCCTGGGCAAGTTCAAGCTCGCCCCCGATCTGGCGGCGCTCGGCGGCATCGCAGGCGTTCTTCAATTCGAGGCGAAGTTTTTCGATGTGCTGTCCGATCGTCATCATCTCATCTCCTTGAGTTCGTGAAAGACGAGACCGCTGGGCGGGAGGAGATGACGGGGTCAGGGAGCGCGGCAGCCACCGGCGGAGCAAGCGCATGGGGGAGCCGATTTTGTTGGAGCTGAGGTTCGAAGCGGAGGCAAAATTGGGGGAACCGCGCGTCCTCTGACGCCGGCATTTCTGCCCGGCACAATCGCTCCATCTGAGCAGACAATATTCCGGTTCCGTATCGCACCGAGAAAGCCGGCGGCAGGCTCGATGCCCGCCGCCGGCTTGTCTCTATTCAGTTCAGCCCCGCCTTGGCGGCGGGGCCCTGTCCGGGTCTCAGTCGCGGTGGGGGCGGGACCAGATCAACTGGTAGCCGTCCTCGCCCTCGACCTCGGTCAGCGTCGCGTAGATCGGAGCGGGGAAGCTCGGGTCATCGAGCTTGACCGAGAGATAGTCCCGATCCGTCTCGGCGGAGCGCTTCTGCCAGGCCGCACCCAGCTCGACGTTGCCTGCGTAGATGCGGAAGTGCGGGCCCTTGTCGGAGTGATTGTCGATGCGAGCGATGCGGGCCTTGACGTTGAGGGCAAGGGTGCGGATCGAGCCGTTGAAGCCGGTTTCGGAAGTGGTGAAGGTGCCGATGGTTGCCATTGTCGTATTCCTTTGCTGTTTCGGGCCGCGCCCATCGCGGCCTCGATGGCTGTCGCAAGATCGGGGACGATCGGACCGCACCTGAAAGGCCAAAATGAAATGGAGGGCGGCCACGAGAAATTTTGTTGTTCCGCGAGGAATGGGCGCGCAGCGCTCAGGGGAATAAAGTTTCGGAGGGCCGTTGCGGTAAGACGATCGAGGCAAAGCCGGTCTTCGATCAGACATGCCTCATCGAGCCCGCGACGGTCGTGGCCTGGCGCAGTGGTCGAAGGAATATGGCAATGGCGGTTCGTCCCTCGACTGCTCCCGAACGCTGCAACGATCGCTCCGCGGTCCTGTCCACGTGCGAAACCGAAACCTCGCAGAACCAACGAGCAGGGGGCGTTGCATTGCCCGCTCCGCGCTGTCGTCGCGCCTCGCAAGCCGTCGCCTGGAGGATCCATGCATCAGCAGACAAAGCCCTTTATCGTCGAAATCAAGCCGTCCCGGAAGCTCAAGCCGATAGACCGGGAAAACTCGATCTGCGGCAAACTGCACCTTGCGACGGATCGTGACACGCCCACCGCGACCGACGGCCGAGAGTTGTCGGCCGCCGGCGAGGCCGACGACCGGCGCTGACAAGTCGTTACGCAGCGAGCCGCTTGTCGGCCGCGTCCGGCTGCAGCGAATGCAGGAAAGTCACGGCCCGCTGCGCATGCGCCGCCGCCTGGAAGATCGCCCGTCTGTCATCGGCCAGGACCTTGAGCCAGGAATCGAGGTAGGACGCGTGATCGGGGCGGGGCTCGAGCTCGGGAACAATCCCGAGATCGGCGCACAGGAAGCAGCTGCCGAGCTCGGCGATCAGTTCCTCGCGGGCTCGTTCAGATTTGTCCTTGGCATAGCGGCTGAGGTCGCGACCGAGGCGATGGGCCGGCGCCGTCCAATGCGTGACCTCATGACTCAAGGTCGCGTAGTAGCTTGCCGCATCCTTGAAGCTCTCAAATGGTGGCATCTGGACGACATCGGCGGCTGGCGCAAAGAAGGCCTGGTTGCCGCCATGACGAATTGAAGCACCGGTGTTGCGGAAGAACCGATCCGCGTGCCCGATGCGCTCGACAGGATCCGGAACGGACACCGGCCGGTGATGATACTGATCGGGGAGTCCCTCGATCTGTTCGACGTTGAAGACGCTGTATGCCTTTAAGAAGGGGATTTCCCGCTCGACCTCGCCGCCGTTCCCGTCGGTTTCGGACTTAGTGAAACGGCTGGCGAAGACGACGGTCGTGCCCGTCTCGCCTTTGCGGACCGCGGCGCCCAATTCGAGGGACTGCTTGAACGTCATCCACGTGGATGACGCGTAACCTCGCGCGACACCCTCCGACCACAAAAGCAGCACGTTGACGCCAGAATAGGGTTGCCCATTGTAACGCAGCGGCCGGGTAATGCGACCTGCCGCGTTCGCTGAATTCCATGGTTTCATCCAAGGCCGCACGCCCTTTGCCAGGTCTTCGATGATCTTGTCGGTGATCCGGCTGTAGAGATCGACCCGCTGATTTTCTGTGTTGCTCATATTCAAACTTCCCCGTTTCAAGGCCGCGCCCCTCGCGGCCCGTTACGAAGGGCGAAAGCAGGAGCAGGTTAGCCGGCGGATGCACCGGAACGGCCGCAACGCAGTGGAGGACGGCGAAGGCGTTGCGTCCGTCGGCGGCTCCTGCAGACCCTACGAAGGAACGGGCCACGACGGGCGTGCCATCGACTTCATTTCCTTTTTCTTGCTGGCGGGGTCAGCGACACGAAACAGGCCGGTCCCGCCACGGAAGCGGCCGGCTCGAGTTGATGGAAAGGCGGGGCCGAAGCCCCCGCCGAAAGTGGTCAGTCGAAGGCGGAGATCTGCGTTTCGGTAGCCTTGCGGTAGAGCGCGTGGCCGGGCTGTTCGACGGGACGGTCGAACGGTTTCCAGGTCTCGCCGATCACCTGGACATAGGCGGCGACGGCGCCTTCGGCCGCCATTCTGAGCGCATGGACCTGTATGCCCATGTCGGCGGCGAATTCGCGCTTGCGCTGAGCGGCGCTGTCAAAGCCGACGGGGCCGTCCAGGTCCTCGTCGCGGGCATCGTTGGCGGCTTTGGCCGTGGCATCGCGCCCCTCGGTGACCGCGCGGCTGTAGAACTGGCCGGCGCCGTGGGCCGAGCCGACGTAGGCACCGACGATCCGCTGCAGGTGGATCTGCATGGCCTTGTCGCCAAGGCCGTCGCCGAGCGCATCGGCTGTCTCCGTGACCAGCCGCTCGTGCAAGTCGCGGATGCCGTCGCTGTCGATGACGGCGGTTCCGAAACTCTCGGTGATCTTAAGTGCCTGGCTGACGTCGGGGCAGGTGAGCCGGACCATTTCGATGGTTGCGCCCTTGCGCAGTTGCACGACGCGTGTGGATTGGCGGGAGGAGGGTGTAGGCTTGGCCATGTCGTTTCCTTTCGAAGTCGTCCGGAGCGGCTCCGGCCCATGCCGGCTTGCCCTTCGGTGCGGTCACCTCGAACCGGCGGAAAGACGGGCGCTTCAGGGTCCGGCCCCACCTGGACGAGCGGAGCCGGTTTGCTTGCGACGAGGGCAAGCTGCCCTCGACGGAGCACGCGAGCCTGCTCCGAGAACGACGGCGGGGTCCGGCCGCGCCGCGGCGCGACAGCGGCCTTGAAGCGCACGGACGCCGGTTCAGACCTCAGCAAAACCGAAGGGCGATCCGGCGTGGGGAGGAAGATGACGTCCTCGAATGAACGAACAGGCGTTTCCGGGGAACCCTGGCTTCCCCACGCGCTGCACATGAACGCTCGGCCTATCGCTTGGTCAGCTTAGGCAAGCGATAGGATTGCAGCCAGCCGGACCGTGCGAGTTGCGAAGGCCGCGCAGCAGACCGCTGCCGTCATGAGGCGGGCCCGCCCCAACCAGGCGTTGTTGAGGATTGATTTCCAGCGTCGACGATGCCTGCGGCGTAGGCCGGAAGCGCCGCTTGCTGCTCCGCCGTCAGGGCGGGCAATGCTTCACGGCGACAACCGGCAACACGCGTATTTGGCCGCCATCCGGCTCCGCTTCCCTGGCCGCAATCAGGCGCCTGAGCTCAGCCGGGCCGGCGCTCAGAAAGGCTTGGCCTTCGAAATGGTGAAATTGCCGCCAGAACGCGGTTCGCTCGGCCGGCGATCCTCCGATGCCGGCTCTCCGCTCCAGGTCGCCGATGGTGCTCATGGCAACGCCCTCCACGCAGTTGCGACGACGCGGCCATCCAATTCGGCTCGCGCTCAAAGTGCGGCGATTGTCGCGTCCTGCCGAGCAAGATTCCGCGTAAGCGCATCGACTTCCGGCTGTCGCTCGGCCGTCAGACTGCCAGATTGGTGCGGTAGCGTTCGAGGAAGGCGCCGTCCAAGCAGGGGAATGAGCGCGGTTAGCCGGTCGATGAGATCGAGCTGGTGCTGCGTCTTTCGCCGTGCCGCTTCCATTCTGGCAAGCTCGCCGAGCTGTCGTTCGGAATTGGCCATTACGCCGCCCTCCCGCGCCAACCGGCGCAGCTGGAGGGGCCGTCTAGGCGGCATGCTTCGTCTCATTGATGACGAAACCGACGGAATATTCTTGGCTCGGCACAAGGAAGCGGCGCGTCTACGTGGTCGCCGCGCTTGCCGCCGACCGCCGCGATCACCTGGGTCATGCCGCCGACATCGCGGCCGGCGGGGTCCAGGGCCGGCTCACGGGCAAAGCCTCCGTTGACGCGGCCGGAGCGCATGCGGCACGCCTCCTCTTCTTTCCTCCCACCCTCGCTTTTCCTGTTCTCATTCCTTCGCTTCGCGCGAGCCTTCAGGGCCTCGTTCCAGTCTTCTTGCGGTGGGCGGAGCCGCATCCAATCGCAGCCGGCCCCATGGGCAAGCGCGCGCAATCGCTCGGCAAACAGATCGCCTTGGGGATTGGCGTCGGTGGCGGCGACAAGCTGAACGGTGGGGCGTGAAGCCAGCGCGCCAAGGGCTGCGGCCGTGATCGGAGACCAGCCGCCGCCGGTGCTGAGATAAAGTGTACCATCACGTAACCCCTCGATTGCCGCCAGGCTCATGGCGTCGATCGCAGCTTCCGTCACGGCCAAGCGCATTGCAGCGTCAGGGCCGAGGCGGAACAGAACCTTCGCTCCCCCGCTGGCAAAGCCACGATATTGCGGACCGCGCGCCTCCCAGCCTGTGATGTCGCCCGCATGGTTCGTATGAGCGGCCCATAGGCTGCCCTGCGGCCCTTCCCGGAGGAGTTCGCGTTTGATCGCCGTGCGGAGCAGGGATGTTGGAAGGCAGCGCTCGTCGTGCAGGTAGCGCCATGTCAATGAGCCAGGCCACGGGCGGCGGCGTGCTCGCCAACGATCGGTAAGGGAAAGGTCGGATTTGTCTGCAGCGCTTAGAGATTTCCATTCGGGCGCGGAAATTTCGAACCCCACCAGAGCCGCGACCTTTTCGATGGCCTCGTGAAAGCTGGCGCGATCCAGGTGCTCGACGAGCCCGAAGACATCACCCTTCGCCTCGCTGAGCGGGTCGAACCATCCGCGCCCTTGATGTGTGACGATGACGATCTCACTGCTGCGTCGAAACTTTACCGCCCGGCGGGTGCTTTCCTTGACATCAATGGCAAATCCGGCCTGTTCCAGCACAGCTGCGCAGCTTACGGCATCGCGTAGCGCCTCTATCTCTCTTCTCTCCATCCTTCCTCCGATCGCGAAAGCGATCGCCTCCTGCTCGTCGGTTCTATTCATCGGCCACTTCACCGGGCGTGAAGAGCAAAGGCCGCAAGGGCGCGGCTTGCAATTTGGTGAATCATGCAAGGTCGGCCGCGGCGGAGCCTCCCTTGCGGCCTGCCGCTCGCAAGCGGCACGCCTAAGGTGCCGCCGGCTCAATGCCACGGCGTGTATTCATGGACGATCTCAAGATCGTCGTCGGCGTCGTTTTCGTCAGACGGCGGGATGCCGTATTTGCCGTCGACCGAGAAGAGGGTGATCGGAACCACAAGGTCGCGGGAGAGCTGGAATGCGTGGAACTGGGCGAGTGAGAGGTCGTGCGACATGTGAGAGGCCCCTTCGGAGCGGGCCAATTCCCGCTCGATGGCTCCTCAGAAGGCCCGGGGGGCGCGATCACCGCGACGCGAAGCAGAAGCGGCCGAAGCTTGCGCACGGACTCCTTGCGGGTTGATCGTGGAAGATCCGGAACCGGGCCAGGACGCCATCAAATGAGAGCGGGATTGGACTGCGCCGATGGATTGCGCCAAATGCATCCTGATCTTGCGATCTCGATAGCTCCAGCCGGCAAGGTCCTGAAAACAGATCGCGGGCGGCCGGCGTGACATTAGCCGATTTCAACTGGCGAAGAATCTTGGTATCTCACCGGGTAGGTGGCAGGGCGGCATAGGGAAGTGACAATGGATTCACGCAGGGACATAGCCGAACGGGTCATCGCGCGTTGGAAGGCGCGAGGGATCCGGATCGATGAAGACCCCGGTTTCATGGAACTGGTCGCACTTTGGACGGCAGGGACGATCGAGTCCGATGAAATGCGCCGCCGGTATGCCGCGCTCCTGCGCGAGCGGTCCCTGTCCAGATCAAGCCCACTTGACCTGCACCCCTCCGGCGAAGAGCCGGATGTCGATCATCAATCCATTGCCATTCCAGACGACGAACCGGATGAGCGGGAAGGCTTCGTTCAGCCGGCGCAATGGTGACTTTAACAGGGCACAGAGCGAGTCCTTCGCCCGCCTGTCAACCGGCGCTTCCTCGCGCGGGAATGCCGAGAATAAAGAGAGATGCCAGGTGCAGGCCTGAAGTCGCAACCCCGCACCGTCATCAACCGGCGAAAGGTCGCGGCAGCGCGCCTCGCGCGGCGAAGGGCTGCCTGGTGTTTACCCTCGCGTATTTTCCCACCGGCTGCCGACACCAGGATCAGCCATTGAGCAACGCACGAATTGCGCTGCCGCGTTCCGCCGCCTGCCAAAGGCCTTCCCAGCCTCGTGCGCCTCCCAGTAATACCGTGATTGAAGAGATCTTGGCCTCAGGCGAAACTGTCGGAGTTCGGCGGCGCCATCTCTGCGGGGACTGGGGACCCACGTGACAGCTGTGCCCCCGGGATCACGCACGGGGTGCGGCTGCCGACCCGGCAGATAGACCGGGAAATCTCTATGCGGTAACAGACGAGGACGTTTCAAAACGGGAGCCATAGAACAGCAGCACGGCAATGATCATCGACTGCCAAGAGATTTGAATCCATCGCGAGGTTCTTCCCGAATCCTTGGGACGAACCAATTTTGCCGCGACAGTGACGAATAAGATGAGGGCAACCGATTGCGAAGAAAACTCCGTCGCCTTAAAGATTCCGGAAGCGGCAATCAGCCGTGAAAGCGTCGAGGATTTTGTTCATGGCCACTGGTATGGTTAAATTTTTCAATGGAGACAAAGGATTTGGCTTCATCACCCCGGATAATGGGGGGGCTGACGTATTTGTGCACGTGTCTGCCTTGCAGGCTGGAAGCTCTCTCAGCGAGGGACAGAAGGTGAGCTACGAGGTGGGCCAGGATCGCAAAACCGGCAAGTCGAAAGCTGAAAACGTACGGCTTATTTGATTTCCGCGATCATGGGATCGGCCGCCTCGGCCGCAGCAAAGCCTCCGTTGCTGCGGCCGCTCGCAAGCGGAACGCCGTAGCCATGGCCGCCGGCTCAATGCAGAAGCGTGTATTCACGGACGATCTCAAGATCGTCGACGTCGATTTCGTCGGAAGGTAACGCCGAGAGCTTCCCGAAAGCAACTTGACGGTCAGCGGTAAGTCAACAGCGCCACGTCGCTCCATCGACGAAGCACCTATGTCGTTCTTGACCGATGAGAGAGCTCATCGCCTTTTTCTGTACGTCCAGAGCTGCGCCGGTGGAATGTTGCGCATCATGAAAGCCAGGTGGCGGACTTCGTAACCGGCGGGAAGCGCGACGACCGGAGACAGCAACCCATAGGTGATCTGAACAACGGGCCTTCCGTTCGGCACACGTTCCAGGAGGTCGAGGATCAGTGACAGGCGCTTGTCTGGAGGCAAGTGCAGGAGAGGTACAGCGGAAATGACGCAGTCGAACTTTGCGCCCCGCTCAGGACCCAGAACAAGATCGAGCGCGAAGGCGTCTCCGCATCGAACGTCGACTTCGGGAAACTCCTGCCTGAGATGCCGGCAAAACTCCGGCGAGTATTCAACGGAAACCAGATCCTTCGGCCGAACGCCCAGCGCCAGGATCTGTTTTGTGATGACGCCGGTTCCCGGGCCAAGTTCAAGCACCGGAAGCCCCGAGGATGAATCAATGACGCTCGCCATCTTCCGGGCGGTCACGACGGAGGTCGGCGTTATGGCGCCGACGGCTGTTCGGTCGCGCTTCCAGCCTTTCAGGAATTCTATCTCATCCTTGAACTTCGATCCCACCCGCTGTCGCACGCCCATTCTTCGCCTCCGCTTCGATGCCCACGATGATTGCCGCCACAAACATCGCTTAAACGCGACAAAGGCAAGCCCCCAAGCGCCATTTTCCGTCCGCCTATTGTATTTTGCGCATAAAAAGATGCCTTTGAGAACCTGGGGGGCCCGGGAGGCGCTGCCATGCGGTTGGTTTTCGGCGTGAGGAATCAGAGCGACTTTTTTTGCTCTATTCGCGCGAAGTTGGGGATTGACAATCTAGCCGGCGCCTCGAAGCCGGACCTGATCTGTGCACAGCAAAGCTTTGAGCTGCGCGGCAGAACGCGTAACTACCGAGGCCCCGACGGAAAGGAGCCGCTCATCGTGATCGTTGAGGCAATGGCCGCCGGCTGTGAAGCCGATAACCGTCATCCCGGCCGCGACACCGGCCTGGACGCCGGCGATGCTGTCTTCCACGACAACCGTACGGGCAGGATCGGCCCCCATCCGGTCGGCCGCGAACAGAAAAAGATCAGGTGCGGGTTTGCCCTTCGATACCATGACGGTGCTGAAGACATGCGGTTCGAGCAACGGCCAAAGGCCGGTCCTCTCAAGACCGAGACGCAGTTTTTCAGGCGCGCTGCTGGAGGCGACACAACGCGGCACTGCAATTTGGCCAAGAAGCTCGGCGATGCCGTCGATCGCCTCCAACTCGGTCAGATACTTCTCCTTGATCTTTGCGGCGACCACTTCTTCGAAATCGGGAGGCAGAGGCCTTCCCCACTCCTCCTCGACCATGCGTCGCATCGTGGCGGCAGACAGCCCGGTATATCGGCGGACAACGTCTTCGTAAGAGGTCGGAAAACCAATGCGCGCCAGTTCATCGGCGTCGATCTGGGTAGCGAGCTTTTCGCTGTCGATGAGGACACCGTCACAGTCGAAGATGACAAGGTCGAATGGTTTGGTCAGGCTCATTGGAAACCCTCCGGCATGAATTCCTCGGGGCTGATTGCGACCACGACCCTGCTGCTGACCTCGAACTGATTGATCAGGACGCTGTCGTCGCGAACTAAGGCGACATTAAAGGCCGGCGCATCGTTGACGAAGCGCGCATCGCGCCGCTCGAGATGCGGAATGATCTGGTGCGCAACGCCCCGGCTCGCGCTAAACGGTACGCCTTGCCAGGTGCCGCCAACGTCGACATGGACATGGCCGCAGAAGATGTGGCGGACCGAACCTGTCTTGACGAGCGGCCCCACGGCGTTTCTTGGAACCAGGGTGATGTGCGGCGCAAAATGCGGCAGCCCGATCGATTGCAGCGGGTGATGGCAAAACAAATAGCTTGGCCGAATTGGCTCTTCAGCAAGGCGCTCTAGAAGCCATTCGAACCGGCCGCAGCCGAGCGAGCCATGACCGTGGTCGGTCACCAGCGTGTCGAGGAAAATCAAGCGGCCAGCCGGCAGATCCAGGACCGATTGGACGAAGCCTGTTGCGTCGATTGCGGCGTCGGGGAAAACCCGACGGAAATTAGCCCGATGATCGTGGTTCCCGAGCAAGAGGCGATGCGGCACCCGGAGGTCCTGCAGGATGTCGCGCAGAAGCTGGTAGGCGGCGGCGTCGCCTTCATCGGTCAGATCGCCGGTGATGACGCAGAGATCAGCATCCGCATGCTCGTTGTTAATGGTCGCGATCACAGTGCGGAGACGGGCGGCGGGATCGAAACCGTAAAGGGTCTTGCCCGGAGCCACCAGATGCAGGTCGGTGAGGTGGATGAGTTTCATTGATTGATCCATGAAAGCGAGCGCCGAAGCGGGTCCGGCGCTCTTGGTAGGAGTGGCTTAGTTGGTCTTCGGGAGAAGCGCGCGAACCTTCTCTGCCATATCGGCGAGAGCTGCATCCGGCTCCATGCTGCCAAGCGCGATTGCGGACATGTCGTCGCGAATGACCTGCGAGATCTCGACACCGTTTTCGCCGGGCCAGGAGAACCACGGACGGGCGCGCGGCGTCTGCTGCACGCTTGTGTACCAGTTCGGGTGCTGCTTGTAGAAGTCGGCAAGGTGATCCTTGTCGAGAGCACCGGTATTCGTCGGCATATAACCGGTGTTCGGAACGACAATGCTCTGGCCGTCCGCGCTGGTGGCAAACTTCACATATTCCCAGGCTGCGGCACGCTTGGCTTCGTCCTTGGACAGGATGACCGCGACCATGCCGCCCGTCGGCATCGTTGCGGCCTCGGAGCCCAGCGGCTGTTTTGCCGTCGTCAGCTTGAAGCGCGTGCCGATTTCTTTTTCGAGGCCGCTGACGCTGCCAGCCGATGCGAAGAAGAAGCCGAGCTTGCCTGAGGTGAAGAGCTGACGGGCTGCACGGCTGTCTATCGCCGGCTGCGTGCCTTCCGTATGGAAGCGCTTGAAGAGCTTGGCGGCAGACTGACCGGTCGGACCGTCGAAAGCGATGTCGGTTTCCTTGTCGTTCATCATCTGGCCACCGAAATTGCGCACCAGGTTCTGTGTCGTCCAGTCGTCCGAACCGAGATCGTAGAACATGCCCGATGTCCCGTCGCCGAGCGCTCCGATCTTGCCGGCTAGCGCCACGAAACCGTCCCAGTCAGTCGGAATCTTTTCAGGATCGCCGCCGGCCCGCTTGATAAGGTCGGCATTGAAATAGACGACCGGCGTCGACATAGCGAACGGCAGGCCGTAGAGCTTGCCATCTATCTTGGCGAGCGACAGAACCTGATCGGTATAGCCCTTGTCGGTCAGGTGATCCTTGGCAACCAGATCGTCAATCGGCTCGATCAGGCCGCGGGCGACGAGCGGGCGCAGCACGTTGAAGCCGACATAATGGACATCAGGCAACTGGCCGGCCATGCTTTGGCGGATGAGCGCCTGGACGGCTTCGTCGTAGCTCGGGGCCGCTGCCCTGAACCCGATCTTGATATCGGGATACTTCGCTTCGAAGCTCTTGGCGACGGCTGCGTGAATAGGCTCGTGCTCGGCCCAGGCGTAATAGACGTCGAGCTTGGTTTCCGCGTGGGCGGGGGCGGTCAGGCCTGCCATGGCAAGGCCAGCCGCGATCATCATGGCAATCGTTTTCACGATGCTCTCCTGTCGTTCGTGGTTGGGTTGGGTTGTTGAGGATGCCTAGTGTCGGCCGACCACCAGACCCCTGATGAAATGCCTCTGCATTGAGAGGAAGAGGGCGGCCAGGGGCGCTGTGACGATCACGCCCCCGGCCATCAGCGCACCGACCTGACCGCCGCCGTCGCCTGCTTGCCGGAAATAGGCAATGCCAAGCGAGGGCATCATCATGTCGGGATTGGTTGTCACCACCAGCGGCCAGTAGAGGTCGTTCCAATGGGCCACGATGGAGAAAATAGAGAAAGCGGCGACTGCTGGCCATGCGGCGGGCACCATGATGCGCCAGGCGATCGAGAGCTCGCTGAAACCGTCAAGCCGGGCCGCATCAAGCACTTCGTCAGGGAAGGTGACGAAAAACTGTCGAAACAGGAAGATCGCGAAGACCGAGATGATCCAGGGCAGAATGAGCGCTGGGTAGGTGTCGAGCAGCCCCGATTTCGCGAGCGCAACGTAGATCGGAATTGTCGGGATCTGCACTGGCACGAGAAGCCCGAGCAGCACTGCGCCGAGCAGGAGCGGCCTGCCTGGAAAGGACAGCTTGGCGAGCGCATAGCCGCACGGGATCGCCACGGCAATTTGCAGGGTCAGGATCGCGAGACAGACCACAAATCCATTGGCCATGAAGCGCAAGAGCGGGATTGCGGTGAGTGCTGCGCCGTAATTCTGCGCGGTGCCGGCCAGTGTCGGCACAGGCAGAAGACCGCCATTGAAGATTTCGCTCTCCGGTGTACCTGAGGCCAGCACCATCCAGATGAATGGGAAAACCATGATGATTGCGCCCGAGAGCAGAACGGCGTGTGAGGCAATGCGCGATACGGGAGATTTCGCAAGGATCATGGCGTTCCCCTCAAGTTCTTCGTACCGGACGCCCTAGGGTCCGACAGGCGCATCTGGATCAGAGACAGCATCGTCACGAACACGAAGAAAGACACGGCGATCGCCGATGCATAGCCGACGCGGAAGAACCGGAAGCCCTCTTCGTAGAATGTATAAAGGACGACCATTGTCGACTTCATCGGTCCGCCCTGGGTGAGCACAGCAACTGTCTCAAACACCGAGAACGCGCGGATGACTGTCATGACGGTGACGAACAGCGTCACCGGAGCAAGCATCGGCCAGGTTACGAGCCGGAAGCGCTTGAAACCACCGTCTGCACCGTCGATCGCAGCCGCCTCGTAGAGCTCTTCTGGAATTGTGGAAAGTCCGGCCAGGAAGAGGATCATGTTGAAGCCGACCAGCTGCCAAATGCCGATGCAGGCAAGGGCATAGACCGCCATGGACGGGTCGGAGAGAAACCGTATAGGCGAGGCGCCGAGCAGGTGAAGGAACGCGTTGGCGGCGCCAAGACTAGGATGGAGGATCGCCTCCCAGGCGGTCGCGAGCGCCACAAGGGTTGCGGCGACCGGGAGGAAATAGGCCGTTCTGTAAAAAGCGGAAAAGGTGCACCGTGAAATCAGCAAGGCAACAAGCAGACCCCACCCGATCGATATTGGGACCACCACAAGGACATAGAGCGCCGTATTGCGGAGGCTGTTCGAGAAACCTGGGTCGGTCAGCATTCGACCATAATTGCCAAGACCGACAAAGCGGATACCGACCAGGCCCAAAGATGCGTCGGTAAACGAAAGGAACAGAACCAGGATCGCTGGGCCGATCAAAAGGGCAAGCAGGAGCAGCGAGGCTGGCAACGCAAGAACCAGCCCGGCACGGGCTTGCGCGCGGTCCGACTTGTAGATTGACCGCTCAGGGGCTGCTGCGAGAGAAACATCGTCGAGCACAGCCATCTAAGCAGCCTCGCGTTCGACACGTTCTCGCCGAGACCGACTTTCGGGGAAGAACCAGGCATTCTCCGCGTCTATCGTCAGAGCGAGGTGCTCACCAGGATGGACCGAGCGCGCTTGATCCGCCGACACTCGAACGACGAATTCGGCGCCCGCCTCAGCCTCGACAAAAAGGTTTGCGTCCGTTCCGGAATGTTCGATACGCGAAAGGCAGACGCGGAGGGTACCGGGCACATCATGCGCAGCAATGCTTGCGTGCTCGGGGCGAAACGCCAAGGTGCCGGGGCCGGTGGAGCCGATCGCGTCACGGAGTGCTATTTTGCCACCCCCGATGGCGACCATCCCGCCCACTGTGGCGGAAACACGGACCTCATTCAGGAAAGGCTGCGCGAGAAAACGGGCGACCTCAAGATCGACCGGATCACGATAGAGATCGGCTGGCTTGGCGATCTGACGAACGTGCCCCCGGAACATCACCGCGACCCGGTCAGATATTGCTGCTGCCTCAGCCTGATCGTGAGTGACGAACACCGTCGTCGCTCCCATTTTCTTGTGGAGTCGGGCGATTTCACCTCGTGTGTGAATTCGCAGCGCCGCATCCAGGTTTGCCAAGGGCTCATCCATGAGGAATATCCTCGGTGCACGGACCATCGCCCGTCCTAGTGCCACACGCTGACGCTGGCCGCCCGAAAGCGCCGGTGGACGCCTGTCGAGAAGGGCATCGAGTTTTAGAATCGCCGAGGTTTCACGAACCCGCTCGTCGATCGAGCGATAGCGTCCGGCGGCACCTGGCAGGGCAGCACCAAGGATCGGCAACCGCTCCAAGCTGCTTAGTTCGCGCATTACCAATGGCGCGGCGATATTGTCGTACACGCTAAGGTGCGGATAGAGCGCATAGCTTTGAAAAACAAATGCCAAGTCTCGGTCCTTTGCCGCGACGTCGTCGAGCTTTTTTTCGCCCGCGAACACATGGCCCTGGTCCGCTCGCTCGAGCCCGGCAATTATACGTAGAAGCGTAGATTTACCGCAGCCTGAAGGCCCAAGAAGGGTCACAAATTCGCCGGCGGCAACGCTGATCGACACGTCGCGCAGAACATTTACTTCGCCGAATTTCTTGCTGATTTTGTCTATGTGAAGTTCCAAAGCTGCCATTCCCTATCCACATGGTTAGCAGTTTTCTTAATGGTGCTTTATTTCACATTGATGACATCATGGAGTTTTATTTCATTTTTTGCAACTGGTTATTTGGAAGAGTTTTGGGGGAAGAGCGTCCGCCCTCCGGAAAAGCTCGTGGTGGTTCCACATGGATAATGTTGTAGGTGTTCGACTGCGGTGCAGCATGCTGAACGCCAGCGTAAGTGCACGTTCTCGAAAGAAAGCGTGCGGCTTACGGGCCACGCCAAGGGGCTTCTTACGGTCGCCATTCTGCCATCCTCGAGAAGAAGCGGACGCCATCGTTCTATTGGCGCTTTATTTCACCAATGTGACATATGGAGTTTTATTTCATTGGCCGGTTCAGGTGCTTGTCGAGCGCAAGCATCAGACATTCGATGACGAAAATCTTGCCAGCCACTGGCGTCAGCGTTCCGCCGAAAGGATTGTCATGCAGGCCTGAGGCTTGAAGGCTATAATGCGCGGCCTTGCTCAGAGGGCTTTGCGTTCGGTTGGTAACCGCGACGGTCGTTGCGCCAGTGGCGCGCGCACCTTTGAGGAACTGGACGGTTTCGACGGTCAAGCCCGAGACTGAGAATGCCACCGCAACGCAACCTTCGCCAAGCCCATTAGCAACTTCATGCGCCATATGCGAGTTCCGGAAGGCGAGCGCAGTCAAGCCCACGCGAAGCAGACGATATGCCAGCATCTCCGCGACAAAACCGGACATTCCCGCACCATAGATGTCGATGCGGCGGGCGGTCGCAAGCGCTTCGGCGATCCTGTCCAAGCTCGTAAGATCGACATGGCTGTGGGCGACCTCCAGGTTCTCGATCAGTGTTCGCTGCAGTTTGTCGATTGCGGGATCAGCACCTGAAGAACTGACAACGGCGAGTTGGGGTCGGCCGACTTCCGCTGCAAGCGCAAGCTTGAAGTCGCGAAACCCGGTAAACCCGATCTGACGGCAAAGCCGCAGGATACTAGCTTCGCCACTGCCCGCAAATTCGCCAAGTTCTGCCACGGACTGGCGCAGCACTTTCTCCGGGTTTTCCAGGATGTACTTCGCGATCCGAGCGAGTGCGTTTGGAAGCTGATCGATCTCCTCGTGCAACCGCGATAGGATCGTCTGCCGATCCCTGTTGCGCTTCTCGTCCCCAATGCTTACCAACCCGCGGCTCCATCTAGTTCGTGTCTTCGGGCGACGACAA
Organism: Rhizobium altiplani; assembly: GCF_001542405.1. Classification (GTDB taxonomy): domain Bacteria; phylum Pseudomonadota; class Alphaproteobacteria; order Rhizobiales; family Rhizobiaceae; genus Rhizobium; species Rhizobium altiplani. The sequence continues at coordinate 43,273 of NZ_LNCD01000093.1, forward strand.
ACCGGCCCCGAACTTAGCCTTAGAACGCTACCGGATTCAAGATGCGGGCGATGTCACGTCGTTTCGCGAACGCGCTGACTAGGGCCTTGCCGGTGAACTCAGGCAACTGCGCCGGATCACGGCTTTCCACTGGGCCATGGCGCGGAGCCGATGAATGTAGGTGGAAAGCGGTGGTTCTTGTAGCTGATGGACGATGCGTTCATCTCAACCGAATTATCCGCCAACCGTTAAGGTGCCGACAACGTGACGTCGCCGCGGCGACCGTCATTTACGTGGGCTTCTCTACGTAGCTGCGTCAGTCATTCTGACACGTATCTCAAAGGAGAGTTACCTGCGGACATAGGGGCTTCAGCTCCGGGAACGCAGGCTTCAAAAGAGCCGCCGTGGCTGTGGCGCGCAAACTTGCGGTGATCATGCACACAATGCTGAAGACTGGTGAGTTTTTGATCCGAATGCGGGAGCCGCAACCTAAATCCGCATAGCGTTCAACGTCTGAAAATCCGAATCGTCCCTGCCGGGACGTGAGCCAAGCCATTCCATTGATGGGATTGCCTCGCTGTCTCAGCTGAATGAGTCGGAAGGCTCGTTCCGCGAAGCTCCATCATGCGGCGGCTAATGTCGACCGCGAAACACCATCACCCGGCAGCGTCTAATGATAAAACGAGGTCATGTCTTTCAACGGCCTCAAACATCAACGGGAGAAGCGCAGCATGAAACATATTGTGCACTGAATGTATCGGTCTTGAAGGGACCATCGTTGCAATGGCTTCAGAGGACTTGCCAAGGCAAGATTGCCGGTGATCCGCATCCAGGCCAAAGCATTTTTGAAAGCCAACCGAATAAGACGGACCGCAGGAAAAAGCCATCCCATCGCGAATGACATTCGCGGATTGTTGCGCAACTTCAGTCTGAAAGTCGGATTGGTCGGCAAGATCAAATTCGAGGAGCGGATCAATGAGCTGGTCGAACACAGGCCTGATCTACACGAAATCATGCAGCCATTGTTGGCTGCACGCAAAATGCTGCGCGACGAATTTACCAAGTTGCACAAGAAGGTTTTGGATTTGGTCGCGAGGATGAAGTTTGTCGCCGATTGACGACGATCCATGGTGTCGGCCCCGTGGTCGCTCTCAACTATACGGCAACCATCGATATTCCTGGTCGGTTTACACATTCAAAGGCGGTCGGTTCTGTGCTCGGGCGCCACCAGCGGCGGGGTAGGGGAGGGGCAGGCATTGAGGAAATGATGTCGCCCGCGATCTATGGATGAGGTTTTGATTTGCACTGAGAAGCTGGTTCTCGGCGGAAATTCGGGGTTTCATTTCTCGCCGGCCCAGTCTTCATGTCCATGGCGTATTAGGATCACGAAAATTGCTCCGTCCTCCTCGACACGGTAGACGATAAGATGGGCCTTGAACGGATGAATTCTGAACACATGCCATTCGCGGGTTGGCGGCAATGTGGGATTGATCGACAAAGAAAAGCATACGTCAAAAACGCCTGCAGTCCCGATCAAGGTGTGGGTTCGATGACCTTGTGCTGAGATGAAGCCATTTCTAGGGATTTCCCCGCATCGCCGCCGAGATCGCCTGGCAAATTACTGAACTCCGTCTCTCGCCCGCAGGTCGCGTGGCGTCGAAGCGCTCGGCGACCGAACGATTTGAGCAAATTTTGCAGGTCATCGACGAAGGTGAAGATGACCGGGATAATGATGAGGCTGAGCAGCGTTGATATCATCACGCCGCCGATCACCACGATCGCCATCGGCTGCCGGAAACTCGAATCTCCGCCCATCAGGCTGAGCGCAGCCGGCAGCATGCCCGCGGCCATGGCAAGGGTGGTCATGACGATCGGTCGCGCGCGCTTATGGCAGGCATCGAGGAGCGCCTCGAACCGGGACATGCCTCGGCGACGTGACATGATCGCGTATTCGATGAGAAGGATGGAGTTCTTCGTTACCACGCCCATCAGCATGAGAAGGCCTATGACGGCAGGCATCGAGAAGCTGGTCCCCGTCACCACCAGCGGCACCAGCGCGCCGCCGAGCGAGAGCGGCAGGGCCATCAGAAGCGTGAGCGGCTGCAGGAAATCTTGGAACAGCAGGACGAGCACCGCATAGATGCAGAACACACCGATTGCCATCGCAAGCGCGAAGCTCTGGAACAGCTCGGAGCTGCGCTGAAGCTCGCCGTGTTCCACCAGCGTAACGCCCGGCGGCAGATGCTGGAGAGCCGGCAGCGCCTTCGCCTCGCGGTTGACGTCGCCCAGAATGCGGCCGTTGAGTTCGACGGAAACGGTGACATTGCGCATGCGGTCGATACGGTCGATTTCCGAAGGACTGCCGCCGATGCGGATATCGGCAATCGATCCGAGATCGACATTGCCGTTGGTGCCGGCCACGCGCATGTTCTTAATGTCGTCGAGATTGGTGCGCGCCTCTGGCGAGAAGCGAACGACGATCGGTATCTGCCGCTGCGGCAGGTTGAGCTTCGGCAAGTCGGAAGAATATTCTCCGTTCGTCGCCACACGCACGGCGCTGGCGATCGCATTCGACGTCACGCCAAGCGCTGCTGCGCGGGCAAAATCGGGCGTGATCTGGATTTCCGGCGCTTGCCTCGCCGCCGTCGATGTCACGGCGCCGATGCCCTGTAGCGTCCGAAGCTGCTCCTCGAGCGCCGTGCTGGCGCAATCGAGCGCATTGGCATCGTCGCTGGCCAGAGTGAACTCGAGCTTGGTACCGTAGCCGATACCGACCGCCACACGCACTCCGGGGAGGACGGAAAGCGCCTGCCGAATATCGTTTTCGATCTCCGACTGCTTGCGGTCGCGCCCATCAATCGGCGTCAGCGTGGCGACGATCGCGGCAGACCCGACACTGCTCCTTGCGACCGTCGCACCACCGCCTGAGGATGCCGAGCCGACAGCAGCAAACACATGCGTCACGTCGGGAAACTCACTGAGAATATCTGCGGCCTTCCTGGTTACGGCGTCGGTTTGCTCGACAGTGGCGCCGGGCTGCAGGGTGAGCGTGATCTGCGTCCGCGAGTCGTCAGCGGCCGGCAGGTATCCCGTTCTTAAGAGAGGGATAACGGAAAGCGAAAGCGCAACGACGACGGCAGTCACGGCCACTGTTGTCTTCCTGTGATTGAGGGCAGCCTTGGCCATCGCCATATAGGCGCGCATAAATCGGCCATCCTTCTGCTCCGACGGATGAGCCTTCATGAAATAGGCGGCCATCATGGGGGTGAGCAGACGGGCAACGACAAGCGAGGCAACGACGGCAACAGCGGCGGTGATGCCGAACTGACGAAATAGGAGGCCTGGTATGCCGCTCATGAACGCCGTCGGTAGGAAGACCGCGACCAGCGTGAAGGTGGTGGCGATGACGGCGAGCCCGAGTTCGTTGGCGGCTTCCATTGCAGCATCGAGGGGCCGCTTGCCCATCTGCAGGTGGCGGGCGATGTTCTCGATCTCGACGATCGCGTCGTCGACGAGAATTCCGACCACCAGCGACAGCGCCAGCAAGGTGACGACGTTCAGGCTAAAGCCGGCGAGATACATGAACAGGAAGGTCGGGATGACCGACAAGGGCAGTGCCACAGCAGACAGGATCGTCGCGCGCCAGTCCCGAAGGAAGAGCCAGACGACCACAATCGCCAGGATGGCCCCCTCATACAACATGTGCATCGAGCCGTCATAATTGCCGAGAATTGATCCGATCAGGCTGTAGACTGCATGGATCTGCACATTCGAATGCGCCGCTGCAAAATTTTTCATTGCCGTGTCAACGTCAGCCGAAACACTGCTATCGGAAAACCCGTTCGAACGCTTGATTTCGACGGCGATCACCGGCTTACCGTCGAGATAGGCCATCGAGGAGCGCTCGGCGAAGCTGTCCTCGACCGAGGCGATGTCGTCGAGCCGGGCCTGCTGCCCGTTAGCGAGCGGTATAGTGAGCTCCCTCAGGGCCTCGACCGACTCTACGGCGCCGAGCGTGCGCAATGTCTGACGCGTGCCGCCGATCTCGCCGAGCCCGCCGGACTTGTCGCCTTGCACGGCCTTCAACTGCGCTGATACGGTCGCGGCGGTGACGCCGAACGACGACATCGTCGAAGGATCGAGATCGACGTGGATCTCGCGATCGATCCCGCCGATGCGGTTGACCTGGCCGACGCCCGGGACCGATAGCAGCGCCTTGGTCAGATCGTTATCGACAAACCAGGACAGTTCGGTCTCGTTGAGAGCGGTCGAGCGGACGGCATAGGTGACAACTGCGGAGCTTTGGACGGTGGCCTTCGTAACGATCGGCGTCGCCATCTGTGCCGGGAGATCGGCCTTGACGCTATCAACGGCATTGCGGACCTCATTGAGGGCCGTTTCGCTGTCTTTCTGCAGCTTGAAGGATACCTTGGTCGAGACGGTGCCATCGGTAATCGTTGTGAGAATATGATCGAGATGGCTCAAGGAGGTGAGGCTATTCTCGATGGTGCGGGCAACCTCCGTCTCGAGCTGCGTCGGCGCAGCCCCATCGAGCGTGGCGGTAACGCTGATGGTCGGAAGGTCCATGTCCGGAAAGTACTGAACCGCCAGCTGTTTGAATGCCCAAAGCCCGCCAAATCCAAACATCACAAACAGCAATATCGCTGGTATGGGATTGCGGATCGAGAAGGCGGAGAAATTCATCAGTTTTTCTCCGCAATTTTCACGAGGTCATTGTCCGACAGAAATGCACCGCCCGACGTGACGACCTTTGCCGACCGGTCGATGCCGGAGATGATTTCGACCTCGCCATCGTTGCGGCGGCCGGTTTCCACGCGGACCCGTCGCACCCGCTTGTCCTCGCCGGCGGTGAAGACGTAGCTGATGCCATCCCGGAACACGATCGCCGTCTCGGGGACGGTGAGCGCCGGTGTGGTCTGCAGCTCGATATTGCCAGTGACATAAAGGCCGGTGCGCGGACGAACCTCGGACGGAAGCGCAACATAGACGATCGCACGGCTGGTGTCGGTGCTGACCGAGGGGCCGACCAGCCGCACCTTGCCGGAAATGGCGTGACCGTCCGGTCCGTTGATCGCAACGCTCAAACCCTCCGAAATCCGCGGCAGATAACGCGCCGATACTTCCGCCTGCCATTCGACACGCTGCTGGCGCACCATGCGGAAGAGCTCGGTGCCGGTGGAGACTACTTCGCCGAGATCGCCCGAACGCGAGGTTATGAGGCCATCGTCGGCGGCGGTGATGGTCGTCTGCGCAAACTTGATCTTTTCGCTGTCGAGCGCGGCCTCCTCGGATGCCAGGTTTGCCGTCGCCGTCTGCTCGTCGGCGAAATATTCGGTGATCTTCTCGTCGGAAAGAGCGCCGGATGAACGAAGCTGGCGTGCACGATCCGCATTTGCCTTGGCCTTTGTCAGCTTTGCCTTGGCGATGACGACAGCCGCCTCCTGTTTGCGAAGGTCTGCCAGCACGCTGTCCTGCGAAAGCCGGGCCAGCGTCTGCCCTTTCGTGACCACCGAGCCGACATCGACCAGGACGTCGGTGATGCGCAGGCCGCTCGTTTCGGACGCAATGATTGCTTCCTGCCACGGTTTCAGCCAGCCGCTCGCGGGAACGGTTTCCAGCCAGTCCCGTATTGCCGGCGCCGTCAGAGAAACGGTCAGAGCAGGCGCGGCCGCCTGTTCAGCCATGCTATTAGCGGAGGGAAACTGGAGTGCTGCACAGACAAGAACGGCAGCGAATAGAATACACGGTTTTCTCAAATGGCAATTCCTCGCAGTTCACGGGTGTCCGCGCTCAACCGTGGCGTCAAAAATGTCGGCTGTTGTGGTGCAAAGTTGAAATGCCTGACGGTCTCGAAGGTGACAAAACTCAACTATTCAAAACATCTTAGCGGGACACCAGTGATGTCGGGCTATTGCGCCATCCAAGGCAGCAGTTTTTCGTCGGCTGCGAGGCGGTGAATACGGCTAAATCGCATCGTAAGGTTCGCGTGGGACAATAGTGCCTGTTGCGCCGCCGTTTGCTGAGTCTGCTCATCCTATTGCGTATGCTGCTTCCTCGACAGCCCGGCCTACACGCATGCGGATGGTCTCGGAAATCACCTCTCCGTGGGCGAAGTCATTACGCGTGGCATAGATTGCGGTCGGCATCGCAAGCGCTTCAAAGAACCCGAACAGAGGACGCAACTGATGCTCGACGACAAGCGAATGACGCTCGCCCCCGCCCGTCGCAGCGATGATGATAGGCTTGCCCCTCAGCGATGTTGGATCGAGCAAATCGAAATAGTGCTTGAATAGGCCGGTGTAACTGCCCTTGTAGGTGGGTGAGCCTACGACCAGGACGTCTGCCTCTAGCATCTGGTCTACGACCCCGCGCGCTTTAGCGCTGAGGTCGTCTATCCGTTTGGCTTTCAACAGTGAAGGTCCAAGGTCATCGACATCGAAGGACTGCGCCACCGCTTGCGTTTTGATTGCCAATTGCCCGACGATATGGTCGACGAATGTGCGCGTCGTGGACGGTCGTGTTATGTTGCCCGAGAAGCCAATTATCTTCGTTTGCGGCATGTCGATCTCCAAATGCTCAGCAGATATAAGTCATCTACACTCTGTCATTCGTCCCTTACGGAAACCACGGCCTATTCGACGGTGACTGATTTCGCCAGGTTGCGCGGCTGATCGACGTCAGTGCCCGCAAACACGGCGGTATGATAGGCGAGCAATTGGATCGGCAGCGAGAAGATCATCGGCGCTATGATCTCGTCCACATTTGGAAGAACGATTGTTTGCATCGTGTCGAGCTTCAAGGCGCTAGCGCCCTTCTCATCGGTGATCAAGATGATCCGTCCGCCGCGGGCCGCAACCTCCTGCATGTTGGAAACGGTCTTATCGAAAAAGCGGTCGTGCGGTGCGATCACGACAACCGGCATGTTCTCGTCGATGAGAGCAATCGGACCGTGTTTCAGTTCGCCGGCAGCATAACCTTGCGCGTGAATATAGGAAATCTCCTTTAATTTCAGGGCGCCTTCCATGGCCAAAGGGAAGCTCGTGCCGCGGCCAAGATAGAGTACGGCGCGGCACTTTGCCAATTCACGCGACAGAAGCTCGATCCTTGGTCGGATGCTGTTGAGCACCTGCCCCATGACGCGCGGCACCTCGGCAAGCCGGCCGACCAGTGTCTGTTCCTCCTTCTCCGTAAGGGTGCCACGCGCCCTGCCAGCAGCAACCGCGAGCGCAGCCAAAACGGCGAGCTGGCATGTAAAGGCCTTCGTAGACGCAACGCCAATCTCAGGACCGGCGAAGATCGGGAACACAGTGTCGGACTCCCGTGCTATCGTCGATTCGGGCGCGTTGACGACTGCACCGGTCTTCAAGCCGTGCTCCTTGCAATAGCGTAGGCAAGCAAGTGTATCGGCCGTCTCGCCCGATTGTGAGATGAAGAGAGCTGCCACCTGTGGCGAGAACGGGATTTCGCGGTACCGAAATTCTGACGCGACATCGATTTCGACCGGCAGACGTGCGTAGTGCTCGAACCAGTATTTGCCGATCAGCCCGGCAAAGTACGCAGTGCCGCAGGCGGAGATCGCCAAGCTTTGCACGTTGGCGAAGACCGTGTCGCGCCAAACCGCGACTACCTTATTGTCGCTGAAGTTGATGTAATGGCTGAGGGTATCGGAGATGGCCTCCGGCTGGTCGTAAATTTCCTTCTCCATGAAATGGCGATAGTTGCCCTTGTCGATCATAGGGGCCGTCACCAGCGAGATCTGCCGCGGTCGGGTGGTGACCTCGCCGTCGATATCGAAGATACGGACGCCAGTCTTGTCGATGACCGCCCAATCTCCGTCGATCAGGTAGGTGATCTCGTTGGTTAAGGGCGCCAGCGCAATCGCGTCCGACCCGAGGAACATTTCGCCGCTTCCGTGACCGATCGCGAGCGGCGGGCCATTACGGGCAGCCATGATAGTCGAAGGGTCTTCCTCGAAAAGCAGAGCCAGCGAGTAAGCGCCTCGGACGCGCTTCAGCATCGCATGCATAGCTTCGCGCCGGCCCATGCCGTCCCGGCGAAGTCTTGCCACGAGATGCGCGATGACCTCCGTGTCGGTGTCGGTTTGGAACTCGGCGCCGGCCGCGGTCAGCTCATCCTTCAATTCGGTGAAATTCTCGATTATCCCATTGTGGACGACCGCGATGCCGTCGCTAAAATGGGGGTGGGCATTGCGTTCCGTCGGCGCGCCATGGGTTGCCCAGCGCGTATGGGCAATGCCGATTGTGCCCGCCAGAGGCTGTTCTTTCAGCTTTGCCTCAAGATTGAAGAGCTTGCCCTCACAGCGCCGGCGATGGAGCGCTCCACCGTCGATCGTCGCGACGCCCGCCGAATCGTAGCCACGATATTCAAGGCGTTTCAATGCGTCTATCAGCCGGTCCGAAACCGGATGATGGCCGACAATACCCACAATCCCGCACATACACTCTCCGCGTTTTCGCATATCGGCCACAACGCGCTCACCTAGTCCCGTCAGTCTGGAGTGAGCGAAGCTACAATCAGTCTTTGATCGCCATGACAGCTAAAATTCCGTCGGAACTTCGTGGCAAAACCGTCATGTTGTCGCGCTAAGTAAAATTCAACGCGTTCTAACGGCACTCGACTTATTGGAAAAATCGATTCTTTGGATCGCACCCATTTACGTCATGGATTGTCATGGCACCAGTGATGGCTGCTGAGGCATTATGACGGACGTTACTCCTGCCTTTGGAAACCGGCCGGTTTATGTCCGAGGCGGCCCCCATCATCCTAGCGTCCGCTCACACCGCGTTCTAGGAGTCCCCTTCGAGCGGGGCTTGTGGGAAAGCCTCCCTGGCAATAAAAATCGTCTCAACGCTCATCAAACTCGCCACAAAGGATGACTTTTCGTGTCAATTTACTGTTGGAAGTTTATACGGGTTATCGCATTTGCACCTGCTGCTGCGATCATGCTGGCCGCGCATAGCATATCGGCGCAGGATTCGTTCACCACGGTGCAATGGCCTAACACGCCAACGGCACGGATTGAGGCACTTGCGATTCTGCAGACCTTGAATGCAAATCTCCTGAGTAATGCTAGCGCCACTTTGACGCTCGATCGCTGGTGTGCCGGACACAAGCTCGCACCGCTAGGTTCTAAGATCGTTGCACAGCGGGTTCGCGGCCGAGACAAGCCCGTCGATAGCCGCATCCGAGAACTTCTGGCGGTCGGCCCCGACGAGCCCATCGCCTACCGACATGTCCGCCTCGTTTGCGGCAATCGCGTCCTTTCTGAGGCCGACAATTGGTATGTTCCGGCAAGGCTGACAATGGACATGAATAAAGCGTTGAATACGAGCGACGTCGCCTTTGGCAGAGCCGTCCAATCTCTTAATTTCACCCGCACAAATCTATCTTCCAATTTGCTGTGGTCCCCTCTTCCAGAAGGATGGGACGTAGAAAAGGAGCTACCGACACCCGCAACGGGATCATCTCTTGTACTACCGCCCTTTCTTCTCGAACATCATGCAGTGCTGAAGCTTCAGGACGGCACTCCGTTCAGTGCGCTGGTCGAAAGCTATACGAGCAATGTACTGGACTTCCCTGCTCCACCTCTGCTTGCCCACTAGCTGCCCATTAGCGCTACGACCAAAAGCGCAGCGCCCGGGACGGTATTTTCGATCGACCGTAAGACAGCGTCGCCGTTGCCGAAGCTCGTCGGGGGCGTTTGTACCCGGCGAGCTTGCAGGGGTCGGTCCTATTCGGTGTTGTCGATGGGCGCTTGACGTTGGTTCGCTCCTTCTCGGTCTTCGTAAAAGGACCGTTCTTGAACCTTGCGGCGACCTCACTCTCATCAACCTGGCGACCCAAAGCCAGCCGCCGTTCGACGCGTCCATAATAGCGCCGAGACTGAACGAGTTGGTGAAAGCAAACGGGGCGGGCGGGTATCTTGTTGCGGTGACGCGATGATGCGATCCCTGCTGTACGAAGCAGCGCAAGTCCTGCTTGTAACCATTAAGAAATTGTCGTGGCTAAAAAGCGTGGGCGATGAATATCGCCAAACGCCGCGGTAGGCAAAAGGCGGTTGTAGCCTTGGCCCGACGGCTTGCGGTGATCATGCATTGCATTGTGGAGTGACGGAACCGAATTCTGCTGGACACAGGAGAGGCTGCCTGTTGCTGCGTAGTTAGCAATCAGGGTAACGAGAAAAAGGAGACAAGAAGATTTCGCCGCCGGTGGAAAGATGTCCTTCGCAGGACGACGGATGGTGAGTTCGCGTGGTTGTTTAGTACGGTCGTTTTTTGCGATCAGGTCGCCGATTAAATTGTTCCGCCTCATTCTTCTGGTCCCATAGTGTGAGGGCCGCACAGTGGATCCCGGAGAGAAGCGCGATACTGCGAAGACATCAATAACCGTAGCTACGGACAGTCAGAAGGTGTTTGACCTCACCACGCCGAACAGAGAAGACAACCCCATCAATACAGTCCCCGATGTCCCAGTGACGGACGGTGATTTGCCGTAACCTTGTCAGTCGACCAGTGGGTGCCCGGCCGCACACTTAACGGCCTCGGAAAGACAGTAACCGGGCGTGGAGCAAAAGACGCTTAACAATCATTCGCATTCAAAGAGCCAATTCACGACCTGACCACAAATCGTGCCAACGTGACAAACCCGATTTGAGAACCAGCCGTAGAATCGGATCGAGCTTTTTAATCGGCACCACGGGAGGCCAACGTTGTTCTTGATGTGCGCTTAATCATCCGTTCCGTCGATGCTTTGTATTCAAACAGAGAATTTCACAGAGTGGGTGGTCGCGGTTATAGGGAGTCCCGTAATAACCAAACCTAGTAACATTAGGAGCTTTAGAAGCATGTATTTGGGAACAGAATCCAATGATATCATCGAGGGCAGCAATGGTAACGATATGATCGTTGGCAAAGGTGGCGATGACAAGATCTACGCTCGTGCGGGCGCCGACCGCGTGTTCAGTGGAGGGGGGACGACCATGTGATCGGTGGTCCGGGCGGCGATCAAATCCATGGCGATGACGGTAACGACATTCTCTCCGGCGACAATGGGCACGACCAGCCGCGCATCATTAGTCACGACGACGACTATATCGATGGTGGAAGAGGCAATGACACACTCTTCGTGGGGGACGGTAGGGATTCGTTGGCAGGAGGCGAAGGCTCCGACACGTTCGTTTTCCAGTTCCACAATCCGACGCCGGGCACTCCAGAGCCGGGGCTTTATTTTGGGCCAATCCCGGAACCGGTATCGACGATCCTGGATTTTAACCCGGCTCAAGATACTTTCGCTTTCGATGTGAAGGGATTGGGCAACGATAATAGTGGTGCGAACTTTATCAATCACGCCGACCTTCAGGCGGGTTCCACCGTTGATACCTTCTATGAGGGCAAGGCCTCGGGTGCGAGCGGTGAACACGTCGTGGTAATCACAGACCAGAGTTTCGCCAGCGGGTCTGACGCAACGAGCGCTATATCCGGAGAGAGCGCCGGCGACATCATCGTCTACCACAACGCCGATACCAGGACCGTCGATTTAGCGTATGTTACTTCGCCTAATCACGTGGATGTCTTCGCCCACTTGTCGGAAGTAGGTAGCGTCTCAGACCTGGCTAACATGCACCTTACCCCCTCCGACTTCACCTTTGTCTGATCGCAGGATGCTTGGGCGGGTTCGCGCGCCAAGCCTCCAGTTGCTGCGTCGCTTCCGCTTGTTCAGGTTCCCGCGTCGGGAAACCGCGGTTAGGCCGCGAAAATCCTTTGCATGATCCGGTGTTCGACGGTCGGCCTATCGCCTTGTGCCGGGTTGACGCTGCGCCTCCAGCTCGTATCCGCTTCAGCAGCCGACGCACCTGTCGCAGCGTCAATGACTGCGACAGGGTACGGGCTTCCTTGCGGCACATGGCACCATTGAGGTTCTCGTAATCGTCCAGCGGCCGGTGCATAGGCGATGTCACGTTGCCGTGGGGAGGCGGTCGCGTTTGATCAAAGCGGGGCGGGCCAGTAGCCATGCGTCATCGCCGGGGCTGCCAGCAAGTGGCTCCGGCCGCAACTGAGAATCCCAGGCGGTCACGGCAATACTGTGAGTTGCCTCGAACGAACGTTTGATTAGCCTCCGAACGTTGGCAGGTTCAAGCCTCTTGCAGGTGATGCAGGAGCCTTAGCAGGTTAGGAGCTGCATCATTATGCTTACTCCGATTGAGCGTGTTCGATCTTGAGAATGGCTTCCTCGATCGACGCCACGCCGAGCAGCACCAATGCATCGGCCAAACAACGCTCTATGTCACCGATACTTCGGCCCTCGATTATGGCAACCTCTTCAAGCGTGCGGCCCTGTTTCAGCCGCCGAAGCGAGTTCATTTGCAGGGGGCAAAGGGGCAATGTGTTCGCCATCATCCTCTCCAAGCAATTTATAAGAATTCATGGAGGTCTCGCGCCGCTACCACGTGGCCTCGCTCTCGACCGCGGCTGCGCATGTTCATGACTTTCGCTATGGCGCGCGAAGCGTTGGGATGAAGAATGGCCACTAGAGATTTACCCCGTGGCCGGCGAGGAGGATGGGCGCTAAGCCGAGCTGCGGCACGACCGGTATAGAAAGCCGAGAGGGAAACGGCCGTCGTCGAGCAGGGATCGACAACAGCCGAGTGAACCTAATGGCAGGCGTTGATGCCCCTCCCAGGCCAGGAGCCACGTTGGACTTTCGGCTATTCTCCGGGGTCCGAATGGCGGTGAGATTTCGTTTCCGGCTGGTTCCATTATAGAACCGTTGATGCTGCTCGATAGCTGGCATCATCGCAAGATCACCTCACGAACGCGAAAGGCGCGTTAGCTCCGATCCGTCGGGCGCCTGTCATGCCCACAATCACACGATTGATTTCCGGAGGCTTGTCACTGATATGCAAAGCGGAGATAAGCTGGATGACCTCCTGATCGGACGGTGAGCGACGATGATGCAGACGCAGGAAATCCATCGACGTTGGCGTGCGGAACGTTTCCGTCCAACGGGAAGCCTTTCGAAGATCTCGCCGGGGTGGCCAGTCGTGCGTGCGGCACGATCCGATGCGGCAACCGGTTGCCTGCGTATACATAGGGCAGAACCGGTGGCCTCCTGTTAACGAGGAAACGCAGACACCACCGCCATCTATAACTAACGGACCTTCAAAGTCGAACACCTGTTTCCTTGTCGAATACATGCACATGCGGCGCCTGAATATCGATTTTGACTGCATCACCTGTTTTAGCCTGGAGGAAGCCCGGCACGCTTGCAGTGAACTTGCCAGCCGCTGTATCGATGTTTACATGGGTCGCCGGCCCGACCGGCTGAAGCATATGCACCCGGCCTTCAAGTCCGGTTTCACCGAGGCGAACGTGCTCCGGCCGAACGCCGAACTCCACTGGTCTGCCGACCTTGAAATTGCGTGGAGCAACGTTCACCGGAAGCGTCTGCTCGCCGGCACGAATGAACATAGATCCGTTTGCTTCGGCTAAAACCCCATCGAGGAGCTCGATCTGCGGGCTCCCGATAAACGAAGCGACGTAACGGGTGGCCGGTCGTGCATAGATTTCCTCGGGGGTGCCAAACTGCTCAACGCGCCCGCGATACATGACGGCGATCCTGTCCGATATCGACATCGCCTCTTCCTGGTCATGGGTCACGAAAATCGAAGTCACGTTCTGCTGCACATGTAGTTGCTTGACTTCCGTGCGCATCTTTACTCGGAGCGAAGCATCAAGGTTCGAGAATGGCTCATCGAACAAGAAGATACGCGGCTCTCGAATGAGGGCGCGGCCGATCGCTACTCTTTGTTGCTGCCCCCCGGAGAGCTGCGCTGGAAATCTCTCAAGTACATGGTCGAGTTCCAGAGAGGCTGCAAGTTTCTGGACCTTCTCCCGGATCACTGATGCGGCGACGCCGCGCATCTTCAGCGTAAACCCGATATTCTGCGCAACTGTCATATGCGGATAGAGCGCATAGTTCTGGAACACCATCGCCACGTCGCGCTCGACCGGCGACAAGTCATTGACACGTCTTCCGCCAATCAGAATGTCACCGGAGGTGCTGTCTTCAAGGCCCGCGACCATGTTGAGGGTGGTGGTTTTGCCGCAACCGGACGAGCCCAGAAGCGTGATGAATTCGCCTGCCTTTATATCAAGATCGATATTGTGGCAGACTTGGAAGCTACCGAAGCGTTTGGAAACCTCTTTCAACCTTACGTCAGTCACTGTCTATCCTTTCATCATGCCGTCGGCGAAACCGCGGATGATCTGGTCCCGGAAGATTGTTGCGATCACGATGACGGGCGCGACGCTGATCACGGCAGCCGCCATCATCTGCCCGAACACTGTTTGATATTGTCCCGCAAACTGGGCGATCGCGAGCGGCACTGTTTGCGCGCTCTGTCGTGTCAGTATCAAAGCGAAGAAGAATTCGTTCCACGCCTCAATGAACGCGAACACGGCGGCTGCTCCCATAGGGGGGATCGAAATCGGCAAGATGATGTACCAGAACGTTCGCAGTACACCCGCGCCGTCGACGGCTGCTGCCTTTTCGATCCCGACGGGAATGCTGAGGAAAAATCCGCGCAAAATCCAGATGACGATCGGGAGGTTGAACGACAGATAAACGACGCCCAAGGTCAGCACGCTGTCGATCAGGCCCAAATAGCTGATGATCAGAAACAGCGGTATTGCAATCGCGATCCCCGGCAGCATCTGTGTTGCAAGAATGATAAACCCGAGCGCATTCGAAAAGGGAACGGACAGGCGAGCGAGCGCGTAGGCTGCCGGTGCTCCCAAAGCCAGGGCGAGTGCCGTGGAGAACAGCGAGACGATGAGCGAGTTTACCACGCCACGCCCGAGCGCAGCTGCAGATGCCGCCACGGTGACGAAGTTGTCGACCGTAAAGTTGGATGGCGAAAGATCCGGTGGCTGGGCGATCAACGCACTTTGTTCCAGCAGGCTCGACACAATAAGCCATACGATCGGTGCAATTGACCAGACAACAAACACCGTCAACCCGAAATAGACAGCGACCCTTTTGACTGGCCCGCCGTTGCGATAGGCCTGAAAGCTCATTTTGCACCTGCCGTGGGCTTGGGTTTGAGGAGCCACAGATAGCCAATGGCAAGCATGAACGTCAGGATGAAGATGACGTTCGCGATTGCCGCGCCGTAGCCGATATCAAGGAAATTGAACGTGACCCGGTAGGCCAGGAAATTCAGAAGCACTGTTCCGTCAGCGGGGCCCCCACGCGTGAGAACGAAAATGATGTCAAATACCCGTAGCGACCAGATCGTCTGGAGGATCACTGCAATCCCGATAGCGTCCTTGATGGCTGGCAGTGTGATATAGCGAAAGCTTTGGAAGCTGTTTGCGCCATCCATGTACGCTGCCTTGTGCAGGGCGACAGGCACCCGCTGGAGACCCGCCAGCATCAGGAGTGTGACAAAAGGTATAGACTTCCATACGTCGACGAGAAGCAGGAAATTCAATGCACTGAACGGCGTCCCCAGCCAGACCTGGTAGCCATCAATCAGCCCAAGTGTCTTTAGCAGGGCATTCAAAACCCCGTAGTTGGAGTTGAGAATCCACTTCCACAGCACGGCGTTGGCCACCGGGGCGATTGCCCAAGGGACAACAAGCAATATCTTTAGAAACCCACTTCTGCCCTGTGGCTGGTTCAAAAGCAGCGCAACGCCCAAACCGATCCCGACAACGAGGATGACCTCCATTGCGGAAAAGTAAAGCGTGTTTAATGCGGCGTGCTGCAGACCTTGGTCAGAAAACATCTGCCTAAAGTTCGCCAGTCCAACCCAGACCTGATCGAGTTTGCCGGCTCTGAGCTTGACGTCATGGAGCGCGAGCAATGCCGACCTTACGATCGGATAACCAAGGATCCCGGCTATGACGATTAGTGCAGGCGCGATAAGAACAACGCCGACCATCTGTCGGCGTTTCTCGAATGTTGTGGCCATCTATATCACCTCTGGGGACATCATCCGCGACGTTTGACGATCGCCGTCACCAGATCGTGCGCTTCAGCAATGGCCTCCATAGCCGTCTTCTGTCCTTGCAGCGCCTTCTGAACTTCAGTGCCAATCGCCTGCGTTACCTCGGTAAAGTCTGGCGTGACAAAACTCTCATAGGGGTGTTGCGCCTGCTCAAGCACCACCTTTGCGATCGGCAGTGCCGCCTGGACCTCCGGATCACCCAGGACAGACAGTCGAGACGGCAACCACCCGGTATCGAGTGCCTGACGCTTCTGAATTTCTTTTGACATAAAGAACTCAACCAGCTTTCGGGCCTTGTCAGGATGTTGGCTGGCATTGCTAATCGTCCAGGCGTCCGTGCCGTCGATCGAGGCGGAACCTGCAGGGCCCGCAGGAAGTATCGTAGCGCCCATCTTTCCGACGATGTTCGACTGTTTGGGATCCTGCGCCGTCGCCCACATAAATGGCCAGTTCATCATCATCGACGCGCGACCGGATGAGAAGACGTTGGTGGCGTCATTGATCCCGGCGTAGGAGATCGAACCCGGCTCGGTTCCGGCCGCCTTCAGATCGAGCATCATCTGGAGAGCATCGACGCCGGCATCACCTTTAAAGACCGGCATGCCGTCTTCGCCGTACATCGTACCGCCAGCCTGCTGCAGAAATGCCATCCAGTAGCTCGCGGCCCCGCCGATGCCGGCCGCCTCCGCATAGTTCGAGACGTAGCCAAAACGTCCGTCGCGGGTCAACTCTTTCGTAAATCGCTTGAAGTCGTCCCAATTTTTTGGGGGCTCCTTGATACCCGCCTGTTCAAGATGCTCTTTGTTATAGAAGAGATTGAGCAGCGAGAGCGTGAAGACGGTTCCATAGCGCTTGCCCTTCCACGTGACCGTCTTAAAACTGGACTCCGGAAGGTCGGCGATCAATTCGGCCGGGAGATCGTCGACGAAAGGATAGAGGAAGCTTTCGAACTCGGGGACCCACGCGCACATGTACATGATATCCCAAGGTGCGGATCCCGATGCGAAGGCAGTTGCCATGCGGTCATGAAGTTGCGGCCACGCCAGCATCTCATAGTTTACGGACGTCGCATTTGCCGCTTTCCACGCTTCGAATGCCGCCTCAGCAAACTTCGCCGCTCCGGGAGGAGCGGGATCTGGCGGTAGCGGGCCGAACACAGACAGTTCGGCGTCTTGCGCCTGCGCGTAGCGGCCGAAAAGACTACTGGCCGTCGCCGCAGCAACAGCGGCTCCGGTAGTCTTCAGAAGGTGACGACGAGAAATGATCGATTGCATTGGTTGAACCCCTTTTCTTGTTGAATTTCGGGCCGGGAAGAGAATCTTTTGGTGAAGAGAATCTTTTGGTATTGAGCGCGCCCTAAGGCTGACTGAACACCTTACGCGCAGGCAGTGACAGCCCACAGACTCTCCTGGACAGTTTCATGCTCCGCTCCACCATCACTGGCCTCCCCAGTTGCCAACATATGATATGCACGTTCGCGTGCAGTCAAGTCTAAAAATGCGCGATATCGTGCGATGCAACTTTATAGGATCTTATCTACGCGCGCACTCGCACAAATGGATTGATGGATGTAGGACCTTCATGCTTGGCGTTACTGCGAGCGCGTGGACCTAGATCAGACTAGGGACATTTAGCCGAAATGCCGTAGGTCGCGTAACGTCCGATATACTTTGATAAGCTCCGCTCGCGGGAAGCAAACACCGGGTCAACGATTCTCGTATGCCGGCTGGCCATCGCCGTGAGTTTGGCCCCTCGAACGCCTCTCGTCGGGGAATAGTTATGCCAGCGGCGAACAAGATTGCCAGGCGATCCAAAAGAGGATGATGTGCCGATCTGCTGCAGGTTGTCATAACTGTTGCACGAGATCGTGCAGCCGGTCTCAACATGCACCATACTCGAAAGACAAGGTATTCGTTTCCGCGCCCTGAGCGCACGCGGTGCGTGATCCGCCCCCCAACTGCCCCCCGAGGAAGACGTCTTGTCGTTTGCGGTGATTAGCTGGAGGGCTAGTATTCGTACAGCACACATTCGACGTGGCGAATGTCAGATCGGCTGGTTGCTCGGGAGCAGCACCATGTCGCGAATGGTGACGTGTCGAGGGCGCGACAACATGAACGTAATCGCGTCAGCGACGTCTTCTGCTCGCACGCCTTCACCCAGTCGGACCTTTTCTGCTATTTGTTCTTCGTCCGTGTAGCCCGTAAGTTTTGTCAAAACGATACCTGGAGCAACAGCCCCCACACGAATGTTTTGCTGCCCAACTTGCCGGCGCAGGCCGTGTATGAAAGCCTGAATGGCGTGCTTCGACGCACTGTAAACTGGCTCGTGGTGGATCGCCGTATGTCCTGAAACGGAGCTAAGTGCGACAATATCACCGGCCTGTTGTGCCACCATGCTTGGGAGCACGCGGCGGATTGTCCGAAAGACGCTGTTGACGTTCAGTCCGATAAGTCTGTCCCATATTTCGGGATCATCGTCCGGTACATAGCCCTGATGGAACATCCCGGCGCTGGCCACTAAAACATCAATTCGGCCAAAAGTCCTAAGGTGATCGTCGACCACCTTTTCGACCATTCCGTCTTCACACAGGTCGGCGGCCACGATCGAGGCCCGGCCCGAAAACTCTTCAACGAGCTTCGAATACTCAGTGTCCAGGCGAGCGGTCAGGGCAAGCTGAGCGCCCTGCGCAGCCAATGCACGCGCTGTCGCCAGTCCGATGCCGGAGCTTGCTCCAGTGATCAGAGCGACTTTGTCTTTCAAGGGGTAAACCATCTCAATCCTCCAGAATGATGGAACTTGTGGTCGGCAACATGCAAAAGAGCGAGCCCCCTGCATGTCACCGCTAAGCGTCGACCCAGGTTCGCTCACCCGATCAAGGGGAGAGCGTAGGGACCCAAGCCCGGGGTGCATTCAAACCGGGGACCGGGGCCTAATGTCGAATTGACTTCACCTTATCCATGAACGCCTTCACACGGGCCGGATCGACGGCGTTTTCGAACACACCATCAATCTTGAACGTGGATCCTACAACCGCGCCATCGGAGACCGATAGCTGGCGCTCCACGTTCTCGAGCCTGCAACCGGTGTTGCACAGCACGACGGTACCGGGAACTGCGGCTTTGACGCTCGACAAGATCTGCGTATCGGTTTCGGCGCCAGCGGTCAGACCTGAGACACAAAGCGCGTCCGGACGATTGTTGAACACCGTGGACTTTGCAATATCGACGATGTTTCGGTTGCCGAGATAGGAGGCGGCCTCGGGAACAATGTTGTAAAGCAACTTCAAGTCCGGGGCGAGACGCATCTTGTGGCGTATGGTATCGCCGACATTGGTATTCCAAAGGCCGAAATCACTCGCATAGACGCCGCTGATGATTTCGCGGATGAACAGTGCACCGGTCGCGGCGGCCAGATCGATCGAGGCGATGGGGTCCCAAAGGACGTTGACGCCAAACGGGATCGTGATCGATGGCATCACCTCGCCAATCACACGCGCCATGGCGGCAGTGGTCTCCGGGCGCACTTTCGTCAGATAGGGAAGGCTGAATTCGTTTGAGAACATGACCGCATCGACGCCACCGTCCTGAAGGTGCGTAAGGTCGGCAAGAGCTTTGTCGATAACCATTTTCATGCCCCCGGCCGTATCGTAGGCCGGATCGCCAGGCAGTGCCTGGAGGTGGCACATGGCGATGATTGGTTTATCAACGTGGAAGATTTCTTTGAGCCATTGCATCGGATTTTCCTCTTTGTGTTGCTGATTGATGGTCTTCAGTAAAATGACGAGTCGTGTCTGCCGAACGGGCCGCCCCCGCAGGAATTCAGTTCAACGCTAATTTCTCGTCAGGGCCGCGGTGCTGTCGCGCCTGTCTGGCGTTGGCTCTTCGATCTCGCCAAGAAACCCTAGGATGAGCTCGGCTGTCCGCTCGGCGTAGCTGGGTTTGGCGTGAACGTCGTCTTTCCGCGGCGCCTTTTCAAACCGGGAGCCAGGGATCAACCGATGGAGTTTCTCGGCGAGCGTGAAGGGATGGATGTCGTCCGCGTCGACGCCGATGACGAGCGTCGGAACCTTGATGGCCGCAAGTTGCTCGGTAGACAATTCCACACCGTCTCCTGCGATGTCCGACAGCAGTTTCCCAAGCCATTCAGGCTGGTGTTCTCCGAGGTAATCGGTCAACGTGCTGTAGTTGTCTGGGCTTGATCGCCTTATCCGAGCCGCAAGATCGCTCGAAACAAAGATCTCGAGAGCCTTCTTGCGCGGGTATCTCCGCAGCAATTCGCCGACTGCCCGGATCGGCTCGAGATTGTCAGGAGATTTGTCCAGAAACCATGCGGGGCGCACCAGGATCAGGCCGTGCACACGCGAAGGGTTCCGGATCGCAAGCGCAAGCGCAAGCGCCGCGCCCATCGAGATGCCGCCCACAACAAAGCCGTGCGGGAACCGCCCAGCTGAGTATGCTTCCATGTCCTGATAGAAGGCCTCTATCGAAAAGGCCCGCGGCTGCGGGCAGGACGAGCCACCATGCCCGGCGCATTCGATCGTGGTCAGAGCGAACCGTTCATCGTCGGGGAAAATGCGCGCTACCTGGTGCGCGTCACCGCCGAGGCCGTGCTGGAACAACACGGGGAGCCCATGATTGCCGCGACTGACGACATTCAGGGATGCACCGCTGAGAGATCGGATGAAACTATCGTTCGTCAAGTCGGGCAACCTTCTCTGCCTAGAGGTCGATGTGACGCCGGGTGCGGATACTCTCGTCGGCGGCAAGAACGACCCGGAGACTGTCCACCGCAGCTGTGAGGTCCGGCGTGTCGATCGCGCCTGTTCGGATGGCGCCGAGAAACGCGCGCTGCTCAAGTTCGCAAAGTGCGTCATGATCAGGCTCGTCGGCCATCCTGATGATTTCGTCGGCGTGTTTCAGGGAATTGTCCGGATTGAGCGCAGAATGGTGGATCCGCAGCGCGCTCGTTTTCACATGGTTCAGGATGTCCGAAGACGCGGTCGTCGATGCCCCTTCATTGGCGGCGTCACCCTGTTCACTCATCGTGATACTGACCGCACCTTTTGGCCCGACGATGTCTTTCACGAAGTAGGCCACTTCGCTCATCATCGGGCCCCAGCCGACCTCGTACCAGCCGATCGAGCCATCATCGAAGGCCACCTGCAACTGACCATAATTGTACTGGTCCTCGGCGATCTCATCTGTGAGCCGCGCGCCGATGCCATGGACGCGAACGGGCTTGGCTCCCGTCAGTTCGCACATAACGTCGATATAGTGCACGCCGCAGTCGACCAGCGGGGGCAGGGACTTCATCAGGTTTTTATGCCAGGTCCAGGAATGCCCAATTGATTGCTGATTGATGTTCATCCGCATGACCAGCGGTTTGCCGAGTTCTTTGCCGCGCCTAATGAGCTCGCGCCACGAGGGATGGACGCGCAGAATGTAGCCGATATAGAGAGTGCGCTGTGTTTCCTTGGCGACGGCGACCATGTGTTCACCCTCTTGAACACTCCGCGCCATCGGCTTTTCCACGAAGACATGGGCTCCGGCCCGCATTGCCTTGATCGCGAAATCGGCATGGGTGTCGGGATAAGTACTGATGATGACCGCGTCTGGCTTAAGCCCTTTCAGGGCCTCGTCGAAATCATTGAAGCGATCGACGGATGACAAGGCAGGTGGCACTTCCATGGAAAGCACCGAGCGGCTGCAAATGCCGACCAGTTCAAAGCCGTCGATGCGAGTGATAGCCGCAGCGTGCGAAATGCCCATATGGCCAAGCCCGACCGCGAGAACGCGAAGTGCGCTTTCATTGTCACGATCGTCAGGCATCAAACCCTCCTTCAAAAGGTGCTGGGTATCCTGGTGTCCACAGTCTCTCCCTGCCGGAGCGCGCTTCGTATCGCTCGGCATGTCGTCGCATCGCTTCGACGAGACCAGCATCGTTGCCGAAGATTTCGGAGATCTGGCTCGGATAGAGCAGCGCGGCCTCGATCCGAGCCGCAAGCTCCACGTCGATGAATTCAGGGACTGACTGTTGCCAACCCGAGAGCTCGAGGCCGCGTTCGACTGTTATCGGGTGTTCGGCCGGGAATTCCCCGAGCAGATAAGGGAATTCCTCGTAAAGCCTGAGCGTCTGACGGCCGAGGCAGACATCTTTGGCCGCCGCAACCACCATGAGATGATCTGCATGACGGCCGATACCAATCGGCGCATAAACAATGTCGGGACGTTCCTCAGCGATGATCTGGCCAAGCCTGGCTTTGGCCGCCTCGACATGTTTTTGGTCGGCGAGCTTCAGTCCGGCAAATAGCTGCGGAATATCGCTGTATATCGGCTGCCCATTGTCATCCGTGCGGTAGATCGCATCCGGAAACCCCTCATGACGGCACCGCGCTCGAAGGAAATTTGCGGCCTGCCGATCCTCCTGCCGGCGGATCGCGTAGGGACGGTCGCCGCGGTTCCAGACGCCATGAAACCGGCGCGCGAGTGGCGTAAGCGCGCCAATGGCGTCGGCGGTGATGAAGGTCGAGGTAATGACGTCGTCGCCACCGCTCGTCAGCTTTCTGATAAGCCCGGCACAGCTGAATGGCGCATCGTCGAGATGCGGCGACAGAAAGAGGTGACGCGTGGCGCCCTTTCCCATCAGCGGACCGGCTCCTTTGACGGAAGAAGATCGGAGAGAAATGCGGCGGTCGACGCGGCTTCGCTCTCATCGAAACCATGGGCGATGACTGGACCCGAGAAGCCGCCTCGGACAAACAGGTTGAGGAGCCTGGGAAAGTCGATGAAGCCTGTCCCGGGCGCGCAAGGCCTGCCGTCGATGCGCATATCCTGTGCATGAATGATAGACGTCGAATCTGCCAGGAGATCGTAGGCCCGAAGCAGGGTGTCGGACGCATAATCGCGTTTGCTCCATTCAACGAGGTTGAAAGGGTCGAACACGATCTTGACGCGGTTGCTCCCAACTTCGTCGAGGAGGCGCCGCGCACTCGTCGGCGAGGAAATGACATTCGATGGCTCAGGTTCAACACCAAGGACAACATCGTGCGCCTCGGCAATTTCGATCAGCCGGTCGAGTTCGCCGCGGAACGCGCTCCAAGCTTCTTCACCGGCGTTGTCGGGATGAATTTTCCATTTGTCCATGGCATGGCGGGTCCCGGTGCAAAGGGTGATCGTCGAGTAGCCAAGTGCTTTGCTTGCTTCGGCGAGCACGCGGAAACCCTGTCTTCCTTCTTCGACAACCTTCGGGTTGGGGGCGATCATATTGTAGGTGCCAGAGATAACCGGAATGGTCACGTTGCTCGCGGCGAAGTCACGCCGCACGGTTTCGAGGTGACCATCGTCCACGACCGACGGCAAGGTATCGAGGCCTATGCTCGCCATGTTGAACTGCGTGCACTCATAGCCGGCAAGCGCGATTGCATCGGCAAGACTGGCGCTTGTCTTGCGATCGAAGGTTTTGGCGAAGATTCCAAGGTGGATCAATTTGTCAGTCCATTTTCTAAAGGTGCCCGTAGGCGTCGTCCGATGCGATGAGCGGCAGCCGATAACCATGCTTGGTGAGTCAAGGCGGTGTTCAAGTTTCGGGTCACCCTGCTAGGTTCAATATTTCGATGTTTGCGAAGAGGGATGGCGAGCCGGGTGACGCGCCATCCCCCCGGGAGGGCGAGCTGCTGGTACAGCCCGCGTTAGGGATCCTACAACAGCGCAGAATTCTTGACCTGGTTCCCATCATGACCGGGCGGCTCATCAAGCCTCTCAAGATCCTGAGGTGTGAGATAGCGCCGCATTGCCGGCTGCTTCAAGACCGCTGAGGCAATCGCGGTCCCAAGTCGAGCTGACCCGGCCCAGTCTCGTCCGCGGGATAATCCGAGCGCAAAGCCTGCGTTGAAACTGTCTCCCGCGCCAGTCGTATCCGGCCCCTCAATCGGAACACACCGGATCTCGACGGCGGCAGCGTTGGTGCTTGCGGAAACCAGGCAGCCTTTCGCGCCCATCTTCACGACCACCGCTCCGGCGAAGCTTTGCCGCATTTCCTCCAACGCCTCGATCACGTCCTCGTGCCCGGTTAGGGCCAGTAGCTCCGCCTCGTTTGGCAGAAAGCAGTGGCACTCCTGGATCACAGCAAGGAGCATGTCGCGGACGGATCCTGACCAGCCGGCCTGGTCGGAGCCAGGGTCGAACAATACGATGCTGCCATTCTGACGCGCTTGCCTGGCGAGCTCGGCTACGTCGGGCTGAAGGGCCGGGGTCGTGAAGAAGCCGGTCAGAAGCGTGATCGGCGCTGTCATCGCATCATCTGAGAGATCCCTCTTCGAGAAGGTCTCCATATGACCCCGCGACGTAAGAAAAGACCGCTCCCTGTCAGCTGCCTCCAGCGCCACCGTGATGCTAGTCGGCTGCTCGACCGACGTGATGTCGGAAGTTTGCACCCCAACCGCGGCGAGCATCGAACGGATAACCGCACCGATCGGATCATTACCTAATGATCCGAACAGTCGAACTGGCGCTCCGGCTGCCGCAAGCACCATCCCGGTTATGCCGCCGCTGCCCCCGGGTCGGAAGCTGACGTCCTCGACGAACCGCTCTTCGCCGGGGGGAGGCAAGGCTGCCACCGGCCGCATTACCAGGTCGGCTTGAACATTCCCGATCACGGCAATCGCCTTGGAGGAGCTGCCCATGGCGATCATGCCGACTTGCGATGATCAGGCTCGGCACGAGCGGCGAGCAAATTGACGGACTCCACGATTTCGAGCGCCTTTAGGCCATCAAGCGCTGTCGGCTGAACCGGCTGGCCGTTGAGGAGTGCTGCCGCAAAGGCTTCCACCTGCAGCTTGTAGGCGTCCGTATCGCCGAAGATCGGTTCCTCGTAGCTGGAGTTCTCGGCTCGGAAAATGCGAACCTTGCTGGCTGCGCGTGAGAAGGGAAAAGGGATCTCGGCGCTGATATGTCCCTTGCTGCCGTAGACCTGGAAGCCTTCAGTCCATTCGGCATGAACACTTGCCGTTACTTCGAAAGATGCAGCAGCACCGGCCTCCGTTGTTGCAATGCCGTGCCAGGAGTGATCGGCGCCGTCGACCGCCATAGTTGCTGCCGACACTGTAAAGTCGCCGAGAAGGAAGCGCATCAGATCGAAAGTATGGATCCCATGAGTCGCCAGAAGATGTGTCTTCCGGTTGGCAGCTTTGAGCGCCGTCTCGCGGCTTCGCACGTCTTGATCGACCAGCATGGCCGGAAACAAGGTTGCCTCGACGGGTGGACGCAGCTCCGACATCACGCGATACCAGCAACGCGCACTCAAGATCCGGCCAATGTCGCCTGCGGCGATGACTTGCCGTGCGCGAGCAATGCCCGGATCAAACCGCTTCATGCTGCCGACCTGCAACTGGAGGCCGGTTTTGCCGAGAACGTCGATCAATGTTTCCGCTTCCGACGCGGTTACGGCGACCGGCTTTTCGACAAGAACATGCTTGCCGGCCTGGAGGGCGGCGATGGAGACCGGCACGTGGAACCGGTCAGGGATAGCAATCAGCACGGCGTCGAGGTCGGCGTTCAGAAAATCCTGCTGCTCGGTATAGGCGGGAACGCCAAGCCGCATACCCGCGCCCTTGGCAAGCAGTGCACTTGGATCGAATACCGCTGCCAGCTCGACATTGCTTGCCTTTTGGACTGCAGGAAAATGCGCCGCCTGGGCAATACGGCCGCAACCAACCACGCCCAGTTTCAACTTGTCTTTTGTCACTTCGCCTCTCCGGAACGATTGATCGAAATCTCGTTGCTACTATCAAGCATGCACGATAGTGTGCAGTCAAGCAATAAATGCACGATAGTGTGCACTATCTAGCAACGATAAGCCTCTGCTCAAACCCGGAGGATATCGCAAAGTAATCGCAGCTCCGAAGCTAGGGGAGGGGGAGAAGCGTGTCTGCGAAATAAGCAATCCCCGCAAACCGCTTTCCCAACGCAAGTGCGGCGGCTCGGTTGCCCTGGAGGCCCAGCGACGTATTACAGTTCGACGATTTGGAGCTTTTTGCCGAAGGCCTTGCGCTGTTCCGCGTCGATCCGACTGTCGGTAATAATTTGCGAAAGCTCGTCTATACCGCAGACCCGGGCAAGGGACCGTTTTCCGAGCTTTGAGCTATCGGCAACAAGCACGGCGCAATCGGCTGCGCGGATCATTGCCTGCTTCACCGGCACCTCGATGACGTTGACATTGCTCAAGCCAAGCTCTGCCTCCACGGCTTCGGCACCGATGAAAGCGATGTCGACGTGAATTTTACTGATGTAGTCGACCGTGTTGGGGCCGACGAGCGTATAGACTGTATCGACCTGTACGCCGCCCGTGACGTGCAAGTTGATGTTGCTGCATTCCGAGAGCAACATTGCGATCTGAAGATCGTTTGTGATCACGGTCAGGTTCTGCCTGGATTTGAGGCTATTTGCCACGTGCCATGTGGTCGAGCCGCTATCGACGAGGACAGTCTGACCATCCTTCACCAGGCCCGCAGCGTATTGTCCGAGCTGCCCTTTGACCGATGAGCGAAATTTTCGTCTTGGTTCATAAGGATAGTCAAACCCTTCCTTAGTCTCGATTGGCAGGAAACCGCCCTGGGTACGGATGATAAGTCCCTCGGCTTCAAGACGAGCGAGATCACGCCGGATCGTCGAGCTATCGACCCCAAATTCGTCCTCGATGATCTTCGAAGGAACGTAACCCGTCTTTTGAGCGCGCTCCACCATTTGGCGACGTCTCTCGGCCCCATTTGTCATTTTAGTCCTCGGACGCACATTGCACGTTTTCGTGTATCACACCCTCTTTGCTTAGCGGTGCGTCGTCAAGTGCGCAATCGAGAAGGTTAGGGCTTGCCACACAACGCTTGTAAAGACGGTCTATTCGCGCTGCCCGGCTAAGATTTAGTTTCCCTCGCACGCTGCTACGCTTTCGGCAAGGCGTACCGGAGTTTCGTTCAAACGGCATGGCTCGTTTCACCATAACCTTTTTCCAACGCCATCTTGGCCAGTTCAGGACTGAGGCACTCATCAATCAGGAACTTCATCTCGCCTACCGCGGTGGGGAACGCAACGATCCGTGAGGATGACCGATCCTTCGTGAAGGTCGCTGAAGACACGCGGACGTCCACGCAAAGGATTGGCTTCCGCGTAGATCGTCGCGAGCCTGATCTTTTCTGCATCGAGGTTAGGCCACGTTTCGAGAATGCGTTCCGTCGAAGCGCCTGCCGCTGTGGACGCGGCAACATCATAGACAGGAATGCGGGTGCCACGAATGACCGGCGTCCCACCAAGGATGTCGGGCGATGATGCCATGGCTTCTCGCGCCGCGGCGAGGTCGTCCAGCCGTTCGCGCGCGCCCCTCATAAAGGGCATGAGATCGATCGTCAGAAACTCGTGGTGCACGGTCCAGTCTTCACGCAGTAGGGCGGACCACGGAAGGCTGCGAGCGCTTGCGAGCCGGGCCTCTGCCGTCCGGATGGTAAACAAGCGTTCTTCCGAGGTAAGGTGGCGGGCGCTTTCGAAGTAAAGCGCGATGAGCGAGCAGGCTCCGGCCAGGACATGACGACCGCTGTCTAGCGAAACGAACGCGCCCGGCAAGATGTGTTCGTCGATGACGCGATTGACGTCGCGCAGGCTCACGCGCGAGACAACGGCAGCCTCGCTCACCTTTAGCATTTCCGCCACTGCGGGCATGTGAGCCTCCATTTTATAGTAACGGAGGCTCATCGAAGGCGCCACCCTAGCCTGAATAGAGGCCGGCCTGATCGGGATCTACAAGCAGTTTCACGAGGGCGAACCGCTTGCTAACATGGCGTTCGGACTCGTCAGCATGGCCGGGTCCGGGGCTACTGCACCGCGATGCCGAACGCATCCAATACCTCGGCCGTTATCGTGCCGGTCACCTTGAGATTATTGTCCTGCTGCATCTGGCTCAGGGCGGCGCGCGTCTCTTTGTCGACGACTCCGGTCAGTGCGCCGGCATAGTAGCCATAAGCCGTCAGTCCCGATTGCACCTGAATTACGACCTGTCGGAACTTGTTCGAGTTTCCCGGAAGCGTCTTGACGGGTGCCGCCTGCCGCGGCGCGACAGGAGCGGGGTCCGGAACCGGTGATTGCACAGGCGGTGCCGAATAGGTCGGGGCGGCATAGAGTGGTGCGGGAGCTGGCGAGGGATCGCTGTAGGATGGGCTCGCGTAGGACGTACTCGGCAGATAGCCGCCACCGCTGCCCGATCTGTGGCTGGAATGCGAGCTGTGGGAGCTATGGCTCGAATGGGACCGGTGTCCGGCGAGCGAATACAGATGCCGAATCTTGAGCCGCTCGAGGATCGAATGAGGGTCGGGCTTCTTGACGATCGGGTCGAGCGGCATGGCGTCGGTCTTTGCCGGCAGGAAACCTGCTGCGAGCAGCGACGGAATGAGAAATACGCGTCGTTTCATATCGGTCCCAGCCCCCTGAACCCTTTCTTGTGGTCATACCATTCGAAGAAGCCTCCGCATCGCTGCCTCGACGAGCAGTCTGCGCAGAAGGGTTCTTGCTTGTTCTTCCAGTCGGAGATCGACGCCGGCGCCAGGTGGCGGTAGCGGGCCGGAACCGAGCACAGCGGAAAGTTATAGAGCTGGACTGGAACATCTCGCGCCGTGGCGATGTTGATGGCGCGCGCGACATTGCCAAAGTCCGTGGAGGTGTCCTTGAAGCTCGAATCCCAGTTCATCCGGCCAAAGCCGATGTTTTCAAGCTGCATGATAGCCCAGCGCTCGAGGAAGGGCAGGGCAGTGCCGACGAACCCAGCCAGTGCCGGCAGCTCGTCGTAATTCTGCTGCATGACGACGGTTCGAAGCTCGATGGCGGCCCCGGATTCGAACAGGATGGAGAAGGATTTGGGCAGCCGGTCGAAGGCGCCTGTTTTCTTGACGATGGCATCGTGGCCGTCGGCATTTGCGGCATAAAGAGGAATTCCCCACAGGATCCGTTCGACGCCGATCTCCTGCAAAGTGTCGATGTCTTCTTCTCCGAAGTGCTGGCCGTTCGTAAGGATATGAAACATCAGGTCGGGCCGCGTCTTCGACAGCGACAACAACATGTCGAAGAGCTTCCTCTTGTGAAGGAGAGGCTCGCCTCCCGACAGGCCGATGTAGGCGTTCGACGGCGCTAGGGACGCGGCGGTCTCCAGTTCGGAAAACAGATCGACATGCTGCTTCTTGGGAGGCTGCGAACACATGAGGCACAACTGGTCGCACTGTTCGGTGACCAGGAACGTGTTGTGCTGCGAATCCGCTCTGAGCAGGCGCCGGGCGCTTGCTTGTCCTGGCACGATCATGATCACGTCGTTGTCGAGCTTGAGATCACTCGCCGCATGGAGCGCCAGAGAGAAGCCCTGGAAATCGTATTCCCGCCGCGATCCCTCCATGCCGATCAGGACGGCGTCGTTCGGACCTGGACCGCTTGCCGCGTCCCGTAGCCTGACCACAAGAGGTTCCACGAGAGGAAACGGATCGACCTTGATGCGGAGCTCGATCATTGGTGAACCTTCGTCAGTTCAGGGTCCATTTCATCAAGACCGGACCAGAGGGCGATCGATCTTCGTACCTTTGGATCGTCGGAATAGAGCAGTTCGAAAGCCAGATCGAAGAGCGCCGTGTGCCTCTGGCAGAAATCGGTAAGGTGACGGGGCAGGTCGATCCGCCCGTATCTGGAAAGGTCGTCGATGAGGTCGACGCCGCAGTAGGCCTGATAGGGACAGTGCACGCAGTCCGGATCGAAGAGGTTGAGCGCTTCCGCGTTCAGGGCGTCGACAACCGTGCAGTCCATTCCCGTATGAACGTCGCCCATGCGCAGGTCGATCTGCCCCAGCCGGGTTATCATGCGTGCCTCGTCGGTCGGATAGAACGAACCGTCGTGGTCGACCACCACGTAGTCTCTCCCAACAATGTTGGGGTTCCGGAGGTCCACGTGGCCATCATGGCCGCCACGCACGATGCGCCGCAGACAGTGGGAGAAATAGAACTCCTCCATCGGGCGCTCCGACGTCGCGTTATATTCGACGAGGGTCATGACGAAGCGGCGCACATAGGCGTTCCAGACGGCGCTGATGTCTCGCGTCCGGAAGCGTTTCCGGGCAAAGCCCTGATGATTGACGGGTCGCAGGTATATCGATCGGAAGCCGAAGCAGGCGTAGGTGTCGATGACTTCGCGGGGATCGGGGAGGGCATCGAGATCGAAGGTCGGCAGCGCCGAGACGCGATCCGGCCCGTCGTTCGTCGCGCGGGCAAGGTTCCGGAGAAACTGCTCTGTTGCGGCGGCGGCCGAAGTCCTGTGGCGTTCGTGAAGCGCGCGGGTGGGATCGAGCGACGTGCTGACGAAGGTATCTTCCGACGACAGGAAGTCCCAGGCCGCCTCGCTAACGTCCTGGAGATTGGTGCAGACGACGAACTGCGCCTTGTCGAACCGCTGCCGCGCGAAGTCGCGGACCTCCTGCAAGACATCCAGGCGAAGGAGAGGCTCGCCGCCTTGGAATTCGATCTTGATCGCCTTCGTCGACAGCCCGTCGAGCCAGCGAAGGACGGCCTGGAGCGTCGCCGCGTCCCAATCGTGACCGGGCGCGTTTTCGTTGACGCGGCTGACCTGGCAGTAGGCACAAGCGAGATTGCAGCGAAGCGTCGGCACGAGGATGACGTAGTCGAGGTCGGCAGGGGCGTGAAGACGCTTCGCCCATCGATAGCTGAACGCGTTGTACGCGAGGTCGCTGACGTTATCGAAGGCGTGCCCATTCGTTTTGAGGAAGGCCCGGTCCTCGGCAGTCATGTCGCCATGGACGTAGCGTTCGAGGAACGCTCCGTTCGACCGGAAGAACCCGCCGGCGTCGTTGCAGAAGATGAATTCCTGCTCGCCCACCGGCCGGAACTTCAGCGGCATCACGTTCATCGCAGCAGTCTTTCGATCACCGCCCGGCGAAGCGTGTCGGTCTCGCGATGGATCTTTTGGCGATAGAGCGTATACCGGAATTCGGCAATCAGTCCCGTATCGGAATTGCTCAGTGCAACGCCTTCCTCGGTGGTCGCGATTTCCACGTCAGGATGCAGATAAGAGAAGCGTGCGATGGCTTCGTCGAGATAGGGCCGGAAGATCGGCGCAATGTCTATTGTCACGAATATCAGCCCGAACGAGCAACCAGGAGCTACTGATATAGCTGGGTTGCGATGATTCCAAAATATTATCGCTGAAGTTGATCCAAATTTATTTTGACTTTGCTTCGAGGGAATAGGAAAGCTGGGCCGAAAGACGCCAAGCGCAAGAACCATCGCAGTGGCGACTGTATAGGGACGCGTCTTGATTGGGGCGGCGGCAGGATGATTTTTCAGGCAAGCTACGCGGCGGTACTGGCCGCGTGCATCTTCTGCACGATGTCTGCAGGCGCGGCACTCGCGGAAATCCGACCGGTCCGCGATGTTCAGAAGGCGCTTGCCGAGCAAGGATACGACGCCGGCACGCCCGACGGTATCTGGGGAACGAAGTCTGTCGCAGCGTTGAAGGGATTTCAACGCGCCCACGGGCTCGCGCCATCGGGCGTAGTGACCCAGGATTCGCTGAAGGCGCTCTTTTCGTTCTCGGTGGCTGAGACGGAGCCCACCGTCACTCCGCGGGCAACCGCCGCCGCACCTGCGGCCTCGTCAGTCGCGCTTCAGTCCGATGTCTCGTCGGCTGAGCCTGCAACTTCGTCGCAGCAGACACCGCGGACGCCCAACGAAACCGCGTCGAAGGAACCTTCGAGCAAGAGAGCGGACCATTCAGGCTATGTCGTCGTCATTGTGCTCCTCGTCATAGGATTCGTGTTCGCCCGACGCAGGACTAGGAAAGCACCCCGAGCAGGCCGCCGCATGCGGTCGTCCTGATCTGGCTTCCGGTGAGCAGCGATCCTGTGGAAAAAGAACAAATCATGAATTGATGCTGGCGTTCTTTATCCTCCTGTTTTATCCATCGGACAGACTGGAAGAGGACCGACCTTGGTTTTTCGATTCGTCCACACGGCAGATGTTCATCTAGATTCACCCCTGAAGACGCTTGCGTTGCGGAACGCCGACCTTTCGGAGCTGATCGGGCTCGCGACCCGGCGAGCCTTCGTCCGGGTGATAGACCTATGTCTCGAAGAGAAGGTCGATGCGCTTGTGCTGGCAGGTGACCTCTACGACGGCGACCAGACTTCGATGAAGACGGCCCGCTTCCTGGCGGAGCAGCTTCGACGCCTGCACGAGGCGGGAATAAAGACCTTTATCATCCGAGGAAATCACGACGCCCTGTCGAGGATCACTGCTGAACTGGTCATGCCCGATACGGTGAAGGTGTTCGGCCAGACCGCGGAGACGGTCGTCATGGAGCGGGGCGACGGTCATTTCCCGGTGGCTGTCCACGGTTTAAGCTTCGCGAAGCCGCACGCTCCGGAAAGTCTGCTTCGGCACTATACCCTCCCAGTGCCGGATGCCTTCAACATCGGTGTCATGCATACGAGTCTTGGGGGTTCCGTCGGACACGATCTCTACGCGCCATGTGGCGTTGCCGATCTACAGCAGAGCGGATTTCACTACTGGGCGCTGGGGCATATCCATAGACGGTCAGTCGTTGAGAACGGTTCATCGGCAATCGTGATGCCGGGCATGCCGCAAGGGCGCGACGTCAACGAGGACGGCCCGAAAAGCGTTTCTCTCGTTACGGTCAACGATGACCGGTCGATCGTCATAGAGGAGAGGCAGACAAGCGTGGCGCAGTTCGAGAGACTGTCGATCGACGTCTCCGGCGCCGCCGATTGGAAGGCGATGGTCGGCGACTTGTCCTCCCACCTCGACGCCCTGCGATCGTCCGTGACGGCGGACCACCTGGTAGCCCGCATTCAGCTCAGAGGTGTGAACGAGCTCGCATGGCGCATCAGAAGGGATCTTGATCTTCTGCATACCGAACTAGAATCGCGCGGCTCCATTAGCGGGAACGTCTGGATCGACAAGGTGCAGACGTCCTGCACCGCGCCAGAACGTCCGGGCGCCGGATCGGGCGCCTTGGACGAACTCTCCATGATCATCGAAAGCGAAGTCGGCGCATCTCTGGAATATCAGCAGGAGGTTCGGGCGATCGCGGAAGAACTTCGCGGCCAGCTTCCCGCCGAACTTCGGGACATCTTCGGCACGGATGAGAAAGCGTTCACAGAAAGCCTTGCGCTCTTCGCCCGCGAGGGCTCGGTCAACGTGATGGCCCGTCTTCGTAGTGGCGGCGAGGTAGATTGATGCGGATCAACCGTCTCGACCTTACTCGCTACGGCAAGTTTACGGACAGCGTCATCGATTTCGGGGAGCCGGGTCGAGGGACGCCGGACCTTCATGTCATCTACGGGCCAAACGAAGCCGGCAAGTCGACCACGTTCGACGCCATCCTGGACCTGATTTTCGGGATCGGTACGTCAAGCAAGTACGGATTCCTGCATCCTTATCCAACCATGAGGATCGGCGCCAACATCGAAATTGCGGGAGAAAGTCGCGAGTTCGTCCGGATCAAGCGGCCGCAGAACAGTCTGCTCGATTCCGATGGCCGTTCGCTGCCCGACGCCCTGATCAGAACCGATCTTGGCGGCATCGACCGCGACGCCTTCACAACGATGTTCTCGCTTGACGAAAAGACGTTGGAAAAGGGCGGGGAGGGAATCCTGGCCAGCAAGGGGGACCTCGGCGAGCTGCTGTTCTCCGCTAGCGCCGGCCTTTCGGACCTGAGCCGGCAATTGTCGTCTATCCGCGGAGAGGCAGACGTCTTCTACCGCTACCGCGCCCGCAGCGGCGCGCTCGCCGACTTCAAGACAGAGTTGACCACCCTTAAGGAGCAGCGCGCAGCGCTCGACCTTCGGGTAAGTGATTTTCAGCGCTTGTCGTCCGAGCGCGCGCATCTCTCGCGGCTTCATGAAGACGCGTTGGAGCAGCGAGCAGCGACCCAGAGGCGGATGGACGATGTAAGGCGGATACTCGCTGCGCTTTCTCCTATGGCCAGGCTCTCGACCTTGAAGGGAGAGTTCTCCCAGACGGAAGAGGTCCCGGTGCCGCCGTCATCCTGGTGCGGCGAGCTCCCCGGACTTCGAAGCAGCGAAATCGAATACCGTGTGAAGCTTGAGCAGATCGCCCGCTCGATCGCAGAGATCGAGCGTGAGGCGGAGAAACTGGCTCCAGACCCGGTGGCATTGGAGCTTTCGGCACGCGTGGCCGAACTGTCGGATCTTCAGCCGCGGTACATTACCGCCGAGAATGACATTCCCAAGCTCTCTGCCAGAGCTGCCGAGCTTTCAATCGAGAGCATACTGGTTCAGTTGGGGCGGCCGGGCGATGCTTCCCCCGTTCGCCTTATCCTCGATGCGCCGACGGTTGGTACACTTCGGGCGTTGATGGAAGGCAAGTCGGGCGTCGACGCCCGCCTGACCAGCGCAAAGGACGAGTGTGCGAAGGTAGAGCGAGCGATAGCTGTTCTAAGCGCCAGCAACTCCACCACCGACCTATCGCCCGATAAGGTCAAGACGTACGAACAACTGGCCGCCACCGTGAAGACCATACCGCGGTCTGACGAGGAGGTCGCACTTCGATCGTTGTCGCGGCGTCGCGACGCCGCTTCGGTCGCCTTGGCCGAAACGCTGTCGCGCCTCCTGCCGTGGCGCGGATCCATCGGAGACCTGTCTTCGATGGCATGTCCCTCGTCGGTTAAGCTTGAGCAGTGG
Source organism: Rhizobium altiplani (assembly GCF_001542405.1). Lineage (GTDB taxonomy): Bacteria > Pseudomonadota > Alphaproteobacteria > Rhizobiales > Rhizobiaceae > Rhizobium > Rhizobium altiplani. Next base: position 78,053 of record NZ_LNCD01000093.1, read on the forward strand.
AAGACGTCGTTCAAGCTAGCGACGGAGCAGGCCCGGAGGGCCCGCGCCGATCTTGACCGTCTTGAACCGGAAGGCCGCAGACTGGACGCCGAGATAGATGCTGTGCGCAGTCTGGTTAGTGCGATCGACGAGATGCACTCCACCGACAGTCGAGCTTTGCGTGATGAAGCATGGGCCACCCACCGCAAGACGATGGACGACGCGACGGCCGACGCCTTCGAAGAAGCGATGAAGTCGGACGACCACCTTGTGTCCCAGCGGCTCCTTCACTTCTCGGAAATCGGCAAGCTCAACCAGCTCCTTCAGCGCAATGCCGCGGTTCGCACGGACGTGGAGACCGCGCGCCACGCGCAACGGGAGGCACTGGACCGGCAAGAAGAAATCCGGTCCGAGATTACTGCGAGGCTGGACCCGCTTGTCGCGGGATCCAGTTTGGAGGCGGACCCGTTTGAGCTCGAGGACTGGCTGCGAAAGAGAGAGGACGTTCTCAAGGCGAGGGACGAACTGGCCGATGTCGACCGGGAAATCGCCGACGTCCGCGATCGTGTCGGTCGGTCAAGACGGCTACTGATCGAGGCAATGGACGCGGCGAACGTGGGATACCATCCTGACGCCGACATAGCAGCGCTCGTCGCGGCCGCAGAAGACGCCGTGAACGATTTCAATTCGGCCTTCAGTCAGGCGACGCAGATGCGGCGATTGCAAGCCGAGTGCGTCGATCGCGAGCAGGCGCTTGCCGATGCGTCTTTCGCAGCCGAGGCGTGGCAGTCGGAATGGAAGCTCATCTGCGAGAGTTCCTGGCTGGGCGAACTCGACGTGATCCCAGGCACCGGTGCGATGAGCGAAATTCTCTCCACGTTAGAAAAGCTGGCATCTGCGATCGAGAGCAGGGACGGCCTGATCGACCGGGTCCAGAAGATGGAGAAGGACAGGGCGCTGTTCGAGGCGAGGGCCTTGGACTTGTGCGAGAAGCTTGGCATTCCGACGGAGGGATCTCCACGCGAACTCGCGCACCGCATATTCGAGCGCGTCAGACTCGCCGGCCTGAACCAGGAACGTCGGGAAGAACTGGGCGGGGAGCTTGAAGACGCTCGCAAGGAAGAATCGGATCTAAAGGCCGCGACGGAAGTGCTCGACGCACGGCTTTTGGAAATGTTTGCCTTTTTTGGCGTGACGACACTCGGCGAAGTCGAGGCGCAAATGGAAATCGCCGAACGGCGTCAGGAGCTTTCGCGGTCGATTTCCGGTCTCGAGCAGGAATTGCTGCAAATCAGCGGTGTTGCGGACATGTCTGCTTTACGGCAGCTTGTCGCCTCAGTGGACAAGCAAGACCTGGAAGGTGAACTTGCCCGCCTGACGCCCGTGCTTACGGGTCAGGATCAGCGATGCAGCGAAGTCTTTCATCAGAGGTCGAAAGTCCAGGACGCGCTGGACGCGATCGGCGGCGACGCGCGGGTCGCGCAGCTTGAAGAGAAACGCCGGACCATTCTTCTCGACATCGAGGAATCCGCGCGCCGGTACATGGAACTGCGAGCCGGCGTCGCTGCCGCCGAGCAAGCCCTTCGCCTGTACAGGGAAAGGCATCGCAGCGGCATGATGGCGCGCGCGTCGGCAGCGTTCAACATGATCAGTCGCGGCGCCTACAGCGGCGTCGCCGCGCAGCCCGGCCAGGACGGCGAGGTGCTGATCGCAGTCTCCTCCAGCGGTGGATCGAATGCCGCAAACGAACTCTCCAAGGGGGCTCGCTTCCAGTTGTACTTGGCGCTCCGCGTTGCAGGCTACCACGAGTTTCTGGGAAGCCGTCCGCCTGTTCCATTCGTGGCCGACGACATAATGGAGTCCTTCGACGATTTCCGTGCTGAAGAGACCTTCCGGCTGTTCGCCGAGATGGCGCAGCGCGGACAGGTTGTCTATCTGACGCACCATAGGCATCTCATCGAGATCGCGCGCTCAGTTTGTCCCGGTGTCCGATTGCACGATCTGGAGGCGATCGCCACCGCTGGAAAGCTGACTGCGGTCGCAGCCGAGTAGAATCTCCGTGACGTGTCCCGATATCAGGTCATTTGGCTGAGTATCAGGGCGCCGTTCGCCTTCCCGGTTACCGTCCAATCACCATGATCTTGTCACCTTTCATGATCGCCCCGATGACGCGGTCGTCGGCCAGCCGGCTCCGCCTTCAGCAAGCCGACATAGTAGGGCTGCTGTTCGTGGTGCATCAGCGCGTCGATGTACCAGGACGCCACGCATCAGGCCGTTATGGAATTCCAGATCGTCACGCCCAAACGCATGTCGAAGATCAAGGCAGGCCGTAATCTGATCGTCTTCTACTACCGCAAAGACATTGCAGCAGTGGAGGCGGGCATCGAGGACCGCAAAACGGATACTGGCAGAATGAAAATATCATCTCCGGCCCTCACGGCGCTTGACCTCCTACGCTGACGGGCGCGGCGCCATAGACGGAGCTCGACCGACACGAGACGCGCGCCCCGGATTCACACCGGCGCCGAAGGAGCGCGACGATCGCTGGCACGTGATTGTGCGCCGCTCGCCGGAGATCGACGAATGATCCCCGCTCAGAACATTGTTGCGTGGGGAGCATCGTTCCATGGGCGGATCAGCGTCAGGTCGAGCAGGATCTCATCATCTGCCGCGCACTCATCGATATCTTCGATGACGATCTCCTGTCCGCCGAGCTGCGTTTTCGCGGCGGCACGGCGCCTAATAAGCTGCATTTCCAGGAGCTCGCGAAGGAGGCCGGGCGCTGCGAAACCCCTGCCATCTTCGTGCCCGACCTTTGCTCCAAGTCGGGAGCAAAGTGGATGAGGCAACGTTCAAACCTCGGGGAGCATCGTTACGTGCGGCAATACGTGATATCGCGGTAGGGACGCCTATTACTGAGCGCCCCCCGCACAGATCCACGCGGGCGGGTTTCCCGCACGTGGCTCTTACCTCGGGTGATTGACGGCGAAGCGTACATTTGGCCATGGATCAAGGATGCAAGGCTTGGGTAGGTAGTCGGTGGCTAACTGCTCGATCCGTTTCCACGTGACGTCGGCCCTCTGACTCCGCCGCTGTGGCGCCGCAGCAGCCGCATCGCGTGCTTGCGGTGAAAGCCCGTGATGACGACGAATTCATCCAGAATTCTCGCCTTCTCCG
>NZ_LNCD01000094.1 GCF_001542405.1 Rhizobium altiplani
GCTGTGGCTTTTGCTTCCCGATTTCAATTGAAGCGCTAAGCTGAAAATCCGGCACGCAATTTTGACCTAACGATTTCATGCCGGGCGAGGGGAGGGGCCTCTTAAAGCCCTGACGCCTTTGTCAGATTGGTGCGGAAGCGGTCGCGCCGCCGCTGATATTTACGCGTCATCTCCGCCGAGGCGTGACCCAGCTGTTTCTGAACATACCGCTCCTCGATGTCGGCTGAGGAGGCAAGGCCGGCGCGCAGCGAGTGGCCTGAGAACAGCAACGCACGTTCCCCTTCCGTAAGATCGGAACGGACGCCTGCGGCGAGTGCGGTCTGCTTGACCAGACGGGCGACATGTTTGTCGGAAAGCCGCTCGACGTCGACCGTCTTGTTGTCCTTGAAGATGCGGCGGAAGAGGGGGCCGCGCGCAATCCGGCCGAAGCGGATCCAGCTCTCGAGGGCTGCCACGGGGCAGGTCTCGCTGGAGGCGCCGCGGCCGACCTCGACCTCGCGCCATCCGGTTTTGCCGCGCAGCGTCACCAGGACGCCTTGGTCGGGAAAAATCTCGATCCAGCCATGGCCATCGCTCTTGTCGTCGCGGACAGCGTCGAGGCCGGCGATCTCGGAGCGCCGCAGGCCGCCGGCGAAGCCCAGGAGCAGGATGGCCCGGTCACGCAGGCCCCTCAGATCGTGGCCGAGGGTGTTGACCATCGCCTTGATGTCGTCGCCAAGCACGGCCTCCTTCTGTCGCGGCGGCTTGGCGTGCTTGCGGCGAATGCCGGCGAGCACCGTCGCAATATGCCGGTCGGTGCGATCCATCGGCACGCCGCGCTGGGTAAAATTCCAGGCGAGGCCGGAGAGACGTCGCTCGATCGTCGCCACCGAGAGGGCAGGGGCACTGCGTTTCGGGTTTTCGGCAGAGATGCCCGAAGCACAGGCGCCGATATAGAGGCCGATCACCTGGCTTGAGGGGGGCAGCGGTTCAAAACCTTCGCGGCGGCACCAGGCGGTGAAATGCCGCCAGTCCTTGGCGTAGGCATCGCGGGTGTTTTCGGAACTGGCGGCGTTGGCATAAGCTGTCGCGGTCTCGACCAAGGCTTCCAGCCGCGCCGGGACACGGGGTGTCGGCCCGGGGGCGGGAGGTGAAGCGCCCAATTCGCTGCCGGGATCGACGACGTTGGTGCTAGAATCGTCGATTTTGGGCGTGTTTGCCGGGGGATTTTCCATGGTTCGGGATGCTATCACTTTATGTCCGGTAATGGAAGGTTACCGGACATAAAACAGTGTTGACGGGCCGTGCGGTTTCGGCAGAACCGCATGGCATAAACTGCACGCTTCGATTATGCTCGGCAGCATGGATTCGCGCTCCCGCTCGCCTCTCGTCACCCCAGTTCCGCCCACGGCCGTGCCGCCCCTGCCGGCCTGGGTTTTGCCGCGCGGCGGCGAGCTGGGTGAGGCGGACGCCGCCTTCGCCGCCGGCATCGCCCTGAAATCCTTGGACGATCTGGTGCGCACCGAACCCGCTTGGGCCGGCTGCTGGCGTCAACGGCTGGCGCTCAGATGCGCGCAATCGGCGGTGCAGCTGATCGGCCGCACCGAGAGCGAACCGGCCTTGCGCGATGCGCTGCTGCTCACCACACCCGACGACGATCCCGGACCGGCCGGCACAATGGTTTTGGCCTTCCAAAGGCTGGCGGCGAAGAAGCGGACGATCGGCAGCAAGGTTCTGCAGGGGTTGGCGGCACTGATCGGCTTGCGCCGCGACGGCCTGGACGAGCTCGCCGATCTGTTCGACGCCGCGCTGCAGTCGCCGCGCACAGCACCCTTCGCCGTCGCCGAGCTGGTGGCGAAAATCTGCGCCGCCCGGCCCGACGCTGAAATCCTCGCCTGGTGGTTGGCCGATCGGCTGTTGGCGGAAAAACTCGGCTGGGCGTGCGGCGTGCCGCTGCTGATGGCCGAACGCTATGGCGCCGCATTTAAGACGATCGGCGGCCGCGGACGGGTGCGGTCCGGCGAGCCTGGCTTTGCGCGGGCAGTGTGCCTGGCGCTCGTGTCAGGGACGACCGAGGCCCTGCGGCAGGCCAATGACATCGGCCGGCGCGCCGAGGCATTGCTGGCGGCGGCGCCGAAGGTGCGGACGAAGGGCGCCGGTGTCGTCTTCGAAAAGCTGCTCGACGAGGATGCCGTGCCGGCTTCCGCGCCCGGCAGCGATCTTTCCCGCTGGGCGGCGACGCGGCTGTTCGAGCGGCTCGAGAGTTTTGGCGCGGTGCGCGAACTCTCCGGCCGCACGTCCTTCCGGATTTTTGGATTGTGACGATGACCGGATCGGGGGCAACCAGGACACATCGAGGAAGGAAATCGAGGTCGGAGGATGAAATCCTCTATGACCGGGAACTTGAGGATCTACCGCCGGAGCTGCGCTGGCGCGAATGGATGCTGAGGGTGGAGGCGGTCATTTTTGCCGCCGTGGAACCGGTTAGCCGCGAGACGCTGGCGCGGGTGGTCGGAAAGAGCTGCAGCATCGAGCTGCTCATCGATGATCTGCGCGAGGACCTGCGGTCGCGTCCTTATGACATCGTTACGGTCGCCGGCGGCTGGCAGCACCGAAGCCGCTCGGCCTATGCGGCCGCGATCCGCGCGTCGCAGGCGCCGACGCGGTCGTCTCCGGTGTCGCTGTCCGAGCACGAAGCCGCGGTGCTGGCGGCCATCGCCTACCTGCAACCGGTGACCCGCGGCGAGCTGTCGAAGATGTTCGGCAAAGAGGTGAGCCGCGACACGATCGCCAGTTTGCGCGACGCCGGCTTTCTTGGCTCCGGGCCGCGCAGCCCGACACCCGGCGCGCCCTATACTTATGTGACCACCAGGCATTTCCTGTCGGCGTTCGGCCTCGAGACGCTACGCGATCTTCCCGACCTCGAACGGTTGGAGGACGCGGGACTGCTCAGCCGGCAGGCGCTCGAGGGGGATGCACTGCCGATGCGCGAGAGCGAAGCATCGGAGAACGACTGATTCATCCAAGAGCTATGTTTCGGCCTGTCTCACGCCGATCGACGACGTCGACCACGCTCCATCACACGCGCATACGCTCCGAGCAGGGCGGCCACGTCCACGGGCTTTGGCTGGACAGTCGTCTTAGCCTGGCGTTCCCGGAGTTCTCTTCGTTTCTCGAGGCAGTCCGCAAAACGCTCGATGAGCCTCCGGTGGCCCTTCGCCGCCAAGATCAGAAGTCGCCACTGCGCGGCTGCCGTTTCGTCGCCGGCCGTCAGCCAGTCGTCGTCCGGTCGGTTTGCTGCCCACGCAATGCAGTGCGCCCGTGCCGCCGTGGACAGGCTGATCAGGTTCGCCGTCGAATAGATGCCATCGGGCAGGTTCAAAAGGCGTCGAATGAGCGAACGGCTGGATGGCGTATTTCTCATCCCTTCCAATCGACAGATGTCGTCGATGCAGCGATCGAGTTGTCTTGCCGCTGGACTGATGCCAATTCTCGATGCGCGACGCAGGTCGTAGCCACAGCGGGCACAGTAATGTTGCGGCACCAGTTCAGCTTGGTCAAAGACCGCGATGCAGCTTTGGCAGGACGGACATCGGTCGCGCAATCGACAGCTATGTTTCGAGCATGAAACCCGGGTTGCCAGTCGCCATCTCCGCCGAAAATAGGGCTGTGCATCCTCGGCGAGACAGTAAGAACAAAACTGCAGCCAGGTTGACTCTGTCCGATGTCCGCCGTTGCGAAGCGGCAGCAGAAGCTGCCTCGGCAGGGCGTGCGGCAACATCATCGCCGCCAGCTCATCGGGCGCGATACCGGTGTTGGCGCTCAGCAGCTTTGCGATTTCACCCGGCAGCCGGAAATCAAGGGCTGGCGACCACATTACCGCATTGCGCCGGAGCACGCGAGCGAAGGCTCGCGGCGGAACACCATTGGCATGTGCAAGCCGGTGTAGCCAGCTCGACAGCAACTCGTCTGCCTGGGGCACGACGGTGACCGGCCAGCGGTCGGACGCGACGTCACGATAGTGTTCACGGATGCTGATCGTCGGTGCAGGCGCGTCGACCGTCGTCATAGAAGGCTCTCGCGCAGAGCCGCGTTGCGCCGCTTAGAAACCGGCACGTGGCGGAGCTCGTCGATGCTGGCCTTGCTGATGCGTTCGGTTCCGGATCCAATCGCCGCGACGGCCGCCTTGGTGACGATGGTGACGATCTCGCCGATCAAGCCTTCCGAGAGGCTGAATATCCGACGCGCCAACGGCTCGTTCGACAAATCGGAGCTTTTGGCCAGCGGCAATGCGGCCTCGAGACTGTCGAGCAGCATGAGATAGTTTTCGTCATACTGCCAGCGTGGGACCGCGACCAGCTCGAAGCGGCTCGCCATCTCGCTGGTGGCGTTGATGAAATCGCAGACGGCCACCTCGCCGATCAGCACCGGCGAGATGTCGTACTGGCGGCCGATCCGCCGCAGGAAGGCAAAGACGGCTTCGACGTCGCGGGCACGGCCCCGCAGCGCATTGTGGAACTCGTCGAGAATCAGCACCTTCGGCTTGAGGCTCTCCAGCAAGTGGTCGAGTTGCTCCGCCTTGCGACCGACATCCCACATATCGCCGCCGGGAGCGCGCAGCGCCTGCAGAATACTGGCATAGAAATGGCCGAGGCCGGCGCCTTCGCGTGTCTGGACCATCCAGACTTTTTGCGCGGGCGCGGCTCTCAGGTGCTCGACGGCGAAGCGTTCGGCGATCATCGTCTTGCCGTTGGCGTAGGGGCCGACCAACATCAGCCCCTGGGTTCGCAAAGACGGAGGTCGTTCCAGGAGCTCGGCCAGCCGCCGATGGCTGTCCTGGGCGACATGATGCCCGATCCAACGGGGTGCGCGGATATAGGCGATCCGCTCTTCCCGATCACGGCCGAGATATGGCCGGACATGCTCGAGCAAATGATCCGACATGGCTACCAATCCTCGACCGGCAACCGGCTCTTTTGGCGCGGCGGATGCTCTGCCGGTAGAGGCGCCGGCGGCCGCATGACCGCATAAGGCTTGTCCGCTGTGGCGGCATGTGCGCTGCGGACAGCGTCGCGCAACTGGCGCTTGGAAGCCTTTGCGGTCTCCGCTATGGCTGCGATCTCGCGGCGGACCGCCACCTTCTCGACGTTTGAGCGTCGATTGGTTGTGCGCCGACGGGTGCGCTCGGCCGCATGTTCCCATAGGGTCACTGGCGACAACTGGCCATCGCGTCGCTCGACCGGCCGAAACTGTCTTGTTTCCGGGTCGCGGACATAGACATGACTGATGTCGCGGGGATCGTATCGCACCTCGAGCTTTCCGAGCCGGTCCCGCTCTGGAACGAAGACGCCCAGCCACGCCGAATAATAGTGCAGGGCGAACATGCTGATCCCTTGCGGCGACAATTGCCTCTCCGTTCTTGGTAGAAACGACAGCAGCACGCGTTGCGGATCGTCGCCGAAGACCGGCAATGCCGAACCGTTGCGTTGCCATTCGGTCAGCGGCACCTTCAGGGTCTTGGAATTTTCCTGCAGATTGTGATCGATCACGGCCAGCGCGACGCAGCGCTCGAGATCGGCGAAGCTCAGGCAGGCGCGCCGCTCGGATGGATATTCATCGCGGTGGGCGACGGAACGCCCCGAGGAGCCCGGATAGGTAGCGAGAACTCCGTTGACTTTGCCCAACAGCCGTTCAACCACGCCGCCGTGATGGACCCTGCCACGATCGCGGGGGCGGATCCGAATGCCGTAATCCTCACAGCCTTGTTGGAATGCATGCCCCTTGAACTCCATCGCCGAGTCCGCGACCAGCAGCCGCGGTCGACCGAACATCGGCCAGGCGTGATTGAGATTGCGCGCGGCAAGCCATGCGTCTTTCGGACACATGGCCTGGGCGAGGCATAGCGCGACAGACAGCACCGACGGCTTCTCCAAGGTGAGGCAGAAGCCGAGGATGGATCGTGTCGCCACGTCGGTGATGACAGTCAGGTAAGGGCGGCCGACGAACACACCAGCCCCGTCAACAACCTCCACGAAATTGATATCGGTCGGCGTATGGTCGATTTGGCAGACGGCGAGCGGGTGCGGCGCATGGATATAGCCGGGTCGCGGCTTCAGCCGCAAAAAGTGCTTCGGATTGGCCGAACGCTTCTTGGCGATCTCTTCAGGCGAAAACAAGACCGGGATGCGTCGAGCGACCGTCACATAGGACGGCACGGCAAGACCGGCTTCCTCGCAGCGCGCGCGGATCTCGTCGACCACGGGAGCAAGTCCGGTCGGCTCGAGCGTCAGCCACTTCTCCCGAAGTGTGGTCGCGATGATCTCCTCGATCTGTTCCGACAGCCGTTTGCGCCGACTGACCGCAGTGCGAGGCAGCAGGGCCGTCACCGTCCGATCGGCGCGATATCGGGCGAGGAGATTGTAGATTTGCCGTGTGGTTAGGCGCAGTTCAGCCGCCGCGCGCGTGATGGTAGCCTGCCTCGGGCCGCGACCGTCGAGGATCTTGTCCAACTCGCGGGCAATGCGACGCGCCATCGACCACTGCTCGTCCGAGATCGGGCGATCCGCCGGCAAGGTTCGATCGTGAAATCGCTTTGGCAAGGGGCTTCATTTGAAATCGTTAGCGAAAAATCGACACCGATTTAGCGTCTAAACCTAACGCCTGTATGACATTTTCCGATTTGAAATCCGAAAGTAAAAGCCACACGGGCATCGTGCTGGCGCGTCTCGACGAGCGCATCGCCCGTTCGCCGGTGGGGCAGGGTTTTGTCGAACGCACCCACTTCACCGATGCCTGCGCCTCGTTGTGGATCGACGGCGAACTCGTCCACCTGGAAGATCTCGTCCTGCACGACGACACGCGCGATATTCGCACACCAACCCATGAGCTGACAATCGCCCGCGACGTGCTGCGCACGCGCCGGCGAATCGCCACCCAACAGTCCGGCTGGGCTTTTTCCACCGACGGTCTTCGGACGCTGCGGCAGACGTCGGAGATCATGCCGGCCGACGTTGACGCGGCGGAGGCGACCGGCGCCAAGCAGCCTGTCGGTGTCGAGCCGATAGGGGACGGGGGCGGTGCTGGCGGTGGCGAAGGCCTTCCCGGTGTCGACTATGCCGCCATCGATGCGGTGCTCGCCCGGTCGGAGGCGGCGATCGAGAACGCAATACGGCCCGGCCGTGCCAGCGCACAAGAGAAAGATCCGATGATCTACGATCTCGACTGGGATGAGGATGCGCGGCTGGAGGAATGGCGCAGCGTCGTGCGGCAGGCGCAAGACTTGCCGGCGGTGCTGCAGGCGATCGTCGCCCTCGATGCCTGGAACGAATTGTCTGTGCTGCAGCATGCGCCTTGGCTCGGCCGACTGCTGGCTGCCTCGATCCTGCGCCAGGCCGGCGTCACCACCGGAGCCCACCTGGCGGCGATCAATCTCGGCCTGAAAACCATTGCCGTCGATCGGCGCAGACATCGTCATAGCGAAACCCGGTTGGTCGCCATTGCCCACGGGCTGATCGCGGCCGCCGAGATCGGCCTGAAGGAGCAGGACCGGCTTTCACTGGCCCGAACACTCATGGAGCGAAAACTCGATGGGCGGCGGACGTCTTCAAAATTGCCGGAGCTGGTCGAGCTGGTAATAGCGAAGCCATTGGTGTCGGCCGGCATGGTGGCGAAGACGCTGGATGTCACGCCGCAGGCGGCGCGGCGGATCGTGTCGGAGCTCGGCCTCAGGGAGATGACGGGGAGGGGGAGGTTTCGGGCATGGGG
>NZ_LNCD01000095.1 GCF_001542405.1 Rhizobium altiplani
GGCTTTTACAATCGGGCGATCTGTCGGCCGGCTAGCTCCGTCTTTCCAGGCAGTCCGCAAACTCGCCAGGAAAAGGTCGATCGGCTGAGCTACCCCGTCAGTGCGCATGGCCGGCGGAGTGTCGGCAAGCGCGGCGAGTCGCTCCTGCAGGGCGCGGATATCGCGCAATAGCAGGACAGGATCGAGCCCGGCGTAGGTTTCCTGCAGACGGAAGCGGACTGCATCTGACGTGCGAGCGTCAGCAACCAAACGCTGATGCGGCGTGGCTGGCGGACTATATGTCTTGCGCACACGCGCGCCGTCGCGCTGCTTCGCGATCAATTTGAACGATGGCTGAAAGAAGTTCACGAACAGCCGTGCTGAACGGTAGAGCTTCGCCAACAGGGCGGCGGCCTCCAGCCCCTCGAATTGACGATATCCGACCATCCTGCGCACCACGGCGCCATTCTTCTGCTCGACAAAGGCCTGGTCGTTCTTGCGGTAGGGACGGCAGCGCGTGAAGACGATATTGGCGGCGTCACAGTAACCCTTCAGCGTCTCGTTCATGAAGACGGTGTCGTTGTCCGTATCCAGGCCGAGAAGCGCGAACGGCAGTTGCTTGCGCAATTCTGTGAGCACGCTGCTCAACAGCGTCTGCTCGCGAACCAGCAGCGGCGCACATTCCGTCCAGCCAGTCGCGATGTCGGTGAGAACAAGGGTTTGGATGAAGCTGCCGCGAGCCGAAGGGCCGCAATGGGCGACGAGATCCGCCTCAACGAAACCTGGCGCCGGATTGTCCCAATCCGCCGACGGTTCTAATGGGAATGCTCCGTCGCAGGGCGTGCGCCGCGGGCCGCCGTCGAGGACGTCCCAAGCCCTCTCGGATTGGTCTCAGCGTCCTGTCGATCGTGGCCGCGCTCATCGCCAGCAATTTGCCGCGGATCTCAGGCGGGAGGTTAAAACGACCGTGCCGTTCCATTGCCTCGACAAGGACGGGCAGCAACGCCTTCAGCCGCTTCCCACAGACCCGGTCAGACGCTTCCCACAGCAATATGAGCGCATTGCGTTCCGCTTCATCATAAACCCGCGGCTGCGTATTCCGATGAAGCCGGCCACCGATTCCGATTTGAAGCCGGCCAGTCATTCCGATTTCATTCCGGCCAGCGTTCCGATTTGAAGCCGGCCATTTCTCGGACTGATCCTGGGTCTCGTTGATGTTTGGATCGGGTTTTGTTTCAGGTCAAGCGTGCGGTGTTTCAGGCGCAATTGGCAAACGCTGTTTTCGCATGCTCTCGCCAGTGAGATCGATGCGATAGGCATTGTGAACAAGGCGGTCCAGGATGGCATCGGCGAGCGTTGGATTTGCTATGATTTCCCACCAGCGATCCAGGGGCACCTGACTGGTGACGATCGTTGATCGACGCTCGTAGCGGTCTTCGATGATCTCGAGAAGATCACGCCGCTGATCATCGTTGAGCTTTTCTGGTCCCCAGTCATCGAGGATCAGCAGGTCGGTCTTGGCGAGAGATTTGAGGATCCTGCCGTAGCGCCCGTCATCTCTTGCAAGTGCGAGCGTGGCGAACAGCCGCGGAACCCGGTGGTATGCGACGGAGAAATCTTCGCGGCATGCCTTGTGGCCGAGGGCGCAGGCAAGCCAACTCTTGCCGACACCGGCTGGCCCGGTGACGAGGAGACTGTGGTGCTTACGGATCCAGTCGCAGCCGGCAAGGTTCATGAACAGGTTGCGGTCGAGACCACGTGCGGCACGAAAGTCGGCATTCTCGATCTGCGCATCATGACGCAGCTTGGCAGCCCTGGCGCGGGCTTCGAAACGCTTCTGGCGGCGCATGGTAGCCTCGCGCTCGAGCAGTAGGGCAAGCCATTCTCCATGTTCGAGGCCGCGCGCCTCGGATTGTGCGTCGAGCTCCTGGAAGGCTGTGGCCATGCCGTAAAGGCCGAGTTCGCGCAGCATATCGATGGTGGGATTGATCAGCATAGGTGTCTCTCCTCAATGAAAGTAATCAGGGCCACGCAGATTGGCGTGATCGACAATGGCGGTTGGTTCGGTGGAATGGCGGCCGGCCTTGTGGTTGGCCAAGAGCGACGCAATGCTCTTGCAGTTCAGCCCACCGATCTCGACAGCGCGGGCTGATACAGCTTCGGCCCGATTGCGATCGATATCGCGAAACAGTCGAAGCACGCCCAGGCATGTTCGAAAGCCCTGTTCGGGATGTGGCCGGCTGGCAAGGATTGCGATGACCAAACCTTCTGTCTGAGGGCCGATGGATGCCGCCCAGCGCCGAAAGCGATCTGGTGTCCACTCTGCATATCGACGGTGAGAGCTGGGCATGTGATCCGGATCAGTTCCATGACGCGGACCGCCATAGCGGCGCTGATGGACGGCGACGCGCTTGCCGCGGTGGAAGATCTCGATGGTGCGTGCCGTCGCCCTCAGATCGACCTGCTGGCGAATGAGACTGTGCGGCACGGAATAGAGGAAGGTTTTGAACTCGACGTGGTAATCCGTCGAGACGCGGGCCAGACGCCACTCGGCGAACTCGTAGTCTTCACCCGGAAGGCTGGCGAGCGCGGCACGTTCGACACTCTCAAACAGCTGCCGGCGACTGACGCCCAGCCGACGCATGACGTGGTCGTTGATGCGATCGAGTGCCTGGCTGATGGCGGCATTGGCCTCGGCCAGCGAGAAGAACGTCTGATTGCGCAGCCGCCCCAAAATGCAGGACTGGGCGAAACGGACTCCATTCTCCACTTTCGATTTGTCCTTTGGGCGCCGCGGTCGTGCCGGAAGTACTCCGACACCATAATGGGAGGCCATCATGCCGTAGCTGCGGTTGATCTCGGGATCGTAGAAGCTGGCGCGACTGACGCCCGACTTCAGATTGTCGGGGACGATCAGCCGCGGAACGCCGCCAAAAAAACGAAACATCCGCACATGCGAGCCGATCCAGTCAGGGAGCGTTTGCGTCCAGGTCGCCTCAGCATAGGTGAAGCTCGATGCGCCGAGCACCGCCACGAAGATCTCCGCCTCGCGGATCTCACCGGTCTTGCGATCAACGATCGGGATCTTCTTGCCGGAATAGTCGACGAAGACCTTGTCACCGGCCACATACTCCTGGCGCATCGTCGGCGAAAGTCGCTGCTCGAAGCTTCTAAAGAGCTCACAAAAGCGGCTGTAGCCGTAACCGTCGGGATGCGACCCACGATACTCCTCCCACAGGATGAGCAGCGTGACGCCGGGCTTCTTGAGCTCGACGGCAAGATCGGCCCAGTTGGGTTCGACGCGTCGTCTCGTGCCCTGTTTGATGCCGTTGCGAGCGAAGAGCTTGTTCTCGAGCGCATCATCAGTGAGTTCGCCCGGCAAGGGCCAGCTCAATCCAATTGCTGCTGCGCGCCGCAGATTATCCTGCACCGTACTGCGCGCTATTCCCAATACGACTGCAATCTCGCGGGAGCTGGTCCCGCTTCCGGCAAGCCGCAGCATTTGTCTCAACTGTCTCATGGTCAGCCTTCTCTTTGCCGGCATCAAAGTCTCCCCGTTCGTCGCGGGGTATTTGATGCCAAAGTTGCTGACCCAGGAGGTAATCTTCAGTGCCGAAAACTGGCCGGTCTTTGATTGGAACAGTGGCCGGCTTCAAATCGGAATGGTGGCCGGTCTTTGATCGGAATGCCGGCCGGCTTCACGTCGGAATCCGCACCGCGGCCGCGCTCGCCGACCTGTAGGCTCTCTCCCGTGGCGCCGCAGCAGCCGCATCGCGTGCTTGCGGTGAAAGCCCGTGATGACGACGAATTCATCCAGAATTCTCGCCTTCTCCGTTCGCGTCGAAGCACGATAGCGCTCCGAAACCGCCGCCGTCAGTTCTTTCCTCGTCGCCATGCTCAGCTGTCCCATAGTCGCCCCTGTTCATACCCCTCGGTAGGGAGCAATTTATGTGAGGCAACGGTTGAATATTCGGGAACAGTTTCGACAAGGCAATGCGGATCAGCGCGACAATCTGGATGAGATTCTGGTGTCGCGAACGCAAGGTACTGACGACCGAACGGATATGTCACGTCAACCGAATAAAGGGGCTACTCTTCGCACAGGGGATCACGGATTACGAACCGCTCAACCGAAATCGCAGGGATCGACTCGAGGAACTCGTAACCGGAGATGGAAGATCGCTGCCGCCTTATCTTAAAGCCCAGATCAGCCGCGAGCTCGACCGCCTCGAACTATTGCTCGCAGAGGTTAAAGAGATAGAGAGCGAGCGTGACAAACTTCTGCACGCGGAAGAACAAGTAACCCGCAGTCCCGCCAAGCTCCTAATAGACATCAAAGGTATTGGCCAGGAGTTTGCAGCCGTCCTCTGTCATGAAGGCCTCTTTCGCCATTTTGACAATCGCAGGCAGGTGGCCGCCTACGCGGGCCTAGCGCCAACCCCGTGGCAAAGTGGCCAAGTCGACCGAGAACAAGGCGTGTCAAAACTGGCAATCCACGGCTGCGGACGACGATGGTCCAGCTCGCTTGGCTTTGGATACCCCACCAACCGGGATCGAGTCTTACACTTTGGCACGCAAACCCGCTACTTTGTGCAATGGTGCGCCGTTCCGTGAATGGGTCTCACCCACAGCGATGGAGAAAGTTCGCCGACGGCTGAAGAGCGTCCATGATGGTGATCGGCAAATGGTCACTATCCTTGGCTGTTCCCACCGACGCTCTGGCGGCTGTCGATGCTGGCTGCCGGGAGGCTTTGGATCACGGCGTCTGCTCGGCCTCGGTGATCATCAACATTCTCGCCCGCAGTCGTGATTCGGCTCCGACCGCAACCCTGCAAACCCCGGATCCGTTGCGGCTTACCCATGAAGCGGTCGCCGACTGCGCACGCTATGACAGCCTTAGGAGGGCAAGCTGATGGAACGCACACAGGTTCTCGAACTCATGAGCACGCTGGAGCTCTATGGAATGCGCAGCGCCTGCGACGAGGTCATGGGCAACGGCATCAAACGGCAGCACGAACCGCCGCGCATAGTTGGCGATCTGTTGCAGTCGGAGATCGCCGAGAAGCAGGCCCGCTCAATTCGCTACCAGCTCAGCATCGGCAAGCTGCCGCTCGCAAAGGACATCGATGACTTCGACTTCGCCGATACGCCCGTCAATGAACCCCTGGTGCGGGAGCTGGCTACCGGTACCTTCGTCGCCGATCAGCGCAATGTCGTTCTCGTCGGCGGCACGGGAACGGGAAAGAGTCACCCTGCCACAGCGGTTGCCCGGGGGTTGATCCGCAACGGAACACGCGAACGCTTCTTCAACGTCGTCGATCTGGTCAATCGGCTAGAGACGGAAACGCGCGGCGGCAAGCAAGGGCGGACGGCCGACTATCTCAACCGTCTCGACTTCATCATCCTCGACGAACTCGGCTATTTGCCATTTGCCCAGGCAGGCGGTCAGCTCCTGTTCCGTCTGATCAGCAGACTCTACGAGCGCACGTCGATCATCGTCACCACCAACCTGGCGTTCGGAGAATGGCCGACGGTGTTCGGCGACGCCAAGATGACGGCGCACCTCGACCGTCTGACCTATCACTGCGAGATCGTCGAAACCGGAAACGGGTCCTGGCGCTGCAAGAACCGCTCTCAAAGCTCACATGAGGATTTCGCCGTCAAGATCAATCATGGTTTCATAGTCCCTTCGATACCACTCCCGCGGCTTGCGTCGTCTTCGCACGGGCTCCGCGGTCAAAACCTCAAAGGTTCGAGGGTGATTCACACTGTCGCTCATAGAATTCTCCGCATGACTCATGCAGAAAATCGCCAATCAGCAGCTCAAATGATACTTGGGGTGGCCTATGCGCTTACCGAGCAATTCAGGGGAAGCCCGGAACACCTCGATTGGGGTTTCAGGTTTGTCTGGCATGAGTGTCGTTATCCTTCTGTTGAGAGGGCATTTGAGTCCTCATTGGATGAGCCTCGATCTTGCAGGCTGTTTCGAGGGCCTCTGCTACACACACTGACACACTACCGCTCGCTTCATTGTGCCCTTTAGCGCGGTACGGCGATTGTGTTCTCGGGCTGCACGGAAGGACGTTTGAACATCGATGCGTCAGTGCTCGCCGATATCAGGCACGGAACGGGGCCCCGGCGGAAAAATGAGCTAACTTTGCTCGTTCACGGCGACGAGATACCATATCTGAATCAAAGCCGCAGAATGTCATCTGCAGCAGAATCACTGATCGATTGGAATGGCGAAACTCGCCTTAATGCGATCCATCACCACCAATGTCTTGAACCCTTTAATGTCGGCATTCTCATAGAAAAAGCGGCGGGTGAACTGCTCGTAGTCCTCCATGTCTTTGGCGGTTACGACCAGGATAAAATCGGCCTCTCCCGTTACGTAGTAGCCGATCATCACCTCCCGCGTATTCCGAACTGCCATTTTGAAGCGGTCGACAATGTCCGCTCTCTCTCGCTCAAGAGAGACCATCACGATCATCGTGATGTGTCGACCAACCGCTTTGGGACAGACGACCGATATATCGGCCTCAATGACGCGCGCACTCCGCAACCGTTTTAGGCGCCGTTGGCATGCGGTCGCCGAAAGGTGAACCGCTTCGGCCAACTCTTCGGACGTTAGCCTGTTATTCTGCTGAACAGCTTGAAGAAGTGCAATATCCGTACGATCTAGCTCAATCATGGCTATAGCCCTGCAAAGATAAAGATGTCACCGCCGCCGAGCTTGTCCGAAGATGAGCCCTGCTACGCGACAGAAACGACGTTTAGAGGGTGGCGACCCAGGATCTCGCGCAACGTCTGAAGCACTTCTGAAAGTTCTACAAGATCCTTGGGCGCACCCAAGCAAATGCGTACTGCACCCGGGTTGCCGTCACTTACAGCGGAGGCGATCGATGGCGTCACGAATATGCCGCAACCTCGTGCGGCAGCCGCAAACTGATCCGGAGACCACTTTGGCGGCAAGGGCAACCACGCGTAGAAGGCTGGAAACTGAAGCTTTGAGGCTTCGGGGAAGACCTCCAGGAACACCCGGTAACGCTCCAACGCCTGCCGGCGCCTCTCACGCAAAAGTTCTTCCAAGTCTCCGCTTTCAATCAGCCGCACAGCTGCCTCGCTGATCATGGGAGCAACAAACCAGGCGGAGGCATGCAGAAGGAGTTCGGCTTGACCCGTATACGCTGTCGGGACAGTCAATGTGCCGAGCCGGAAACCCGGCGCAACGCATTTCGAATAGGACGTCACATAGAAGGTGCGGCCCGGTGCCAACGAGGCGATCGGCACCGGACGTTCGGGGAAGAAAAAGCCGTAGACGTCATCCTCAATGACAGCGAGATCGAGCTCTTCGGCCAGTTCGGCAATGCGGCGGCGACGCGCAATGCTCATGGTACGCGCCGTCGGGCTCTGAAGCGTAGGCATGCAATAGAGCACCCGCGCGCCGGACTCCCGGCAAGCCTGTTTCAGCGCGTCAGGACGCAATCCTTCCTTATCCATCTCCACAGGCACCAAGTTGAGATGACTGGCTACAGCGATTGCTTTAAAACCCGAATAAGTCAGTGCATCCACAAGAATGCTGTCACCAGATTTTACGATCAGACGTAGGGCAATATCGATGGCGTGCTGGGCGCCGTTGCACAAGAACAGCTGCGCCGGCTCAACGGTGAAACTGCTATCGGACAATGAGGCCGCGATGACTTCGCGGTGTTTCGAGATGCCAGCGTGAGGGTGGTACCTCAGCAACGGGCCCAGATCACGCTCGCGTGCTATCTCGCTGAATAATGCAGCCAGTATCTGTGTCTCGTTCCCCTCGGCGGGTACGTTGAGACCAAGATTAACTGGCTCATGCCTTGCCGCAGCCTCCGAGCGGGTGATCGTGCGGCGCCGAACGAAGGTGCCCTGCCCCACATGCCCGCTAACGATGCCTCGTTGTTCGGCCTCCTGGTAGGCTTTGCTGACTGTGCCGACTGAAAGACCAAGCTGTCGAGCCAGATCACGGTGTGCCGGCAGCCGGTCGCCATCAGTCAGCCGACCATCGGCAATATCCTGTTCCAGCGCATTTACCAAAGCAAGGTAACGCGGGCCCTCAGACGCGAGCTGAAGTGGTCGCCAACCCGAAAATGAATCGTCCAAGCTCATGTCCCGCGTTCCTTTTCCTTTTATGTCATCCCCCGCTACGAATGGAGATGGCCGACATATTTTCTTACAGTGTAGGATTCCAGACCCTCTATTCCGCCTTCGCGGCCCCAGCCACTGTCGCCAATTCCGCCG
>NZ_LNCD01000096.1:0-14156 GCF_001542405.1 Rhizobium altiplani
GGCTTTTACAATCGGGCGATCTGTCGGCCGGCTAGCTCCGTCTTTCCAGGCAGTCCGCAAACTCGCCAGGAAAAGGTCGATCGGCTGAGCTACCCCGTCAGTGCGCATGGCCGGCGGAGTGTCGGCAAGCGCGGCGAGTCGCTCCTGCAGGGCGCGGATATCGCGCAATAGCAGGACAGGATCGAGCCCGGCGTAGGTTTCCTGCAGACGGAAGCGGACTGCATCTGACGTGCGAGCGTCAGCAACCAAACGCTGATGCGGCGTGGCTGGCGGACTATATGTCTTGCGCACACGCGCGCCGTCGCGCTGCTTCGCGATCAATTTGAACGATGGCTGAAAGAAGTTCACGAACAGCCGTGCTGAACGGTAGAGCTTCGCCAACAGGGCGGCGGCCTCCAGCCCCTCGAATTGACGATATCCGACCATCCTGCGCACCACGGCGCCATTCTTCTGCTCGACAAAGGCCTGGTCGTTCTTGCGGTAGGGACGGCAGCGCGTGAAGACGATATTGGCGGCGTCACAGTAACCCTTCAGCGTCTCGTTCATGAAGACGGTGTCGTTGTCCGTATCCAGGCCGAGAAGCGCGAACGGCAGTTGCTTGCGCAATTCTGTGAGCACGCTGCTCAACAGCGTCTGCTCGCGAACCAGCAGCGGCGCACATTCCGTCCAGCCAGTCGCGATGTCGGTGAGAACAAGGGTTTGGATGAAGCTGCCGCGAGCCGAAGGGCCGCAATGGGCGACGAGATCCGCCTCAACGAAACCTGGCGCCGGATTGTCCCAATCCGCCGACGGTTCTAATGGGAATGCTCCGTCGCAGGGCGTGCGCCGCGGGCCGCCGTCGAGGACGTCCCAAGCCCTCTCGGATTGGTCTCAGCGTCCTGTCGATCGTGGCCGCGCTCATCGCCAGCAATTTGCCGCGGATCTCAGGCGGGAGGTTAAAACGACCGTGCCGTTCCATTGCCTCGACAAGGACGGGCAGCAACGCCTTCAGCCGCTTCCCACAGACCCGGTCAGACGCTTCCCACAGCAATATGAGCGCATTGCGTTCCGCTTCATCATAAACCCGCGGCCGCGCTCGCCGACCTGTAGGCTCTCTCCCGTGGCGCCGCAGCAGCCGCATCGCGTGCTTGCGGTGAAAGCCCGTGATGACGACGAATTCATCCAGAATTCTCGCCTTCTCCGTTCGCGTCGAAGCACGATAGCGCTCCGAAACCGCCGCCGTCAGTTCTTTCCTCGTCGCCATGCTCAGCTGTCCCATAGTCGCCCCTGTTCATACCCCTCGGTAGGGAGCAATTTATGTGAGGCAACGGTTGAATATTCGGGAACAGTTTCGACGAGGCAATGCGAGCGACAATACCGCGTTATTCGGGATGTCGCAAAGGCGCTTATGGCGCAGATCGACACGGATGATCAAATGCGCCGCGAGCGCGGGAAAGAAGGGCTGCTCCAAGGACGCGCAGCACGACAACAGAATAATCGGCACCAAGATCGGCGTGCTCTTTTTGAGGAGGTCACCCGCCTGAACGGCATGGGTTGGAGCCAACTGGCGATCAAGCGTGAGCTGGGCCTCGACCTCAAGACCATACGGAAGTGGCTGAAAGACAATCAACCTGGGACATGGGAGCGCACGGTCTTCACGGAGAATCCGGCCGATGCCCATGCAGACTACGTCCGTAGGCGCTGGCTTGAAGGCTGCCGCAATGCGACGCGACTTTACAGGGAGGTGTGCGATCGCGGTTATCGTGAGAGCGTAAAGACCTTTCGCCAGTGGGTAAAAGTAAGGCTGCGCGACGGCGTCCCCGCACCTGTATTGTCTCGGGCCCCGCGCAAATCTTCATGGCGCACGCCTTCATCCCGGCAAACCGTTCGCCTTCTGACAGCTGAAGCCTATACTCTCCCGCGAAATGATCGCGCTTTTGTGAATGCGATTTCCTCGGCTTCACCCGAAGTCGCCACTGCGGCCGGTCTGGCACGACGCTTCCAGTCCATGATCTGCAATCGGGAAACCGTCGCGCTCAAGCCGTGGTTACATGATGCCGCAACTGGGCCGATGTCTTCGTTCGCGCGCGGGATTCGTCGCGACGTCGAGGCGGTGCAAGCTGCATTGACGTTGCCATGGAGTACTGGGCCAGTTGAAGGCAAGATCAACAAGCTAAAGCTCATCAAGCGATCCATGTATGGAAGAGCCGGGATGGACCTCCTGCGTTCACGTATCATCGGCACCTGAGTTGCACCGAAATTGCGGAAGAGCCGCATTTCAGCAATTTCCAGCTCCCGCCTAGCCCAGTGAGACACGGCCTCACCATTTTCCAGCATCTCGTCCAAAACCTGCTGGCGAAGACTGTTGAAGTAGGCGCCGTCCGGTACAATCCGGTCCAAAAGAGCGTTGATCTCTTTCAAGTTCGCCTTCCGTGAGGCCGAATCGCGGACGAAGCGGGCATTTGAATAGTTCTCATCATACCTGTTGAGGTGCAGTTGATCGCGTCTGTGTCCCAGAATTTCAGGATATGGGAACTCCCGAGGATCGCCACCAGTGATCTTGGCGTATCTCTGTAGTTTCTCGTGGATATCAGCGACGACATTGGGAGAAGTTGTTGTCGGAAATTGGGGGCTCTGAGCATGGATTCGCTCAAGCGTGGGAAGAATTTTGGCGCTCTCGGTCTCCGCGTTCACATCATCAAAATTGCCATGAAATATAGCGTTTAAGGCATAAAGTCGCTGTTTATTGTGCGCTGGAGTGGCCGGAATGGCTTGGCTCAGGAGTTCGTCGACCTGATTTTCAATGTCAATAGCCTCTTTCGATGAGCGCCCGAGCGCAGGTTGCGACCATTCTATATCGCCGCTTACGCTGCCATCCGGAATATAGCTTGGGGTTCGGCTCCGCATTACGTCGTTCAGATATGCGACAGCGCTCGTTTCGCTTATCCGGTTGGGCATCGCCATATTCCATCTGAGTTTTCAGAACAGCAACATCATCGGTTTGATGCACTGTACCGCTACTCTGCTGGCTAGTGTCTAGGCTTGTCGGGGCTATTTCCTTTTTCGTTCGGCGATCAAAAAAGGTCGAGCAACTTAAGTTCAGTAGTCCAGCCCGGCGCTGCGGGTCCGCTCCCGTTCTCGCAAGCAGCGTTGATTGCTCGCAGCCTCATCGGTCCGGTCATTCGCTGCGCTCGATCCCTCAGTGTGGGACGATCCTTGCAGGGACATGTGTTCCGGCCCGGGAACGCGCCCTGCTGCAGGCTCGCAAGCTGACTTCTCCTCGGCATCGGTCCTATTACCGACGGTAGTTGTTGTTCTGGCCCGCTTTCTTGGTGCCGACGTCTCGCCGTTGTCGTCGCGGGCTGGACTAGAACGACGCGAGTACTCGTCAAACCGCCGGCGGCTTCTAAGGAAGGCATCGTCATCGGGAGACATCCCATCACAACGACGCAAGGACGACTGACTGCTTGACGCCTCCGGCACAACGACTGGCGAGTTCGCAGATGACGACTCGAAGAATGGGTCATCTGAGATCGCGCGTTCTGCCCTTTCTTTTCTTTCACGGGCCTCCGCATCGATCCGCGCGAGCGTTGGATCGGCGGGTTTGCTTTCCAGCTGACGAGAAAGAGAGCGGATCTCGCGCCCGATCTGAGGCAGCCACGCTATCCGGTCGTAAGACTCGTCAGTGAACAGACGGTCTATCGTGCGCAGCCGCGTCCTGACTACCTGATGTAAATAACCAAGCTCATCAGTCATCTCCCTGGCCTGCTGAGGGGTGAATGGAATGGAGGGCTCGCCCGGACGGCGCTCGAGACCGGCTGTTGTGGAATGGCGGGAACGTTTGGCCATGAGACACGCAACAGAAGAACGGCGGAACAGCTCTACGAGATGAGCTGGAGACACCAGATTGCTGGTCGGCAGGAGCAGGATGTTGTGATGTCGACCGGGTATTCTTGCCGGTCGCAGGTGAAAATCATAGACGGCGTTCATCTGCTTCACCCACTGCAGGTGATAGATCGCCTCCTAGAGCGTCGTCTCTCCCACCAGATTGCATGATTGGCAGGATGTCAGCCAGCCAAGTCCTTCAGCGGCTGATACGAGTGGAAAGGATGACAGACGACAGCGTTCGCTCCACACCATCGATCATCCCAATGGTGTCGACGAGCTGATCGAGTTCCGAAATCGAGGGCGCTTCCACGACGGCGATCAGGTCGAACGTGCCGCTGACCGAATGCAGCGATTTAACCGCATGAATTCCCTTAAGTGATACGCACACCTGAGCCAGGACTTTCGGTGCCAGCGTGATCATAACGTGGGCCTTTGCCAGTCCCGAAACATATGCGTCGGACAGCCTGACGCTGTATCCGGCAATGACGCCTTCGCGCTCCAAACGTTCAAGTCTGGCTTGCACGGTGGTTCTCGACAAGCCCAGCTTCTTCGCCAGCGCAGCGACCGGTGCCCGAGCGTTCTCGCCAAGCAGGTCCAACAGCTCACGGTCCTTATCTGTTACGTTCATGAACTTGCTACTTTCGACATCCACATACGTCGAATTGTCTAAAATAATCCGCCAAATATTGCAATGCGGTCCTATTATCCGGCGTCGCCTTTCTTCAAATTGCCAATATCCACACTCTCACCAAAGGGAACTCATATGAAGGACGTAGTGGTCATTGGCGCAGGCAAGATTGGCGGCGCTATCGCTTTGATGTTGGCTGCAACGGGCGACTACAATGTCGTGGTAACTGATCGCGATCAGGCGCAGCTAGATAAGCTCGACAAGCATGCTGCGATCTGGGGCAAGGCAGTGGATATCACCGACAAGGCTGCGCTCGTTGCTTTGCTCAAAGGAAAATTCGCCGTCGTGTCTGCAGCTCCATTCAATCTGACCGGCAAAGTGGCCGAAGCAGCATTGGAAGCCAATGTACACTACCTTGATCTGACTGAAGATGTCGCAACGACAAAGAAGGTCGAAGAGCTTTCCAAGGGCGCCAACGTTTCCTTTATCCCCCAGTGTGGCCTGGCTCCCGGCTTTATCTCGATCGTTGCCAACGACCTCGCCAAGCGTTTCGACACGCTGGATAGTGTTCGGATGCGCGTCGGAGCTTTGCCGCAATACCCGTCAAATGCTCTCAACTACAATTTGACCTGGAGCACGGATGGCCTGATCAACGAATACATTGAGCCGTGCGAAGCTATCGTAGAGGGTAAATTCGTCACCGTTCCTGCAATGGAGGAACGGGAAGAGTTCTCGCTGGACGGCGTCACCTATGAGGCCTTTAACACATCCGGCGGTCTTGGCACCCTAGCCAAGACACTTGAGGGCCGCGTCCGCACCATGAACTATCGGACAATCCGGTACCCCGGCCATCAGGCGATCATCAAGGCACTGCTGAATGACCTCAATCTGAAGAATCGCCGAGACGTACTGAAAGACCTCTTCGAAAACGCTCTACCTGCTACGATGCAAGACGTTGTGGTCATCTTCGTCACCGTCTGCGGATGGAAAGACGGTCGCTATTTGCAGGAAACCTATGCCAACAAAGTATACTCTGGCGTAGTGGCGGGTAAGACGATGAGCGCGATTCAGATCACGACTGCCGCCGGCATCACAACGGTTCTCGATCTTCTCGCCGACGGGAAACTGCCCCAGAAGGGCTTCGTTCGGCAGGAGGAGGTCGCACTCCCCGACTTCCTGAACAACCGGTTTGGCCGGGTCTATGACCCGGAGGCCCTGCGCTTGAAGCAAGCGGTCTGATCTTTTCTCTAATCCTGAATGCCTGGCACTAACGTGTCGGGCATTTTCTCAGGAACCGCTTCCCCGACCTGTACACCGAGCTTCGCGAAGTTGGGGTTCGGTCATTGTGGTTCTGATTGCCAAAATGGTTTCCAGCGAGCTCGTGGATGAATTCCGTCACTTTTCTCAGCAGTGTTGACCAGAACTTTCGCCACGCAATGAGGTTTCTTGATCTGCCAGAGGGGCTGTCGGAGCGGATCATGCAGTGCAACTCGACGTACACGGTTCGCTTCGGCGTCCGCCTTCGGGGTCGCATGTACAGCTTCATCGGCTGGCGATCGGTCCACAGCGAGCATTGCGAGCCGGTCAAAGGCGGCATCCGTTATGCGTCGAATGCCGATGCCGAAGAGGTCGAGGCGCTGGCGGCCCTGATGACGCTCAAATGCTCACTCGTCGATGTGCCGTTCGGCGGCTCGAAGGGGGCGCTGAAGATCGATCCGCGCGAGTGGACGCCGCAGGAACTCGAGCGCATCACCCGCCGCTTCACCCAGGAACTCAATAAACGTGGACTGATCGGCCCCGGCGTCAACGTTCCGGCGCCCGACATCGGCACGGGCGAGCGGGAAATGGCCTGGATGATGGACGAGTTCCGCCGCGCCAATCCGACCGATGTCATCAATGCCCGCGCCTGCGTTACCGGCAAGCCGCTGTCGAAGGGCGGTATTGCCGGCCGCACCGAAGCCACCGGCCGAGGCGTCCAGTTTGCCATCCAGAGCTATCTCCGCGATCCACGAACTACCGGGTTGAACGGCCAACGTGACCTCAAGGGCGCTGCGGTCGTAATTCAGGGCTTCGGCAATGTCGGCTACCATGCGGCAAAGTTCCTCTCTGAAGAAGACGGCGCCCGCGTAACCATCGTTGCCGAACGGGATGGCTATGTCGCCAATTCAGATGGTCTGGCGATCGAGGCGCTGAAGCAGCACCAGAACAAGACCGGCAGCATCCTCGGGTTTGAAGGTGCCACCTCATTCCCCGGCGCCATGACCGGCATCGAGCAGCCGTGCGACGTGCTCGTTCCGGCGGCGATGGAAAATGCCATCCATGTAGAAAATGCAGACCGCATCAAGGCGCACTTGGTAGTTGAGGCCGCGAACGGCCCGGTGACCTTCGAGGCTGACAAGGTACTGCGCACCCGCGGTGTCACCATCCTTCCCGACCTTTATGTCAATGCCGGCGGCGTGGTCGTCAGTTACTTCGAGTGGGTGAAGAACCTGACGCATATTCCCTTCGGCCTGATGGAACGGCGGCGGCGGGAACGCCGCAATCAGACGATCGCCACGGCCCTCGAGCGCATGACCGGCAAGGAATTCCCGGCCGATATCCGTGACGAGTTTCTCGAAGGCGGCGCGGAAATCGACCTGGTTTGGTCCGGACTTGAAGACGTCATGCGCAGCACCTGGACACGCATCGCCGACCTCATCGAACAGCAACCGGAACTCGGCGATTACAGAACCGCTGCCTATGTCGCTTCCATCCGGCAGATCGCCGATGCTTATGAAGCGATAGGGATTTAGCTGGAGGATCTGAGGTGGCGAAGCCAGAAGAGCACAGGCCCGCGGTGAGAGATTTCAACGCCGAGCTTCATGCACGCCCATCCTTATACTTTTCCGGCCCCGCACTAGTTGAACATGTCGCCTTGATCTCCTCTCCGTCGCTCCTCGATCAACGAAACGGCCAGATATCATTTGGCCCGAATGACACCGAACGTGTGAAGACCCGCGTTGAGTACCATACGGAATTTATAACCGTTACTCGCGTTACAATTCTGACGGAGGAGCCGCAGCGATGGCCAGCACCTGCCCTTTCTCCGTCCGAAGCGGTCAATTTACTAAACGTAACCTCTCCAACGGTCATTTGCCAAATCAGCGTTTTGGTGGTCGGAGAAGCTCCCGAGGAACTGGGTACCGATTTAGCTAAATTTGGTTTTGCCGACACCGTCGCGTCTTCAATCGGGGCAGGGGCCGGTCAGGTGTGTTCAGATTTCCGGGTTCGCCCGAATGGGTGGAGTCACATCTTGCTGTTTAACAAGGAACTGAATGCTTATCGGCTGGGACGAATGGTTCGTAGGATTTATGAAATCGAGACTTATCGGTCCATGGCGCTGCTTAGCCTGCCGTTAGTACGCAATATTACGCCCCAACTGGCTGAGTTTGAGACGAAACTTGAGGGACTCGCTGGCCGCAATCAATCGACCCCGGCCGGTCGGCATAAACAACTCCTTGAAGAGATCTCGGAACTTTCTGCCGCGATCATCTCGGCTTCAGTGCAGACCCGCAGCCGATTTGGAGCGACTGCAGCCTACGCGAAGATCGTGGAGGAGCGCATCGTCGAGCTTCGTGAAGCACATGTGATGGGATTTCAGAGGTTGGGTGTCTTCGTGACGAGACGCTTCAAGCCCGCAGTCCGCACATGCGAGGCGGCATCTCTTCGGCTTGAGAAATTATCGGACGCTACGACGCATCTTTTAGACCTGCTTCAAACCCGGGTTCAGGTGGAAATCGAATATCAGAACGCGGTCCAAATCCAAGTAATGGCTGAGCGCGCTGAGACCCAGGTGAAGATCCAAAGAGCTGTGGAGGGCTTTTCAATTATTGCCATCAGCTACTACCTAATTGGCCTGCTGAAGACCGCGATCGAGGCGTTGGAGCACACGGGTACGCGCATCAACCCGTTCATCATGCTCGGCTCTATTCCCGTCGTTATCGCAGTGGTGGGAATTGCCCTCTTACGCGTTAAGCGAGCTCTTTCCTAACAGTACCGACGGGATTGGGACAGGGAGGAAGTGATGGTGTTGACCCATTGTAGAGCGCTGCTAGAATGAAAAGTTTGGAACGGAGAACGATCCTATAGGGATCGGGCTCCGTCAACTTGGTTTTGGGACTGTTCAGCATCGGCCGACTGTCGACGCGCAACCGTCGACTTGGCAACATGCACGGAGAACCTATCATGCAACATTGGCTGGACAAGCTGACCGATCTCGCTGCCATTCCTGGGGACGAGCACATGGTGACGCAAGCACTGGAGACGGTCGCCGAGGCAACCGGTTTCGAGGGCTATGCCTATCTCAATATTCAACCGAGCCACTCGAGTGCACTCTCGAATTACCATCCGGAGTGGCAGGCGGAATATTTCAGGCGCAGGTTAAACAAACTCGACCCCGTCATCAAACGCGCACAAACACTGAAGCGGGCGTTCGTCTGGCGCGGTGAATGGGACAGACCGCGCCTTTCTCAGGACGAGAGGTCATTCTTCTCGCTCGCAGCAGACTTCGGCGTACGATCGGGCATCACCATTCCTGTCAGAATTGCTCATGGCGCGCTGGCCGTGTTCACACTTGCCTCGTCGAAGCAGGCAATCGACCTCGAGCGTGAGATTGATCCGGTCGCTGCATCTGCTGCCATCGCGCAGTTGCATACGCGAATTCAATTCTCCGATCCGACCCCGAGTGCCGAAGAGCCGCTTAAGCTCGATCCAAAAGGCGCCACCTATCTCAGCTGGATCGCCGATGGCAAGACGATGGAGGAAGTCGCCGATCTCGAAGGCGTCAAATACAACAGCGTGCGCGTCAAAATCGAGCACGCGCGAAAGCAATTCAACGTCCACACGATCGCGCACCTGACTGCGATCGCCATACGGAGAAAACTGATCTGACGATCAGTTGACGCTGACCTTTGGGATATAACCGAGGATCGTAAGGAGCGTGTTCAAAGCGCTCATTTGCGCATGCATTTCGATGCTGGCTTCGATGAACCTGAGATGCTGGGCGCCGCCGGTCGCTCTGCCCTCCCGGTAGTCTTCCGGCAGTGCCTGATAGAGTTTGTCAGCCGCGTCGACCAGAATCCTGTGCTTTCGGATGGCGTCGATAGTAAGGGCTTCCAGATCGGCTGGTGGGAGTCCTTGCGTCAACCCGAACACCGGTCGAAGTTCGAGTTTTTCTTTCAACGCCGCATCTTCCGAATCCATATTATTTCCAACCTCGGATATGTCCGCGGTACGCCCCCGCAAACCTAATCCCTGATCCCAAGCCGGGGGTTGGAAACTGTGCTAGACAGTCCTGCGACCTTTAGTACCGGAGCACCTGGACATACGTCGCAGGCCCACCGGCCGAAAGCCAGAGGATTCTGATGTCGTCACAGCCGACATCAACTGCTAGCAAGGGTTTCCACACCCCGGGGCAGCGCGTACTGCCCTACCCGCCCTTATAGAGGGCGGGATCTATTTTCGCCAGTGCAAACAGGCGGATAAATGGCGTCGATGCAATGCAGATCTGCACTTCCTCGACGTTCATTTCGCACCAATGCCGGAAAGATCGACACGGATGCCTGCCTTGTTCGGATCGTCGTCGGGCAGACGGTCTTCCACCGGTTCGCTTCGATCTTCCGCATCAGGCCCATCTGCCTTCCCAGCAATGGTTTTCTCAGAGTCGACGGCAGCAGGTTTGTCCGCGTCTGGCTCAGCAGGAATAGGCGTTCGGAATACTGCCTCTCCCTCGAAATATCCCGACTGCCAGGCGATGAGCGCATCGTCCAACACCTGGCGCTCGGCCTCTTCGCCGGTCGGGTCGCCATACCATTTCAAAACGATGCGGTAGACCTTGGAAAACAGCGCCGTCCCCATGCGCAGGTTCGCACATGCATCGACGAGGTCTGGCTTCAATTCACCGGCCTCGAGCACGCCGAGACCGGCGGGATATTGAGTGACGCCGACGCGCACGACGTTGCGGCCGATATTCTGGCGGATAAGGTCCATCGCCGCTTCCGGCGTGGCAGGCTTCGGGACGAGAACCACACGCTTTCCCGAGCGCACCGTGACGGTCAACGGGTCATCGGATCCGGCCGCAGCAATGAACTTCTCAACAACCGCTGGCTTGAGCCCCGGATCAGCACATTCCTCGATCAGTGCAGCATCGACCAAGATCTCCTCCATGGTTCCTAACGATTGAACGCGCTGACGAGCGGCAGGCCGAAGAGCTTAGCCCAGGCGATCGTACTGGCCTGCTGAATCGCAACGATCGAGGTGCCCGATGTCCACCAGCCATTGCCGGTCGCAACCATGATGTCGGGGGAATAAAGCATCGACTGCAGCGCCGGCCAGACGATGAGTTGCTCGTAGCAGATCAGAGCGGCGATCCTGTTGCCGCCGGCCTCGACGACCGGATTGGCAAACAAGTGTGCACGGGCGCCGCCGGCATATCCGGTCCAGGCCCGCCACGGCTGCCACATGGAGCCTGGAACCGGCATCCGCTCGCGATAGAGGATTTTCGCCTCTCGCGCTGAGCCCGCCACCAGCACGTTGTCATACCCTTGGCCTTCGAGCACCGCCGCGCCGGCGATCACGGTGATATCGCGGTCCCGCAACGCGTCTCCCCACAGACGCTCCACGGTCGGCGTCCAGAAGCCCAAGGCACTTTCGGGAAGGACAATGAAACGGGTCGACAACTCCGCAGACGATAGCACCGTTGCGATCAGGTCACGGTGATGGTCGAGCGAAGCATCGCGGCCGAGCCTTTGTCCCTGTTCGAGGTCGACGCCTTTCCATTCCTCCGGTAGGGTCGGCGCTGTCCACGATGCGGCGGACCAGAAGCAAAAGCCTATCAAGGCAACGGCTGCTGCCGGCCAATATCGCGATGTCATCGTCGCGAGGCCGGCAGCGGTCGCAGCCAGGCCCCACCATCCCCAGCCCGGAAACAATACACCAGCCGCGGTGATCGGCTGCGCCCAGCCGGTGATGCCGAAGGGCGGCAGCGCCATTACAATCGTCGCCGCGAGATACCGGGCCGCCCGTGTCTTTCCCGGACGCCCCGTCCAGAGCATGACATGCACAATGACGAACGATGCGGAGGCTGCCAGCCATAGCAGTAGACCGGGCCAGAGATCGGCGGCATAGAAGTTCGCCACACCTTGCGGCAGACCACGTGAGGCGGCGAGGAAATAGCCGGCCGAGACCAGGGCCGCGGCCCAACGCGATGCCGACATCGCCCAGAGCGCTGGAAACAGCATAGCGACCGGCAGAGCGAGCACGAAGCCGCTCCAGCCGATCGCGCCAACGATAATCGCCAACGCAATCAGAATTGCCGAGCGGATGCGGTCATGGGTCGAATGTAAGGATCGGCCGGGCAAGGCCGAGCAATCCGGTTTCGGGGACCGGGCCAAAATATCGGGAGTCATAAGAGCTCACAAAAGAGGAGTGCAGATAGAGGTATCCCGGCGGCACAATGCCGCCGGCAAACGGTTTGAGCTCCCGCCCGGCGCCATCGATGCGGCGCACGTTTGATGATGGCAGCAGCCTACCGTCGATCGACACGTTTTTGCCGATCTCGACGCGCTGTCCAGGCAATGCTGCCACAGCCTTGATCAGTGGTGCTGTGCCCCCCGGGCAAAGGCCTCGAGCGAGATAGAGACGACGACGCGCCTCCTCGAACAGCGGTGTCACCGGAGCGCAAACGAAGACCAGATCGCCAACCGCGATTGCCCGGTTCGGCGTCTCGATCCACCAGAGCCCCAGCGGTTCGCTCGGTGTCAAGTTAAGGCGAAAGCCGCCGAGCAAGGCCGCGGTCGAGAGGAGCCCGACCAGCATTGCCGATGCGCCGAGAGCCATGATTGCCCGTCGCCGCGTCATTGTTTCAGCGCCGACGTCTGGCGTTGGGTGAGTCGCAGGTCTTCGACCTGTTTGAGCGTCGCCGTGGTCCGCTCATGCGCGGCCAGCTGCTGCGCCGTGCGCATCACCGGCCAGGCCTCCTTCAGGCTTTCCTTTTCGGCTGGCTGCAGGCCGGAGGCCATCCTGTCGAACAGCGGCCCCTCGGGGTTGCGCGCGGCGTTGGTCAGCAGCGTCCGCTCGCCGAAGCGTGCGGCCACAGCCTTGTTGAAGCCGTCAATCTCGAGCTTGGTTTCGCGGTTACTGATCGCATAGCCAAGGGCCGCGGGAAGATCGTTGCGGTCGATGGCGTCGCGGACCCGCTCCAGCACCGTGCGGGCTTCCGGCGACAGCGCCGGAATGTCGATCGACACCCGATGGCGCAGGCTCTGCTCCTCTCCCTCAAGCCGCTCCCGGGCGGTCTCCCGCATCGTCAGATACTGCTCGATGTCGCGTTTGAGGGCGGGCACGTTGACCTCGGCGACGCGGCGCGCCTCGCGGTCGGTCTTGCTGGCAAGAAAACCGGTCTTGCCCTTCAGCGCTCCGATCGAGGCCGGCTCGTCTGCGAGCTGCTGCAGGGTTTGTTTCGCGGCTTGCCTGTCGGCAAGAATCGCATCGAAGTTCATCGTCCGGAAGGCGGTTTCGGGATCGGCGAAAACATAGCGAAACCGGGTCGAGACCTCCTCCCACTGGCGTTTAAGCGCCGGATCGTCCCCAAGCTTCTGATCGATCGTATCGCCGATCGAGAATGCGAACTGGTTGACGCCTGCGACCATCGGCGGGACCTCCTTCTTCTGTTTCAGGGTTGGGGACTGGAGAAGACGCAGCCGCTCGCCTGCGGCCCGAAGACGCTTGCCGAGAGCGGCGAGCTTGTCTTTCTGCCGCAGGGTCCAGTCGAGCCGGTCGCGCACGAGCGTGCGCGCGACCTGAACGATGTGCAGTCCGCGGTTTTCCGCGAAAGACAGCGCCTGGCGGTAGAGCGCACCCTGCCGGTAATCGAGCGTCGTTTCCTTGGCATTGCGGCGAGACAGGACCTTTTCCAGTCCGCCTTTGAATCCGAAGGAACGGGCACCGTAATAGAGCTGCAGATCTTCGCGGTGGCGGGTCATGGCGACATAGCTGAGGTGACGATCGAGCGACAGCGACGCCAGCACCTTCACGCTATCCACGGTGGCGCCCTGGCTCTTATGGATCGTGGTCGCGTAGCCGTGATCGAGGTTGTTGTAGGCGCGCTGTTCGACTGAGACCTGGCGCCGGTGCTCTCCCTCGCCGACCGAGACGACGACGCGGTTTGGCCCCGCCTCGACGACCTTGCCGAGCATGCCGTTCTTGACGCCGAGACCGGTGTCGTTCTTGAGGAAGACGATCTGATCACCGGCATCGAACTGGCGCATGCCGTCGGCGGTTCGGAAGGCATGACCATCACCGATAATGCCGCGCTCCACCAGTTTTGTGCGCGCCATGTCGTTCAGCATGCGCACGTCACGGCGAAGGTGTGCGAGCATCAACGTCGTCTTCGCCGGATCGTAATCGCGGTTCCAGTCGCTGATGAGTTGCTCGACGGCCTCAGCCTTCAGCTTCGATCCATGCACACGGTCCTCAGCGCCGTAAGCGGCAAGAGCCGCACCGATATTGCCGCGCGCCAGATCGAGCGAGGCCGCCCGCATCCAGTCCTCGCGCTGGCGATAGATCGTCTCAAGCTCGGCATATCCGATCCGGTCAGCAATCGCCCGGAAGGATGCGCCCGCCT
>NZ_LNCD01000096.1:14174-27971 GCF_001542405.1 Rhizobium altiplani
GGTCGGGATCGCCGACAAGAACGAGTTTAGCGCCCGCCCCGACAACAGCTTCGACAAAGCCGGCCATCTGTTTCGAGGCGACCATGCCGGCCTCGTCGATCACGAAGACGGTCTTTGCGTCGATGCCATCCCGACCCCGCTGCCAGCGCAATTCCCAAGACGACAGCGTCCGGCTCTGGATGCCGGCTTCCTTCTCCAGCCCCTCGGCCGCCTTGCCGGCAAGCGCGCCACCGACGACTCGATATCCAGCCGCCTCCCAGGCTTCCCGCGCCGCCTTCATCATCGTCGTCTTGCCGGCGCCGGCACGGCCGACGATTGCCGCGATCCGCGCTTGACCTGCAACATGTTCGATCGCGGTTTTCTGCTCATCCGACAGGCGTGCGTGACGAGCAAAAGTCGTCTGCAGGACTACCTGCTTCACGCCGTGCGAGGCTTGCCGCGACAGCCAGATGGCGCGATTGGCCATCTCGGCTTCGAGCTCAATCATCGCCCGCGTCGTAAAGCGCGCCGGCACCCTCTCTCCGGACGCGAAATCGATCGTGTCGCGCTGCAGGCGCAGTACCTCGGGCTGCTGGAGAATGCGCGCCATCAGCTGCTGGAAGGTCGCGGGATCATCGACATAGCGATGCAGCACCTTGGCGACATCCCTGGTGTCGAAGACGCTTTGCTCGCGCGTGATCAGGTCGAGCACGATCGCCGGATTGCGCAGGATACGGCGGGTGTTTTCGGCGCGGCGTTTGTCGTTGAGTTCGAGCCGTTCGAGCTCTGGAACGGCGCCATGCATCGCCGCCTTGCGCTCGATCGCCTTGGCGCCAACGCCGAGGTGAATGGTCGGCTCGAGCGCGATGCCCTGCTTCTCGTAGGAGCGGCCATCGACACGAAGCGAAATCCCGTTCATCGCCAGATGATGGTTCTGGCGCTCGAACCAGCCGTCGCGCAGCGCATTGAACTCGACTGCTCCTCCGGCCCAGAGTTCGTAGACCTGTTTGCCTGCTTTGGTTTTCAGCGGCTGACCATCCTCGCCCATAACCGCGACCTTCTTGGCCCCGAAGCCGTCCTCGGTCAGCGGACGCAGCGTCGTCATCAGGTGGATGTGCGGATTGCCGGGATTGTCGTGATAGACCCAGTCAGCAACCATGCCTTTGGCGAGAACATGCTTGTCGGCGAAATCCCGTACCAGCGCGATGTTCTGCTCGGCTGTCATTTCGAGCGGCAGCGCGATCGTCAGGTCCTTGGCAAGCTGCGCATCGGCACGCTTTTCGAAGGCTTCGATTCGGTTCCAGAAAGCTTCCGAGGCGCCGGAGATCGAGCGATCGGCAATCAGCTGCCGCGCCCAGGCAGGCGCATCGGCCGGCAGCGAAAATTCCTCATGCAACAGGCCCTGCTTGCGGGTGTAATCAATGGTGCGGGCCTCGCGCTCGTAGTCCATTTTCGCGCAATGCCGATAGGCCGCCGACAACACGGCGCTGCGGCCTTCGCCGCGGCTGACGATGCTGACGGAGAAATGGGCGATGGCCACGGTGCGAGAAACTCCCGGTTCGAACCTCGTTCTCTCGTGAGAAGCGGCCCGGCCAGGGTGGCAAAACCCACGTCGCGCTAGCGACGTATAATTGCGCCCTTGGATCCGCTCTCATCGAGCGGCGGGATCATGCCCCAAAGCGTCGGCCTTGCCGACATGCAGATCTGCATGTTGGCCTGGCGGCCCTTTCGGGAGAGTCTGGCGCCGCTGAGAGAACGCCAGACGCACAAGGAGCGGCAACCGGAATGAAGAAGCCATCATCGAAGATCAGGGAAGAGATCGCACGCCTGCAGGAACAGCTCAAAGCAGCCGAGACACGCGAAGCCGAACGCATCGGCCGGGTCGCACTGCGGGCAGGCCTCGGCGAGATCGAGATCGACGAGGTCGAGTTGCAGGCAGCGTTGGAGCAGGTTGCGCATCGGTTTCGCGGAGGCAAAGGGGTTGCGAACGGAAAGAAAAATGCCGGCGACGGCAAGCCCAGTAGCGCATCGGCCACGAAGGACGAGACTGGTGCGGCTCAGAGCGGCGCTGGCGAGGCTTGAGCGGATGGGGCGGACGATGGCGAACGATGCCCGGAAGAAGGACACCCGTGAAAAGATCGAGCTCGGCGGCCTGATCGTCAAGGCGGGCTTGCGCTACGAGAAGCGGGCGCTGTTGCTCGGGCTGCTGATCGATGCGGCCGGACGAATTCGGGGCGATGACAACGAGCGGGAGAGAATGACGGCAATCGGGACGAAGGGATTCGGCAATGACGCTGAATAGGTTGTTGCTCGCCCTGCTGCCGGCGACGATCATGATCGCAGCGACCATCCTTGTTCCCGGGATCGAGCAGTGGCTCGCAGGCTTCGGCAAGACGGCGCAGGCGAAGCTCATGCTCGGTCGAGTCGGTCTGGCGCTTCCCTATGCGATCGCCGGCGGCCTCGGCGTGATTTTTCTGTTTGCCGCAAACGGTGCTGCGCACATCAAGGCTGCGGGCTGGAGCGTTGCGACGGGAAGCGTGGTCGTCGTGCTGGTCGCCGCGTTGCGCGAAACGCTACGGCTACTCGGCATCTCAGCAAATGTGCCGGCGGGCCAATCCGTCCTCTCCTATATCGATCCATCGACGTCGATCGGCGCGGCCGCTGCGATCTTCTCCGGCATCTTCGCGATCCGGGTTGGCGTCAGCGGCAATGCGGCGTTTGCGAGACCCGAGCCGCGGCGGGTTCGCGGAAAACGCGCGGTCCATGGCGACGCCGACTGGATGACCATGACGGAAGCGGCAAAACTGTTTCCGGACAGTGGCGGCGTTGTCATTGGCGAACGGTATCGTGTCGATCGCGACAGCGTTGGAGCAACGTTGTTTCGCGCCGACGTGGCCGAGAGCTGGGGTGCCGGCGGCAAGTCACCACTGCTCTGCTTCGACGGCTCGTTCGGCTCGTCGCATGGCATCGTCTTTGCCGGCTCCGGCGGCTTCAAGACCACATCGGTGACCGTGCCGACCTCGCTCAAATGGGGCGGCAGCCTGGTGGTACTCGATCCATCCAGCGAAGTTGCCCCGATGGTCATCGATCATCGCCGCAAGGCCGGTCGCAAGGTGATCGTGCTTGATCCGGAGACGCCGGCGATCGGCTTCAACGCGCTCGACTGGATCGGCCGTTTCGGCAGCACGAAGGAAGAGGATATCGTCGCGGTCGCGACCTGGATCATGACCGACAATGCGCGGGCGGCATCGGCGCGTGACGACTTCTTCCGCGCCTCCGCCATGCAGTTGCTCACCGCCCTGATCGCCGACGTTTGCCTGTCCGGCAATACCGACCAGAAGGAGCAAACACTGCGGCGCGTCCGGGCCAATCTCTCCGAGCCCGAGCCGAAGCTGCGCGAGCGGCTGACGCGTATTTACGAGGGCTCGGAATCCGTGTTTGTGAAGGAGAACGTCGCGGTGTTCGTCAACATGACGCCCGAGACATTTTCCGGGGTCTATGCCAATGCCGTGAAGGAAACGCACTGGCTTTCCTATCCGAACTATGCGGCGCTGGTCTCGGGCAACAGCTTCTCCACGGACGAGCTCGCCAAGGGCGAGACCGACATCTTCATCGCGCTTGACCTGAAGGTGTTGGAAGCGCATCCCGGGCTCGCTCGCGTCGTCATCGGATCGTTCCTCAATGCGCTCTACAATCGCAACGGCGAGGTATCAGGGCGAACGCTCTTCCTGCTCGATGAGGTGTCGCGGCTCGGCTATCTCCGCATTCTCGAAACCGCGCGCGATGCGGGACGCAAATACGGCATCAGCCTGACGCTGATCTTCCAGTCGATCGGCCAGATGCGCGAAGCCTATGGCGGTCGCGACGCAAGCTCGAAATGGTTCGAGTCCGCGTCGTGGATATCCTTTGCGGCGATCAACGATCCGGAGACGGCAGATTATCTGTCGAGACGCTGCGGCGAGATGACGATCGAGGTGGATCAGCTGAGCCGCACGAGCCAATCGTCCGGATCGTCGCGCTCGCTATCCAAGCAGCTGAGCCGCCGCCCTCTGATCCTGCCTTATGAGGTCATGCGCATGCGCGGCGATGAGCAGATCGTGTTCACCGCGGGCAATCCGCCGCTCCGGTGCGGCCGAGCGATCTGGTTCCGAAGGGAGGACATGAAGGCCTGCGTGGGGACAAACCGGTTCCATCGGGGCGGCGCACGCGCCGCTAGGGAAACTCGGGAACCGCGACACGCGATCATCGATATAGCGCCTGAACGGTCCCGGCCTTCGCCTGCCGCCGGCCAAGAGATCGGAGGCGACTGAGGCCTCCGATCGAAGCCTCATGGCTCATCGTCGGAGACGAGCCCTGCGTCCTCACGGCCGATACGCCAATAGCCATCGGACCACAGCGACGGCAGATGGTCCTCGTCGCCGCCGAAATGGGCGATGACGAACGTGTCCGGATCGTGAAAGAGGCCGAATTCCACGTTCTTCTCGATCAGGTACAGGAGCGCCTTAGTCAGGAAGTCTTTCGATACCGTGGCCGGCAGATGCACCTCACCGTCGAAATACTCCCTCAGGGCCAGGCAATCGGCTGCGTCCGCTTCAACGACGTTGACTTCATTCTTTGTCATCGAAAATCTCCTTTGTGTCTCTGACGCAGAGGTGTCCGCACTGGCGCATCGAGGGGTCAGGGACCGCGTGAGCGGCCGCAGGGCGGCGAGCGGAGAACCAATTTTTTGTGAAGGCCCCGACAGGGGCAAGATGCAAAAATGCAGGGGCGCCGCGATGTCCTTTACGCCGGAGAGGCCGTGCGACAATGGGGCGTCAGTGATAGGGAGACCCACGGCGCCAGGGGCGCCGTGTCCGCATCCGGCGCAGCCGGCGGGGGAGTGCAAGGGTATGTCCTTGCGATGAAGCCGGCCGGCCGGTCCAGTTGGCTTTATCACCTGCGCGAGGATCGTCACCGATATCGGCGAAGACCGCTGGCGGGCTTCGTGAGCGCCATTGGGCGCGAGTAGAGCCGTCCCCGCAGGGGCTCGCCCAGATTGCTCATTTTCCGGTCGAACCCATCACCATGATGAATCAATCGAGGCCAACCGATTCACATCTCTCGTTGGACGCAGACTCCGCGTTGCGCGATCCTGGCGGCCATGATTGCACAGCCCTACCAGCTCTATATCGAGCGAATTGATCCGACGAGAAACATGGCCCGCTATTATGCCATGTCGATCGAGCCGACTCTGTTCGGTCAAGCGTGCCTCATCCGTCGATGGGGACGCATCGGCGCTGCGGGTCAGAGGCTGGTGCATCATTTCCAGCACGAGCAGGAAGCGGTCGAACTCTTCCTTGCACTCCTCAGGCAGAAGCGCTCGCGCGGATACGGATCGAGGCTTCGCGCCGGCAGAAAAACGATCAATTGACCGGCGGCAAACGGCCGGCCATGCGCAGCAAAGCCTGCGCCGGGGTTCGACGCCCCGGCGCAGGCTCCCGGGGTGCATGAGTCCGCAGGTCCCTGCGCAGTCGTCATTCGGCTGATGGCCTAAGCAGTTGGCGAGACGCCATTTCCGTTCAGAAGAGCCCGCTTGAGAGAAGGGCCCGTGCCGGCCCTCCTCTCCTGATTCCCGATCTACGCGCGGTTCGAAAAGAGCGGCATGATGCGCTTCTTCGAGAGGCGATCGCGCGTCGTGGTGAACATGGAGCCATCCCATTCCCGCCATGTTTCCCACCCGTTGATGGTGGCGCGTCCGTACCAGACGCGCACCTTGACGGTTGTCTCATCAATTTCCTCGACGATTGAAACGGTGAAGCTGCCACCCAGGTTCGATGGGGTATCGTACACTTCGACCTCTTTTTGCCGATCGGCCATGTTCAGACCTCCGGGCGGATAATTGCGGGCCGGTTTTGCTGAACCCGGATGGTGAAACCCGCAACGCGGGTGCCGATGATACCCGGCTCATCGATATGCTCGAAAGCGGGATCGAAGACGGCACGCGAAATCAGGAACTGGCCCGCGACAAGATCGATGGAATGTGTCGGCGAAACGCTGTCGCCTTCCTCGTTCACGCCCGTCACGAGCAGGTTCCCCGCAAGCGGCGACGGAAAATTCGCCAGCTGCGTAAAGCAGTCGAGGCCGTCGACAAGGCCGTTATCGTCGCAATAGGCGATGTGATAATCCCCGATCCGGACAACATCGATGCACGTGCAATCGATGTGGGCATAGATGGATTTCAGGGCGTCCTGCCGGTTGATCTCCACGCTGCGGATGGTTCCGGCCTTGGCGTCGATAAGATAGCCGGTGATTGTCTCTGTCATTGGGGTGATCTCCTTCTTTCCGCGAAACAGTGCGGCTCTTGCCCTCCGGGCAGAACCTCGGGGTTTTCGGCCCGCCCGCACGGAGCAATCCCCACGGGCGAGGCCGATGTTCCATCCGCTGGCTCAATCCCAGGGAATGACGGCCATCAGGTCTTCGTCGTCCTGACCGGGGTAGCGGCCCAAATTGGCATTGAGCCGCCCATGGCCGGTGTTGATGGAAAGGCTGTAATAGTCGCCGCCGCTCTGGTTCTTCCTCTGCCAGACCGCACCGATTTCGACCTGCCGGCCCCTCGGGGACTTTGCAAAGAGGCGGTAAACCGGCGCATCGGGGTTGGTGCTGCGGTTTTCCTTGCCCGTGATGTCGAGGTCGTAGGAGATGGAAGCGATGTTGCCGGTAAGGGTGTTGTTCTCACCGAAGCGGATGAAGTTTGCGTAGTCGGTCATTGTCTGTCTCCGTTGGTTGCGGTTGCCACCCCGAAGGGCAAGCCCCCTCGGGCGAAGCCTCCCCGGTCTTTCCGGGGGAATGGCCTCTGACATTCCCCCGGACAGAGGGGGGAGGGCATAGCCCGCCCCTCGGCGACGGTCGGGCGGGTCAAGGGGTCGTGACGGGGAAAAAACGGTAGGTTCGGCCGCAGGCGGAAAGCCGTTTTTTTTCCGGCGCGACAAGCGGCTGTGCCGCGCCTGCCCCTTGATCCGGGCGGCCGACGATGTCATGGGGCGAAACAAACAGACACGGCGCGGAACGAGCCTCATCGCCGGGTGCAAAGCGCCCGATGGACAAGCGATCTTAACCGGGATCGGCGGAGACGGCGGAAGGCCGGCACCGTGCCATCGGCATAGAGCGCGATCCGCTCGGCGAGCGGATGGCCCGAATAGAAGGAACGATCTTCAACACATCGGCGGAGGTCAGGCGTTCGTTTCCCACCAGGCTCCGGAAAACCCTACGGCGCTATATAGGAGCGCGGGTTTCCTCCGCCTGCTCCGCTCGCCGGCGGCTCGCTCCGGCCGCGGTCGCGCCGCCCGGCGGCGCTGCGGCTGGAAAACGATTTCGGACAGCGCTCACGCGCAGACTCTGTACTTTTGATCGCGCCAGCGCGACGTGAAACGAGCACGGCGCGATCCTGCAAAGATGAAGAATATCGGAGAAATCAGCATAGCGCCGGCCGCCGGCCGGGATTTCGGGAATTCTCGACGCGCAAGGAGCGGAAAGAGGGCAGCCGCAGGAGCTTCAACAAAGTGGCCCGAAGGGGAAGCGGGATCGACTGCCCCCCGCTTCTTGCGCTCCGTTTTCATGGGCGGGTGGGGAGCAGCGAGGGGTGGGGCGCCAGGGGCACCCCTCGCCCTGCCCGCGCCGCTTCGATAGCGGCTCGGGGCAGGAAGCAGCTTCACCCGGTCGATCCGGTGGTCTTGACGAATTGGGAGCTGCGCCGCCCTGTGCCGACGGCGCTCGCTGCTTGAACAATCACTTCGCAGCTTTTAGCGCCGCCATCTTCTCACCGATCAACCAAAGCGCCTTGTTGAGCTTGATATCCTGATCGATGCCGTTCACCGCGCGGGACTTCATGCGGCGTGGCCTACCGAGATCGTCGCAGCCAATGCCGCGCAATCCACCCTTGACGGCGTTTTCCTGCACCACGTTCCAGACCGTCCAGAGATCTTCGGCGCGATCATCATGACGGCGGGGAGCGAGCAATTGTTCGGCCTTGATCGGCGTCGTCGTTTCGCCTTCGCCGTCCCCAAATCGCAGGACGTGAGCCGCGTCTGCGAGAATATCCCTTTCATCGCGGTTTAACTTCAGAGTTGACCAGTCCTGCGGAGCGGCAAGCGTGCGTTCGGCCTCGCCGAGAACGCGATAGGTGCCCTCGATGACCTTGTGCTGCACGTCGCCGGAATGGCGCACCTTGATCGCATCGATCGTGCCGGTCTGCGTCACCAGCGAGTTCAGGCAACGCACGCGGAAAAGCCCTGCCATCAGTTCGTAGGCGCTGGTTCCGTCATTAGCGTTCTTGAGGAGGATTTCGCAAACGGTGTCGCCGACGCTGTAAACCTTGCCGTCGTCGATGCGGCGCATGCGAATGAGGTGCTTGGTAAAATCGGCCTTGCCCTCGGTGCGGCTACGCGACTGCTTGGCGCCAACCGGCATGAACCCTTCCCGCATGAGGCCGCGCAGGATCTCGATGGTAGGAATGGGCTGGAACCGTTCGGACCGGCTTTCGTGGGCGGTCACGGCGAAGATGGAAGGGGCGATGCGGCGCATTTCG
Source organism: Rhizobium altiplani (assembly GCF_001542405.1). Classification (GTDB taxonomy): domain Bacteria; phylum Pseudomonadota; class Alphaproteobacteria; order Rhizobiales; family Rhizobiaceae; genus Rhizobium; species Rhizobium altiplani. The sequence continues at coordinate 22,717 of NZ_LNCD01000096.1, forward strand.
GTTTCGGTCAGCGCCCGGCCTGTGTCGAAACGTGCTGTCTCGGTGTAGATGCTCATTGTCTGTCTCCAAGTTTTCCCGTTGCCACCCCGAAGGGCAAGCCCCCTCGGGCGAAGCCTCCCCGGTCTTTCCGGGGAATGGCCTCTGACATTCCCCGGGACAGAGGGGGGAGGGCGAAAGCCCGCCCCGCGGCGGCGGTTGCTCGGGTCAAGGGGTCGTGGCGGGGAAAAACGGAAGGTTCGGCCGCAGGCGGAAAGCCGATTTTATCCGACGCGACAAGCGGCTTGCCGCGCCTGCCCCTTGATCCGGGCGGCCGGCGATGTCAGGGGCGAAAACAAGGCGGACCGGAACGGACCTCATCGCCGGGTGCGCAGCGACCCGCCGGGCAAGCGATCGTTACCGGAATCGGCGGAGACGGCTGCAGGCCGGTTCCGTACCATCGGCATAGAGCGCGGTCGGCTCAACGAGCCGATGGCCCACACAGAGCGAACGATCTCAATGGAAACGCAGGGATGTTATGTCGGAAGATCCCACGGATTCGCGAGCGCGACACCCATACCCTCGAAATCCTTGATATTGCGCGTGACCAGCGTCATACGCCGCGTGAAGGCTGTCGCCGCGATATAGGCGTCATTGATCGGCTTGGGATTGGGCACATGCCATTGGGCGGCCTGAACGGCCGCCGCCTCGTCGAGAGGCAGGATGCGGCCGGAAAACGCGGTGAGAACGGTATTTTCCAGCCAGTTGCGCAGCACCTTCCCGGCGGCTGCATCATTACGCTCCACCAACCGAACGCCGATCTCCAGTTCATGCAGGACGACGGAGGAAATGAAGGTCTCGGCTGGATCGACGGTTTCGTTCCAGACCACGACATTGGGATCAGCCTTGCCGCTCGCAACCTTGCGCAGTTCGGACACGACATTGGTATCGAGCAACAGCATCAGGACAGGTCGACCGGTTGGGCATGTTCGGTGCGCGACGGCAACGGCAAGTCGACGTCATCAGCCCCCGGCACCGCCAGCATGTCACCGAGCGTCCGCATCTTGCCTGTGAGGCGTTTGTACTCGTCGAAAGACAGGAGAACATGCGCAGGCCGTCCCCTGTCAGTGATGATCACAGGCCCATCCTTGGTGGCGCGCTTTGCACGACCAAGGTCCTGATTGAGTTCTCGACCTGAAAGCGTGGTGACGGTCATGGCGAGCCTCCAAGACTCGTGGTTACGTAACCACATTTAATCCGCATTGGCTGGAATTGCAAGATGCAGCGGCTCGCGGGACACCGGTCGCAAGCTGCCCGACCGTGGTCGGCGAGTGCGATCCTGCAAAGATGAAGAATATCGGAGAAATCAGCATAGCGCCGGCCGCCGGCCGGGATTTCGGGAATTCTCGACGCGCAAGGAGCGGAAAGAGGGCAGCCGCAGGAGCTTCAACAAAGTGGCCCGAAGGGGAAGCGGGATCGACTGCCCCCCGCTTCTTGCGCTCCGTTTTCATGGGCGGGTGGGGAGCAGCGAGGGGTGGGGCGCCAGGGGCACCCCTCGCCCTGGCCCGCGCCGCTTCGATAGCGGCTCGGGGCAGGAAATCCGGCGTCGGTCTCAGCCTGACATCGGCTTGCCCGGCCTCGACGCAATCGAGCACCTTTCTAAATCCTGCCGTGAAAATCAGAAAAGTCTGAGCTGGCCGGTCTTTTCGACATCAAAGGCCGGTGCCTTTGGTTCGGCTGTGCGCGACCTGACAGGCTGCGCAACGTCAATGCCGGTTGCTTCGGGCGAGGGCGTCGGCGCGCGCCCCTTCCCTTCCCGCTCGGCTCTCCGGAGCTTCGCATTCCAGCCCCCGATGACATGGGCCAGCGTGTGCCATTCCTCGTGAAACCGCATCGCGAGGCTGTCGCCTACCAGAACCGTTGCGGGAATATGCAGAAGCGAGAACTGGATATAGGCCATGTGGACGGCGCGCCGGTCGATATCGACGGCGGTGACATGCAAGCGTTGCTGGTAGTTGAAACCCGCATCCCTGATGGCTTGGGCCAGGGCGACGATCATCGCGCCGCTTCCCACGGCGCGTTCCTGTGCAGTCAGGAAGCCGCGTTCCTCTATGATTTTTCCGTGAGCGCGACGAACAGCCCACCTTTTCTTTTGTGAATGAGGCCTCGAGATAAGCTCTATCATTGATAGGAGTGGACCGGGATGGTTGGAGATCGCGCTGATGCCATGCTTGAAGTCATGGATGAAGGCATGCATGAAGCCAGGCATGAGGGAAAGTATCGGCGGATCGAGGTGATCACCGGTCGGCGGCAGCGGCGGAATTGGACTGACGAGGAGAAGGCGCGGATTCTCGCGGAGAGCGCAGAACCTGAAGTGAACATTTCGGCTGTTGCGAGGCGCTGGGGCGTCAATCGCGGCTTGCTGAATGTGTGGCGACGGGAAGCCGGACTAACCTCTCAACGGTCGGCAAAGACTAGTTTGCCGCCTGCCGTGTTCGTGCCGGTGACAGTGGTTGGGGATGGCGCACGACACGAAGGCTCGCCATCGAATGCCCCAGAGGTTCTCGCTGGCCGAATTGAGATCGAGATTGCGGGCGCACGCATGACGGTCATCGGCTCGGTAGCGCCTGAACTGGCGCAGGCGATGGTAGCGGCGTTGCGAGGGCGCCGGTGATCGGAGTTTCGCCAAATGGCGTGAAGATCATGGTTGCGACGCAACCCGTCGACTTCCGGCGCGGCATGAATGGCCTGGTAGCTTTGGTGGCGTCAGCCCTTGCGGCCGATCCCTATTGTGGCGACGTGTTCGTGTTCCGCGCCAAGCGTCTTGATCGGCTTCGCTGCATTTATTGGGACGGATCAGGCATGATCCTAGCGACGAAGTGGTTGGAGGCGGGCAAGTTCGTTTGGCCTCCGATCCGCGATGGCGCTATGCAGATGAGTGCCCAGGAGTTCTCGCTTTTGCTGGCCGGCATTGACTGGACGCGCGTCAAACGAAACGCGGTGAGGAGGCCCTCAAAAGCAGGCTGATCCTATTGGTTTTGCTTGAAGATTCAGACCCGTGTGGTAGGGTCTGTCATGCCGCTTCGACCCGATCCCTTGCCCCAGGATGCTGCGCAATTGACCCGGATCATTCTCTCGCTCGACGAAGAGAATGCCGATCTCAAGGCGCGCGTTGCCTTCCTTGAGCGCCAGCTCTTCGGGACGAAATCGGAGAAGATGACGACGATCGATCCAACGCAGGCAATGCTCGATCTTGGCGATCTAGGCGACATTCCCGTTGCTGCCAATGACGATGTCGCGCCGGTCGATGAAGACAAAACGCAGGCACGGCGATCGCCAGCCCGCAATATCGGCCGTTTGCCGAAACACCTTCCGCGTTATGACGAGCTCATCGAGCCAGCGAGCAAGACTTGCCCCTGCTGTTCGTTCGAACTTCATTGCATCGGCACTGATGTCAGCGAGGCGCTCGACATCGTGCCTGCAGTAGTCCGGGTGAAACGGACGATCCGGCCACGCTATGCATGCCGGGCTTGCGAGAGTGGCATCGTGCAAGCACCCGCACCAGCACGCATCATGGACGGCGGCATGGTGACCACGGCGTTTGCAGCCCATGTCGCCGTTTCGAAGTTTGCCTGGCATTTGCCGCTGCATCGCCAGGCGCAGATGCTGGCCTCCTGCGGCGTCATCATTGATCGCGGTACGCTCGGGGCATGGGTCACGCGGGTCGCCTGGTGGCTCGAACTTCTCTACGATGCACTCACCGCCTTCATCCGCTCGCAGCCGAGGGTGTTCTGTGACGAGACGCCACTTCCGCGCCTCGATCCGGGGCGCAAACGAACCAAGGTCTGCCAGTTATGGGCACAAGCGGTTGACGATCGGCCATGGAACGGTCCGGCGCCGCCGGCGGTGGCCTACATTTTTGCCGAAAGCCGCAGCGCTCGCGAGATCGAGGGGCAACTGTCGTCGTTCGCCGGCGTGCTTCAGGTTGATGGATATCAAGCCTATAAAACCATGGTCAAACGACGCGGCAAGAGCAACGTTGCCCCCATGCGGCTGGCCTTCTGCCTCGCTCATGCACGGCGAAAGTTCGTTGACGTCGTCAAACTGACCGGCTCTTCGGAGGCCTTGTCGATCCTTGCCAGGATTGCCGAAATCTATCGCATCGAAGCAAAACTACGAGGGGAAGATGAAGATACCCGGCTTAGCGGCAGGCGTCGTGAGGCAGCTCCCATCATGAGAGAACTGAAGGTCCATCTCACCGAACTGAGCGACGAGGTGTCGTCGAAATCGGCACTTGGCAAGGCAGTCACTTACATGCTCAACCACTGGAGCGGATTGACAGCCTTTCTAGAGGATGGCCGGATCGAGGTGGACTCCAATGTCGTCGAGCGTTCCATGAAATCCGTGGCTTTGACGAGAAAGAACTCATTATTCGTGGGCAACGAGCGGGGTGGAAAGACCTTCGCTGTCCTGGCATCGCTCGTGAACACGGCAAAGCTTAACGGCGTGGACCCCGACGTCTGGCTTGCCGATGTGCTGGAGCGCATCATCTCCGGCAAAGTGAAAGCCAACGAGATGGAGAGCCTTTTGCCTTGGGCCTGGAAGGCGGAACGCGAAGCGATGACACAGCAGGAGCGACAAGCGGCATGACACAGAACAGCCAGGAGATGACGCCGCGACCGAAGCTCGATGACGACGCATTCGAAGCCTTTATCAGGAGACGTCGTCCGCCATCGCCTATCTGGTCAATGAGCAGACTCGATGGTTATCTTACGGCCCTCATCATCGGCCCCAGGTTCATCGACCCACGGCAATGGATCCCGGAACTGACCGGCCCGGATGCCCTAAACCTGCCGATGGAAACAACCGAACATCGGGCCGTGCAGACGATCGTTGCAGAGTATAATCGGATATCTGCAAGCCTTTCCGAGAGACCGAAAGACCACCGGCCAAGGTTCACCCAGATCGATGATCAGACCCTTGATCCATTTGATTGGGACATCTGCTTTCTCATTGGAACACGACACGCGCCAAGGCTTTGGCAGCCTGTCCTTCGAGGTCATGCCGTCACTGGGGATATCATTGCGCCGATCCGCAAGCTCGGCGAGGTAAAACGGAAAGCGACCCACCAGGATGCTGCTGCCGTCGCCGAAGCACTCGTCAATATCCGAACCTATTTTATGCCGAAGCGGGCAAAGCAGAAGTTCTGACCGAGAGCCAGAAAGCCAGAAACCTATTTAGTCAAATCACGAAAGCCGTGGGCCATTCGTTGCGCTCAC
>NZ_LNCD01000097.1 GCF_001542405.1 Rhizobium altiplani
TCACCGAGATTGCCTGAGCACAACCAGTTAGGCCTGATGCCGACAAAGGTGCTGTTCCATGGGCGAGGTCCTCGGTGTCATGACCGACCGACAGCATCTGATTTTTCATCAGGGAGAAGAGCTGCGCCGGCTTGACGAGCGTATGGGCATTGCCGAAACCTGGTTCCACCGGCGCGCTCTCCTGCCCGGCGATGAAAACGCGGCAAAGGACGTTTTTCGGATCACGGTTCGGATCCGCGTTGTCCTATTCGATCGAGACTGTAAAGGCGCGACCATTGAACCCCTGGGCAAGGATAGGGGCATCTCGGAGAGAATTTGTTTGTCTCCATTGGCCGATCACAAATCGTGCAGTGGTCGGCGTTATGCTTGCATCGACGAACATGTCGAAACGGTACCAAATGTCGGTGCCCAATGGCGCCAGAACCTTTTCGGCTTCCCAGAGCTCGGAGCGTTCACTGCCATCGCGATCGTAGGTGCCGTCTTCACGGGCGCAGCCCTTGGGATGCCAGGCAAAGGCCAGCACGTTATTTTGCGGATACCGCGTCACGCCAATGCCTGAGATCAGCGTAGTCTTGCTGGGTGCGGAATATGGTCATCGGGGAAGACCGTTTCGGGGTCGCCGGGGTAGACCAGCGTCGGAATGTTCCAGTTCCCGAGTGTAAAATCCGCCGCCGTGGCCCTTATGGGCGCGGCCATTGCGAGAAGTGCTATACCTGTCAAACGTCCCAGCATTTCCCCCCCCAAGTGCACGGTCATTCCCGCGGCACATCATCATCCATGTCTTTCATCGCACACTTGCCGCTTCGTCTTTCGTGCCCAGCAAGGTCCGTTCCTCATTGAGTTGGTCTTCGCGTAAGGAAGGTATTTCAGCGTCGACTGCATTCTCGATCCGGGCGAGAAACCGAATCGCACTCCTGCTCGGCATGAAGAGGTAAGCTCCCCCGCGCATACGGACGAAGTCCTTTATCCCCGTCAGGTTCAGCGGGCCGCGCGCCGATGGGATCGTCAGCCGCCCCATGCCGCCCCCACGACCGGTGATCGGGTCGACTTCGTTTTCCAATCCGTGGAACTGCCAGGCTGTGGCCCAGGTGCTGGACAAACTCGAACTGACGTTCGATGTCGGCATTGAGGCACATGAAAAGGAGACCGGGCTTTTGCTCCTCCGGATCGCTACCGCCAACCGCGTCAAAGCCTCGTCCAACGCGCAGGATGCGATGGCGATTGACGATTGAAAGCTCATCCTTTGAGCCCGGCGCCAGACTGTCACGAGGATTGGACCGGCGAATGTGAGCGCCGAAGGGACAGCGCTCGCCGAGTGGATCCTCGGCCCCAGGCAGGAAATCGTTGTCGGGCCGAAACGCTGCGCCTTCATGCTTTCTCGTTGCTGGACCATGCGGGTACCGCACCAGCGAGGAACCATCCTTCCAGCGACCGACCATCTTGGCGCCGATCCATTCCGGCAAAAGCTCCGGATCGAGTTGATCCGGAACCGCGGGATGACCGGAATAGCGTTTAGCCGCGTCGTCGACGTAATCGTTAAAGTCATCGACATATTGCGCAAGCTGGCGGATGACCAGGAAAGTCCCGTTTCGCCCGAGGTCACGGGCGGCAGCCGCGCCGCTCGTCGCGAAATCGGGCTGAAAAGCGCCGCGGGAATGCTTCGGATCGGCGAGCGGCAGAAGATTGTCAGGGTCCATCGCGGCCGGCACCTGCGGCGATGGCGGGAAGAAGCCGCGCGTGTCGGGATAGCCGAGCAGGAATTCCCCTGGCTCGACCGCATGGATGGCATCCGACTGGCGCATCCAGCGCCGCGTGCCCTTTATGATCGGTTGCGAAATGCCATCGGCAAAGCCAAAGGGCTCCCTGACCATTTGCGCTGCCGTTTCACCCGGCCTTGGCTTCGGCAATGGCGTCGGTGTCACCTGATGCAGCACCTTTCCTCCGGCGGCATCGATGCCCGAGCTCAACTCGCTGGCATATGAGACAAGAGTGGTTTGTGAATCTGCGTAAAGCAGCAGCGTCGCGTCGATTGCTTTTTCCGGCCCGCCCCACAGCCATGTGCCGGCTTTGTCATCGCCGGTATCGGCAAGCAGGTTGGCCCGGCCGGGCGAACCCATCCCCAAGCGGAATGCGGTCGGGAAGGAGTCCCCGACATCGGAAGGCAGGCCCAAGCGTTTCAAGCCATCCGCCGTCAGCGCGAAAATCAACACCTTGTCGGCCGGGGGTTGATCTCCGAAGGTGATCTGGTCCTCGATCGATTCTAGCCAGGCGCATGCCTGTTTGGGGTCGTCGGAAAATTTGATCGCAAGACATCTCGCATAAGGGTGTTTGCTCAAGCCGCCGTATAGCAGCGTCTGGACCTCGAAGGTTTCAATCAACGTCGCCGGCCT
>NZ_LNCD01000098.1 GCF_001542405.1 Rhizobium altiplani
GTCGGTGTCACCTGATGCAGCACCTTTCCTCCGGCGGCATCGATGCCCGAGCTCAACTCGCTGGCATATGAGACAAGAGTGGTTTGTGAATCTGCGTAAAGCAGCAGCGTCGCGTCGATTGCTTTTTCCGGCCCGCCCCACAGCCATGTGCCGGCTTTGTCATCGCCGGTATCGGCAAGCAGGTTGGCCCGGCCGGGCGAACCCATCCCCAAGCGGAATGCGGTCGGGAAGGAGTCCCCGACATCGGAAGGCAGGCCCAAGCGTTTCAAGCCATCCGCCGTCAGCGCGAAAATCAACACCTTGTCGGCCGGGGGTTGATCTCCGAAGGTGATCTGGTCCTCGATCGATTCTAGCCAGGCGCATGCCTGTTTGGGGTCGTCGGAAAATTTGATCGCAAGACATCTCGCATAAGGGTGTTTGCTCAAGCCGCCGTATAGCAGCGTCTGGACCTCGAAGGTTTCAATCAACGTCGCCGGCCTGACCTTCGAGCCGAACAGCCCGAGCCACGCCGCCGCTTCATCTTCCGTTGATACCGTTCCAAGTCCCTGGCGGATCGCTGCATTGGTGCGGATGCGCGCCGTCGTCAGATGCGGATAGGCGCTGTACCAGAACCACGTCGGCTGCTGTTGCCTGCGCGCCCAGCGCTTGAAACGATCGCCGTCTGTCGCACCCTAACAGGTTTTCGGTACGAGGGAAACCGACCGTGTTGCTCCACACCGCAGTCAGACCGTTGGATGCCCTTGTGATGAAGTCCTCCAGATAGCTTTCCCAACTGCCGCCGTAATTCGAGAAAAACAGAAGCTTGTTGGTCTTTGGCAAACGCAGCCAACGGGCATAGTGGATCGTGCTGATATCGCCGAGAAACCCGGGACGGAAGCGCTTAGTCGCCATCTGGCCGATGACCCAGAACGCTATTCTGAGCGCCAAGCCGCGCAACGCTCCGGCCTGCATGATCGAGATACCGGCAAGGTGGTTTTGCTGGGTATCCTTGAGATTTTCAGCTTCTGTCAGCGACGCCATCACATCGGGGTCGACCAAGGTGTCGACCGGCGTGTTGGCCGATTCGAGCCGCCGCAGGCCGAGATAGACATTCGCGACGATCGCAAGAATTGCGACGGCTGCGACAATCGTTGAAACGATGAACGCGATCACGCCCACCGTAAGGCCTTGTGAGAGGGATGCTGCGATCGTTGCGGCAACGACGAAAAGGGCTAGCAGCAGGAGAACCGGCCAGAAGAATTTCGTAAGCCCTTGCAAGACAAGAGACAAGATGAAGCTGACATCTGCGCCTGACGGCTCTTCAGCGGCAAGACGGGGAAATGGCTCAGGGTTGAGCAGTGGCGCGAGCTCGGTATTGGCTTTAACGACCGCAAAACGGTTTCCAGTGCTGCGCCCGCGGGTGAATTTGAATCAAAATAGGTGCGGAGCTCACGGGCAAGCGCATATTCGCGCTTGACCCGCGCAACGGACATGCCTGGTGTGCCACAGAAATCAAGCCCTGGAATATCGAAAAGACCCTGTCCGGTGCGAATGTGATGGGATGCGAGAAGACGGCCGATCGTACCTGCCGTTTTTATTCCCGCCACCGACAGGATTTCGCTGACGAAAGATCCAAGCTTGATGCCGACCGTATCGAAGGCATGTTGCGGCTCGCCGTCGACCGACATTTCGAACACCAGATAGGTCGGCTCTGCCATGTCGCCACGAACCACCGTGATCGACATGAAATGCACGCCTTGGCCTCGCAGGGCGATCCGGATTTTCCCTTCCTTGCCAAACAGCTCAGAACGGAACTGCTTGAGCTTCGCATCGACGGCATCGGCTCTTTCGACAGCGAATGGGATTGCACTCGTCACAAGCGACTGCGTCATGTTTACCCCTCTAGCTCTCTTGGAACTCAAGCTACCCACGGCTGCAATGTTCCCGCCTATCCCCCCGAGGCTGACAGCGAGCTCTCTCGTTAGGCGTGCAATACCTCTTTCATTTTATTCGTGGGTCTTCAAGCAAAATCCATAGGAAGTTCTTGAGGGAGTGCGTATTTTCATTAAGCTGCCAAATTGAGCGAAGTAAATTGACCGCGTAAAGAAAAAGACATTGCTGCAGCGCAGATTTCACGCCTAAGGTGAGTGTGGTTCAAGTGCTGGCGAACTCCAGAGCGCTCGCTCGTCGCTTCGCTGCCTAAGACGAATGTATACCATCATAGTCGCGTCCAAAAACCTGTTTCTAACTTCGGAGATCAGCATGGAGAAAGAACCAGAGGCGTCAGATGGCCAGAACGACATCGTCGCCACCCAATCGGCCGCGCTCTCCGTTGAGGTCGAAAAGGCCGCTCTTGCCGAATTCAATTACGTCCCGGCCGAAGAGCGCGACCTGAGGCGGACGCGCGCCGAAGCCGACGTCCGTTTCTCCGCCCGCAAGAGCTTCCTTGAATCACCGCGCAGCGATCCCAACGGTTTCGAGCGCATCATCGGCCAAAGCGACCTGATGTCGATAAATTTCCTCGATCGCGGCCGGCGGGTGGCCGCGGCCGTATGCCGGATCAAGGTACCGAGCGATGGCGGCGCCTGGTATGGCACCGGTTTTCTGGTGGGGCCACGCCTTTTGCTGACCAACCATCATGTGCTCGGCAATGCCGACGAAGCCAGTCAGTGCGAAGCCGAATTCGGTTATGAGCACGATATCGATGGGGTTCTTCGCGAAGGCGTCAGGTTCAATCTGCGTCCGCACGAGATCTTTTACACCAACGCTGAGCTCGACATCACGTTTGTCGCGGTCACGCCATTGTCGGATGAGGGCGTACCGATCGACCGTTATGGCCGGCTGCCGCTGATCCCGCTTTCCGGCAAGGCGATCGATGGCGAGTGGGTGACGATCATCCAGCACCCGAACAGCGAGCCGAAACAGATTGCTATACGAGCAAGCCAGATCATTATTCTTGATCAGGACGCGGCCCCCGACGTCAACCTTGATCATTTCATCCACTATTCGACGGATACGGAGCCGGGCTCATCCGGCGCCCCGGTGCTGAACGACCAATGGCAGGTCCTGGCCCTGCACCACAAGGCAGTCCCTGAGCCGAAGAAGCCCGGAAGGCCTGAGAACAAAACTGTCTGGATCGCCAATGAAGGTGTCCGCATTAGTGCAATTTTTGGCCTGCTCGAAAGACAGCGCTTTGAACAGCCGCAGGCGGGCCTTGTGTTGGACCGGCTTGATACCTCGCTTGGGCTGCCGTCCCTGTCTCAAGGCGGCATCCAGGGCGAAGCTCTTCTCGAGGCGGACCGAAAGCCTCTCGCGCTCAAGCGTTGGGCCGGCGTCACCGGCTATGATCCACTCTTTCTCACCACCCGGATCGACCTTCCCGA
>NZ_LNCD01000099.1 GCF_001542405.1 Rhizobium altiplani
TAACGAAATGGACAGGCGGGTCGACATGCGTCCCCCACTGACCGACGAAGCTATAGCGATGGACTTGTGCGATATCGCCTCTGTCGAAATCCATCACGAGCCTTCTCTCTTCATCGGGGAAGCTTGAAAACCTCGGCTGACCCGGACCGAACGCATGGGTCAGGTCTACGAAGTCAGCCGAGGAGATCACCTCCCGATACATATCCCACAAAGGGTGTCGGGAGGGACGGGTCATGGTGCCGGCACGAACGAAGGGGCTTCTTCCGAAGCAAGGTAGAGCTTGCCATTCTTCACGCCGATGACGGTCACGGACTTCTCCGGCACTGGATTGCCGTCCTTGTAGGTGATCGTACCGGTGACACCTTCAAGGCCAGCAGTCGTCTTGATGGCCTCGTGGATTTTTGCCGGGTCGTCACTGCCGGCGCGCTTGATGGCGTCCGCCATCAGCTTCATGGCATCGTAGCCGAGAGCTGCGAAGGTGTTCTCCGGAGCACGCCCGTACGCTTTCTTGTATGCTTCCATGAACGCGGCGACTTTCGGCGAAGCGCCCTCACCAATGAAGCTGTGCGTCGTGAAATAGGTGTTGTTGGCAGCCGGACCACCCATCTCCAAGAGAAGCGGCGTGTCGTAGCCGTCACCGCCGACGACAGGGATATCGACCCCGGCTTGGCGCAGTTGCTTGAGGATAAGGCCGATGTCGTCGCCTCCAGCCGAGATGAAAATGAAATCCGGCTTCTCACCCAGGGCTTTGATTTTCGTCACCTGGGCGGTAAAGTTCTTGTCGCCGGTTTTGTAGGTATCCGTTCCCAGCAGCTTGCCGCCACCGTTCTCATAGGCTTTCGTAAAGTATTCGGCGAGCAGGGTCGTATACTCCATACCCATGTCGGTGATCAGGTACCCCTTCTTGGCATTGAGCTTCTCGAGCGCGAACTCCGCTCCGACCGCCGCCTGGACGTTATCCCCAAAGCAGGCCAGGAAAACCTGCGTGCCGACCTGCAGGGGAAGCTTCGGCGACGTAGCGCCAGGCGTGATCAAAGGAATTTTTGCGGCTTCGATCTGAGGAGCCGCCGCCAACACGCTGTCCGGATCGGCAAAACCGATAAACGCTTTGACTTTATCGCTCTCGATCATCTGGCTCGTGACCGTCGAGATCGTCGCAGTGTCGCTCTTGGTGTCATAGGTAACAAGGTCGATCGGGCGGCCAAGAACACCACCGGCGGCGTTGATCTCCGACACCGCGAGCTTCGCGCCGTTCAACATGGGTCCGTCAAATGAAGCCTCGATCCCCGTGATATTGGCCGGAAATCCGATCTTGATCGCATCGGCGGCGGAGGCTGTGGTCGCGAGCATCATCGCGGCCATCATTCCGAGAGTGAGCGTGGCACGCCTGGAAAGGCTTGGCATAGTGTTACCCCTTTTGCTTGGTTATTGCCGAGCTTTTGAACCGAGAGTGAACTCCCGGTCGCCCATGATCCCCTTCGGCCTGAAGATCATGACAACTATGAAGATGAGTCCGAGGATGATCTGGCTCGCGCCGAAAACGGCCGGGACTTCGAAGGCACCAAGTGTGAAGCCCCTCTCCACGGACCGTAGGACTTCTGTGATCAGCGATATGCAAACGACGCCGATCAGGGCCCCTGAGAGCGACCCCATTCCGCCAAGGACCAACATCGCAACGATGTTCATTGTCATCGCAAAGTAGAACGTCTTCGGCGAAAACGAACCGAGGTAGTGCGCAAAGATCGATCCGCCGACGCCTGCAAAGAATGCACCCACCACAAAGGCGGTCAGACGCGTTCGCAATACGCTTATTCCGACTGCGCTGGCGGCGAGCTGGTCGTCCCGGACCGACTTCATCGCTCGTCCGAAGGGCGAATGAACAAGACGCCATAGGATATAGAAGGTGATGGCGAGCCACCCCACCGCCCACATCAAATTGGCGTCGACGGGCACCCCTGTGAACGTGCGGGCTCCGCGCGTGAAGTCGCTTGCATTGATCAGCACGACATTCACGATAATGAGAAAACCCATCGTGGCGACGGACACAAAGTTACCCGACAGTCGCATGAGCGGAAATCCGACGATAACCGCGAGAGCTGCCGCGATCAGTCCAGCCACAATGGTGGCTGGGAAAAACCCGAGATGCATTTGGGCGATCAAGAAAGGAAGGTTGGGGAGCAGCGCCGACTTCTGCTGAACGGAAAGGGAGAGAATGCCCGAAGCGTAAGCCCCGACCGCAATGAAACCAACGTGACCGAGAGAAAAAACCCCGGTAAAGCCATTGGTCAGCGCAAGCGAAAGCACGAAGATGCCGTTGAGCGCCATAAGAAGGCATATCCGGCTGACATAGTCGCTGGCTATTGCAGGCAGAAGCCATGCTGCCGAGATGGCGAGCGCGATGAGGGCGACGCCGATTGCGTGTGACTTCAACATCAGAGCTTGATCTCGCGATTGGGTTGGAGAAGGCCGCCGGGCCTGAACAGCAGGAAAGCGATGAGCAACGCGAAGACGATCGCGTCCCTGTAGGGCGACACGGACGAAGGCAGGAAAGCGACGATCAGAATTTCCAAGGCACCCAACATGTACCCGCCCACTAGGGCGCCGGCGATCGAGCCGAAACCGCCGATGATCGCTGCCACAAAGGCTTTCAGCAGCGGAGTAAAGCCCATCTGGGGATCGACCGCCCCCGCCTGAGCTGCCCACAAGACCCCGGCCAGCCCGGCATAGGCCGAGGCGAGCAGGAAGGCGATGACAATCAGCTTATTGACGTTGAGGCCCACAAGCTGCGCGGCATCCGCATCCTCAGCGGCGGCACGCATTCCCAGTCCCGCGGTGGTACGCGTGGTGAACCAGCCAAGCAGCACCAGCGAGCCTGCCGAAACCGCGATCGTCAACAGGGTAATGTTCGTGAGGGTGATGCCCCCTGTGAGCTGCCACGACCCATCGAGCCACGTTGGTATCGGAAAGTTGCGCGGCGACGAACTGAAGATGACAATACCCACATTCTCGAGAATGTATGTCACCGCGAGACTTGTCAGCAGACGCGCAACATCCGGCGCTTTGCGGATGGGTCGATAGGCGATGCGTTCAATGAGGATGCCCAGGACTGAGGCGACAGCGACGCCTATGACGATTGCCGGAATGAATGGAACGCCTGCAGCGATGGAGAGAACGGCACCGAAGGCTCCGACCATCATGACGTCCCCATGGGCGAAATTGGTCAGACGCATGATCCCGAATATGATCGAAAGCCCGACTGCGACGAGGGCGTAGAGGCTGCCGAGGCTTACCGCATTCAGGAGCTGTTGAAGCACATAGTCCCAGAAATTCATTGTGATGCTCCCAAGTAGGCCTGAGCGACACGGTCGCCTACCCGAAGATCGGACGCTTCGTCGGTAAGCACGACCTGACCATTTCGAAGCACGTATGCGCGATCCGCCAGGTCCAGAGCCAGAGCCGTGTTCTGTTCGACCAGAAGCATCGTCATGCCGCGCCGCTTTAGCTCTCGAAGGGCTTCGAAAATATGCCGGACAAGGAGCGGTGCGACGCCGAGGGACGGCTCATCGAGAAGCAGAAGCCGTGGTGAGGCCATCAATGCCCGTGCCAAAGCCACTTGTTGCTGTTCTCCGCCCGAGAGGGTTCCTGCAAGTTGCGACATGCGCTGCTTGATGATCGGAAACAGCGTGAACATGTTGTCAAGATCTGCCGCGACTTGATGAGCGTCAGACCTTGTACTGGCTCCCAGGCGCAGATTGTCGGCGACGCTCAAGCCGCCAAAAAGCCGCCTTCCCTCGGGGCTCTGGGAAATGCCCAGCTTGACGATTTTCTCAGGAGTGAGGCCGAGAATACTCGTCCCTTCGAACGTCACGGCGCCGGATGACGGCCTTGTGAGACCGGATACCGTTCTTAAAGTGGTCGTCTTGCCCGCGCCATTGGAGCCCAACAAGGCTACGACCTCCCCATGCCCCACGCTGAGCGTGACCCCCTTTAACGCGCGCACGGCGCCGAATGAGACGGTGAGATTCGAGATTTCCAGCCGAGTGCCCGCATTGCTATTCATGGCCGAGATAGGCCTCCCTCACCCGCGGGTGCGCGCGCACTTCCTGTGGTGTTCCGACGCAGATAACCTCTCCTGCAGCCAGCACCTGGATGCGCTCGCAGAGATTCATGATCAGGTCCATGTCGTGTTCGACCACGACGACCGTCACGCCTCGACTGTCCCGGATACGTCTGATCAAGTCGGCGAGCTGTTTGGTCTCTGCGGAATCAAGGCCCGCGGCGGGCTCGTCGAGCAGAAGGATGTCGGGGGCGGTCGCCAGCGCTCTGGCGATCTCGAGCCGTCGCTGATCGCCGTAAGGAAGTTCGCAAGCGAGCCGGTCGGCGTGGTGTGACAGCCCCACCAAGGAGAGAAGTTCCTCCGCCTGGCCGTTTGCCGCCTCCTGCGTCGCAAAATATCGCCTGGTGAGCAGAACGGCTTCGAAGATGTTCGTCTGGTGCCTCAGATGAGCTGCGGCCCTGACATTTTCCCGCACCGTCAGAGATACGAATAGCCGGGAGCCTTGAAACGTCCGCGCCAGGCCTTTTGCGACCACTGCGGATGGTCGCAAACCGCTGATGCGGTCGTGCCTGAAAAACACCTCTCCCGCGGTGGGTTTCGAAAACCCGGTGATGCAGTTGAACAGCGTGCTCTTTCCCGACCCGTTCGGCCCGATGACGCCGACAATCTCGCCTTTGCGCAAATCGATCTGGTGATCGCGAAGCGCGATCAACCCTCGGAAGCTTTTGGTGAGCCCTCTGGTTCTAAGCAAAATTTCGTCGCTCGACGCGTCGACCATTCCGCAGCCCCTCCTCTAGTTTTTTCGCATAAGGCAAGACTATTTCCAAATAGTCAAGTACCTATCCTATGGTGAATTTACGCGAGCAACATCGGAGCCAATATCACCTAGATACATTCGGTCAGCCCTGCTAAATATCTTCTTTTCAATGGTTTATAATGAATCACTCTGAATTCTGGGCAGGAAAGTCACTTGACATGGCCTCTTCGTGACAATAGCAATGGGCGAAAATGAAGGAGGACCTCAGCCCATGAGTGATGTCTCGCACTCCAAAGATTTTTGGCACGATGCGGCAAAATCCGTTCGAATCCCCACCCGCGCCTTCGTCGGCGGGAAGCATGTAGATCCGGCGGGCGGGAAGACCTTTGACGCCGTAAACCCCGCCACGGGGAAAATACTGGCAGCTATCGGCGCCTATGATGCCTCCGATGTCGATGCCGCGGTCCGGTCGGCGCGCAAGGCCTTCGACAAGGGTGACTGGTCGCGTTGCGATCCGGCCGAGCGCGGCCGTGTGCTGGTGCGCCTGGCGGACCTGATCATGCAGAACCGCGAAGAGCTGGCGCTCCTCGAAACCATGAATATGGGTAAGCTGATAACGGACTCGACCAAACTGGACGTGCCGAGCGCGGCCGCCGTGTTTCGCTGGTACGGGGAAGCTGTCGACAAGCTTGTGGACGAGGTGATACCGACCGACGAAAACCGACTGGCGATGGTGACCCGCGAGCCCGTTGGCGTCGTCGGCGCTGTCGTCCCTTGGAACTTTCCACTGAAAATGGCTGCATGGAAATGCGCGCCGTCACTGGCGGCGGGCAACAGCGTCATTCTAAAGCCCGCCGAACAATCGCCGCTGAGTGCTTTGCGACTGGCAGAACTTGCTGCGGACGCTGGTATTCCCCCGGGCGTGTTCAACGTCCTCCCAGGCCTGGGAGCGGATGCGGGACGGGCAATCGGACTTCATCCTGACGTCGACTGTGTTGCCTTTACGGGCTCCACCGAGGTCGGAAAGATGTTCCTTGGCTATTCCTCCCAATCGAACATGAAGCGGGTTTGGCTTGAATGCGGCGGAAAGAGCGCCAACATCGTCTTCCCGGCCGTGGCCGACATCGGAGCGGCTGCGTCCGCCGCGGCCCTTGGAATCTACTTCAATCAGGGCGAAGTATGTTCGGCGACCTCCAGGCTCTACGTTCACGCGTCAATCCATGACGAGTTTGTTGAAAGGCTGAAGGGCGAAGTTTCGAAATTTCAGCCCGGCGACCCGCTCGACCCCGCATCAGGAATGGGCGCGCTCGTCAGCGAGGAGCATCTCGAAAAAGTCAGTGGCTATATCGATCTCGGGAAAAAGAGCGCGACGCTGGTTGCAGGCGGCGACAGAGCGTTGACCGGCAGCGGAGGCTATTTCATCGAGCCGACAATCTTCACCAATGTGGAGCCTGGTTCGACGCTATCGCAGGACGAGATATTCGGCCCGGTTCTGGCCGTCACCCGGTTCGAAAGCGAAGACGAGGCGGTCGGGTATGCAAACGCCTCCATTTACGGCTTGGGCGCCTCGGTCTGGACAAACGACCTTTCGCAGGCGCACCGCGTTGCCCGGCGCCTTCATGCGGGGAGCGTCAGCGTCAACCTTGTCGACAACGTTGACGTCAGGACTCCGTTCGGCGGCGTGAAGCAATCGGGGACCGGGCGAGACCTATCGCTTCATGCCTTCGACAAATACACCGAGTTGAAAACGACGTGGATCGCCCTTTGACGCACAGCGCTGCCACTCTCACGAATTCGAGCCGGCTTTGGAGCTCGATCATGCGCATTGCGGAAATCGGCGCGATTGAAGGAAACGGCAGCTGCCGCCTCTCCCTGACCGACGAAGACAAAGAGGCGCGCGATCTCTTCCGCTTCTGGGTGACCGCGGCCGGATGCGAGGTGCGTGTCGACAACTTCGGCAACATTTATGCGATCCGCCCCGGCGCTCGCGATGATCTGCCCGCGGTGCTGATTGGAAGCCACCTTGACACCCAGCCCCATGGCGGTCGCTTCGACGGTGTGCTTGGGGTCATGGCAGGACTTGAAATCGTCCGGGCGCTGAACGACGCCGGGATTGAAACCGAGGCGCCAATCGCCATCGTCAATTGGACCAACGAGGAAGGCGTTCGCTTCAAACCTGGGCTAACGGGATCGTGCGGTTTCGTCGGCGCCTTGCCAGCTGGCGACGAGAGTTCGATCTCCAGTTCCGACGGCAGCCGATACTACGCCGAACTCGCACGCATCGGATATGCGGGGCAGGATCGCCCTCCGCAAATATCGACCTATTTCGAGATGCACATCGAACAAGGCCCCGTGCTGGAGAATGCCGGCGCAACGATCGGCATCGTGGAAGGTGTCCAGGGAGTCCGATGGTTTGAAATTGATTTTCTCGGCCAGGACGCTCATGCCGGGACGACCCCCATGAACAATCGCCGGGACAGCTTTCTCGCGGCGTCACGATACGCCTTGGGCTTTGTCGAACGAGCTATGGACATCGACCCTGATGTTCGGGTCACATTCGGCCGTGTCGAAGTCGAGCCGAATTCCACCAACACCATACCCGGTCGCACGCGGCTGGTGCTCGATCTGCGTCATATCGACGAACACGTTCTCGACAGGGTCGAGCGGCTCATGGCCGATCAGGGCGAGCCGCTCAAGAAGCTGGGTTTCGGGTTCTCCATCAACCGCATCATGAACGTTCGACCTGCTTCGTTTAATCGCGACCTTAAAGACGCGGTCGAGAAAGTGGCGTCTTCCCTGTCGATGCCATCGTTGCGCCTCCCCAGCGGTGCGATGCACGACGCCAGCAACCTCGCGGCCGTCGTGCCCTCCGCGATGATTTTCATCCCCTCGCGAAACGGCATCAGCCACAACCCACTTGAGTGGTCCGAGCCCATGCATGTAGGGGATGGGTGCGAAGTACTGTGCCGTGCGGTCTTAGAGGCCGCCAAGGCTTAGAGGGGAAAAGGCCGGACCATGCAAAACCAAGATCAGTCACTCAAGATCGGCGCGAAGCTCAGGCACGCCCGTCTGCTTATGGGCATCAGCCTAGCGGAGCTTGGCGAAAAGATCGGTGTGACGGAAGGCTATCTCTCAAAGCTCGAAAACGATCGCTCGCAAGCCTCGATGGCGACGCTTCACAAATTGGTTCAAGCCCTCGGTACGAACATGAGCGAGTTGTTCGCGACACCTGCGGAGGATCACGGGCCGGTGCTTGTCGTACGCCAGAACGAGAGGGCCCGGCTTGTTACAGGCCATCGACGCGCGGGAAACCAGGTTACCCTCGAAAAACTTGTCCCAAGCGGCCCGGGATATCTTCTGCAGATCAATATCCATGTCGTGGCGGCCGGAGGCGGGAGTTCGGAACCCATCAGCCATATGGGGCAGG
This sequence comes from Rhizobium altiplani, assembly GCF_001542405.1. GTDB lineage: Bacteria > Pseudomonadota > Alphaproteobacteria > Rhizobiales > Rhizobiaceae > Rhizobium > Rhizobium altiplani. The sequence goes on from NZ_LNCD01000099.1 coordinate 8,242, forward strand.
AGTTCGGCTACGTCTTGGCTGGAACCCTGGAGCTGACAGTCGACGGTCATCCAGTCCTCCTCCATGAGGGAGATTCCTTCTATTTCGAGTCCCCGCTTCCCCATTCCTACCAGAACCTGGGCGACGGTGAAGCGAGGATTCTGTGGGTCAACACTCCGCCAACTTTCTGATCAGAGCCCGCCTTTGACGTCGTCACTGCGGGTCTATCAACCGCCAAGGAACCTAAAGAATGAACTATGACGTTGAATCGGTTAGACGGAATTTTCCCGGGCTCCAACGCAAGAAACACGATCGGCAGGCAGTTTTCCTTGATAATCCCGCGGGGACGCAGGTCGCCGCCTCGGTGATCGAACGCATGACCGATATGATGATCAATGCGAACGGAAACCTTGGGGGCTTTTTCGACACGTCGCTTGAAGCGGCCTCAAGGGTCGAGGCTGCACACCGGGCGGCGGAGGCCTTCGTCAATGCCTACGAAGAAGGCGAGGTCTTTTTCGGCCAAAGCGCCACCGCCCTCACCTTTGCCATGTCGCGCAGCATAGGCTCGCTGTTGAGCGCCGGCGACGAGATAATACTCTCGCGCATGGATCACGACGCGAACGTCGCTCCGTGGCTGATGCTTGCAGAGGACCTGAACTTGAGCGTCAAGTGGCTGGATTTCTCAACCGAAACCTATGAATTTGATCCGGACGACCTCGTCAAGCTGATCAGCGACAAAACCAGGCTGGTCGCAGTCGGATACGCAAGCAACATCACCGGCACAATAAACAACGTCCAAGCGCTTGCGCAGATCGCGCACCGTGCCGACGCACTTGTCTACGTGGATGCCGTGCAATACGCGCCTCATGGATTGATAGATGTCCAGCGGCTCGGCTGCGATTTCCTCGTGTGCTCCGCCTATAAGTTTTTCGGTCCGCACTATGCCCTTCTTTGGGGCCGCAGATCCGTCCTCGACCGGGTGAGACCCTATAAGGTACGCGCAGCGTCCGATACGTTGCCATGGCGATTTACCAACGGTACGACGAACCGGGAGCAGTTGGCTGGGGTCCATGCCGCTATTGACTACATAGCGGCGCTCGGCGACCAATTCGCAGGCACCACATCCGCGTCCGGTCTCCGCGCACGTCTGGACGGTGGCTATAAGGCCATGAAACATCATGACGATCTGTTGGCTCTCAAGCTGATCGACGGGCTTCGAGCGCACAACAGAGTTCGGGTGTTGGGGATCAGTGATGCCAGAAGCCTCGATCGCCGCGTATCGACTGTAACCTTTGTGGCGGAAGGGGTTCCATCGGCCGACATTGCTCGCCACTTGGCTTCGAAGGGTATTCATGTTTGGAGCGGCCACAATTATGGGCTGGAAGCAAATCTTCGGCTCGGCATCCTCGATTCGGGCGGCGGCGTGCGTATCGGCCCAGTGCACTACAATACTCTCGAAGAGATCGACCGCACTCTGACAGAGATCTCGGGAATCCTGTCCCGCTAGCTGTTTCGGATCCGCAAGGGAAAGTGCGAGCCGGGGGCAACGGTGATGAACTACCCGGCCATGTTCAAACGCGAACGGGGCCGGTCTTCCATGCCGCGGATTGCCCCACAGTCAAGAATTGGACGCCGGGTTACCATCACGCTGCGCTTCCAAAACGACAGGATCAGCAAATCGGCAAGGCCGCCAGTTGTCAGCGCAACCGCGCCGTGCCGTGAGCGCCGTCACCGGCTCCTCTCGGGGCGCGGGCTGCCAGACGATACGGCCCCGGTAACTCCGCGTCGAGGTGATCTGCGATGGGAGGTCGCTTCCTTGCATCCTGACAACGTTCGGCCGTTAGGAGAACGGAGCGTCGGGCGCTAACCGCATCTACCGCTGGAAACAAGCCGGGCCCTGGAAAAGTTGCCGAACTGCGGAGACACTCCCCCACCTGTTAGCGTTTGCGAAGCTCTCTGTTCTTTTATTCGCGCCATCGCCGACCGGCCGGACAAAGCGATTTCCTGTTCCGCTCGTCGCCCAAATAGCAGCTATCGGCTGTTTGGCGGCACTATCGCCCAACCGATCGTTCGGTCGTGAGATGAAGGGTATGTGTAGACGCAGTTGCGACAGCCGCCGCACATTGAACCGCTAGTTTATGATGGCGCTGGGTCAAGGCAAATTTGTCCCGGCCCAGCCCCAATTTCAATCAGCCAAGGATGTTGCGAACTGTTCGCATGAAAACTCCCGCCCCAATACCGATCAGGGGATCCGGATAGTCGAAGTCTGGGTTGTGAAGACCAGGGTGATTAACTCCGGCGCCAAGAAAGAACATCGCCGATGGCGCAACGCGTCCGAACACTCCGAAGTCCTCTCCGGCTCGCATGGGCAATATTCCATTGCCATCATCGAAGCTCACGCCTTCATCCGTCATGGCTTTTCTCAGTTCGGCAACAGCCTGGGGCGCATTGCTGCTTTGGGGGAATACGTCTTGGTATTCTATGCTTACAGTTAGGCCGGCCGCTTCAGCTTCAAGGTGAACGAGCCTTTCAGCAGCTGTGACCAGCTCCGCCATCGCGTCATCAGAAAGGGCTCGGAGTGTCGCCCAAACCTCGGCATATCCAGGGCTGATTCCGAAGGCGCGTTCGCCCAATCTGGCATAGGTAATTGTCACCTGCAGGAAATGCTCATCTACGGTCATGCCGCGGCCCAAGGCCGTGAGCCCCTCAAGCAGCCTTGCAACAGCGAATGTCGGTGCTGTTCCCTCCTCTGGCGAAGACGCATGGGCGGTCTTTCCGGTCAATGCGATCTTCAATCCTCGGGACGCGCAGTTGATGGGACCCTCCCTCAATGCGCTATGCCCAAGAGGAAGTCCTGGGAAATTGTGAAGCGAGAAGACCAGGTCTGGTCTGATCGCAGCAAACTTCGCGTCCGCGACGACCGCCGCCGCGCCGACGCCATTCTCCTCCGATGGTTGGAACATCAGGACCACTCTTCCGCGCGAAGGGCGCCTTTCGCCAAGTCCCTTGGCGAGCGCAATGAGAGTGGCCGTGTGTCCATCGTGGCCACAAAGATGGCCCTTGCCGGGAACCTCGGATCGGTAGGGAAGGTCGGAGATTTCGTCTATCGGCAATGCGTCGAGCTCGGAGCGGAACATCAGGCTTGGCCCATCTTCCCTGCCTGAAAAGATCGCCGCAACACCATGCCCGCCGATCCCGGTTAAAACCTCGTCCGCGCCAACGGCGCGAAGCGCATCGATGACTGCGCTTGCCGTCTCGACTTCTTCGCCAGAAATCTCCGGGCGGCGATGGAGGCTATGTCTGAACGTTGTAATTTCGTCAAGCTGCTCGCTCGTTAGAAACAAGTCTGAACTCCTTCGAAACGTTGATGAGCGCCAATTTTTTACGACGCCAAATGCTTGCGCAGAAAGCTCTTCGTGCGCCCCTCGCTAGGATTGACAAAGATTTCGTCCGGAGGTCCTTGTTCGACGACGACGCCGGCGTCCATAAACATGACGTGGTCGGAAACCTCAGCTGCAAATCGCATCTCGTGCGTCACAATGAGCATCGTCATGTGTTCGCTGGCGAGCTGCTTCATGACAAGGTTGACCTCGTCGACCAGTTCCGGATCGAGCGCCGAGGTGGCCTCGTCGAAAAGCATCACCTTCGGCTGCATTGCAAGAGCCCGCGCGATGGCGACACGTTGCTTCTGACCGCCAGACAGACGGGCTGGAAACACGTTTCCCTTGTCCGACAGGCCGACTTTCGCGAGTAGCGTTTTTCCGAGGTCCTCAGCTTCTCTCTTGGACAGTCCCTTCAGCCGAATGGGACCAATCGTGATGTTCTGCAGCGCTGTTAAATGCGGGAATAGATTGAACTGCTGAAACACCATGCCCATCTGCTGTCGGATCTGGTTTATATGCTTTTCGAAAGCGCACCCCTTGAGCGGCCGGTTCACCTGCTGGCCGTCGAGCCAAATCTCGCCGCCTGATATTGCCTCCAGCATATTGATCGAGCGTAGCAGGGTGCTCTTGCCGGAGCCGCTCGGACCGATGATCGAGACAATTTTTCCCCGCTCAACGCTGAGATCAATCCCCTTCAACACTTCGAGGCTACCGTAGGACTTACGGATCTGTTGCAACTTGATCATTGTTGAATCTGCTTTCATCGGATTTCCTCCGCTCTTCTGGCTGCGCCGGCGAGCAACCACTCCATCACCAGGTTGACGACGTAGTAGCAAACGGCAGCGGTGAAATAGAATTCGAAGGGTCGATAGGTTTCGCTGATTGCCCGCTGGGACTCCAGGACCAGCTCGGTGATACCAATCACCGAGAGGACTGCCGTATCCTTGAGGAGAATGATGCAGTTATTCCCGACGCTCGGGAACGCTATCAATAGGGCCTGCGGAACGATGAAATGTCTGAGCGTCGCCCAGCGGCCGAAGCCGAGCGTTCTTGCTGCTTCCGTCTGACCTGGATCGACAGCCTGCAAGGACGAGCGAACAATGTCCGCATTATAGGCTGCGTAGTGCACTCCCAGTCCCGCGACGCCCGTCCAGAAGGCCGGGAGCATTATGCCGATTTGCGACAGCCCGTAGTACAGAAGGTAAAGCTGTAGCAACAACGGGGTCGCCATAAACAGAAATATGATCGCTCTCATGGGGACGATGAGCGCCGCCGCTCCGTATTGCGCGGTGAGCGCAATGCCCGTGCCCAGAACGATGCTGAGCGTTCCCGCAAGGGCCGTCACCAAAACGGTCCATCCCAGCCCCTGGAGGATCACCGGCCAGTAAGGAAGTATCACACCGAAATCGAGGGTCATGGAGCGGTCGCTCCTCCGTAAGACGCCTCAGCGAAGCGCGCTATTGCAAGGATCACAGCGATAATGATGATGTAGGCCGCGCCAGCCACTCCGAAGACTTCGAACGGCTTGTAAGTCGAAGTGACGAAGCGCTGGGCTGAATATGTCAGCTCGACGACCCCGATTGTTGAGACTAGCGCAGTGCCTTTTGTCAGAATGACCGTGTTAACTCCAAGCGACCTCAACACAAGGGGCCGCGCTTGAGGAAGCACGAATAGACGCATTGTGTCGAAGCGACCAAAGCCCAAGGTCCTTGCCGCCTCCGTCTGGCCTTTGTCCACCGACAGGATCGCACCACGCATCCCTTCGGACATGTAGGCTCCGATATTGAAACCGAGCGTGAGGATGCCGGCGACGAAAGGCGTCAGCTCCATTCCGAATTGGGAGGTTCCAAAGAAAACAAGGAATAGCTGGACCAACAGAGGCGTGCCGCGCATGACGCTAACGTAGGCAGTAGCGATTGCGCGGATTCCAAAATGCGTGGAGAATCGCGCGGCTACCAGCAGTGCAGAAACTGCCACCCCGATCATGAAGCTCGCGACGGCGAGCTTGATGGTCATCAAGCCAGCTTCCGCCACGAACGGCAATATCTTCAATATGAGATTAATATCCATGGCGGAAGCTTTCGTCCGGGAGGACAATTAGTTTCGAATGTCCATTCCGATCCACTTCTTCGCGATGGCTTCGTACGTGCCATCTGCCATCATATCGTCGAGCGCCTTCTGCATCGCGGCCGCGAGTTCAGGGTTTTCCTTTCGGATAGCAATGCCGATATCGTACTTCGGCAAACTGCTGTCCTTGATCTGCTCGATGGCAGCGCCGCTTTTGTGGATGGCCACGATAACGGGCACGTCGTCGGATACAATGGCATCAACTCGGCCGGAATTGAGCTCAAGCATCAGCTCCGGCAGTCCTTTATAGGTTCGGACATCGAACTTCTTTTGGTCACGCGCCCATTTCTCGGACACCTCGCCGAGCGTCGCGCCAACGGTCTTGCCATCGAGGTCGCTCAATTTGGTCGAGGACGAACCCTTTTTTACGAACACTCCAATGCCTGATCGGTAATAGGGGCCGACGAAGTCGACTGCCTTCTTGCGCTCCTCGTTGATCGTCATCGAACCGATGATCGTGTCATAACGCTTGGTAAGGAGGCCAGCGATGATGCCGTCCCATTGCGTTGTGATAATTTCGGGCTCGACCTTCAGCCGCCGGGCGATTTCAGATGCGATGTCGACGTCGAAGCCAACGACCTTGTTGTTGTCGTCGACGAAGCTGAACGGCGGGAAGACGCCAGACATGGCGACCGACAATTTGCCCGCCGACTGAATTTTCTCCAAATCGTCCGCACGAGCGACATTCACAAGACACATGCTGGCGGCCACGGCAACTGCAGCCGCAATACGCTTGAATGATCCCATTTTCTTCTCCTCCGGTGGGGTTTCGCAACCAAAAATCTTCGATGAACGCAAAGAGTCGCAGCCCGACGGGGCTGAAGAGGAAGGTGCCACTGGATTGTCGCGATTGACGCTGCGTCGCCAGACTAGACGTCAGCGTGCTCCCCGTTTTTGTTGTGCCCAAATTATGCTGAAGACGCTGCACGAAAAAGAACGCAAAGTGTTTATTTTTAAGCTAAACTGACGATTTCGATACACACGGTCACCAAAAGGTACACTTCTTGATGGACAGTCTCGATCACCGTATGATCGCCGAGCTCCGCATCAACGGCCGCGCCTCTATTCCTCAGCTGGCGCAAATATTAGGGGTCTCGAGGGTAACGGCGCAGAGGCGTCTCGATCGCTTGATCGAAAACGGGGACATCAGGGGGTTTACGGTCCGTCTGCGGGACGAAGTTCGCGATGATCAGCTTCGAGCTGTTATGCTGATTGAATTTGCCGACTCCCCAGTCAAGGGGGTCATAGCGGCGATCAAGCGTATTCCAGGAATTGCTGCTGCCTATAATACGAATGGGACCTGGGACGTGATCGCGGAAGTCGAGGTCTCCACCATGAGCGAACTCAACGCGCTTGTGACAGCGGTCCGTTCGCGCGAGGGGATCGCAAAAAGCGAGACCTTCATCATACTTGGCCCCGCGTAGATGAAGCATCGGCGACTTCCAGTAACTTCGCCAAACTATGCAGTGTCGCGATATCGACGTGCGACGTGCGGAACTTGCAGGCTGCGCCAAAAACCACTCACGGAGCGGTCGAACATCCATGCTGGGACTTCAAGAAGTCGATCAGAAGAAGACCCAGAAAGGTTGCAGCGGAAAATATGCGTCCCTTTGGACAACGCCTCATGGACGTGAACAAACCGCCCGGACCAGGGATGCCACGGATACAAAAGCTCGCGAACGGCGGTCCCGTGGGTGTTCTGTCGTCGTGTTGTACAACCATTTCCAGGCGCACTCATCGCTCGGATACAAGACCCCACCAACACCCACCCCCATTAAGCACAGCTGTGGAGGTCTGTTTGATTCTTATAAGGCTGTGTGGTGGAGACTCCGCGTGCGATTAAATTCTCGCGCTCCACCAGTCACTGAAGCTGGTTGGCCGCCTCGGCAAGCGACTTCGTGTATTGGACTTGCAGCCATGTGAAACATAAATGGGTCCAATCCAAACAATCGATTTTACCGACCCGCAAGATCCGCATAGCGTCTTCCGGCAGTGCCCCGACCGGCCGGCAGATGATCGCCGTCTCAAAGCAAGCTCGCGGATGGCATACGAGCCTCTCCATCATTGCCAGGCAACCTCGGCAGCGGGCCTTTTTCAAGAATTTGAGGGTAAAGAATATGGAAAATTTCGTGTATTTGTTGGATTCCGACACCGCTACCTTTCGTGCTGCTGAGCTTTGTGATCGAAACAGCATTGCAGCGATCTCCGACTTAATTGGAAGCGATCTGATTCAGATGATCCGCTTCGACGACATGCACTCGCTATTTGTTGACGAAGAAGGTTTACGGGCTGGGCTTACCTCATTTACAATCTTTGACGGCTACCCGACGCCTCTTGCCGGGAAGATAGCGCTCTTGGGAGGCGACGGTAGCCAACCCTATTGTTCCCCAACGATAACAATGACTGAAGCGGCGCGACGTTTTCAATGTTGCCGGCCGGTGTTTGATCCAGTTTTTGTTCCAGCGGACCAAATGGGGCAGAAGGGCCTCGTAGTTGCAGGAGCAGTGGAAACCCTCCACGCGCGTATCGATCGCCGCACCCCGCTGCTCGTACGAGACGGCGCAACGATGAAATTCGAGATCCGGGAAACAAACCGGATCGCACTGTTCACGAGCGTGCGATAGCAGCGCGAGAAAACGAGGAGTTGAAGTGTCACACTCGCTGCGTACCGGTGCCATAGGGTCGGACGTGAGTGCAGCGGCTAGAGCTTTTCCACAGAGTGACGTAGCGCAGGGAAGATGCAGCGTGTCCGGCGGTCGACCACCCTTGGCGTTCCACGCGGCTGAGTTTGAAAGTCACCCAATCGGCGGCCAAATCGTAAGCGGATTGGCACGTCTTTCTGCCGCACTCAAACGTGGAAGAAACTGACCTGCCACTGTATTTCCCTACAATATGGATTAGAGTTCGGCCCATTGAGGCGGATTTATGAAGAAGCAGCGATTTACGGAAGAGCAGATCATAGCGGTGTTGAAGGAGCAGGAGGCCGAAGCGAAAGCGGCAGATCTTTGCCGTAGGCAGCGGATTTCCGAGACGACCTTTTACAACTGGAACGCCAAATACGGCGGCCTGTCGCCGTTTAACGTACTTTGAAATCAATCCCGCTCAAGAGGGCAACGGGTCGCGTTATTCAGTCGTTTAAACCGCTCCAGCCTCTTTCTCAGCTGCGCGTTTTGCAGCCTTAGTGGCCAGCTGAATCCTGAGCACCATGATCTCTTCATTGAGGTTCATTTTCGTCTGCAGTGTGAGTTACTTGGCAGACCTTGGGAGCGTTCGAAATCGCGGCCGCTTCCTTGCCGCGACTTCGTCGCTTGCAGATTGGTGCCTCGAGACATCGAGTGATCTCCGCAGCATCATGTGCAACGGTGACGTCGAAACCTGCACCGCCGCCGGATACAGCTGCATACCTGCCTTATCTGTAAGCGTCAAGCGCGGCGGAGATCGCCTTCAGACCACCACGAAGTTCTTCTTCCGTCGGCCACCCGAAACCAACGCGGAAGTAGTTGCCCGGCATTTGAAACCAATGGCCAGGCCCGACATAGGTGCCGTGCTCGTCGAGGAGCGATCTGTAGAAGGCGCCGGCGTCAAAGTCCGCGGAAACCTTCAGGCGCGGGAAGCCCACGACACCACCTGACGGCCTGACCCATTCGACGAGAGGCTCGCCATTAATCCATTCTTGAACGATGTCGCGGCGCCTGCGCATTTCCGGCAGCACCTTCGCGAGGAACTGCTCGCTTTTCTTGAGGAGCTCGAGAGCGACAGTTTCGTCCAGGATCGAACCGCAAATCGCGATCTGTTCCTTCGCAGAAAGGAAGCGTTCGTAGAGCACCTCGTCCTGCGTGATCAGCCACCCAACGCGGATACCCGGGATGCCGTATGCCTTCGAAAGCGAGGCTACGCTAATCGCCTTTTTGCTCAGCGAGGCAGCTGTCGGAAGCTTCGCTTCATAGCTCAGATCTCGGTAGGTCTCATCAACGAGTAGATAGCAGCCGTGATCCTCGGCGATCTGAATCAAACGGTCGAGCTCGGCGCGCGACATCGTGGTGCCACTCGGATTATGTGGGCAAGTGACGCTGATGAAGCGCGTGTTGGGTCTTAGCGAGTTTGCGACCTTATCGATGTCGACAGAAAAGCCTCTGTCGAAATCGAGATCGATATATGTGATTTCGCAACCGATCGCTTTCGGCGTTTCGATGTTCGTAGCATAGTTCGGCCGCACGACGACGAGATGGTCGTTCTGCGAAAGGAGCGTAGTAGAGATAATAAACAGAGCCCCCGCAGCACCAGGAGCCATGAGGACGTGCTCCGCAGATAGGCCGTCGTCCTTCTCGACAACCAGCTTACGCAGCTCCGGATCGCCACGATGCTCGCCATAGAGAAGCTTGACGTCCGGAATAACGACGCCGATGTCAGACAGTCTCTGATCTGTAATAGAGCTTTCAGAAAGATTGTACTTAATCAGGTCGTAGCCGTATTCTTCCGGCGATTCCTTTTCAATGACCATACGGGCGTATTTCATGAGGCTACCTCCTGTTCGAACATGTCTGCTGATGCAGACGCCTGAGGTCAGCTACCGTGAACGTGCCTTTTTCCGCTATCCTCCCAGAGGACTACAGCGTCGATCACTTGCGAGCGTTCCCAACCGCGGCCGATCTGAAACGGGCGGACTTTCATCGCCCTTGCTGCTCGAGATTCTTCGATAGAAAAATACGAACCGCTACGCTAAAACACACCAACAGCGCCGCGCTCGGCGCGCAAACCGAAAAAACCAGCAGTTGACCGCGTCCTGGTCGGGCTGGCTGGCTTCTTGGGCGGGCGAATGCTGCATACAGCAGAGTACAAGCAGATCGGCGAAATGATTGCGTCATGTCGGGAAACTGATTTTTGTGCGCGTCTTGCCGAGTGGATCCGAACGGATGCAGCTGTCGACACGCTTACGATGGTCGTGTACCGCGGCTCTGAACCGCCAATACATCTTTACGATGACTTCAGAAATGAGACGGCCCGCGCTGGGATGATGACCTATCTGACCAGCACCTACGTCCTGAACGCCTTTTTCCAAAGGCATCAGACGGGGCTCCACTCTGGCGTCTACCGCATTCGTGACCTGGCCCCCGATGCATATCTCCAAAGCGAGCTCTACAAGGGATATGAAGTGGTCCTGTCTGAGCGTGAAGAGATTGGCTATGTCACTGAAGGCTGGCCACAGGGCCTCGAAGAGATCGATATTGCAGTCTCGTTAGGAAATTTGGTTACAGCTGAAATAGGCCTCTATCGCGCTACCGACCGAGGCGGCTTTGCGGATGAGGCGATCCGACTCTTCCAAGCAAGAATGCCGGTGATCGAGGCTGCATTCCACGCCTATTGGAGCTATTCGGAATCCCGACCTGCATCTGAAGAAGAGGCGCCTAGACCGAACGCAAGGATTGGGTTCGAAACCTTTGGTGCCTGTCTAACGTCGCGTGAACGGGAGGTCGTGACAATGATCCTGCGCGGTCACTCCTCGGAATCGATTTCCTACAATCTCGGAATTTCAATCACCACCGTGAAGACCCATCGCAAACGCGCATACGAAAAACTGAATATTTCGACCCAAGCCGAGTTGCTTTCCCTCTTCTTGGAGCACGTTCAGTCGAACTATAACGCTCCGCATTGAGCTGAACAGCCTACACGAAGACTACACTGTTAATTGTCGCTTCGATCTGAGCCGCATTTCCGCTTGCGCTGATCCGCGCTTCTGGACAGGCGGTCCGGTGTTTAGCCAATTTGTTTCATATCTTAGACTTCGTCGGGCTGTTTCACCACAATGACGGCATACGTGCACTATCTCCCCGCCGGGCGGTATTTCGTTCTACGAGACGACGTTGCGAATGAAGCGAACGATCTTCTTCTCAACGTTGCAGTAGGAATAGTGCTGAGCCGTGCTGTAGGTGACAAACTCGCCCGCGGCATAGTCCCGCGCCTCGCCTGGTTGGATCAAACGCAGCGCTCCTTCGACGACAAAAAGTATTTCGTGCCATCCTTCAGGGTCCGGCTCTGCCATGCGGCCAATGGCCGAAAATGGAAATACGATCGATGTTTGCGGCTGACGTTCGAGCAGGGCTTTGCGAGGAATTCAAAAGATCCGCAAGATATTGGTTCCCATTTATCTGCTGGAGCCACCTGAAACCGAGCATTATGAGCGCTGTTCATCGATTCATGCAGTAATGCCATTTCTGATTTGATTGGCCTTATGATATCGCGCTTCGGTCACCGAATATCCCCCTTGAGAGCCACATTGAGAACCAATGTCATCACTCGGATCTGGGAAATTTCAAGAGACTGGGCGGCCGATACGCCGCGTTCCGATTGCTGCTTGCGGCAAACTCGAGCGATAAACTTTGACGAAGGTTCGATATCTCCGAACTCCGGTCAACAGCAAATAAGAGGTCTTGTATGCGCGCCGACGTGCAGTGGAAATTGCGCTGGGAAAGCGAGTTGGAACTCGCCGAACATGTCGAACTCGCCGAGTTTTTTCGAAAGACCTATGGACCAACCGGGGCCTTTAATGCAAAGCCGTTCGAGGGCAGCCAAAGCTGGGCCGGAGCAAGACCTGAGCTTCGTGCAATCACCTATGACGCTAATGGGGTCGCGGCTCACATGGGATTGCTGCGCCGCTTCATAAAGGTTGGCACAACCGATCAGTTGGTGGCTGAGCTCGGACTATATGGTGTGCGTCCGGATCTTGAGGGTTTGGGGATAGGACATTCGATCCAAGCCATGCTTCCGGTGTTGCGCGAACTGGCTGTTCCGTTTGCTTTCGGCACGGTGCGGCCCGCATTGCAAAAACACATTGAGAGGTTCGGGCGAAACTGTCCGGTGACTGTTGTGTCGGAGATTAGCGTACGATCCACGCTGCCACACGCGCGTACTGACTTGCCGCCCACGCGGGTCGAGGACCCACTTGTCATTATTCTGCCTGTTGGACGGCCAATCTCCGATTGGCCAGCCGGTACGACAATCGACCGGAACGGACCGGAGCTGTGAGGCACCTCGACTGCTTACCCGAAGCGCCGAATGCCCGTTGGCAAACTTACGCAGTCCCACGCACATTGAAATTCTGGCGATCGGGATTTGGTCACCCGTCTGTCGAAGAAACCTGCGGTTCAAAGGACTTTGATCTAAATCTCCCGGTCGTGTTCGATGCTTTGATGACCGAGCCAAACTCACTGCGGCCCGCAGATCAATCTCAGTTAGCCGGCGAAGAGGGCGGTTTACTGTCGCGGAAAGTCGAATGTTGCCGCACGTTGAAGGGAATCGAGGATGCGTAATCACAACTCGGAATGCACGAGCACACAGCTAGATCACCGGCTTGGTCATTGAACCAGCATGACCGAGCAGCAGGATTGAGCCTGGAGATGCATGATGGAAAATAGCGCTGAGAATACCGTTTTTCGATATCGTGGCTCGACGTTCGATAGCATGATCGAATCCCTCGGAGCGGTTTTCGGCACATTCGACGCCGATCTCGTCGGTCGTACTCGGGACTTCTATTGGGCGCTCGATCTTGCGGGGTGTGAAAACGCAACATTGATTACCGGTCACCATCAGACCGGGTTTCAGTTCCGCGCTCAGTGGTGTTCTGAAGCTACAGAGCATCTATCGATCGTGGTGCCTCGCAGAGGCGGCATGGGTGTCACGTACGGTTCGCGCATGGCTGAGGCCCGGGAAGAGAAATTGCTTCTTTACAGGAATTTCGAACTAGATAGCATTTCTATACAAGGGCAATCCAATTTAATAGATGAGCTGGTGCTTAATTGGTCTTTGATCCAACGGACCATTGGCGAAACTTTCGATATCCCGTTTAGCGGCTCGCTCGACCTGTTGCCCGAAGTCGACCTTTCAACGCCAGTTGGCCGGACAATCGGCAATCTCACGGAAGCGATTATCGACGGAATACGTGATAATGGTCCCCTTTGTCAGAGTCCCATAGCCACGGCTCATATTACGCAGGCGCTAGCCGATGTCGTAATACGGATGGTGCCTCATCGGTTATCGCATCTGCTGGATAAGAAGCCACACATGATTGCTCCCGGCCACGTCCGCCGTGGGATCGAGTTCATGTGTGCCAATGTTAACCAGCCGATTACAATGCCAATGGTGGCAGATGCAGCGGGTGTTTCCACCAGGGCACTCGAAGCAGGTTTTCGTGCTTTCAAGAATACAACGCCGGCAGCTTATCTACAGATGCTTCGGCTCCGGGCAGCGCGCGAGGACCTGCTCGATCCAGAAAACCGCATGCTCATGAAGGAAATCTGCCTGAAATGGGGGTTCTTTCAATTCGGAAGATTCGCCGCAGTTTATAGGGCGCACTATGGAGAAAATCCCTCCGAAACAAGGAGACGGGTCTGCGGATCAAATTCTCGTAGGTCCTTCTGACAAGCGAATTGACGAAGGCGCTGGCGCGATTAACGGCAGAACCGGTCTGTGCAAGCCGGATGATGGCATCACATTGATAAGTCTCTGGGCGGATGATTGCCTCTAGCTTCCCCTCCTCAGCATCCGTCCGGTTCAGCCGCTTAATGTGATCGGCCAATTTGTCCTGCGGCCTGACCTGTTGCGCCTGACAGTAGTGCGGCAGACCGGACTCGGATCAGAGTTGCTGCGCGACCCCCAACGATAGAAACGGCAACTTAACAAGCAGCGCTTTGCGCTCTAAATTGCAGAACTCCTGTCCGAATGAATGGGACCATCTCTCTCTACCGCGTTCAATCCTCCAGTTTTAATTCCCTGTGTACCACTTCCGGCTTTAGCTTTGCGCCAGCGGCGTTGATCAAACGGGAACATAATGAAGTCGCGTACGGTGAGCGGTTCGGGCTGATTTCGCATGCCAACTTCCGGCCACTCATTCGTTTTCGGCCAGTATGCAGTACGGAAAATCGTGTCCCAAACGGTTGTAAAGAAGCCATAGTTTTTATGCCGGTGGTGGAATTCCGTGGAGTGATGAATACGATGGAATTTATTATCGCCGATGAGGTACCGAAGTGGCCCCAAATTAAAGCGTGTGCTAGAGTGGGAAAGATGGGCCTGAAAGGTAATCAGCGCCATGGCAGCAACGGGCACGACGCCTGATTCGAAGTGAATTAGCGCGAGTGGGAGTGCTACAAACGCCGCGTAAACAAATGGCTCGGAAATATGGTGGTTGCAATTCCACGCCGTCAGTTCGCGGATTGAATGATGGGTCGCGTGCAGGCGCCACAGAAATGGAACGGCGTGCTGAGCACGGTGCATCCAGTAGTAAAAGAAGTCACCAGCAATCGCGACTAGAACGCCCGAAAGGACGGCGAAGCCAGTATTGGCGATCGGGTTATTAGAGTGAAGCAACGCACCAAAATTGATCGTTACGAGCGGCTTAACCCCCAACCATTTCAAACCCAAAGCGTAGAAGTGCCAAATTAAAGTGCCGCATCCGATACGGATAATCCAATTCCGCGCACCGCGAATGTACGAGGCAAAGCTGTATCGGTAAGCCGGAAAGATCACCTCGAGCACAACGCATGCGGTAGCGAAAATCGCAACCAATTTAAACGCTTTGACGAAGAGCTGGGCCATTTCCCCAACATCGAGAACGTGCATTTTGATTGCTCCGAAGAATTGGCGAACAACAAAATGCACTATGCGGAATTTACCTAGATTGCAAAATCGATTGTTTGGATGATGAGTATCCATCTCCCAAATGATTCTCTCCACTCCATTGACAGGAATGACCCGTTCTTCGGACGGCTCTCTCGCAAATGTGCTGATTGAGATCGCCCAGTGTTCTCGCGTCAGATCCTCACGGCCTGCATGGATCACTTGGACTGCCGCAGGGCCAAGCTGCAAGGGTAATTGCTTTGGTTTATTCGACGTTTGGATGTATCTCATGACATCAATTAATTACCCAATGGTCCGATGAAGGGTAAATAGGTTTCGCTGAGACGCTCAATCACAAGGGGTATCTGCTACGGTTCGGACCAATTGGTCTCGACCCGCCTTCTCGTGCCCTGTTTGATGCCATTCCGAGCGAAGAGTTTGCTCTCGAGCGCATCGTCAGCAAGGTCCCCAGGCAACGGCCAGTTTAACCCAACCGCCGCTGCGCGCTGCAGATTATACTGCACCGTGCTTCGCGCAATTCCCAACAGGACGGCAATCTCACGCGAGCTGGTTCCGCTTGCTGCAAGTCGCAGCATTTGTCGCAAATGTCTCATGGTCAGCCTTGTCTTTGCCGGCAACAAAATCCCCTCGTTCATCGCGAGGTATTTGATGCCAAAGTTGCTGACCAGGGAGTGATCTTCAGTGCCGAAAACTGGCCGGTCTTTGATCGGAACGGTGGCCGGCTTCAAATCGGAATGGCGGCCGGTCTTTGATCGGAATGCCGGCCGGCTTCACGTCGCAATCTGGAGGGTTATGTGAGGTCGCATATACAATGCGGAAAATGCTCGATATGAAACGCAGTCTTGCGTTCGAATGGCTGGGGAAATCAAGCCGGTTCTTTCGGAGATGGATTAGTTCGATTCTGGATATGATATCCCGCTCTGCCACCCCGCATCCTGGAATTCGCTGTCCGGCTTGATCTTTCCAGGCCGCGGCATCCGGAACCTGCCGGGTCTATCGAAGAAATGGTTTCCTTGGTTGCCGATCGCCTCCATATACTCTGGCGTGTCCTTGCGGATTAAACGGGATCAGATGATTACAGATCACGCGAACTCACCGGAATGTCAGAGCACTGCGATCTCGACAGATGTCCCATTCATGATCGTGGTGGCCGCAAGGCTGGGCGGGGAGCGGACAAGCGCACCCGCGGCATTGGGGCTGCTCCACCGGCAACGGTGCCATACCAACATTTTTGCAGTTCAGTCGCCCGACGAAGTTTTCAGATCAGAGATGAGCTGGACAACATTCGTGCTGGTCCTGGTTGATGAGGGGCTCGGCAGCTACAAGCGGTGATGTCATACGGGCCGCTTCCTGGAATAGCATGTCGCGCATCCAGACGCTTGCCGGATCACTATTGTGAAGCGCATGCCATTGCACGGCCTCGGTGAAGGGAAGATGTTGTGGCAGCGGAAGGTCGACAATTCGAAGGGGTATTGTTTTTGCTAAATGCTGCGCCAGCCGTAAGGGCATGGTTCCTATACGGTCAGTGTTGGACAGCACGGGCGCAATCATGCTGAAGCCGTGTACCACGACGTCGATGCGTCTCTTGCGACCGTGCTCGCGCAAATACCATTCCTCGAGGCCTGGCCTCCGAAAACTTCCGAACTTAGCGACAACGTGCCCCATCGACATGTATCTCTCGAATGTAAGTGGCTCTGCCAGCTGCTTGTTCGAGCGACAGCCTACGCACACGTGTAAATCGTCGAAAAGCCTCGCATGAGGATGGGCATTCGACATGAATATTTCCGGCAATATGAGAAGATCGACGTCGCCGCGCTGGAGAAGATCTTCATTGTGGTCGGCGGGAGGGAAAAATTCGAAGCTGACGCCGGGAGCTTGCCGCGCCACACGCTCCACAACTTTTTCAAAAAATACAAGAGTGACGTAATCGGAAAGCGCGATTTTGAAGCGACGATCCGATTGGGCCGGATCAAACGGCTGCCAGGAAATAATAGAGAGCTGAACTTGCAGCAGAGCCTCGCGCACCGCAGGTGCAATACCTTCCGCCCGCGCCGTCGGGATAAATTCGCGGCCCGTCATCGTAAACAGCTCATCTTGGAAATAGGCGCGCAACCGGGCGACAGCCGCGCTCATGGCCGGCTGACTGAGATTGATGCTGTGCGCCGCCGCCGTGAGCTTACGCTCAGTCATCAAAGCGTCGAACACGACTAGGAGATTTAGATCAAGTCCCTTAAACCGCATGTCTCTCTATCTATCCATAGCGTGGATCTATGCTCCCCAAACCCAACAGCATTCTTCATTAGTAATACAAATTGACATTTTCACAGCGCAGAGACCAAGTATGGAGATTTTCATTCGCGAAATGCACATTGAATGCGAATTTGAACATGGCACTGTCGGCTTGCGCTCGCGCGGGGGTCGGACAACGCGAGCGACCCATCCACCATGCGTCGCGCCGATTCAGCATATACCCGGAGTTCGTTAGCGGCGCGCAGTCCGCGTATGGTGATTTCGGAACGGTTTGCAACCAGGATCTTGGAATTCGTCACGTTCAGGTCACTGGAAGTGCTTTGACCCAAAGCAGGTACGAACCAGATAGCGCTTGCCGAAGAAACCGGCATACACGTTGATGACATCTCGAACTGGCATGGTAAGGGGAATGGTGATTTTTATAGGATTTGCGATGCTGCTGCTGCCGTGGTTGCGATTGCAGCGATATTCTTTAGGCAGTGTTCAGCGCAACTCGACGACGGACGGGAACACGTGTCGGTCGAGCAGTGGCCGCCAAGGTCAACGATCGTGGTTGAAAATCAACGAAACCTCGAATTTCTGGTACTGGCCGACAGGCTGAGGTTCCAAGGCGAAAAGCTTGAACGGCACTGCTGGGACGCCTGCCCACCGGCAGGCCACTCGAGGCCACGACGGCCGCAGACGTTTTGCGGATGACTGAGATGGTGGTGCGAGGTCACAAACACGAGGTGCATGAGCCTCCGTGTTATGAACAGAATTTATCGATCCATGAAGCAAGGAAATTTTTGATCCGACATTCCTCGTGCTATGTGCGCGGGATCACAAATTTGTCCCACCAGCCCGCCGACCGTCATCCCCGCTTGAAGACCGTCACGGGCGCGCCCGCTTCTGACAGGCCAACGCTGTCGGGAGCCAGCTTCCCGGAGAGAGATAATGAGGAACACCAAGGTAGCTATTATCGGCGGAGGCTTTGCAGGACTGCACACCGCGCGACTGCTGCATGCGGCCGAGATCGAATTCCTGCTCATCGAGGCAAGAGCCACCCTCGGCGGCCGGATCGAGACCGTGAACGAGACAGGCCAGCCGGACGCAGACGGCTTCGACCTTGGACCGTCCTGGATCTGGCCTCGAATGCAGCCTGCGATCGCCGCGCTCGTTGCCGAACTCGATCTGCTCACGTTTGCGCAAAACAGCGATGGCGACGTTGTCTTCGAGCGGATGTCGCGGGAATCGGCAAAGCGCTATCCCGGACTGAATCAGGAGCCCGAAGCACTGAGGTTCATCGGAGGATCCGCTTCATTGGTTCGTGCGCTGGCGCAAGGCTTGCCTGAGGCGGCGCTGTGGTGCGGTGCGCAAGTCACCGCGATGCGTCTCAACGAAACCGGTGTCGAGCTGTCTTTGAGATTTGCCGACGGACGTATAGAGCTGATTCAGGCGTCACAGGTGATTGCGGCGCTTCCGCCGCGTATTCTGGAGGCGACCGTCCAGTTCGAGCCGGCCCAGGAGAAAGGCACGATCGAACTGTGGAGGCAAACGCCGACCTGGATGGCGCCACACGCCAAATTTTTCGCTATCTACGATCGTCCCTTCTGGCGCGAGGCAGGATTCTCCGGGACGGCGCAAAGCATGGTTGGACCTTTGACGGAGATCCATGATGCGACCACGTACTCGGGCAAGGCAGCCCTGTTCGGCTTCGTCGGGATGGGAGCCGAACAACGTGCAGCAATCGGCGCGGTCGCGCTGAAGGAGGCCTCGATCCGCCAGTTCACGCGCATCTTCGGGCCGCAAGCTGCCCATCCACGAGCGACCCTCTACAAGGACTGGGCTGCCGACCCGCTGACTGCGACATCCGCCGACTGGTTTTCCGCCGGCCACCCGAATGGCCCTGGAGGGGGCTGGATCGCTAGCCCGTGGAAAGAGCGGCTGGTCCTAGCCGGGAGCGAGACGAGCCGAGGTGAGGCCGGCTACCTTGCCGGCGCCGTACAAGCATCTTCCCAAGCTGCCCGAGACGTCATCTCGAAACTCGTTGTCGAGCAAAGCTGAAGGATAGAGGTGGTTCGGTTTGCCTGAACAGTTCCAGGCTTTCCGCGACACAACCGCCGGGTCACAACATCAGAAGACCACCACACGAAACCTCTGGGTTCGGACTGCGGCACAGTCGCTAAGCTCGACAGAGCGATCGCCCGGGTTATGGTCGGTGGCTTGGTTGCTGCTGTGATCGCCCGCAGTTGGTCATCTGGACCCTCGAAGCAGTTCCAGGTCACCATTTTGGGGGCAGCTTCCTCAGTCAGGCCGCACTTGCGATGCTTGCTATTCCGATCCCGTTTGCTTCCCTACGTCGGAGGCGAGACATCACAATGCGATGCCGCACGGAAGGAAAGACGCGAGACATGGCCGCCTACATGCACAAGCTCGAATAACCTCTTGCAAATATCGTGGCTCTGAACATCTCCTCGACGGTGATTGACGAGAGGGAATCAAGGCGGCGCTGGGAAATTCGCTTTCCGCGATCACGGCGAAGGCGAGCGCCCCCTCTCGCGGGCAAGCGCTAGAAAACCGTCGATGTATGATATGGTCTCCTCACCGCGCCGTACACCCAGATTGATGTTTTTCCGTATACCGGTATCGCCCACGCGTAGTGCGCGTATCGGCATTCCAACGGCGTCTTCCTGCAGCAGCCAATCCGGTAGGACCGTAACACCCCTTTTCGCACAGACGAGTTGCAGCATCAGGTCGATGGTTTCGGCCGTGCGGTGCTGACGCGGTCGGCAATGGGCGGGAACAAGGAATTTGGTGTATATGTCCAGCCGCTCCAATGTGACCGGAACCGTGATCAGTTCCTCGTCGAGAAGATCCTGTGGCTGCACGCATTTCCGGTTGGCAAGAGGATGGGTCGCATGCACCATCAGCACCAACTCATATTCGAAAACCGGCGTAAAGAGCAGGTCCGGCGCGTCCACGGGATCCGGTGTGATCAGAAGATCGATTTCGTACGCAAGGAGTGCCTCGACACCGTCGAACCGGAAAGCCGTACGCACGTCGAAATCGACATCGGGCCACTTGTCGAGATAAGACGTCGCAATCTTGGTCAGCCACCGCTGGCAGGGATGACATTCCATGCCAACACGAAGGGCTCCTCTCCTTCCCATAGCAAAATCGGTCAGGACCCGCTCGGCATGTTCCATTTGGGGCAGGACGCGTTCGGCCACAGAAAGCAGATACTCACCTGTCTGCGTCAACCGCAGCCCGCGGCCTGATTTCATCCATATCTTGATGCGGTGCCGTTCCTCGAACTTTGCGATCGTATGGCTCAAGGCGGATTGAGTGACGTTCAGCTTTTCGGCGGCCGCGGTAACGCTGCCTCGACGGCTGACTTCTCTCAGAATTGCAAGATGCTGACGATCAAGCATTATGATGCCATTTATGAACCGAAGGATCAATGACATTTCTGATCATAATGCATTGCTGCTAACCTCGTCGTCAACCAAGCTCTGCCCAAGCCTCGCGATGGACGAAGGGATACTCCAGTGATCTTTTTCGATGCGGTCGTTCGTGGCTTCCATGGCTACGATCAATCCTTCTTTTGAAAATGTGTGAGTACGTCGCTCGCTGATCACGCAGCCAGGTCGGAAGCGACCCGGTCGAGCACAGAGCAGCACTCATTGAGCTCCGACAGGCGAATGTATTCATCGACCTTGTGCGCTCGGTCGACGTTACCGGGACCGCAGATGATTGAGGGAATACCGGTTTTCGCAAAAAGCCCGGCTTCGGTCCCGTAGCTCACCGCGCGGATGGGGTTCCGGCCAGTTGCCCTCGTCATCAATGTGGCCAAATCGGAATCTTCCGGGAGTTCCATTCCTGGATATTCGGACAAGCGATCAGCTTTGACTTTGAGTCCAACCTTTTCAAGCTCGGGAAAGGCCTTGAAAATCGGTTCAAGCAGTGAGTAGGGCTCCGCGCCGGGAATGGCTCTAACCTCGACATCAAAGCTTGCGAACTGCGGTATGACGTTAAGTGACAGACCTCCTTCGATCACACCGACCTGAAGGGTCGAGTATGACGGCAAAAAGAGTTCATTCTGCTGCCCGTGCTTCAGCAGATCCGACTGAGCCACCGCCTTGGCCAATAAGGTGGACAGTCCGTGAATGGCATTGAGCCCGCGATCGGGTCTCGACGAATGACCGGCTGTTCCTTCGACTGTGAATTTGACGGCGGCCTTCCCCTTGTGCGCAAGAATCGGGATCATCTGGCTTGGCTCTCCGACAATGCAGCTCGCCGGCAAGGCGCAGATCGACGGAATTGCCTCGATCATATGGGGAACGCCTCGACATCCTGCCTCTTCGTCGTAGGAAAATGCAAAGTGAAGGGGGCGACGGAGTTTTTCCGCATTGACTCCAGCTGCGACGGCCATGGCAGCGGCAAGAAACCCTTTCATATCGCTGGTGCCGCGGCCGTAAAGGCGATCGCCCCCTTGTCGAAGCGCGAACGCCGGCGATGTCCAAGGCTGACCCTCTATGGGCACGACATCCGTATGACCCGAGAGAATGATGCCGGCTCGATCACGCGGTCCCATGCTCACGAACAGATTTGAACGATTTCCTTCCGGACCGGGCAGCTCGCTCACATGCGCGCCGAGCGCAGCGAAATAGTCCCTGATGTAAGAGACGATCGGCGCGTTCGCCGAGCCCACGACGGATGGAAAACCTATCAACTTTTCAAGAATTTCACGAGCGTTTGCCATAATGCGTACCTCCGGCGCCAATTCAGATTTCGATCAAAACGCTCTTTAGCCGACGGTTGGATTTGTAGGCTTCCTTGCCAAGGTCCTTGCCGATACCGGATGCCTTGTAACCACCGGTCGGGAGGATGTGGTCGCGCGAGCGCCCGTAACGATTGACCCAAACTGTCCCTGCCTCAACGCGTTTGACCGCCCGCATTGCCTGCGACAGATCCTTCGAGAACACGCCGGCGGCAAGACCGTAGGTTGGATGATCACTCAATTCAAAGGCTTCTTCTTCGTCACCGAACGTTCGACTGCCGCCCGCGACCTCGGCCGAAACGGTACGTTCCTGGTCATTCGTCAGCTTGCGCAATATGTCGACGTCTTCAACGATTACGTGAATGATGCGGCCGCCCGCTATGCCGGCCATCCGGCGATTCCGGATCAGCTCGAACCGGATCTTTTACCGGGATGGATCGGTGCGAAGATGGTCGGTCGCTGGAAGGACGGTTCTTCGCTGGTTCGGTATCCGCATGGTCCGGCAACGAGGAAACAGGATGGCGAAGCGTTCCGCCCTGACAACGATTTCCTTCCTGGCGCCGAGGATCCACTCGGTGAGCGTTGTCCCTTGGGGGCCCACATTCGCCGATCCAATCCACGCGACAGTCTGGCGCCGGCCTCAAAAGATGAACTTTCAATCGTCAATCGACATCGCATCCTGCGCGTTGGACGAGGCTTTGACGCGTTTGGCGCTAATGACCCGGAGGAGCAGAAACCCGGTCTTCTTTTCATGTGCCTCAACGCAGACATCGAACGTCAGTTCGAGTTTGTCCAGCAGACCTGGGCCACAGCCTGGCAGTTCCACGGATTGGAAAACGAAGTCGACCCGATCATCGGTCGCGGGGGCGGCATGGGACGGTTGACGATACCCTCGGCTCGCGGCCCGTTAAACCTGACCGGAATAAAGGACTTCGTCCGAATGCGCGGGGGAGCTTACCTCTTCATGCCAAGCAGAAGCGCGGTCCGGTTTCTCGCCCGCATCGGGAAGGCAGCGGACGCTGAAGTACCGCACTTACGTGAAGACCAACTCTATGAGGAACGGACCTTGCTGGGCACGAAAGACTAAGGGGCAGTGTCCGCGAAGCTTTCTGCAAATGTGGATGATGATGTGCCGCGTGACTGACCGTGCACTTGGAGGGAAAAATGCTGGGACGTTTGACAGGTATAGCGCTTCTCGCAATAGTCGCGCCGATTGGGGCCGCGGCAGCGGAACTGATCCGACGGCGGCAGGCACGCTTCGTTTGATACGCCCTGACGACAGGGTGTTGATCGTTGGCAATGGCCTGACCTCTGCTGACGTCATTGCCTCCCTCACACATCAGGGGCATCTTGGGCCAGTCGTATCGCTTTCCCGTCGTGGGCTGCGCTCAAACGGGCATGCACCGGTTCAGCAGGATCCATTTGGCGATTTCCTGACACCGAATCCGAAGACGGCGAGCGAACTCCTCTCGCGCATTCGCGCGTCGATCCGGCAAGCTGAGCGACAAAGCCTGACCTGGCATGCGGTCATCGATCGGGTTCGTGCACAAGGAGCTCATCTTTGGAAGGCTCTTTCCATCGACGATCGTCGCCGCGTCGTGCGGCATCTGCGTCCATACTGGGACGTGCATCGGTTTCGGATCGCGCCGCAAGTCGAACGCGTTTTGAATGAGGCTTTAGCAGCTGGCAGGCTAGAAATTCTCGCCGCTGCCATCGAGGACGTCGACACGGACGGAGATAAAATCGGCCTCTCGGTTCGACGCCGGAGGCCGACGTCAATCGAGAGGCGCGAGTTCGATGCCATCGTCGTCACAACCGGACCGGCACATGGGCGTATCCTTTCCAGTCAGAATTGGCTCGAGCAACTCCGCGGACGAGGCCATCTCCATTCCGATCCCACCGGACTTGGCCTTTCCTGCAACGAATTGTCACAAGCACTGTCCGCTGACC
Organism: Rhizobium altiplani; assembly: GCF_001542405.1. Taxonomy (GTDB): domain Bacteria; phylum Pseudomonadota; class Alphaproteobacteria; order Rhizobiales; family Rhizobiaceae; genus Rhizobium; species Rhizobium altiplani. The sequence goes on from NZ_LNCD01000099.1 coordinate 32,320, forward strand.
TCTCGCCTGATCCGACACTTTATGTCGCAGGCCCGCTTGCGCGGGGCCAGTTTGGGGAACTGATGGGCCTGCCAGAGGTAAGCGAGCATGCCTTGTTCGTCGCTGAGCAGATTGCTGAACATCTTGAACACCGAGCCACGTGAGGCAGATCCGATCGGCGCCAGCCAAGCGGGACCTCGGACCACGGCCCGGTCGAGACCCACCAGCGCCTTGCTGTATTACTCCGGCGGATCCAGAACGGCTTAGGCTTCGCGTTCTTGGCTCCAGGATAATTCTGGGAACGGAGGAGCTTGGCGGCTCCTGCCGTTTAGCTGGCCTTTCGTGTCGCAAAGCTGAGCGCCAGGACGAGAAAGATCAAGGTGCCCGTTCCAACCTGCTGCCAGTAAAAATTCAGGCCGCTCAAGAGCAGGCCGTTTGCGACGATAGCAAGCAGCAAAACGCCGAGTACGGTCCCCACGATATTGGGGCGACCGTGGATATGGATGGTTGTCCCTATGAATGCGGCGCCAACGGAATTGAGCAAAAATGCGTTGCCTGAATTGGGTACGTAGACTGTCACGGTCGAGGTCAGGACCAGGCCTGCCACCGCTGCGATGACGCCGATCAGGACATAGGTTCCTGCAAGAATGAGGCGCAGCGGCAGCCCGGAATAGCGCACAATATCGGCTTGCACGCCTGCGGCAACGACCGCGCGGCCGAACCGGCTCTGCGAAAGTAGGAAGGCGGCGGCCGCCGCCGTGGCGAGCGCGATGATCAGCGGCACCGGGGCACCGAGGATCGTGCCATGCCCGATAGCACGGAAAGAACCCGGTATCGCATTTTGCGGGAGGTAGATCGGGTTGCCGCCATTGGTGAGCAGCTGCTGAATGCTGCGGCCGACAAAGAGCGTGCCAAGCGTCGCAAGAAAAGGCGAAAGGCCTGCCCAGGAAATAAGGATCGCGTTGAACACACCGACAAGCGCTCCCGCGGCAAGCCCGCCTAAGGCCGCAACACCGACGGAATGGCCAGTCAGCACCAATGACACGAGAGCGAGGCTGGAAAAATCGATCGCCGCGCCGATCGACAGATCGATACCGCCGGAAGCCACGGCGAAGGTCATGGCGACGGCTACGATTGCCAGCAAGCTGAAATTGTTGGCAAGCAGGCTTGAAAGATTGCCAGCTGTCAGGAAGCTCGGCGCTAGCGAGGCAAACAGCCAAAAGACGCAGATCAGCGCGATGATCAGAGCCGTTCGGCCGCCGAGCGCGACAACATTCCTGGAAAGAGATTTGGTCGCCATGGTCAAACGTCCCTGCGAATAAGTGTCGTAACCGATACGGTCAGCAGGATCAGTACACCCTGGACGCCGCTGACCAGCGTGCTGGAGAGATTGAGGAGCTGAAAGCCGTTGAGAAGAACACCGACGAACAAAGCCGATAGCAGGGTGCCGCCGACGGTCGGAACAAGTCGGCGGGAAAACACCGATCCGAGCAGCGCGGTGACGACCACAGGCAGGAGCATCTCGCCCGAACCCGTGCTTGAGCCACTGAGATATGCTGTATTGAGGATGCCGGCGAGACCACCACAAAGACCGCTGATCAGGAAGGCTGCGGCGAGATAGGCCTTCACCGGAATGCCTGCGGAGCGCGCGGCTTCCGGAAATTCACCAACCGCATAAAGTCGCAGCCCATAGCGCGTACCCTGCACGAGAAGAGACATCGCAAGCGAAAAGGCGATCAGAACATAGCCAAGCACCGGGATACCTAAAGGCCCCTGGGAGGAGAGTGCTGTGAGCACATCGCCGGAGGCAGGAATGACCGTGTTTTCGGTCAGCACAAGCTCGAGCCCGGCAATGACATTCATGACCGCCAGCGTCGCCAAAAGAGGCACGATGCCGATCCCGGCCACCGCAATCGCGTTTACCGCACCGACCGCAAGGCCTGAACCGAGCGCCGCGATCACGGCGGCGCCGTCACCGTAGCCTGCCTGTATCAAGCTCGCGTAAATGGCTGCACTAAGACCCATGTTGGCGGCGAGCGACAGATCGATGCCGCCGGTCACGACATTCGGGCCTCCCGCTATCACGACGACCGTGAGGCCTATCGCCAGAACCCCGGTGATTGCCGTCTGCCCCAGGATGTTGCCGATGTTGAACACCGAAAGGAAGAAGGGCGCCGAAACGGAGAATATGACCAGGATCAACAGAAAGGTTATTAAGGCGCCATAACGCAGCAAAGTGGCAGCGAGCCGGGTCTTTTGCTGAGGCGTCTCCGGTTCCGCTCCGGAAACGGGAGCGTAGCTTTCGATATCAACTGACATGACGCAACCTTTCCCGAGCGCCGGTGGCCTCGGCCAATATGTCGTTTGCCATGGTGTGGCTGGATTGAAGCTCGCGCGTAACGCGCCCGCGGAACATCACGAGGACCCGATCCGTCATGCCGACGAGTTCATCGAGATCGGTGGAGAGAAGGATGACGCTTGCTCCGCTCGAAACGAGGTCGGCGATCAGTGCATAGATCTCGGCTTTTGCGCCGATATCAACGCCCACTGTGGGTTCGTCCAGCAGATAAAGGTCGGTGTCGCGAGCCAGCCATTTCGCTATCGCCACCTTCTGCTGATTGCCGCCAGATAGTGACCGGACCAAGGCCTCTCGCCCGTCAGCCTTGATCTGAAGCTTTCGGACGAGTTTATCCGTCTCTCCTGCTTCAGCCTTCCTGTCGAGCCGCCCGAACCGCAAGAATCGGCCGAGGCTGGCGATGGTCACGTTTTCTCTCACACTCATATCGAGTGCCACCCCGTGGCGACGACGATCCTCCGGGACCAGGGCAAATCTTGCCTTGGCCGCGTCTCGCGGCGAGGCAAGTCCGACGTTACGATCTTCGTGGACAATTGTCCCCGATGTTGCCCGTTCCAGCCCAAAGAGGACACGCATCAGGTCCTTGGCACCCGATCCGAGAAGCCCGGTGATTCCGAGCACCTCACCGCGGCGCAAGGTGAAGGAAACCGGCTCGAACTTGCCTGCCACCGCGAGGTCTTGCACGCGAAGAAACTCCTCGCCGAGGCGCACCTGACGAGCGGGAAAGAGATCACCTGTCTCGCGCGCTATCATCAACTGACCGATTTCCTCGGCAGAGGTTTCGGACAGGGCAAGCGTCGCAACATCACGGCCATTTCTCAAGATCGTGACGGTCTGGCAGATGTCTTCGATTTCTCTGAGGTAATGAGAGATGTACAAGATTGTGACGCCTTCGTTGGCGAGCCGCCTGATCAGCCGAAACAGAATATCGGCCTCCTGGCGCACGAGCGCTGCTGTTGGCTCATCGAAAACGAGAACCTTGGGCTTGCGGATCAATGCACGAGTGATCTGAATGATTTGCTTTTCCGCCGTGGTCAGCTCCGAGATCAGCGCGTTCTGAGGCAGTTCGATCTCGAAATAGAACTTGAGCAGGCGCGCCGCTTCGTGTCGCATGCGCCGACGATCGAGAAAGGGTGTCGCCCCAAGGCTTGGTTCGTCACCTAAGAAAAGCGCTTCCCCGACAGTGAAGCTTGGCGGCAGGAGCCGATCCTGGTGGATAAAGTGGATGCCAAGTTCTTCCGCAAGCTTCGGGGTCAGCCGCGCGTGTGTCGTGCCATCGATCTCTATTGCGCCATCGTCTGGCTGGTGGAGACCGGCGAGGACCTTGATCAGTGTGGATTTGCCAGCTCCATTTTGGCCGACCAACCCATGCACTGTTCCCCGTCTTACAGTCAGTCCCGCGCCATCAAGAGCGCGCGCCCCCCCGAAGGTCTTGACGACCTGGCTCAGCTTGAGAATGTCGGCAGGGTCAGTTTCCGCTGCGATTATTTGGCTCATATGGGTGCTCCGCACGCTGAACGATGGCCGCACCTTTGAACAGAGGCGCGGCCTGGTCACTAAAGTCAGCCGATGCCCAGCTTTTTGGTGACCTCGCCGACGTTCGCCTTGTTGGCGAGAAGCGCCGGCACGTAGGTTTCGCGTGGCAGTTTTTCGCCAGAAAGCAGGCGGGCAACGTTGCGAATGGCGGTGCGCCCGAGCTCTGCCGGTTGCTGTGCAACGTCGGCTGCGGCTGGAGACTTGGGGTCGGCGACCAGCTGGAGGACTTCCGGGCTGCCATCGACGCCATAAGTCTTGATCTCGGTTCGCCCAGCAGCCACAAGAGCCTGCGTTGCGCCAAGCTGCGGCACATCCCAGGCCGACCAGATTGCTTTGATCGAACCTTTATCTGGATAGCGATTGAGGATCGCGGTCACCTGGGTAAAGGCATCTTGGACGGTATTGGGGATGACATCGCGCAGTTCCGGCTTGATGATCTCCACCTTGGGGAAATATTTCACGACGTTTACGAGCTGATCGTAACGGATCGCACAAGGCGTGACGCCGTAGAAGCCGTTGAACACGACGATCTTGCCTTCGCCGCCGATATCGGACACGAGCTGCAGGGCGAGGTCCTTGCCGAGACCCCAGTTGTCTGAGGTCGAGTTGTTCAGTGAATAAGTGGAGCCGACGTCGATGGTCAAAACCGGTATGCCTGCATCGCCGGCCTTCTTGAGCCAGGGGTCGATGACCGTCAGCGTTCCAAGAAGCTGGACAATGGCGTCCGGCTTCTGCCCGATAAGGGTCTGGAGCTGCGAAACGAGTTTGCCGTCGTTGCGCCCCGCATCCACGGCGATCGGCTCGCCACCCAGCCGCTTTACCTCCTCGATCTGGGCATTGTAGGCCTGGAGATCGAAGAAGTGGTCAGTGCCGGCGGCGCTGATGCCGATGCGCTTGCCTTTGAGCGGCAGGTCTTCAGCAGCAAGTGTCGGACGAATCCCGATCGCTGCGGCACCGGCGACCGCTGCGCCCGCCAGTGCGGTAAACTTCAGAAGGTCGCGGCGGCCGAGACCTGTGGCTGATTTTTCAGTCATGATTTACTCCTTTGATTGTGGGTTGCTTTGGCTGTTGCGATGCGAGGCGGAGATCGTGGCAGTTGCAGCTGGCAAGGCCATCATTGTTGTCTCGCAGCTTCAAAACGACGCGCTGTTGATCGTTGAAAGACAAGACGACATACCGCGGAAGCACTGGAATACCGTCTTAGCCCCGACCTAATGCACGCCGAGTTTCTCGATGACCTCTTTGACGTTGTCCTTGGTCGCAAGCATGGACGCAACATAGGTCTCCCGCGGCAAGGTCTCGCCAGCCAGGACACGGGCAACATTGCGGACCGCGGTGCGCCCAAGTTCGGCCGGCTGCTGGACCACATTGGCGGCAGCAGGGGAGTTCGGATCGGCGAGCAATTGCAGCGCTTCCGGGCTGCCGTCGATGCTGTATGTTTTGATATCCGTGCGGCCGGCGGCCACGAGAGCCTGTGTGGCTCCCACTTGAGGGATATCCCAGGCCGACCAGATCGCTTTGATCGAGCCTTTTTCCGGGTAGCGGTTCACGATGGCGGTGACCTGGGTGAAGGCATCTTGAACGGTATTGGGGATAACGTCGCGTAGCTCCGGCTTGATGATCTCCACCTTCGGGAAATACTTGATCACATTCACCAGCTGATCGTAGCGGATCGCGCAGGGCGTGACCCCGTAGAAGCCGTTGAAGACTACGATCTTGCCCTCGCCGCCAATGTCCGAGACCAGCTGCAGAGCGAGGTTCTTGCCGATTTCCCAATTGTCGGATGCCGTGTTGTTCAGCGAGTTCGTCGATCCGACGTCCAAGGTGAGGACGGGGATGCCGGCATCACGCGCCTTCTTCAGCCAGGGATCGATAACCGTGAGCGTGCCGAGCTGCTGGATGATGGCGTCGGGCTTCTGCGCGATCAGTGTCTGAAGCTGGGAGATGAGCTTGCCGTCGTTGCGCCCGGCATCAACGCCGATCGGAACGCCGCCCAGGCGTTTCACCTCCTCGATCTGGGCGTTATAAGCCTGGAGATCGGCGTGGTGGTCTGTGCCCACGGTACTGATGCCGATGCGCTTGCCCTTAAGAGACAGCTCGCCGCTTGCCAGGCCGGGGCTGACGCCGACCAAAGCGGCACCGGCGACCGTTGCGCTGGCAAGCGCGGTGAGTTTCAGGACTTCACGGCGGCCGAGACCGCGATCTGGACTTTCTATCATGGACATCTCCTACAATAGCGAAATTGGTGCCCGAGAGGCTCGGGAGGTTGAATGCACTTCACGCGCCCTGCACCTTGCAGCGCGCCACGAGCGCGCATCCCCTTGACGGCGGTCAGGCCGCAGCGGAACTTTCGTCGACTTTGTCCGGGCTCTCTGCCGTTAATGCCGGTGCTTGCCCGATGCGCCACTGACCGGGCGGCGGCGTTCCATTCACCGCGAAATCACCGACGATCCGGTCTTTGTAGATGCGGGGATTGTGTGACGATATCGTTCGTGCGTTACGCCAGTGACGGTCGAGCGCGGTGGACGATTTCGCTGCCGAGGCGCCCAGCGTGTCGAACAGGATCGTCGACGCCTCGAGAACCAGATTGGTGACCACGCCGAGGGCTTGTGATGTTTCCAGTTCGGCAACCGCATTTGCGCGTTCCACGGCCTCGTCATTGCCCGCCAAATTGGCGACATGGGCGCGTTCTTGGGCCGCCGCAACCTGCAACACGATTGCAGTGGTGGCGTAGGCATTGGAGCGAATGCGGCCAACGACCTGGAGCACCTGTGGATCCTGGCTCGATCGGGGACCGGCAGCGTGCGAAAATTGGCGTGTTCGTGCCGAAACCGCAGCGGCGGTCTCAATGGCGATAGCGCGGCCTATCCCGGCCAAGGTCGCCAGATGAACAGTCTGGTAGAACGCAGGGCTGTAGCCAAACTTCGTGTCGTCGACCACGACGTCAAGGGGATCTACCCTCGCATCGGAAAATGTCGTGGTTCCGCTTGCGGTCAGCTTCTGCCCGAACCCGTCCCAGTCGTCGACAACGCGCACACCCGGGTCGTCGCGGCGCACGAGCACGGTGATGCCCTCGCCTTCCAGGCCTGTCGCGCCGACATCGATCCAATCGGCAAAAAGCGAACCGGTCGTGTAGTATTTCTCGCCGTTGAGCACGAGGCCATCGCCTTTGCGGGCGATATGGGTTGCAAAGGCGCCTTGGCTGGCATTGCCAATCTCGGTCCAGGCGTTGCCAGCGATCTCACCGTTAGAAATGCGCTCAGCCCAACGTCTACGGAAAGCGCTCGGTGCTGTGTTGACGACGTTTTCCACAAAACCAAAATGGCCGCGCAGTGCCTGCGTTATGTTCGAGTCGGCGGCGGACAGTTCGATCAAGAGATTGAAGAACTCCGCCAGCGTCGCTCCAAGTCCACCTTCGCCCTCCGGCAGGCGAAGTGCACCGAAGCCCGCACGTTTTAGCAACGCGATCTGGGCATCAGGAAGGATGCGGTTGAACTCGCGAGCTATGGCGCCTTGTCTGATCTCCTCGAAAAGCGGACGAAATTTCTTGGCGAGGTCCTCGTAGCGGGCACTCGGCCCCGCTCCCCAAGCTTGATCAACCTGTGACATGATGCACCTAATGTTAAGAGGCTGTGGCAGCGATTACGCGCCAATCGTTTTCAGCTGGGGCGTCAGGGCTGCGGCCTCGCGGCGCTTGACCGCCTCGATGTCCCGATACGCGTTGGCCGGATGGGTGGCTGGCAGATAGGGACCGTTGCCGAACAACTTCTCGCGGAGCGTTCCGGGACGGTAGGCTGTCGGATAGGCGCCGCGTTTTTGAAGTTGTGGCACAACGTGCTCGACGACATCTTCGAAGCTGCCGGGCGTCACGGCATAGGCGATGTTGAAACCATCGACGCCGGTTTCAGCCACCCATTCTTGCAGAATATCGGCAATCTGCTCGCCCGAGCCGACAAAGACTGGCCCCATCCCGCCGATGCCACCGAATTTCGCTAGTTCATCGATGGTCCA
>NZ_LNCD01000100.1 GCF_001542405.1 Rhizobium altiplani
GAATTGAGTGATCATCCAACCTACGGTCTTGCCGCCGGCGTGTTCTCGAAGGATCTGTCGCAGGCAATGCGGGCGGTCAAACGCGTTGAGGCAGGGACAGTTTGGGTCAATCGTTACGGGCGCTCGCGCGACCACATCCTCCCGACCGGTGGTTACAAGGCATCCGGTATCGGCAAGGACCTTGGCAAGGAAGCCTACAAATCCAACCGTCGGCTAAAGAGCGTTTTGATCGAAATCTGAATTGGCGCCGGAGGTACGCATTATGGCAAACGCTCGTGAAATTCTTGAAAAGTTGATAGGTTTTCCATCCGTCGTGGGCTCGGCGAACGCGCCGATCGTCTCTTACATCAGGGACTATTTCGCTGCGCTCGGCGCGCATGTGAGCGAGCTGCCCGGTCCGGAAGGAAATCGTTCAAATCTGTTCGTGAGCATGGGACCGCGTGATCGAGCCGGCATCATTCTCTCGGGTCATACGGATGTCGTGCCCATAGAGGGTCAGCCTTGGACATCGCCGGCGTTCGCGCTTCGACAAGGGGGCGATCGCCTTTACGGCCGCGGCACCAGCGATATGAAAGGGTTTCTTGCCGCTGCCATGGCCGTCGCAGCTGGAGTCAATGCGGAAAAACTCCGTCGCCCCCTTCACTTTGCATTTTCCTACGACGAAGAGGCAGGATGTCGAGGCGTTCCCCATATGATCGAGGCAATTCCGTCGATCTGCGCCTTGCCGGCGAGCTGCATTGTCGGAGAGCCAAGCCAGATGATCCCGATTCTTGCGCACAAGGGGAAGGCCGCCGTCAAATTCACAGTCGAAGGAACAGCCGGTCATTCGTCGAGACCCGATCGCGGGCTCAATGCCATTCACGGACTGTCCACCTTATTGGCCAAGGCGGTGGCTCAGTCGGATCTGCTGAAGCACGGGCAGCAGAATGAACTCTTTTTGCCGTCATACTCGACCCTTCAGGTCGGTGTGATCGAAGGAGGTCTGTCACTTAACGTCATACCGCAGTTCGCAAGCTTTGATGTCGAGGTTAGAGCCATTCCCGGCGCGGAGCCCTACTCACTGCTTGAACCGATTTTCAAGGCCTTTCCCGAGCTTGAAAAGGTTGGACTCAAAGTCAAAGCTGATCGCTTGTCCGAATATCCAGGAATGGAACTCCCGGAAGATTCCGATTTGGCCACATTGATGACGAGGGCAACTGGCCGGAACCCCATCCGCGCGGTGAGCTACGGGACCGAAGCCGGGCTTTTTGCGAAAACCGGTATTCCCTCAATCATCTGCGGTCCCGGTAACGTCGACCGAGCGCACAAGGTCGATGAATACATTCGCCTGTCGGAGCTCAATGAGTGCTGCTCTGTGCTCGACCGGGTCGCTTCCGACCTGGCTGCGTGATCAGCGAGCGACGTACTCACACATTTTCAAAAGAAGGATTGATCGTAGCCATGGAAGCCACGAACGACCGCATCGAAAAAGATCACTGGAGTATCCCTTCGTCCATCGCGAGGCTTGGGCAGAGCTTGGTTGACGACGAGGTTAGCAGCAATGCATTATGATCAGAAATGTCATTGATCCTTCGGTTCATAAATGGCATCATAATGCTTGATCGTCAGCATCTTGCAATTCTGAGAGAAGTCAGCCGTCGAGGCAGCGTTACCGCGGCCGCCGAAAAGCTGAACGTCACTCAATCCGCCTTGAGCCATACGATCGCAAAGTTCGAGGAACGGCACCGCATCAAGATATGGATGAAATCAGGCCGCGGGCTGCGGTTGACGCAGACAGGTGAGTATCTGCTTTCTGTGGCCGAACGCGTCCTGCCCCAAATGGAACATGCCGAGCGGGTCCTGACCGATTTTGCTATGGGAAGGAGAGGAGCCCTTCGTGTTGGCATGGAATGTCATCCCTGCCAGCGGTGGCTGACCAAGATTGCGACGTCTTATCTCGACAAGTGGCCCGATGTCGATTTCGACGTGCGTACGGCTTTCCGGTTCGACGGTGTCGAGGCACTCCTTGCGTACGAAATCGATCTTCTGATCACACCGGATCCCGTGGACGCGCCGGACCTGCTCTTTACGCCGGTTTTCGAATATGAGTTGGTGCTGATGGTGCATGCGACCCATCCTCTTGCCAACCGGAAATGCGTGCAGCCACAGGATCTTCTCGACGAGGAACTGATCACGGTTCCGGTCACATTGGAGCGGCTGGACATATACACCAAATTCCTTGTTCCCGCCCATTGCCGACCGCGTCAGCACCGCACGGCCGAAACCATCGACCTGATGCTGCAACTCGTCTGTGCGAAAAGGGGTGTTACGGTCCTACCGGATTGGCTGCTGCAGGAAGACGCCGTTGGAATGCCGATACGCGCACTACGCGTGGGCGATACCGGTATACGGAAAAACATCAATCTGGGTGTACGGCGCGGTGAGGAGACCATATCATACATCGACGGTTTTCTAGCGCTTGCCCGCGAGAGGGGGCGCTCGCCTTCGCCGTGATCGCGGAAAGCGAATTTCCCAGCGCCGCCTTGATTCCCTCTCGTCAATCACCGTCGAGGAGATGTTCAGAGCCACGATATTTGCAAGAGGTTATTCGAGCTTGTGCATGTAGGCGGCCATGTCTCGCGTCTTTCCTTCCGTGCGGCATCGCATTGTGATGTCTCGCCTCCGACGTAGGGAAGCAAACGGGATCGGAATAGCAAGCATCGCAAGTGCGGCCTGACTGAGGAAGCTGCCCCCAAAATGGTGACCTGGAACTGCTTCGAGGGTCCAGATGACCAACTGCGGGCGATCACAGCAGCAACCAAGCCACCGACCATAACCCGGGCGATCGCTCTGTCGAGCTTAGCGACTGTGCCGCAGTCCGAACCCAGAGGTTTCGTGTGGTGGTCTTCTGATGTTGTGACCCGGCGGTTGTGTCGCGGAAAGCCTGGAACTGTTCAGGCAAACCGAACCACCTCTATCCTTCAGCTTTGCTCGACAACGAGTTTCGAGATGACGTCTCGGGCAGCTTGGGAAGATGCTTGTACGGCGCCGGCAAGGTAGCCGGCCTCACCTCGGCTCGTCTCGCTCCCGGCTAGGACCAGCCGCTCTTTCCACGGGCTAGCGATCCAGCCCCCTCCAGGGCCATTCGGGTGGCCGGCGGAAAACCAGTCGGCGGATGTCGCAGTCAGCGGGTCGGCAGCCCAGTCCTTGTAGAGGGTCGCTCGTGGATGGGCAGCTTGCGGCCCGAAGATGCGCGTGAACTGGCGGATCGAGGCCTCCTTCAGCGCGACCGCGCCGATTGCTGCACGTTGTTCGGCTCCCATCCCGACGAAGCCGAACAGGGCTGCCTTGCCCGAGTACGTGGTCGCATCATGGATCTCCGTCAAAGGTCCAACCATGCTTTGCGCCGTCCCGGAGAATCCTGCCTCGCGCCAGAAGGGACGATCGTAGATAGCGAAAAATTTGGCGTGTGGCGCCATCCAGGTCGGCGTTTGCCTCCACAGTTCGATCGTGCCTTTCTCCTGGGCCGGCTCGAACTGGACGGTCGCCTCCAGAATACGCGGCGGAAGCGCCGCAATCACCTGTGACGCCTGAATCAGCTCTATACGTCCGTCGGCAAATCTCAAAGACAGCTCGACACCGGTTTCGTTGAGACGCATCGCGGTGACTTGCGCACCGCACCACAGCGCCGCCTCAGGCAAGCCTTGCGCCAGCGCACGAACCAATGAAGCGGATCCTCCGATGAACCTCAGTGCTTCGGGCTCCTGATTCAGTCCGGGATAGCGCTTTGCCGATTCCCGCGACATCCGCTCGAAGACAACGTCGCCATCGCTGTTTTGCGCAAACGTGAGCAGATCGAGTTCGGCAACGAGCGCGGCGATCGCAGGCTGCATTCGAGGCCAGATCCAGGACGGTCCAAGGTCGAAGCCGTCTGCGTCCGGCTGGCCTGTCTCGTTCACGGTCTCGATCCGGCCGCCGAGGGTGGCTCTTGCCTCGATGAGCAGGAATTCGATCTCGGCCGCATGCAGCAGTCGCGCGGTGTGCAGTCCTGCAAAGCCTCCGCCGATAATAGCTACCTTGGTGTTCCTCATTATCTCTCTCCGGGAAGCTGGCTCCCGACAGCGTTGGCCTGTCAGAAGCGGGCGCGCCCGTGACGGTCTTCAAGCGGGGATGACGGTCGGCGGGCTGGTGGGACAAATTTGTGATCCCGCGCACATAGCACGAGGAATGTCGGATCAAAAATTTCCTTGCTTCATGGATCGATAAATTCTGTTCATAACACGGAGGCTCATGCACCTCGTGTTTGTGACCTCGCACCACCATCTCAGTCATCCGCAAAACGTCTGCGGCCGTCGTGGCCTCGAGTGGCCTGCCGGTGGGCAGGCGTCCCAGCAGTGCCGTTCAAGCTTTTCGCCTTGGAACCTCAGCCTGTCGGCCAGTACCAGAAATTCGAGGTTTCGTTGATTTTCAACCACGATCGTTGACCTTGGCGGCCACTGCTCGACCGACACGTGTTCCCGTCCGTCGTCGAGTTGCGCTGAACACTGCCTAAAGAATATCGCTGCAATCGCAACCACGGCAGCAGCAGCATCGCAAATCCTATAAAAATCACCATTCCCCTTACCATGCCAGTTCGAGATGTCATCAACGTGTATGCCGGTTTCTTCGGCAAGCGCTATCTGGTTCGTACCTGCTTTGGGTCAAAGCACTTCCAGTGACCTGAACGTGACGAATTCCAAGATCCTGGTTGCAAACCGTTCCGAAATCACCATACGCGGACTGCGCGCCGCTAACGAACTCCGGGTATATGCTGAATCGGCGCGACGCATGGTGGATGGGTCGCTCGCGTTGTCCGACCCCCGCGCGAGCGCAAGCCGACAGTGCCATGTTCAAATTCGCATTCAATGTGCATTTCGCGAATGAAAATCTCCATACTTGGTCTCTGCGCTGTGAAAATGTCAATTTGTATTACTAATGAAGAATGCTGTTGGGTTTGGGGAGCATAGATCCACGCTATGGATAGATAGAGAGACATGCGGTTTAAGGGACTTGATCTAAATCTCCTAGTCGTGTTCGACGCTTTGATGACTGAGCGTAAGCTCACGGCGGCGGCGCACAGCATCAATCTCAGTCAGCCGGCCATGAGCGCGGCTGTCGCCCGGTTGCGCGCCTATTTCCAAGATGAGCTGTTTACGATGACGGGCCGCGAATTTATCCCGACGGCGCGGGCGGAAGGTATTGCACCTGCGGTGCGCGAGGCTCTGCTGCAAGTTCAGCTCTCTATTATTTCCTGGCAGCCGTTTGATCCGGCCCAATCGGATCGTCGCTTCAAAATCGCGCTTTCCGATTACGTCACTCTTGTATTTTTTGAAAAAGTTGTGGAGCGTGTGGCGCGGCAAGCTCCCGGCGTCAGCTTCGAATTTTTCCCTCCCGCCGACCACAATGAAGATCTTCTCCAGCGCGGCGACGTCGATCTTCTCATATTGCCGGAAATATTCATGTCGAATGCCCATCCTCATGCGAGGCTTTTCGACGATTTACACGTGTGCGTAGGCTGTCGCTCGAACAAGCAGCTGGCAGAGCCACTTACATTCGAGAGATACATGTCGATGGGGCACGTTGTCGCTAAGTTCGGAAGTTTTCGGAGGCCAGGCCTCGAGGAATGGTATTTGCGCGAGCACGGTCGCAAGAGACGCATCGACGTCGTGGTACACGGCTTCAGCATGATTGCGCCCGTGCTGTCCAACACTGACCGTATAGGAACCATGCCCTTACGGCTGGCGCAGCATTTAGCAAAAACAATACCCCTTCGAATTGTCGACCTTCCGCTGCCACAACATCTTCCCTTCACCGAGGCCGTGCAATGGCATGCGCTTCACAATAGTGATCCGGCAAGCGTCTGGATGCGCGACATGCTATTCCAGGAAGCGGCCCGTATGACATCACCGCTTGTAGCTGCCGAGCCCCTCATCAACCAGGACCAGCACGAATGTTGTCCAGCTCATCTCTGATCTGAAAACTTCGTCGGGCGACTGAACTGCAAAAATGTTGGTATGGCACCGTTGCCGGTGGAGCAGCCCCAATGCCGCGGGTGCGCTTGTCCGCTCCCCGCCCAGCCTTGCGGCCACCACGATCATGAATGGGACATCTGTCGAGATCGCAGTGCTCTGACATTCCGGTGAGTTCGCGTGATCTGTAATCATCTGATCCCGTTTAATCCGCAAGGACACGCCAGAGTATATGGAGGCGATCGGCAACCAAGGAAACCATTTCTTCGATAGACCCGGCAGGTTCCGGATGCCGCGGCCTGGAAAGATCAAGCCGGACAGCGAATTCCAGGATGCGGGGTGGCAGAGCGGGATATCATATCCAGAATCGAACTAATCCATCTCCGAAAGAACCGGCTTGATTTCCCCAGCCATTCGAACGCAAGACTGCGTTTCATATCGAGCATTTTCCGCATTGTATATGCGACCTCACATAACCCTCCAGATTGCGACGTGAAGCCGGCCGGCATTCCGATCAAAGACCGGCCGCCATTCCGATTTGAAGCCGGCCACCGTTCCGATCAAAGACCGGCCAGTTTTCGGCACTGAAGATCACTCCCTGGTCAGCAACTTTGGCATCAAATACCTCGCGATGAACGAGGGGATTTTGTTGCCGGCAAAGACAAGGCTGACCATGAGACATTTGCGACAAATGCTGCGACTTGCAGCAAGCGGAACCAGCTCGCGTGAGATTGCCGTCCTGTTGGGAATTGCGCGAAGCACGGTGCAGTATAATCTGCAGCGCGCAGCGGCGGTTGGGTTAAACTGGCCGTTGCCTGGGGACCTTGCTGACGATGCGCTCGAGAGCAAACTCTTCGCTCGGAATGGCATCAAACAGGGCACGAGAAGGCGGGTCGAGACCAATTGGTCCGAACCGTAGCAGATACCCCTTGTGATTGAGCGTCTCAGCGAAACCTATTTACCCTTCATCGGACCATTGGGTAATTAATTGATGTCATGAGATACATCCAAACGTCGAATAAACCAAAGCAATTACCCTTGCAGCTTGGCCCTGCGGCAGTCCAAGTGATCCATGCAGGCCGTGAGGATCTGACGCGAGAACACTGGGCGATCTCAATCAGCACATTTGCGAGAGAGCCGTCCGAAGAACGGGTCATTCCTGTCAATGGAGTGGAGAGAATCATTTGGGAGATGGATACTCATCATCCAAACAATCGATTTTGCAATCTAGGTAAATTCCGCATAGTGCATTTTGTTGTTCGCCAATTCTTCGGAGCAATCAAAATGCACGTTCTCGATGTTGGGGAAATGGCCCAGCTCTTCGTCAAAGCGTTTAAATTGGTTGCGATTTTCGCTACCGCATGCGTTGTGCTCGAGGTGATCTTTCCGGCTTACCGATACAGCTTTGCCTCGTACATTCGCGGTGCGCGGAATTGGATTATCCGTATCGGATGCGGCACTTTAATTTGGCACTTCTACGCTTTGGGTTTGAAATGGTTGGGGGTTAAGCCGCTCGTAACGATCAATTTTGGTGCGTTGCTTCACTCTAATAACCCGATCGCCAATACTGGCTTCGCCGTCCTTTCGGGCGTTCTAGTCGCGATTGCTGGTGACTTCTTTTACTACTGGATGCACCGTGCTCAGCACGCCGTTCCATTTCTGTGGCGCCTGCACGCGACCCATCATTCAATCCGCGAACTGACGGCGTGGAATTGCAACCACCATATTTCCGAGCCATTTGTTTACGCGGCGTTTGTAGCACTCCCACTCGCGCTAATTCACTTCGAATCAGGCGTCGTGCCCGTTGCTGCCATGGCGCTGATTACCTTTCAGGCCCATCTTTCCCACTCTAGCACACGCTTTAATTTGGGGCCACTTCGGTACCTCATCGGCGATAATAAATTCCATCGTATTCATCACTCCACGGAATTCCACCACCGGCATAAAAACTATGGCTTCTTTACAACCGTTTGGGACACGATTTTCCGTACTGCATACTGGCCGAAAACGAATGAGTGGCCGGAAGTTGGCATGCGAAATCAGCCCGAACCGCTCACCGTACGCGACTTCATTATGTTCCCGTTTGATCAACGCCGCTGGCGCAAAGCTAAAGCCGGAAGTGGTACACAGGGAATTAAAACTGGAGGATTGAACGCGGTAGAGAGAGATGGTCCCATTCATTCGGACAGGAGTTCTGCAATTTAGAGCGCAAAGCGCTGCTTGTTAAGTTGCCGTTTCTATCGTTGGGGGTCGCGCAGCAACTCTGATCCGAGTCCGGTCTGCCGCACTACTGTCAGGCGCAACAGGTCAGGCCGCAGGACAAATTGGCCGATCACATTAAGCGGCTGAACCGGACGGATGCTGAGGAGGGGAAGCTAGAGGCAATCATCCGCCCAGAGACTTATCAATGTGATGCCATCATCCGGCTTGCACAGACCGGTTCTGCCGTTAATCGCGCCAGCGCCTTCGTCAATTCGCTTGTCAGAAGGACCTACGAGAATTTGATCCGCAGACCCGTCTCCTTGTTTCGGAGGGATTTTCTCCATAGTGCGCCCTATAAACTGCGGCGAATCTTCCGAATTGAAAGAACCCCCATTTCAGGCAGATTTCCTTCATGAGCATGCGGTTTTCTGGATCGAGCAGGTCCTCGCGCGCTGCCCGGAGCCGAAGCATCTGTAGATAAGCTGCCGGCGTTGTATTCTTGAAAGCACGAAAACCTGCTTCGAGTGCCCTGGTGGAAACACCCGCTGCATCTGCCACCATTGGCATTGTAATCGGCTGGTTAACATTGGCACACATGAACTCGATCCCACGGCGGACGTGGCCGGGAGCAATCATGTGTGGCTTCTTATCCAGCAGATGCGATAACCGATGAGGCACCATCCGTATTACGACATCGGCTAGCGCCTGCGTAATATGAGCCGTGGCTATGGGACTCTGACAAAGGGGACCATTATCACGTATTCCGTCGATAATCGCTTCCGTGAGATTGCCGATTGTCCGGCCAACTGGCGTTGAAAGGTCGACTTCGGGCAACAGGTCGAGCGAGCCGCTAAACGGGATATCGAAAGTTTCGCCAATGGTCCGTTGGATCAAAGACCAATTAAGCACCAGCTCATCTATTAAATTGGATTGCCCTTGTATAGAAATGCTATCTAGTTCGAAATTCCTGTAAAGAAGCAATTTCTCTTCCCGGGCCTCAGCCATGCGCGAACCGTACGTGACACCCATGCCGCCTCTGCGAGGCACCACGATCGATAGATGCTCTGTAGCTTCAGAACACCACTGAGCGCGGAACTGAAACCCGGTCTGATGGTGACCGGTAATCAATGTTGCGTTTTCACACCCCGCAAGATCGAGCGCCCAATAGAAGTCCCGAGTACGACCGACGAGATCGGCGTCGAATGTGCCGAAAACCGCTCCGAGGGATTCGATCATGCTATCGAACGTCGAGCCACGATATCGAAAAACGGTATTCTCAGCGCTATTTTCCATCATGCATCTCCAGGCTCAATCCTGCTGCTCGGTCATGCTGGTTCAATGACCAAGCCGGTGATCTAGCTGTGTGCTCGTGCATTCCGAGTTGTGATTACGCATCCTCGATTCCCTTCAACGTGCGGCAACATTCGACTTTCCGCGACAGTAAACCGCCCTCTTCGCCGGCTAACTGAGATTGATCTGCGGGCCGCAGTGAGTTTGGCTCGGTCATCAAAGCATCGAACACGACCGGGAGATTTAGATCAAAGTCCTTTGAACCGCAGGTTTCTTCGACAGACGGGTGACCAAATCCCGATCGCCAGAATTTCAATGTGCGTGGGACTGCGTAAGTTTGCCAACGGGCATTCGGCGCTTCGGGTAAGCAGTCGAGGTGCCTCACAGCTCCGGTCCGTTCCGGTCGATTGTCGTACCGGCTGGCCAATCGGAGATTGGCCGTCCAACAGGCAGAATAATGACAAGTGGGTCCTCGACCCGCGTGGGCGGCAAGTCAGTACGCGCGTGTGGCAGCGTGGATCGTACGCTAATCTCCGACACAACAGTCACCGGACAGTTTCGCCCGAACCTCTCAATGTGTTTTTGCAATGCGGGCCGCACCGTGCCGAAAGCAAACGGAACAGCCAGTTCGCGCAACACCGGAAGCATGGCTTGGATCGAATGTCCTATCCCCAAACCCTCAAGATCCGGACGCACACCATATAGTCCGAGCTCAGCCACCAACTGATCGGTTGTGCCAACCTTTATGAAGCGGCGCAGCAATCCCATGTGAGCCGCGACCCCATTAGCGTCATAGGTGATTGCACGAAGCTCAGGTCTTGCTCCGGCCCAGCTTTGGCTGCCCTCGAACGGCTTTGCATTAAAGGCCCCGGTTGGTCCATAGGTCTTTCGAAAAAACTCGGCGAGTTCGACATGTTCGGCGAGTTCCAACTCGCTTTCCCAGCGCAATTTCCACTGCACGTCGGCGCGCATACAAGACCTCTTATTTGCTGTTGACCGGAGTTCGGAGATATCGAACCTTCGTCAAAGTTTATCGCTCGAGTTTGCCGCAAGCAGCAATCGGAACGCGGCGTATCGGCCGCCCAGTCTCTTGAAATTTCCCAGATCCGAGTGATGACATTGGTTCTCAATGTGGCTCTCAAGGGGGATATTCGGTGACCGAAGCGCGATATCATAAGGCCAATCAAATCAGAAATGGCATTACTGCATGAATCGATGAACAGCGCTCATAATGCTCGGTTTCAGGTGGCTCCAGCAGATAAATGGGAACCAATATCTTGCGGATCTTTTGAATTCCTCGCAAAGCCCTGCTCGAACGTCAGCCGCAAACATCGATCGTATTTCCATTTTCGGCCATTGGCCGCATGGCAGAGCCGGACCCTGAAGGATGGCACGAAATACTTTTTGTCGTCGAAGGAGCGCTGCGTTTGATCCAACCAGGCGAGGCGCGGGACTATGCCGCGGGCGAGTTTGTCACCTACAGCACGGCTCAGCACTATTCCTACTGCAACGTTGAGAAGAAGATCGTTCGCTTCATTCGCAACGTCGTCTCGTAGAACGAAATACCGCCCGGCGGGGAGATAGTGCACGTATGCCGTCATTGTGGTGAAACAGCCCGACGAAGTCTAAGATATGAAACAAATTGGCTAAACACCGGACCGCCTGTCCAGAAGCGCGGATCAGCGCAAGCGGAAATGCGGCTCAGATCGAAGCGACAATTAACAGTGTAGTCTTCGTGTAGGCTGTTCAGCTCAATGCGGAGCGTTATAGTTCGACTGAACGTGCTCCAAGAAGAGGGAAAGCAACTCGGCTTGGGTCGAAATATTCAGTTTTTCGTATGCGCGTTTGCGATGGGTCTTCACGGTGGTGATTGAAATTCCGAGATTGTAGGAAATCGATTCCGAGGAGTGACCGCGCAGGATCATTGTCACGACCTCCCGTTCACGCGACGTTAGACAGGCACCAAAGGTTTCGAACCCAATCCTTGCGTTCGGTCTAGGCGCCTCTTCTTCAGATGCAGGTCGGGATTCCGAATAGCTCCAATAGGCGTGGAATGCAGCCTCGATCACCGGCATTCTTGCTTGGAAGAGTCGGATCGCCTCATCCGCAAAGCCGCCTCGGTCGGTAGCGCGATAGAGGCCTATTTCAGCTGTAACCAAATTTCCTAACGAGACTGCAATATCGATCTCTTCGAGGCCCTGTGGCCAGCCTTCAGTGACATAGCCAATCTCTTCACGCTCAGACAGGACCACTTCATATCCCTTGTAGAGCTCGCTTTGGAGATATGCATCGGGGGCCAGGTCACGAATGCGGTAGACGCCAGAGTGGAGCCCCGTCTGATGCCTTTGGAAAAAGGCGTTCAGGACGTAGGTGCTGGTCAGATAGGTCATCATCCCAGCGCGGGCCGTCTCATTTCTGAAGTCATCGTAAAGATGTATTGGCGGTTCAGAGCCGCGGTACACGACCATCGTAAGCGTGTCGACAGCTGCATCCGTTCGGATCCACTCGGCAAGACGCGCACAAAAATCAGTTTCCCGACATGACGCAATCATTTCGCCGATCTGCTTGTACTCTGCTGTATGCAGCATTCGCCCGCCCAAGAAGCCAGCCAGCCCGACCAGGACGCGGTCAACTGCTGGTTTTTTCGGTTTGCGCGCCGAGCGCGGCGCTGTTGGTGTGTTTTAGCGTAGCGGTTCGTATTTTTCTATCGAAGAATCTCGAGCAGCAAGGGCGATGAAAGTCCGCCCGTTTCAGATCGGCCGCGGTTGGGAACGCTCGCAAGTGATCGACGCTGTAGTCCTCTGGGAGGATAGCGGAAAAAGGCACGTTCACGGTAGCTGACCTCAGGCGTCTGCATCAGCAGACATGTTCGAACAGGAGGTAGCCTCATGAAATACGCCCGTATGGTCATTGAAAAGGAATCGCCGGAAGAATACGGCTACGACCTGATTAAGTACAATCTTTCTGAAAGCTCTATTACAGATCAGAGACTGTCTGACATCGGCGTCGTTATTCCGGACGTCAAGCTTCTCTATGGCGAGCATCGTGGCGATCCGGAGCTGCGTAAGCTGGTTGTCGAGAAGGACGACGGCCTATCTGCGGAGCACGTCCTCATGGCTCCTGGTGCTGCGGGGGCTCTGTTTATTATCTCTACTACGCTCCTTTCGCAGAACGACCATCTCGTCGTCGTGCGGCCGAACTATGCTACGAACATCGAAACGCCGAAAGCGATCGGTTGCGAAATCACATATATCGATCTCGATTTCGACAGAGGCTTTTCTGTCGACATCGATAAGGTCGCAAACTCGCTAAGACCCAACACGCGCTTCATCAGCGTCACTTGCCCACATAATCCGAGTGGCACCACGATGTCGCGCGCCGAGCTCGACCGTTTGATTCAGATCGCCGAGGATCACGGCTGCTATCTACTCGTTGATGAGACCTACCGAGATCTGAGCTATGAAGCGAAGCTTCCGACAGCTGCCTCGCTGAGCAAAAAGGCGATTAGCGTAGCCTCGCTTTCGAAGGCATACGGCATCCCGGGTATCCGCGTTGGGTGGCTGATCACGCAGGACGAGGTGCTCTACGAACGCTTCCTTTCTGCGAAGGAACAGATCGCGATTTGCGGTTCGATCCTGGACGAAACTGTCGCTCTCGAGCTCCTCAAGAAAAGCGAGCAGTTCCTCGCGAAGGTGCTGCCGGAAATGCGCAGGCGCCGCGACATCGTTCAAGAATGGATTAATGGCGAGCCTCTCGTCGAATGGGTCAGGCCGTCAGGTGGTGTCGTGGGCTTCCCGCGCCTGAAGGTTTCCGCGGACTTTGACGCCGGCGCCTTCTACAGATCGCTCCTCGACGAGCACGGCACCTATGTCGGGCCTGGCCATTGGTTTCAAATGCCGGGCAACTACTTCCGCGTTGGTTTCGGGTGGCCGACGGAAGAAGAACTTCGTGGTGGTCTGAAGGCGATCTCCGCCGCGCTTGACGCTTACAGATAAGGCAGGTATGCAGCTGTATCCGGCGGCGGTGCAGGTTTCGACGTCACCGTTGCACATGATGCTGCGGAGATCACTCGATGTCTCGAGGCACCAATCTGCAAGCGACGAAGTCGCGGCAAGGAAGCGGCCGCGATTTCGAACGCTCCCAAGGTCTGCCAAGTAACTCACACTGCAGACGAAAATGAACCTCAATGAAGAGATCATGGTGCTCAGGATTCAGCTGGCCACTAAGGCTGCAAAACGCGCAGCTGAGAAAGAGGCTGGAGCGGTTTAAACGACTGAATAACGCGACCCGTTGCCCTCTTGAGCGGGATTGATTTCAAAGTACGTTAAACGGCGACAGGCCGCCGTATTTGGCGTTCCAGTTGTAAAAGGTCGTCTCGGAAATCCGCTGCCTACGGCAAAGATCTGCCGCTTTCGCTTCGGCCTCCTGCTCCTTCAACACCGCTATGATCTGCTCTTCCGTAAATCGCTGCTTCTTCATAAATCCGCCTCAATGGGCCGAACTCTAATCCATATTGTAGGGAAATACAGTGGCAGGTCAGTTTCTTCCACGTTTGAGTGCGGCAGAAAGACGTGCCAATCCGCTTACGATTTGGCCGCCGATTGGGTGACTTTCAAACTCAGCCGCGTGGAACGCCAAGGGTGGTCGACCGCCGGACACGCTGCATCTTCCCTGCGCTACGTCACTCTGTGGAAAAGCTCTAGCCGCTGCACTCACGTCCGACCCTATGGCACCGGTACGCAGCGAGTGTGACACTTCAACTCCTCGTTTTCTCGCGCTGCTATCGCACGCTCGTGAACAGTGCGATCCGGTTTGTTTCCCGGATCTCGAATTTCATCGTTGCGCCGTCTCGTACGAGCAGCGGGGTGCGGCGATCGATACGCGCGTGGAGGGTTTCCACTGCTCCTGCAACTACGAGGCCCTTCTGCCCCATTTGGTCCGCTGGAACAAAAACTGGATCAAACACCGGCCGGCAACATTGAAAACGTCGCGCCGCTTCAGTCATTGTTATCGTTGGGGAACAATAGGGTTGGCTACCGTCGCCTCCCAAGAGCGCTATCTTCCCGGCAAGAGGCGTCGGGTAGCCGTCAAAGATTGTAAATGAGGTAAGCCCAGCCCGTAAACCTTCTTCGTCAACAAATAGCGAGTGCATGTCGTCGAAGCGGATCATCTGAATCAGATCGCTTCCAATTAAGTCGGAGATCGCTGCAATGCTGTTTCGATCACAAAGCTCAGCAGCACGAAAGGTAGCGGTGTCGGAATCCAACAAATACACGAAATTTTCCATATTCTTTACCCTCAAATTCTTGAAAAAGGCCCGCTGCCGAGGTTGCCTGGCAATGATGGAGAGGCTCGTATGCCATCCGCGAGCTTGCTTTGAGACGGCGATCATCTGCCGGCCGGTCGGGGCACTGCCGGAAGACGCTATGCGGATCTTGCGGGTCGGTAAAATCGATTGTTTGGATTGGACCCATTTATGTTTCACATGGCTGCAAGTCCAATACACGAAGTCGCTTGCCGAGGCGGCCAACCAGCTTCAGTGACTGGTGGAGCGCGAGAATTTAATCGCACGCGGAGTCTCCACCACACAGCCTTATAAGAATCAAACAGACCTCCACAGCTGTGCTTAATGGGGGTGGGTGTTGGTGGGGTCTTGTATCCGAGCGATGAGTGCGCCTGGAAATGGTTGTACAACACGACGACAGAACACCCACGGGACCGCCGTTCGCGAGCTTTTGTATCCGTGGCATCCCTGGTCCGGGCGGTTTGTTCACGTCCATGAGGCGTTGTCCAAAGGGACGCATATTTTCCGCTGCAACCTTTCTGGGTCTTCTTCTGATCGACTTCTTGAAGTCCCAGCATGGATGTTCGACCGCTCCGTGAGTGGTTTTTGGCGCAGCCTGCAAGTTCCGCACGTCGCACGTCGATATCGCGACACTGCATAGTTTGGCGAAGTTACTGGAAGTCGCCGATGCTTCATCTACGCGGGGCCAAGTATGATGAAGGTCTCGCTTTTTGCGATCCCCTCGCGCGAACGGACCGCTGTCACAAGCGCGTTGAGTTCGCTCATGGTGGAGACCTCGACTTCCGCGATCACGTCCCAGGTCCCATTCGTATTATAGGCAGCAGCAATTCCTGGAATACGCTTGATCGCCGCTATGACCCCCTTGACTGGGGAGTCGGCAAATTCAATCAGCATAACAGCTCGAAGCTGATCATCGCGAACTTCGTCCCGCAGACGGACCGTAAACCCCCTGATGTCCCCGTTTTCGATCAAGCGATCGAGACGCCTCTGCGCCGTTACCCTCGAGACCCCTAATATTTGCGCCAGCTGAGGAATAGAGGCGCGGCCGTTGATGCGGAGCTCGGCGATCATACGGTGATCGAGACTGTCCATCAAGAAGTGTACCTTTTGGTGACCGTGTGTATCGAAATCGTCAGTTTAGCTTAAAAATAAACACTTTGCGTTCTTTTTCGTGCAGCGTCTTCAGCATAATTTGGGCACAACAAAAACGGGGAGCACGCTGACGTCTAGTCTGGCGACGCAGCGTCAATCGCGACAATCCAGTGGCACCTTCCTCTTCAGCCCCGTCGGGCTGCGACTCTTTGCGTTCATCGAAGATTTTTGGTTGCGAAACCCCACCGGAGGAGAAGAAAATGGGATCATTCAAGCGTATTGCGGCTGCAGTTGCCGTGGCCGCCAGCATGTGTCTTGTGAATGTCGCTCGTGCGGACGATTTGGAGAAAATTCAGTCGGCGGGCAAATTGTCGGTCGCCATGTCTGGCGTCTTCCCGCCGTTCAGCTTCGTCGACGACAACAACAAGGTCGTTGGCTTCGACGTCGACATCGCATCTGAAATCGCCCGGCGGCTGAAGGTCGAGCCCGAAATTATCACAACGCAATGGGACGGCATCATCGCTGGCCTCCTTACCAAGCGTTATGACACGATCATCGGTTCGATGACGATCAACGAGGAGCGCAAGAAGGCAGTCGACTTCGTCGGCCCCTATTACCGATCAGGCATTGGAGTGTTCGTAAAAAAGGGTTCGTCCTCGACCAAATTGAGCGACCTCGATGGCAAGACCGTTGGCGCGACGCTCGGCGAGGTGTCCGAGAAATGGGCGCGTGACCAAAAGAAGTTCGATGTCCGAACCTATAAAGGACTGCCGGAGCTGATGCTTGAGCTCAATTCCGGCCGAGTTGATGCCATTGTATCCGACGACGTGCCCGTTATCGTGGCCATCCACAAAAGCGGCGCTGCCATCGAGCAGATCAAGGACAGCAGTTTGCCGAAGTACGATATCGGCATTGCTATCCGAAAGGAAAACCCTGAACTCGCGGCCGCGATGCAGAAGGCGCTCGACGATATGATGGCAGATGGCACGTACGAAGCCATCGCGAAGAAGTGGATCGGAATGGACATTCGAAACTAATTGTCCTCCCGGACGAAAGCTTCCGCCATGGATATTAATCTCATATTGAAGATATTGCCGTTCGTGGCGGAAGCTGGCTTGATGACCATCAAGCTCGCCGTCGCGAGCTTCATGATCGGGGTGGCAGTTTCTGCACTGCTGGTAGCCGCGCGATTCTCCACGCATTTTGGAATCCGCGCAATCGCTACTGCCTACGTTAGCGTCATGCGCGGCACGCCTCTGTTGGTCCAGCTATTCCTTGTTTTCTTTGGAACCTCCCAATTCGGAATGGAGCTGACGCCTTTCGTCGCCGGCATCCTCACGCTCGGTTTCAATATCGGAGCCTACATGTCCGAAGGGATGCGTGGTGCGATCCTGTCGGTGGACAAAGGCCAGACGGAGGCGGCAAGGACCTTGGGCTTTGGTCGCTTCGACACAATGCGTCTATTCGTGCTTCCTCAAGCGCGGCCCCTTGTGTTGAGGTCGCTTGGAGTTAACACGGTCATTCTGACAAAAGGCACTGCGCTAGTCTCAACAATCGGGGTCGTCGAGCTGACATATTCAGCCCAGCGCTTCGTCACTTCGACTTACAAGCCGTTCGAAGTCTTCGGAGTGGCTGGCGCGGCCTACATCATCATTATCGCTGTGATCCTTGCAATAGCGCGCTTCGCTGAGGCGTCTTACGGAGGAGCGACCGCTCCATGACCCTCGATTTCGGTGTGATACTTCCTTACTGGCCGGTGATCCTCCAGGGGCTGGGATGGACCGTTTTGGTGACGGCCCTTGCGGGAACGCTCAGCATCGTTCTGGGCACGGGCATTGCGCTCACCGCGCAATACGGAGCGGCGGCGCTCATCGTCCCCATGAGAGCGATCATATTTCTGTTTATGGCGACCCCGTTGTTGCTACAGCTTTACCTTCTGTACTACGGGCTGTCGCAAATCGGCATAATGCTCCCGGCCTTCTGGACGGGCGTCGCGGGACTGGGAGTGCACTACGCAGCCTATAATGCGGACATTGTTCGCTCGTCCTTGCAGGCTGTCGATCCAGGTCAGACGGAAGCAGCAAGAACGCTCGGCTTCGGCCGCTGGGCGACGCTCAGACATTTCATCGTTCCGCAGGCCCTATTGATAGCGTTCCCGAGCGTCGGGAATAACTGCATCATTCTCCTCAAGGATACGGCAGTCCTCTCGGTGATTGGTATCACCGAGCTGGTCCTGGAGTCCCAGCGGGCAATCAGCGAAACCTATCGACCCTTCGAATTCTATTTCACCGCTGCCGTTTGCTACTACGTCGTCAACCTGGTGATGGAGTGGTTGCTCGCCGGCGCAGCCAGAAGAGCGGAGGAAATCCGATGAAAGCAGATTCAACAATGATCAAGTTGCAACAGATCCGTAAGTCCTACGGTAGCCTCGAAGTGTTGAAGGGGATTGATCTCAGCGTTGAGCGGGGAAAAATTGTCTCGATCATCGGTCCGAGCGGCTCCGGCAAGAGCACCCTGCTACGCTCGATCAATATGCTGGAGGCAATATCAGGCGGCGAGATTTGGCTCGACGGCCAGCAGGTGAACCGGCCGCTCAAGGGGTGCGCTTTCGAAAAGCATATAAACCAGATCCGACAGCAGATGGGCATGGTGTTTCAGCAGTTCAATCTATTCCCGCATTTAACAGCGCTGCAGAACATCACGATTGGTCCCATTCGGCTGAAGGGACTGTCCAAGAGAGAAGCTGAGGACCTCGGAAAAACGCTACTCGCGAAAGTCGGCCTGTCGGACAAGGGAAACGTGTTTCCAGCCCGTCTGTCTGGCGGTCAGAAGCAACGTGTCGCCATCGCGCGGGCTCTTGCAATGCAGCCGAAGGTGATGCTTTTCGACGAGGCCACCTCGGCGCTCGATCCGGAACTGGTCGACGAGGTCAACCTTGTCATGAAGCAGCTCGCCAGCGAACACATGACGATGCTCATTGTGACGCACGAGATGCGATTTGCAGCTGAGGTTTCCGACCACGTCATGTTTATGGACGCCGGCGTCGTCGTCGAACAAGGACCTCCGGACGAAATCTTTGTCAATCCTAGCGAGGGGCGCACGAAGAGCTTTCTGCGCAAGCATTTGGCGTCGTAAAAAATTGGCGCTCATCAACGTTTCGAAGGAGTTCAGACTTGTTTCTAACGAGCGAGCAGCTTGACGAAATTACAACGTTCAGACATAGCCTCCATCGCCGCCCGGAGATTTCTGGCGAAGAAGTCGAGACGGCAAGCGCAGTCATCGATGCGCTTCGCGCCGTTGGCGCGGACGAGGTTTTAACCGGGATCGGCGGGCATGGTGTTGCGGCGATCTTTTCAGGCAGGGAAGATGGGCCAAGCCTGATGTTCCGCTCCGAGCTCGACGCATTGCCGATAGACGAAATCTCCGACCTTCCCTACCGATCCGAGGTTCCCGGCAAGGGCCATCTTTGTGGCCACGATGGACACACGGCCACTCTCATTGCGCTCGCCAAGGGACTTGGCGAAAGGCGCCCTTCGCGCGGAAGAGTGGTCCTGATGTTCCAACCATCGGAGGAGAATGGCGTCGGCGCGGCGGCGGTCGTCGCGGACGCGAAGTTTGCTGCGATCAGACCAGACCTGGTCTTCTCGCTTCACAATTTCCCAGGACTTCCTCTTGGGCATAGCGCATTGAGGGAGGGTCCCATCAACTGCGCGTCCCGAGGATTGAAGATCGCATTGACCGGAAAGACCGCCCATGCGTCTTCGCCAGAGGAGGGAACAGCACCGACATTCGCTGTTGCAAGGCTGCTTGAGGGGCTCACGGCCTTGGGCCGCGGCATGACCGTAGATGAGCATTTCCTGCAGGTGACAATTACCTATGCCAGATTGGGCGAACGCGCCTTCGGAATCAGCCCTGGATATGCCGAGGTTTGGGCGACACTCCGAGCCCTTTCTGATGACGCGATGGCGGAGCTGGTCACAGCTGCTGAAAGGCTCGTTCACCTTGAAGCTGAAGCGGCCGGCCTAACTGTAAGCATAGAATACCAAGACGTATTCCCCCAAAGCAGCAATGCGCCCCAGGCTGTTGCCGAACTGAGAAAAGCCATGACGGATGAAGGCGTGAGCTTCGATGATGGCAATGGAATATTGCCCATGCGAGCCGGAGAGGACTTCGGAGTGTTCGGACGCGTTGCGCCATCGGCGATGTTCTTTCTTGGCGCCGGAGTTAATCACCCTGGTCTTCACAACCCAGACTTCGACTATCCGGATCCCCTGATCGGTATTGGGGCGGGAGTTTTCATGCGAACAGTTCGCAACATCCTTGGCTGATTGAAATTGGGGCTGGGCCGGGACAAATTTGCCTTGACCCAGCGCCATCATAAACTAGCGGTTCAATGTGCGGCGGCTGTCGCAACTGCGTCTACACATACCCTTCATCTCACGACCGAACGATCGGTTGGGCGATAGTGCCGCCAAACAGCCGATAGCTGCTATTTGGGCGACGAGCGGAACAGGAAATCGCTTTGTCCGGCCGGTCGGCGATGGCGCGAATAAAAGAACAGAGAGCTTCGCAAACGCTAACAGGTGGGGGAGTGTCTCCGCAGTTCGGCAACTTTTCCAGGGCCCGGCTTGTTTCCAGCGGTAGATGCGGTTAGCGCCCGACGCTCCGTTCTCCTAACGGCCGAACGTTGTCAGGATGCAAGGAAGCGACCTCCCATCGCAGATCACCTCGACGCGGAGTTACCGGGGCCGTATCGTCTGGCAGCCCGCGCCCCGAGAGGAGCCGGTGACGGCGCTCACGGCACGGCGCGGTTGCGCTGACAACTGGCGGCCTTGCCGATTTGCTGATCCTGTCGTTTTGGAAGCGCAGCGTGATGGTAACCCGGCGTCCAATTCTTGACTGTGGGGCAATCCGCGGCATGGAAGACCGGCCCCGTTCGCGTTTGAACATGGCCGGGTAGTTCATCACCGTTGCCCCCGGCTCGCACTTTCCCTTGCGGATCCGAAACAGCTAGCGGGACAGGATTCCCGAGATCTCTGTCAGAGTGCGGTCGATCTCTTCGAGAGTATTGTAGTGCACTGGGCCGATACGCACGCCGCCGCCCGAATCGAGGATGCCGAGCCGAAGATTTGCTTCCAGCCCATAATTGTGGCCGCTCCAAACATGAATACCCTTCGAAGCCAAGTGGCGAGCAATGTCGGCCGATGGAACCCCTTCCGCCACAAAGGTTACAGTCGATACGCGGCGATCGAGGCTTCTGGCATCACTGATCCCCAACACCCGAACTCTGTTGTGCGCTCGAAGCCCGTCGATCAGCTTGAGAGCCAACAGATCGTCATGATGTTTCATGGCCTTATAGCCACCGTCCAGACGTGCGCGGAGACCGGACGCGGATGTGGTGCCTGCGAATTGGTCGCCGAGCGCCGCTATGTAGTCAATAGCGGCATGGACCCCAGCCAACTGCTCCCGGTTCGTCGTACCGTTGGTAAATCGCCATGGCAACGTATCGGACGCTGCGCGTACCTTATAGGGTCTCACCCGGTCGAGGACGGATCTGCGGCCCCAAAGAAGGGCATAGTGCGGACCGAAAAACTTATAGGCGGAGCACACGAGGAAATCGCAGCCGAGCCGCTGGACATCTATCAATCCATGAGGCGCGTATTGCACGGCATCCACGTAGACAAGTGCGTCGGCACGGTGCGCGATCTGCGCAAGCGCTTGGACGTTGTTTATTGTGCCGGTGATGTTGCTTGCGTATCCGACTGCGACCAGCCTGGTTTTGTCGCTGATCAGCTTGACGAGGTCGTCCGGATCAAATTCATAGGTTTCGGTTGAGAAATCCAGCCACTTGACGCTCAAGTTCAGGTCCTCTGCAAGCATCAGCCACGGAGCGACGTTCGCGTCGTGATCCATGCGCGAGAGTATTATCTCGTCGCCGGCGCTCAACAGCGAGCCTATGCTGCGCGACATGGCAAAGGTGAGGGCGGTGGCGCTTTGGCCGAAAAAGACCTCGCCTTCTTCGTAGGCATTGACGAAGGCCTCCGCCGCCCGGTGTGCAGCCTCGACCCTTGAGGCCGCTTCAAGCGACGTGTCGAAAAAGCCCCCAAGGTTTCCGTTCGCATTGATCATCATATCGGTCATGCGTTCGATCACCGAGGCGGCGACCTGCGTCCCCGCGGGATTATCAAGGAAAACTGCCTGCCGATCGTGTTTCTTGCGTTGGAGCCCGGGAAAATTCCGTCTAACCGATTCAACGTCATAGTTCATTCTTTAGGTTCCTTGGCGGTTGATAGACCCGCAGTGACGACGTCAAAGGCGGGCTCTGATCAGAAAGTTGGCGGAGTGTTGACCCACAGAATCCTCGCTTCACCGTCGCCCAGGTTCTGGTAGGAATGGGGAAGCGGGGACTCGAAATAGAAGGAATCTCCCTCATGGAGGAGGACTGGATGACCGTCGACTGTCAGCTCCAGGGTTCCAGCCAAGACGTAGCCGAACTCCTGCCCCATATGGCTGATGGGTTCCGAACTCCCGCCTCCGGCCGCCACGACATGGATATTGATCTGCAGAAGATATCCCGGGCCGCTTGGGACAAGTTTTTCGAGGGTAACCTGGTTTCCCGCGCGTCGATGGCCTGTAACAAGCCGGGCCCTCTCGTTCTGGCGTACGACAAGCACCGGCCCGTGATCCTCCGCAGGTGTCGCGAACAACTCGCTCATGTTCGTACCGAGGGCTTGAACCAATTTGTGAAGCGTCGCCATCGAGGCTTGCGAGCGATCGTTTTCGAGCTTTGAGAGATAGCCTTCCGTCACACCGATCTTTTCGCCAAGCTCCGCTAGGCTGATGCCCATAAGCAGACGGGCGTGCCTGAGCTTCGCGCCGATCTTGAGTGACTGATCTTGGTTTTGCATGGTCCGGCCTTTTCCCCTCTAAGCCTTGGCGGCCTCTAAGACCGCACGGCACAGTACTTCGCACCCATCCCCTACATGCATGGGCTCGGACCACTCAAGTGGGTTGTGGCTGATGCCGTTTCGCGAGGGGATGAAAATCATCGCGGAGGGCACGACGGCCGCGAGGTTGCTGGCGTCGTGCATCGCACCGCTGGGGAGGCGCAACGATGGCATCGACAGGGAAGACGCCACTTTCTCGACCGCGTCTTTAAGGTCGCGATTAAACGAAGCAGGTCGAACGTTCATGATGCGGTTGATGGAGAACCCGAAACCCAGCTTCTTGAGCGGCTCGCCCTGATCGGCCATGAGCCGCTCGACCCTGTCGAGAACGTGTTCGTCGATATGACGCAGATCGAGCACCAGCCGCGTGCGACCGGGTATGGTGTTGGTGGAATTCGGCTCGACTTCGACACGGCCGAATGTGACCCGAACATCAGGGTCGATGTCCATAGCTCGTTCGACAAAGCCCAAGGCGTATCGTGACGCCGCGAGAAAGCTGTCCCGGCGATTGTTCATGGGGGTCGTCCCGGCATGAGCGTCCTGGCCGAGAAAATCAATTTCAAACCATCGGACTCCCTGGACACCTTCCACGATGCCGATCGTTGCGCCGGCATTCTCCAGCACGGGGCCTTGTTCGATGTGCATCTCGAAATAGGTCGATATTTGCGGAGGGCGATCCTGCCCCGCATATCCGATGCGTGCGAGTTCGGCGTAGTATCGGCTGCCGTCGGAACTGGAGATCGAACTCTCGTCGCCAGCTGGCAAGGCGCCGACGAAACCGCACGATCCCGTTAGCCCAGGTTTGAAGCGAACGCCTTCCTCGTTGGTCCAATTGACGATGGCGATTGGCGCCTCGGTTTCAATCCCGGCGTCGTTCAGCGCCCGGACGATTTCAAGTCCTGCCATGACCCCAAGCACACCGTCGAAGCGACCGCCATGGGGCTGGGTGTCAAGGTGGCTTCCAATCAGCACCGCGGGCAGATCATCGCGAGCGCCGGGGCGGATCGCATAAATGTTGCCGAAGTTGTCGACACGCACCTCGCATCCGGCCGCGGTCACCCAGAAGCGGAAGAGATCGCGCGCCTCTTTGTCTTCGTCGGTCAGGGAGAGGCGGCAGCTGCCGTTTCCTTCAATCGCGCCGATTTCCGCAATGCGCATGATCGAGCTCCAAAGCCGGCTCGAATTCGTGAGAGTGGCAGCGCTGTGCGTCAAAGGGCGATCCACGTCGTTTTCAACTCGGTGTATTTGTCGAAGGCATGAAGCGATAGGTCTCGCCCGGTCCCCGATTGCTTCACGCCGCCGAACGGAGTCCTGACGTCAACGTTGTCGACAAGGTTGACGCTGACGCTCCCCGCATGAAGGCGCCGGGCAACGCGGTGCGCCTGCGAAAGGTCGTTTGTCCAGACCGAGGCGCCCAAGCCGTAAATGGAGGCGTTTGCATACCCGACCGCCTCGTCTTCGCTTTCGAACCGGGTGACGGCCAGAACCGGGCCGAATATCTCGTCCTGCGATAGCGTCGAACCAGGCTCCACATTGGTGAAGATTGTCGGCTCGATGAAATAGCCTCCGCTGCCGGTCAACGCTCTGTCGCCGCCTGCAACCAGCGTCGCGCTCTTTTTCCCGAGATCGATATAGCCACTGACTTTTTCGAGATGCTCCTCGCTGACGAGCGCGCCCATTCCTGATGCGGGGTCGAGCGGGTCGCCGGGCTGAAATTTCGAAACTTCGCCCTTCAGCCTTTCAACAAACTCGTCATGGATTGACGCGTGAACGTAGAGCCTGGAGGTCGCCGAACATACTTCGCCCTGATTGAAGTAGATTCCAAGGGCCGCGGCGGACGCAGCCGCTCCGATGTCGGCCACGGCCGGGAAGACGATGTTGGCGCTCTTTCCGCCGCATTCAAGCCAAACCCGCTTCATGTTCGATTGGGAGGAATAGCCAAGGAACATCTTTCCGACCTCGGTGGAGCCCGTAAAGGCAACACAGTCGACGTCAGGATGAAGTCCGATTGCCCGTCCCGCATCCGCTCCCAGGCCTGGGAGGACGTTGAACACGCCCGGGGGAATACCAGCGTCCGCAGCAAGTTCTGCCAGTCGCAAAGCACTCAGCGGCGATTGTTCGGCGGGCTTTAGAATGACGCTGTTGCCCGCCGCCAGTGACGGCGCGCATTTCCATGCAGCCATTTTCAGTGGAAAGTTCCAAGGGACGACAGCGCCGACGACGCCAACGGGCTCGCGGGTCACCATCGCCAGTCGGTTTTCGTCGGTCGGTATCACCTCGTCCACAAGCTTGTCGACAGCTTCCCCGTACCAGCGAAACACGGCGGCCGCGCTCGGCACGTCCAGTTTGGTCGAGTCCGTTATCAGCTTACCCATATTCATGGTTTCGAGGAGCGCCAGCTCTTCGCGGTTCTGCATGATCAGGTCCGCCAGGCGCACCAGCACACGGCCGCGCTCGGCCGGATCGCAACGCGACCAGTCACCCTTGTCGAAGGCCTTGCGCGCCGACCGGACCGCGGCATCGACATCGGAGGCATCATAGGCGCCGATAGCTGCCAGTATTTTCCCCGTGGCGGGGTTTACGGCGTCAAAGGTCTTCCCGCCCGCCGGATCTACATGCTTCCCGCCGACGAAGGCGCGGGTGGGGATTCGAACGGATTTTGCCGCATCGTGCCAAAAATCTTTGGAGT
Organism: Rhizobium altiplani; assembly: GCF_001542405.1. Lineage (GTDB taxonomy): Bacteria > Pseudomonadota > Alphaproteobacteria > Rhizobiales > Rhizobiaceae > Rhizobium > Rhizobium altiplani. The sequence goes on from NZ_LNCD01000100.1 coordinate 25,513, forward strand.
GCGAGACATCACTCATGGGCTGAGGTCCTCCTTCATTTTCGCCCATTGCTATTGTCACGAAGAGGCCATGTCAAGTGACTTTCCTGCCCAGAATTCAGAGTGATTCATTATAAACCATTGAAAAGAAGATATTTAGCAGGGCTGACCGAATGTATCTAGGTGATATTGGCTCCGATGTTGCTCGCGTAAATTCACCATAGGATAGGTACTTGACTATTTGGAAATAGTCTTGCCTTATGCGAAAAAACTAGAGGAGGGGCTGCGGAATGGTCGACGCGTCGAGCGACGAAATTTTGCTTAGAACCAGAGGGCTCACCAAAAGCTTCCGAGGGTTGATCGCGCTTCGCGATCACCAGATCGATTTGCGCAAAGGCGAGATTGTCGGCGTCATCGGGCCGAACGGGTCGGGAAAGAGCACGCTGTTCAACTGCATCACCGGGTTTTCGAAACCCACCGCGGGAGAGGTGTTTTTCAGGCACGACCGCATCAGCGGTTTGCGACCATCCGCAGTGGTCGCAAAAGGCCTGGCGCGGACGTTTCAAGGCTCCCGGCTATTCGTATCTCTGACGGTGCGGGAAAATGTCAGGGCCGCAGCTCATCTGAGGCACCAGACGAACATCTTCGAAGCCGTTCTGCTCACCAGGCGATATTTTGCGACGCAGGAGGCGGCAAACGGCCAGGCGGAGGAACTTCTCTCCTTGGTGGGGCTGTCACACCACGCCGACCGGCTCGCTTGCGAACTTCCTTACGGCGATCAGCGACGGCTCGAGATCGCCAGAGCGCTGGCGACCGCCCCCGACATCCTTCTGCTCGACGAGCCCGCCGCGGGCCTTGATTCCGCAGAGACCAAACAGCTCGCCGACTTGATCAGACGTATCCGGGACAGTCGAGGCGTGACGGTCGTCGTGGTCGAACACGACATGGACCTGATCATGAATCTCTGCGAGCGCATCCAGGTGCTGGCTGCAGGAGAGGTTATCTGCGTCGGAACACCACAGGAAGTGCGCGCGCACCCGCGGGTGAGGGAGGCCTATCTCGGCCATGAATAGCAATGCGGGCACTCGGCTGGAAATCTCGAATCTCACCGTCTCATTCGGCGCCGTGCGCGCGTTAAAGGGGGTCACGCTCAGCGTGGGGCATGGGGAGGTCGTAGCCTTGTTGGGCTCCAATGGCGCGGGCAAGACGACCACTTTAAGAACGGTATCCGGTCTCACAAGGCCGTCATCCGGCGCCGTGACGTTCGAAGGGACGAGTATTCTCGGCCTCACTCCTGAGAAAATCGTCAAGCTGGGCATTTCCCAGAGCCCCGAGGGAAGGCGGCTTTTTGGCGGCTTGAGCGTCGCCGACAATCTGCGCCTGGGAGCCAGTACAAGGTCTGACGCTCATCAAGTCGCGGCAGATCTTGACAACATGTTCACGCTGTTTCCGATCATCAAGCAGCGCATGTCGCAACTTGCAGGAACCCTCTCGGGCGGAGAACAGCAACAAGTGGCTTTGGCACGGGCATTGATGGCCTCACCACGGCTTCTGCTTCTCGATGAGCCGTCCCTCGGCGTCGCACCGCTCCTTGTCCGGCATATTTTCGAAGCCCTTCGAGAGCTAAAGCGGCGCGGCATGACGATGCTTCTGGTCGAACAGAACACGGCTCTGGCTCTGGACCTGGCGGATCGCGCATACGTGCTTCGAAATGGTCAGGTCGTGCTTACCGACGAAGCGTCCGATCTTCGGGTAGGCGACCGTGTCGCTCAGGCCTACTTGGGAGCATCACAATGAATTTCTGGGACTATGTGCTTCAACAGCTCCTGAATGCGGTAAGCCTCGGCAGCCTCTACGCCCTCGTCGCAGTCGGGCTTTCGATCATATTCGGGATCATGCGTCTGACCAATTTCGCCCATGGGGACGTCATGATGGTCGGAGCCTTCGGTGCCGTTCTCTCCATCGCTGCAGGCGTTCCATTCATTCCGGCAATCGTCATAGGCGTCGCTGTCGCCTCAGTCCTGGGCATCCTCATTGAACGCATCGCCTATCGACCCATCCGCAAAGCGCCGGATGTTGCGCGTCTGCTGACAAGTCTCGCGGTGACATACATTCTCGAGAATGTGGGTATTGTCATCTTCAGTTCGTCGCCGCGCAACTTTCCGATACCAACGTGGCTCGATGGGTCGTGGCAGCTCACAGGGGGCATCACCCTCACGAACATTACCCTGTTGACGATCGCGGTTTCGGCAGGCTCGCTGGTGCTGCTTGGCTGGTTCACCACGCGTACCACCGCGGGACTGGGAATGCGTGCCGCCGCTGAGGATGCGGATGCCGCGCAGCTTGTGGGCCTCAACGTCAATAAGCTGATTGTCATCGCCTTCCTGCTCGCCTCGGCCTATGCCGGGCTGGCCGGGGTCTTGTGGGCAGCTCAGGCGGGGGCGGTCGATCCCCAGATGGGCTTTACTCCGCTGCTGAAAGCCTTTGTGGCAGCGATCATCGGCGGTTTCGGCTCGATCGCCGGCGCCCTAGTGGGCGGGTACATGTTGGGTGCCTTGGAAATTCTGATCGTCGCTTTCCTGCCTTCGTCCGTGTCGCCCTACAGGGACGCGATCGTCTTCGCGTTGCTCATCGCTTTCCTGCTGTTCAGGCCCGGCGGCCTTCTCCAACCCAATCGCGAGATCAAGCTCTGATGTTGAAGTCACACGCAATCGGCGTCGCCCTCATCGCGCTCGCCATCTCGGCAGCATGGCTTCTGCCTGCAATAGCCAGCGACTATGTCAGCCGGATATGCCTTCTTATGGCGCTCAACGGCATCTTCGTGCTTTCGCTTGCGCTGACCAATGGCTTTACCGGGGTTTTTTCTCTCGGTCACGTTGGTTTCATTGCGGTCGGGGCTTACGCTTCGGGCATTCTCTCCCTTTCCGTTCAGCAGAAGTCGGCGCTGCTCCCCAACCTTCCTTTCTTGATCGCCCAAATGCATCTCGGGTTTTTCCCAGCCACCATTGTGGCTGGACTGATCGCGGCAGCTCTCGCGGTTATCGTCGGATTTCCGCTCATGCGACTGTCGGGTAACTTTGTGTCCGTCGCCACGATGGGTTTTCTCATTATCGTGAATGTCGTGCTGATCAATGCAAGCGACTTCACGCGCGGAGCCCGCACGTTCACAGGGGTGCCCGTCGACGCCAATTTGATGTGGGCGGTGGGGTGGCTCGCCATCACCTTCTATATCCTATGGCGTCTTGTTCATTCGCCCTTCGGACGAGCGATGAAGTCGGTCCGGGACGACCAGCTCGCCGCCAGCGCAGTCGGAATAAGCGTATTGCGAACGCGTCTGACCGCCTTTGTGGTGGGTGCATTCTTTGCAGGCGTCGGCGGATCGATCTTTGCGCACTACCTCGGTTCGTTTTCGCCGAAGACGTTCTACTTTGCGATGACAATGAACATCGTTGCGATGTTGGTCCTTGGCGGAATGGGGTCGCTCTCAGGGGCCCTGATCGGCGTCGTTTGCATATCGCTGATCACAGAAGTCCTACGGTCCGTGGAGAGGGGCTTCACACTTGGTGCCTTCGAAGTCCCGGCCGTTTTCGGCGCGAGCCAGATCATCCTCGGACTCATCTTCATAGTTGTCATGATCTTCAGGCCGAAGGGGATCATGGGCGACCGGGAGTTCACTCTCGGTTCAAAAGCTCGGCAATAACCAAGCAAAAGGGGTAACACTATGCCAAGCCTTTCCAGGCGTGCCACGCTCACTCTCGGAATGATGGCCGCGATGATGCTCGCGACCACAGCCTCCGCCGCCGATGCGATCAAGATCGGATTTCCGGCCAATATCACGGGGATCGAGGCTTCATTTGACGGACCCATGTTGAACGGCGCGAAGCTCGCGGTGTCGGAGATCAACGCCGCCGGTGGTGTTCTTGGCCGCCCGATCGACCTTGTTACCTATGACACCAAGAGCGACACTGCGACGATCTCGACGGTCACGAGCCAGATGATCGAGAGCGATAAAGTCAAAGCGTTTATCGGTTTTGCCGATCCGGACAGCGTGTTGGCGGCGGCTCCTCAGATCGAAGCCGCAAAAATTCCTTTGATCACGCCTGGCGCTACGTCGCCGAAGCTTCCCCTGCAGGTCGGCACGCAGGTTTTCCTGGCCTGCTTTGGGGATAACGTCCAGGCGGCGGTCGGAGCGGAGTTCGCGCTCGAGAAGCTCAATGCCAAGAAGGGGTACCTGATCACCGACATGGGTATGGAGTATACGACCCTGCTCGCCGAATACTTTACGAAAGCCTATGAGAACGGTGGCGGCAAGCTGCTGGGAACGGATACCTACAAAACCGGCGACAAGAACTTTACCGCCCAGGTGACGAAAATCAAAGCCCTGGGTGAGAAGCCGGATTTCATTTTCATCTCGGCTGGAGGCGACGACATCGGCCTTATCCTCAAGCAACTGCGCCAAGCCGGGGTCGATATCCCTGTCGTCGGCGGTGACGGCTACGACACGCCGCTTCTCTTGGAGATGGGTGGTCCGGCTGCCAACAACACCTATTTCACGACGCACAGCTTCATTGGTGAGGGCGCTTCGCCGAAAGTCGCCGCGTTCATGGAAGCATACAAGAAAGCGTACGGGCGTGCTCCGGAGAACACCTTCGCAGCTCTCGGCTACGATGCCATGAAGCTGATGGCGGACGCCATCAAGCGCGCCGGCAGTGACGACCCGGCAAAAATCCACGAGGCCATCAAGACGACTGCTGGCCTTGAAGGTGTCACCGGTACGATCACCTACAAGGACGGCAATCCAGTGCCGGAGAAGTCCGTGACCGTCATCGGCGTGAAGAATGGCAAGCTCTACCTTGCTTCGGAAGAAGCCCCTTCGTTCGTGCCGGCACCATGACCCGTCCCTCCCGACACCCTTTGTGGGATATGTATCGGGAGGTGATCTCCTCGGCTGACTTCGTAGACCTGACCCATGCGTTCGGTCCGGGTCAGCCGAGGTTTTCAAGCTTCCCCGATGAAGAGAGAAGGCTCGTGATGGATTTCGACAGAGGCGATATCGCACAAGTCCATCGCTATAGCTTCGTCGGTCAGTGGGGGACGCATGTCGACCCGCCTGTCCATTTCGTTAAAGGCGGACGCACAATCGATGAGCTTCCGGTTTCAGAGATGCTCCTGCCGCTCGTCGTCATCGATATTTCCGAAAGGGTCGGACGAGATCCTGATGCCACCCCGACGGTGGAGGATCTGACTGAATGGGAAGAGCGGCATGGCCAAATACCTTCGGGTTGCTTTGTGGCACTCAGGACGGATTGGCATACCAGCACTGACCGGCAAGACGATCGGCGTGCAAATATCAACGGTGTACTCCGACTTCATTCACAAGAAATTCGGGGATGTGGCCGATATTCGGGAATACAAGACGCCCCCTGAGCACGATCTTGACTTGACGGCCGGTCGAATTGACGTGGCATTCGATGATGCGACCTATTTCGGATCCGCCTTGGCGAAGCCTGACAATGCAGATCTAGCTTTTTCAGGCCCCGAAGTTGGTGGACCCATTTGGGGCGGCGGGCAGGCCTTGGCATTCCGCACAGATGACGCGGACCTCAAAGCTAAATTCGACGGCGCAATTCAAGCGGCATTGGCCGATGGCACCGTCAAGACGCTGGCTCAGAAGTGGTTCAAACGCGACGTGAGCCCGTAACTCGGATCACGCTTCAGCTGCCCTTGCGTGGCCAAATCTACGGAAACTGTAAATGAGCGACCTATTCTTGCTTGGATTTGGCAACGGCGGCTGGGGCGGTTTGCTGCTTCAAGCGGCCATCATGACGCTTGCTGTGACGCTTGCATCGCTGATCATCGGGGCAGTCCTTGGCGCGCTGATCGCCTGGGCCAAGCTCTCGCGATCACTGCCCGCAAGCCTGTTGGGCGAGTGCTACACCGTCGTCTTTCGCGGTGTGCCGGAACTATTGATCATCTATCTCTGCTATTTTGGCGGGTCCTCACTTCTTAGCGGCATATTCCATATGAGCGGCGGTGCAGGCTTTGTCGGGATCCCGCCGTTCGTTGCCGGCGCATTTGGCGTGGGCCTGATCTGTGCTGCGTATCAGGCCGAGGTCTACAGGGGCGCCTACCTCGCCGTCTCGAAGGGTGAAATCGAAGCAGCCGTTGCCATCGGCATGCCGCGCCTGCTGAGGCTACGCAGGATCCTGATACCGCAAGTCATGCGCTTTTCCCTGCCAGGCCTCAACAACGTTTGGCAGATGAGCCTTAAGGATTCGGCACTGGTCTCGGTCACCGGCCTGGCGGAAATCATGAGGACCACCGACGTTGCTGCCCGCACGACGCGTGAATACTTCCTTTTTTATGTAGCGGGGGCGGCGCTGTACCTGATGTTGACAGCAGTATCGAACCAAGTTGTTGAAAAAGCTGAAAGCGCGACAGACAAGGCCTTTACGCCTCGCACGGAAGAGGCGTGAACATGGATCTCGTCTTTCTTGAGCAGGTTATGCAGGCCCTTCTCGAGGTGCTGCCTGTGACTGTCGCCCTTTTCGCGATCTCGGTCACCGCCGGAGGCCTCCTGGCGCTACTGCTGACCTACCTGCGTGTCAGCAACAACGCTGCCGCTCGCGGCTTCGCACGATCCTATATATTCGTATTCCGTGGATCACCGCTTTTGATGCAGATGTTCCTGCTCTATTACGGGCTCGGACAATTTCCGATCGTCCGCCACAGCGTGGTATGGCCCATTCTTAGGGAGCCATTCTACTGCGCTTGTATCTCGTTGGCATTGTGTACGGCGGGTTATACTGCCGAAGTTTTCCGCGGGGGACTGCGCGCGGTGCCCCCCAAGGAGGTCGAAGCGGGCAAGGCCTACGGCATGTCCGGGTTCCTCCTCTTCCGGCGCATAGTCGGACCGATCGCATTTCGTCATTGTCTACCGGCTTACTCAACCGAACTTGTTTCTATGATGAAGTCGACTTCATTGGCCAGTCTGGTGACGGTTTGGGAGGTCACCGGAATTGCAAACAAGATGATCAGCTCGACATACCGCACCTTTGAAATTTTCTTGTGTGCGGCGGCCATATATCTCCTCTTGAACTTCCTCTTGGTCCAAGCGCTCGGGATGCTCGAGCGGCGTCTGTCTCCGCACTTGCGGGCTCGACCCACCGGCGTTGAGACAGTTCAAGCTCTTTGATGGAAAACCAATGACACAGAACAGAAATGCAGCATTGATCGTAAAGGATCTCCGAAAATCTTTCGGTTCGCACGAGGTTCTCAAAGGCATCTCGCTCGAGGCTCATCAAGGTGACGTGATCTCGATCCTCGGATCAAGCGGATCGGGGAAGAGCACGTTTCTGCGCTGCATAAACATGCTTGAGACCCCAAGCACCGGGACGATTACGGTCGGTGGCCATACGATCCTCATGAAGACCAAACGGGATGGAAGTAGCGAGCCGGCTGACCGTCGCCAGGTCGACGCGATCCGCGCGGAACTTGGCATGGTTTTCCAGAGCTTTAATCTCTGGTCCCATATGACAGTTCTTGAAAACATCATCGAGGCGCCTGTTCACGTTCTCCGAAGGCCGCGAAGCGAATGCGTTGCTCAGGCTGAGGAGCTCTTGGAGAAAGTGGGCCTCGCGGAACGGCGCAACTACTACCCAAGCCACTTGTCGGGCGGGCAGCAGCAACGCGCGGCGATTGCCCGTGCCTTGGCCATGAACCCGAAAGTCATGTTGTTTGACGAGCCTACCTCCGCCCTTGATCCTGAATTGGTGGGTGAAGTCCTCAAGGTGATGCGTGGGCTGGCTGAGGAAGGCCGAACCATGCTCGTCGTCACCCATGAGATGGCCTTTGCCCGCAACGTGTCCAATCGCGTGCTGTTCCTCCATAAAGGTGAAGTCGAAGCCGACGGCACCCCGGACGAATTGTTTGGCAATACGCGCTCCGAACGTTTCAAGCAGTTCATCGCCTCAAGCGCCCACTAACATCTGCAAAGGACATCCTCATGAGCGTTCTAGTCCTCGGCTGCGGCAATATGGGCGCAGCCATCGCCTCCGGCGTCGATCAAAACGGGCACGAAGATGTCGTCGCGGTCGATCCTGACGCACAGCGCGCGAAATCGCTTCTGCCGCCAGGCAGCCGGGTGCAGGTGTTCTCAGACCTTGCCCAATTAATGAAGCGGCGCTTTGACCTTATCATCCTCGGCGTCAAACCGAACTACATCGGCGACGCATTGCAGACTTGTCAGGCCAGCCTTGCTGAGGCGCCGATGGTTTCCATTGCCGCTGGCGTCAGCCTGGCAACGATGAGAGAGGTTGCGGGCCAACACGCAAGGCTGATCCGCGTGATGCCCAATCTTCCCGCTTCAGTAGGGGCGGGGATGACCGTGGGATATGCGGATAACCTGGTAGATGGGGAGGTTTTAGAGCGCGTCGAACGCGTCTTTGAAGCCGTTGGGCGCTTCCACTGGGTCTCTGACGAACACGACATCGATAAAGTCACGGCCGTTGCCGGCAGCGGACCTGGATATGTGTTTGCCTTCACGCAACACCTCGAGGCGGCTGCTGTGGAGATCGGCTTGCCGGCCGAACTGGCGGCGGCACTCGCTCGGCAGACCGTCGTGGGCGCTGGTCGGATGCTCGAGCGCGATCAACGCAGCGCGATTGATCTGAAGCGGGCCGTAACCAGTCCCAAAGGAACGACAGAGGCGGGCCTCTCGGTACTTGAAGGGCCAAAAGGGCTCCCTGCGCTGCTCGATCAATGCGTTAGGGCAGCAGAACAGCGCGCGATCGAGCTTCGGTAAATCAGGATGCCTGGCGCGGGTCCGAGAAGATGGCCATAGGCAGATCAGGTTGAAATTGCCCCCATGCCACGGCCTCGCCGGAGCGCTTATGCCCGCGGCGAGGGCTCAAGATTGGCGAGGCCCAGGCGGCACCGCGCTCAACTTGCAACAGCTTACTTCCGCGAGGAGAATGAAAATTGAATACGGCAGTGAAAATTGCGACGTCTGAAGATTAACAATTCTCGTTTCTCGACAGCGTCGAAGCGTATATGGACCGCGCACTCGCGCAGTTGCCGCTTCCAGAGGGACTTGCAGAGCGCATAAAGGCTTGCAATTCCACCTATACGGTTCGCTTCGGCGTTTGGCTAAGGGGGCGAATGTATTCCTTCACGGGCTGGCGCTCCGTCCACAGCGAGCACGTTGAGCCTGCAAAGGGTGGCATCCGCTATGATCTTGCGTCGAACCAAGAAGAGGTGGAGACGTTGGCGGCGCTGATGAGCCTCAAATGCTCGTTGGTGGACGTGCCCTTCGGTGGCTCGAAAGGAGCGCTGAAGATCAATCCCAAGGATTGGGAAGTCCACGAACTCGAGCGCATAACCCGCAGATTTACACAGGAGCTCGCAAAGTGCAGCCTTATTTCGGCAGGGCGAAACGTGCCCGCACCGGATGTTGGTACGGGTGAGCGGGAAATGGCGTGGATGGCGGACGAGCACAAACGGACCGGGCCATCGGACATCGTCAACGCGCCGCATGCGTCACCGGAAAACCGCTGTCTCATGGCGGTATCGAGGGTCGCACCGAAGCCACCGGGCGAAGTGTGCAATATGCCATTCATTGTTATCTGCGAGATCCCTACAGCAATGGCATCGGAGGAAACCGTGACCTCGCGAAGATGACGGTGGCCGTCCAGGGCTTTGGCAATGTGGGGTTCCATGCTGCGAAGTTCCTCAGCGAGAACGACGGGGCCAAGAT
>NZ_LNCD01000101.1 GCF_001542405.1 Rhizobium altiplani
CGGTCCGTAGGAGCCTGGCTGGGGCTAACGACACGCCGCTATCAATCAGGCGAGGTCGACTATGACGGTCATATCTCGCGCCGTGGCGACGCCCATTTGCGCGGTCTCCTGTTCGAAGCTGCAACTGTTATTCTCACGCGCAGCAGTGCCGATAGCGGCCTTCGCTCTTGGGGGTTAAAGCTAAGGGAAAGGCTGGGTTTCAAACGTGCCGCGGTCGCCGTTGCGCGCAGATTATCTGTCACAATGCACGCGATGCTTAAGAGTGGTCAGCTTTTTGATCGCGCAGTTGGAATGGATCCGGCCAACGGCTAGCCGTTCCGAATATTTTCCGCCAACGTCCTGATGGACCGGCGTCAGAACGTCCCTGCCGGGACGTAGGCACGGTGATTCCGCGTGTTGGGGTGCAATCGCAGGTAACCTGCGGATTGCGTCGTCCACATTGGAACACTCGACCTGCGAAGCCCCATCATGCGGCGACCGTGTGTCGACCGCGAAGACGACCCTGCTTCCGGCAAACGCTCACTTGGCGCGCGCAAATCAGACGCTTGGACCCCGCATCGTTCGCTCTCCGGCACTGACCACAGTACCGGCCGGGCTGATCTTTAAAAAAACGCTTGCAAAATGCCGTGCGATTAGACGACCCCATCGCGATCGCGATGCATTGGAATGAGAGAGAGGAGAAAATGCGGGAAGTTGCGAAATTGAGGTAGCCCGGATGGCGAAGGACGCTACCCGGCAGCACTTGAACAGTATCCATGTGAACACTTCCGGCCGGCGGAACCCGCTGAGCCTTTTAATAAGATTCTTATACGGTCTCTGTGCTATCCCCAAGACAGCTTTGTCAACCGCTGGAAGAGAAACTTGCTGGCTTGCGGCAGAGCGAACCAGACCGCCGAGTTCAAATTTGGTTGATCAATTGGCCACCCAGCTATCTGTTTCACACGATGCCGTTCCGAACGACGCGGACGACCTCGTAGGGCGGTGACCTCATGTTGGCCCATAGTTCCCTCTCAGCGCTAACCGAGCCTCGCTGGGGCCGTCGAAGCCCATTCGCACTTGGAGCAAACTAGAGCGGCCGCATTGCAACCGCTCACAGCTTAAGTTCGCCTACAGAGTGGAACGATAACGCTCGCGTTCAGCTGCTATCTGTTCTGCAGTATAGGGATCGGCGGTATCATCGAAACCGGTCCAGCCCTGCTCGACATAGCTCGCGCGGCGCGCCCGGATATCAACGGGGCGCCACCTGTCGAGGATTGCCCGGGATTCGGCGACACGTCCTTCCTCTACTCTCGCGGCGACAACCGATCCTCCGCGGCGGATGCCTTCGGCGTAAAGATGCGCGTCTTCCTCAGGAACACCCGCCTTGACCATAGCACCTACGATGCCACCGACGGCACCGCCGGCAACTGCACCTGCTGCAGCTCCCGCCGCGGTCGCAACAAGCCAACCGGCGGCAACTACCGGACCCACCCCCGGAATTGCAAGCATGCCTAGACCTGTAAGGAGACCGCCGGCGCCCCCGGCCATTGCGCCAAGACCGGCCCCGGTTCCTGCGCCTTCAGCGGCGCGGTTGCCCTGGCCTTCGACTTCGACTCCATTTGTCTCGTTGGTGGCAATGCTGATGTCGTCTGACGGGATTCCCGCATCTTCTAGCGCGCTCACGGCTGCACGCGCGTCATCGTAGTTATCATATAGACCAGTGATCGTTCTCATGTGACTGCTTCCTTGTTATTCGTGGTTACTTGGCCATGGTGACGTTGCCCTGAAAGTCCAGGGAGACGTTCGCTTGTTTGCCGTCCTTGGTGGCGCTGGCCCGCCACACCCCCTGATCGTCAAGCTTGAGGCCGGTGACGTCGGTGTAGCCAGCTTCCTCGATCCTGGCTTTTGCCTGGCCTTCGGTGAAACTGTTCTTGCCTGCAACCGGGGCTCCCGGATTTTGCTCGGTTTTGACCGCGGGTGTTGTCTGGGACGTCTTCGGCGTTTCACTCTGGGCGAGCGCGACCGACGCCGTCATCACCACGCCGATAGAAAGGATCATGAGTTTTTTCATTGATGTTTCCTCTGGTTGAGAACAGACAAACAACCAGAAACTCTGCTTGTTCCATTGACCCGTTGAGACTGAAGTCGATTGGCCCTCGATTGATCGTTTTCGCTCAGCGGGAATTGGATGCGGCGAGTCGACCTAAGTTTGAGCCTTCACAGGGGCACCCGCAGGAACTCAAAGCCTTGCCCGGCGTTGATTTCCTGGAGGTAAGAGTTATGGCATCAGAGCCTCTCATCGACGTAACGAACACGCAAAGTAACTCTAGTCGATCCGACGCCGCCAAGGCTTCTGTGCCAGATCGAGGAAATGGGTGAAGCCTGGACACGTAGCGCTCTCTGATTGTCAAGCGGTGCTAGCGATCACGGGTCAATCAGGTCGCAGGCCATTCGGAAGACGGAGCGGCTAGACACTATCCCCTATATCTCAGAATCTCCGCCAGCGTACTCAATGCATAGATGCAACGAGACTGACACGATCTTAACTCGGTCCGGATTGTAGATCTCAACTTCAAGGGGCTCCCCTGTAGCAGTCGGGATCCCGTCGATCGCCATCTCGGCAACGAGGCGCTTTGCTTCATCGAGCGCCGCTGGCAAGTCGGGGAACTCATAGCCTTCCTCGTCTTGCCAGGGAGTGTCTGTCGGGCCGGTCCGGAAGTAGAATCTTGTCACGATGAATCTCCGTTTGCGAGGTGAACTCACCGACGGTTGCAAGGTTCCGTAGCGCAATCGCGATGGCCTCGCGAAGGATTGGACTTGCGAAGCTTCATGTTCCGGATTTTTTTCCAAGCGTTGCCTAGCGCCAAGCGCCGAATACAGATGGAACGATATGGAAATGGCTGCATATTGATGACGACATTTCGTTTGCGTCGGTGGGTCAAGGTCCCTGGAGAAAGGAAGCATCGATGGAGGTAACAGCCAAGCTTCTTTCGCCAAGCGATTGGATCCCGAACAACCGGGCTTTGCCAGTGCTGTTCTATAAATCTGCCGTCATCAGCGGAGAGGCGTCGGCAAAACGTTTTGAGAGTCTCTTCCAAGAACACGGTTGGACGGGAGTCTGGCGTAACGGCATTTTTGGCTATCAGCACTATCACGTCCACGCGCACGAAGTTTTAGGTGTCGCTGACGGCAACGCCTCCATCATGATAGGCGGCCCTCATGGTATCGATTATGCGGTCACGGCTGGCGATTGCCTGATTTTACCTGCCGGTACGGGGCATTGCCTTATCGCCGCGAGCCAATCGTTTCTGGTTGTCGGTGCTTATCCGCCAGGCCAGAGCGCCGCGCCGATATCAAGACGTCGGCGGCCACCGGCATGGAAATGGATGTGATCAGAAGGTTACCTTTGCCTACCCATGATCCGGTTACGGGAACGCGCGATCCTCTCTTGTCCCATTGGCAATCCGTGAAGACGCGATAATGCGGAATGGCTGACGCTCGACTACAGGCAAATCAGGAATGTCAAAGTTAAATGACATTTATTTAAGCATCCACTAAAACACTCCTCCAAACGGAGGAGAGTAATGTCGACGCATATTAAAGAGGTTGATCTCGATACCAAGAAATCCTTGAGGATTTGGTCGGTGAGCGATTATTGCCGCCAGCACCAGATAGGTGAAGCCGGCGAACGGCGGATGCGCCAGCTCTTTGGTCATTATGCATCTGCAGGCGAACTACGCTATAACGTCAATAAAAATCCGCGCTGGCGCGTTTGATTTGTCATGAAAAAGCCAAACGTGAGCGGCGTCGCGTGATCTCCGATTGCGTGTCGCCACCACCTTCCTGTTTTCGTTGCGAACCGAAATCCTGGATGGGACAAGCGAAGGTCCATCTGACACGCCGGATGGTTCCTGGCTTGCTTCCCCTTGCCTTGTGGCGGCTCACGTGCGGCACCACGGGACAATGTCGTGTCATCATCACAGCTGGCCATTCGCTACCAAAGCGAGATTTTGCTCTCAAGCTAACCGGCCGTTTCGCTACTTCCCAACACAGAGCTGATTGTGAAGTTCTGGAACTTCGGGCATTGCTGGCGGTTTGGACCCAACCTTGAAGCGGAGGTGCGATGAGAATCGCAAGCGATCCCGAAGATAACGCGGCTGAGCCGGGAATTTTTACCTGGTCTCTTGCTGGAGATACCGTCTACGGCGATACCGCCATAGCATCTCTGTTTGGCCTCGATCCGGCCGAGACGATCTGTGGATTGCCGATCGCATCGTATATTGAGCGAATCCATACCGACGATCGCGAGCGTGTGGCAGGTTTAATTTCGCAAGCCGTCAGAAGCGGGCTACCTTATCACGCAGAGTATCGCGTTCTTGATGCTTTTGACGAAATTCGGTGGGTGATGGCGATGGGCAGGTGCTTCCGGAACCGGCAGGGCGACCCAAACCACTACGCCGGGATCGTCTATCCACTTGAACTTTTATGAAGGTCAACACAAACACGGTCAGCGCGGATCGGCACCAGCGTATGTCGTCCGGTGTTTAAGGGCGCACATACCGGAGATAGTTTGGCTCATGGTCGTATCGTGGCAGCGGGAACGCAAATCCAAGATCGCATCTTCCAATGAGTCCAAAGCGCAAAAAGGAGCCCGGATCGCTCCGGGCCCTGCAGTTCGTCTACCAGGTCTGGCTACCGTACCAGTCGTCGATATCCTGACGAGCCCGGTCCCGTGCTAACCCATAGCGTTCCTGAATTTTTCCTTCCAACTGGTCGCGTTGCCCATCGATTTGGTCAAGATCGTCATCCGTGAGTTTTCCCCACTGTTCCTTGACCTTACCTTTGACCTGCTTCCAGTTCCCTTCAACGCGGTTCCAATCCATGTATTCCTCCTAGGTTCGGACTGGAATCAAAACGAAGCAGGCGACCGAGTGTTCCGAGTAGCAGGAGGATTTCCGGCAATCAGCACGCGCTCTGAGCTTGAAAGCTGGCCGGCGATCGACTGTCGAGTGCCGCATAGCCTTTGGAAAGATCCGGCGACCCAATCCACAATAGAGAATGCCGAAGTCGGTTGGTGAGACATGTCCGTCGAACGAATTCGACCGTTGCGAAAACTCCAATACGCAACAGTAGTTTGTTTCGCGATTCCTGGGATCGAAAATCATAAAGGAGGTCAGGCTGTGTGCTTGTAAACGTATACTCTTGGTGTCAGCCACCGAGTGTATCGGTACTGCGCCTGCGGCCATGTCTCGGAATGCGGACGAAGCTGCAAATGCTGGGGTGCCGCTTACTGCCTCGCAAGCATCGGCAAAATCAAGCCCCACTGCGTCTCTTGAGGTGATCCGAACGGTTCGAATCCCAGTTTCTTATAAACGGCAATCGCCCGTTCATTGGCTGGGTGAGGATCGGTTGCGACAACGGGTACGCCCGCATCGAAGAGAGCCCTCATTCTCGCCCCAATAAACGCTGATCCGTGTCCAACACCGATCATTTCGGGGTTTCCTATGTATTGATCGATTCCCCGCGACCCCTTGGGAAGCTCGGCAAAATGGTGATCTTCCCAGCCGTGGACGGTATAGTCCTGCATAAACGCAAAGGGGCGTTCGGCGATTGAAACAATCCAACGCGCTACCCGAGGATCAGCCAAGTCTGTCGCATCGTACGGCTCATCTGAGTCCCACCATTCGCGGACATGCGGGTTTGATTGCCATGCTCTAAGCAACGGAAGATCATCCAACGTCGCTTTGCGAAAACTGTATTGGTCTGCCGCTGTCATTAAACAAGCTTAGCACGTCGCTGGCCGGAAGAAATGGGCTCTTTTGCAACGATCAAGCGACCGCGCGCAAAGTCTGATCGCTGAAGAGAACCAGAAATTGAACGAGGCCCGCAGTCGTGGAGCAAGCTGCAAAGGGGACCGTCTGAATGCGCTATGCCCTTACCAACCCCGAGGAGTCTGAGAGCCGATTTGCCCCGCAAGCCGCGAAGTCTCCCGGGTAGACGGCAGGCGGGTCCTGAGCGGGATATCATGGGTCTTGAAGTCTGGAGCGTGGTGGCGAGACGTGCCAGAGCCGTATGGCGGCCCATACCCAACCTGCTACAATCGCTGCAGGGTTGACCACCAAGATCCATGCGATCGTTGCCCCGTCGGAACCGGCGCAATCCGCTTTGCCTTAGCCCACACCCTTACCGACGAAAAAACCGGTTGAGCGGTTTCAACCGGATCAGGCATTGTCAGTGCACGCGACGCGCTACCACCAGCCGTGCTGCCAACTAAGTCGCTGTCGCCACGCTCGCGGCCGTACGCTATCAATGGAGCGTTGCTGCCTTCTTGCCAGCGGATGCAAGGTTCTCGAGGAGAGCCACCAGCTTTGCGAATTCGTTCAGGACGCTTTGAAATTCAGCGTCATCCATCTCTGCTATGTCAGCTATCATCAGCGAAACGCATTTAATCAGCGCGTCCAGGCGTAAATATCGGTCTAACGCCAACTCGCCGAGTTTTCTTGAGCGGTAGAACCGCAGTTCATCAACGATACGGCCGACAAGATTGCGTCTGTCGACCCTATCTAGATAGGGAAGCTCAAATTGGGCGAGCTTGATGTCTGTTATGAGCTTTGTCACACGATTCCCCTAAGCCGCGGATAGAGCCGGCGTGGGAACTGTCCCCCCGCCGGCATGCGACCAACATCCCCTTACGATTACTGGATGACCTGGATCACCTTCCGCGAGGATGGCTCGACGATTACCCGCTGCTGATTGACGATCGCATAGGCATACTTTGGATCATCAGGAATCGGCGTTACAACGACCGTCTCGGGGAGCGGTTGGCCAACAACCACCTTTTCCTTGACGACAACTTTGGTCGTCGGAGCCGGAACTTGCTGCACATAGGTAACGACTTTCTGGGGCGGCGGATCGATAAGGCTACCTGCCACGCCACCGACGATGCCTCCCACCGCTGCACCGACCGGCCCACCGACGATTGCCCCAGTTGCTGCCCCTCCCGCAGCTCCCGTCACCGTCGATGATTGCGCGTAGGCAAAAGTTGATGCGAGAGCGACCGCAGTGGCAATTCCTATCAATTTGATACGCATTCATTATCCTCCATTAGAAGCGGTATTGTCCGCTCCCTGAACGAACCACCAAGCGCAGCAACGGTTCCCGGCTCGGGACTTCAGTCTGACGGCCCTCAGACCAAGGTCCAAGGTCACTGCCTGATCGGCATCTCCAATTGAACCACCGCCCGAGCGCCTTCGTGCTTTCAGTCAAATGACGTTAGTCCGGAGCAGCCAGGCGCAATCAATTTTCACGGGAGTGAGGAATTCGCAGCCTATCGGGAACTTCAACGTCCACATGAAGTTGAGAGATTGGTTCCGTTGCACCGAAGGGATCTGAGCGACGGGAAATAATCGCATCTTCAATTTAGGGAAAGCAACCGATGGCGAAGAAAACCACGAAGGTACAAATCAATCTTGTCTCGATTCATGACCAAAAGCCTCATCGAGGCAATGGTGGCGAGCTCCATCAATTTGCCGAAGACGGCGCCGAAGTCCTGACCACGTCACAAGGCACGCCTGTGGCTGACGACCAGAATTCATTGAGGGTAGGCGCCCGCGGGCCCCTCATCGTTGATGACTTTCACTTCCGAGAGAAGATTTTCCATTTCGACCACGAACGCATTCCGGAGCGGGTTGTCCATGCTCGCGGTTACGGTGCACATGGTTTCTTTGAGACCTACGAATCTTTGGCAGCATATACGAGAGCCGATATTTTTCAGCGTGCCGGGGAAAGGACACCGGCATTCGTTCGCTTCTCCACGGTCGCAGGCAACAAAGGTTCCTTCGATCTTGCCCGTGATGTCCGCGGCTTTGCTGTGAAAATGTACACACAGGAAGGAAATTGGGACCTCGTTGGAAACAACATTCCTGTTTTCTTTATCCAGGACGCCATCAGATTCCCGGACATCATCCACGCCGTCAAACCGGAACCTGACAGGGCCTTTCCGCAGGCGCAGTCGGCCCATGATACTTTTTGGGATTTCATCAGTCTTACCCCTGAGAGCATGCACATGATCATGTGGGTGATGTCGGATCGCGCCATTCCACGCTCATTTCGCTTTATGGAAGGGTTCGGTGTTCACACGTTCAGGCTCGTGAATGCGAAAGACGAATCCACATTCGTGAAGTTCCACTGGAAGCCAAAGCTTGGCCTTCAATCCGTGGTCTGGAACGAAGCGGTCAAGATCAATGGTGCCGACCCGGACTTTCACCGCCGCGACCTTTGGCAGTCCATACAGTCGGGCAATTTTCCTGAATGGGAACTATGTGTGCAGCTGTTCGATCAGGATTTCGCCGACAGCTTCGATTTCGACGTCCTCGACCCGACGAAGATCATTCCCGAAGAGATCGCGCCGGTGAAACCGATTGGACGGCTGGTATTGGACCGGATGCCTGACAACTTCTTTGCCGAAACTGAGCAAGTTGCATTCATGACCCAAAACGTCCCGCCCGGAATCGACTTCAGCAATGATCCGCTGTTGCAGGGGAGGAATTTTTCTTATCTTGACACGCAGCTCAAGCGCCTCGGCGGTCCAAACTTCACGCATCTACCCATCAACGCACCCAAGTGTCCGTTCCAGCATTTCCAACAGGACGGCCACATGGCGATGCGCAATCCGGTCGGCCGCATCAACTATCAACCCAACTCTTTCGGTGAAGGGCCACGAGAGTCCCGCGAACTGGGTTACCGGCACTTTGCCTCGTCCGAGGAGGGTGGAAAGGTACGACTTCGTCCGGAAAGCTTTGCCGATCACTATAGTCAAGCCCGACAGTTCTACATCAGCCAGACCGAGCCCGAGCAGCGCCACATAGCGGCTGCTTTGACGTTTGAACTGAGCAAGGTGGAGACGCCGGTCATCCGGGAACGCATGGTTGCTCATCTGCTTAATATCGACGAGAGCCTCGCCAAGACCGTCGCCGATAAGCTTGGCTTCCAGACCATGCCTAAGGCCGCGGATGCGGCAATGCCGACACGTCAGGATCTTGCGCCTTCACCTGCCCTCAGCATTGTGGAGAAAGGCCCGAAGCGGTTCGAGGGCCGAAAGCTTGGCATCCTCATAACGGATGGCGTAGACGCCAATCTGCTGAAGGGATTGATCGATACTGTCGGAAAGGAAAAAGCGGTCGTCGAGTTTGTTGCTCCCAAGGTGGGCGGGGTTACCGCTTCGGACGGCAAATGGATCCAGGCACATCACATGATCGATGGAGGCCCGTCGGTGCTGTTTGACGCCGTGGCATTGCTTACGTCCTCCGCAGCGATCGAAGACCTCATCAAGGAGGCTACGGCGCGCGACTTTGTGGCCGATGCCTTCCAGCACTGCAAGTTCATCGGATACGACCAGTCCGCCGTACCCTTGCTCGAAAAAGCGGGCATTGCTGGAATGGAAGACGAGGGCATTGTTTCACTATCAGGAAAAGACAGCCTGCCGTCCTTCGTCTCAAAGCTTGGCACGCTTCGTGTTTGGGCCCGTGAGCCCTCTGTGAAACTCGGCAAGCCGTCAGTCCCGGCCAAATAGGCATTTGACGCAGGCGCGGCAATATTTGCCGCGCCTACCAGGGTGGAAGTCGTTACTGAGCGTTACTCGCTAGCTTTTCCGCTTGCTTCTTCACTGAACGGCGCTCTGAACAAGGCGATTTTGCCTCAAAGGACATATAGGTGCGTTGTCCATGGCTGCAAAACCTCCTCTGCAGCCCCGTTGACAGGCGGATACACTCTCTGGCCAAAATCGCGTTCCATCGACATTGCCCGCCCTGAGGCATTGGCTCTCAACTGCAAGGTTCGCGCACCTAGCTTCCAGTCAAGGAACACCGCATGTTCAACCGCAGAAACGACCGAGCCCGCGTAACCGTCTGCATCCGGTAGCAAGGGAATAACGTGGTTGCGACGAACGTCGATCAGCCGTTTGAGAAAAGATGTCCACGCTGACCCCTGGTCGTCAGCGTCCCAATCGAGTTTCGAGTCCAGAAAGGTCGAGAGATCGTTCGGATCAGGCAGATCCTTCGCATCACAACCTTCGGGCAGACCACCAAAATTTTCTGCTTCTGTCGACCTGCCGGCGGCGATCGCTCTCGCCAACTCACCTTCATAGTCGGCGAAGAAGAGAAACTTGCGCGGAGTCAGATGGTCGTCGCCCATGAAAAGAAGCGGGATTTGCGGTGACAGCATAAGGATCTCTGTCAAAACCCTGTGACAGCGTTGATCAATCATGGTGTGAAGACGATTGCCAAGCGCACGGTTTCCCACCTGATCGTGGTTTTGAAGAAAATGCACGAAGGCGGTAGGCGGCAACGAAGCCGAGTGGTCTCCCTTGCTGGACTGGAAATTCTTGCCTTCGTATAGATATCCCTTTTGGAGCGTCTGCTTCATCTTCTGCCACGGCTTGTCGCCGAATGGCACATAGTGGCCAATCGCCTCGCCCGTGACCGCCACGTGCATGGCGTGATGGAAGTCGTCGTTCCAGTCGGCAACAAAAAACGATCCCCCATTTCGAGAGAGCAGATTAGTCGCATTGGCTGGATTTTCCGTGATCAAGTGCACATGGCGATCCAGAAAACGCATGCGAACCTTCTCAGAAATCTCTTTCAGTATGTGAAGGTCGCTCTGATCTCGATCTGGTCTACGGCATCGAACCTCAATCCATCGAACCGGAATTGATCAAGCCAATAGATGGCGTTGTCGATGAAAAAGCGCCTTACGGGCTCCCTTTCGAAAGCAATCTTCGGACCCCATGGTGTTGGATCGTCTTTACGAAAGAACTCTGCTGCATAGAGCGGCAGGAAATTCCCCTCTGGTCCGAAGTGGTTGTAAACGACATCAAGAAAAACCATGAGGCCATATCGATGGGCTTCGTCCACAAAGCTTTTGACGTCGTCTGGCGAACCATAGGAATTATGAGGAGCATAGGGATAGACGCCGTCGTACCCCCACCCTCTTGTGCCCGGAAACTGGGCGAGTGGCATGATCTGCACGGCCGAAACACCTAATTCCGCAAGCCGATGCAGGTGCTTTTCCGCCGCCGCGAACGTTCCTTCGGCTGTAAATGTGCCAATATGAATCTCATAGATTATGGCCTCCTCCCAGGGACGGCCCTTCCATGGTACCTTCCAATTGAAGTCGGATCCCCAGAGACGAGATGGTCCGAGCACCCCGGCGCTTTGTCGCCGTGAGGCGGGGTCCGGAACACGTGTGCCGTCCACAAGGACGAACCAATAGTCCGCACCGTCGGTCAAGGTTTCCGTAACGGAAAACCAGCCGTCATCAGCCCGGTCCATTGGAACCTGCCGACTATCGATCGCGACAGAGACGCGGGCCTGCGTTGGCGCCCAAAGCGTGAAGATGGTTGATCCGTCGGGGTTGGAAACTGGCCCCCAGGAAAATTCCCAGCCTTTCATCGCAGCAACCCCTGCCCACCGTCGACGAAGACCGGGCTTCCAGTGATGTGCCGAGATGATGTGCTCACCAAGAAAAGGATGGAGTCGGCCACATCGCCAGCCCGCCCCGGCTCCCCTCCCGAGATCGGAACGGTACCTTCCGGCCAGATCACCGGTACCTCTGACTCCTCCCTGTGTCGAACCTCGGTCGAATCTTCGATGTTGGTCTCGATCGCGCCAGGACATACCACATTGATGCGAATTGCATGCCGGGCGAGTTCGAGGGCAAGCTGCTGGGCCATGGCGACTTGGGCGGCCTTGGTCGCGCTATAAGCGGTTGCACCTGGTGTCGTGAATGTGCGCACCCCGTTGATGGAAGAAACGATGACGATCGCTCCTCCCCCTGACTGCTTCAGTAACGGAACCATCTTGTTGAGGGTCAAGTAGGTCCCACGCAGGTTGACATGAACGGTTGTATCCCATTCCGCGGGTGTGAGGTCATCGATCGGTGCCCATACGCCATTGATACCAGCATTTGCGATGACCGCATCGAGGCGTCCGAAACCTTCCAATATTTTACCTGCCGCGCGCTCCATATCTTGCTCCGACGCGACGTCGCCTGCCATTGCTATTGCCGTCGTCCCGGTTTTTTCAAGGCGCTTCTTGAGTGCATCGAGCGCGCTCGGATCCAGATCGAACAGGAAAAGATCGTAGCCGGCCTGCGCCAGTTTCTCTGCCGTCGCCAGCCCGATCCCCGATCCCGCTCCTGTGACAAGTGCAACGGGTTTAGCCATCTATTGTCGCTCGTCGCGCTCCGCGAGATCACTCGGCGTCGCTCGGGACGCGGCGGCCCCGAAAGGTTCGGAGGTGGTGGCGTTGCCGTCGGTTCCGAATGCCGTAAGCTGTACCAGGACCTCCTTGGCGTGGCGCACGGCGCTGTCTCCCGCGAGACTACGGTCATCGGTCACCATCCTGACGGAAACAAGTTCGCCTCCCTCGCCGACAAATTCGACCGTGAGCTTTCCATCGACAACAGAGCCGACATGGGTTTCGAGAAGCTGCATGACGTCCTCCTGCATTGGCGAGAAGGAATGCTTCGGACGAGGCGTTGTTCCCCTTCGATGCCAAACAGATACTGACATCATAAGGCCGTGCGCCCGTGCCCGTGCAATCAATGTCGGCATAGCATGGTGAATACTGAGAGAAGCTGCAGGCTTCTTAAACCGAGGGCAAGAATTTTGCGCCAATGGTTCTCAGTGTACGGACGCCGAGGTAGGAGCGTTGATCAGGAGCGCCTCAGGGCCTGGATATCGAGAAATCAGAAGGGTGACCAGTTCATCCTGGGTGTTATGGCCCTGGTGAAAAAGATCTATGGCCGCTCCGCAAAGTACCTCGGAAGCTCTTTCATCCGGTTTGGCGTCAAAATGCTTATACCAGGTCTGAACGGAGCGTGAGAGCATCGCCATATCCGCATCCCGAAGCCATCGCATGAAGGTCAAATTCATTCTCCCGGTTGCTTGGTCGGAAGCCATCGTAACTACCCTATATTAGAGGTCAATCATGAAGTCGCGTACGGTAGCGGACGCTTATAATGACCCTCCGATACCACCGACCTCGGCCCCGAGCGTGCGGTATCGCACCAATTCGGTTTTCCTGGAACCAAACACTCATTTGAGGTTTTCCTTCCAGTATCCGTTGCGGGGAAGAGATAATGACCGCACACATTTCTCCCGGCTCGATGGGCGAAGAAATTGCCGCGCTCATTCCGGCACTACGGGCGTTTGCCCGTACTTTCTATCGGCATCCCAACGACGCAGATGATCTTGTACAGGAAACACTTGTTAAGGCTCTGTCGAACCTTGATCATTTCAAGGAGGGTACGCGGCTGAAATCGTGGCTCTTCACCATTATGCGCAACAGTTTTTGCACACGGTATCGGATTGCGAAACGAGAGACCGTCGGGATAGCGGACGGTTTGTCGCTAAAGCGAGCCGTCGCGCCCGAACAGGAGTGGAGGGTTCGCGGTCATGAACTTGAGGTGGCATGTGCAAGCCTGCCGCCCAAGTACCGCAGCGCTTTTGAGTTCATTTTCATTGATGGGCGCAGCTACGAGGAGGCGGCTGATTATTTCCATTGCCCGATCGGCACTATCAAGAGCCGTGTCAATCGCGCACGTCGGCATCTCATGATCGAACTTGAAGTACCGGGCTGATCCCCTGGGGATCTGTAGTGGTCCGTCCTCGCACTTGTGATGGACGAACAAGGCCGTCGGTTGCAGATTTCCAAACCGAAATCCCTTTTAGCGCGATTGGCGCCCTTCCATTGCCAGCAATGGAACCAAGTCGCGACGCGTCGGTTCAAGACTGAGAATGGAGGAAATCATGAAATCAAAAACCACGAGAGACGCGAAGGGCGCCTTCGCACCATCGCAAGCAAAGCGCGAAAGCGACGGAGTTGAAAGTGCCAAGCCGGCAGTGGTTACGGGGTCGGAGGATGCCTCTGTGAACAAGGTCCCCCCGGGTGGCAAAAAGACCAAGGACTGGAACGTCAACTACGACATTTCTGAAGTGAAGCAAGACAACGATCAAGGTTAGCAAAAGCCGCAGTTTACGGAGAACGAGCTATGTCGAACGTCGTCAAAACGGGCCAGGACGAATCGAACAATGCAACCAGTCGAACGACCTTTGGTCGCTCGACTGAGAGTCAGGCACAGATCCGTGATGCTGCGGCAGTCGAGACCTACTCACCGGACGAGCCCTTGAATGTCTATCGGCTCGAACCGATCGCCGCACCAGATGATCCGCGGTGGGACAATGCCACAAATCACGGCATTGTCATCGTTGCGGCCCGAACCGCTGGCGACGCGCGTATTGTAGCAGCGAGCCGGGAACTTGATTTCATGGAGGTTGACGCCGCTCCCGCTGAGGATGTCACCACCTCGAACGCAAGCGCCTTTCGAGACGACAAGCTCTATACGGTAATCGAACTCGAGCGGGGACGTTCGGACCTGAAACGCGGTGTACTAGGCGGAAACGTTTCGGTGAACACAATCATATCGACTCAGACCTGAATTTCCGGCGGCCGTCGGAGGCCCTTATCCTTCGGTCCGGCGCTGAATGGCTGCTGCCACAAGCGGCAGGGCCGCAGTAAATGCTGATCCGAGCGGTATCGTGCGAACAAGGCTTGCCAGGACATAGGTACCGGCCATTGCTCCCGCCAGTTTCAGCCATGGGTAATCACCGAGTTGCGCATGCGCGCTCGCATCCGCCCATTCGGCACGTGAACGAATTACAGTGTCAGCTTGCTGTGTAACAACCGAAAGCCTGGCACGAAGATGCTCGACTTCATCCTTCACTGCTAAAAAATCCGCGTGAACGTCCTCAAACGTTCGCCGCGAAAACGCATCTGGTACGACCCGATCTTCCGCGTGAGCATCTGCCTCCAGCAAAGCCAAGTGCTCCTGTAAGTCGTCGTCGGTGTCGAACTCGACCGGGCGTCCAGTAGTGTCGGCATTCATCCTAGTCTCTCCAAATTTCCCGCGCGTCATCGCGAAGCTGGAGGCCTTCCTCGCTAACCTCACACCAACAGACACGGCGGCGGTTTTCCGCCACCGAGCGAAGGCTCAATCGAACGAATTCTTCATCGCTTAATCACACGCATTGCAATTGAGACGACAAAAAGCACGAGGAAGATGAAGAACAGGATCTGAGCGATCGATGCGGAAGCTCCAGCGATACCGCCGAAACCAAGTACACCGGCAATCAATGCGACCACCAAAAATACAAGTGCGTAGTAAAGCATTTCAACCTCCGTCATTTTGACGAGAGGAAAACGGACCGAGAGGCGATTGGTTCCGAGGCCGGCCAGTAGTGGGTCAGACAGCTGCCAGCGTGCGGTTCCTGGTGAACGCGAAGTCACCATCATTGGGCTTCGGTGGTTCGGCGGCGGCCAGATATGCATTTACGGGAACAGTCAGAACGAACCAGACACCTGCCCCGAAGATGAACAATTCTCCGGATTGATCGCCTGCGCGAGCAATCATTGGCAGACAGACAGAAATGAGGAGCACGAGCATTCGCACCGACCACTCGGTTTCTCGCTTCCTGATTGCGAGGGCCGCCCTTGCGCGATACGCGCGTGCATCGTACTCACCGCGCTTCGGTCCTGCCAGAAGTGTCCATGCAGGGCGGAATGAAAGAAGCATCAAGGTACTTGCCGCAATCAACCATCCCGTTCCTGAGAGGAGCCAGCAACTCGCGGCAATCAGGCACGAAATGACGATGAGCTCCCAAGCAGGACCGAGCTCGTCCGGGGAGCGCCGGCTTTTCTCATGCCAGATCTGGAGTGCCCGCGACGCCCCCTGAAGCATCGGCTGGTCAACGAAACGACTGATAAATTCCATATTGCGCCCTTTGGTCCACGAAATACCAACAACAGGCAATTTCGGCATGAGCGTGGCGTCGCTGTCAAAATGGTCAGGCGACAACTGACAGCAATCCACTGTTGCCGGGCGCAGGTGAGGAAAGGACGTCGTGATCTCGGCGAGGTAGCGCCGTTTCGTCCCTCTCACCGAGCGAGCGACCGTTGCTAGTCATCGACAAGTTGGGACCGGCGTGCCGTTGCCTTCGCGGCGTTGGACGGTGCACGGGGATATGGGCTGGCGGACCCGCTGCGATCGTATTGAGCTGGCACTCGTTTTTTTTGGCCGGATCTGGAACAGGCCGCTCGCCGCGCGCGTTTCGCGAGACATCGAAATCGCCACGAAGTTACAGGAAAAACCTCGCCGAATGCATGAGTATCGATCGGCAGACAATGCCCCCACTCCGGATCTCTTCCGGGCTGTCTTCCCTTCTCTAGGCCGTTTGGCAGGTCAAAAGCCTGTGCGAAGTATCGTCCGCCGCGGACGCAACGCCTGGCGCACTGGGGTTGCTGCTGAGGCTACATTTCTGATCGACGGCGAAGCATACTTTTCTGCCCTAGACGACGCGCTTGGGCGAGCGCAGCGCGAGATCTGGATCATTGGTTGGGATTTTAACCCGGATATTCGCCTGCGACCCCATTCGAGTACTGAAACACTTGGCGAACGTCTCTTGTCGCTGGTCGATAAGCTCCCGCAACTAAGGGTCAGAATTCTGGTTTGGGGGATGGGTCCCATCTATTCGGGCAAGTCACTGCGGCTGTTTCGACAGAGCCCAATCTCCAGACATCCGCAGATCTCATTGACTTTCGATTTTAAACATCCACTGCGTGCTTGCCACCACCAGAAGCTCGTTTCGATTGACGAAAGTGTCGCCTTCATGGGTGGCATCGACCTGACAGCCAGGCGGTGGGACGAATCCGACCACCGGAGTGCAAATCCTCTAAGACTCTCGCCTGACGGTATTCCCTACCCGCCTGTTCACGATGTTCAATGTCTGGTTTCGGGTGAGGTAGCGGGAATGATCCGTGATGTGGCCAGACGACGTTGGAAGAGGGCAACCAGCGAGAATGTGTCTTCCGAGACCGATGCGACGATCATCCGACCAGCTTTGGTGGCCGACATGGTTCAAGCTCCCGCGGCCATCGCCCTGACGGAACCTGGCCTCATTGGCAAGCGTGGACGCTATGAGGCACGTCGGCTCACGCGCGATGCCATCGCCGCAGCCAAGAGATATATTTATATCGAAACTCAATATCTTGCGTCCGCCGGCGTCGGCCGAGCGCTTGCAAGGCGATTGAAGGAGCCGAACGGGCCTGAGATCGCGGTCATCGTCACAAAGACCTCGCACGGTTGGATAGAGAAGTTCGCGATGGGCAGTAACCGCGACCGCCTGATACGGCGTCTGAAGCGCGCCGATCGGTTCGATCGACTGAAGGTGATGTATGCCGTCACATCCGACGACAATGGCGGCGAGGAGGAAATCACTGTTCATTCGAAGCTCATTATCATCGACGACCGCTTCGTACGCGTGGGATCCTCCAACCTCAACAATCGTTCAGAAGGCCTGGATACGGAGTGCGATCTCGCACTCGAAGCCGATTGCGCTGCCCACCAGGAGGCCATTACGTCACTTCGCCACCGCCTCATCGCGGAGCACCTGAGCGCGACCGCTGCCGAGGTCCGTGAGATGGAGAAGTCGAGATCAATGCTTGGAGCTATCGCTGCGCTAAACACCCGGAAGCGTGGCTTGAGAGAGTACGAGGTTGATCCTGATTGCAGCGAGACGGGCCTCTTGCCGGGGTCCGCACTTGTCGATCCCCGGCGGCCTTATTGGCCACTACAGAAGTTGCGCTTGAGGCTCGGACGGTTTCTCGCGACCCTTGTCTAGCCGCTTCTTTTTCACGTTGCGGCTTATCAACTCGCTGATCGCGAAAATGGGCAATCCCAACACCAACGGCACCAGGAAATAAATCACGCGGAATGCCACGAGCCCCCCGATCGATGCAGCGCCTGGAAGCACGGTCGTGACTGTGGCCTCCAGCACACCGAGGCCGCCGGGCACGTGAGCGACAAGAATGGCCACGTTGGCGAGGACGAACGCCGTTGCGCTTTGGACAAAGCTCACCGGCGCCTCGCTTGCCATGACCTGATGCAGACAGGCGGCAACGAAGGTGAAGTTAAGCGTACCAATCGCGATCTGTCCAATTGCAAGTCTGATGTTCGGCATTGTGAAACGCCATTTCCAGAGCCGCAATGGCGAGCGCACCGTGGCGGATAGAACGACGTAGGCTACCGGCAATGACAGTACGCCGAGACCGATCCAGAGGGGACTGCTGCTGCTCACACCCAACAGTTTGCTGACATCTGTTGGATTTACGAGACAGACTATGCCTCCGAGTGCAGACAGCCCGAGCATGACCGTTACCCCGCAAAACAAGACGACTTTGGCGACCTCCTCGGCGTTCAGCCCCCATCGTGTGTAGTAGCGATATCGAACGGCGCCGCTGCTTAGGGCGGCCACTCCCAGATTATGGCCGATCGCAAGCGCGGTGAAGGAGGCAATCGCTGCTTTCGGATAGGCCAGTGGCCGGCCAACATATCGCAAGGCCATCCAATCGAAGCCCGTGAGGCAAAGATAGGAAAGGGCACAAAATGCAACACCTGAAACCAGACGCCAGCGGGGAATCTGGTCAATCGATTGCAGGATCTCGTCAAAGGTGTACCGGTTAAAGACCTTGTAGAGCAGGTAGGCCGCAAGCAGCAGGCCGCACATGAGGAAAATATTGAAAAGGATGCGCCTTACCGACATGAAGGATCCGTCCGTTTGATGCCTTTGTCTTTGGGAACGAAATTGGGCGAGACGGGTTCCCGCTGAATGGCTACACCACCTCCCTTCTTCCCCCCACGCGACCAACGCGAGATCAAGATTCTCACCTACAACGTTCACAGCTGTATCGGGACGGACCGCAGGATTGACCTGAACCGGATTGCGGATGTCATTGCGCAATCTCAAGCAGACATCATTGCACTCCAGGAGCTGGACGTCGGCCGAAAAAGAACCGGCGGTGTCGACCAGGCGGCGGCTATTGCGACGCTGCTAAAGATGAACGCCCACTTTCACCCGGCACTGCATGTCGAGGAAGAACGCTATGGCGACGCCATTCTGACAGCACTGCCCACGCGCCTGATAAGGGCTGCAGCCCTTCCCTCGATCGGCGAAACGCGCGGCGCAATCTGGGTGCAGGTCGATGTTCACGGGGAACCGCTCAACGTACTCAATACGCACCTCGGGCTTCGCAACCGCGACCGTATACGGCAGGTCGCGGCACTGCTCGGCGACGACTGGATGGGACATGCTGAGTTTCGTTCCTCGCCGTCGATCGTCTGCGGCGATCTGAATGCCACGCCCTCCACTTCCGCCTACAAACGCTTGTCCACGCACCTTCGCGATGCGCAATTATTGACAGGCACAAAGCCTCGATCGACATTTCCTTCGCGCTATCCCCTGTTGCGTATCGACCACGTCTTCGTATCGCAGGAAATCCGGGTAAAGTCGTCGTCAATTGTATTCGATCCGCTTGCACGTCGAGCCTCAGATCACCTGCCGCTGTCGGTAGGTTTTAGCATCGAATAAGCTTGCGAGGCTTGGGATCGAGTGGCTGGAAAGAGAGGTTTTATGAAGTGATGAGGGAAAATGTGCAGCGATGAAGACGCTTCAACGCTCGGAGGAAGCAAAAGAAGATGTAAGAGACAACTGAGGCCGCGTTAAGCGGCCTCTGTCATTTCTACATCGCAGACTATTCTGTGATGTTCAAAGGATGGTTTGAAGCGAACGCCGAGGCGAGCCAGATAGCCAATGAGCCTATCAGCGGAGAACAGGTGAACCTTCCCCCGCATCAGCTCGCTAACTCTTGGCTGTGGTATGCCTAGTGCTTCTGCCGCATCTGCTTGTTTCCACCCACGATCCCGGATTAGATCGACGAGAGCGGAGATCAGGGCAGCCCGGAAGCTCAAATCGGCCGCTTCATCCTTGTCGTCAACGATTGACTCGAAGACATTGTCATAGACAAGCCGTCCCATTTGCTTTCCTCTTATACAGGTTTCAGTATAAATCGAGAATGATTGGGGCGTCAAGTTAGTTCCAAATTGTTTTTTGCGTTCGACCCAGGTCAACATGGTCGGGCGCAATATCCGCCATGGCGGACTGGTCCGCCCGCAAGTCCACTATTCAACAGACCGCTTTGGACCCTTTAGGTTCTCAAGCGGGCTTGTCGGTTCGAGCTACTGCAGTAGCCAATTCCTTACGAGCGCAGGCTGACCGAGCGACAGGCTTACCACCAATGGCTACCATCCGGAATTTAGACTTGTCGAGCGATCAAAAAAACGCTGGCTGATTTCACCGGCGGCGAGACGGCGAGCGTCTCCATCACGGCTGGTCTGTTTTGGCCGCCGCCCTCGCCTGCTGGTCCAGTCCTTCGATCTTCTCGTAGCTCATGCCGGAATCTTAGCAGCGACTGGGATTTCGGGAATGGAGGCGACTACCCGCGTTACTCCACCTTTAGTCGTCGACGATCACCAACCCTGAGCCGTTACAAGAGATGAAACCGGTCTAGGTCCAGCGTGGCGAGCGACACCTTAATCGGCGAGCCATCATCTTTATAGACTTCCAGTTCGTGAATCTTGCCCTCCACGACATGCAGAAGGACATTCACTGCAGGGCGATAGTCCACATCCGCGTCGAAGTAATATCCTTCCGTGGGGACGCGCTCCGGCACTTCGGCAAGTGGACCGCGAACCCTGAATTGGAGGCTACCTTCGGCGTCGATCCGAGA
Organism: Rhizobium altiplani; assembly: GCF_001542405.1. Classification (GTDB taxonomy): domain Bacteria; phylum Pseudomonadota; class Alphaproteobacteria; order Rhizobiales; family Rhizobiaceae; genus Rhizobium; species Rhizobium altiplani. Next base: position 20,658 of record NZ_LNCD01000101.1, read on the forward strand.
TACTCTCGCTGTTTCCAGCTGACTGCGTAACGCTTCCACTCCAGGAAACTGCTTTGTGAGCAATACGTCCATCAGGGAACGCTCGCCGGGGGTCAAATCACGCCAGGCCCGAGACAATGCTTCCTCCTCCACCCTTCAGCGATCCGAAACCGTTGGAGCGAACCTCGAGGGCACCAAATATCCTCATTCCCGTCCTTCAATGTTGTTGAATTGTCACTAATCAGATGATGTCTTCGGCCTCGCCTCCTTCTGACGTCCACCGCCCGCAACTACTCTGAACAATTCCTTCCTCCTTGCGTCCTGGTAAAGGTTTGATGGAAAAATTGATTCACGACAACCGCCTTCCGGTCCGCTCGAACACAGTGCGACAACACAAACCGGCCGCTCTGCAAAAGGCAAAGCTTTGCCCATTCTCGCAGGGCGGCGCTTCAAGAACTTTCTCGTTGTCTCGGCGTCTCAAACCATTTTATAAGCTCTGCATGGTCCAACGAGCCGGCAGCGCCGATCTTCCTCTTCATGGTGGCCGCGTCCCACGATGGCTGGGCGAGCGCATGACACGGCTCGGTGCGGTCATCACCGAGGCAATCGTCATTCACTATGGTCGCGACGAATTGCTCAGCCGCATGGCACACCCGTTCTGGTTCCAGTCTTTCGGTGCAGTCATGGGCATGGATTGGCATTCGTCCGGCATCACGACAAGTGTCATCGGAGCGTTGAAGCGGGGCCTTAATCCGATGGCCGGCGAACTCGGCATTCATGTCTGCGGCGGCCGCGGCAGGCATTCTAGGCAGACGCCTGACGAGCTGATGGCCATCGGCAATCGCGTAGGAATTGATGGCGCCGCTCTTGCGCGCACCAGCAGGCTGGTCGCCAAAGTTGATAGCGCCGCGGTCCAGGATGGTTTCGATCTTTACCTGCACGGCTTCATTGTCACAGATGACGGCAAATGGGTCGTGGTCCAACAAGGCATGAACGGCGGTAAAAGGCAGGCACGACGGTATCACTGGCATTCGGAGGGTCTCAGAAGCTTTGTGGATTCTCCGCATTCAGCGATCGAAGGACGCGGACAGGGGAATATTGTCAATCTCGCTGACCATCGAGCGGAAAGCTCGAGAAGAAGTCAGCTTGATTTGCTGGGCGCGTTGGGGCCAGACAAAATCCTGCGGGAGGTCATCGCGCTTGAACCGGCGCGTGAAATGAAAAATGCCGCCCAGCCACTGCTGCCCCACCTGATCATGCCGTCCCATCACGACGTGCGCGAGAAGGACGTCGACATGAAACGCCTGCATGGGGCACTGGCTGCAGCGGCCGACCGCGGCCCAAAGGATTTTGAAAATCTACTTCTAATTCCGGGAATCGGTGCACGGACAGTGAATGCCCTTGCAATGGTGGCCGAGGTTGTTCACGGCGCGCCATGTCGTTTCTCGGACCCCGCCCGCTTCTCGCTCGCCCATGGCGGAAAGGACCGCCATCCTTTCCCTGTGCCGATCAAAGTCTATGACGAAACAATCAAGGTAATGAGGTCGGCCGTCGGCCGGGCGAAACTTGGTCGAGAAGAGGAATTACAGGCTTTGAGGCGACTCGACGACCAGTCGCGGCAACTGGAACGCTATGTTACGGGCCCAGATCTGAAGGAGATCGTCGCCGGCGAATTCTTGCGGTCGCACGAACGGGGCGGCCGTAGTGTATTCGGATGGGAGCAACCGGCACGGGAAGAGACAGAGCGCTTGGGCCGCAAGCCTTGATGATTGGGGTATCGCCCCTGTTTCGAGAAGCGACGAAAACCCGGCCTCACGCGCCCTGAACCGATACCGTCAACCTTTCTTGGACCCAGCAGCTCACTGTCCGTCTTGCTCAATTGCCGATTTCTCGGAGGGTCAGTTAAGGTATGGGCGGGCGCCCTTCCTGTTGGAAAACTGGTACACCAGCAGCATACCCTGCTCCAATAGAAGTTCGGCAGCTGGGAAATCCCGTAGCGCAAGATCGCCGCACATCCCGCGGATTGTTGCGGCCAGGCATGTGGAATTGGTCACGAATCGGGCATCGCCCAAGGTTTCAGCTTCGGCTGCGCTCGCTTCCAAAGCGTCGGCGACCGTCTCCAGCAAGTTGGTTCTTTCAACGAGGGTCATCTCGTCCAGTCTCTTGGAAATCGCATTCATGACAGCCTCCTCGCGCGAACAGCTTTAAGTTCGCGGCGCTTTTTCACGGTGAAGTCATCTGATCGCTAGAAAGGTGGGGGCCCCGCTTCGGGAATGCAAATCATGGCTGACAAGCGCTGGTCGCACGGGTCTGCGACGCCTGGCCAGCGCTGCCCCGTTCCCCCAGCTTCGTCTTAAGTTGAAGAGCTCGATGAACGTGTGTGCTCGTCCGCGTTCCATCCGGATCGCAGCGCTTCGCAGAGACGAGGACGGAACCTATGCCCTCGGGATCGGTTAGGTCCAACGCCATGAGGATTAACAATTGAGAGGAACCCGAGATGAAAAACCTTATCCTAGCCATCGCAGCCGTGGCTTTTACAATTCCCACGAGCGGCTGGTCAGCTACGATGCACAAGACGCAGCCCACGCAAAAGGTAATCATCGTGAAAGAACCGCGCCAGAGACTGGGCACGCTGTCATGCGAGGTCGCCGGAGGGGTGGGAATGGTTATCGGATCGAACCGAGCGATCAATTGCCGATTTCGCCAGCAAGGCGGTGGGGTGGAGCATTATGCCGGATCGATTGGCAAGCTTGGTCTTGATATCGGCGTAAGCGGCAAGTCCTATCTGAGTTGGGTTGTCGTCAATACAAAGCCGACGCGTGTCGGTGAAGGCGATCTCGCGGGTACCTATGTCGGTGCGTCCGCGAACGCGGCAATCGGTGTTGGCCTTGGTGCCAATGCTCTTGTCGGGGGCAATGCCGAGAACTTTGCGCTTCAGCCTGTCAGCGGACAAACCGGAACCGGGCTGAACGTTGCGGCTGGCGTCTCGCGATTGCAACTCTCTCCAGTTCGTTGATCGGGTGCGGAAAGCCAGAGTCATCCGAACCGACATGTGTCACAACCTGGCGACGCCCGGCGCCGCCAGGCCATGGCATCGGAGCTTTCAGCATAGGCGGCTTAACGAAAGCGGGAATTCGCGGATACGCCGCAAGCGGATGAATGGTTCGCCAAGGCGATCACCTAAGTGAGCGGACCGGGCTGCGCGACTTGCCAACATGCGATCAACGTCGAGCGTAGACACAAGCATGACAAGCTTTTCAAATTAAACCTTTAGGAACTCCGGGTTTGAAGTGACGTTGTTGCTTGAGGTCAAGGAGTTCACGAATGTCAAACATGTCTTCGGCCGATCTTGAAGCAAGAAAAGGCAGTCCAAGCCCACACCTTGATGAAGACGAGTTCAGGCATCGCTTCCTCGATCAGTTCCAGGATCCGGCTTACGAGCCTCTCACACCGGAGCTCACAAAGATCAGTGCCGCGGCTTGGGACGCTTACAAAAATTCACGCAAGAGTCCGAGAACTCGCAAGGCCGGCGCCGAGTTTGCGGATCCGGACTATGATCTCGCCGCCGATTGGCTTGATGCCCGCCAAGCCATTCACGAAGCCAAGCGCCGGCACGATGATCAGAACGGGCCAGATCGACTGCTCCTCATCAACGGGTCATCCCGTAGCGAGCATACTTGTCCTGGCGAAGTCTCCAAGAGTTTCCGCATGATCCAGACGGCGCAGTCGGTGCTGGAGCAAAAACCGATGGCGAGCATCAATGTTTTGGACCTTAGTCGCATTGCATCCGAATATGGTCGTCAGATGCATCCCTGCAAAGCTTGCTTCTCGACGTCGGCCGCACTTTGTCATTGGCCGTGCTCCTGTTATCCGAACTATTCGCTCGGGCAGGTTCATGACTGGATGAACGAGATCTATCCACTGTGGGTCGAGGCCCATGGGGTCATGATCGTGACGCCGGTCAATTGGTATCAGACCTCATCCCCTCTCAAGCTGATGATCGACCGACTTGTCTGCGCAGACGGAGGCAACCCGGATCCCACGACGACTCATGGAAAACACGCAAAGGAGGCCAAGGAGATCGAGATGAAGGGTTGGCACTACCCTCGCCATCTCGAAGGACGCATTTTCTCGGTGATCGTCCACGGAGACACCGAAGGCGCAGAAGGCGTCCGCCGCAGTGTTTCCGACTGGTTGAAGTCGATGGCGCTTGTTCCAGCCGGCCCCCTTGCTGAGGTCGACCGTTACATCGGCTACTTGGAGCCCTATGCAACAAGTCACGTCGCCTACGAAAACGACCAGGCGTTCCAAGAGGAGGTTCGCAATGCCGCGCGGACTCTTTCGGAAGCCGTCGTTGCGAAGAGGCAGGGCCAGCAGATCGCCGCCGGCTCGCGGTTGAAGCAGGCGCGGGAGAAATAGGTCGTGAACTCTTACGCCGTGACGCTGTTTCTGTTCGGTGCCGTCGTGCTTCTGACCGCGTGGCTTCCACTCGTTCTCCGGCGCATTCCGCTGTCGTTGCCCATCTGCTGCATTGGCATCGGAGTTTTGTTGGCATGGTCCCCCATTTCTCCACTTCCGCGTATGAACCCCCTGGAGAACACGGTATGGACCGAGCATTTCACGGAATTCGTCGTGATCGTCGCGTTGATGGGCGCCGGATTGAAGATCGACCGACCGCTTGGATGGCGGCGGTGGATGACTACATGGCGTCTGCTCGGACTGGCGATGCCCTTATCGATAGGCGCCATTGCGTTCCTCGGCTGGAGCATTCTGGGCCTTGGGCTGGCATCCGCCCTCCTTCTGGGGGCGGCGCTTGCCCCGACCGATCCGGTACTTGCGGCTGATGTGCAGGTTGGTCCTCCGAAGACCGGAGAAAAAGATGACATCCGTTTCGCACTCACCTCCGAAGCCGGACTGAATGATGGACTGAGTTTTCCATTTGTCATGGCCGCGATCGCCATCGCGGCAAGTGGCGGTGACTGGGGCTGGACAGCTCGGTGGTTCGTGGTGGACGTCGTATGGCGGCTTGCCGCCGGCGTGGCCGTTGGCTGGGCCGTCGGTCGCCTCCTCGGCTTTCTCACTTTCAGGGCCCCTGAAGCTGGCCGGCTCGCCAAAACCGGCGATGGGTTGGCCGCGCTCGGCTTCACCTGTGTGTCGTACGCTGCAACGGAACTCGTTCACGGCTACGGATTTGTGGCCGTCTTTGTAACCGCACTTACCTTACGTTCCATCGAGCGCAGCAGCGACTATCATGAGGAACTACATGATTTTGGAGAGCAGATAGAACGGCTTTTAATGATGTTGCTGCTTGTTTGCTTCGGGTCGGCGGTGGCGGAGGGAAAGCTGATCTCCTTCGTAGATTGGCGGGTTGTGGTGGTCGCGGGTCTGGTCCTGGCCGTGGTACGTCCTCTATGCGGCTGGATTTCCATGCTTGGCTGCCCACACCCCACGGCTGAGAAGTTGATTATCGCTGTCTTCGGCATCCGCGGTCTTGGTTCGATCTACTATCTCGCCTACGCCTCCGGAAAGGTGCAGTTCCAGGCTATCGAGACCGTCTGGTCGACTGTCTTCCTGATCATTCTCGTATCGATTGTACTTCACGGGGTATCGGTAACGCCGGTAATGAAATGGATCGACGGGCGCCGCGGCGTGGACCCGGCCCGGCGGATCGGCGGCATGCCCGCAATGGGGCGCAATTCACTCGAGCGAGGCGAAGGATCGGGCCGCGCGTGAGCTCGTGATCAGCCTCCCAATTACGCGTCAGCGCGGATTAGCCGAGGCGTTAAAGGAAACCATCAAACGCTGCACGATGCGTACTGCGTGTCAGGAGGGGTGGTTTGCGTTCGGCATCGTCCCAATGGTCTAAACACTTGACTACTATGGCCGTTTTACAACAGGCCGGCTTCAACCACCGTCACATAAGAGAAATCTCATATATCGCGCATTGCCTTCCTACCGCCGGCCCTTCTAGGCTTGACATCATTCGGGTAGGGGGGGCAGATGCGGCGGATTGAGCTGGCAAAACCGGTGTTGATATCGAGAGTGACCGACATGATTGATCGCATCCTGCAATGCTGGTGCGAAGAGAACGGTTATCCAAGGGGAAGTGTTGAAGCGGGCCGAAAGGCAAAAAGCCTGCTCCAGTGGATCGAACTTGGGGTAACCGATGAAGCTGAATTGTCAGACCTGATCCGCAACGACATCGTCATCAACAGCAGATAGTGCACCTACTGCGGTTACGGCAGCATTCTGTTCGGCAGAACTCTCGGACTGACCTTCAGCGCGGAGGCATGACCTGGCAATTGCTTAAGGCAGGATGTCCGGTTTGCGGCGGTGAAGATCAGAACAAAAGCGCTTCAAAGCTTGTATGCCACGCGCCCGCCCTTGGGCACGACCTGGACCGGTTCGGCAATCGGACCGCCACGCAGCGGAAAGATACCAAGTTTCGAAACGATGACCGAATATCCAGTGTATTGCCGGATTGTATCCCCGTGGGCAAAGCGCAGTTCAGCTGCCAGCCCAAGTTTTCCCCCATCCGACAGCAATACCCAGACCGTCGCGCCATTATCGTCACCGGCCATTTGCCTCCGGCTCCCATCGGGGCCTATACAGTAAAGGCCGTATCCGTTAGCAACCCAGTCCTCGTCACCATCCCCGTCGACGTCAATCCTGTCGATAAACCTGTCGGAGAGATCCGTTTTAGAGCCGTCGCTACGCGCGTTACAAGCATCCTGCCACCGCGCCAGACTGGCAAGCATTGCTGGCGGAAAGACGTTGCTCCATTTACTGACGAATTGACTGGAATCGATCTTCTGTGGCCTTGCACCCTTGACCGCATGTGGCGCGGTAGTGACAGGGCGATCTTGGTTTGTCTTGGTCAGGAATGCCTGAAGTCGCGAACGCAGTTCCGCGTCATCCCCGGTTGTCGGTTGGCGGAAAAACAACAGGAGAGATCGAGACACTCCCCCGGGCAGGTAAATAGTGCTGATGCGTTCGGGAGCCTTCGGAAAGGTCGCACAAGAATCGCCATCCTCGAAGACGTACAGAACCTGCGTCTCCAACTTGTTCTCTGTATTTGTCCTGGTGCCGTAAGCCGCCCATCCTTTGCCGGACTCAATCGTTTCCCGAAGCAATCTTCGTGCCTTTTCCGGGACATCAGCAATTGCTGGCTGCGTATCAGTCTGAGATTGGCCGGCGTAAATCGCCCCGTCACCAGAGGGGGAAACATGGAGCGGGGATATCACGAAATTCTCAAATGCTTCCGATGCAATCTGTAGGCATTTGGGCGGAGGCGTCTCGTCTGCCAATGCACTGCTGCACGCCGCGCCGATGCATATTGCCAGGCTGGCGAGGGTTTGGCTAATTTTCATTCTCCACATCTCAATCCCTTTACCGCGCGTCCTCGAACCCTTTGTAGCTTTCAAAAGACGGATAATTCAAGGTTTCGCGTTCCCGCAGTGCGCAACGCACGGAGAAGACAGAAGATTTGAAGGGGCACAAAACGGAAGAGACGAGGTCCAGTTCCGTCTTTTTGATCAAATCTGCTATGGTTGCAAAGCGTTGGAGATCTCGTGCGCGAGTTGATCCTGGGTATATGGCTTCCCAAGTCTGACAGCGTCTACCTGCACTCCTGCTGGCAGGTCGGCATAGCCGCTCGCAAGAAGCACAGGCAGGTCGGGAACTAACCGCCGTGCGGCATTTACCAGATCCGCGCCGTTCATGCCGGGCATGGAATAGTCGGTGATCAGAAGATCGAACTGCTGGTCGCTACCAAGAATTTCGAGCGCCTCCGCTCCCGAATGAGCTTCCACCACGTCATGCCCGAGGTCGGTTACCATATCAGCCGAACTCATCGCGATCAGGATGTCGTCATCAACGAGAAGGATGCGCCTCGGCTGTTTGTCCGGCATGATGACGGGTGATGAGTCCTTCATGTCCATCTGCACGACGTCACCCTCCACCGCTGGGATCAGGAGTTGAGCGGTTGTACCGGAGCCGAGCACGCTCTCAAGGCTAAAGCTGCCCCCAAGTTGCAGCGCCAGGCCATGGATCATGGAAAGACCGAGGCCCGTACCCTTCCCGAGTTCCTTGGTGGAAAAGAACGGTTCCACCGCCTTTGCGAGCGTATCCTCGTCCATTCCTTTCCCATTATCGGTAACGCTCAGAAGGACATAACGACCGGCAGACAGTTCCTTGTCTCCGGGCGCGACATTGATCTCTGCAAGCGCAATCTTCAGCGAACCTCCGTCGGGCATGGCGTCCCGGGCGTTGACCGCAAGGTTGAGCAGGGCAAGTTCAAGCTGATTTGCGTCAGCAAGAACATGCGGCAGGTTCTCGGGCATTTCTCTGTCCAAAACGATCATCGGACCGACAGATCGCCGGAGAAGATCCTCCATGTCTGTAACCAGCTTGCGCAGATCAACCGCCTTTACCTGGAGGTCCTGGCGCCGTGCGAATGCCAGCAAGCGCTGCGTTAAAGATGCCCCTCTTTTCGCGGCTTGAAGCGCTCCATCGACGAGCCTGACCAGACGCGCCTCACTAGTTACCGCCTTGCGGATCAGTTCCAGATTTCCGAGTACCACCATCAACAGATTGTTGAAGTCGTGAGCAACGCCCCCTGTCAATTGCCCGATCGCTTCAAGCTTTTGAACCTGGCGAAGTTGATCTTCCGCCTTTCGTCGCTGCGCTGCCTCGGCCAAAACAATCTCGTGAGCGGCTTCCAACTCAGCGGTTCGGGCCGCGACACGCTCTTCGAGCAATTCATTTAGATGTCGCTGCTGCTCCAGGATCTTGCGGCGCTCAGTGAAGTCAACCGAAACGCCGACCAGCTTGACCGCGACCCCGATCCTGTTGCGCAACAGCTGTGCCCTGTTCTCCACCCAGTGGATTGAACCGTCCGGCCAAATAACGCGATACTCGGCCACAAAACCAACACCCGTTTCGATCGTTGCAGCCAGGGCTTCGTGCATGCCTTGAAGATCGTCGGGATGGATGCTGGCCTGTAGTGTCGGGTACGCAAATGGCTCGTCCGGCAATCGGCCGAAGATCGCCTTGCAAATTGAGGACGTCGACAGCTCGTAGGTGAGGAGATCCAGTTCCCAGGCGCCGAGCCTGCCTCCCTCAAGGGCAGTTTGCAGTCGCCGTTCCTGTTCCCGAAGCTCCTCGATGCGAGCTCGCGCCTCGTACTGGCGGCGTCTTCCTCGCATTGCCGTTTGGGCAACGCTAATGAAGCTGGTGGCATGGAACGGCCGCTCGATGAAGCTGACGTTCCCAAGAATTCCTGACAGCCGCCCTGCAGCTGGATTGCGCTCCGCGCCGCCGCCTCGCTGCGTTAGAACGAGGAACGGCATGTCAGACCAGGAGGCCTGTTGCAGTATCCATTCGGAAAGCGGTTTCAGGTCGGTATTGTGCAACGCCTCTTCCGTCAACACGACGAACGCGGTGTCGTCGCCAATTGTCCGCAAAAGCGTTGGCAGATCGGACACTGCCTCGCTGGGAATGCCCGCCTCCCTGAGAAGCGAGGAAGCAATCTGCGTATCTCTGCCCGAAGGCGCAAGAATAATGCTGGTTGCGAGCTGATCAGGAATTTTCGCGCTCCTCCCCTTTCGCCTCTGACATGAGAGCCTGCCTTTCGCCCAGGAAGGTGGGAACGCCCCCCAGGACACCCTGGAACGCCGACAGCGGTGCGCCCACCGTCAATCCTTTTTCGCTGATTTCAAATTCACGGATCGTTTCTTCATGCTTTCCGGCGCGCTTCTTGACGACGGAGATCGCCCTGCGAACCTTGCCCAAGGCTTCGAAGTAACGAAGCAGAACGACTGTGTCTGAGAGATATGTAACATCGACCGGGGCTTTCATATCGCCGACCAGCCCGTGCTGCGCAACTGTCAGGAACGTTGTTGCGCCCTGGCGGTTGAGATATTGAAGCAGTTCGTGCATGTGAAGGATGAGGGCGTTCTCGCCGGGCATGGCCGCCTGATAGCCATTTATGCTGTCGATCACGACGGTCTTGGCATCAAAATCTGCGACGCGGTCGCGTACGCGCTGGGCGAACTCTCCCGGAGACACCTCGGAAGCATCGAGTTGCTCCAGATGCAGCTTTCCTTCATCCCGCATGCTTTCGAAGTCGAAGCCGAGGGCTTTTGTCCGATCAAGCAAGAGCCCAATCTCTTCATCGAAGACAAAAACGGCCGCCCGTTCTCCTCGTTTGACGGCCGCGTCGACGAACTGCAATGTAAACAGGCTTTTGCCGGTCCCGGCTGGTCCGATTAGCAAGGTGCTCGATCCACGCTCGATGCCCCCACCGAGAAGACGATCGAGTTCGGCAACACCGCTTCCGACCCTGTCGCGGGTAAACTCCGTTTTGTATTCCACGGCCCGCAGTCTCGGGAAGACGCGCACCCCTCCCGTGCGAATGATGAAATCGTGAAAGCCACCACGAAACGCGCGGCCGCGATATTTCATCACGCGCAGCCGCCGGCGTTCGGAGCCATAATCCGGAGCCAGCTGTTCAAGGTGGATAACACCATGGACGACACTGTGAACGGTCTTGTCCAGGACATCCGACGTCATGTCGTCGAGCAGCAGCACAGTCGCCCCCGATTGCGCAAAGAAATGCTTGAGAGCGAGAATCTGGCGGCGATATCGAAGCGAACTCTGCGCCAGCAAGCGGATTTCCGAAAGGCTGTCGACGACTACCCGGCTCGGCTTGTGGCGCTCGAACACCTCAAAGATCATCTTCGTCGTCTCTCCTAGCTCAAGATCCGACGAGTAGAGAAGACTTTGCTGCTGGTCGGCATTCAGAAGACTTTCTGGGGGAACAAGTTCGAAGATTTCCAGGCTGTCGTCGATGGTCAGCCCGTGCGACACTGCGGTGCCTCGCAGTTCCTCCTCGGTTTCGGAGAGAGTTACATAAAGGCACTTTTCACCTGCTGACGCTCCGTCAAGCAGGAACTGAAGTGCGATTGTCGTCTTTCCCGTTCCCGGCGCGCCTTCGAGGAGAAATACGTGCCTGCGACTTAAGCCTCCGCATAAGACGTCATCCAGGCCGGGAATTCCGGTTTTAGCCTGGGTCTGTTCGTCGAGCATCCAGATCCTACCTCCCAACTGGTTGCAAACTCGTACCGTCGTCCAAATAGCTAGTGTAGGCTGGCGTGACAGGCGTCGTTCCGCCAACCATTTTGCCAGGCCATTCGCCTTCGTTGGCGAAGCGTTCCCATCTCCGCTCTTCATGGACGTCGCGCTGCTGCGGGTCCCGTGGATGCCCTGCTCGCCTAGACGACAGCGCGAGAAACCGGCATGCCAATCGTCTCGCTGTTCGTTTCGAGCGTTCCATCCTCGCCCATCCTTCGCCCTATAACCCTCTCACCTTGAAGCATCCAACATGCCCGCCGGCCGGTGTGCCGTACGGGGGCTCGATGCCTGCGGCCGGGACGTTCATCGGCTTCTGGTCGCTTACAACGTTTAACTGAACCTCCGGTTCCACGAACGGCGGCTCGGTGGCAGATCCGCGACAAGAATCCCCTTTCAAGCCGACTCCGCTTTTTCGTCAGCGACGTCCCCTACGCATTCGGCTTTTTCCGCGAGTTTTCTACTCATCTCGCGCAGTTGTTTCTCGTCAAGCTTTTCGATCCCGACAAATTTGTTTTGCGCCTGTGAGGTCAAAATGAGCTCGTCGAGCTTCGCCTGCAGGGCTTTGCCATCTCGGTTCTGAGAGTTCTGCAGCACGAAAACCATCAGAAAAGTTATAATGGTAGTGCCGGTATTGATGACGAGCTGCCAAGTTTCGGAGAAACTGAATACCGGGCCAGATGCTGCCCAAACCAAGACAAGGGAGACCGCCATCACGAAGGTTACTGGTTTTCCTGACAACTCGGCGACAGCAGTGGCGAATCTTGAAAAGAAATGGCCTGAGTTCATGACGTTTTCTCGTTACCTGGCGACAAGTAACGCAGGCGTCACATTCAGGGTTCCGGTTGCCGAGATCCTGTACGCTGGGAGACAAAGATATGACTGACCCAAGGCAAGAAGAACCGACCAAGGACTTCATCGATCTGGTGGACGACCAGAAGCTGCCTCTGCCCTTTTCACGCCCGCCGGCCTACGCGGTTCTCAGTCAAAATTCGCTTTGAGATCTGATCAATCATCCCTTGTGTCCGGGCGAAAACCAATGACGAATTCAACCACCTTCGCCTGCGACATCTCGCACGGGCGAAGAGTGTGGCGCCCATTTATATAGATTGAAGCTGACGATATCGCTCCCCCCAAGGTCCTCGGCAAACAGCCACTCGCGCCGGCCGTCCAAGGACCGCTTCACGGTTGCGCTCCAGCGCCGCCCCTTGAAATTGCCTTCAAGGTAGCCGGCTGGCAATTGGGCCAAGGCCACTTCGAAAGCGGGAATGTCCCAGCGCTCTGCGTTCGGCTCCAGGCACTCATTGCATATACCGCATCCGTCTTCGTCTATTTCCCCCGGAGTACGTGATCGATTGCAGCAAAGACAGGTGATGAAATTACTGAAGCGACTGACTCTCAGGGGTGGAATAATTTCGATAGTCGGATTGGAGGATAGTTTAGTCGTCAACGCATCCATCTCGAGGCTCCACTTCGAGGTTTCTTTTCAGATAGGTAATCGAGTCCTTTCCGCAAGATCAGTGTTGAGGATACGAAGGCACCGGGTCGAGAAATGACGCCGTTTGCCGAGTACAAACAGGTTGATCGCAAGCGTCCTGGCGAAGTGCTGCTCGAGGCCCGCCTGTCGCCCAAGCTTTCCGCCTTCATATGCACGTTTCCTGAAATAATCGGAAAAACAATGTGTTTCGGCGCCCCTCACCGATTATGCTAGCCTGCAAGTCTTGTGGGGGAGTGCAGGATGAGCGACCGCTCAATCGGAATGCTAATTGCTGTGGAAATATGTGCCCTATTTTGGGTTGCTACGGCGGTATTCATATTTGGCGTGCCCTGACTGCGTGAACGCGGTTCAGGCATCACCCCAACTTGCAAATTTCCAACAATGACTGCGCTCAAGCCGTTTGACGAGCTAACGAAATCGTCTGGCGGCGGGAACTTCTCATCATCCTGAAGCTTTCATTGAGGCACTGGACAATGGAGATGACCAATGCCTGACCCCAAGGATTCCCCAGCAGTTAGATCCATGCAGAAAGAACAAGCGGAACAAAGACGTCGCGCACGCCAAGGAGGGCTCGATCAGGGATTGGAAGACACCTTTCCAGCTTCTGATCCCGTTTCAGCTACGACTACCGGCGTCCCCACCGGAAGGACGGATGCTAAGGTTGCTGAAAGCGTGAAATCAGAGCCCGACCCATACACGACGGAAAACAACAATGGCGATCCGCTCAATCCAAGGTCAATTGGCGAGAATATTCGTGCGCTGCGGCTCGATACAAATCGGCTGGCGAAGTCTGTTTCCGGCGTGGCATCTGACTCAGTTGGAGTAGCGAAGGCACGAGCCGGCAGTTTTCTTGACGATGTGAAGGAAACCGTTCGTGATAGACCGATTACCGCGGTCGCCGTCGTCGCCGCTCTTGCGTTTGTGTTCGGAGCGACACGGTAAAGGGCCGACGTTCTGAGGCGGGCAACAATGTTATCACAGGCGCTCATTTGACCAAACGGGAACTCGGATCACTCGTATCTCACGGAGCGTCGAGTGATGAGGTGCCCGTAGTCGCTTCCGTGGGGAAAGTGCAACGTCATCCGAAGATAAGACTTTTTATTACACCGCTCGCACTTAAAGCGCCTAAGCACCCTGTCGAGTGTGATATTGCCGCAAAGCTCCATGAGGTTCGCTTCGGAGCATCTCAGGCCCGCAGGCTTCGAAAACTCGCATTTGGTGCGGGCCACCAGGTGTGCCGTCGCCGAGATCACAATCTAGCCAGCAAAACGCGCCTCGTTGCTCTAACCAATCCCCCTGCGGTTTTGTCCCAAGCATCCAAGCTGGAACAACTTGGTCACAGATCTGTTGCTCAGACACAAATCGAAGTTCGGAGGATTTGCTATGAGCTTGACCAGAGCCCTGTTGCTTGGAGCGCTTGTGACCACAATCGCTACCTGGCCATCGCCGGCACTATACGCGCAAGACCTGGAATTTCGGGTCGGCCCAGGTGGAGTTGGAATTTATGATCGAAACCGCGAGCGACGGGTAAGAGAGCGCTGCAATCCCGACGACGCTCTCGATCTCGCACGTGACGCAGGATTTAGGAGACCTCAGATTGCCAGGGTAACGTCGAGAAGCGTTGTCGTCGAGGGGTTCACCCGGGCGGGGCCGGACCGAATCGTCTTCGGCAATTCCCGAGGGTGCCCGGAAATCGGCTAGCGCAGGCAGCCCGGTCTCATCGCAACAGCGCTTGCGTGGTGTGTACGCTGTCGAACACGGAACTAGGAAGGGTTTTGCCAGATCGCGAGTGCGGGTATCATCTAACCGGACTGGTACTTGCTGCGATACCACTGTTTGAGACACGAGATCACGATGACTTTACGGGCGGCGGGGGCGGCGAGTCGAGCCTGCAACACGGGCTCCTCGCCGTGTTATCAAATATATTGGCGTTGAGCACACGGGGTCACAAAATAACAGTCGGAAGACTAGCTGGAAGCATGTACTGAAGGGGTGCGCGCCTCGCTATGTCTCGACCGCCTGCGAAATCGCCACGGCCAGCTGTGCCTGTGAATAGGGCTTTGGTAATCGCGCGATTGTGCGATCCGCGCCTTGTGGAAGATCTGCATAGCCCGTTGCCAGCACGACTGGCAGGCCAGGCCACTTTTGCTCAATCATTCCCGCCAGCTGGGACCCGGTCGTTTTTGGCATCGCATGATCCGTAATCACGAGGTCGAAATTGCAGTTCTCCGAGAGGATCTTCAGCGCTTCCTCAGCGGATTGGGCAGGCGTCGTCACATGGCCGAGATCCTCGATCATTAAAACCGCATTCGTCAAGACGAGTTGATCATCATCGACGACGAGAATATTGAGCGGTCTGTTGTAGCTTTGGGGAGCGACGATCTTCTCCTCTGCTTGATTTGCTTTCGCTGCTTCGTCAACACCCCCGGCTGTTGGAAGCCACAGCTCAGCACACGTCCCCTCGCCTTTGGTTGAGAGAAGGACGAGCCGTCCTCCGCTTTGAGCCAGCAAGCCCTGGACCATAGACAGGCCGAGCCCTGTTCCTTTACCGACGCCCTTCGTCGTGAAGAATGGTGCCGTTGCGTTTGCCAGCGTTTCTTCGTCCATTCCCTCCCCATTATCCGTCACCGAAAGACAGATGTAATCGCCCGGTTTCAACTCACTGCGATCGCCAGCCGCGATCGAATGCCGCTTTGCGCCTATCGTGATCTCGCCGTCCGACGAAACGGCATCGCGGGCATTGAGCGCTAAATTGACGAGCGCATTCTCCAACTGGTTCGGATCGCACTGAACTTTCGGCAGACCCAGGGGAAAATTCGTGTTGATTTCGATCGGGCCAAGCGACCGCCGAAGCATGTCCGTCATGCTTCGGACGAGATCAGGAATGTCGACTGGCTGCAATTCCAGTTCCTGTTTTCGGGAAAAAGCAAGAAGCCGTTGTGTCAGTGATGCTCCGCGCTTGGCGCCCTGTATGGCATTTCTGATCAATCCCGTTACGTCCTGCCCCGCGGCGGCTCGTTTTTCAGCAATCTCAAGGCTGCCGAGAATGGCCATGAGCAAGTTGTTGAAGTCATGTGCGACCCCGCCCGTTAACTGGCCAACAGCCTCCATTTTCTGAGCCTGAAACAGGTCTCTCTGCGCCTTGGCGAGGGCCTCCTCGACCTGGCGCTTTTCCGTGATGTCGCGAGTCACCTTTGCAAATCCAATGAGTTCTCCGCCTTCGGAGCGGATCGCATCGATGATGACGTTCGCCCAAAATCGCGACCCGTCCTTGCGCAGGCGCCATCCTTCTCGCTCGAACCGACCCTCGCGCTCTGCTATTTCGAGGGCTCGGGCGGGAAGATTTGCCGCTTTGTCCACGTCGGTGTAAAACCGTGAAAAGTGCTGGCCAATGATTTCTTCGGGCGTGTAGCCTTTGATACGTTGGGCCCCGACGTTCCAGCTCGAAACATATCCCTTGGGACTGAGCATGTAGATCGCGTAATCGGTGACGCCCTGAACGAGTAAGCGAAACTGCTCCTCACTGCGCCTGAGGGCCTCTTCCGCGCGCTTACGCTCTGACAAATCCCTTGTGATCTTGGCAAAGCCAATCACCTGTCCGTTGTCGCGAAGGGGATCAATGACAACATGTGCCCAAAAGCGCGTGCCATCCTTTCGAACGCGCCATGCCTCTTCCTCGAACCGCCCTTCCTGCGTGGCCAAATGCAATGCCCGCGCCGGGAGGCCCGCTTCCTGGTCCTCTGGAGTGTAGAATCGCGAGAAATGCTCGCCGACAATCTCGTCGTCCGTATATCCCTTGAACTTGTTCGCGCCGGTGTTCCAACTGCTGACATACCCATTGGGATCCAACATATAGATTGCATAATCGCTGATAGCGTCCATCAAGGTGCGATAACGATCCTGAACCGCTCCAGGCAATGGACTGATCTCGGGACTCATCCTTTATCCTCGTTACATGTGCGCGAGTGGAACATCACTGCCTTAACTAAAAGATCGTCGTTTGGTTTCCAGCCGCAACTGAAAGTGTTCCGGAGGTAATCGGAAGAAGCAAATGCAAGCTCGAATATTGGGGTCGGCTGACGACAGGTTAATCAGTGCCCAGCTCCCATGGTGACGGAACAGGAGGGGCTGCACGCGTGTTAATCAGAGCAGGATGTCATCGTGCCGGTGGAGGAAAGTTCAATGGGTATCTTTGACCGCATCAGTCACGCAATACTCGGTGGCGCCCAGGACGCGCCTGCAAAGTCGTTTCCCGATCCCGATCCCGCTGCGCCTGCCAATTCTACGGGGTCGGATGAACTGGGAGCGCCACCGCCTCCCGGTCCGGGGGCACCACAGTCAGACCAGATTTCCGAACGTCCTCCAATTGTCACCGATCCTGCGACCGGAGCGCCCCCGCCACCTTCGCGCCCAGATGTCGACGTCGCTGCCATCCTGGACGCGGCCGCAAGAATTTCCGGACAAAAGTTGGATTGGCGGCACTCGATCGTAGACCTCATGAAAGCAATCGGAATGGACGCCAGCATTCAGGAACGAAAGGATTTGGCGACCGAGCTCGGCTTTAGCGGCGACAAGGATGACAGTGCAACGATGAACATCTTCTTGCACAAGACGCTTATGAGGAGGCTCGCGGAAAACGGCGGTAGAGTACCATCGGACCTTCTCGATTAGAGCGCGCCCACCAAGGGACGTGCAGCCAGGGCGGAGGCCGTCAGTCTTTCCAACGTTGGCGCCCGAAACGCAATTCTACAAGGGACACAGGTCGCAGGTGCGATATTTGATCCGCTTCTTTTAGTTTTTTGTGAAGGAACAGACCGGCAGCCTTGGTGTTAGGTGGAACGAGACCGGGTCCATTGTCGGTCTCGCCATTCAAAAGGAGTAGACGATATGGCATCCCAAGGCGGTTCTCACGAGCAGCATGTTAAGGCCGGCAAACAGAGCCATAAAAACTCTGATACGAAGCAGGCATCAATGACCCGCAATGATCAGGACAGCTCAGATCGCAGCAGCAAGGCAAGCGACCAGCGCTCCAAAGGAGGGCAGGGAAGTCACAAGGGCAAGCACTGACTGATGTCGAAGCCCGCGAACGAGCGGGCTTCATACTTCAGAGCGGCCAACTTGGCCAACCACCCTAACAAGCGACCTCAGGCTGATATCGATGTCGGGGTCGTGGCTACTGACATGCGCCGGCTGCACGGTCCAGCTGCAAGTAAATGTCGACCTCACCATCATGCGCGGCCTCGCCGTCCCTCCTGTCAATCCTGCATCAGCAAAGGATAGTGGCAACGGCGCCCAGGAAGGACGGCCGCCGGGAAGAGCGCCGTTTCGTACGCAAGCGGACATAGAATCTGGGAGGCGCTGCGAGTATAATCTCTCCGTCGGCCATTGAGTACTGGGCAAAGGCCGCTTGGGAGATCAGACGTGCTCTTGCCTCTGGTGGAGCGACCGATGTGCCTTTTAACTTTCTTGACATGATGGACTACTCAGACCGCGAATTCGAAACCCTTGCCCAAGCTGTGAAATCTTGGTGCCAGTCAAACGGGGTCGACCCCGAAAGCGAGCGCGGCCGTGCGGCGACCGGCCGTGCGATTGAATTATTCAATCGCAACCCCAGCCTGAGCAGCAAGGACTTGCAGCAAGCCCTGACTTCCAGCCCTCCCTGAAAGGGTCGACCGGCGCGCGGGCGGCCAACACTCGTCTAAGGCTGTTGGTGCTCACCAATGCCCGCTCGCACTTTGAAGGTCTTGACCTCATCGACCACCCGATCCTTGACAGCATCATGCATGTCGGATGCTGCTGCGACCGCCTTGTCGTAGGCGTCGGATGCGATGGCTTTACCCTCGGCAATAGCCTCGCTTGCCCGGGCAGTAACGGCTTCCTTTGCCGAGTCCGATGTCTCACCAAGCAATTCGTCTTCCGTCTCGGTGTGAGGGAGCGCGGCGCCGATCGCGGCCCCGACCGCGAATGCAAGTGCACCGCCAACCAACGGTTGGTCGCGGAATTGGGTGAGGATGGCCTGGTTCAGTTTGCCTGCCTGTTCCTGGAATGCGCCGGAGGCGGACGAAGATTTGTTTGATAGTGAACTGGCGGCGTCTGAAGCACGCGCGGTCATATCGCCCGCAATGCTTTTTGCTTGCTCCCACTTTTGCGAAGCCCAGCCTGACGCTTCGTCCAGCAAGGTGCCGGTTTCGTCCACTATCTGCGTGATCTGCTTTCCGGTTTTGTCTGCAAAACCCCTGTAAGCGTTTCCTGCATCATCCAAAAAGTGACCAGCGCGTCGCCCCGACTCGTCTGTCAGAGCTTTCAAGCGTTTGCCAGTACTGTCACTAAAGTGACTGTAAAGGGCGCCATCGCTGACCTCCGGGGCGCTAATACGCCGAATGGCGCCTTCGGCTTGGTAGAGCGGATATTCAGGTTGAGCAAGCATTTGCGTCGGCTTCTCAATCGCCGGGGACGTCCCCTGCTTTGCCATGAGCCAAGCAAGACTTACTCCGATGAGAGCGACCGGAAGAGGGTTGGCCTTCAGGGCATTGCCTAGATTGCCGACATATTCGCCGCCACCGCTGCGTCTTGCATACGCAAGAACCTCATCGACGATTTGGCCGGGGGACATTCTTTCCTGGATTGCGTCCAGCCGATCCTCGATCCTTCGACGATCGAGATCGATCTCGCGCTGGAGTTCGGCGGAATTTTTTTCTGAAGATGCGGCCATTACATTTTCTCCTTTACAACATCGACATCTCGGCGAATGGACGTCGCTGTGCGATCGAGCTTCATCTTGGTCGCGCGCAACGCGCCAATTCCTCGCGACACCATCGCCCAGGCAATCCCGCCGATAACAATCGCGACAACTAATGCTGCGATCGCGTTCGCCGTCGGTTGAGCAATGCCCTGGGTAACCAGAAAGGCGGCGAGCCCCTGCACAATTGCGCTCAACAGAACTCCGACTGCTCCGATTGCGAGAACAAGGCCGACGATCAGAACCTCAATTCCGTTGAGTGCGTGCGACAGCTTCTCTGATGCTTCGGTCTTGGCGAGGTCGATTTCTTTGCGCAGCAAACCGGTAACATCACTCACCAGGCCTCCAACCAGTTCTGACAGAGGCGTCGTATCTTCAGAGGTTCTAGCCATTTGGGTGGCCTTCCTTGGTTATGGTGCGTTCAGAGGCTTCTCCCAGGCCAACCTTCGTCGATCGGTTGGCCCTGGCGGTCAGAAAACGGCTGGCAGCGAGACCCGCAAGCGCAGCAGCGCCCAGAAATGCCAGGGGCTGCTTGCGACCGAAATCCTCTGCCATCGTCGCAACGGCGCCGAGGTCCTTGCCTTCAAGATCCTTCGCAATGCGTTGAACGCTTTTGCCCATTTGCCTTGCATACCGTCCGATCTCACTCTGATCAGAGCCCTCGAGTTCCGAGCCAACCTTCTCTAGAACGGTGGCAATACCGCCTACCTGATTGGCTACGAAGCTTTTCTGCTGCGACACCGTTCCCTTTACCTTCTCGATCGCCATATCCGCTCCTTGCCTGACAGCACCCGTCACGGATTCAACATCTTCGGAAACCTTGTCTTTCAAAGTCTCGACGGAGATCTCTCCGACTGCAGGATGGCTGGGGGTCTGGGACGCAGTCGCGGGTGCGGCCATCGGCCCTTGCTCGCGCTCTCGTGGGGTTGGATCGTTCGACATGGAAGCCTCCACTTATAGGAACAGATGCCCCCAAACCTTGATGAACGACGTTTGTTCCGTCCGAGGTGATCGCCAGTGCAACGCCGCATTTCCTGTGGCCGAAGGCGTGGGAAAATTTCGCCATCAAGGACGAAGAGAAGGCTCATGGCTCGTGTGAGCGCAGTGCAGCGGGGTGTGATTACATCCCTTCAAACAGCAGCCACCGCCCTCTCGTCGAGCAGAGCTGACGCGGCCGGACCTCTCTCCTCGTTGGTCATCGGCACGCGCTCCCGGACAGACGCCATCTATCATATTGGGCATTTACTTAAGTCTTGATGCCGCCTTGTCGGCAGCATCGCGATCTGGCCCGTGCCGCATAATGATGCGTTTTGCATCCTCGCTGGAGATCCCGTGCTTCTTCGCGAAGTAGGCAACTTCATAAGGCTCGCTTGCGGAAGCGCGACTGCGGTCAACCTGACCCCGCTTCGATTTGTCGTCGGACATTACTTTCTCCTCTGCTGCGGAGGCGGAACGCACAGAGGAATCCAATGTTCCTGCTAGAAAGACACTTGCTTGACCATCAGCCGAATTCACTCGGACGGTTGGCAGTCTACTGCGGCGCCGCGCAGAGTGTGTGCCATTGAAACCCTGCTTCTGGCGCTCCTGGACTCGAGCCTTGACACCAAAGCTTCCTGTGTCACCTTGACCGAAGGGGGAAAACAACATGTTTGATATCGGCACAGGATACAATTTTACTCTGATTGAAGGCACTTCGGAGGGATGGAACGAGGTTCGGTTCACCGAGCGTGTAATTGATATCGACGGCCCTCTCCTGAAGTTTGAGTCCGGCCGGATCATCAACGCGCATTCTTCATTGTTCGTTTCGGCGGTCCCCGTGACCATGCTCGCGTCGGCTTCGCCCGCAGAAACGGCTGATGCCGGCGCAACAGTCTAACTCGAAGCGCCAATATCGCCGTTCTAAAACACTGGCGGAAAAATCTCTCCGCGGAAATGGCCAAGTCACCCGTCTCAGGTGGCGGCTCTGACGTGACATTGGACGGGTTCCAGTGTCATGATCCCGAGCAAGCTCAGCAACCGTTCCCAAAGGCAACCAGAGCGACCATTCAGGATCATCGAACTTCGGGGCGGCTGAGACCAGAATAGCGCCCGGCCGAGCTAGCAGCACCTGTTCGGCCGCAGCCCAGTTCGGCAGGATCAGGGTCCCTCCCCTTGCCTTTCCGCCAATCGTAGTGGGCGATGGCGTAGAGCCGTCAATCATCGTCTTGTCACGGAGCTGCGAACGCTCAAGCGCAAAGCATCTCGCCCGTGCCGGGCGGGGCAGCGAGGTTAACTGGCAAAGGGAACAATGTCTGGGGCGCAGCGTTCGAAGCGTGCAAGAATCTCTTATGAAAGGTTATTCAGATGGGTCGAGGTATTTTACTCTGGCTTCTCGGCATCCCCCTGCCGATCGTTATCCTGCTCGTCCTCTTCATGCGGTAGGAGGCCAGAATGTCTCTAAACGAAAGTAAAGTTACTGACGTTCTCCCGGTCGAGTCTTCTACGTCTGGGCTCGCCTGGGGTCCGATCATCGGTGGCGCCGTTGCTGCGACGGGAATTACACTCATTCTCCTTTTGGTAGGATCGGGAATGGGCTTGACGATGGTGTCGCCGTGGTCTGGCGAAAACAGCTCGGCTGCAACGGTCGGCGTGTCCGCAGCGATCTGGCTCGTTGTTGTTCAGTGGCTGTCTGCTGCCCTCGGAGGATATCTTACGGGGCGACTTCGAACGAAGTGGGCTGCGGCACACACCGACGAAGTTTTCTTTCGCGATACCGCCCATGGCTTTCTCAGTTGGGCTCTGGCAACGCTGTTCGTGGCAGGGTTTCTGGCGTCGTCCTTGACGTCCCTTGCCGGAGCAGGGGCGAGCGCTGTCGGCACTGCTGCCAATACGGCGGGGGTCGCAGCGGGGGCCGCGAGCGCGGTTTCGCGTGACGGAACCGATCTTTCAACGTCCTACTTCACCGACGCGCTGCTTCGCCCTCAACAAGTCACCCAGCGGGCGCGTGAAGATGATGGAGCGGCAAGCGCGGAAATCACAAGAATTCTGCTGCAAGGAGCGGCACGGGGCGAGGTGCCAGATAACGACAAAACCTATATCGCTAGCATCGTCGCAGCACGCATCAATCTTTCTGAAGCGGATGCCCGCGCCCGGGTCGACGCAGTTCTGAAGCAGATCGAGGATGCCAAGGTCGCCAGTCAAGATGCCTTGGACAAGGCTCGGAAAGCAGCCGCCACCACTGCCCTTGTTGGCGCCCTGTCCCTATTGATTGGAGCCTTCATTTCCTCTGCTGCCGCGGCGCTGGGTGGCAGGCAGCGCGACGAGGAAGAGGACCTGGTCGCCACCCGATATTGACCTTCAATCTCCGTTGGATCCAATTGAGAAAGTGTGCCGCCAAGCACGCTTTCTCGGTATACCAGATCGCAGGTGCTGTCCGGGAAAGAAAGTCGCTGGCGAGAGGGACCATGCGGAAAGGCCCGCGGCCAATCAACCGCAGGCCTTGTTGCTTAGTTCGGCAGATGCGTCCACTTGGAGCGCACGTCGGATGCGGTCATTGAAAGATGAACCTGTGCGTCGACGTGGTCGACCCACTCCAGGGGAATGAGATGGTGATGTTCTCCGTCTGGAGAATCCGACTTCGTGAGTTTGATGCTCTCGCTTCCCTCGAGATAATCTACCGTTCCGATATGCTGGCCGTCGGCAGATTTGACTTCCATGTGGTCTTTGATGTCGCTGGCTGAAATCATGACTATAATCTCCTTTGTTGGACTGAAGTCTCCAACTCGAGATGGTCCAAATGGTTCCGCCCTTTGCAGGGGATGCTCCAGCCTGTTTAGTCTGGATACTTGGAAGATTCAGCGCAGGTCTGGATCCGTCGCATCCATCAACCATTCTTCAGTTCGCATGATTTCGACCTGTACCGAGAAGCGATCTCCCAGTAATTGCAGGGAAGCGTCATGCGTGTCGTCCGCGCTGCTGCAAACGGCATCCTTCAGCAAGATCACACGATATCCAAGGTCGATCGCGCCAAGGGCCGCAGCTAGGACGCATATATCCGTCTCGCCGCCACTCAATACGATGGTCCCGACTTCCTCGCTGCCAAGCGCGGAGTGAAGGCGGCCGTCGACCCAGGGAGAATAGAGAAACTTGTCGAATATACGGGCCGGTGGAACGAGAGCATGCAAGGAAGAAACAAGCGCAATCATTTCAGGCGCTAGCCGATCTGTCGTCATCATGGGCCACTTTTCATAGTAGGCCTTCCACATCCCCGGCATGACTTCCGCATTTCGTGGTGGAATGAATCGCGTGAAAATCGTGCGCTTGGGAAAGCGGGATGCAACCTCGACCACTTCCGGTGAAACAGTCTTCATCCATGGCACCTGCCATGGAGTGTCTTCTGCAAACATGCGCTGCATATCAATACAAAGATGAATCCACCGCTCCACGCGCATTTCTATTCGTCCCGCTGTGACTTGAGCCAATGCAAGACAGCGCTTTCCTCCTCGTCCATCCACCTGAGCAACCGCTGGCTGGTCGTCTTGCGTCTGAGCACGTCACCCAGTCGACCAGCGCGAAAATCGCTGAATACGGCAGGATGGATATAGGAGGACCTGCAGACGGCCCTGGTGTTGACCAGCTTGGCGGCGACCAGATCGATCGCCTCGTTCATCTGCAAAACAACTGCCCGCTCTGAGCTTGCGGTATCGAGCGGCGCCAACGCCGCGACCGCCAGGCAGGTGGCCCCCCATGTTCGAAACTGGCGCGACGTGAATTCATCACCCGCGACCTCCCTGATATAGGCGTTCACGTCCTGGGAGGAAATTTGCCGGCAATCACCATTCTCGCAGATGTACTTGAACAGCTGCTGACCGGGGAGCTCCTGCAGTCGACGGATGACGTTGGCGATCCGGCGGTCCGAATGGGCGAGGTTCCACTCCTTGCCTGACTTGCCCTTGAAGCGAAATCTTACGGTCGCACCCTCGATCTTGACATGCCGATTGCGCAGGGTCGTCAATCCGTAGGACTTGTTTGTCTCAGCGTAGCCGGCGTTACCGATGCGGATATAGAGATTGTCGAGCATCCACACGACGGTTGCGAGTGCCTTGTCAATGGTCAGGCCGCGCGCACGCAGGTCGGTATCAACGCGCTCGCGAATATCGGGAATCCGCATGCCAAAGTCGGCCAACCTGTCAAATTTTGCGCGTTCGCGCTCGGCCTTCCACTCAGGATGATATCGGTACTGTTTGCGTCCACGCGTATCGATACCAACCGCCTGCAGATGCGATCGAGCATCGGGCGAAATGATGACATCGCGATAAGCGGGCGGAATCGCCAGCCCGTTCAGGCGGGCGATCTCCTCTTTATCCGTCAGGCGGCGCCCGTCCGGGGCGTAGTAGAGAAAGCCGTTCTTGCCGCGCTTGCGCTTAATCCCCGCCTCCAGGCTGGAAAGATAAATAAGGCCAGTTGAAAGTTTGGCTTCCGCAACGACCGCGGCGATCGCATTTTTGGAGAGCATCGTTGTCATGGTCACGAAACACCGAACGAGGGTCATAGTTCCTTTCGGGAACATCCGCGCAAGCTTTGAGTTTGGGCAGCGCAAACTCGACTTTCGGAGGACATGATGGCTACTCAAAAGACACTGGACGATCTCTTCCTGGACACGCTGAAGGATATCTACTACGCGGAAAAGCAGATCCTGAAGACGCTACCGAAAATGGCGCGCGCTGCCCAGTCGCAGGAAGGCAAAGCTGGGTTTCTCCAACATCGCGACGAGACCCAGGGGCAAATCGAGCGCCTAGAGCAGGTATTTGAGATTATTGGCAAGCCTGCCCGTGGCAAGACCTGTGAGGCGATACAAGGTATCATCTCAGAGGGCGAGGAGATCATTGAAGAATTCAACGGGTCTCCAGCATTGGATGCCGGCCTGATTTCCGCCGCGCAGGCCGTCGAGCACTACGAAATCGCCCGCTATGGCACACTGATCGCCTGGGCCAATCAGCTCGGTCTGAGGGATGCAATCCCGTTGCTGAAGCAGAGCCTTGCAGAGGAAGAAGCGACCGACAAGAAACTGACACAGCTCGCCATGGCAGCAGCCAACGCAAAGGCAGCCTAGGCACGGTCAGCTCGGCCGATCTCGTATGCGGCCGAGCTTTCCTCAAAGCTTGCAGAAACAGGAATGAAAAGATGCCATATGTTGCATCCCCGAGCTATTGTGACGATGCGCAAGCGCGAGAGGCAAACCTCATCCAGTGTCTCCTGCCCGCAAAGCGGTTTCTGGATGAGACGTCACATGCGTCCGAGACCGAAAGGATTGCGAATCTCGTTGCATCCGCAGTTAGCGCCGGGTGGGAAGAGGACGAGGTTCGCAAAGCACTCAACGCCACAAATGCACACTCGCGTTAGGCTTCAACCGACACCCAAGAGTTCGCAACGAGTGGATTGGTGCCGACGTCGACGAAGACGCTATAAGGTGCTGTCAAAGCGCTCTTAGGGTTTCCAGCAGTCAGCGCATGTCACTCCAGGACCTGGCCTCGTCTCTCCAGCCCTTACGTGGCCGTCATCAAGCGCGGTGGAGGACCAAGCTTCACTGCCAGGAAGGTTAGGACCATGAAACGATTTTTCTTCAACATCCGAGAGGGCGACGACCTTATCGAGGATCCAGATGGCACTCTTCTTTCGGATCTCACCAGTGCAATTTCGGAAGCGAATGGCGCTGCTCGAGAATTGCTTGCAGCGGAAATCAGAAATGGAGGGTCGGCCGACGGGCGCAGCATCGAGATTGTCGATGAAACACGCACCGTCGTGGCCGTGATAGCGCTACGCTCGATCGTGGCGGGCCAATGAGCATCCTTATCCCAGCTTTCCCTCAAAAATGCTGGACTGTATCATCCGCCGCCAACAGCCCAAGGGACAATCGCCCGATGAAAGACGATCGTCAAAAGAGCCGTGCTACGCGAAAAAGAGCCTGAGGGAGGCGGCCAATGCCTGCGGATTTTCTTCAGCGACATGGTGGCCGCTGTCCAGCGGATGGCCCTGTACATCGTTTGCCCACGAGCGCCAGATCTGCAAAGGGTCTCCGAAGTGATCGACGAGATCATCGAAACGTGACCACAGGCACAGCAACGGGCACTGGATTTTCCGGCCATGCTTTCGATCCTCGACGTCATGTTTCCAGTCGACCGTCAGCCCCGCACGATAGTCTTCGACCATACCATGGATGACCACCGGGTTCGTGAGTGCCGAAACGACGTCGTCATAGGCTTCCTTGCCCATGGGGCCAGGTTTGATCGCGTCATACCAACCCAAAGGATTGGCATTTATCGCTGCCTCCGGCTTGAGTTCTTGAGAGAAGAAGAACCAGTGATACCAATCGCGGGCAAAGCGCCAGTCCATGCGCTCGAGATGGTCGATGATCGGAATGCTATCGATGACCGCTAGCCTTTTCACCGCCAAAGGATGGTCCATCGCGAGCCGAAACGCGACGTAGCTACCGCGATCGTGCCCGGCAACGGAGAATGTGTGGTATCCGAGGGTCCGCATCAGTTCCAGACAATCCATAGCCTTTTCTCGCTTAGACGAGGCATGGCTGTCAGGCGAATCCTGCGGTTGGAAGGATTTCCCGAATCCTCGCAGGTCGGGGCAGACGATCGTATAGTATGGAGAAAGAAGGTCTGCCACGGTCGCCCAGGTCATGTGAGTGCGCGGATGTCCATGCAACAGCAGCAAGGGTGGACCGGAGCCACCGTGGCGGACCCGCAGTTGCCCTGGCCCGACATCGACTGTTTTTAACTCAAAGCCGCAAAACACGTTCGTTTGGCTCCATCATTGACCACGTCAGCCGTGACATTGACCGCCAAAAGCAGGTCAACTTCGGCTTCCCGAAAATTGCTCCGAACTTCGACACAATACGGATCTGTCTTGCATGTCAGTGGAACCGATGATCGCAAATGAGTGTTGCACTTTGGAGCGCGCGCCGTGTCAACCGGACGCGACAGGGATGGTGAACATGGTGATTTTTCCGGTTTCTCACCATGGCCAACGAATTGGCAGGCGAGCACCCTACCTGTCCGGCAGCGCGCTTGCCATGGACTGATCGACGGTCGTTTTCCGGGTTGCTTGCGCGCGTCTCAACTCTCGTGTTGCGTCTCAATCTTCAGGCTCATCATGTTTGTTGGCCGTTCCAGGTGCGGCGATTTTCGCGTGCCGCTCTGCGAGCATTGCAGAGGGCGTGACATTCGCCATCGCGGCTTGAAACTTGTTTTTCCAGCCTGCGACGACGTCCGCTTCTCCATCCATCATCGCGTCAAAGCCGACCTTGGCGACATCTTGTGGGTCATCCTTCACCGCTTGACCAACTTCGGTATCGAGCATGTCCGCCCGCTCGAAAAAGCGCGTATCCGTCGGGCCAGGCATCAGGCAGGTGACGGTTATGCCAGTGTCTTGCAACTCGTTGCGCAATGCGAAGGAAAAGCTGTTCAGAAATGCTTTGGAACCGTTGTACACCGCCTGATAACTTCCCGGAATAAATCCCGCAATCGAGCCGGTAATCAGTATTCGACCGCTCCCACGCGTTCGCATCTGACGTCCAAGTTGCTGGACCAGGTAGACCGTGCCGACGACGTTGGTGTCGATGACCTGGCGAGCTTCCAAGAAGTCCTGGTCTAGAAAGGCCTTGCCTAAACCCCGCCCGGCATTGGCCATCAGGAGATCAACTGAACGACCGTCAGCTTCAACTGCCTCGTAGAGACGATCGACACCTTCAATTGTCGCAAGATCGACATTAAGCGCATCAACCGCCACTCCGAAATCCCGGAGATGCGCGCCCATCTCATCGATCTCCGCTTCATCGGCTGCGACGATCAGATCATAGCCTTTCGACGCGGCGATACGCGCAAGTTCCAATCCTATTCCGTTCGACGCTCCTGTCACAACTGCCAATCCCGCACTTGCCATTGCGCAACTCCTTCGTTCAGGGCTTGAGGACAACCTTGATGCAGCCGTCCTGCTTGTCTCGAAACGTCTTGTACAGCTCAGGCCCATCTTCCAGGCCCGCACGATGTGTGATGATGAACGAAGGATCGATTTCGCCCTTTTCGATGCGCTCCATGAGGAGCGGCAAATAGCGTTGGACAGGTGTCTGCGCCATTCGAAAGGTCAAGCCGCGGTTGATCGCCGATCCCATGGGAATCTTGTCCAGAAAACCGCCATACACTCCAACGATCGAGACAATGCCGAAATTGCGGCAGCATTGAATAGCCTGTCTCAAAACATGCGGGCGATCCGTCCCCATGAAGGCCGCTACCTTGATGCGGTCTATGCGAGAGTCCCAGCTGGCGGATGGATCTGCCTCCGTTCCCACGGCATCGATGCAGGCATCCGCTCCTCGTCCGCCCGTCAGGTCCATGATCTGGTCATAGATGTCGTGATCGCGGAAATCGAGCGTGATGGCGCCGGACTGCTTTGCCAGGCCCAGGCGTTCCGCCACGGTATCGATGGCAATGACACATTCCGCACCCAGCAAAAAGGCGGACTTGATCGCCATCTGACCGACGGGGCCGCAGCCCCAGATCGCGATGGTATCGCCTGGCTTTATATCGCAGAAGTCGGCGGCCATATAGCCGGTGGGGAAAATGTCGGATAGGAACAGGACCTGCTCGTCACTAAGGCCGTCAGGAACCTTGATAGGACCGACATCCGCGTAAGGCACCCTCAGATATTCTGCCTGACCACCGCTGTAACCGCCGAGCATATGTGAGTAGCCGAACAGGCCGGCGGGCGAGCTTCCCCAAAGTTTTCTCGCCCGATCAGCGTTTGGGTTCGATCGCTCGCAGCCGGAGAAAAAGCCCCGCTTGCAGAAAAAGCATTCACCGCAGGAAATCGTGAAGGGAACGACAACGCGGTCCCCCACCTTCAGTTTGTGGTTGTCGCTTCCCACCTCAACGACTTCTCCCATGGTTTCATGACCCATAACGTCGCCTGCATGCATGTCCGGAATGATGCCGTTGAAGAGATGGAGATCTGATCCGCAAATTGCGCAGGCGGTGACTTTTATGATGGCGTCGCGGCTGTCCTCGATCCCCGGATCTGGAACCGACTCGCATCGAATGTCGTGCTTGCCGTGCCAAGTGAGGGCTTTCATGCAATTCCCCTTTTCACAGATCAATTCTGGATGAGATTTGGGACCGGTCGCTTGCAACGTTCGGGCAAAACCTTGATCGACGCCCGATGTTCCAGGACGGTTCGCGATTGCGCGGTTTTTCGGAAAAGCGACGGTCAACGAGGAAGCCCGGCGCCCACGCGACGTGGAGAATTCATCTGATTGACCTTCGTCGAAAACGCTCCCTCCACGCTTACTCGAACGAACGACGCTTGGAGCAACTCAGGAACCCTTCCCTCCCAGAAAGGTTTGGATGCCAGGACGACCAACGCGGAGTGATAAGGTGTCCAGCGATGCACGCCGACCCGAGCCCCCATACCCCTCGCAACATCAGGAACCTCCTGGCGCTGCCAAAATGATGGACCCCGTCCCTGACCATGGCGAACACAGCTACCAAGGCAGCGGTAAGCTAGACGGAAAAGTTGCCCTCATCACAGGCGCCGATTCAGGGATCGGAAAGGCGGTAGCGATCGCCTTTGCCAGGGAGGGCGCTGATATCGTGGTGTCTTACCTGAATGAAGATGACGATGCGCGCGATACCGGTCTTTGGGTGGAAAAGGCAGGACGCAAAGCAATATTGGTGCCCGGGGACATCAAGTCCGTGGACCACTGCGAGGCGCTGGTTAAGCGGGCTGTCAAAGAATTTGGAAAGATAGATATTCTGGTGAACAACGCGGCATTCCAACGCACCTATGCCGATATCGCCGACATAAGCGCCGAGGAATGGGATGAAACATTCCGCACCAACATCTATGCTCCCTTTTATCTTGCAAGGGCGGCAGTTCCGCACATGAAACGCGGCAGCACCATAATCAACACGACATCCATCCAGTCGCGACAACCGTCTCCCTATCTCCTGCCATACGCGTCGACGAAGGGCGCAATCTCGAACTTCACGGCAGGCCTCGCCGAAATGCTTGCGGCCAAGGGAATCCGTGTCAATGCAGTCGCACCCGGCCCGATCTGGACACCGCTCATCCCGTCGACAATGCCCGCTGACAAGGTTGCCAAATTCGGTGAGCAGACCTTGATCGGTCGCGCAGGACAACCCGCCGAACTGGCGGGCGCCTTCGTCCTTCTTGCCTCAGAGCTTGGCAGCTATATGAATGGGGCCGTGGTCCCCGTGACCGGCGGCGAGATCATGATCTAGGCACGGGAAGCTACGTTACGATCAATTTCCGAGCGTAGACCCCGGCCTGCGTTCTCGTAATCTCGACACTGATCGGGAGGAGCGACTTTCTATCCGATCCGCAAGCCGTGCCTTTTCCAAGCCTCGTCATTGTACGGTACTAGACCCTTTTCCAAGCCTCCGGAACAGATTGATTGCCCGACCATTTGTCTGCGGAACAATGACGGAGCCCGTCAAGTGGAAACCCAATTAACTGACCTTCTTCCCGCCCTTAATGCCTTTGCCTTGAAACTCGCGAAGAATTCCGACGATGCCGATGACCTGGTCCAGCAGACCATTACAAAGGCGCTTGCACACCGGAACCATTTCGAGCCCGGCACGAACCTCAAATCCTGGACCTTCACCATATTGAAGAATGCGTTCCTCAGCCAAACCCGCTCCTCACAGCGCAGTCCGCTTGGAATAGACGAAGACGCGGCATTGTCCGATGTTCCCGTATCATCATCGCAGGAATGGGCAATGCATTACAGGGATGTCGAAAAGGCCATCGACAGTCTCTCGCCCCTTTATCGGGAGGCGCTTATGCTGGTCGCGTCCGGCGCTTCCTACGAAGAAACTGCCCATAGGTTGCATTGTGAGATCGGCACGGTCAAAAGCCGTGTCGGCCGTGCCCGATCGCGACTGTTGAGCTCGCTTGGCGCAGTCAGTTACGGCGAAGCACTGGCAATTTGACGAGGGCATTGCCTTCGCTGCGGATCAAGACGCTTTGGCTTGGCCGCGTAGAGGAGACGACCCCACAAACGATAGTCTATTTTACCTTCTCGGTACCTGTTGGACTTGTCACGCCCGTTGGTCCGCTGCCGCCTCCACTTGGAGACGGACTACGGTCGATCGTTGTCGGCGCTACGGCCGGCGGTACGTTTGACGGCGGCTCTTTCATTTGCGCTTTCGTCGAGGCGGTTGGCGCGGGATCCGTCCTAACGGCAGGCGGCCAGACGAGGTAGCTGAGCAGCGCCACCATGAATACTGCCAGGCCGACAATCCCCGCTCCCCAGATAAGCCAACGCCGCGTCGTTTCCTGTCGAATTGCGTCCTCGTCTTGATAGCGTGGATCGGCTTCGTACTTTTTGATGTTCTTGTCGTCACCAGTGCTCATGGATGGGTCCTCCTGCCGTCCCAACCGCGTTTGCCTGACATGGTTCCAACCGCTGTTCGAGATGCCTCGATGCTACTTCGGCAACAGAACTGCCGGCATGCTCGAGACCCCATGTTCTTGAACAGCCCGGAACCTAAAGAAGCCTCACGTGTTCTCATCTCCAGTCTCCCAAGGAAATGCCATGCGCCGACCCCCTTCCCGCATCCAGGCCGGTGATTATACGATCCTCGGCGCCACTCCTGACCAGGATGGTACGAACTTTGCACTCTTCAGCGCTCATGCCGAACGCGTGGAGCTATGCCTTTTTTCCGATGATGGAACACAAGAAATCGAACGAATTGAGCTTCCGGAATACACCAACGAGATCTGGCATGGATATATTCCCGGTCTCAAGGCCGGGTCGCTCTACGGCTACCGTGTTGACGGACCGTATAAGCCTGAAAGCGGGCATCGGTTCAATGCAAACAAGCTTCTGGTTGACCCGTACGCACGGGAGCTTGTTGGCGAAATCAACTGGGGCCAGGCCCAGTTTGCCTATCAGATGGAGAACCCTGAAAAGGACCTGGCATTCGATGACACCGACAGCGCGGCGGACATGCCGAAATGCCGTGTCGTTGATGCGCAAGCCTATGATTGGAAGGGGGATGCCAAGCCTTCGATCCCTTGGTCATCGACCATCTTTTATGAGTGTCATGTCAAAGGGTTTACGCAATTGCACCCGGCAGTCCCCCGCAATCTTCGGGGAACCTTTGAGGGCCTCGCGGACAAGGAAATTGTCGCTTACGTCAAGAGCCTTGGCATTACCTCCATCGAACTCTTGCCAATTCACTGGTTTCCCGACGATGCGCATCTTCTCGACAAGGGCTTGAGGAATTTCTGGGGCTACAACACCCTTGGCTTTTTTGCACCGGCCTCGCGCTACTACGGCCCTCACGGCATGGCCGGCTTTCGCGACATGGTCAGGGCCCTCCATGACGCCGGCATCGAGGTGATCCTGGACGTCGTGTACAATCATACAGCCGAGGGCAATGAGCTCGGCCCCACGCTCTCGTTCAAGGGGATCGACAGTTTCTCTTATTATCGGACGTTGCCGGGCGAGCCTCGCTACTACATCAACGATACCGGTACCGGAAACACGATCAACACCTCGCATCCCCGGGTGCTGCAAATGGTGACGGACTCCCTTCGCTACTGGGCGGAGACCATGCACATCGACGGGTTCCGCTTTGACCTCGGAACCATTTTAGGACGCGAACCGAAAGGCTTCGACCAGCGTAGCGGGTTCTTCGATGCAATCGGCCAGGACCCGGTGCTTTCAAAGGTGAAACTCGTGGGCGAACCATGGGACATAGGACCGGGTGGCTACCAAGTCGGGGGCTTTCCACCCGGATGGGCTGAATGGAACGATAAATATCGAGATACGCTTCGCAGTTACTGGCGGGACGAAGACGGGATGACGCAAGATTTCGCCGCCCGTGTGCTCGGTTCCGGCGACATTTACGATCTGCGCGGGCGCAGGCCATGGGCTGGCGTCAACTTCATCACGGCGCATGATGGCTTCACGCTCAATGACCTCGTCTCCTATAATGAAAAACATAACGAAGCGAACGGCGAAGACAACCAGGACGGCCACGACGACAATCAGAGTTTCAATTATGGCGTGGAAGGTCCAACAGGTGATGAAGCGGTCAACATGGTGCGCGATCGGCAGAAACGAAACTTTCTGACGACGCTGTTCTTATCCCATGGGACGCCCATGCTGCTGGCTGGCGATGAGTTCGGTCGGAGCCAGATGGGCAACAATAATGGCTACTGCCAGGATAGCGAGTTGAGCTGGGTGCACTGGGAAAACCTTCCAGCCAGTGCCGAGGAGCTACGGGAATTTTCGACGAGGCTCATCAAGTTGCGCCGTGAGCACCCGATCTTCAGGCGTAACACCTGGCGCGACGGCATGGATGTCACGTGGTTCAATCCCGTCGGCGGAGTGCAGACCGAGGAACATTGGTCCGATCCTGGAAGCACGACCATTGGTCTGAGGCTGTCACAATCCGATTATTCCGACGAAGGATGGAATGACGTCCTTCTTCTGTTCAATCCTCACGACGGTGACGTGAACTTCAAACTTCCTGCAGATAAGGATGACTGGACAACAGTTCTGACGACAGCCGATCCCGACGCCCGTGAAGAAACGATTGACGCCGACGAATACCGCCTCTCACCGCGAAGCCTCGTTGTCTTGAGATCCGGCACGCCCGCTTGAGGCGAGAAGTCGGCGCAGAAGACAGAACGCTAAACTATCCATTTTTGGCCAGTGATTATTGCCGAAATCGATCGGGGCGTCGCCGTGTAGCCTTTTTCAGCGCCGAAAGCTTACGTCGCTCTTCGAGAAAATAGTCTATATATCCGACCAGGGCGCAGGTGAGGTATCGAGCGCTCGCAACGAGCACTATTATCAATGTGGTGACGATGGCAAACGTCATGGTGATCTCCTATGCGGATGACAAAACCACCAGCGTTGTCGAAGGTTTCCAGCAATCGTCACAGTTTCTTGATGTCGCGGGGGATCTGGTTGTTTCAGCCCGCCGGTTCAGACAAGTCACTCATCGGCCGCCTTTCCCAGTGTGTCTGCAACATAGGCACCGCGGGCTCCCATGGGCAACGCGGCGCCGGTCGTCGTATCCCTTGCGGTTTGATGCTCCAGTTCTGCATTCAATTCGCCGCCGACGATCAATATGACAAGCGACAGCCAGGTCCAGACAAGGAAACCCATCAGCGCCCCCAAAGTACCATAGGTTGCGTCATAGTTGGCGAAATGGTCGAGATAGAACGAGAAGCCGGTTGACATTAAAAACCAGGCCAGCGTCACGAGAGCGGCCCCCCAAGTCATCCACCGAAGCTTTGCCGGTTCGCGACTTGGTCCGAACCGGTATACGGCAGTTGTTGCGATCGCCGCAATCAGGAGGAGGAAAGGCCAGCGCAGCAAAAGGACCAGATTTTCCTTGAATTGATCGAGCCACAGATAGGACAACAAGACGGGCATCACCGCGACCAGTCCAATCATCAAGGTTGCAGCCAGCATTGCGCAAAGCGTGAAGCAGAGGCCAATGACGTTCAGCCTGATCAGACCGCGCTTTTCCGTTTCCTCATAAGCGATATTCATCGCGTCGAAAATGGCAAGCGTTGCGCTGTGAGTGCTCCAAACCGCGACTGCCAGGCCGACAAAGAATGTCAGCCCCAGCGTGCTGCTTCTCGCTTCAACGAGGCTCCTGATCCGATCGGCGATGAGATCGAACGCGCCTGGCGGCAACAATGCCGAGAGTTCGCGCAAGTGATCAGCCATTGTCGCCGGGTCTGCAATCAGACCATAGATGGCAACAAGGGCGGCGAGCGCGGGAAAGAGCGCCAGGAGGAGATAGAAGGTCACGCCGGCCGCGATCAGTGTCACGCGGTCATCAAGAACCTCATGAACCACGCGCCAAAAGACGTCGCGGAGGCCTTTCATTGGAATGGCCTCCGGAACCTTGGCGTTTCTCCCCCTCCCATGATCTTCCTCAGCGGTTTGTACGGCGCCGTTCGCCCCGCTTCGCGCCGTAGTGAGCAGGCCGAAAAGAGCCATCGACAGAATGAGCAGTGTCATTGTGCTTGAAGATTTCATGGCAGACGCCTCAGGGCCTTTGCGAGCATTGCCACTCGATAACGCACTTACCCGGAAAAGGATGCAGTGAACCGGAGAGGTCGAGGTCCAACACTTCACAGGCACTGCGGCCGCAAGTGCCATATAGAAGGCCGGAACAAAAGATTGCCTTCATTGTTTGGATTCGCACAACCGGGAAGTGACTGGACCAGCTCACGAAAATCGACTTTATGGAGAGGAAATGGTTTACGGGCGAACCGCATCTCGGCAGGGACCCGACACTATCAAGAGTCTAAAGGCAAGAATGACTCATGAGGGGTAAATCGTGGCCAAAAAGGACCTGAATAACCATGCATTTCCAATCAACCTGTTCGCCGGCAAAAGAATCTTGATCGTTGAAGAGGATTACTTCGTGGCGGACGAAGCTCGACGGCTCCTGGAGGCAGCTGGCGCGAGGATCACGGGGGCGACCGCCCCGTTTGCTATCGGCATGATTGACCCTGAGATAACCGACGCCGCCATCCTGGATATCAGGTTGGACGGGGAGGCAGCTTTTCTCATAGCGGATCGGTTGTATAGCTTCAGAATTCCATTCGTGTTTGCGACCTCCCACGTCGACGCCGGCGTCAAGGATAGCTTCGGCGGTTTCCACCTTTGCGGAGACCTCCATGCATTGGGTGATATTGCACTCGCTCTATTTTCCACAAAGCACCATTAAGCCCCGGACGAGACCCGCTCTCGCGGATGATCGGAACTTTTAGGGCACGAGCCTGTTTCACTTGATCCGTCGTCTTCCACGGCGCTCTTCATCGCGCGTTCCGGGCGACCTAGCATCATACCGTGTTAAAGCGGAATGAGCGCCGGAGGCTCCGTCATGACTGCAAACCGCAGCAGTAACAGGCTTCTTAACGGCCTTTCCGATCAAGACTATGATCTGATCTCGACGGGCCTCGAGGAAGTTGATCTTCCCCAAGGCTTTCACCTCGCCACGGCGGGGCAGTCGTTCAACCATGTTTATTTTCCCTGCAATGGCATTGCTTCCGTCATTGCCGTGTCTCCCAAGGGCCGGCGGGCAGAGGCAGGAATGGTGGGGCGGGAGGGGTTTACGCCCATAGGAGGGCTTGTAAAGGCAAGTGAGGGCCCATTCGATATCGTCATCCAGGTCGCGGGGCATGGCCTGCGGCTGAAGCTCACGGCGTTGCACGGTCCTGTCGACAGCAGTCCGGCGCTGAGGCACCTTTTGCTTCGCTATCTCGTGGCGTTCAACCACCAAGTTGCCTTTACCGCACTTTCCAATGCGGCCCATACGATCGACGTCCGGCTGGCGCGATGGATATTGATGTCTCAGGATCGGATGCAAAGCTCAAAGATCGCTTTGACGCATGACTATCTTTCGTTGATGCTCGCTGTACGAAGGCCCTCGGTAACGATTGCGCTGCACATGTTGGAGGGGCAACGTCTTATTCGATCAGAGCGCGCCTTGGTTGTGGTGCGGGATCGAAGCGGTCTTGAAGACTATGCAGGGGACGCATATGGCGCTCCCGAGCGAGAATACCGTCGATTGATGGATATTGAGCCGGTCAAAACAATACCGAGGGTCGGTGCTGTGGCGCCGTTGATCTAGTTCGAGTGACGGGCAGTGCGTGCATGTTGATCGCACGGCGTATGTTATCCTTTATCACAAAAACCCCCTGACAATCGGGACATGTGTCTGCTTATACTCGCAGCGTCCGTCATTCCTTAGAAGCAAAGAATTCTACTATCGAATCCGGTCATAGCGGGTGGCACGCCTGAGGGCCGCACGTGCGATGGCTGCAGCGATCTGTTCTTCGCTAAATGGCTTCATGACCACTTCGCTCGCACCGTCCAGGCCGGCTCCCACACCTTCCGGCCTCCCGGTTACATAGATGACCTCCAGTCGGAACCTGTCGATGAGCTTCCGCCCGAGAGACGCTCCGGTCGGTCCGTCGGCAAGCTTGAGGTCGACGAGAGCAATGTCGGCGGTGGCTGCATAGGCGAGAGCCTGCTCCATTGTCTGCAGCGGACCGACGCTTCGATGGCCCGCCGCCTCGGCAATGGATTGGAGGTCCTTGGCAATGACGTAATCGTCTTCAACGATCATGATGTTCATCATTTTCACTCCGCCACCCAACCATATGTAGCGCTGGTCACTTCTCGTCAGCGGTCGAAACCGTACAAACGCGCCAGAAAAACGCCGGACGGTTGCAATGATCTCGAGCCGACTGCCACTTTCAATCGGGTTATGTGCGTCAAGTTCAGCAAATTGGGCGGTCATGCGGCTTGGCGCATAGCGAGTTTTTTGTGCTCTCGTAGATCGTCCATGTTGATGTAGCGATTGGCCTCCATCCAGTTTTCGTGGGTTTCAACGGCGAGGGCTCTGACGAGGCGCAAGCAGCTCTCTGCGTTTGGAAAGATGCGCACGACATAGGTCCTGCGGCGGATTTCCTCGTTGAGGCGTTCAAGCATGTTGGTCGATTTCAAGTGCTTGTGATGCTGGCGTGGCAATCGGAAGAAGGTCAGCGTCTGTTCGATTGTCTCCTCGACCCAGCTGGTCAAGCGCGGATAGCGTGCCGACCACTTGGTGAGCCAGGCAGAGAGATCGGTCTTGGCTTCGTCGAGGTCGCGCCGGTCGTAGAGCCACCGCAGCTCCTGCAGGCAGTCGTCGCCATGCTTTCGGGGCAGATGATCGAGGGCGTTGCGCAGAAAGTGCACGTAGCAGCGCTGCCAGGCGGCCTCTGGAAGTGTCTCCGCGATCGCCGCCACGAGGCCGGCATGATCGTCTGATACCACCAGTTCCACACCCCGCAGACCGCGCCCTTTCAACTTGACGAGAAAGTCCTTCCACGCCGAGCGGCTCTCGCGGGCCGCCATTTCGACAGCCAGAATCTGCCGCCGTCCGTCCCAATCGATGCCGACTGCAATCAGAACCGCCTGGCTCATCACCACGCCGGCCTCACGGACCTTCTCATAGCGCGCATCGAGGATCAGGTAGGCAAAGGGCTCGAGAAGCGCCCGCTCAGAAAACGCCTTCAGGCTTTCGTCCAATCGCTTGTTGATTGCCGAAATTGAAGATGCCGAGAAAGCATGGCCGCAAAGTTCCTCAGTGATCGCCTTGACCTTTCTGGTCGACACCCCCTGCACATACATCTCCGCCAAGGTCGCCACCAAGGCTCGCTCGGAACGCTGATATCGTTCAAACAGTTCGGTGGAAAAATGTCCCGAGCGATCTTGCGGAACACGCAGTTCAAGCTTGCCAACGCGGGTGATCAACGTTCGGCCGTAGTGGCCTGAGCGGTACCCGAGCCGGTCCGGCGTGCGCTCGCTTTTGCCAGCTCCAAGGGCCTCGTCCATCTCCGCTTCCAGAACCTCCTGCATCACTGCGCGGATCACTTCACGCAGGCCGTCGGGGCTCGATAGCAAAATCTCTTTCACTGCAGCACTGGCTGTCCTACCATCGGTCTTGGTCATGGTGGCGCTCCCTCCGGGGAATGGGTGACGTTGAACATCACCAGTCTGCCATGGCCGCCTTCCCTTAGGAAATTTGCAGAACCTTCAGCACTCTACCTTCAATCGCTTAGACTTGACGCGCCTATATCAGCGACAGGGAACCTTGCATGCCCTTTTCCGGTTAGCACATCAGGCGGAGGCGCCAGACCCGGTGCGATCATTCCTGCCGGACGGAAAGGAAAGGCCATGATTTCGCCAGCTCAGTCCTCGGTGACAAACAAGCTGCTGAGCATCCTGCCTGAAAGCGACTACGGCCAGATTGCGCAAGATCTTGAATTCCTCAAGCTTTCGCAAGGTACTGTCGTTGCCCATGCAGGGCAGCCTATCGATTACATCTATTTTCTCACGTCAGGTATCGGATCGATTATCGCGTCGACACCCGAGGGCAACCGGGCCGAAGCAGGAATATTCGGCTCTGATGGCTATGTTCCAACCTCTGCCGTGGCGAGCACGGAAAACAGCCCCCACGAAGTGGTGATACTTCTCGATTCGGAGGGCTATCGCATGGACTATGGCCGTTTTCGCGGATGGATGGACCAAAACCGGAATTTTTCCAAAGTGATGATCCGCTCGATTGAGGCCTTCTCGGTCCAACTGACCTACACCGCCATTTCAAACGCAATCCACGACGTTACCGAGCGACTGGCCCGCTGGATTCTAATGTGCCACGACCGTGTGCCGGGTGATGAAATCGGGCTTACGCATGAATTTATCTCCCTGATGCTCTCGGTTCGACGGCCGAGCGTCACCACCTCATTGCACATCCTAGAGGGCAACGGCTTCATCAAGTCGGAGCGGAGCAATATCATCATGCGCAACCGACCTGCAATGGAGGAGTTCGCCCGCGACGCGTATGGCAAGCCGGAAGAGGAATATCGCCGGCTGATGAAAAACCTGTTCTGATACAAAGACATAAGGGCCCAAGCGCCTGATTAGAGCTCGCCAATCAGGCGTCGGTATTCTTCTTCCGGCTTGCCGTAGGCATTTCCTGCAAACTCTTCCATTCCACGCCTGTCACGGATCAATATCCGTCCGCGCTCGGATCGGATGAACCTTTCTCCCTCGAGGACATGGAGCGCAGTTGTCACGCTTGGTCGCCTGACAGAGAGCATCAAAGAGATAAAGTCGTGGGTCAGGGCGATTTCATCACCGTCAACGCGGTCATGCGACATGAGTAGCCAGCGTGCCAATCGCACGTCAATCTGGTAATTTGCGTTCGACAGGGCAGTGAACGAGATCTGCGATGCAAACGCCTGGATAAAGCGCGCCAGAAGATTGGCGAAAGCAGGATTTTGAGAAATCGCCTGCAGTGCCGCATCCAATGTCATTCGATATCCGTATCCTTCAACCTGCATCAATACCTCGTGGACGCTGATCGTGCCGCCGACGCCTGCCGACGTCGGCGAAAAGCCCTCGCGTCCAAACATCCCCGCTTCAGCTCTTTGGCGGCCTGAGGACACTGTAATGACTGAGCCGATCCCCTGCAAAGGAAATAGACATGCTCGATGAGACTCTCGGCCTTAACAATGACGAAGCCCTGACGAAGATGAACTGCCTCAAGTGATGGCACGATGGCGCGGAACTCCTCATCAGGGAGGCGGGCCAGGAGCCGATTTTGCATGGTGGATCGATCAGCGACGGACATTGGACTCAGAATGAGAGGGAACACGAACGACAGGATCGTCGCCGCACGATTCAGCTTCGGCTGCGTATCGCGGCTGTATAACATCCTGTTGTTGCCTATGTTTTTGCGTACGCTGGCAGACCGTCGACATGCAGACGCCGTGTCAGACAGGCACGCTTGTGCGCCGGTCCCTTTGAGCCGGCTTGCGCTAGGAAGGTTTGCCGAGCGATGCCCTGCGACAAAAGCACATGGGCTTTGAAGCATCTCACCAAATCCAATTTGCATCGGAGCGAGCGCGTCGTCTTCCGACACAAGTCTGCTGGCGTGCCAAAGGGAACAACCTTCAAGATTAGAGGTTGTCCCAGTCGAGCAGGAGGAAAAACCGATGAAAGTACGAGAGGTGATGACCACAAAAATCGTCACAGCCGACCCCGGCGCTCAAATCCGCCGTGTCGCGCAGCTGATGTCGGAAGTGGATACCGGGATAATCCCGATCATTGACGGAGACGCCATTGGTGTCGTAACCGACCGCGACATCGTCATACGGGCTGTGGCCGAGGGAATATCCTGTGATCAACCCGTTTCCAGGATCATGACGTCTGGAATAGAGGGTTGTCTGGAAGAGGACGATCTCCTGGAAGCGGCCGGACGGATGTCGGAGCTTCAGATGCGTCGGCTTGTCGTGTTCGATGCAGCCGGAACCGTTTCCGGGATCCTCTCCCTTGGCGACATTGCAGTCCGACAGGAGGAAATAGCCGGTGTCGCATTGGAGGAAATATCTGATGACACTCAACGTCGGGACTAGACCCGAGTTTCAGTGAACAGCCGTCTCGGATTTATGAAGCGGGCCGTTTCCAGGCAAGGGGAGTTCAATGCAAGGTTCAACGAACAGAGACGGTTGGTCGCCAGTCGACGACGAGGACCTTCAGACGGCCAATCCTCCTTCGCGGGCTCGGTTTGAGAAGGCGGGACGCGAACAAGCTCTTGTCTTTGCTCAGGAGGAAATTGCGCGGTTGCGGCTCGAGATCGACGAGGTCGCACATGCCGTGGACAAGATGGCGACCACGGTTTCGACGCCCCGCAGGCCCGTGATCCGGCTTGCCCCTCTGATCCTTTTGGCCTCGCTTGCAGCCCTTTGTTCCAGGAACGGATAAAGTCAGCCGGCCAGGCCAACGAGAATTGATCGTTCCCAATCCATGATCGGTAATCGTCGCAGCATGTCCGAACGAGACACATGAACGCTGCTGGTCGCCAGGCACCGCCGAAATCGCGAAGCGAAACCGGCAATTCACTTTTTTCTAAGAGTTGGCTGTCAAACAGAGATCGCGCGATTTGTCTGGCGTTCGCGCCCAAAGGTGTTTCTATGACGCTCAAGCCCGCTCTTATCGGTGTCTGGCTACTGGCTGGTGTCTTGTCGATACTCGTCGCTATCAATCCATTCGGGCATCATGACATTGACGCGTCCACAACCGCGTCAATTCCCGATCGGTAGATCGCCGCTCGACGCCGAACCGAGCGACCCGTTTGTTCTCC
This sequence comes from Rhizobium altiplani, assembly GCF_001542405.1. Classification (GTDB taxonomy): domain Bacteria; phylum Pseudomonadota; class Alphaproteobacteria; order Rhizobiales; family Rhizobiaceae; genus Rhizobium; species Rhizobium altiplani. The sequence continues at coordinate 62,743 of NZ_LNCD01000101.1, forward strand.
TGAGCGACTATCAATGGCGGTTCGACTGCACGGTCGACACTTGGGGAGTTTTTGCCTGCTGGAGGGCTTCCTTCAGCTGGTCCTGCGAGAACGGTTTGGTCAGTCTGATCAGTTCATTTAGCCCCTGATCGTCGGGCAACTCGGCATAGCCGGATGCCAGTATGATCGGAAGACTCGAGTAGGAGTCGAGTATAATTCGGGAAAGCTCGGCTCCGGTCATACCGGGCATGGAATGATCGGTGATCACAATATCAAAACGCTTTTCTTCCCCGAGAAGCTGCAAGGCCTGCGATGCCGAGGTCACTTCAACGGCGATGTGACCGAGGTCCTCAAGCATCGCCACGGTTCCCATACTGACCAATGGATCGTCGTCCACCACAAGGACAGTAAGCTCTCCTGTCACCGTCGGGACATCGGAGGCATCGTCAACACGCCCACCAGCCACCAGATCGCTCGACGTGCCGGCAACCGGCAACCAGACACTCACGGATGTCCCGGCCCCCGGCCTGCTTGCCAGTTCGAGCGCCCCGCCGGATTGGGCGGCAAGACCCTGGACCATCGATAGTCCGAGACCAGTGCCTTTTCCTGGCCCCTTCGTCGTGAAGAACGGCTCAGTTGCCCGCGCAAGCGTCGGTCCATCCATTCCAGGGCCATTGTCCGTGACGCGGATACACACATAGCGCCCATCGCTTAGTGATCCCGGGTGATCGGCCGCATCTACCTGGAGGATGATCGAGCCCGCCCCATCCATGGCGTCGCGTGCATTGACGAAAAGGTTCAAAAGAGCAAGTTCGAGCTGGTTGGCATCGACAAGCATGCTTGGCAGATCCGGGGCGACGTCCAGTTTGATGTCGATCCCCTGGCCCACGGCCTTGACGAGGAGATCTTCAATGTTGGCAAACAGCTGTTCGAAATCGACAGTGGTCGGCTTCAACTCCTGACGCCTGGCGAAGGCAAGCAGGCGCTGGGTCAGGGCCGAACCACGTTCAGCAGCCTGGATGGCATTGCCGAGCAGTCGCTCGCTGCGATCGTCCTCGGGCAAGCGCTTCTTCAAGAGGCTTAGACTTCCAAGGATTGCCATCAGGAGGTTGTTGAAATCATGTGCGACACCGCCCGTCAGCTGACCGATTGTGTCGATCTTTTGAGCTTCGAACAATTGCGCGAGAGCCTCCTCGCGCTCGCGTGTCCTTTGTTCGATGCGATGTTCCAGCTCCTCATTCAACCGGCGCAGTTGCTCCGATGAAGCCTCGAGTTCGGCGGTGCGCTGGCTGACCCTTAGTTCCAACTCGCTGTTCAGCCGCTCGAGCTCCTTGGTCTTGCGATAAAGGTCAGCAAAGACCCGCACCTTGGCCCGCAGGACGTCGGGCACGATTGGAACGGAGACATAGTCGACAGCACCTGCAGCGTATCCTCGCAACCGATCAGGCTCGGTCATCATGACCGCCGAAACAAAAATGATCGCGGTATTCTGGTAGCGCGGATGTTCGCGGATCATGCTGACAAGCTCGAAACCGTCCTGTTCGGGCATGCACACGTCGGCAAGAATGACCGCTATCTCGTTGCGAAGAAGTTGTTCAAGGGCCTCCCTGGCGGACTGAGCTTTGATCAGGTTTTCACCGAGATCCTTGAGGATGACCTCATAGCTCAAGAGCTTCGCCGGCTGATCGTCCACGAGAAGGATGTTCAATCGTTCCAATCCCGCCTCCCTCACCGATGCAGCCACATACGCAAAGCAGACAGCAATTGCTCGGTATTGACCGGCTTTGCCAGGTAGTCGGAGGCGCCGGCCTCCAGGCATTTTTCGCGGTCGCCCTTCATCGCCTTTGCGGTCAGCGCCAGGATCGGCAGCCTCTGGAAGCCCGGCTTGGCACGTATCGCCATCATTGTTTCGTAACCGTCCATGCCAGGCATCATGATGTCCATCAAAACGATGGCAACCGACGCTTCCCTTTCCAGAATTTCGATCGCCTCGCTTCCGGTGGTTGCTGTCAGAACCCTCATGCCCCGGCGCTCGAGAACACTGCTGAGAGCAAAGATGTTCCGCGCGTCGTCATCAACAAGCAGCACCGTCTCGCCAACCAGACTCTCGTCTGAACTATGAAGCTCCTGGAGCATTCTCTGCTTTTCGCTCGGCAAGTCAGCGACAACGCGGTGCAGGAAGAGCGCCGTTTCGTCCAACAGCCTTTCGGGCGATTCAACGCCCTTGACGACGACGCTGCGCGCCATGCTGTGCAAACGGCTGTCGTCGTCCGGAGAAAGTTCCCGACCGGTAAAGACAACCACGGGAACTTCGGCGATATCACCATCGGCGCGCATCTTCTCAAGGACGTCAAAGCCTGACATGTCGGGCAGGGTGAGATCGAGAACGACACAATCGGCCGGATCACGCTTCAGGGAAGCCAGGGCGTCGCCGCCTGACCCGACGCTTTCAATCTCGATATCGTCATGGCCAAGGAGCGCTGCCACGCTTGCGCGCTCGGCCTCGTTGTCGTCGACGACGAGCAGTCGCCGGCGCCGTGACTGCGCATAGGTTTTCAGCCGCGACAAGGCCTCGCCAAGCCCCTCTGACGTGGCCGGCTTTTTGAGGAATGCAAATGCCCCCCGTGTCAACCCATGCTGCCTGTCGTCGTCGAGACTGACAATCTGAACGGGGATGTGCCGCGTTTTGACGTTCTGCTTGAGCTGGCTGAGAACGCTCCAGCCGAGCATGTCAGGCAGGAAAATATCGAGCGACATTGCCGTCGGCTGATACTCCTGCGCCAACGCCAGCGCTTCACTGCCGCGTTGGGCGACGATAACCTTGAAGCCACGATCGTGGGCAAGATCCATCAGGACACGCGAGTAATGGGGATCGTCTTCGACCACGAGGAGTACCAGATCGCTGGCCGCGACTTCGTCACGATCGTCCAGCAAGCGTTCAGCCGGTTTGTCGCCCCGTCTGACGGCCGCGACCTCGGCAAGCTGCACGACATTGGTCTCTTCGGCCACTACCCTTGCCGTCGTTGACCCGGCATAGGTGAGCGGCAGGAAAAGCGTGAATGCACTGCCTGCTCCCGGATTGCTGCGAAGCTGAATTTCTCCGCCAAGCAAATTTGCGAGCTCACGGCTGATTGCAAGTCCAAGGCCCGTACCACCGTACTTACGGCTCGTCGACGCATCGGCCTGCTGGAATGCCTCGAAGATGATGCGCTGCTTTTCGAGTGCAATGCCAATGCCGGTATCCGTCACCTCAAATGCGATTACCGATGCAGCGGCTTTCAGGGATGGGTGGTCTGGCGACCAGCCATTGTCGACCATGGCGACTTTCAATGTCACCCCACCCTCGGCAGTGAATTTGAACGCGTTCGACAAAAGGTTTTTCAGGATCTGCTGCAGGCGCTTGGCGTCTGTCATGATGCGGTCGGAAACGTTTGCCGCAATCTCCACGGCGAACGAAAGTCCGCGATTGTCGGCTTCGTGCCCGAAGGGTCGCGCCATGGCTTCCAGGAGGCTGCTGATCCTTATCTCTTCCGCATCGACCGATACTGTTCCCGACTCGATCTTGGACAGATCGAGAATATCGCTGATCAGGTTCAGAAGGTCGGTACCGGCGGCATGGATCGTTTTTGCAAATTCGACCTGTTTGCCCGAAAGGTTGCCTTCCGGATTGTCACCGAGCTGCTGGCCAAGGATCAGGATGGAGTTGAGTGGCGTCCGCAACTCGTGTGACATGTTGGCGAGAAACTCGGACTTGTATTTCGATGTCAGGGCCAGTTCCGTGGCCTTTTCCTCAAGCGCCCGGCGCGCCTGCTCGATCTCCTGGTTCTTGCCTTCTACCTCGACGTTTCGCTCCTCGAGTTGCTGTGCCTTCTGTTCGAGCTGCTCGTTTGTCTGCTGCAATTCGCGTTGCTGGGTCTGAAGCTCTCCCGCCAGCTGCTGCGATTGCTTGAGCAAGCCCTCCGTCTGCATCGTCGCCTCAATGGAGTTGAGGACAATACCGATCGAGGTCGTCAACTGATCCAGGAACGACAGTTGCAGCTCGCTGAAGGTCCCGGCCGAGGCCAGTTCAATGACGGCTTTGACCTGACCCTCGAAATGAACCGGAAGGACCACGGCGCTGCGCGGCAATGTTGAAAATACACCCGAACTGATCGGAACGACATTGCTTGGCAAATCGGTGATGACGATCGCCCTTGCATCACTGGCGCATTGCCCGACGAGGCCCTGCCCGAATTCAAGCCGCTTCGGGTGTTCTGTCTCCAGACCCTGCGCATAAACGGAAAGAAGCGACAAGACCGGACGATCCGTCTCCGCGTCGACCTGATAGATGACCCCCTGATGTGCCCCGACCAGCGGCGCCAACTCCGAAAGCAGCATTTTGCCAACCAGGGTCAGGTCGCGCTGGCCCTGCAGCATGTTGGTGAAGCGTGCAAGGTTCGTCTTCAGCCAATCCTGCTCGGTATTGCGCTCCGTGGTGAGACGCAGGTTGTCGATCATCGTGTTGATATTGTCCTTAAGTTCGGCGACCTCGCCTCGCGCGTCGACCTTGATCGAACGCGTCAAATCCCCCTTTGTCACCGCCGTGGCCACTTCTGCGATGGCGCGCACCTGTGTTGTCAGGTTGGCGGCAAGGAGGTTGACGTTGCCCGTCAGATCCTTCCACGTGCCGGCAGCGCCTGGAACATTCGCCTGGCCGCCAAGGCGGCCCTCGACGCCAACTTCGCGGGCAACGCTCGTCACCTGATCGGCAAAGGTTGCAAGGGTGTTCGTCATATTGTTGATCGTCTCTGCCAGCGCGGCGACCTCGCCTTTTGAAGCCACGGTCAAATTCTGCTTGAGGTCACCGTTTGCGACAGCCGTCACGACCTTGACGATGCCGCGGACCTGTTCGGTGAGATTGGCACCCATGACGTTGACGGTATCGGTGAGGTCCTTCCAGGTGCCAGCGACACCCTGCACCTGCGCCTGGCCGCCGAGCTTGCCTTCAGTCCCGACCTCGCGCGCCACACGCGTCACCTCGCCGGCAAACGCATTCAGCTGGTCGACCATGGTGTTGATGGTGTTCTTGAGTTCGAGGATTTCGCCCTTCACATCGACAGTGATCTTGCGAGACAGGTCGCCGCGGGCGACAGCAGTCGTCACTTCGGCGATGTTGCGGACCTGGGTGGTCAGGTTGGCTGCCAGAAGGTTGACGTTGTCGGTCAGGTCCTTCCAGGTTCCAGCAACACCTGGAACCACGGCCTGGCCGCCAAGACGGCCGTCCGTTCCCACCTCGCGGGCCACGCGCGTGACTTCGCCGGCAAAGGAGCGCAGCTGATCCACCATAGTGTTGAGCGTATCCTTGAGGAGCAGGATCTCGCCGCGAACATCGACGGTAATCTTGCGCGACAGATCACCGTTGGCGATCGCCGTTGCAACTTCGGCAATGTTGCGAACCTGGGCGGTCAAATTCCCGGCCATGGAGTTGACGCTGTCGGTAAGGTCCTTCCAGGTGCCGGCGACACCCGAGACCTGGGCCTGTCCGCCGAGCTTGCCCTCGGTCCCGACTTCACGGGCGACACGCGTCACCTCTCCGGCGAAGGCGTTCAACTGGTCCACCATCGTGTTGATGGTATTCTTGAGCTCCAGGATCTCACCCTTGACGTCGACGGTGATCTTGCGAGACAGGTCGCCTCTTGCGACCGCGGTCGTGACTTCCGCGATATTGCGCACCTGACCGGTCAGATTGGAGGCCATGAAGTTGACGTTCTCGGTCAGATCTTTCCAGGTGCCGGCGACGCCTGGAACCTGCGCCTGTCCGCCGAGCTTGCCCTCGGTCCCGACTTCACGGGCGACACGCGTGACCTCCGAGGCGAAACGGTTCAGCTGATCGACCATTGTGTTGAGGGTTTCCTTTAGTTCAAGGATTTCCCCGGACACGGAAACGGTAATCTTCTTCGACAGGTCGCCATTGGCGATCGCTGTCGAGACCTCGGCGATATTGCGCACCTGCGCCGTCAGGTTGCCAGCCATCGAATTCACGCTGTCTGTCAGGTCTTTCCAGGTGCCGGCAACGCCAAGCACATTTGCCTGGCCACCGAGCCTGCCTTCCGTTCCGACCTCGCGCGCAACGCGAGTGACTTCGCCGGCGAACCCGTTCAGCTGATCGACCATGGTATTCAAGGTTTCCTTCAGCTCGAGAATCTCGCCGGAGACCGGAACGGTGATTTTCTTCGACAGGTCGCCCTGGGCAACGGCGGTCGCCACCTCAGCGATATTGCGCACCTGGCCAGTAAGGTTCGACGCCATGGAGTTGACCGAATCTGTCAGATCCTTCCAGGTTCCTGCGACGTCGCGAACATTGGCCTGGCCCCCAAGCCTGCCTTCGGTACCAACCTCTCTTGCAACGCGGGTTACCTCTGAGGCAAACGCGTTAAGCTGGTCGACCATCGTGTTGATCGTTTCCTTGAGTTCGAGAATCTCGCCCTTGACGTCGACGGTGATCTTTTTTGACAGATCGCCATTGGCGATCGCGGTTGAAACCTCGGCGATGTTTCGGACCTGGGCTGTGAGATTTCCGGCCATCGAGTTGACGTTTTCGGTCAGATCCTTCCAGGTGCCAGCTGCACCGCGGACATTGGCTTGTCCGCCAAGGCGCCCTTCGGTTCCGACCTCACGCGCAACGCGGGTTACTTCGGAAGCGAACGCGTTAAGCTGGTCGACCATCGTGTTGATGGTTTCCTTGAGTTCGAGAATTTCGCCCGAAACGGTGACCGTGATCTTTTTCGACAGGTCGCCGCTTGCGATCGCCGTCGAGACCTCGGCAATGTTTCTGACCTGAGCAGTCAGATTCGAGGCCATGGAATTGACGTTGTCGGTCAGATCTTTCCAGGTGCCGGCGACACCAGGCACCTGCGCCTGGCCGCCAAGACGGCCCTCGGTTCCCACTTCACGCGCGACGCGCGTGACTTCTCCCGCAAACCCGTTCAGCTGATCCACCATGGTGTTGATGGTTTCCTTCAGCTCCAGGATCTCGCCCGACACGTCAACGGTGATCTTGCGCGAAAGATCTCCACGCGCCACAGCTGTGGTCACCTGGGCGATATTTCTGACCTGCGCTGTCAGGTTGCCGCACATTGCATTGACGCTGTCGGTCAGGTCCTTCCAGGTCCCGGCGACGCCCGGCACCAGGGCCTGCCCGCCAAGCTTGCCTTCCGTACCGACCTCACGTGCAACGCGGGTCACCTCGGAGGCAAAGGAACGCAGCTGATCGACCATGGTATTGATCGCTTCCTTCAGCTGCAGAATTTCGCCCCTGACGTCCACTGTGATCTTCTTTGAGAGATCGCCATTGGCGACAGCGATTGTGACGTCGGCAATATTGCGCACCTGGGCCGTCAGGTTCGATGCCATGGAGTTGACGCTCTCGGTCAGATCCTTCCAGACACCGGTTACCTCCGGCACTTGCGCCTGCCCTCCCAGCTTTCCATCAGTACCGACCTCGCGCGCAACGCGCGTGACCTCGGATGTAAAGAGGCTCAACTGCTTGATCATCGTATTGACGATGTCGGCCGATCGAAGGAACTCGCCCTTGAGTGGACGGCCCTCGACATCGAGCGGAACGGTCTGCAACAGGTCGCCCTTGGCGACGGCCGTTATCGTGCGGGTGACGGCAGTGGTTGGCCACAACAGGTCATCAATGAGGTGATTGAGAGATCCTTCCATTGCCGCCCACGAGCCATCCGACAAACCAAGGCGCACGCGTGTGCTTGTCCTGCCTTCCCGCCCGACGACCTCGCCGACGTGATCCAGCTGTTGAGCCAGGCGTTGGTTGGCAGCGATGATGTCGTTGAGGGCATCGGCGATCTTGCCAGTCTTGCCTGTCAGATCCGGGCGCATGCGAACGGAAAAATCACCTCGCCGGACCGACAGAAGGACATCGAGCAGCGCTGCGAAATCCTCCACCGCCAAGGGCGCGTCGTCCGTAAGGACAGTATGGCTCACAGGATCGATTGCGTGCTTATGTTCACCTGAACTGGTCACCACAGAGCCTCCCTCAAACCAGCGCGTAACTAGCGCGCTGGAAAGGAAATTCTATGTGCGCTATCAAACCGATAGGCTGTATCGGCGCCAAGGAGGTGTATTTCTTGACCGGATGCCGTTGAGCGTACGCTATGGTACAAAGATTTCAGGGTGGGATTGATCAGGAAGCGGCCTTTTGCTGCTTCCAATCGCGATAAGGAAGCAGAAGCATTCCTGGATACCGCTTCTCAATTTCGCTTTCCGTCAGCGCAATTCTCGCCAGGACTTCGTCGAGATCCCGTTGCTGAGGGTTCTCGCTTGCCTTTTCGAGCAGTTCCATGACAGCAAACAGTTCGTCATCGATCATCGCCCCAAGGCGACGGGCAAGGTCATCAACGGGCGCGGCAAGGATTTTCTCTGACATAGGGCGTCCAACTCTCGTGATCCGGAAGGGGCGGACTAATTCGGGCCTAACCCGCGCGGCGGTCCAAAGTTCCGCTGCGCCCGGATCGACACCATTTTCCGAGGCGGCGCCACGATGCAGGACACGGGAACAATAGGCCATCGGCTGCGGTTTATCAGTCCACGACGTGATGCAAGACATGGGCAATCGCGCATGGACGATTACCCGTCCAGGATCGCGGTTGCCAACCGCCCGCAACTTCGGAGTTTGGGATGATCTCAGGTGAGCAAATTGGGGCAGCACGAGCGCTCTTGCGATGGCGCCCGGAGGATCTGGCTGAAGCTGCCGGAATTTCTGTCGCGATCGTCAATGGAATGGAAGCACAACAGGGTCTCCTTCCTGACACCCCGTCGGCTCGGGCAATCGCCGATGCAATTGCTGCAGCAGGCGTCATGGTGTTTGGCGAAGGATCCGTCGACGGGGGCCCGGGCGTGCGGCTCATGGCAAAGCCGTCCGCCGCAATCGACGTCAACGTTACCCAGACTGTGCAGTATAAGGAATTCCTGGAAAACGACGCTCCTCCTGGTGTCGGCGGATGAGCTAGAGCTCTCCCGATGGGAACGGTACGCTGTCAGACCTCTCCATTACTTTAGGGATTGCTGATTGACCTGCAAGGCAAAGTCAGGGTGAATAGTATGGCAACGTTTGGTGGAGGAGCCGACCATGTTGTTTGCCGACCTACTGGGCAAATATGTGCTGGTGATGGACAGGAATTACCCGCAGGCCGGAGCCTTGGGTTCGGCACTTCGTAGTCAGGGAAGCGAGGTCGTGGGACCCTTTGATGACCTGCGAGAGGGTTTCAAAGCCCTCGATGAGGCACATATCGACGCCGCGGTGCTCGGTATCAATCTCGATGCATTGCGAGTTTTTTCTTTCGCCGATAGACTTGTGGAACGTGGCATCCCCTTCATTTTCACGAGCCGGCGTGGCCGGGATCTGCCTTCTCGATTCCTCGGTTGCCTCTGCGTAAGCAACCAAGTTGCTGAAGACGACATATTGGTCGCTCTTGCGGTTTCGATTACCAGTTCTCGTGAAGTGGTCGCCAGTTCCACTCCATTGGCGGCCGGAATTTCAGGCCCGGCTGCCAGATCGGGCGATCGAGGTGGTATCCGTCACGACTGACGACCAAAGGTGGCGCCTGACATCCCCCTTCCGAGCATCGCTCCTGAAAAATGTCAGGATAGAAAACCAAGAATCCGTCAAGGGCTTCTGTACGATCCCGAACGATGCATTTTCGCTCCTGCGCTTTGCGCTAGGTATGCTATGCCTAGAGGGAGGAAACATGATCGACGGTTTGATTGCCGATGAACATTACTGGGTTCGGGCGAAGTCGGCGGACGATGGAACTCTCCAAGTCGTACAAGTATCGTCGGTCTTCGGCCCTACCCCGGAATTCTTCAGCGTGATTGTCCCGGGCAGCGACCAACACCATTCGCCCGAGGACTTCGAGTTCATCGCTCATATTCTGGCGCCAAGCGGCTAAGCCTTGGGCGGAGATACTGTCGCAACCCTATGAAATTGGCCGGCCCACACTCACCGGTCAGTTGCAGTCGCCCAGATAAAATTGCTGGCCGCAGGGAACAACACCTTCTTCTTAAGGTTCCGACCTCGTGATCATAAACACCACGAGGAGACTATCCATGCGATTGAAAATTCTGGCCATAACCGTCCTTTCCGTCGGAATGGCAACATCAGCATTCGCTCAGTCCAATCCCGTTCCCAATAACATGGCTGGCGACAAGACGACTGGCGAGGACGCAGGCGGCGGTGCAAGCGGTGATACGCAGACACGAACCGGCACCAGCACCCCGACGGTCATTGACCCGGGCGCCACCAACAGCACGAGTGGCGGTAACACCAATTCGACGGGAACTGTCGATCGTTCCCGCTGCCCGCCGCAGTCAGCTCCCGGCTCGGTTGCCACCCAGGGCGGCAGCGGTGGGGCTTCGGTGAGCGAAGCCTGCCCTGACAATCAATAGCATCAGCACTCGGCTGACGGAGGCTGTCATGCGGCCTTCGTCAGACGCCCGAAACCGACTGATATATAGGCTTTTGCGTGAGACCATTGTCTTGAACATCAAGAATGATCGCTGGCGCGCCGAGCAACAGGGGTCTGAATTCAAGGCAAACCGATGTCTAGCCAACAGACTTAAGGATATCGTCCATGAAGACCGCCGCCACCCTGTCCTTTGTACTCGCTGCTTTCACCGTGGCGCCAGCCTTTGCACAATCGGCCGCAGAAAAATCGGGTGTGAATTCGCTGATCGGCGTTGCTCCAAAGACGGAAGATTTCGTGACCGTGGCCGCGACCAGCGACATGTTCGAGATTGAATCAAGCAAGCTTGCCGTTGAACCTCCGACGCGGCGACAAAATCCTTCGCCGAACAAATGATCACGGATCACCAGAAGACCACGGACGAGTTGAAGGGTCTTGTTGTCGGCGGCAAAGTCAAGGCATTGCTTCCCACCGCGATGACATTAACGCAGATGGACAAGTTGAATACCCTGAAGGGGCTTTCCGGTGCGGAATTTACGAAGCAATACCACTCGGACCAGGCAGAAGCGCATGAAGACGCCGTCGATCTTTTCAAGCGGTATGGCGAAGAGGGGGACAATCCCGACCTGAAAGCATGGGCGCAAGCCACTCGCCCTGCGCTGGTGCACCATTTGCAGATGGCCAAAGACCTGAACAAATAGCCTGGCGGCCCACGCCGGGCGCTGCGCTGTTATTGGTCCACGACCGACTTTTCCAGAACCGCGCGTGGTCAAGTTGCTGGACGAAGCCGCTCAGTATCCGTCTAGAGCAAAATGAAAATCAGGACGGTGACGCCGGTGAACATCCCAAACCCGAGCCCGATCTTGTTTGCCTTGGCTTGTGCCTTACGCTGCATTATTCGGCGTTGCGCTATCTTGATCTGCCCATTCGCCAATTGCTCCGCCTCTTCGTAGCACCGCCTCTGCTCCTTAGCCAGTTCCTCGCGGACTTCCGGCGTGTCCTCCGGTATCAATTTGATACGGGCAGTGTAGCCAAGCGCTTTGCGACATTCGACGTCGGCAAGAGCCTCTTTCATGGTGTCGAAGACGCCTTCGATCACGTAGTCGGCCATCGTAAAGTATTTCATGGCTCCGTCCCCTGCGCCCGCTCCATCTTAGACCTCCGCCGGCATTAGAGCCACATGGCGCCTGGAGTGGTCTGCGAACGCGAGGAACAGACCAGCCAGAAAGTTCCGGAAAACACCGTCGGTCGTGGTCGAAAAATTCCCTGTTCAGCGCTTCGCTGGAATTTGCTATGTCTCTACCTGTACGACAGGAACAACGATCCTTTGATGGAACTTCCGACATGGACCAAGCAATCCATCCTGCCGCGATTGAGCACCTGCCAGTCTTCATTACCGCACCTGGGCAGACCGACTATCTTTTCGTGGCGGTCGCAATCTTTCTCCTGGTCATGGTTCTCCTTATTGGCAATCTCTATTTTCAGCTACATGCGCTTCCAGAGCGAATGGCGCATAAGACCAGCAAGATCCAGCTGGAAATCGTGGCGGTGCTGGGTCTGATTTCGCTGTTCACGCACAACCATCTTTTCTGGATTGCCGGTCTCTTGCTGGCTTTCATCGAATTTCCGGACTTCTCGACACCGCTCTACTCTATTGCCCGGTCGCTGGGGAAACTTTCCGGCCGTGACGTTCAGTCGACCGGAGATCCGGCGCTGGTTCGAGAAGAACCGATCGTGTCAGAATCGAAGGTGGACTCCGACGGAGAGGGCATCTGAGCCATGTTCGAACTACTCCTGTGTTCCCTGCTGACGATCTTTCCAGACTATCTCTACCGACGCTACGGCCAAGGAAAGCGGATCGGCCGCGAAATCACCCTCTATAGCGTGTGGTACGAGCTGCGCTGGGGCATTTCTGCTTGTCTCCTGCTGACGATCTCGCTGATCACCATGATCTTCTACTTCCATCCATCGACGTCGAATGTCACCGCCATATTCCGCACCGTAACAATTCTGCCGGAAACAGGCGGGCGCGTGGAAGAGGTTTATGTCGGGATCAACCAGAGGGTCCAGGCCGGGGATCCGTTGTTCAGGCTCAACAGTGACACCCAGCAGGCCGCACTCGATGCGTCCAGGCGCAAGATCGCCGAAGTCGACGCCGCAATGAAAGTGGCTCAGAGCGAGCTCGCAAGCGCCGACGGCGAGATCAAGCAAGCCCAGGGAGACTACCAAACGGCCGTCGACGAATACGAGATGAAGGCGCAGCTCTTGAAGAACGACGCCGTGGCCAGGCGCGAGGTTGAAAGGCTTGAAACCAACATCGAAAGTCGAAAGGGTGCGCTCGATTCAGACATCGCCAAAAAGCAGACCTTGCAAACGCAGATCGAAGAACTTCTGCCGGCTCAGAAGGCGAGCGCTGAGGCGGCCGAAAAACAGGCGCAGGTCGATCTCGACAAGACCGTCGTCAGGGCCGGCGTCACCGGGACAGTGCAGCAATTTGCGCTGCGTCGCGGCGACGTGGTCAACCCCCTGCTTCGTCCCGCCGGTATCCTGGTCCCAGAAAGTGCGGGCAAAAACGTCCTGATCGCCGGCTTCGGACAGATCGAGGCGCAGGTGTTGAAGACGGGAATGATTGCCGAGGCGACTTGCATCGGCCGGCCGTTCACCATCATTCCGATGGTTGTAACCGAGGTTCAGGACGTCATCGCCGCAGGTCAATATCGGCCGACGGACCAACTGCTCGACGTCCGGCAGGTATCGCAGCCTGGGACCCTGACCGTCTTCATGGAGCCACTCTTTACCGGCGGCCTCAACGGCGTTCCCCCGGGAAGCAGCTGCATCGCCAACGCCTACACGAATAACCATGATGCGCTTGCCGACAAGAACATCGGCACCCTGCGCTCGATCTTCCTGCATGTCGTGGACACTGTCGGGCTCGTCCACGCGATGATCTTACGGCTGCAAGCGCTGTTGCTGCCGGTACAGACCCTTGTTTTGCAGGGCCATTAAGTCTCATCGATCCCGCATGCCGGAGCGGCAGACAATCGGGGGTTCCGCCGCCCCCCTGCCGCCCGGCGAAGGATGGCAGACGAGGAATCCGTTCGACCTGTAGCTCGGGATGGGCCAACTCCGGCGGGCTTGGACAGCATTTACAGAACCCGGCAGGAGCGCGGCCGCACTATCAACCGCAGGAACAAGCTGTTGAACGATGCGGCTACACGGCGGCGCCGGTAGTGCGCACAATCATATTGTGTGGCCGCTGCAGGAGCAGACGAGCGAAGGCTCTCGGCACTCCTTTCCTCAGTGGCGGCGAACCTTTTTCTACAACGACCGTTTCCATCTCACGGACAAAGATCCGCCCATCCGCAGCTCTGCATAGGAGTTTTGAAATGGCAGGCAAGTCACTCGCCGATTTATCCGAAAAGATGCGCAAGATCGATTTTTGCATGATGTCGACGAAGACATCGAGCGGAGCAATCGCAAATCGCCCCATGAGCAACAATGGAGACACCGAGTATGATGGCGATAGCTATTTCTTTTCTTATGACAACACCTCAAAAATCACTGACATCGATCGCGATCCTTGCGTGACGCTCGCCTTTTGCGAAGCGCCGAGCATCCTCGGCAGGCCCGGCATGTTCATCTCGATTGAGGGCAAAGCGTCACTTGTCCGCGATCGCGGCATATTCGCTGACCACTGGGTGAAAGATCTGGAACGCTGGTTTCCACAAGGCGTTGAGACCCCGGGACTTCTTCTGATCAAAGTTCATGCGGACCGGCTAAAATATTGGGATGGCGAAGACAACGGTGTCATCGAGGCGTGACTGAGACTAAGCTCCGACAGAGGCTTCGCCCTTCGCCAAGGGTTCCCATCTGGAAAAGCGGGCTATTGCATCCACACTCTTTCGGCACAAGGGAAGGAGAATAGATGGCTGAACTGCCCTGTTCGACCTTTCCGCTCTTCAGTGACGTCGACGTCAGTGCCTAATTCCACCTGTTCGAAATTTTCGGGCAAGTTTCCACCGGGGACTTAATGCTTTTGAGCAAATGGACCGCTTCTGCGGGTAAGCGTATATTAGGAATGTCGAAACCTTAGGGAAAAGACAAAGGTAAAGGCCTAACTCCAATCATGCGGATCCCCGCCGCAGAGGAGTTCTCTTCAGAAGTGCAGGGGGAGGTTCTCGCCCTCTCTTGAACCTCCCTCCTACTTCCACAACATGCAGACCGAGGTCCTGAATGGGCATCTGGACGCGCTTGAAACTTTCGGGCATAGCGCTAATTCTCGAAATGCAGCGTTCTGCTGTCAAGTCCACACCGTCTGTAGGTCCATGCAAAAAAGCCCGACGACCCCGTCCGTCGGGCTTTGCTTTTTGAATTTTCTCACAGAGGACGCGTAAGCGAAATTTGCAACCTTGAACCACTTCGATCTCACTGCTTTACCACCATACCGCGGCGCCCCCGTTACTCGGCATCGGCCAAGTGGGCCTGGCACTGTTGCAAAGCTCTCGGCGCGCAGTTCAGTCGAAAGAAGGCCAGCGCAGGCGACGTGGAGAAAATCATGAAGAACGCCGCGACTAATACTTCGGCTGGTTTGGCCGCCCTCGATGGCGCCTATTTTGGATCTCGCGGAGCGGGGGTGGGGCTTACGCAGCAGGCTGGCGCATTGATCGACGCGGCTGCCGAAGATACGTGCAAGCGTAAGGAACTTCTGACGAACGACGTTCCTCCCGGCGCGGGTGGCTAATGGACCGTGTCGATTTCTCCGTCGTGAATGCTGTCCTCAAGACGATCTGTCGCGAGAATGGAATTGCCAGGGACAGGAAAGCAGTACTTCAGATCGCCACATTGCTGTTGGCACTTTGGAAGCAAGGCGAGCGCGAAGGAGCCGCGTTGGAACGCGTTGCGCGGGAAAAACTGGCAGAGGCTTCGATCATCCTCCCCGATACAGATTAAGGAACAATCAAGCCTGGATCAGGTTTAGCCATACACGGTCCCCTAGATCGCGGAGGCGGTGATGTGGGCAATCTTGATTGGCGCAGCTCTTGTTGTCGCCGGAACACTCGTCCTTTTCCGGCCAACGCTGGATAGACGGCTGAGTGATCCGCATCGAACGTTGGATGGTGGCCGCACGCTCGAACCACGGGGCCAGGGTCTGAGGTTCCTTGGTATCTCCAAAAACTGGCCAGCATTGGCAGTTATTGCGATTGGCGCGTTCATTCTGGCTTTTGCTGGATACTGGTGACAGCTCGACCGCGTCATGCGGCGGCAGCATGCTCCGTAAGCTGTACTTGACGCTTCTCCGCAAAAGTTTACATTCAACCCATCATGTCTCTGACGGCTGACCACGGATGTACTGGCAGTTGTTGTTGAGGCAGATTACGAGAGGTCGGCGCCGAGGGAGGTGCCGGCCTTTTTGTTTGCACGTCTGACACGACCTTCGTGACGCTAAAGGCGCCCGAGCTCCTGATTTGCCAACGACAACCAATATTTGACGCCGTATATGATTGCTCTATCGTCGAAATTGTATGCAGGGTGATGAAGGTAGGCACTGTCTCCATTCCCGACAAGAATGATGGCGCCCGGGCGTTGCTCAAGCATGTATGAGAAGTCTTCAGCCCCCATCGATGGCGCATAGGCCGTCTCGACACGACCCGCCCCTACGACGTTGGCGGCAGCCGACACGGCCACGCGGGTCTTCTCCTCGTCGTTGACGGTAACCGGATATCCTGGAATCCAGGTGATCTCCGCCTCCGTTTCGAAGAGCCTGGCTGCCATCCCCACGATATCGCGGAAGCGTTGCTCGACTGCCTTGCGCGTTTCAGGCTGCATTGTTCGAATTGTGCCGCCTATCTTAACGGATGCAGGAATCACGTTAAGAGCCTGGTCGTTGCCTCCGTTCATGAAGGTGACCGACACGACAACCGGATCGAAGGGATCGGTATACCGGGACGCAATCGACTGCAGCGCGGTGATCATATGCGCACTTACCAACACCGGGTCCCGGGTGAGGTTCGGGGATGCCGCATGTCCCCCCTTGCCGTTGATCGTCACCAGGAACCGGTCGGCGCCTGCCATGAAAGGACCGCTGCGTATGGCGAATGAACCAACATCGACGCCTGGCTCATTATGCATACCGTAGACTTCTTCGATCCCGAAGCGCTCCAGGAGACCTTCCTCAATCATGACGCGGGCACCGCCACCGCCTTCCTCGGCGGGCTGGAAGATCAACACGATCGCACCTGGAAAATCGCGGCTTGCGGCCAGGCACTTCGCCGCAGCAAGCAGCATTGCAGTGTGGCCATCATGACCGCAGGCATGCATGCGGTTCGGCACTTTTGATGCGTAAGGCAGATTGGTTTGCTCCGACATGGGAAGAGCATCCATGTCGCAGCGAAAGCCAAGCGTTTTGCCCGGACCTCTTGAGCCGTTGATGACGGCCACGACACCCGACTTCGCGATCCCCGTGACAACCTCATCGCAACCGAACTCATTTAGTTTCTTTGCAACGAAGGCCGCCGTCTCAGGCAAGTCGAAAAGCAGTTCCGGGTTTTGATGTATATGGCGGCGCCAAGTCTTGGCCTCTTCGGCGACAGCTTCGATGTCCAGTTTCACGTTCGGCTTCCTTCGTGATTTCCCCAGCGTTCTGTCACAAGAAACGCTCGCATTTCAAGCCAGAAGCCGCGGCTCTGTATTGCTTGGACTGGCAAGGGCACGCCATTGCGTCGAGAGGGGGGCCTCCTCCACGCCCATGCGACTGAAACCTCGACGCCGGACGCACTGATCGGAACGTCTCGGGGATCCCCCGCAAATTGACCGCTAACTAGCCACCTTCCAATTGATCACGGTGACATCGGAATCTGTCGAAAGACAGGGATGAGCGGGCTGTAGCTGCTTGACCAGTGTATTGACGTTGGAAAAACCGCTTTGGCTGAGCTCGTCCGAACTCAGTGCCGAGATCGATTTCCTCTGGACGGAAACGACGTGCACCGGGGTCGTTGGCCAACATCCACTCGCGGATCTGATCTCGAGGGGCCCCGGCTTAACCGTGCAGTATCCAACGCGAACCGCAATCGTCTTGGTGCCGTTTTCAACGGACGCCATGTGATTGTCCGCGACAATCATGTTTTGCATCATGCCTCCGATTATCTCTACCTCGGACCAAAGCCAGGCAACGCAGACCTGGCGGGAGATGCAAAATAAGCAAACAGGAATGTGAGGCAAACGCAAAAGCCGAATAGCTGCTATGCGCGCCTCCAGATTGACTATTGGAACGTGCGGGGAAACTTTTGCCGCCGATACACTCGGTCAGGCAGCGACGTCGCCCCAGGCTCTGGCGCCATCCCATCGCTCGATGAACGTGGACAGTTCGGGCGCTGTCACGGGTTTGCTGAAATAATAACCTTGGACCTGGTCGCAACCCTCTTGCCTCAGGAACTCCGCTTGCTCCGGTGTCTCGACGCCTTCGGCTGTCGTAACCATGTTCAAGCTCTGCCCCAGGCCGATCACGGATTTCACAATGGCCCCGGACTTGTCCTTGCTGTCCATGTCGCCGATGAAGGATTTGTCTATCTTGATCTTGTCGAACGGAAACGAATTCAGATAGCCCAGTGACGAATAACCGGTTCCAAAATCGTCCATGGCGATCTTCACGCCGAGGTTCTTCAGACCGTTGAGGATCTCGAGCGCAGCCGACGCATCATTGATCAGCACGCTTTCTGTGATTTCAAGTTCGAGCCGTTCCGGCGCCAAACCGGTCCGCACCAGAACCTGGCGGACGGTTTCAACCAACTCCCTGTTTCGGAACTGGACCGGAGAGAGATTGACCGCAACTCGAAGGTTTTGCCAATCGAGCACCTGGCGGCAGGCCGTCTCGAGAACCCACTCGCCGATCGAAACGATGAGGCCAGTCTCTTCGGCCAACGGTATGAAATCGGCAGGCGATACCAAGCCGCGGGCTGGATGACGCCACCTTACCAGCGCTTCCACGGCAGCGACTTGACGCTTCCCGATATCGATGAGGGGCTGATAGTGGACTTCCAGCTCGTCCTTTAGAACCGCCTGCCTGAGGTCGTATTCCAATGCCTTGCGCTGCTGGAGTTCGGCGTCCATTTGCGCTTCGAATATCCGGTAGGTAGCACGCCCGCTCTGCTTGGCTCTGTAAAGAGCAATGTCGGCATTCTTCAACAGGCGCTCGGGATCGGTCTCTGTGGCGTCTGCAATGGCGATGCCGATGCTGACACCAACGTGCAGATCCTGCCCTTCGATCGTAAAGGGTGCGCGCACCACGTCGATCAGCTTTCGGCTAAGTTCCTCCGCTTCAAGGGGTTGAGCAACGCCCATTTGAATGATTGCAAACTCGTCGCCACCGAGACGGGTGACCGTATCGTGCTTGCGCACGCATCCGAGCAGTCGGTTCGACAACTGCTGGAGAAGCAGATCCCCTGCCCCATGTCCGAGCGTATCATTTACTTCCTTGAAGTGATCGAGGTCGAGACAGATGATTGCCACGCGTGCAGTCTGTTCCGCGGTCGCGGCTAGTGCGATGTTCAGCCGTTCGCGAAAGAGCGCTCTGTTGGGTAGTCCCGTGAGTGCGTCATGATGGGCAAGATGGCTGGCTCGCTCCTGGGCTTCCACCTCCTCGGTGATATCAGTCGCCGTTCCTCGAAAACCCAGGAACTTTCCTGACGAAGCAACGATCGGGCGCCCCGCCAGCCGGCAAATGCGCCCATTGCCGTTGGCGTCGCGATAAGCACAACGCAGATCCCGGAAGGCGCGCTGATCGCTGCTACCTGCCAGTTGCCTCCAGCCATCTCCATCCGAGTCGCTGGAGAAGAATTGTTCGAACGTCTTGCCGAGAATGGCTTCTGGCGAAAGTCCCGTCACGTCGCTGAAGCGCGTCGAGAAGTATACCAGTCGGAGATCCTCATCACTTTCCCATATCCAGTCAGAGGAGGCTTCAGCGACGTCCTTGAACCTGATTTCACTTTCTTTGAGCGTCTGTGCATAGGCTTCGACAGTTTTCGCCGAGGCCTCCAGAGCCGAGGTCGAACGGCGAGCATTTCTGACCACCAGAACGGCAAATGCCGCGAGCACGACAAGGGCGATGCCGAGTGGTGGCAAGATGAAGCGAAGGAGCTGCTCGCCAGGTTTTGGCGGAGACCAGGAGATCGTTCCGAGGAAAACGCGATCCTGAGTCAGGAGTGGGATCGAGGCCTCGGCATCGTCCACTCGATCAAGCGAGATTTTCAGATCGGACAGCAGGTAGTCGCGTCCCATCCGATCGAGAAACTTCTGGTCCAGTCGTTCGGCGAAAACCAACATGGTGAGGTCTCTTGGCTTTACGTTCGAACGGTCAATGGAGGGCGGAAGTATTCCATTTGCCGCCACCACATAGATATCGCTCCCGGACTTGATCAAGCTTGTCGTTGGGTCGGCCTGAATGGAGGCGACATTCAGAAGATCCCGAAGTCCGCGTGGCATCACTTTCAGCGCGTCGACATCCTTCGGCTCTCCATCGATCAGCCCATAGATCGTGCGGTTGCCTGGGGCGACGGCAAATACCAGTTCGTAGCCGAGGTCCTTGTAAATATTCGGGCCGATATTCCCGTCCGTCGCGGCCCAGGCAATGTTGCCGCTCCTGCTGACGTTTTCGTAAACATCCTGACGAATGGTATAGTTGCGCAGATCCCGTCCGACCTCTCGGGCCTTTACTTGGAGTGCGGTTGTCGCAAGTCTCGTGGACGCTTCGACTTCCAGCTTGTTTTGTTGGCGTGCCGACAAGACAAGGACGGCGGTCACGACCATGATTGCCACAACCATGACTGCCGCCATGGGATAGACGATACGCCGAATGAAATCTCGACCGGAAAAATTAGCCACATCATTGCCCAGACCGTGCATGCCATCCTCGCTCAGCTTGAGCGACACGCTACGGCACAAGTACAAATGACGGGTTAAAAATAGTTATGCTTTTTCAGTACCGCAGTTGCCCGCTCTTTGTCTGAACGATGCTAAAAGTAGAAGGGAGTGCCCGCGTATCCGAACACTTGAAACCAAGTACAGCATTCAATGTAGTACAGCGAACTTAGTTGCAAAATGCTGCACGCGGGGACCGGCCAACTGGGTCTTGAGGGACAAGACCGGGCCGATAGGGGGATAGTTGGCTTGCGACAATAGTAACGTCCGCGTTGAACCAACCTATTTGCACGGGCGACCTTGTAACCAGCGATGATCGCCGGCCAAGTTCGGCTGTCACGTTCCGGGTCAGCCCTCGGATCTGACGCGTTTTTGCTGACGTGGGAATCCGTAAGTCGCGCCTATCGATCGCAGCTACCGGACATTAAGCGCAACTCGTCTGTGCATGTTGCGCTTGATGACGTTCAAGCACCGGATCTTTGCTTAACATCATAGAGTTTCGAGACCGCTGGATCCAACCGCGCAGCTCTTAGCCGCTTTGAGCCGGACGCGCTCGAACGGCGAGCGTGCGATATCGCTAAAATTTCAGTCTGGCGCCTGCGAG
Source organism: Rhizobium altiplani (assembly GCF_001542405.1). Taxonomy (GTDB): domain Bacteria; phylum Pseudomonadota; class Alphaproteobacteria; order Rhizobiales; family Rhizobiaceae; genus Rhizobium; species Rhizobium altiplani. The sequence goes on from NZ_LNCD01000101.1 coordinate 83,698, forward strand.
CACAGCATAACTGTCTTGGACACTTGCGACTTCGTCGTCGTACGAATATGTGCGTGCGCCGACAAAAAGCTCGGTCTGCCAATAATCGAGATTCTGTACGACTTGCACACCGTAGGAGTCGCTATCCGTTCCCTTGCCCTTGATGTCCCGACCAAAATAGGCGTCGACGGAGAAGGCTGTCTTGCCGACTTCAAAGATATCCGTCTGGTAACCAACCTTGGCATAGCCGTAGTGTCCATCGATGGTTTCCTTGTCCGAGTAGCCGGCTGCAAGGGTAAGGCTCAGGCCCGTTGGCTGATGTAACAGTGAAACCGAGGCGTCATAGATCGAATTGCCATCGCCCGGCCTCGAAAACGCCAGTGCGCCGCTGATTTTGACGTCCTCGATCGTTTGGTCGTATCGCAACGCAATGTCCCACACAGCGACGTCAGTCGGCTCAGGTACAACTTGCGTCCCGAAGGACGACGACACGCTGAATCCGCCGAAGGAGGGGGTGTCGTAGCGGAAACGCAGTTTTCGGCCGAGACCATCGTAGTTTGTGAAAGCGTCCTTGACGCGTATTGAAGAGAGCGTTCCATCATCAAATCTGAGGAACGGTCCGCCGGCCATGTCCGAGATAAGCGAATAGCCGACGACCGAGGTACCGGACAAATCGACTTCGGCGCTTCCATCAGACGACATGCTACCCTGACCGAACCAGAACTTCCCGTAGTCCTTCGACTCCATATAGACTTCTGCTTTTCGCAGAAGCTGTGCCTCCCAATCGTAGTCGCCCTTGTTGAGCTGATTGACGTTCGTTGTCGAATAGGGCGTCCATTCCCATTCGAGATTTCCGCCCACCGACCAGTTGTTCTCCATCTTGGAGTAAAAGCGAAAGCCGGCGCGTGTCGAAGAATTGCCGTTATCGACGGGGAAGTAGTTGTCAGTCGAACCGCCGTCGTCGTAAACCAGCAAGCCTTTGTTGATCTGGCCGTAAAATTCCAGGTAGGCGCTGTCATCTCCGAGCCGCAGTTTCGGGATCCAACGCTCCTCCGCCTTGCTGGTCTCAGAGGGTTTCTGAGCCGGTTTCGCGACCTCCTGCCCTAGCGCGATTCCGGCCGGCAGACACAATGCAAGGAGAGAGTAGATCGGCGCATGCACAGCACTGTATTTAGCTCGTCGCATCATCGTGTCCCCCCGGGCGTTCCGTCAGCATGGGATAAGTGTCAACGTTGCACGCGAGGGACGCCAAATGCCAATCTACTGATTCGTCTTCCCCATCGCAATCACGCCGTAGCTGCCGAACTCACGTTTCCATATAGATCCACGTGAGCGGACAACGCAGGAAGATGCAAGCCATTTCCGGTATGATACCGTAAACTACGATGCCTCTATCAGTTGTGGTTCCGTGCTATGCGAATCCTGTGACAAGCGCGACGGCGGGAAGGATATCCCCCAGCGATTTCTGTTCGTCTGTCGGGATTTGCGCGCCGGACTTGGTCGCGATTAAAATACACTGGCGGTGAAGAACGTCCTCTGTATTGCCTGCGCCCGGCACCTTCCGGTCCGGGGCGCCGAGTGGTAGAAAAGGTTGATCCTTTTCTGAGCCGATCGCGATGGAGACCACCGTGAAGCGACCAGTAGCGGCGTTTACTGCCGTTGCCATTGCAACTATTGGCACTCAATCGAGCATCGGCAAGGCGGCGGAGGGTCGACCAGTTTCCCTGGGTTGGCAGACGTCCTGCGGCGTAGATGCCGGCGCCATCAAACATGTCAAGGACACCTACGTCTTTCACAACAGCTCTAACCATTGCAGCGGCGGAATATTCCACCAGCGGGCGGAGTTGAACTCCACAAACATCTCGGTGACCAGCAGGATCACCTACGAATTCGAGACGAAGGTGTCGATGAAGACGTCTGGGGACAACGACTTCATCCTTTTCCAGGTCCATGACGAACGGATGGGCTGCTCGCCGCCGATGAGCCTGCGCTGGACCGGCGGCAACACGCTTCGGTTCGACAGTGACTACACCCGCGGAAAGGGGATGGGCGGCTGCTTCGAGAATTGGGGACTGCGCAACGCGATCTACGACGGGCAGCCGCTGAAACGTGACGGAACGACGTATGATCTCGCGGTGACGGTGGCCTTCGACGGCAAGGGTAGCTTCGACGTCACCGTGCGGATAGACGGTGCTGTAGCCTTGTCGGGAAAATACGAACCGTCGAGCGATCCGCAATTTCTGACGTCGAAGCGGTTCTTTATGAAGCACGGCGTCTATTCTCAGGATCGTTTCGAATATGAGATGAGATCGACCGGCATGCGGGTGCTTCGGCAAGGATAGGTCCGGCATGCGACTGGGACAGGGCGGTAGCGTCAGTCCACCGAGTGCAGAGCAATGCATTTTTATTCTTGTCGGCCACTAAAAATCTGTTTTACATGAGCGCCTCGCTGCTTGGCTTTCGGGGGGATGCCGATGAGGTGGACACGCAGGGATATTTTGCTTGGCAGTTTGGCTTCGGTCGGAACCTTGGCGACGGTCGAGAAGCCGACTTTAGCTGCGACCGCTTCCTATTTTTCCGGAACCAGTATCGACAACGGTGTGACGTTCCGAAGCACGAACTTTTCCAAGATCGACAGGAAGTGGCACCGTCAGGTTGTCAAATATTTCAGCAGCGAGCCGATTGGTACGGTTGTTGTCGATACGACGCATCATTTTCTCTATCTGATCATGGAGAACAAGACGGCCATTCGTTATGGCGTCGGTGTCGGCCGCGAGGGCTTCAAATGGTATGGCCGCGCCACGATCGACCAGAAGGCGCTTTGGCCGCGCTGGACGCCGCCGCCGGAGATGCGTCAACGCCACCCCGAGCTGCCCGAGTCGGTAGATGGAGGTTCACCGAAGAACCCACTTGGGCCGCGTGCGATGTATTTGCTTCGCGACGGCGTCGATACCGGCTATCGTTTCCACGGTACTCTGGAGCCAGGCAGTATCGGCAAGGATGCCTCCAGCGGCTGCATTCGCATGTTCAACGAAGATGCAATCGATCTTTATCAGCGGTGCCCTATCGGCACCGCGGTACAAGTCCTGCCCCACATTGCCGATCAAGCTCAAAATGCCACTCAGGCGAACCAAGCGACTCCGGTCGAATGAGGAGTATCACCCTGATGTCTGTTTTAGTCGGATGTTCGAGGCCTCTCGTCGCTGCGGCCATTCTCTTGACGCTTGTCGCCTGCAGCACCACCGATATCGCCGAGGTGGAGGAGCCTGCGGTGGCGCCAATGACCGGACAGACCAACGATCCGGCGCCCGGCTTCGAGAACGTCGCGGCCGGAAGCGAACAGGACTTTATTCTGAATGTCGGCAGACGGACCTACTTTACGCAGGACTCTGCCACGCTTGATACAGTCGCCAAGGCAACGTTGGATAAGCAGGCAACCTGGCTCAACAGCAACCCGCAATGGTTGGTCAAGCTGCAGGGATTTGCCGACGATTCCGGATCTGCTTCAGCAATGACAACACTCTCACAGCGACGCGCCGATGCAGTGATGGCCTATCTGGTTTCGAAGGGCGTGGACGCCAGCCGCGTATGGACCAAGGGCTACGGCAACGATCGCGAGGTCCGCGATTGCACGAGCCGCTCCTGCAAGGTGCAAAACCGGCGCGTTGTATCCAACCTTCGTACTGAGCGCGACTCGGTCTGACCCTAACAATATCGCGCGCACAGCGAACTGAACCAACCGCTAACGCGACGCTTCAGCTATTTTCTGGTTGCGCATGCGATGGCATTGGCAGCCTACGCAACCTGCATTGCTTTCCTTGGGGCAGGCCTCAACCGTCATTCCACTTTCGACGTTACCCTGCCGCCTGAGACGCGCGTACTGAGGTCGAAAGGTCACAGTCAAACACGGTTCAAAACGCTTTCGCTCCAAAGTGTTTTTCCAAGCTTCACAATCAGGTCGAGCTGTACAATGATGAAGCTACTGCTGGGGATCCCTTAACGCGTATCCGGAGAAGCGCAGTATGAGGAAATGGCATGGGTCATCGAAGTACCGTCGCAAATCTTTTCCTTCTCCCCGCAAACGATCTCTTCCTCCCCTAGTCGGCATCCTTAGCTTCTTCATCACACTGCCGGCGTTCGCGGATTGCGATCCGGCAAGCCCCACTTCCGGTCAGACGGTGACCTGCACGGGCAATCCGTCCGGCTACAGCAGCACCGCCAGCCTCGGCACGCTCACGGTCGATATCCTCTCCGGTACCAACTTCAACGGTCCGCTCACCCTTTCAAATATCGGCACTCTTGGCGTGACCACCGCGGGAAACCTGCAGAGCGTCACGCTCGACAACAACGGTTTCATCACCTTCGTAAATTCCGGCAACATCAATAGCGGTCTGGTGATCACCGGCAATGGCACCTACTCGGTGACCAACAACGCAAACGCCTCCATCAACTCGGTCTTTTCGTTCACCGGCAACAGCAACAACACGATTACCAACAACGGCACATTGAACCCGGGCATCACGGTCAATGGCGATGGCACGACGACAATCCTGAACAATGCAGGATCCTTCATCAACAATGGCGTCTTCATCAACGGTGCAAGCCAGACCCGCATCGACAACTACGGCACCATTCAGAGCAATACGCTGCTCGGCACCGGTAACGACACCATCGTCAATTACAATCCGGGCGTAATCAATGGCACCGTCGATCAACGCGCCGGCAATGATCTTTTTCAGATGCTGGGCGGCCGGGTGAACACATCGGTCAACCAATCCGCAGGCACAGACCGCTTCGAGTTGTCGGGCGGCGAAGTCACGGGATTTCTCAATGCCGGAGCCGATAACGATTCGATGCTCTGGACCGGCGGTCTGATTGGCGGAATCGACATGGGCGATGCTAACGATGTGGCGGTGTTCCAGGGGCTCACCGATACGCAGTTGAAGACGATCCAGATCAATGGCGGTCAGGGTAGCGATACACTGACCTGGCAAAATACTCAGGGAAGCAATCCGAACCGGTTGATCAACTGGGAACTGATCTCGCTCGAGCAGGGCTCGACCCTCAAGATGAACAACAATCTTGTCCTCGGTGATAGCGGTACCAGCAGCGGCGCACTGAGGATCGACTCGACCAGCGTGCTGAATGGCAGCGGCTTCCAGTCCACGATTTCGCCAGCGACCGCAGGCGCACGTGTGACTGTAACCAACGCCGGTGTAATCGACCTCACAACCGGTTCGAACTCCACCTCGGACTCGCTCAAGATTGTCGGCAACTACGTCGGCAATTCTGGTCAGGTGTGGCTCCAGAGCACGCTTGGCAACGACAGCTCGGCGGCAGACAAGCTCGTGATCGATTCAGGAACGGCGTCTGGATCGACTGGAATTGTCGAAACGAATGTCGGCGGCGCCGGTGACGAGACGGACCAGGGGATCTTGGTTGTCGAGGCGATCAATGGGGCCACGACCGCGAACGGATCATTCTTTCTAAGTCGCCGAGTCAGCGCGGGGATCTACGAGTATCTGCTGTACAAGGGCTCGTCTGTGCCGGGCACGGTAAACAACTGGTATCTGCGCAACGAGTCGGGTGACGACGGCGGTGGTGGCGACAACGGCGGTGGCGACAATGGCGGCGGTGGCGACGGTGACGATGGCGACGACCTTGACGGAGATGGCGGCGATCCGGGAACCTTCGATCCCGGCCCGACGATCCGACCCGAGGTTCCGATCATGACGGTCGTTCCAGCAGTGTCACGCGGCCTACTCAGGACGACGCTCGGCACCTTCCACGAGCGCCACGGCGAGCAGGATTGGATGGCCCGTGAGGAGGCTGGCAACGCAGTCTGGACGCGCGTCTTTGGCGAGAGCTACGATCAGGATCTAACCCGCCTGCTCGACGAAACGTACGATGGGCAGGCGTTGGGCTTCGAAATTGGGGCACCGTTCTACGAGCGCGAGGGCAAGGGCGTGCTGGATACGTTCGGCGTCTTTGCCGGCTATTCTCGTGCGTGGGGCGACATCACTGGGGACGCGCTGAATCTCAACAGCATCCACGTCGGCGATCTGTCGATCGATGCCTATAGCCTTGCCGCTTACTGGACCCGCACATGGGACAATGGCAGCTATATTGATGGCGTCCTGATGAATTCATGGCTGGACACCGACACCCACTCGATAGGTGGATATGACAGCAGCTTCAACGGCAATGCGGTCACAGCTTCGTTGGAGGCAGGAACTCGGTTCACAGCAACAGATCATTGGAGTATCGAGCCGCAAGGACAAATTATCTGGCAGTACCTGAATTTCGATGAGGCTCACGACCCTGGTGGTACGATCAACTACGACAACAACGACGCATTCACTGGCCGCGTGGGCTTGCGACTACAGGGCGACTACGACTACGAAGGCAAGCCAGTGTCGCCTTTCTTGCTCGCCAACCTCTGGCACGAATTCGAAACGACAGATGTCGTAACCTTCAACACACTTCCGGTCGACGCCACGCGCAAGGCGACAATGTTGGAACTGGGCGGAGGTGCGACGGCGGATCTCTCCGAGAACGTGCGGGTCTATGCCAATGCATCCTATTATTTCAACCTTGGGGGCGAAGACTTCAGCGCCGTTTCCGGGCGCGTCGGGTTGAGGATCGTCTGGTAGCAGCTGATCAACATGACACGAGTGGAATGAAATTTCCCGTGTTGCCGCCGCAAGCTGCCGTGGATGCCACTGTGCGCCAGCAAACGGGCGAGCGGCAACAATTTCGCTTCCGGCCAGACCGGACACCTTGCATTGACCCGGCGAGCGGGAAAGACCGGACAAACTTGGCTCATTTCCCGCCTCGCTGCAGCGTCCGGGTGCATCTCGATCAGATCGCGGATGCGTTGCCGATCAATGCAGCGGGGATAGCCTGCCCGAGTGCCCAATAGAAGCCAAAGATGCGTAGGTGTCGGCATACAGGACAGGACTCGATCCATATCCTGCGCGACGCCCAGCGTCGGCCTGAAGACGAGACTATCATCTCGAAAACGCGTTCGGTGGCGGGACGAGGGCTCCGCAAGCCGATTGCGCTCCAACGGCCGACTGACTTTGCAAAGTGCGATGCGGCAGCATATTGTTGCAACGCATCAATCGTGTTTAAATCCAGCTCCGGACAAGGAGGTGGCCTTGCAGCAGTCAGCAACCGGGAAAGAAGATTCGCACAGGATTCTCGTCGTAGAGGCAGACGCAATCCTGCGCACTTCGATGGTTGCAGCTATCGGGGCCGCGGGCTTTCGCGCGATTGAAGCTGAAACTGGTGACGGGGCCTTGCGATGTCTCGATCGCCACGGTGATATCGCACTGGTGTTCACGGCGATTAACATTCCTGGCAATGTGGACGGTGTCGCCTTGGCGGTTCAAATTCACCGTGACTGGCCGGACATTGCGATCGTCATCACATCAGGGATCGTCAGCCTCAGGCAATCGAGCCTTCCTCGCCGCTGCCGTTTCCTGAAGAAGCCTTACCGCCTGGATGATGCCATCGTCTGCTTCAGGCTGCTGTTGGAATTGGACAGAGAGATCCCAGTCCTTGGGCCTCAGTCGCGCCATGCCGACGTCATTGGCGTGGGAACGAATTGACTTCCTAAGGCCCATTGACGGGGCTGACGCCGAGGTTTGGCTGGATACTGAAATGCCTTGCCTTGCTTGCACCGCATCGATCTTGACTGCGCCTTGATCCTTTCCCAACTGAAGCCGTGAAGCGGACGTCTCGTTTGTCAAACTCGCTTCACGATCGCCCACTAGGACGAAGCCAGAGGTGACATTCGATGACCAAGCCGTGGACTTACAGTCGTGGACCGATTGCGGCCAACGAGTCCGATCTTGCCAAGGCAGGAGATATCAACGCGCTGCTGCGCCAGCCCATTGATGTTTTGCCTGCGACGATCGGCGATCCGATCAAACCGTTTGCAGTCGGTCTTTGGAACGAGGTCCGTCTACTGTTGAAGCCGGATATCTCCGTTACGACGCTTAGGAAAGCGACCGGAGCGTACATCCATTCGAAGCGATATTTCTTTGCGACTGCACAACCGGACTCAATGCGTTTTGATCTCCAGGGCAAACCGATCGAACCTGTCTCCACTGCAGATCGTCTGTCCGCTCAGGCACGCTATCAGCGTATCAAAGGATCCGATTTGCAGCTCGACCCTGACGCCGACATCACTCCCTCTCTCCCCTCGAAGGTAGACCGTATCCGTGCCGGTTTGCTCGCCAGGCGCCCAACTTAGCCACTGTCTTGGCGAAGCTCCGCTCTTGCAGCATTGAACCGACATTGATGAATAAACGGGGCAAAATTGATGGCAGCACGCTTGTTGTTGAGGACGACGGTGATTGTAGGGATGTACTGCACCCGAGCTAATCGGATGGGCGGAGGGAAACATGTTTGCAATTGCGGCTGCATGACAGACACGGCGGCAAGTGGTTGAGGCGCGGCTCGTTGGATGCACGAGCTTTCGCACTGCTCACGTAGTGCTTCTTGATTAATTGCAGGGCATCGCAAAACGCTCTATTTTCCCTTGCAGGGTGCCTCGACGAGACGGGACTGGGCATGCCAGGCCGGACCGCTCGGTTTCCGCACCAATCCCAGATGCTGTTCGACGATACGATCAGGAGGAGGGGTACGATGGGCGAAACGACGCCGGACAACATCATGCAGCTCGGCATGGGGTTCTGGGCCTCCAAAGCCATGCTCAGCGCGGTCGAGCTCGGCGTCTTCACCGCGCTCGCGGCCGGGCCGGCCAACCTCAGCGACCTGCAGGCCAGGCTGCAACTGCATCCTCGCGCGGCCCGCGACTTCTTCGACACCCTGGTGGCCCTGAAGCTGCTCGAACGCGAGGACGGCCACTATCGCAATGCCCCCGATACCGACCTCTTCCTCGACAAAGGCAAGCCCTCCTATATCGGCGGCATCCTGGAAATGGCCAATACCCGGCTCTACGGTTTCTGGGGTTCGCTGACCGAAGCCCTGCTCACCGGGGAGCCGCAGAATGAAGCCAAGCACAGCGAAGACTTCTTCGCCGCGATCTATGCAGAGCCGGCGCGGCTGCGCGGGTTCCTCGAAGCGATGAGCGGGATCAGCGCCGGTGCGGCGCAGGCGATCGCCGCCCGTTTCGACTGGTCGAAATACACGACCTTCGTCGATGTGGGCGCGGCGCAGGGCATGGTGCCGGTGGTGATCGCGCGAGCGCATCCGCATCTTCAGGCCATCGGCTTCGACCTGCCCGCCGTGCAGCCGATATTCGACGAGTTCGTCGCCCGACAGGGTCTCGCCGACCGTATCCGCTTCCAAAGCGGCAACTTCTTTGACGGCCCGATGCCGAATGCGGATGTGATCTTGATGGGGCACATCCTGCACGACTGGGACCTTGCCGAGAAGAGAATGCTCTTGGAAAAGGCCTTTGCCGCGCTGCCGAACGGCGGAGCCGTGATCGTCTACGATGCCGTCATCGATGACGAGCGCCGCTTGAACGCTTTCGGCCTGCTGATGAGCCTGAACATGCTGATCGAGACCCCCGGTGGGTTCGACTACACCGGCGGCGACTGCCAGGCCTGGATGCGCGACGCCGGTTTCGTGGCGACGCGCGTCGAGCCGTTGCTGGGGCCGGACTCGATGGTGATAGGCTTCAAGCCTGACTGAGCGCAAACCGCGACCGCGGCCGGTGGGAGGTTCCGAAAGGTTCGGTCCACCTGCGTTGCGTTCAGATCAAGATGATCAAGAACTGACTGGGGGACAGGACACTTGCTCATATAAGTGAACTGGTAGAATGCACCGCCGGGCCGCAGGTGCCGGAAAGGTCCTTCGAGGATCTCCATCACCTTGCCTACCGGCATGGTCAGTAGCGGAAGGCCGCTAACGACGGCGCCCACCGACGTCTCTGGTGGAAATTTAAGATCTTGCAGACGTGCAGCGTCCATCGACAGTACCCGGGCACCTGGAAAGCGGCCCTTGAGGCGTTCAACAAACTCTTGACTGTACTCGACCAAAGTGAGGTGTTGGGGCCTGACGCCGCGTTCGATCATCTTGGTCGTAAACACGCCGGTACCCGGCCCGAGTTCGATGACATGCCCCGTTTGTGGTGTGATCTCCCGCGTAATGAAGGCCGAAATCGCCCTCGATCGGTGGAAATTTGCGCTTTCACCCGCCGGACAACAGGTATATATGGCTAGACAGTCTAGCTAGTTTGGAGCAAAGCAATGGAATGGCAACTGCAGGACGCCAAGAACCATTTCTCGAAAGTGGTGCAGAAGGCACGACACGAGGGGCCGCAGATCGTCACGCTTCGTGGAGAGCGCACGGCCGTGGTGCTGTCCGCCCACGACTATGACGCTCTGCGCGCCGGCCGACCGACGCTGGTCGACGATCTGCTTGGCGGTCCCGCTTGGGACGATGAGCTCGCCGATGCGGTCGAGGCGCGCGCCAAGACGCCAAGCCGCGACGTGGCCTTCTGATGTATCTGGTTGACACCAACATCGTTTCGGAGGCGCGACGCGGCACGCCGCAGGCGGTTGCTTGGCTGCGCTCGGTAGACCCGCTTAGCATCCATCTGAGCGCGCTGACCCTCGGCGAAATCATGCGCGGCATTGCGCTGAAACAGAAGTCGGATCCGAAGGCCGCCGCTCACCTCGCCGAATGGCTGCGCAAGCTGCGCCACGACCATGGCGACCGCATCCTGCCGGTGACCGACCAGATCGCCGTCGAATGGGGCCGCATCGCCGCGATCCGGCCGCGTGGCGATATTGACGGGTTGATCGCCGCGACCGCCATCGTCCACGACCTGATCCTCGTCACGCGCAACGTCAAGGATTTTGAAGACACGGACGCATCTGTGATCAATCCCTGGGAGACACCGGCGTGAGCGGCTCAGCGACGGGCTCGGAACTGCAAAAAGTCGATCTCTCCCACCCGGGTGGTGTAACGGTCGACGCGAATCCTGGTGGCACTGCACTCCCCTCCCCCGGATCCCCAGGTCGTCGGCCTCTGTATAACCGCCTGCGCGTCAGGCGGCCATAACGGCCGACCGCAAGCCCAACTCGGTCACAACAATCGAACGCCGTCTCTCTTCGCTGTCCTGGACTACGCCCAGCGTGGCGGCGAGAAACTCGATCGCAAGGACCGCGCCATCGCCACGGTCATGGCCGGCATCCGCAACACCCATGCTGCCCCTCCCCGGCAGAAGGAAGCCGTGCTTCCGGAAGACTTGCTCGCCATGCTCGACACCCTCGACCGCGCTACATTGCGGGGCTTGCACGATCGCGCCATGCTGCTCATCAGCTTTGCCGGCGGCCTGCGCCGCTTGGAGATCGTCGGACTGGACCTTGGTCGCGACCAGACGGAAGACGGCCGCGGCTGGATCGAGATCCTCGACAAGGGCCTGCTCGTCACCCTGCGCGGGAAGACCGGCTGGCGAGAGGTCGAGATCGGCCACGGCTCGTCCGACACGACCTGCCCGATCGTTGCCGTCGAGACCTGGATCAAGTTCGCCCGGATCGCCAGAGGTCCGCTCTTACGCCGGGTCCAGGGCTAGGGCAAGGACGTTGGGCCGGACCGATTGAATGACCGGGAGGTGGCACGTCTCGTCAAGAAGGCGACACTTGCCGCCGGTGTTTGCGGAGATCAGAGCGAGGGTGATCCGGCCGAGAAATTCTCGGGCCATTCGCTGCGTGCCGGCCTCGCGTCCTCCGCCGAAGTAGACGAGCGTTACGTCCAGAAGCAACTCGGCCATGCCAGTGCGGAAATGACCCGCAAATATCAGCGCCGCCGCGATCGGTTCCGGATCAATCTCACCAGGGCGTCGGGGCTTTGAAGGCCCCTCCCCTATCGGTGTTGCGAGATCGTTAGGTAAAATTCACGCGTCTGATTTTCAGCTTAGCGCTCCAATTGAAATCGGGAAGTAAGAGCCACACATTGTGGGCGGTTCTGGACTGGCGTGACGTGGTCGTGAGCATTTTCTGGTCGGGTCTAACATCCTTGACATTCCAAGAAGCTGCGCTGATTGCGGAAGTTAACCAAGCATTCTTTTCCGTTGCTGGTTGGTGGCCAAACCCCAGGTATACGTTGATGACTTCGGCAAAAGGGCAAAAGCGCTGCCTTTTGGACGTCATTCGTGGTTCCTGAAGATGATTTGTCTCGACGCAACAGGCACCGAAATGGCCAGGTTTCTACGTGACTGTGCGAGCGCGGCCCTCTGTACCTAAATTCGCGCGGAGCAGGGCCATCAGCATCGGCGTGGGCGAAAATGCTTTCTGGCGAGCGCGTCGGGTTAAATCCCTCAAATAACCGCCGGCCGAGTTGATGTGGCGAGCGCGCTCAAGAATACAGGCGACAGTGATGGCAGTGTTTTCCGGTCCCATCACATGGCAGGCATCCTCAAAGGTGGCAGAGCTGACGCCGAGCATCGATCTGACGACGGCCGATGCGGCCATCAGGTCCCGCCAACTGGCAATGGTTCCTCCCGGTCCGTAGGCGCCTATGTCTGTGCACGCCCTGAGCACCATGCTCAGTGGAACGGTCTCGGTGCGGCTACGCTCAGATCCGTGATGGGCGTCTGGTTCGCAAGCGAGAGGTTTGCCGTCACGTTCAGATTCAATATGAGATTCAGTATAAGAACTCTGTGTGTGGTGCTCACTGTGAGCATCATTGGTGCTTGGATTATCGGAATCTGAGTGGAATTTCAGGATATTGGTGACTTCGGACAACAGAAGGCCCATATCGTTCAAAACACGATTGATGGTCTCAAGGCCGGCCGAGTGGTTCAGTGGTTTCAGCAGGGCGGTGCAGGCTTCGCTGATGCGGTCCCAATCGCCGCTGACACCTTCCTCGGCGGCCATGGCGATGAGCTTGCGAACATCGCGCCGGCAGATTGTAAGCTTCTCCCTGGCTCTGCGGATCGCCGTTCGTTCTGCGACAACCTGATTGGCAAACGCTGCAAGCTCGTCTGCGCGCGCAAGCAGCGGTGACAGATCGAACCCGAAGGCACTTTCGATCTCCCCTCCCCTGCCCCGGTGGGCGTAACGCTTGCCGTTCGCACTGTCCTTGCGCAGGATGAGACCTGCCTCGACGAGGAAAGCGAGATGCCTTCGAAGCGTTGCTCCGGCGATACCATGGGCGCGAAGCGAAAGCTGCGCATTCGAAGGGAAGACGACAAGCGGTGCGTCCTGCCTTAGCTCATTTTCCGGGTGGAAACTCAAGAGGGCATCGAGGACGGCCAGACTGCGGTCCTTGAGGTCAAGCATCACCTTGGCCTCGGAGACGTCGCGGAAGATCTTCCACTTGTTTGCTGATTTGCCTTGCCTGATTTCGGAAACGATTGTCTGGCGTTTCACGAGCGCAAGCGTCATCGGCCGCCGCCCAAAGGGCGTCGTTATGTGTTCACCGTGCATTTTCCTTCACCTTTCAGAAGGCAAAAGAAAATTGCTCACCAAAACGGTGCCAAAGACTCTTGACTGCGATTCGAGGAAATGCGATTCTCTAAGTGTCTAGTTCAGAGGAAGGCTTCCACGGCGGCAACGTTGAGGGGGCCTTTTTCTTTTGCTGTTCAGTCTCCTGTTTGCTGTTTATCGGTTGATCTTGAATATTGCTCGAAGAGGCTGTCCATATTGCTGGAGAGCCACAGGCCGAAGGATTTGCCCTTCGGATTTCCAAACTCCATCACAAGGCCGTTGGCCCTGGGTTTTGCCGTCACGCTGACGGACTGATCTACCGGAGCCCAGGCAGAAACGGCGGGCTTCTGCTTGGACGGACGACCTGACTTGCTTGAGCTCTTCAGGGTCGTGAGAAGATAAAGAAATCTCGCGTCGTCGCTCGTGAGGGCGGCAAAGCCGTCCTCCTTCACCGTCTGGCACGCTCGCTGGGCCACAGCGGGATTGAGAACGAGTTTCTTCAACTCCTCCCACCGATCTCGGCCGACGCCCTTGGCAGCCCCCAGAGCGTCCAGCACGCTGTCAGGAACGACTTCTGCAACGGAAAGCATGCGCGACAAAAGGCTGTCATCGACGGTAAGCGCTGTCTTAAGGACGTCGCGGGACATTCCGCTTCGCTGCAGCTTGCTGGCAAAGATCGCCTTTTCGATAAAGGTCAGATCGGCGCGGGCCGTATTTTCCTGGCCTTGGGCGATAACGTGCTCGATATCGGCAAGCGGCTTGACGACGGCACGTACCTTCAAACCAAGCTCGCGTGCAGCACGCGCACGACGATGGCCGAACACAATCATGTATCGGCCGTCATCGGTTGGATGCGGGCGCACGAGGATTGGGGTGGATTGGCCCGAGTGGCGAATGGCCTCCCGTAGACCGGTATATGCCTCGTCGTCGTCGCCAATTCGATCGGCAACGAAAGAACCATCGAGATCGCCTGGATCGAGCGATATGACGGTCTCGCCGTCAAGCACCCGCATGGAGGTCTCGGCAAGCTCGTCAAGGGATTGGATCATCGAGCGTGACGCCCCTCGTCGCGTATAGGAGGCGCGTGCTTCAGACGCAGTGACGGCGGCGCGGTCGACATCGTCGCCCAGCGTCGCCGTTACGCTCGCAAAGAGGTTCTTTCTAGCCATTTCCATCTCCGCCTTTGGTATTCATCTCCCTGAAAGCAATCGACTTTCTGATCGTTTGCACGGCTGTCAAAAACGTCACTTCCGTCCCCACGCGCCGTGGATCAAGGAAACAATCTCTCCATTGACCGCATTCAGGCTCTCTACCGCTCGTTCATAGGTGGAGCGGGTAAACTGCGACTTCTCAATTTCGTACAGGGTTTGCTTGGTGATGCCGGCATCCGAGATCGCCGTGGACTTCAGCATCTGGTTCTTCAACATGCGTTTGTTGAACAGCGCCTGGAGAAAACCGACCATCTGCGCCTGCGGCTGGTCCATCGGCTCATAACGCGTTACCAGGTAACGGAACCATTTCAGCTTGACCGAGGCCCCTGCCCCCTTGATCGATTCAAGGATGCCGCCAAGCATCAACAGGAACTGGCTCATTGACATGACGTCGAGCATCTGCGGATGGACGGTGATAAGAACCGCCGTAGAAGCGCTGAGCGCCGTCAGCGTGAGGTAGCCAAGCTGCGGCGGGCAGTCGATGACGACGACATCGTAGTCAGCGTCGACTTCCTTAAGGGCCTGCGAAATGCGGGTGAAGAATAGCTTGCCTTCCTGCTGGTTCTTGGATGAGGCGGCAAGAGGCGTCTCATACTCGTATTCCTGCAGTTCGAGATTTGCTGGAACGATGTCGAGGCCCGGGAAGTTCGTGGGCCGGATCAGCTCCTTGATCGACTTGCGCTCGCTGTCGTAGCGGAGAGCCTCGTAGAAGGATGGATTGCGGTCGAGCTCGGGCTGGATGCCGTGGAGCGATGTGAACGATGCCTGAGGATCGAGATCGACGGCAAGCACACGGTGGCCGGTTAGCGCGAGATATTGCGCGAGATGGGCTGCGGAGGTCGTCTTGCCCGAACCGCCCTTGAAGTTGACGACGGAGATGACTTGCAGCTCTTCGCCATTGCGGCGATGCGGCACATACTTCTTGAAATCCGACCGGCCATGCTTGTCGAGATAGCGACGCAGTTCCATCATCTGCTCGGCGGTGTACGAGCGACGGCCAGAGCCCGACAGCTGAGGCGCAGGGCCCTTGCCTTCGAGATGGAGCTTCTTGATATGATTCTGAGTGACGCCGAGGTACTCGGCAACCTCGGCCAACGAGAAGTGCCTGAGGCCCTTCATAGCGTTCGGTGGGTACTGTTCCAGCCGAAGCATGTTCAGCTTGTCGGAGATGAGTTCGCCTTGTTCAAGGATTTCCTTGTCGAACTCAAGGTCTTCGATGAAGACTGGTGCCATGTTCATATCTTGCCATTTTCCGGAATAACGCTTTTCTCAAGCGATTTGCATCTTAAGCGTGATTTAGATGCGATTCTCTGAATGGCGCAAGAAGTTTTTAGTTAACAAAGGCTTAATATGCCCGGTTCTCCGGCAGAAACGCCTTCCAATGGCGAAGTGCGCACAGCGGAGCCGCCAAAAGCGAATCAACCTGCTGATTTTGCGAGATATTTTTGGTGTTTGCACGGCTGTCAAAAGATTCGCGGCCGCGCAATTCAAGAAATCGGTGTTGTCCACCGAAAATTGTTCAGAGAGCAATTCGGCAGCGACCGGCGGGGCGTGCGATCGACAATGCCTGCCCAAGGATCTCCGCTGCTAACCCTAGACCTATCGCCCGTCAGAGCCTGGGATCAACAAGAGGGCATTGAAGGACACCGGATGGCGAAGTCTCAAACTACGCCATCCTTCCAAAAGCCGGACCGGCAGGTCAGTTGTTATTGTCCGCGCAAGTGTCTTCGGCATTCTCTGTGTTGCTGTTGCCGCCCTGGGTCTGCAACGAATTCTTTCCTTTGATCGACTTGCAGTTTTCCTTGTTGACGTTTTGGGTCGTGCTGCCGGTGGTCGACTTATCAACCTTCTTCATCTTCATGGGTTTGGTCGTGCTTGTGGCGGCGCCATGGTTCTTGTCCATGGTGGAGCCCGCCGGAGCCGGGTTTGACTGTGCAAAGGCCGAACTGGCAAGTCCGATGGCCAGGAGCGACGTGGCGACTAATTTCAGATGCATGACTGCCTCCATAAAACCGCTGCGTGATTGCAACTAACTTTGAAACGGAGGTGAAAAGTCGTTGTTCCGAGATCGGATCGACAAACCGGTGCGGCACTGTCGTGACCATCGCGATTGGGCGCCCCGCGGCGCGAACCGTCAGCGCCTTTGATGCAGGACGACCTTCGCAGCAATTGCCCGTCGAAATTGCTGTCAGGACGGATTGAGGTCCTGGAGGATGGAGAAATTTGCGCAGCTCGCGTCTACATTTCCGATCCGGATCAGATGCTCGGACCTTGCCGTCAGAAATGCTAGTCGCACGGCCTTTGCATTCTTGGCCCGCACCAGGAGCTCTTGCTGTGCAAAGAGAAGTCCCGAGCGGCCTGAAAGCTCGAATGCGACGTGTTCGCTGTGGCCATCGTCAGCAATTGTAATCGTCGCCAGGCCGGATTGCATTGTGAGTTCCCCTCTGATTCCGGGCCAGCATCGTCGACTTCGTTGGAGGCTACAACGGGTTGCGGCAGGCAACCCACAGGATCGTGGTGCACCTTGCAGCATATATTGATGGTCAAGGACGGAAGCAGCTGAAGCCAAATGGCGAAGCAAGGAAGGAGGCCAAGGCTTCGGAGCCGTCTCCGGACGAGTCCGCCTTCGCGTCGAGCGACAGGCAGGCTGGCAGATGGCGAATCAACTGGTTCAGAAGGTCCTTTAACGCCCAATCGAACGTCATCTTGGTGTTGGTTGTGGTCCTAGAGCAGGCGGGCGGCGCGCCCGCTGCGCCGCGACGCGTTGTTGTAATAGCTCGACGGGACTGTTGCCGTGACTGCTCCATTGCCTCGGGCAGAGGGACGCCACGATTAGCCGCCTCAGTCAGATACCCCGACCGCAATCCGTGCGAGGAGAAATCCCGGGGCTCCAACCCAGCCATCGCCACCCTGCTGAGACGGAAGCCCTGCGGGAGCTGATCCACCGGCGGCTCAGCGGAGCGTCTATGTCTGAAGAGGCAATGGCAGGCGCGGTCGACGATATGATCGCGCGCAAGCAGAGAGCTCTTCATGTGGAGTCTTGAATACTCTGTCGAAGCGGGGCGCGATTTTGAACTGATCTTCGATCATCTCTTCGCCGCTTACTACGATCTCGGTGACCATCCCGACGAGGCCTTGGAGCGGGGAAGAGCCCTCGCGTGGGGGGGCGGCTGAGCACGGCATTAACCTTATCCACCGACCAGTCGCCCGTCGCATTTTGGCGGGCACATCGAGCGGCTCATCGGCGCAATGATGGGCGCCGCTCATTTCTTGCCAGGCTCTACGTCAAGCGATGTCGCCGCGGCGATTACGATCCTCAAAAGCATGCTGTCATGGTCTTCGACGAGCTTGAGCGCTGGCTTACCCTGGAGATTGTTGGCCGCTATCATGCCGACATTCATCGTGCTCTGAGAATCCCGCCTAACCTGGCTTGGGAGGATGCCGTCCTTGCGCGCGCCCCAAGCCTTTGCGGCTCCCCTACGACGAACACCGTTTCAGCGTGGATTTTCTGCCTTTCGAGGAACGCATCAACTTGCCGATTGCGCGGTTTCCTGCGCGCCCTGATTTCGGTAGAGATTTCCAGCCTTGGCTTTGGATGATGTCGCTGGCGAGCTGCCGGCTTTCGAGTTCTGGACGGAGTCTCAAGGCTTACGTCACCTGCATCGGTGAAGTGGTTTGGAGATCAGGGGTGGTGGACCCAAGCGTGCTCCATGCTCTCAATGCCGGATGAGGCCGAACCGATGCGCCTCATCCAGCAGGTGACGAACGGACGATGGCTGCCATTTGCGTCCACCGCGCGCCGGCCGCTCTCCCATCTGATCCAGCTGGGTGGCAATGTCACGCAGCGACAGGTCGGGATCGGCAATGGCAATCGCCGCGACTAGCTTCATGAGATGATCCTCTGGCGCGCGGCGCGGCGAGCGAGCCAGGAGCTCGGGTTCGGCCAGTTTCTCGCGGACCATGCGATGCACGGCGCGACGCAGCCTTTCCACCGTCCAGTCATGGCCGCGGCGATTGAGGACCCACACGACATTGTCCCAGGTGTGCTGCGGACGCATTTGCCGAACGGTAGGAAGCCAGGTTTGGGCAGATGAGATCAGCTCGTCGAGATAGAGTTTTTCCCGGGCCTTCGACACCGCCCTGATCGCGTCTGGTCGCCGTTCTCGAAGTCCGGGGTTTCCTGGCAGCTTGCCGCGGGCTTTAGCTGCTTTGATACCAGCCCTGGTTCGTTCAGCGATCAGCGCTCGCTCGAGCTGTGCGACGGCACCAAGAACCTGAAGAGAAAACATCCCTTGTGGTGTGGCCGTATCGATCGGATCGCGGATGGACCTGAAGTGGACGCCGCGCTCTTCGAGATCTTCGATCACTTGCAATAGATGGCTGACCGACCGGGCGAGGCGATCCAGACGGACGACGACAAGCACGTCGCCGGCGGTAAGCTCACCGAGCAGCCGCGTCAAAACGGGCCGCGCTCGTGATGTACCCGATCCGTGCTCCTGAAAAATTCTCTCGCAGCCGGCGGCGCGCAGCTCGTCCATCTGAGCATCGTGGACCTGATCGTCGCTAGAGACGCGCGCGTAACCGATAAGGCGTCTCGGCGCTGGCGACCGATTGTCGGCTTGACGTTTTGCCATATTTTTTGCGCGCCTTTTTATCTTGCTTTGTACAGATAAGGAATGCGTGAGAAAACGATCGTTTGTAAACGTCTCTAGCGCAATTTCTCCAGCAGCGGGCTGGCCTGAATGCCTTGGAAAGCAGGGATTCCTTGGCCAAGAAGCGTTCCGTCCAGGGCGCTTTGTTCAATTCGATATGCCCTACGTATCTGAGGTGAGCCACGTGTCCGTGACATTACCCAGTGACGGACACTAACTATCAGATAGCGTCTGTTCACCAAATCATTTATCATAAATTCAATGCGTTATGATTTTTCCAAATTGCCTATCACAAGCCTGCTGCGGCCGATTTCGGATGCCGCTGTGGCTTTTGCTTCCCGATTTCAATTGAAGCGCTAAGCTGAAAATCCGGCACGCAATTTTGACCTAACGATTTCATGCCGGGCGAGGGGAGGGGCCTCTTAAAGCCCTGACGCCTTTGTCAGATTGGTGCGGAAGCGGTCGCGCCGCCGCTGATATTTACGCGTCATCTCCGCCGAGGCGTGACCCAGCTGTTTCTGAACATACCGCTCCTCGATGTCGGCTGAGGAGGCAAGGCCGGCGCGCAGCGAGTGGCCTGAGAACAGCAACGCACGTTCCCCTTCCGTAAGATCGGAACGGACGCCTGCGGCGAGTGCGGTCTGCTTGACCAGACGGGCGACATGTTTGTCGGAAAGCCGCTCGACGTCGACCGTCTTGTTGTCCTTGAAGATGCGGCGGAAGAGGGGGCCGCGCGCAATCCGGCCGAAGCGGATCCAGCTCTCGAGGGCTGCCACGGGGCAGGTCTCGCTGGAGGCGCCGCGGCCGACCTCGACCTCGCGCCATCCGGTTTTGCCGCGCAGCGTCACCAGGACGCCTTGGTCGGGAAAAATCTCGATCCAGCCATGGCCATCGCTCTTGTCGTCGCGGACAGCGTCGAGGCCGGCGATCTCGGAGCGCCGCAGGCCGCCGGCGAAGCCCAGGAGCAGGATGGCCCGGTCACGCAGGCCCCTCAGATCGTGGCCGAGGGTGTTGACCATCGCCTTGATGTCGTCGCCAAGCACGGCCTCCTTCTGTCGCGGCGGCTTGGCGTGCTTGCGGCGAATGCCGGCGAGCACCGTCGCAATATGCCGGTCGGTGCGATCCATCGGCACGCCGCGCTGGGTAAAATTCCAGGCGAGGCCGGAGAGACGTCGCTCGATCGTCGCCACCGAGAGGGCAGGGGCACTGCGTTTCGGGTTTTCGGCAGAGATGCCCGAAGCACAGGCGCCGATATAGAGGCCGATCACCTGGCTTGAGGGGGGCAGCGGTTCAAAACCTTCGCGGCGGCACCAGGCGGTGAAATGCCGCCAGTCCTTGGCGTAGGCATCGCGGGTGTTTTCGGAACTGGCGGCGTTGGCATAAGCTGTCGCGGTCTCGACCAAGGCTTCCAGCCGCGCCGGGACACGGGGTGTCGGCCCGGGGGCGGGAGGTGAAGCGCCCAATTCGCTGCCGGGATCGACGACGTTGGTGCTAGAATCGTCGATTTTGGGCGTGTTTGCCGGGGGATTTTCCATGGTTCGGGATGCTATCACTTTATGTCCGGTAATGGAAGGTTACCGGACATAAAACAGTGTTGACGGGCCGTGCGGTTTCGGCAGAACCGCATGGCATAAACTGCACGCTTCGATTATGCTCGGCAGCATGGATTCGCGCTCCCGCTCGCCTCTCGTCACCCCAGTTCCGCCCACGGCCGTGCCGCCCCTGCCGGCCTGGGTTTTGCCGCGCGGCGGCGAGCTGGGTGAGGCGGACGCCGCCTTCGCCGCCGGCATCGCCCTGAAATCCTTGGACGATCTGGTGCGCACCGAACCCGCTTGGGCCGGCTGCTGGCGTCAACGGCTGGCGCTCAGATGCGCGCAATCGGCGGTGCAGCTGATCGGCCGCACCGAGAGCGAACCGGCCTTGCGCGATGCGCTGCTGCTCACCACACCCGACGACGATCCCGGACCGGCCGGCACAATGGTTTTGGCCTTCCAAAGGCTGGCGGCGAAGAAGCGGACGATCGGCAGCAAGGTTCTGCAGGGGTTGGCGGCACTGATCGGCTTGCGCCGCGACGGCCTGGACGAGCTCGCCGATCTGTTCGACGCCGCGCTGCAGTCGCCGCGCACAGCACCCTTCGCCGTCGCCGAGCTGGTGGCGAAAATCTGCGCCGCCCGGCCCGACGCTGAAATCCTCGCCTGGTGGTTGGCCGATCGGCTGTTGGCGGAAAAACTCGGCTGGGCGTGCGGCGTGCCGCTGCTGATGGCCGAACGCTATGGCGCCGCATTTAAGACGATCGGCGGCCGCGGACGGGTGCGGTCCGGCGAGCCTGGCTTTGCGCGGGCAGTGTGCCTGGCGCTCGTGTCAGGGACGACCGAGGCCCTGCGGCAGGCCAATGACATCGGCCGGCGCGCCGAGGCATTGCTGGCGGCGGCGCCGAAGGTGCGGACGAAGGGCGCCGGTGTCGTCTTCGAAAAGCTGCTCGACGAGGATGCCGTGCCGGCTTCCGCGCCCGGCAGCGATCTTTCCCGCTGGGCGGCGACGCGGCTGTTCGAGCGGCTCGAGAGTTTTGGCGCGGTGCGCGAACTCTCCGGCCGCACGTCCTTCCGGATTTTTGGATTGTGACGATGACCGGATCGGGGGCAACCAGGACACATCGAGGAAGGAAATCGAGGTCGGAGGATGAAATCCTCTATGACCGGGAACTTGAGGATCTACCGCCGGAGCTGCGCTGGCGCGAATGGATGCTGAGGGTGGAGGCGGTCATTTTTGCCGCCGTGGAACCGGTTAGCCGCGAGACGCTGGCGCGGGTGGTCGGAAAGAGCTGCAGCATCGAGCTGCTCATCGATGATCTGCGCGAGGACCTGCGGTCGCGTCCTTATGACATCGTTACGGTCGCCGGCGGCTGGCAGCACCGAAGCCGCTCGGCCTATGCGGCCGCGATCCGCGCGTCGCAGGCGCCGACGCGGTCGTCTCCGGTGTCGCTGTCCGAGCACGAAGCCGCGGTGCTGGCGGCCATCGCCTACCTGCAACCGGTGACCCGCGGCGAGCTGTCGAAGATGTTCGGCAAAGAGGTGAGCCGCGACACGATCGCCAGTTTGCGCGACGCCGGCTTTCTTGGCTCCGGGCCGCGCAGCCCGACACCCGGCGCGCCCTATACTTATGTGACCACCAGGCATTTCCTGTCGGCGTTCGGCCTCGAGACGCTACGCGATCTTCCCGACCTCGAACGGTTGGAGGACGCGGGACTGCTCAGCCGGCAGGCGCTCGAGGGGGATGCACTGCCGATGCGCGAGAGCGAAGCATCGGAGAACGACTGATTCATCCAAGAGCTATGTTTCGGCCTGTCTCACGCCGATCGACGACGTCGACCACGCTCCATCACACGCGCATACGCTCCGAGCAGGGCGGCCACGTCCACGGGCTTTGGCTGGACAGTCGTCTTAGCCTGGCGTTCCCGGAGTTCTCTTCGTTTCTCGAGGCAGTCCGCAAAACGCTCGATGAGCCTCCGGTGGCCCTTCGCCGCCAAGATCAGAAGTCGCCACTGCGCGGCTGCCGTTTCGTCGCCGGCCGTCAGCCAGTCGTCGTCCGGTCGGTTTGCTGCCCACGCAATGCAGTGCGCCCGTGCCGCCGTGGACAGGCTGATCAGGTTCGCCGTCGAATAGATGCCATCGGGCAGGTTCAAAAGGCGTCGAATGAGCGAACGGCTGGATGGCGTATTTCTCATCCCTTCCAATCGACAGATGTCGTCGATGCAGCGATCGAGTTGTCTTGCCGCTGGACTGATGCCAATTCTCGATGCGCGACGCAGGTCGTAGCCACAGCGGGCACAGTAATGTTGCGGCACCAGTTCAGCTTGGTCAAAGACCGCGATGCAGCTTTGGCAGGACGGACATCGGTCGCGCAATCGACAGCTATGTTTCGAGCATGAAACCCGGGTTGCCAGTCGCCATCTCCGCCGAAAATAGGGCTGTGCATCCTCGGCGAGACAGTAAGAACAAAACTGCAGCCAGGTTGACTCTGTCCGATGTCCGCCGTTGCGAAGCGGCAGCAGAAGCTGCCTCGGCAGGGCGTGCGGCAACATCATCGCCGCCAGCTCATCGGGCGCGATACCGGTGTTGGCGCTCAGCAGCTTTGCGATTTCACCCGGCAGCCGGAAATCAAGGGCTGGCGACCACATTACCGCATTGCGCCGGAGCACGCGAGCGAAGGCTCGCGGCGGAACACCATTGGCATGTGCAAGCCGGTGTAGCCAGCTCGACAGCAACTCGTCTGCCTGGGGCACGACGGTGACCGGCCAGCGGTCGGACGCGACGTCACGATAGTGTTCACGGATGCTGATCGTCGGTGCAGGCGCGTCGACCGTCGTCATAGAAGGCTCTCGCGCAGAGCCGCGTTGCGCCGCTTAGAAACCGGCACGTGGCGGAGCTCGTCGATGCTGGCCTTGCTGATGCGTTCGGTTCCGGATCCAATCGCCGCGACGGCCGCCTTGGTGACGATGGTGACGATCTCGCCGATCAAGCCTTCCGAGAGGCTGAATATCCGACGCGCCAACGGCTCGTTCGACAAATCGGAGCTTTTGGCCAGCGGCAATGCGGCCTCGAGACTGTCGAGCAGCATGAGATAGTTTTCGTCATACTGCCAGCGTGGGACCGCGACCAGCTCGAAGCGGCTCGCCATCTCGCTGGTGGCGTTGATGAAATCGCAGACGGCCACCTCGCCGATCAGCACCGGCGAGATGTCGTACTGGCGGCCGATCCGCCGCAGGAAGGCAAAGACGGCTTCGACGTCGCGGGCACGGCCCCGCAGCGCATTGTGGAACTCGTCGAGAATCAGCACCTTCGGCTTGAGGCTCTCCAGCAAGTGGTCGAGTTGCTCCGCCTTGCGACCGACATCCCACATATCGCCGCCGGGAGCGCGCAGCGCCTGCAGAATACTGGCATAGAAATGGCCGAGGCCGGCGCCTTCGCGTGTCTGGACCATCCAGACTTTTTGCGCGGGCGCGGCTCTCAGGTGCTCGACGGCGAAGCGTTCGGCGATCATCGTCTTGCCGTTGGCGTAGGGGCCGACCAACATCAGCCCCTGGGTTCGCAAAGACGGAGGTCGTTCCAGGAGCTCGGCCAGCCGCCGATGGCTGTCCTGGGCGACATGATGCCCGATCCAACGGGGTGCGCGGATATAGGCGATCCGCTCTTCCCGATCACGGCCGAGATATGGCCGGACATGCTCGAGCAAATGATCCGACATGGCTACCAATCCTCGACCGGCAACCGGCTCTTTTGGCGCGGCGGATGCTCTGCCGGTAGAGGCGCCGGCGGCCGCATGACCGCATAAGGCTTGTCCGCTGTGGCGGCATGTGCGCTGCGGACAGCGTCGCGCAACTGGCGCTTGGAAGCCTTTGCGGTCTCCGCTATGGCTGCGATCTCGCGGCGGACCGCCACCTTCTCGACGTTTGAGCGTCGATTGGTTGTGCGCCGACGGGTGCGCTCGGCCGCATGTTCCCATAGGGTCACTGGCGACAACTGGCCATCGCGTCGCTCGACCGGCCGAAACTGTCTTGTTTCCGGGTCGCGGACATAGACATGACTGATGTCGCGGGGATCGTATCGCACCTCGAGCTTTCCGAGCCGGTCCCGCTCTGGAACGAAGACGCCCAGCCACGCCGAATAATAGTGCAGGGCGAACATGCTGATCCCTTGCGGCGACAATTGCCTCTCCGTTCTTGGTAGAAACGACAGCAGCACGCGTTGCGGATCGTCGCCGAAGACCGGCAATGCCGAACCGTTGCGTTGCCATTCGGTCAGCGGCACCTTCAGGGTCTTGGAATTTTCCTGCAGATTGTGATCGATCACGGCCAGCGCGACGCAGCGCTCGAGATCGGCGAAGCTCAGGCAGGCGCGCCGCTCGGATGGATATTCATCGCGGTGGGCGACGGAACGCCCCGAGGAGCCCGGATAGGTAGCGAGAACTCCGTTGACTTTGCCCAACAGCCGTTCAACCACGCCGCCGTGATGGACCCTGCCACGATCGCGGGGGCGGATCCGAATGCCGTAATCCTCACAGCCTTGTTGGAATGCATGCCCCTTGAACTCCATCGCCGAGTCCGCGACCAGCAGCCGCGGTCGACCGAACATCGGCCAGGCGTGATTGAGATTGCGCGCGGCAAGCCATGCGTCTTTCGGACACATGGCCTGGGCGAGGCATAGCGCGACAGACAGCACCGACGGCTTCTCCAAGGTGAGGCAGAAGCCGAGGATGGATCGTGTCGCCACGTCGGTGATGACAGTCAGGTAAGGGCGGCCGACGAACACACCAGCCCCGTCAACAACCTCCACGAAATTGATATCGGTCGGCGTATGGTCGATTTGGCAGACGGCGAGCGGGTGCGGCGCATGGATATAGCCGGGTCGCGGCTTCAGCCGCAAAAAGTGCTTCGGATTGGCCGAACGCTTCTTGGCGATCTCTTCAGGCGAAAACAAGACCGGGATGCGTCGAGCGACCGTCACATAGGACGGCACGGCAAGACCGGCTTCCTCGCAGCGCGCGCGGATCTCGTCGACCACGGGAGCAAGTCCGGTCGGCTCGAGCGTCAGCCACTTCTCCCGAAGTGTGGTCGCGATGATCTCCTCGATCTGTTCCGACAGCCGTTTGCGCCGACTGACCGCAGTGCGAGGCAGCAGGGCCGTCACCGTCCGATCGGCGCGATATCGGGCGAGGAGATTGTAGATTTGCCGTGTGGTTAGGCGCAGTTCAGCCGCCGCGCGCGTGATGGTAGCCTGCCTCGGGCCGCGACCGTCGAGGATCTTGTCCAACTCGCGGGCAATGCGACGCGCCATCGACCACTGCTCGTCCGAGATCGGGCGATCCGCCGGCAAGGTTCGATCGTGAAATCGCTTTGGCAAGGGGCTTCATTTGAAATCGTTAGCGAAAAATCGACACCGATTTAGCGTCTAAACCTAACGCCTGTATGACATTTTCCGATTTGAAATCCGAAAGTAAAAGCCACA
>NZ_LNCD01000102.1 GCF_001542405.1 Rhizobium altiplani
CGGTCCGTAGGAGCCTGGCTGGGGCTAACGACACGCCGCTATCAATCAGGCGAGGTCGACTATGACGGTCATATCTCGCGCCGTGGCGACGCCCATTTGCGCGGTCTCCTGTTCGAAGCTGCAACTGTTATTCTCACGCGCAGCAGTGCCGATAGCGGCCTTCGCTCTTGGGGGTTAAAGCTAAGGGAAAGGCTGGGTTTCAAACGTGCCGCGGTCGCCGTTGCGCGCAGATTATCTGTCACAATGCACGCGATGCTTAAGAGTGGTCAGCTTTTTGATCGCGCAGTTGGAATGGATCCGGCCAACGGCTAGCCGTTCCGAATATTTTCCGCCAACGTCCTGATGGACCGGCGTCAGAACGTCCCTGCCGGGACGTAGGCACGGTGATTCCGCGTGTTGGGGTGCAATCGCAGGTAACCTGCGGATTGCGTCGTCCACATTGGAACACTCGACCTGCGAAGCCCCATCATGCGGCGACCGTGTGTCGACCGCGAAGACGACCCTGCTTCCGGCAAACGCTCACTTGGCGCGCGCAAATCAGACGCTTGGACCCCGCATCGTTCGCTCTCCGGCACTGACCACAGTACCGGCCGGGCTGATCTTTAAAAAAACGCTTGCAAAATGCCGTGCGATTAGACGACCCCATCGCTCACATCTGACCTTCTGACAGAAGCAGGATAATCGGCCGTCCGTCTCCGTCGCAATACGACTTCTAAGCAGGCTCGCCGCCGTGCGGTGGGCTTTGAGATGCGTCGCGTCGATCATGATGCGCTCCGGCTTCGGCCCCCTCGCCGGCGAGCCCGGCGAAGATGCGGTCGAACACGCCCAGCCGGCTCCAGCGTACGAAGCGGTTGTAGAGCGTCTTGTGCGGACCATAGCCCGCCGGCGCGTCCTTCCACTGGAGACCGTTGCGGATCACGTAGACGATCCCGCACCACCCGCCGATCGTCGACCCACGCGACACCGTGTGAAAGCGGGAAATGTGGCGATATCCGCGCCATCTGGCGCTCGCTCAGCAAAAACAAATCACCCATCACGGGCTCTCTCTCGGAAGACCTGAATCACATCTCAAGTCAAATTAATAGGTCCTGAGCCTAGATGGAACCACTACATATTGCTCCCACCGGAGTTCAGGCTGGCCGCCACTTGTGCGCTCGTTTCAGAATCAGTAGCCGCTCACAGAATACGTGGGTTCAGAATCAATTTGGCGCATCTCACGAGCGAGCGCTAAGTTCCTAGTGCATAAACGGAATCTAAAAAAGTTAGGAACAACTTCATATTAGGGCGTTCTTTGTCATTCGATGCTTATGCGCGCAAACGAAAGGTTGCGCCAATATGGTCCCTGGTGCATTTTTTCGCGATACGAGTCTAACGAGCTCACAAAATTTGCGGAGAAAAGAACCAGACCAGAAAAAGAAACCGGTCCCGAAGAACCTCCGGAAGCGATAGCCTCTCTCTTCCCACCAATAACAAAAACACCTTTTCGGTGAACGGCAAACCTTTGCCTGGTCTCAAGCGGAGACGACGAGATGGGCAACACCCAAATGCATCCGCGGCCAACCGGCCGCATCATAACGCCACAGCGCACCCACTTCCGGCGACTGGCGGAGTCGGCGGAGATCGGTACGGTGACGCGTGCCCAATTGGCTGGCCTCGCTCAATCCCTGACATGCACAGGGCTGATCAATGCGACCGAAAGCCACCTGCTTGTGGCTCTAATCAACACGGTTCCCGCTGAATCGTTTGGCCCGTTCGGCCGTCCGATCGTATTTAAATCTAACCGGCAGCTAGCCTTCGAGATCGGCCGCTCCGTTAGTCGCGTCAGTCGGCTGCTATCGCGCCTATTCGACGCCGGCCTGGTCACCATGCGGGATAGCGGCAACTACAAGCGCTACCCGATCCGCAGCGGCCATGGTGAAATCATGGGTGGGTGCGGAATCGACCTCCGGATCCTGGTCGTTCGATATACCGAGCTGGACAAGCTCGTGAGGCAGGCTCAAGCTGAGAAGAGAGACACCGACGCGGCGTCGCGACGCTATCGTGGCACGCTTCGGGCCGTTCGTTATGCCCTTTCAACCGCCGAGCAGCATTCCGATCGAACGCTGCGGCACGTTGGTGCCCGCATCGATCGCATCAATGTTCTAATTAGGGCCGCCGGCTCAGCATCTAGCCGGATGCTGAGCCGAGCAACGGCCCTTTTGGAGCGGCTGATAGATTGGTTGATGCGGCTCCCCATCACAGCGGTCGAAGCACAAGAGACGGGAAAAACGGCATCCCCGCGTCTTGAAAACGGCATACACAAACGAAATACAATCCCTAAAATTCGTGTACATAGTAACAGTAAATGGCCTTCGCCTAACGCTGACTCCATCCCCAACTCGGCTTGTGAAAAAAGCCTGGGGCCAGATCGGAACGAAATCAGCCAAGCACAAAACTTGCCGAAACCTGCGGTGGCTTTGCAAGACGTAATGAAGGCGGTGCCGATCCTGCAGGTCTACGGGCTTGCACCCAAAAGCTGGGCCGAGCTGGCGCGGAATATGCCATTAATGTGCCGGTTTGCCGGGATTTCCGAGGATGCCAGAACCCGGGCCGTTCAGCAAATGGGTGAGCCTCAAGCCGCTGTCGCGGTTGCCATTACGTTAGAGAAATATAGTAGGCAGGAAGTCAGATCGCCAGGAGGTTATTTGCGTGCCATGACAAATCGGGCCTCCGTGGGCGAGTTGCATCTTGCCCGCTCTGTTTTCGGGCTTGCCGCTCGAAATTGTCAGCAAGAATTAAGACGCGATTGCTTTTAGCTGGACGTAACGGATGGGTGTCAGGCTGCCTTGACCTTGTGAGCGGTCGTCAGGAAGTGTGGCTATTTGGTGCCGAGGAGTCAGGCAGGGAGCTTTCAGCTGTTGCTCGGGTCTGGTTTGCTCTGTAAGCGCGTAGGCCACCCCACGTATCTTTCGAACTGGTGATCGGCGATTTTCTGCATGAGTCATGTGGAGAATCTTATGAGCGACAGTGTGAATCACCCTCGAACCTTTGAGGTTTGACCGCGGAGCCGGTGCGAAGAAGACGCAAGCCACGTGAGTGGTCGGACGACGAAAAGGCGCGGATCCTGGCCATGGCGCTGCAGCCGGGAGCGAACGTCTCGGCGGTTGCCCGGTCTGAAGGCTTAGATCCGTCACAGCTTTATGGATGGCGTCGCACGGCACTGGCATCGGGCGCTGTTGCGCCCCTGACTGATGGAACGGGAACGCAGAAGTTCGCGCGCGTTGAAACGGTAAGCAGCGGCTCGGTCGATATTGCCATTGCCGATATGGTGGTGCGCG
>NZ_LNCD01000103.1 GCF_001542405.1 Rhizobium altiplani
GACATGTAAAGACCGACGATGTCCTGCACCTTATCGACGAAGAGCGGATCAGAGGAAAGCTTGAATGTCTCGGCACGATGCGGCTGCAGGCCAAAGGCGGTCCAGATCCGACGGATGGTGGTATGCGAAAGTCCACTGGAGGCTGCCATCGAACGGATGGACCAGTGCGTGGCATCCTTGGGGGTGGTGTTCAATGTACGCTCGACGACCTGAGCAACCTGGGCATCAGAGACAGTTCGCGGTCGACCGGCACGATATTCATCTGTCAGCCCTTCAATGCCATCTTGTATGAACCGGCGGCGCCACTTGCCAACCGTATGCTCGTGGAGCCCAAGACGCTCGGCAACGTCTTTACTTTGCAGACCCTGCGCACACAGCAAGACCATCCGGCATCGATCCGACGAGGAGCGCGGCGCTTTATGCCGGCGCACCTGAGATTCCAGGAAATTTCTATCTGCCTCGCTCAGAACGACGAGGCCTGCTTGCCTGCCAACCATCAATCAACTCCTGCTCTTCTAACAGAAGCCAAACAAAATGAAGCTTACTTTAGTTCCAGGTGACTAGAACAAGATTTCACAGTGTGAAAGTACCTAGGGGGCGGGTCGGCAGGCCGGGGGATATCGCCAGATCGGGGTACCCCGGGCGGCTATCGTCGACGGGCCGATCGGGCAGTGGTGCCGGTGCGCTGAGAGTCAGGCCTCATCCCACGGCGCTTTGATCAACATGGTGCGTTTCAAACGCTGATTGGGCTGCGTGGGCGCATCCAGTCGCGCAAGGTATTCGGCATAGATTTCGGGGCTGACCGTGAAGATAGTACGGTCGAAAAGCACTTCCTCCGCGCGGCTCTCAGAGGCTTCCAGGATGAAATCCGTGCGCGTCTTGCCGAGTAGTTCAGCAGCGCGGTCGATCAAGTTGCGGGTCACAGGCTTGATCCGCATATTCAGCGGCACGCTGGCGTCTGGGCTTTTGCTCCTATGCGGGGTGGTGGGCATAGACACCTCCTGTTTTCCACCGACCATATAGCGGAACGACATCTGCTTGATTATTAGAAAATCTGCCACATAAGCCGCTGTTGTGGAACAATCGCTACGACGATGTCGGCTGTAGGAACGCCGGCCCCGGAATCTTATCGAGCCGGCACAGAGTTTGCCTTAACCGTTGCAGCGCTGGTTGAGCTTTGAGCCGAATGGCGGCACATCTCGATTAGCCTCGAGGCGGCCTTGCTGCTGTGCCGCTCCTTGTGCCTAAGGAGTCGGAACTCGCGAATCGGCCGGCAGAAATTGACTTCGATCAGCTTGCCGGCTTCGATGTGCTGCTGGGCGGCAAGGCGGGAAACGCCGGCGGCACATATGCTGTCTTTCAGTGCCGACAGGATCGCCTCGTTGGAGGGAAGCACCATCGCGACGTTCAGATCATCCGAATTGACACCGATATTGGCCAGCGCATGCTCGAATACCGAGCGGGTTCCAGAACCCACCTCGCGCATCACCCATCGGGCGGTCGTGAAATCGCTGGCGGCAAGCGTCTTGGCGCCAGCCCAGGGGTGGGTTGCCGCCACAACGACCACCAGTTCGTCCTGGTCGATCACCGATGCGGCAAGCGCCGGCTCATCGAGATCGCCCTCGACGAAGCCGACATCGGCCTCGCCATTGATGACGGCGTCGGCCACTGTACGGGTGTTGCCGATGGTGAGGTTGAGGTCGATGCCGGGGTGAGAGGCATGAAACCGCATGAGCCGGGAAGGCAGCCAGTAGCTTGCGATCGTCTGGCTGGCGAAGACGCTGAGCGTCCCGCGCTGCATCCCGCCGAGTTCGCTGAGTACAAGTTCGGTTGCGCGGGCTCTTGCCAGCAGCGTTTTTGACTCGCAGAGAAAAATCCGTCCGCTCTCCGTCAGCTCGATGCGCCGGCCGACTCGGTGAAAAAGCTCGACACCGTAACGGTGTTCCAGGTTCTTGATGGCCGTGCTGACGGCGGATGGCGTGAGATTGATCGAGGCGGCGGCCTTGGTGAGATGCTCGCGCTCCGCCACCGCGACAAAAATTGCAAGCTGTTCAAAGGTCATGGGAAACCATTCTACTTTCTCGAATAAAACGTAGAAGAATATTCGATGGAAGTCGACGCGATTAGCTGAAAAATCTGAAGGGCAATCTCTGAATTCCAGGTGCCCGATGACCCTCCAGAACTGTTTCAAACATAGTAGCCAGATCGTTCCTGGCCTGCTCGTCTGTATTGCCGTTGCTGCCGCTGCCTATCTGTTCGAGCGGCTCGAGCTTGCCGTGTTCGGCGTCGGTCCTTTGGAAGCGCTCGTCTTTGCGATCGTTATCGGGGTCGTCACGCGGACGGCTTTGCCCAGCAGGAAATCCTGGCAGCCTGGTATCAGCTTCAGCTCCAAGACATTGCTCGAGATCGCCATCGTGCTCCTTGGCGTGTCCCTGAGTTTCGGGACGCTGTGGAGTGCCGGTGTGACACTTGTTGTCTGTGTCGTGGCGATCGTTGTCATCTCGATCTGCGTCAGCTTCCTCGTCGCTCGTATGTGCGGCCTGTCGGACCGGCTCGCCATGCTGATCGCCTGCGGCAATTCGATATGCGGCAACTCCGCCGTCGTCGCCGTGGCGCCGGTCATCGATGCGGATTCCGATGAGGTTGCTGCCGCGCTGGCCTTCACCGCGGTCCTGGGCGTTGCCTCCTTGCTCATTTTGCCGCTGATTTATGTCTATGCGGGTATGACGGCGAGACAATATGGTGCGCTGGCCGGCCTGACCGTCTATGCGGTGCCGCAGGTCCTTGCTGCTGCCTCCCCTGCGGGGTTGGTCGCCGTGCAGACCGGAACAGTGATCAAGCTCCTGCGCGTCTTGATGTTGGGGCCGGTCATCTTCGTTCTGGGCCTTCTCCGGACGGACCACGGAGACTGCGCGCAGGCGCAGCGCGGTCTTGTTCCCTGGTTCATCATCGGCTTTGTCGTCGTCGTGATCGCCCGTTCGATGGGGCTCATTCCCACCGCCCTCATCCCGATCCTCCTGACGATCTCGGGCGGCCTGACGGTCGTTGCGATGGCCGCGCTTGGCCTCTCGGTCAATATGCGGACGGTGGCCAGCGCAGGGAAACGAGTGCTTTTCGCGGCATCGGCTTCGCTGCTATTACTGACGACGATGAGCTACTATTGCGTAGTCCTCGTCCTCGCGAAGTGAAGGTGCACAAGAGTTGGAGGCAGAACGGCGTTGTCAGGTTAGGGTTTTGAAGTGCGCTTTCGCCATGGCGCGTGGCTCGACCACTGGCCCGGTCACGGCCCTCAATGCGCGATCTCGCTGAGGCGATTCAGATGGACGGCGATGGCTGAACGTCGCGAACGGGCGGCATAAAGAGATTTCGCACTATTTGGGCGAGGACAAACCAACATCTCTCAAGAAGAAGATTTAATCGTTCGACGCAAGCACGATTGTTCGCGATAGGCTGCGCTAATCAATAAGCTTGGACCTCGCCGGTGGCGAAGAGCTCCATGACAATCTGATTGCCCGGATATGCATGCCGGCAAGAAAGCCGGCTACTCCTTGGCCGAATCTCGCCAGGCTCGCTCGAACGGTAGGCGCCAGGCATGCGGGGCGATGAGCTGGTGGATCGATTTCGGCCCCCAACCGCCCTGATCATAGAGGCGCACTGGTGGTGGGTTTTCCAGAAGAGGTTGCGAGACCTCCCACAATCGCTCAATACCCTCGGCGGTGTTGAACAGCGTGTGATCGCCACGCATGGCGTCGAGGATCAGGCGCTCGTAGGCCTCGAGGACTTCGCCGATCAATCCGGTTTCACTCATGGCGAACTGCAATGACAGCTTGTCGAGCCTGAAGCCGGGGCCGGGCCGCTTGCCATAGAAGGACAGGGAGACCTTTGAGGCATCGGCAAGGTCGAACGTGAGGTGATCCGGTCCTTGTGCCCCAACGCCCGAACCGGCCGGAAACATCGACTTGGGTGGCTCGCGGAAGGCGATCGAGATGATGCGTTGCCCCTCGGCCAGACGTTTTCCCGTACGCAGGAAGAAGGGCACACCCGCCCAGCGCCAGTTGTCGATGGCGCATTTTAAGGCGATGAAAGTATCGGTGTCGCTCTCCGGATCGACCCCAGGCTCTTTGCGATAGCCGATGTATTGGCCGCGCACCACGTCGCGTGGCTCGATCGGCAGCATGGAGCGGAACACTTTGTTCTTTTCCTCCGAGATTGGCGCCGGCTCCAGCGCCGTGGGCGGCTCCATCGCCATGAAGGCGAGGATTTGAAAAAGGTGGGTTACCACCATGTCGCGATAGGCGCCTGTCGTCTCGTAAAAGGCGGCGCGAGTGGAAAGCCCTAGCGTCTCCGGAACGTCAATCTGCACGTGATCGATGAAGTTACGGTTCCAAATCGGCTCGAAAAGGCCGTTGGCGAAGCGGAAAGCCAGGATGTTCTGCGCCGGCTCCTTGCCGAGGAAGTGGTCAATACGGAAAATCTGCTTCTCGTCGAAAACCTCGTGCAGTTTCGTGTTCAGTTCCACAGCGCTGGCAAGGTCCGTCCCGAATGGCTTCTCCATGATAATCCGGCAACGCTCGACCAGTTCGGCCTCGGCAAGGAGTTGCACGGCCGGAAGCGCCGCCTTAGGCGGCACAGAGAGATAGTGCACGCGCCGCGTCTCCGGCCCAAGCGCCACCTCTGCCCGCTTCACCGCTTCCTTCAGGACACCGGCGCCGGCAGAGAGCGAGACATAGTCAAGCGAAGCGGAGAAATCTTCCCATTCGGCCTCGGTGAACTTGCGAGTCAGGAACTGGTTCAGCGACTCGCGTGCGATGGCGCGGAAACCATCGGCATCGATCTCGTCGAGCGAGACGCCGACGATGCGGCACCCCGGGATGAAGCCGGCCTTAATGAGATGAAACAGCCCCGGCAGCAGCTTGCGCCGGGAGAGATCGCCCGTTGCACCGAAGAGAACGACGAGCTGCGGATAGCCAGGTCCGACCCGAGTGGAATTCATTCGCACAGTGCCCGCTCCCTTTTCTGCCGTTGTGCCCTGAATAGAGGCATGAATTACTCAGTCAATCAAGGTCTTACGGTCTCTGTGTGCGGGAAGCCGAACGGCGGAAGGGTTGCGAGAATGACAACTCAGGCATCTGTCAGTTTTGCAAGGGCAATCGTGTCGAAGAACGAGACTTTGTCTACCAAGAGCACGCATGGCTAAGGACAGTCACCGGTGCCGGCACACCGACGACGCAGGGTCTGAGCAACTCTTCTCAGCCATATCGACCTCCACAAGCGTTATCACTGCGCAACGATGGTCTACCCATGACACCTAGGGGCCGCTCGCTGAAGCCGTTAAGGGTAGATTACCGCGGATATCCCAGCTTCCTGCTTCCTAATCCGGCACTGCGAAATCGGCGTTACGCGGAACACACCTTCTCGGGCGGAGCCGCCGTCGCATGTTCTCACCCCTAGCGTGCGCTCGTCCGTCGTGCTTATCTCGGAAAATCAGGATGTTGATGTCGCCAGTGGAAGACTGACGCATGGGTGGAGTCGAGATCAGTCACATTGATGGTTCTCTCGTTAGCCGTTGCCTGTCGATCGACCTTGAGGTTGATCCGGGCCAAGCCAAGATTTTCGCCTTTGCCGCCGTTCGTTCCCAGGGCCAAAAGGTGGTTTTCCGAAGCGGAAACCGCGAAGCCGCGCTTGACGGTCTCGAGGGCCTCGCTTCCGAAGCCGACTTCCTGCTTGGTCACAACATAATCAGATTTGATCTTCCACACCTCGCAGCCGTGCGGCCACGTTTCGCGCAGTTAGCAGCAAAGCCAATTGATACACTTTGGCTAAATCCCCTAGCCTTTCCGCGCAATCCATATCACCGTTTGGTCAAGCACAATCACGACGGGCGGTTGCAAGCAGGACATGTTAACGATCCGGAGCTGGATGCACGCCTCGTCCTCGAGGTGCTGGCCAACCAGATCGCAGCCTTTGCAGCCTTGGTGCAGGAGACGCCTGCCGCTCTTATCGCCTACCACTACCTGACCACCTGCATGCCGGGGAGTGATGGGTTCGATGCCTTGTTTGCCAGCTTGCGCAGAGCGCCTAGGCCTGGAGCGGAACAGGCCACGAAGGCGATGATGGAACTGCTCGATGGTCACGCCTGCCCTTGGCGGATTCAGCAAACACTGAACCGCCTGTCCTCAGCACAGCTCGGGTGGCCGATGGCATATGCACTCTCGTGGGTCTCGGTCGCAGGCGGGGATTCTGTTATGCCGCCTTGGGTGCGGGCGCAATTCCGTGAGGCATCGTTGATCGTTCGGCATCTCCGCGATCGCGCGTGCGACGACCTAGGCTGCCACTGGTGCCAGGAAAAGAACGACCCGAGGAAAGCGCTCTCGCGCTGGTTTGGCTTTGACAGCTTTCGACCGGAGCCAAAGGACGATGCCGGACGCCCCTTGCAGGAACGCATTGTTGCAGAGGCCATGGAGGGTAAATCCGTTCTCGGTATCCTTCCTACTGGAACCGGGAAGTCTGTCTGCTACCAAATTCCCGCGTTGGCGCGGTTCGACAAGATCGGCGCGCTTTCTGTTGTCATTTCGCCTCTCGTCGCACTGATGGCCGATCAAGTTCAAGGTCTCGCGCGGCACGGAATCAGCGGCTGCGTTACAATCAACGGGCTTCTCTCAATGCCAGAACGCCATGCTGCCCTGGATCAGGTGCGTCTAGGCGATGCTGCCATGTTGTTAATCTCGCCCGAGCAGCTCCGTAGCCCCTCGGTGCGCTCGGTCCTCTCGCAGCGGGAGATCGGATATTGGATCCTGGATGAAGCCCACTGCGTCTCAAAGTGGGGACATGATTTCCGACCCGACTACCGCTACATCTCGCGCTTTATCCGTGAGTACTCCGGTGATCAGGAGCCCGCGCCAGTGGTGTGCCTGACTGCGACGGCCAAGCCGGAAGTAGTGCGTGATATCCGCGATCACTTCCAGTCTCGCCTTGGCGTGGAACTGCTCCTTCTCGACGGCGGAGCAACCCGTGAGAACCTTACCTTCGAAGTTCAAGAGACCCATCGTAACCGCAAGCTAGCCGATATTCTCGATACGATCGAACGCGCCCTCCCGCGCGATGGTGCTTCGGGTGCGGTTGTTTATTGTGCAACGCGATCTGCGACCGAGCGTATCACGGATTTCCTACAGCAGCAGGGATTGGCCGCCGACTTCTTTCACGCCGGCTTGACGCCCGAACGCAAGCAGGAAGTGCAGGAGCGTTTCCGTGTCGGTGAGCTGCGGGTCATTGCCGCGACCAACGCCTTCGGCATGGGGATCGACAAGCCCGATATCAGGCTCGTGGTGCATGGTGATATTCCAGGTTCGCTCGAAAACTATCTGCAGGAAGCAGGAAGGGCCGGCCGTGACCGCGATCCCGCGATCTGTGTGCTTCTGTTCAATACCGAGGATGTCGAGCGGCAATTCTCCCTTAACGCGCGCTCGCGTCTGGCACGGCATGAGATAGGCGCAATCTTAAAAGCTCTCCGTCGGCTCGATACTCGCGGGAAATCTAGCGGCGAGGTCGTCG
Source organism: Rhizobium altiplani (assembly GCF_001542405.1). Lineage (GTDB taxonomy): Bacteria > Pseudomonadota > Alphaproteobacteria > Rhizobiales > Rhizobiaceae > Rhizobium > Rhizobium altiplani. The sequence continues at coordinate 7,552 of NZ_LNCD01000103.1, forward strand.
CCACCCCAGGCGAAATAGTGCGGGAAGAGACAGCACAGGAATTTGAACGCGACAGCGCAACTGATGACACGCGGGTCAAGACTGCGGTTGCCTGGCTCGAAGAATCCACACTGCTGACACGGGAAGAGAACCGCGTGCAGGTCTTTCCTTCATCCCTGCGAATCCGCACCATGGAAGAGGCCGAGGCGATCCTGTCGAAGACCGAGCTCGCCGGAAGCCGGCGCAAGCAACTTCTGGACCTCGTGCGGCATTTAATCACGGCCTCCCCAGATGCCGGGGTCTCGACGGACGAGCTTTCCGGAGCTAGTGGTCTGACAGGCGGGGCACTTCGGAAGGCTTTGTCCGATCTGGAGACGCTTGGTATCGCGACCGACGATACCGCCATTACGATCTTCATTCATGTCGGGGTCGAGGGCGCATCAAAACAGCGCTTCCAAATCGCCACGGCCCTGGAAACCGCGTTGATCGCAGCGATGCGTGAAGCGTCGCCCGATGCAGAGGGTGGCGAAGCGCACCCCCTACTTCTCGCAGCAACCTGTCAAATTCTTCGCGATCAGGGCCATGTCGGGGCACGCCCGGATCTGATTGAGGCGCATCTTCGGAGTTTGGCGCAGGACGGGCGCGACGAGGAAGGTGGGCGTGGCAACATCCATCTGCGTAAAGTGAACCGGAACACCTGCTTGGTGCGGCTGCAGCGGTCCTGGGAAATGGTGAGCAGAACTGCGGAAGCCCGGCGTCGCGGTGCAGAGCTTTTGCTCCAGCATCTCGAAGGGTTGGTGGCGAAAGGCACGCGCGGCAAAGATCTCAGGGTTGAGACCACGATGGGCAAGATGCAAGCCGCCATCATGGGTGACGTTTTCCTGAAGGGCTCGGTTCGGGATGCGACCAAATTGCTCGGCAGGGCACTTATGTGGATGCATGAACAGGGCGTGATCACACTTGGTCGGGGTCTGACGATCTTCCGCCCAGCGATCACCGTTCACCTTCGCCCCGGTGGTGGTCAATTTACTCAAAAGGACTTCACGCCTCTCGAGGATCATTACAGCGAGCAGACCATCCAGACACATATCATGGCCGCGTATGCAGAGCGCGGTCTAACCTCAACCAAGGACGCCGAGCTGCTCTCGGCTGACTATTTCAAGCTGGACAAGGAAGCCTTCTTGAAGCGCTGGTTGCCGGATCGAGCGGGCGAATTGCGCCGCCAAACGACACCGGAAAGCTGGCGGCAAATCGTGGACGGTCTTGGTAACCCGGTGCAGTCGAAGATTGTCGCCGATGATCGCGAACAGACGAACGTGTTAGTCCTTGCAGGACCAGGCTCCGGGAAGACACGGGTGCTGGTGCATCGCGTTGCTTATCTGGTGCGGGTCAGACGGGAAGACCCGCGTGGTATTCTTGTGCTTACCTATAACCGGCATGCGGCAGTCGAAATCCGCAAGCGATTAAAGGAGCTGATCGGCGACGACGCGAACAGCGTAACGGTCTCCACCTGTCACGCGCTCGCGATGCGACTGGTGGGAGCAAGTTTTGCAGGCGAAGACGATACCCCGCACGAGTTCGACAAGATAGTGATGGAGGCCGTCAACCTACTGAAAGGCGAAGGCCTTCCGAAGGTCGAAGCCGAAGCCCTCCGCGAAACCCTAATTCAAGGCTATCGCTGGATCCTAGTCGACGAGTATCAAGATATCGGTCCCGAGGAATATTCCCTGATCGCTGCCGTGGCGGGCCGGTCGCTCGACGACCCTGACCAGCGCCTCAGCATTTTTGCAGTGGGTGATGACGACCAGAACATCTATGCTTTTGCCGGCGCGTCGATTGAGTTCATCCGACGCTTCGAGGCTGATTACTCTGCCAAGCCCAGTTATATGATTGAGAACTATCGCTCCACAGTGGCGATTATCGATGCGGCCAATCAGGTGATTGCGCCAGCTTCTCACCGGATGAAGACCGGCCATGACATCGTGATCAATCGAAATCGGGCTAAGGCACAACAAGGCGGCTCACTAACTTTGTTGGATCCGGTCGCGCAGGGCCGGGTTCAGCTCTTGCGCACTGCGCCAGACCCTGCAGCGCAGGCCATCGCAGCCGTCGATGAACTGATCCGCCTGTCGCAACTGGTGCCGGACTGGTCCTGGGCTAAGGCGGCGATCATCGCACGAGAATGGCGGCTTCTGGAACCAGTGCGTAGCTATTGTGAGGCGCGTGGTGTGCCGGTGCAACTCGCTAGCGAAGGTATGCCTCCGTTTTGGCGTTTGCGGGAAGTGAGAGAATTCCTCAAATTCCTCAAGGCCGAGCCAACGAAGATGATTGCGGCTGAAGCCATGCAAGCTTTTGTCACCAGACAGCCTTCGAATGATTGGTGGGCTCTGATCGCCGAAGGTATCGCGGCACTTGACTCCGAAATCGACGGGAAAGCGGTTCCAGTCATAGACATCATCGAGATGTTGGCCGAATGGGTTCGAGACAATCGTCAGGAGCAGTATGGGTTGATGCTTCTGACCGCGCATCGTGCCAAGGGACTGGAGTTTGATGATGTAATTATCCTTGATGGTGGTTGGGACCGGAAATCGAAAGAGGAAGACCGCGACGCCTCGCGCCGGCTATTTTATGTCGCTATGACCCGGGCGAAGCGCAGCTTGGCGATCTTGTCGATGCAAGATAGGCATCCGATTCTGCGCGAGGCCGCGGCAAAATTGCTGGAGCGTCGGGTAACTCCGGTTAAGTCTTCGCAAACCGACTTTGGCTTGCGATACCAGACCGTAGAGCCGCACATGGTGGATTTGTCCTGGGTGGGCAGGCAGACGGCAATCCATCCGGTACATCAGGCTCTGGCGCAGATACAAACCGGCGATCCCGTCCAACTGACAGAGAACAACGGACGTTGGGAGGTTCGAACCAGTGACGGAGTGACGGTCGGGCGGATGGCTCAGGGCTACCGTCCCTTGGACGGGTCGTTCGTTCGTGGCGAGGTTAGCGCAATCATCCGTTGGCGAAAGCTCGACAATGCTGAGGAATTTCGCGGCACGCTTCGCCGTGAAGCGTGGGAGGTTGTCCTTCCAGAGTTGGTTTTTCGCCACTAAGGAACTCGACATGTTTTCGATGTCGAAACAATGGGGCGGCTGATCATAGTGATTAGCGTGGTGCACGACACCAAACGGGGAGGCTATGGTGGATTTAGACGGTATTGTGCTGCTGGGTATCGACGTCGGCTTCTCGAGATCGCGACCAACGACGGGTATCGCTTGGAGCAAAGGTGGAGCATTCAAAGCTACAAAGACATACACCGACTGGCAGCGCCGTAGTCAGCACATTCCCTCAGCGACGACATTCGCTGTGATCGCAATCGACGGTCCTCTTGTTCCTCTCGGTTCGGCCGACAGTCTCGAACGTCTCTGTGAGCGAATCTTCATTCGCGGCTCCTTCCAAGTGCGATGCAAGCCGGGCTTGAGCCATCATGGATATGGACGCGACTTGAGGCGTGCCGCAGCGGAGACGGCGGAGCAGGTCGTGCATCTCGCCGCCCGGAATACTGTAGTGGAAAGGACAGTTCGGATTGGTGCCTCGATTATTGAAGCATTTCCCAACGCATTCTTAGGGGTTCTTTTACCCGAAGCGCGCTTCGCAATGCCGGCGGCGGGCAAGCGCAAGAAGTTCGATTGGCTGTATGATCACGCTGTCGATAGTGGCGTTCTCGAAAATCTGTTTCACACGATCGGATGGCAGAACCTCAAACTGGTAGGCACTGTATTGGCTGAGAGGGATCACGAGAAACGGGCCGCCTGGATCTGCCTCCTTACTGCAGCGTGCGTCGCGGCCGGAAAGTCAGAGGTTGTCGGTGACGAGCTTGGCGGGTGGTTTTGGCTGCCTCCCACATATCTCTGGGCTCAATGGGCGCATGACGCCTTGGCCCGCAACACCTTAGAGTTGTGGAGAAACACGCATGCCAGGTGAGCCTCGGTCGCCACGACTTGCCGTCCTCATCGACGCAGACAACGCTTCGGCAAGCGCTCGTCACGGAACGAAGTGATATCCTGCTGGCTCAAACCGATCATCGTCCGATAAGCCAACTCTCCTCTGACGGGGGGCCAAGGATTATCCCGGCGTCTCAAGATACGTATCATCTTCACACTTGCGACGAGTCCTTGCCTCGCCAGTAGGCAGACAAGGGTGCCTGAATATCCTCTCGTTCCGGTCGGCTCAGCCTGCCGCAACCGCAGCTTTCTATCGAAACACGTAAAGGTTTTTTATTAGATATTAGATATACCCTTAAAAGGGGAAAAGTATCAGCAATGAGGAGTCGCTAAGCGTGATCTTGCGCATTCCGAAGTCTATGCTTCGCAAAGGAATGTTTATTGAATCGGTAGAATGCTCGGACTTGGAGTTCTCCGGCCGACGCTTCTTGTTGGAAACGGATTCCGCTCTGCATTCTATACTCGCCTCGTCGGCGGAAAACGTGTTGGTCAACCGGGTAAAGAGCAGGGTCGATTGTGGGATACCGGTTTTCCGACAGGCGGACGAAGACCTCCAGCCCAAGTCTGTGCAGGAGCTGGACCAGCGCACGCGGATCCAGCACACTGTATCTCAAGTTACCGGGATTCTGCGCGACGGTTTTGAAGATATCAAATTAGGGAAATTCGATATCGATCGATTCGCCCCCGCAGCCAGGCACATAGCCGCCTCCTTAAAGGCCTCGCCCCATCTATTGGTCGAAGTCACGCGGCTGAAGACAAAGGATGAGGGAACTTACGTGCACTCGCTCGCGGTCGGAGGGCTCATGACGGGGCTCGGCCACCTGTCGGGCCTGGAAGAGGAAACGATTAAGGAACTGACCCTAGCCGGCCTCTTACATGATCTTGGCAAGCTGATGATACCAAACGCTATCCTCAACAAGACCGGACAACTGACAGATGCGGAGCGCAAAGCCATACGCAGTCATCCCGAGCGCGGCTACATGCTCCTTAAACAATATCCGGAAGTCTCTGACCTGGTTCTTGAAATCTGCCGATTTCACCATGAAGCCCTGGACGGAAGCGGCTACCCGCTTGGCCTTAGAGCCGATCAATTGAGTTTGCCTATTCGTATATGCACTGTGTGCGACGTGTTTGACGCCCTTACGAGCGTCCGCCCCTACAAACGCGCATGGAGTAACACGCAGGCGCTGAAGTGGATGTTCGATAGGGGGCACCTCTTCGACAAAAAGCTGATCCTGCGAATGGGCAGCCTGTTTGATTGAATTCAGGTAGTCCCACGTCTTTACCGGGAGCGACAGACGGAATCGCCAGCCACTTTTCGGCTTCGAGCCTACCGTCGAACGACTTGCGGCGGGGCTGTTGCCGGGCCGGCGCACCTGTTCCTCCCAGCGTCCCCTGAGCTTTCCGATCGACGCCATGTGATCTCCAACAGCTGTTGTCGATCACGCGTGTCCTTCGGCGGGTGCCAAGGATTATCCCGCCATGGGCACTGCCCGTCACGATGATCGATGGGCTTTCCGACGTGGCTCGCGTGGGAGCCGATCAGGATGGACTGCGTCGTTGGCTAGACCGCGTCGGATGGGTTCCGCGCCCGACAATAGCCACCCAGCGACATACAAACTGGTGCAATGTATCTTTAAATGCTAATAAAAGTAGATTGGAAATTCTGACAACCAAGTCGGGGGGCGAACTCCGAGAAGCGCAAATCGTTTGCAGCCAGTCACCAAGCCGTCGAGTAGATGGCTCGGAGAAAAGGGCAGTTATCAACGACATCTTGGGGAGGGGCACCAATGGCCAGCAATCTTGTTTCGTATGTCATGCAGATGCTGACGCCTGATGTGATCGGGCGTATCGCGGCAGCTCTGGGGCTCGATAGCAGCAAGGTGCAGAGCGCCTTGGGTGCTGCCGTGCCGGCAGTTCTAGCAGGGCTTGGGAGTATTGCCGCACAACCAGGTGGGGCGCAGAAGATCGCCGACGCCGCCAGACAGCAGAGCGGATCGCTTGGTAATCTCGCTGGAATGCTCGCAGCGGGCGGCCCGGAATCGCTTGCCCAGAGCGGCTCGCAAATCATTTCGTCGGTGTTCGGCTCCAAAGATGGCGGAGCGCTTGCGAATGCCATAGGCAAGATTTCTGGTCTGGATCAGAATGCAAGCGGGTCGTTGCTTGGAACGCTGGCGCCGCTTGTCATGGGAGGCCTCGCCCAGCACAGCGGCGGCGATCTCAGCGCCAACGGCATCGCCGGATTGCTCGCGAGCCAGAAGGACAATATTGCCGCTGCATTGCCGTCGGGGATGAGCGAACTACTCGGCGGCGCTGGCCTGCTCGGGTCGCTCGGCGCTGCGGCGCGAGCGACTACAGCGGCCGCCGGCCAAACAGCACGCAGCGCAGCCTCGTCCGTTTCGTCCATCAGCGGCGCCGGGCAACGCGCGGCCGCGACCGCACCGCCCGCATCGCGCAACTGGCTCTATTGGCTGGTTGCGGCCTTGGTTATTGCAGGCGTGCTTTTCTATCTGTTTGGCCGGCAGAGCCAGCCAGTTACTCCCCAGGTCGCCACGGGCGAGCAGAGCTTGACGGTCGGCGGAATCGACGTCGGCAAGCAGGTCAAGGACAGCCTTGCCAGCCTTCAAACGACGCTCACCGGAATAACCGACGCAGCCTCAGCCAACGCCGCCTTGCCAAAGCTGCAAGATGCAGGGAACCAACTCGACAAGGTCAGCGCCGTGCTGGGACAGCTTTCTGCTGGCCAGCGGGCCGCCCTTACGGCACTGGTAAGCCCGCTGATACCGACGCTCAACGGATTGTTTGACAAGGTCTTGGCGATCCCTGGGGTCTCCGAGATCCTGAAGCCCACCATCGACACATTGAAGACGAAGCTCGCCGCCCTGTCCGCGTGACAGCTGCGAGATCGCCGACACTTGTGCCGACGAAAACCAATGAGCAAGGGAGTGGCAGCCATGGCTGACAAATCGACGTTCACCACAGACGAGTGGAAGACCCTTCTGCAGAGCGTGATGATGGCCGGCATCGCGGTGACTGCGGCGGAGCCAAGCGGTCTCTGGGGCACACTCAAGGAGAGCCTTGCAAGTAGTAGCGCGCTCTTGCAAGCCAAGACCGGCGACGCAAATCCACTGATCTTAGCGCTCGTCGGCGATTTCGAAACTTCGGAAGGACGCGATGCCGCGCGAGACGGATTGCAGGCGAAGCTCAAAGGCGCCAAACCCGACGAAATGAAGACCAAGTGCATCGAGGTGCTCAAGCAGGCCAGAGCGATTATCGAGGCCAAGGCTCCAGGCGATGCGGCGGCCGTCAAGGCCTGGCTATACCAGATCAGCCAGCGAGTGGCGGAGGCTTCCAAGGAGGGTGGCTTCATGGGCATAGGCGGCGTCGCCGTCAGCGACGCCGAGAAGGCGACACTTGCGGAGATATCGGCAGCGCTTCAAACGGGCTAGGCGTGGCCTGCTACGCGCGATTGACGGTTGCTGGCTGGAAGAAGAAGGAAGCCGCACCGGACGCGCCGTCAGAGTGGCCCTGCAATCAATTGCAATTGCAATGACGAGCGAGCGGCGCCCGAATTCAAAGCAAAAACGCCGTAAACAATTGATTTCTTATAGTTTTATGGCGGAAAGGGTGGGAGTTGAACACACGGTACCCTTGCAGGTATGCCGCATTTCGAGTGCGGTGCATTCGACCACTCTGCCACCTCTCCGCGGTCAGGTCGGCGCTTATTCGGCGCGGGGGCTACATAGCGACAGAATGTGATAAAAGCCACACGCCAGATGCGCCGCGACTGTGGCTAGTCGCGAACGATCTGTAGCAGCGGTTCAAAACTGTAGAGAGCGGGCCGGCGACCAGCGGGCGGTTCGAGAGTCCGAATAAGACCTCGTTCGGCGAGAATGCGGGTAAATCGGTGTGCCGATGTCTCCGGGATTCCTGATTTCTTGGTGAACACATTATTTCTGAACACCGGCCGCGAGTACAAGAAATCCAACGCAGCAGTGCTCCACTGTGATGTCAGGATCTGCGGAAACTCCCTTTTGAGTTCTTCATATAGGTCACGGATGCGCTCGGCCGTGGCCAGATTCTTTTGCGCCTGGGCATTCAAAGCGGCTTGTCTATCAAAAAAGGTGAATTGTGGGACTCAAGGGGCGTTGAGTGCTATGCGTTACAGCCAAATGCCTTTGAGCGCCGAAAATCATAATTCTTGAGAGTCAACCGATCTTGGCTTCCATCCATGAGATACAAACAGATTTCTCTGCCAAAATTAAGCAAAAGTGGAACTCAAGCTTGAAAAACGTTGGCAGTGCAGGCTGGAACCGCTTCTTTCGTATCCGGCGCGCGCGATAGGTTTCGACCTTCGCTACCAGTCCAATCTTAAAACAATGAAATCAAATACGTTTTATGGCGGAGAGGGTGGGATTTGAACCCACGATACCCTTGCAGGTATGCCGCATTTCGAGTGCGTTGAAATTCGACATTGGGCCAGACCCGAAGTGAGTTTCCGTTGCGCCGCTATCTCGATGTTGACTCTGCCACAAAACAGAACATAATAAGAACATACAAACATTAAATGAGGATCACGGCCATGTCACACATGCCGGCCGGACAGCCGCGCGCTGAGCAAATTGCGGGAACCTACAGGACGCTACCCAGGAGGGCGACGATGGCCGAGGTTCACCCCCTTCTGATGGCGATCATAATCATGATGCCGAACCATCAAGGTTGGGGCCTGTATTCGGCTGACGTCTACGACATGGCTTCCGGTGGCCCGCTCGGCTACTTCGACATCGCGTTTGACCCACCAACACATCGCGCCTGCGGGTACTACAGTGCCGTCGGCTCCTCGATTGTAATGCGCTCACCGCGGTGGTTCCAATGTGCTGGAGACATCAACGACGCCATGCGGACCTTCCATGCTCTGCTCAGGGAAGCTGGTCATGTCCACTAAGTCGACGAAGCAACTGGAGGTGGATTTCGAGGTTGAAGCCGCCTCGTTTTCCATGACGAAGATGCCAAGGTAACCATTCGCCACGCTCCACGGAGATATCAAACGTCTTCATGTGCAGTTGGCACTGGTGGAGACGACGAGCCGGGTATGACCCGCAGCCGGGAACCCAAGTTCGACCGGGAGCTTTGATGCACTAGACAGGACTAGACAATCAGCAAAGCCGAGCTGGCGTCATGGTCGCGCTGCAATAACTCGCCCGATCAATCCCGCTCCCGCTTTGTGTGTTTTGCGCAACAAGCGGTCGTCGGTTCTCCTGCGTTTGCATCCGTTGTTACATTGGCATTTACCGTAACGTGCTTACCAAATCTGCTTACCTACATACTATCCGTCTTGGCGCGCTAGCCCACCCCTCAAGGATTGGAGAACGCAATGACCTCGTCAGACGGCAATGGCATCAGCAGATCGGAATTCCTTCGTGGCATGGCATCGGCGGGTCTGGCCGTCACGCTCGTCGGCCAATCGGCAAATGCAAGCGCACAGGATGCGCCCCCAGTTCCTCGAAGCGGCAGTGCAGCCAAGCCCGCCACGAAGGCCACACTTGATTACAACGCGCTCTATCGCAATGGCCTCCCGTTCGACGACGTCCAGGATTTCAAGGATTCGCACCGCGGTCTGCTAGCGGCGCTGCCGGATCCCGCCATCATCAAGAATGCGGAAGGGACGCCGGTGTGGGACCTCAGCGTCTATGATTTCCTTGGCACCTCCGAGACCGACGACGCTCCAGATACGGTGAACCCCAGCCTCTGGCGAATGGCCAAGCTCAACATGATCCATGGTCTGTTCGAGGTCGTCGACGGCATCTATCAGGCTCGTGGCTACGACCTGTCGGTCATGAGCATCATCCGCACTGACACCGGCTATATCGTCATCGATCCGTTGGTCAGCTCGGAGACCGCGCGAGCCGTCTGGAAAGAGCTTGTCATTCCGAAGCTCGGCGACAAGCCGATCGTCGCGGTCATCTACACCCATAGTCACGTCGATCACTATGGCGGCGTACGCGGTCTGGTGAACCAGGCGGACATCGACGCGGGCAAGGTCAAGATCGTCGCACCAGAGGACTTCACGAAGGCCGCGGTCGGCGAGAACATCATCGCCGGCAACGCAATGAGCCGCCGCGCCAGCTACATGTACGGCAACCTGTTGCCACGGGGACCGCAGGGTCAGGTTGACGGTGGTCTCGGAAAGACCACGTCGACGGGTGAAATCGGGCTGGCGCTGCCGACCGATTGGGCAACCGAAACGGGCCAGAAGATCACCATCGACGGCGTCGAACTGCAGGTTCTGATGGCCCCGGAATCGGAAGCACCATCGGAGTTCATGTTCTATATCCCGAAGTACAAGGCGTTCTGCGCCGCCGAAGACGCCTGCCACACACTCCACAATCTTTATACGCTGCGTGGCGCTAAAGTTCGCGACGGTCTGTTGTGGTCAAAGTATCTGCAGCAGTCGATCGACATGTTCGGTGGCGAGACCGAGGTCCTCTTCACCTCCCACCACTGGCCGACATGGGGCAATGACCGCGTCATCGCCCACCTCAAGAGCCAGCGCGACATGTTTCGCTTCATCCACGATCAGGTCATGCGGATGGCTAACAGCGGCATGACGCCGAAAGAGATCGGCGAAGTCATCCGCCTTCCGCAGGCACTTGCCACGACATGGGCGTGCCGGAGCTACTACGGCACCGTCTATCACGACGCCGTGGCGCAATATAATCTTCGCCTCGGCTTCTTCGACGGCGTGCCTGCTACCCTCCACCAGCTACCGCCAACCGAAGCCGGCAAGCGCTATGTCGACTTCATGGGCGGTGCCGATAACGTGCTGCGACAGGCGAAGGCATCCTTCGATCAGGGCGATTATCGTTGGGTGGCTGAAGTCGTGAACCATGTCGTTTTCGCCGATGCCAACAACGTCGCGGCCAAGCAGCTTCTTGCCGACACCTACGAGCAGTTGGGCTACCAGTCCGAATCCGGACCATGGCGCAACTTCTATCTGACGGGTGCACGCGAATTGCGCGAAGGTGTAACCGAGCTCCCGGTTCCGAACACGGCGAGCCCCGACACGATCAGGGCAATGCCGATCGACATGTTCTTCGACTTCCTCGGGGTGAGGCTGAACGGAGACCGCGCAGCGGGCAAGACGATCGAGATCAGCATGGAACTGACCGACACGAACGAAAAGTATCTCGTCGGCGTCGAGAACTCCGCGATCCACTATTCCAAGGACAAGAGCGCGCCGAGCGCTGATGTCTCGATCGTCACAACCCGCGAGGCGTTGAACGACGTGATGCTTGGCACCTCGACGATGGAGAAGCAGGTGGTCGAGGGCAAGGCGAAGCTCACCGGTGATCCGAAAAAACTCTCGGAGTTCGTTGGCCTGCTCGACAACTTCGAGTTCTGGTTCCCAATCGTCACTGCTTGAGCCCGAAGGAGCTGCAATCGCATGTGCACCATATGCTCGTTGACGATCGAGTTTGCAGTCGAGCATCCGCTGACGCTTGCGGTTGCAGTAGCCACCCGGCAGGCGATCGATGATGGTCTCCTGCCGGAAGCACCGGCTGAAGAGAAGGACATGGCGCAATCGCGGCATGAGGCGGTTATGCTTCTGACTTCCGTGCAGCAGCGACTGGAACAGGTCTTATCGACGTCGCAACTGATGGCGCTGCCCAACTTCTATGTCCTGATGATCGAGAGCAGGACATGGGGATACTTCCACCCGACGCTTGGCGGTTTCGACGTCAAAGCGAACCCGTCGGCACCGCGCTTGGAAGCTGACAAGAGCGGCAACCGTGACAGTGTCGTCGTGATGTCGCAGGCAGTCGCAGCCGAAATCGTAACGGGGCAGTTGCCCTTCACTTCCGCCGAAGCGGAGGGCCTGGCAATCGTGGACGCACTCGGCCCGGCCGAAGCGATCATTCGTTCGGCCTTCATGACCGCCTATCCCGTCGGCACGTTTAGCCATCTCGTCTGTACCGAGGTGGCGTGAGAAGGCGGATGCAGTGAACTGTCAGCGCGTGTCGATCAATCCGCTCAGGTTCATCACGCGATAACGCCTTCCGGAGGCTGCGGGGAGAGTGGGCTGGCTCCCCGCGGAAGCGCCTTCGCTCTGATCCTGCGTTGCCCCTTCTGGCCGTCAACGAAAATCCGGGTGGTACATGCAGACGCTTTCCCAAATACTCAACGACCATCCGGAGCTTGCTCTCTTCCTCACGCTCGCCATCGGCTATGCCGTCGGAAAATTTAGGGTCGGCAGTTTCACACTGGGATCGGTGGCCGGTTGCTTGATCGCAGGTGTGCTGATCGGTCAGACCGGTGTTCAGGTTGCAAACGATGTCAAACAGGCGTTCTTCCTCCTTTTTCTCTTTGCGATCGGCTACCGCACAGGGCCCCAATTCTTCCGGAGCCTCAATCGCGAGGCGCTACCCCAGATCGCCATCACCGTGCTGGTCTGTGTCGTAGGACTTGCTGTCGTTTGGGCGTTGGCCGCGCTGCTGGGCCTGAAGGTAGGGAGTGCCGCAGGCCTGCTTGCCGGCGCGATGACCGAGTCCGCAACAGTTGGCGTGGCGATCGATACCTTCCGAAAAACCGGTGCCCAAGAGGCGGTTCAGCGCGCCTTTGAGGCGGACGTCGCGACGGCGTTCGCTGTTTCCTATCTCGTTGGCGTAATCGCAACGATTCTTGTGCTGTCGCAACTACTGCCACGGCTGCTGGCGCGACCACTACAGGAAGCCTGCGCTGAGATGGAGGCAAAACTCAACGCGCCATCGGAAGGTCAAACGACCGGGGAGACGGCCAGACGCGCGATTGAAGCGCGCTCTTTCGTCGTTGACCCGCGATGGGTTGGAATGAGTGTCTCCGACGCTGAAGCGCAAGTGCCTCCTGGTGCCAAAGCTTACGTCGAGCAAATTCGACGAGGCAAGGACATTGTAGCTGCGTATCCCGATTTCAGGTTTGAGACCGGCGACGTTGTCGCGGTGGCCGGACTGCGTGGTCTGCTGGTGGACCAAGGCGCCGGGATCGGTAGGGAAATCGATGACGCGGAATTGCTTGATATACCAACCGAAACGCTCGATGTCGTCGTCACGAAGAAATCGGTCATTGGCAAGACACTCTTTGAACTCAGGCGGGAGCCTGAGGCACGCACGATCTTCCTGCGCAAGATCACCAGGTTGGGCGAGGAGCTTCCTGCGTACGGCGGTTTGAAACTCGAGAGGGGCGACGTGATGACCATCGTCGGCAGCCGCAAGCATGTCGAGGAAGCCGCTGCTGCCGTAGGTTATGCCGACCGGCCCACGACGGCGACAGACATGGTCTATGTCGCAATGTTTATCTTCTTCGGCGGAGTCATCGGTATTCCGGCGTTGCGGATTGGCGCCTTGGAATTGGGGCTAGGCGTGGCTGTGGGGACACTTCTTGGCGGGCTCGTCGCCGGTTGGCTCCGTGCCCGGCGGCGAACGTTCGGCTTTGTTCCCGCGGCCACACTATGGCTCTTTGATTCCGTGGGGCTTTCGGCCTTCATTGCATGTGTCGGCATCTCAGCAGGTCCGAGTTTTGTGAGTGGTCTTCTCGCATCGGGGCCTGCTCTTGTGCTGATCACGATCGTCGTTGTCGTTGCCTCGCATGGGCTTGCCGTCCTCGCGGGCACTCGGCTTTTCAAGATGAACGAGGGAGTGCTTCTCGGAACCTGCTGCGGAGCAGGTACCTCTGCCCCTGCCCTCGCCGCCGTCCAGGATGTCGCCAAAAGCAGCGTACCGACTTTGGGCTATGGGCTTGGCTATGCAATCGGTAACGTGTTGCTTGCCTTGTGGGGTGCGGTGTTGGTGACCGCCCTAGGAAGCGCCGGCTGATTGGCAAGCGGGCGGTGCCTAGGGACTTTAAGCCCGCGGGTCTTCGGCAGCAAGCCGTCGTCCAAGCACAGCATACTCAACTATACATGGAGAAATCATCATTGAACTTCATCATTTCGATCGCCGAGATCAGCATATGGGGAGTGGGTCTTGTCCTTCTTTGCCTTCAACTGGCGGCTCATGAAGTGGGCTACCGGATTGGCAAGCGCGCCAAGTCGCGAGGCACCAGCCAACCAGAAAACGTGGGCGTGGTCGTCGGCGGCATGCTTGGGCTCCTGGCCTTCGTACTGGCATTGACCCTGTCCTATTCCAGCGCCCGCTTCAACGAGCGGCGTCAGGATGCTCTTGCCGAGGCAAACGCTATAGGCACGGCATGGTTACGCGCGCAGGCCATCGGTTCGCCCGAGGCATTGGATATCGCCAAGCTGCTCGGCGAATATCTGGACGTCCGTGAAGGCTTTGTTCGTGCGGGGCGCGATCAGCAGTCGATCGAGAAGGCGAACCAGCAAACCTCCGCGCTGCAGCAGGAAATCTGGAGCCAGGTCACTGCTATCGTTCGCCAACGCCCGGACGCCGTCACGGCAGCCCTGATGAGCGCTGTCAACGAGACTTTTGATACCGGAACCTCCGAGAGGTTTGCGCTTGATACCCGCCTGCCCGCCCAGATTTTCTGGCTGCTCGTCGGGGTCATGGTGCTGAGCATGGCAACCCTCGGATATCAGTTCGGGATCAAGGGACGACCCGTGCGTTTCCTTGTTCTCCTTCTTACTTTGGTCTGGACGGCCGTCGTGATCGATATCCTCGATCTGGCCACGGCTCGCCTTGGCAGTTTCCGAACCGACGTCCGTATGTACGAGTGGACCAGGCAAGGACTTGGCGAAGCGCGCCCGCCTCCCGTGCCAATTCAGTAGATCGCTTTGCCAGGCCTAAGCCTGAACGTTGCCCGATCCTTCTTTGTTACGTTCAAGTTTACCGTAAAGTACTTTCGGACCTGCGCGAATTTTGTTCGGCTGCCTCCCTGAAGTTAGATGGTTTGCCCGACGGCTTGCCAAGGCGGTGGAGCAGCCCGCCAGCTCCCGGAGACGTGTCGATGGCATTTCGCTTCTTAAACGCCTACGCAAGACGCTCAGCGATCTCTCTCGCGGCGGTAACGTTCATCGGTTGCGGCGCCGACATGGTCCACGCGCAGGACCAAGCGGCTGCCTCGCAAATATCCGCAACGGCCAGGAGCGCGGCCTCAACCGAACTGAGCGATGAAGACATGCAGGCTCTCGTCGCCCGGATCGCACTCTATCGTGACGAACTCGTCGCACTGGTAACCTCGGCCTCACTCTATCCGCTGCAGGTCGTGGAAGCGTCCCGGTTTCTTGATCGGGTCGAGACAAACTCATCACTGAAACCCAAGGCCGATTGGGGCGGCAGCGTCGTCTCGCTGCTCAATTATCCAGCCATCGTCAAGATAATGAGCGACGACGTCGACTGGACGCAGCCGCTCGGCGATGTGATCGCCGTCCAGCAGAAGGGTCTCCTCAATCCTGGCGACCGCTGGTCGGTCACCGAGGACTGAGCATGACGAAGACGAAGCCTGCGCCTGTCAGTAAATTCGATCAACCTGCGGATCTGCCGGAGTTCCTTGCATCGCACGGCGGACCGTTCTTCGAGCTTCAACGGCGGCTCAAACTCGTTCATGAGAGCAACCTCTATACCCGCCGTCGAATCATTCTGTTCGTAGCCGTCGCGTGGGCCGTTCCTCTCCTTCTGACCCTACCAACCTTGGCTTCGGAGACTCCGACCCTGAAGGCTTATCTTACCGACCCCGGTCCTTGGGCGCGTTTCTTCGTTGGCATTGCCGCGTTTTTGGCCGCCGAGCAGGCGGTCGAAGCGGGATTGCGGCGAAAGCTTGGACAATTCCTCCGCGCGCCTTTGATACCGCCAACCTTGCAGGGCGCAGCGTTGGGCGCGTTGGATACGGCGCTTAAGCGACGTGATTCCGTGCTTGCGGAGCTCGTGTGCGTGGCGTTAGCAGTCGTCTGCGCAGTTCTTGCCTTCACGACGTTCAAGCAGCTTCCATCGACAAGTTGGGCGGCAACGGTGGCTGGGGAAGCCCACTATCTGACTTTGGCGGGCTGGTGGTGCGTCCTCATCAGCATACCGCTCTTCATCTTCCTGTTGGTCCGCGGTATCTGGCGACACCTGGTCTGGGCTGAACTGCTGCGAAGCATCGCACACCTCGACTTGAGGCTGGTGTCGACCCATCCGGACGGCAAAGGCGGCCTCGCTTTCCTCGCGGAATATCCGAACGCCTACGTTCTCTTCGTCTTCGGTATCAGCTGCGGCATGGCGGCTGCGGTCGCTAAACACCAAATGCAGGCCGATCTGTCAGCCACGACCCTCACGACCATCATGGCCGTCTGGCTTCTGGTCGTCCTCGCCTTCTTCGCCTATCCGCTCTCCGCCTTCTCGAAACCGCTCACGCAGCTGAAGGACAAGACGCTTTTGACCCTATCGGCGCGAGCGACGACGCAGCAGCGGGCTGCAGAGCGCAAGTCGATCGGAGCGAACGTCGTTGCACCAGATGCCAACGAAGCGGAACAGGCAATCGAGCCTGTTGATCTTACGAAGCAGTACGAGCAGACGCGCAAAATGTCCTCGATGCTCGTCAACCGCAACACATTGCTGCCGGTCGCCGCTGCAGCGCTCCTGCCGTTCGCAATCGCGGGCGCGACCAAGCTGCCCTACAAGGAGGTCTTCTCGGTACTCAAGAAGCTTCTGCTCATCTGAGCGTCACAGGTCCCTCCCAAGGGTGCGGGAAGCTGGGCTGGCTTCCCGCAAGTCCTCCCCATAAAAATCGCCCTGAGGTAGTGTTAATCACAGTGGACGAACCAACCGTATCAACCATCGAGCCTTCGGCCGCGGCGCTCATGCCCGTGAAATTGTCATATTTTTCAAGACACTCGACACTGTTGCCGAAGAACCACATGACCTCCCCAATACAATGCTTCAGCTAGACCTAATCAATTGACAGCTTGAAAAACTCAACCGACACTTGCTTCTAAGCTGGCTACTGGGGGTAATCGATGATTGATCCGGCGTATGCACACAGGGTTCGCGGTCCATTTCGGAGCGAGTGCCCGACGAGCGACGACTGCCGAACCGCACCGGTCAAAGCACTGAATTTCCCGAGGGCGACTTCAAAGTCGCTGCGATATCTTCTGCTGCAATCGTCGGTGGCGTCGATCGCCCTCCTGGCGATTGGCGGGACGCGAGCGGAAGCGGCCTGTGTCGAAACTGCGCCGGGATCAGGGGTCTTCGACTGTTCGGGAACCGGTCCGGGACCCGACTACATCGGACAATCGGTGACAATTAATGCCGACGCCACGGCAAGCTTCACCGACAACATTGAAATAACAGGCCCGGGCACAAGCACGCTCAACAACAACGGAACGCTGACCAACGGGCTGGTCGCGACGGACAACGACCGCTTCACGCTCAATAACCAGGGCCGGATAGACGGCAACATTCTCTTGCAGGGCACTGGTACGAATATCATTCTCAACCTTGGCGCGGGAACGGTTCAGAACGGTGTGACGAGCACCGGCACATCGAACGACACAGTCATCAACAACGGCTATTTCGCGGGATCGATCAGCCTCGGAGCAGGAGACGACATCCTCGCCCTCGTTGCCGGCACGGTCCAGACGTCGGTCGACATGGGTGATGGCAACGACACCTTCACCTGGTTGATTGGCAACGTCGCAGCCACGGTGCAAATGGGCAATGGCGACGATGTCGCGAACTTCGGCTTTCTATCGCAGGCAAATCTGACCGCGGGCAAGATCATCGACGGTGGGCTCGGCAACGACACACTGAATTGGGAGCGCACCACCAACGACGATGGCAGCCAGAGTGGCGACGCACCGTCCAGCCTCATCAACTGGGAAGCCATCAATATCATCAACCAGTCCAAGCTGACGTTCATCTATACGACAAGCGTGCTGACACTTGGCGATTCCGTGACGGGAACCGGCACGATCTCGGTCGATGCCACCAGCCGCATCGAGGCCGGAAATTCGTATGGCTACGCGATCGTGCCGTCCGACTCATCGCTGCTCGTGACAGTCAACAATGCCGGCATCATCGACATGACGAACGACGTGCCGGGTGCAGGCACCTCGTTGCATGACACTTTCAGGATCCTTGGCAACTACGTCGGCCAGAGTGGACAGCTCTTCCTTCACACCTATCTCGACACGGACAACTCACCGTCGGACAAGCTGGTCATCGATACCGGGCAGGCAAGCGGCTCGACGAGTATCCTCGTTACCAACGTCGACGGCCAGGGCGCGCTGACAAACGGCAACGGTATCCAGGTCGTCGACGCCATCAATGGAGGCACGACGACGACGAGTGCCTTTACACTCGGAGGCCCGGTCGCCGCCGGCCCGTTCGAGTACTTCCTCTATCGCGGCGGCGTTTCCCAGGCTGTTGACACCGACAACGACTGGTTCCTGCGCAACACGATCTCCCCGCCGCCGCCTCCTCCACCGCCGCCTCCGCCTCCTCCACCGCCGCCTCCGCCTCCGCCGCCGCCGCCGCCGCCTCCGCCTCCACCGCCGCCGCCGCCGCCACCGCCGCCGCCGCTGCCGCCACCACCGCCTTCGCCTCCTCCACCACCTTCGCCTCCTCCACCGCCGATTCCAAACATTCGGCCGGAGGTACCGGGGCAGGTGATCGCGCCGCTAGTCGCGCAGCGCATGGGCCTCATGACGATGGGGACATTCCATCAGCGACGCGGCGACCAGTCGTTCCTGACAGGCGTCGGGGCTCTGGTCTATTCTGGGCCAGGCGCACAGGGAGATGCATCTGAAGGCGACGGCGACGGGCCACCGCCCGGCGTCTGGGGCCGAATCTTCGGCGCCAACAGCGATCTTGGCACCAATGCCACACTCAGCATTGCGGGTTACGACGTCGGACCGCAGTTCGACGGGAACTACTGGGGCATTCAGGTCGGAAGCGATCTCTACGAGATCGAACACGACAATGGCCACACGGAACGCTTCGGCCTTTTCTACACCCATGCAAATACGGACGGAGACATCAGCGGCAACATCTTCGGTCAGGTCAATCTGTCGGCCGGGACGCTGGACCTTTCCGAAGACAGTGTGGCAGCCTATTGGACACACCTCTCGCCAGAAGGCTGGTACGTCGACGTCATCGCCAAGTACGGGTGGCTCAACGGAACCAGCCGGTCGAACCGGGGCATCGCATCCGACGTCGATGGGACCAGCTTTGCAATGTCGGCGGAAACGGGTCTGCCCTTCGTGATCGCCGAGGGTTGGACGATCGAACCGCAGGCGCAGATCATCTGGCAACGCATCGACTTCGACGACACCAGTGACCGGTTCTCGAAGATAACCAACGAGGCCTTCGATTCCTTTACCGGACGGATTGGCGCTCGCCTGCAGTATAGCTCGGGACCGGCGTATGGCCATCTCGGACTAAACCTCTGGCACGGCTTCTCGGCCGACCAGACAGTGACGTTTAATACGTTCCCATTGGTCACCCAGACCGAAGGCACGTGGTTGGAGGTTAATCTGGGCGGCGCATACGAGATCAGCGAGAACGTGTCGGCCTTCGGCGACCTCAGCTACTCCTTCGATGTCGACGGAGCAAAGAACAACATGTTCGGGGGGCAAGTCGGATTGAGGTTCAAGTGGTAGGAGAGTTGCTGGACGAGGAACATCGTGACAAAGATCGCCGCCTACACTCAAGCGGCGATATCATCCAATGAAATCACTGACCGCCTACATCATCGACGGCCACGATGTCCGCATTCGCCCGGCTCCTGTCGAACGCGATTGGATGGACGGCACCGACGAGCGTTTCGCCTATCGGTGCCTGCCCCTCAACATAGCTAATGCGCATGGCTGGGAACTCCTTTGCACGACACCGTTTTCGGCCGTGTGGGACGGGCGCAAGGGAAAGGATGCCATTCGCATCAAATCCCGGTCGGGAACGACTGCATCCGCCATCAGCCATTTCGGTGACGGTGTCCTGACGTTCCACGTGCCTTGCCTCTTCCGGACGGAATCTGGGGTCGACCTCTTCGTCACTGGCCCACTCAACCGGCCCAAGGATGCCATCGCCCCGCTATCAGGCGTCATCGAGACTGACTGGTCTCCATATACCTTCACGATGAACTGGAAGTTCACCCGACCGTTCCAGAAAGTGTATTTTGAAGCGGACGAACCCTACTGCCACCTGTTTCCACTCGCGCGAGGAAGTCTCGAGGGCATCGCCCCGGACGTCCGCAATCTGTCGGAAAATCCGGATCTGGAGAGGGAATATGACCAGTGGACGAAGAGCCGCAACACCTTCAATGCAGCCCTAACCGAACCGGATTCGAAGGCGTCCCAGGACAAATGGCAGAAGGCTTACTTCCGGGGGGAGGCTCCCAGCGGTGCGCCCGGGCCGAGCGATCACAAGAGTAGGCTTAGGTTGAAGCCGTTTGCGAAGTCGTAGAGCGCGCTTCGCACCTCACCCTCTCTGAATCGAAGCACTCCCGTCGCCCCAGCAATATTCCCAAGATACTTGGTTTGATGTACCCTATGATTGCTAAAACTGAAAATTGTGATTGCGGAATTGGAGGGGAGAGCCAATGACTCGTGCGCCGGGCCGGAAGGTGGGCAAATCACTCAACATCGTCGCTTCGATGCTAGTCATGCTCTGCGTTTCGCTTGGGTTTAACCAGGCGACCGGCGCTGTCGCCCGCGCACAGGAAACGCAAACCCCTCTTGATGAATTTCCGTTTATTGTAATGTGCAAAGTTAAAAGCTCGTACCTTGCATTCCACTTGTCGCGGGTAACGAAAGACCACACGGCTATCTACCTTGCCTCGGATAATATCGTTGGCAAGATAACGCTACACGGCCATGCGGAGGCCGTAAACGGCGCAGGCGGGGGAGACTGTTTGGGCAAAACGCTAGATCAGCTCCGCTCGTCTGGACAAGCCCGTTTCCTGAAATCCGAATAGGCTCAATCACGACAGCGATTATTTGCTAGTATTGCCATCAAGGTTAGCGGCGGTTTTGGCAGCCAAGGGAAGGATTGGAGCGGCTGGGAGACTTCATGCTGGCCCTCGTGGTTCGGGTTGGATTTGGTCCCGGCGTCACCCTTTCTGAACCGTCGTTTTTGCTTGTTCTCCCGGTTACCCGTCGTGGCGCGCTGGTTTCTGAACACGACACTCTCTTCACTCTTATGCCGGCTGTGCAATCAGGGAGCCTGCGTAGCTTTCAATTGCCCCGCCGGTGTCGTGCACACGAGGCCATGTAGCGCGCACAGCCATCGTTAGGATAGATAAGGTGCTTGAGCCGTTTATCTCCCCGAGGTCCAATGTCTGAAGTCGACTGGTTGAGCCATCTCCTGCAAATCATCACGGTCACCGGTCAGCTCGAGGTCCGCTGTGCCTACGGTGCGCCATGGCGCGTGGCCTGGAGCCGGGCGGCGGCGAACGAAATCCCCTATCACGTCATCGTCAAGGGTCGAGCCGTTTTCGAGGATCCCGAGACAAGAACAGCGAGGGAGCTGGTGAGCGGAGATATTGTGTTGCTACCTCACGGTGCGGCGCATGTGCTGCACGACGGTAGCGGGCAAACACCGATCCCCACTCAACAGCACCAAGGGGCCGCCGGTTGGATGCTGAGCGAAAATGACAGCCAGGGAGAGCGACTCGATCTGTTGTGTGGCCGATTCTTTATTGCTGCGCCCCATGATAGATTGGTCCGCAACTACCTGCCCACAAATCTCGTGACGCGCGCCATGGACGGCGATGGAGATAGTGGTTCGGCTTCCAACCAACTGGCAAGTCTAGTGGGGCTAATGCGAATGGAATCGGCCGGCGACCGAGCAGGAGGGCGCGCGGTTCTCAATGCGCTTTCTTCAGCCCTTTTTACACTCGTGCTTCGCGCCGCAAGTGAGTCCGAGAAAGCCCCCGAAGGTCTGTTAGCACTAGCCGGCCATCCGCGGCTGGCTCCAGCCATCGCTGCCATGCTTGCCGACCCGGCCCAAGCTTGGAAACTCCCCGATCTCGCAGACTTGTGCGGCATGTCACGTGCTACATTTATGCGACACTTTCAGGACAGGCTGGGTTGTTCGGCCCTCGATCTACTGACTGATCTGCGTATGAGCCTGGCAGCCAACGAATTGAAAAAGCCGGCGATCAGCACCGAGGCGGTGGCCGAAACGGTCGGCTATCAATCCGTTTCGGCATTCCGGCGTGTCTTTGCGGAGAGAATGGGGATGACACCCGGGGAATGGCGCAGACAGGCGCACGGCGGCGAAACGGGCCCGGGTTAGGAAAGTCCCGCACAATTGATCCTTTCGAGCATCATATTGAGATAATTCAGTCTCGTTATTCTCAAATTGGTCGGTAAATTGGGTTCCGTAATCACTTGATGCGGGAGCAACCCAATGAACTACATCAGCAACGCAGCCAACCAACCGACGCCGACGAATGCCGTCATCGAAACCATTCTGAGCCGTAGCGCTGCCAAATACTACGACACCACCGCCGCGCTGAGCGACGATGAGATCCGAGATCTGGTGCGGATCGGCACGTCCGCGCCGACATCGTTCCACTTACAGAACTGGCGGTTTATCGCTGTCCGTACGCAAGGGGCAAAGGCCCGGCTACGTCCGATCGCCTGGAATCAGCCAGCGATCACCGAAGCCGCCGTCACATTCATTGTCATCGGTCGGTTGGCCGATGCCAGCACCGTCCCCGAGCGCCTCGCCCCGGTGGTGGAGGCCGGCATCATGCCGGCGCATCTGGTGGCGGAGTGGGAAGCACCCGCTCGCGGCCTCTATGACGATCAACCCCAGCGGCAGCGCGACGAAGCGGTACGCTCTGCTACTTTTGGCACCTCCGCGATCATCTATGCAGCTCGCTCCCTTGGCCTCGGTACGACGCCGATGATCGGCTTCGACGCAGGGGCCGTGCACAGCGAGTTCGGCCTGGCCGAAGACGAAATCCCGGTCATGCTTTTGACCGTAGGGCCGGAGCGGGCCGGCAACTGGCCGCAGAAGCCGCGCATGCCGGTGGCCGATGTCCTGTCCTTCGCATGATTTGCAGTCCAATCAAAAGCTTATGGAGATTTAGATGCCCAGAACCACTACCCTGAGGCCGGATCAGGTCCCGGCCGAGTCGAAACCGACCCTCGATATGTTCACCAAAAGTATCGGGTTCACGCCCAACATGATGGCAGCCTTCGCGCAGAGCCCGATCGCGTTCAACGCGTGGGCAACCCTGCTCGGCTCCCTGAGCAAGGCGCTCGACGTGAAGACACGCGACAGTATCGGCCTCGCCGTTTCCGAGGTGAACGGTTGCAACTACTGCCTGACGGTTCACAGTTTCACTGCTGAACACATGGCCAAGCTGCCGGCCAGCGACATCATTCTCGCACGCAAGGGCCACGCCAACGATCCAAAGCGCGACGCCGCAGTCCAGTTTGCGCGCAAGGTCATTGAGACCCGCGGACACGTTTCTGATGCCGATCTGAAAGCCGTCCGTGATGTCGGGTACACGGACGCGAACGCCATCGAGATTGTGGCACTGGTCGCCATGTACACGCTGACGAATTTCTTCAACAACGTCTTCGATCCCGAGAAAGATTTTCCCGCCGTAACGCCGGCCGGGTCGATCTGATCCTATCCCGTCGCAACTTATCGAAGTCACTGGGATCAATCACATGAACATCCTCCATATTGATAGCAGTCCGCGTCGACAATCGCATAGCCGTCAGCTTTCTGCGGCAGTCGTCGAAAAGCTTCTCGAAGTTGCACCGGGCGCAAGCGTCAGCCGGCGTGACCTGGGGACCGAACCCTTGCCTCACGCGGTGGCTGATTATGCGGTGGCGTTATCGACGCCGACCACGTTGTCGGCCCCTCCGAAAGGTTCTCTCGATGTTTCGGAAGCGCTTATCCAGGAAGTCGAAGCAGCTGATGTGATTGTCATCGGAACGCCGATGCACAACTTCGCGATCCCTTCGGCCCTCAAGGCTTGGATCGATCAAATTCTGCGCGTCGGTCGCACAATGAAGTCGACACCCGCTGGGAAGGTGGGAATGCTCCGGGACCGTCCGGTCTTTATCGGTGTCGCCTCCGGAGCCATCTTTAGCGGTGAGCGAGCTAACCAGCCGGACTTTCTCACCCCCTATCTGTCGCTGGCACTCAGCTGCATTGGGCTGAAGACCCAGCAGTTTCTCCCCTTGCAGGCCACCGCGTTCCTGGACTGGAACGAAGCGCCCTTGGCTAGAAAGAAAGTCCTCGCCGCTCTCGACCTCAGTGTGGTGAGGGAGCCTCGAGGCATGCGCAGCGGTCCTGCCGCCCTGCCGAGCACCGGTTGACCCTGATGCGATACGGCGCCGCAAGCCCCTGCACAGCTTCATCTTAACCCCTCCGGCCTGCCGGACTTACAATAACGAGACTTCAGATGATTTTACCAACCACCATGCTTCCACAGATCGGCGACAGGATCACCGACCATGCAGCGCCGCCAGACGACAGCGCGATTCGAGAATGGATCGGACCGCAGGCATTCGGACATTGGGCCGAACTGCGCAGTTGGATCGACGAGTTCTATCCTGCAGTTTTCGAGCCGGACTGGCTCTACGGTGGCAGGAACCGCGGTTGGTCCTTGCGCTACAAGAAAACCAAGGCGTTCACCACGCTGGTGCCGGAATACCGGCGGTTTTCGGCTGTCGTGGTCATGGGCGGAGCAGAACGAGAGAAGTTTGAGGAGCGGCGTTATGTTTGGCGCCCGCATCTGGTCAAACGCTACGATGAGGCCAAAACGTATGTCGACGGGAAATGGCTGACCCTTGCCATCTCATCGACCGATGATCTGGACGATGTAACTGCGCTTCTGACGATGAAGCGCCCGCCACCATCGCGCGGTTGAATGTCATCCCGGGTTCACGGCGCTGCGGCTCCATCGAACTCGGGCGGCGATCTCTTCGACATCGCACACCAACTCGAGATCACGGTCGGCGCGGAAGCGAACCGACAGCCTCTTGTGTGCGAGATCGAATAGTTTTCCGCAAGCAATTTAGTCTGAAGCAACAAACTTCTGAGGAGATAAATCCCATGAAAGCGATCATAGCAACTGATCAAGCCGCGGGAACGGCCGGCATGAAGCTGGTGGAGCGGCCCGAGCCGCAGGCGGCGATAAACGACGTCATCGTTGAGGTTCATGCGGCGGGATTCGTCCCGACAGAACTGACCTGGCCCTCGACCTGGGTCGACCGGGTTGGCCGCGAGCGGACACCGTCGGTCCCCGGGCATGAGCTGGCCGGGGTGGTCACCGCTCTGGGCTATGGCACGACCGGACTGTCGGTGGGGCAGCGGGTGTTCGGCCTCACGGATTGGTATCGCGACGGGACCTTAGGGGAATACGTGGCTGTCGAGGCGCGCAATCTCGCGCCGCTGCCAGGCGAAGTCGATTTCGCGGTGGGCGCGAGCTTGCCAATCTCGGGCCTGACCGCATGGCAGGGATTGTTTCAGCACGGCCGTCTTCAGGCTGGCCAGAGCATCCTCGTACACGGTGCCGCGGGCGCAGTTGGCGCGATTGCAGTGCAGCTAGCGCGCGACTTCGGTGCTTATGTCATTGGCACCGGACGCTCCGCCGACCGTCAGAAGGCTCTCGAATTCGGCGCCCTGGAGTTCGTGGATCTTGAAAACGATGTCCTCGAAGACGTCGGTGGCGTCGATCTGGTGTATGATGTCATTGGCGGCGATATTGGAAAGCGTTCTGCGGGCCTCATACGCGCCGGAGGAACGCTGGTGTCCATTGTTGGGCCAGTCGAGGCGCGGCCCGCCGACGGTCTGGCAATCGACTTCGTCGTTGAATCCAATCGTGCCCAGCTGGACGAAATCGTTCAGCGTGTACGGGACGGACGCCTCCGGACGAACATCGGCAACATCTCTACACTCGATAGCGCTATTGCCACCTTTAACTCGACCGAGCGGCGCACTGGGAAAACGATCATCCGAATTCGTCCATGATCGGTATCGATACAATATATCCAGCGGCCTGATAGCAATCGCGGTCCTCGACCTGATCCTTTTCGGCCGGCGCAACAACTCCGGCCGACGCACAGGCTGCAGATCTTCAAAGAGCATATATTCGAGCGGCTCGGACATCGTCGTGACCTGACCTTGAGCGGGCTTCTGCAACGACAGCGTCGATCGGCCGGAAGCCTGAAGAGCAGTCATTGCGTAGGGCTACGACGTCGGCTGCCTCCAGCTCGATTGCAACCGAGGACGCTCTGAGCAGCGGCTGAAAGTTCTTTCTTGCTCCCTGTCTCCCTGCTATCCTGAAAGTGAGGAGACCGCGCCATGAGCGAGAGCCGAAAGCTGGCTGCAATCCTGGCTGCGGACGTGGTTGGGTACAGCCGGCTTGCCGGCGCCGACGAGGAACGCATCCTGGCGAGGCTACGGGCACTGCGCAGCGATCTCATCGATCCGACGATCGCCGTTCACCATGGCAGGGTGGTGAAGCGAACTGGCGATGGCGCGCTGGTCGAGTTCCGCAGCGTGGTGGATGCCGTGCGTTGCGCCATTGAGGTGCAGAACGGTATGGTTGAACGCAATGACGGCGTGCCGCAGGACCGTCGCATCGAGTTCCGGATCGGTATCCATTTGGGCGATGTCGTCGAGGAAAGCGACGGCGATCTGATGGGCGACGGCGTCAACATTGCCTCGCGATTGGAGGGCGTCGCCGCGGCGGGCGCGATCTGCCTATCCGAGGATGCCTATCGCCAAGTCAAGGCGAGGCTGGACCTCTCGGTCAGCGATCTCGGCAACACGCAACTCAAGAACATCGCCGAACCAATCCGGGTCTATTCGCTCCAAGTCGGCAGCGCTGGGACCAAGGCAACCGCGGCCTCGGAAACCACGACGAGCCAACCGGCGACGGTAACGTCGCCGAAGCTGTCGATCGCCGTCCTGCCCTTCGCCAACATGAGTGGTGACGCCGAACAGGACTACTTCGCCGACGGCATCTCGGAAGACATCATCACGGCGCTATCGAAGTTGAGGCAGCTCTTCGTCATCGCCCGCCATTCGTCGTTTACCTTCAAGGGCAAGAACGCCCATGTGCAGGAGGTGGGCACGAATCTCGGCGTGCGGTATGTTCTTGAGGGCAGTGTACGCAAATCGGGGAACAGGGTACGCATTACGGCGCAGCTTATCGACGCGACCACCGGCGGACATCTATGGGCGGAGCGATTCGATCGCGACCTAACCGACATATTCGCTGTTCAGGACGATGTAACGCAGCAGATCGTCGACGCGCTGGCGGTCAACCTGACAGAGGGCGATCGGAAAAGGCTGGTGCCGGGGCAGACCGGGCATCCCGAGGCGTATGACTGCTTCCTGCGCGGCCGGGAGCTGTGGCATCGCCTGACGAAGCAAACGAACAGCGACGCCCGCGACCTTTTGCAACATGCCGTCGAACTGGACCCGAACTTCGCCTCGGCGCACGCCTTTCTCGCCCTGACCCACGGGCTCGACTATTTGAACCGGTGGAGCGCGTCGCCGCAGCGCTCGATTCAACAAGCCGAAGAGAATGCGACGCTGGCGGTGGCACGGGATGATAGCGATCCGGTGGCCCACTGGGCACTGAGTGTGGTCAGGCTCTACTCACGACAGCACGATAGAGCTATCAGCGAGGCCGAGCGTGCAATAAATCTCAATCCGAACTTCGCCGAAGGGCAGGTCAGCCTCGGGGAGGCACTTCTCTATTCAGGCAGATCCGAGGAGGCACTCGCCTGTTTCGATCGGGCCAGGATCTTGAACCCGTACTTTCCGGATGTCGTTCTCCACTTTCAGGCCTGGGCCTGGTTTCAACTGCGAAGGTACGAAGAGGCCGTTAGATTGTTGGTGCAGCGCGTGAGTCGCAATCCCGTCACCGACGTCTCGCGCGCGCTTCTGGCCGCCTGTTACGGACACCTCGGCCGTTTCGAAGAGGCTCGGGCGACGTGGCAAGAGGTGCTGCGCGTCAATCCCGACTACTCCTTGGAATACCGCCGCAAAGTCTTGCCCTTCAAGAACCCCGCCGATTTCGAGCTCGTCATGGAAGGGCTTCGCAAGGCCGGTGTCGTTTAATGATGGGTGATAAATTCCGATCCTGAACCTGTTCGCCATTTCCACAGAAAATGAGCAATAGCCGATACCGGTTAAGCACCTTTCCAAGCAAACAAAAGGTCGCCGAATCCCCAAACAATGACGCCTACCGCACCGGTCTCACGTCTACCGGACGTGTTTGTAGACTGTAGTTCGCGACAAACCAAGGTCATGCGCAGTTCGCGAGATATTACCTCCGGTCCGCCGATGGACTGTTCTGATCTCCCTGCAGCGGGCAGAGTTGAGCGGGCTATCCCTGCATTCGTCACAGCAGTTGTTTAAGGTAACCGAGGCGGCCAAGGGTTCCTGGAAACACTCTTCGTCCACATACTCGCCCCGGCGTCGCACCAGCGCACGCTGCAAAACGGTGCGAAGTTCGCGGATGTTGCCCGGCCATTTGCGACGCTGGAGCGCTGCAATCGCAGCGTCTGTGACGGGTAATCCCGGTGCCAGGTCTTCCATGAGATTGCGTACGATCGTCGCGAAATCGCTGCGCGCCGTGAGTGGCGGTAGGTCGACGGTGAACGCATTCAACCTGTAGAAAAGGTCCGCACGAAATAGCCGTTGTTCCACCATCTCCTCGATACTGCGATTGGTGGCAGAGACAATCTGGACATCGACCTTGTCAACCTTGTGCGCACCGACGGGACGGACCTCCATGTTGTCGAGAAAGCGAAGTAGAGATGTCTGCGCGGAAAGTGGTATGTCGGCCACTTCGTCCAGGAATAGCGTTCCTCGATGGGCTGCGCGCGCAAGTCCGGGCGCTCCCTTCATGCGGGAATTGGTGAACGCCCCTTGCTCATGCCCGAAAATTTCGGAGATGAAGAGTTCCTCCGGAACGGCCCCGCAGTTGACGGGCACGAACTCACCTTTTCGCTGGCTCAGTTTATGAATATGCCGCGCCATCAACTCCTTTCCCGTTCCCGTCTCTCCGGTAACATGGATAGGCATCCCGAGACTGACCGCATCCGCCAGTTCCGCGAGCAACGTCGAGATGGAGTTGTCCTCGCACACGAAGTCGGGAGCGTCGGCTTTTGATATCAACGCGGGAACGAAGGCTCTTTGAGGGCCTCTCAATTCAGCAACGTTGCTCCGTTGGGCAATCTGTCGACAGGCCATGAAGAGCCCGCTGCCTGTCAGATCACGAATTCGGATAACCCCTCCACTCAACAGCCCGTCCAAAGCCCCATGGAAGCCCGCTTCGAATAGCGCATCGAAGTGGGACCCGAGCAACGCCGGGAGCCCCGCCAGAAGCGCCTGTCCTGATCGGTTGATAGAAGTGACATCTCCTGAGGCCGATACCGAGATCAATCCTGCGGACAATGTACCCAAGTATTCCGCCCGAGGGTGAAACGCAAAAACGAAACTATCCGCGGATTCCTGGAAGACGAGACCGTTCTCGATCTGAGCGGCCGCCATCCTTACAAGGGCGTGCGTGTGCTCCTGTCGTGCATCATGCGCACACGATGCGTCGAGAAGCCCGAGCATCTCACCACGGCAATTGAGAATCGGCGCAGCCATACAGCTGAGATGCCCGTGGGACGCAAAATAGTGCTCCCGCCCGTAAACGGCAGTAGGCTTTAACGTCAAGGTTGCCAGGCCCAACGCATTCGTTCCCCGCTCGTTTTCGTGCCAACCACTGCCGGGAATGATCGCTCGGCCCGCAGCGCTCTGGGCAAACTCGTGATCGCTGATCGTATCAAGCACGATTCCGTCCCTGTCCGCGAGAGCGATGATGAAGTTCGATCCGGCGATCTGAGAGTGTAGTAGCCGCATCTCTGCGAGTGCCAACTGGCGCAGCGGGGCGGCTGCTTCCCGTCTTCTTTTTACATCGGAGAATGGAAGCACCTTCGCAATAGGGTCGGCGCGAGGATCTAGCCCCGCATCGCGGCACCTCTGCCAGCTATCAGCGACGATCGGTTGGAGCGACCCCGCGGGTACACGATCTCCCCTTTCCAAGGCACTTCTTGCTCGATCCATTCCTGAAAGATGTGACATAGCTCCTCCTCATGCATCAACGCATTCGTGTTGGACCTCAAGTGGCCAGAAACTGAACAGATGACACCCAGTCTGCGTTCATTCTGCGAACAACCTGCCGCCAACAGAACATGGGTAACCAACTGAAAAACCGATATTATTTCATATGGAACGCCGTTTGCTCCGATGTCTGGTGCAATGTTCATCAACACCGCCGACGGAGGAGACATCAAATGAAGGCGCAGGTTCTGAACAAGTACGATGACAATCTGACAGGCGATCAGTGGGTGTCCTTGCAAGAGGTTCCCGACCCGCAGATCAAGAAGTCCACCGATGTGATCGTGCGTATAGGAGGCGCTGGCGTATGCCGAACCGACCTTCACATCATCGAGGGTGTTTGGCGGCCGCACATGGATCCCAATGGAGACAACCTGCTGCCCCTCATCATGGGGCATGAAAATGCAGGCTGGGTGGAAGCGATCGGCAAGGAGGTCGAAGGCATCAAGGTGGGCGATCCGGTGATCGTTCACCCCAAAATATCTGGAGGGACCTGCCTTGCGTGCCGACGTGGATTCGACATGCACGGCCCAGGCAAATTCCCGGGTTTGGACTGCAACGGCGGCTACTCCCAGTACCTGTGCACATCGGAGCGCAACATCGTCCCACTGCCGAAAACACTCGCCCCGAAGGACGTTGCCCCGTACTCTGACGCGGGCTTGACTGCGTATCGAGCAGTCAAGAAGGCCACTCGCCATCTCCTTCCTGGAGAAAAATGTGTCGTTATCGGCGCAGGCGGGCTCGGTCACATCGGCATTCAATGCCTCAAGGCGATGTGCGCAGCCGACGTAATCGTTGTCGACAAGTCGGACGAGTCCCTCGCGCTGGCCGGAAAGATGGGCGCCGACGAGCTCGTGAAAGCGGATGGAAACGAGGTCGAAGCTGTACTCCAGCTGACGCAGGGTCAGGGTGCCGAAGCGGTGATCGATTTTGTCGGTGAGAGAGGGACCACGACCAAGGGTTTGGCCATGACCCGTCCGATGGGTAGCTACTACGTCGTCGGCTACGGAGAGGACATTCGCGTGCCCACCGTCGATATGGTCATCACCGAAAAGAACATCATCGGCAATCTCGTCGGAACATGGGCCGAACTGGTGGAGCTCATGGCTCTGGCAGATCGCGGACTCGTGAACCTCACCACGGTCGAGTACAAGCTCGCCGATGCGAACAAGGCGCTCAAGGATCTGCACAACGGCAAGATCCATGGGCGGGCCGTTCTCATTCCTTGAACGCGGTCGGCAATTAACCTCATCGAGCGTTCTCTGGCCATTCGCTGGCCGGAGAACGGGATCGAAGCACGAAGGCAAGGTGAGGACAATGAAATGATGTGCAGGATTCTCACACGTCGCGAACATGATCGCTTCCTCAAAGTCACCCGCTCAATTCGGATTGCGGGACATTCCACGAGCATCCGGCTCGAAGCTGCCTTCTGGGAGACGCTCGATGACATGGCCACAGTCGAGGGTGTCCCGAGAGCAAGGTTGATCGAGCAACTGCATTACGAGGCGGTTGAGCGCCATGGCGTGGCGACCAGTCTTGCGTCGATGCTTCGGACAGTCTGTCTTCTCTATCAGCAGGAGAAGATCAGAGCTGCCCCGTCAACGGCCGAGGCAGGTCTGATTCGGAACTGAGGCACCCCAACTTTCGCTAACCTCTGTCCCGTTTGACGGGCGTTATTGCATTGAGAGGGAAGCCTCGCCAGCGGCTCCAGCCTTTCCTTCGGCGATCCAGCGCGCGCCAAGAACCAGTGCTCCCATGGCAAAGTCCTTGCCGTAGGCTTTGACCATCTCCTGCGAAAGGAGCGATATCCTTTCGAAGAATTCGTCCTTTGCCTTTTGCTCCTCGGAAAGTGTATCCTGCATTGGTGTCCTCCCTTTTCTGTTTGATCACTTGAACATCTGAGCTGGGAAGCTGACGATGGCGACGTTGCCAAGCGCATCTCCCAGACCAAGGTGCTGTCCATCATTCGTCCACTGCAGTGACGTCACGGGGCCACCGACTGAACGGACGACGAGCTCATCAGGGGCGCCCAGTGAGCAGATTACGACCTGACCATTGCCGTAGCCAGCGGCGACAAGACGACCTGTCGGCTGAACCGCCACCGCTTCGACTAACGCCATTCCCGTTCGACCTGTTGTAAGAGCACCCCGGGAGTGGTCTTGGAACGGCGGGCTCCCCATCGACCATGCCGCGACACGAAATGCTCCGGAGGCAACGAAAGCCTGTTCCAGCGCGCACCAACGCACGTCGGCAACCCGGCCCGGGAAGTCACCAAGAAATACGTGCTGCCCGGCCTCAACGTCCACCAAGAGTAACCCTGCGCCGTCTACGCCCAGCGCGAGCCATCTTCCTTCAGCGTCCCACGTCAACGACAATGGCTCCCCTCCCAGCGGAACCTGCAGGGTCGGCTCCAATCCGTTCCGGCAGCGATACAACGCGAGGTAATCACCGGAAGCAGCGGCAACCATGGTACCGTCGCTCGAAAATCCAACGCACGTTGGATTTCCTCCAGCCGGGTGTTCCGCCTCGAACTTCTCGGCGAGGTTCCCCTCAGGATGAATGGTCAACCTACCGTCGGATGTGAAGGCCAGTGCGCCCGTGGCACGACACAGGTCGAAGGTGGCAAGCCTTGCACCAGACGACAGCACAGTCCCAACGGTCTCGCCCGATCGGCTAACATGGGCGACCCCGCCTTCTCCTGCGACAAGGAAGCCGCCGCCAGTGAAGGCGTAAACGGAATTTGCTCCGTTTATTCGCGTTCTGATCAATGGGGCTGGCTTACCCTGCCGGGGCATGATGGCCGCTCTGCCATCGTCCGTCGAAATACGCGCTTCGGGCGGCTCATTGTCAGCCATCCTCGCAAACACGACAGTTCCGTCGTCGCAAACGCCCGCCAGCAGACTGTTGTCATCGTTGAAACAGACGCGTCGGACCGCAGATTGTAGCTTCCAGTTTCGAGCAAGTAGATCGAACAGGGTCAATGGGGGGGTGGACTGCTGGTTCATTTATCATCCTCCCTTGGTTTTCGCGATCAGAAGGTCGATGTCCTTCACTGCCGCTTCAGCCGCTTCAATGGCTGCGTTGGTTTCGGTCTGCTCGGACCTGATTGCCGATGCCTGCTCCTCGGATTCTCTCAAAGCCGAAACGAGCTTCTCGTCGGCGGGGTCATCTGCCAAGGCAAGCTCAAGCCGCATGATCTCCATCTCAACCCCCGACGCCTGTTGGATCAGCTTGTGTGCCGTTGCCGTGAGGGACGAAATACGCCCGACCATTTCTAGTCTGCGCCGTAGCGGTTCCTGATTGGACTGGTCTTTAAAGGCCCTCATTGTGCTGTGCCTCCTGGCGCTCTCCAGGTTTCGAGAGCAGCGGGAAAGTCGGGTAGCTGCTTTCTGAACTGCTGCTTGGCCATGTCGATATGACTGCGGAGCTGGTCCCATACGTCGACGCGGATCATGGGATCATTCGTCAGGCGCTCAACTTCCTCGACACGCAATTGCTTTGAAAGCGAGACGCCGGAAAACACGAAATCGCGAAGTAGAATGGCATGCCTTTCCGCGAATGCGTGGATCATGGGATGCGTCTCGGGGGTGATCTCGGCGAGTGAAAGTTCTTCCAAGATGAACCGCTGGAAATGACCCTGCATCAGGTTCTGGCTCTCACCTAGAAAGCGCATCACAAACACCAGATCGCGCGACATCAGCGCCACCAGATTGTCAGCGACATCATTCGCCGCCGTCGGTAGTGATCCGTGATTTTCGCTCTCGTCGGCCATTGATGCCTCGACTGTCACAACGCGACGACCATAGATCAACACCGCAAAGAAGTCGATCATTTTATTTATATAAAATAATGCGTTACCTGATTTTCCTACGAAGTTAAATAAAGTTACATTTGTCAATTACACCTGTAATATTCCTTTACACTCCGTTGAGCGACCAACCCTGGGAACCCCCTAAAAGGCGGTCTTTTTGAGTTTGGCACGGGCCTTGCAACTCCATTTCCCATAACCGCTCAAAGCGATCACAAAAGAACGAAGGAAGTGGGGAACAGCATCGTGTTCCGGTCGAGGAGGCCGGATGTTCCCATAAGACCTTTGCCTCAACCGACTGAACTGCCGACTCCTGGAGCGCGGACGCGCATCCCTTTGTCGTGCCGTTCCAACTCTCGCTCTCGGCGCAGCTCGCGCCGTTTCCTGCCGGGCCTAAGAGCTCGGCGCAACAAAGTGGAGGCAGAGGACGATGTCGTCTTTGACGCTTAATAAGATTACCTCGCAACGAGGCATTTCTGTCGGCGAGGCAACGAAAAGGATTTCCGACCTCGGTTGGAACCCGACCTACGTTCAGGAAGCGATGACCTTCCCGACCGACTACAAGATCACCAAGGCTCCCCGTGATCCGATGAAGCAGGTCCTCCGGTCCTACTTCCCGATGCAAGAAGAAAAAGACAACCGCGTATACGGGGCGCTCGACGCAGCACTTCGCGGCGACATGTTCCGCAACGTTGAGCCACGCTGGGTCGAGTGGATGAAGCTCTTCCTCGCGATCATTCCCTTCCCGGAAATTTCCGCCGCACGTTCGATGGCCATGGTCGCTCGTATCGCGCCCGGAGAAGATCTCCGTACTGGGTTCACGATGCAGATGGTCGACGAGTTCCGCCATTCGACCATTCAGATGAACCTGAAGAAATGGTACATGGAAAACTACATCGATCCTGCGGGCTTCGACATCACCGAGGAAGCCTTCGGCAAGTGCTACGCCACGACGATCGGCCGCCAGTTCGGCGAAGGCTTCATCACTGGTGACGTGATGACTTCAGCCTGCCTCTATCTGACGGTAGTGGCCGAAACGGCTTTCACGAACACCCTCTTCGTAGCAATGCCCTCGGAAGCCGCGCGCAACGGCGACTATGCCCTGCCAACCGTCTTCCTGTCCGTCCAGTCCGACGAAAGTCGACATATTGGCAACGGCCATTCGCTTCTGATGGCAGCACTCAAGGAGCCGGAGAACCACCTCCTGCTTGAGCGGGACCTGCGCTATGCGTTCTGGCAGAACCACGCGATCGTCGACGCGGCGATCGGAACATTCATCGAGTACGGCACCACCAACCGCGACAAGAACAAGGAATCTTACGCGGAGATGTGGCACCGCTGGATCTTCGAGGACTACTACCGCACGTACATGCTGCCGCTCGAAAAATACGGCATCAAGGTCCATCACGACGACGTGCACGAAGCCTGGAACCGCATCACCAAGAAGCACTACGTCCACAAGGTCGCCCAGTTCTTCGCCGTCGGCTGGCCAGTAAACTTCTGGCGCATCGAGGCTCAACGAGAAGCTGACTTCGACTGGTTCGAGAATAAGTACCCGGGCTGGTACGCACAGTTCGGCGAGTTCTGGAAGTGGTACGACAAACTCAGCCGACCAGGCGAGACGATCATCACCTTCAACGAGGATGTCGGCTATGTCTACCCGCATCGCTGCTGGAGCTGCCTCGTCCCCTGCTTGATCCGCGAGGACATTGTGGTGGACGAGATCGACGGCAAGCTTCACACCTTCGCCCACGAGCTCGACCGTTGGACCGCAGTTGAGGCATTCGCTGACGAATACCAGGGGCGCCCGACGCCTGCCATGGGCCGCTTCAGCGGGAAGCGCGAGTGGGAGACGCTCTACCACGGTTGGGATCTGGCCGACGCCGTCAAGGACCTGAACTTCGTTCGCTCCGACGGCAAGACGCTCGTCCCGCAGCCGCATCTGCGCTTTGACGCAAAGGACATGTGGACACTCGACGACATCCGCGGCCACACGCTGCAGTCGCCACTGACACTGTTGCGCGAAATGTCCTCCGCAGATCGCGAAGCACACCTTTCGGACTACCGCGCGGGCTTCACCATCAACCCCTGCCATTAGGCTTTAGCCGCGGGAGGCCGAGCATCCGGCCTCCTCATTTCGGGAAGACGCCGCTGCCTTCGGGGAGTCGGCAGAAGTTTGGAGGACTATCGAAATGGCTGACGCTCAGAAAGTGCATGCCATGGCGCATAAGGTGAGGCTGGAGCCTGTCGGCGTCGAATTCGAGGTGGAGGACGGCGAAACAGTTCTCAATGCCGCGTTCCGCCAGGGAATCGCCCTGCCTCACGGGTGCAAGGAAGGACAATGTTCTGCCTGCAAATGTGTGTTGCTCGACGGCGAAGTCGACATGCTCAAGTATTCAACCTTCGCCCTCAATGACATGGAGAAGGATACAGGCCACATATTGCTGTGTCGCTCCATCGCCTATTCCGACATGGAAGTGGAGCTTCTCAACTACGACGAGGAAGTATTGTCGAAATCGATCGCCGTGAAGTCCTACAGCGGGCGGATCACGGGCTTCGAGAAGCTCACCCACGATATCAGAGGCATTGAGATCGAACTCGGATCCCCGATGAAGTTCTGGGCGGGGCAATATGTCGACATCACGGTCACCACGGAAAAAGGGGAGACGATTACACGCTCGTTCTCCATGGCAAATTCGCCGAGCGAAACCCAAAAACTCTCTTTCATCATCAAAAAGTATCCTGAGGGAAAATTCTCCGGCGAACTCGACTCTGGAGGAATCCGGGTCGGTGCCGAAGTCACCGTTGTCGGACCTTACGGCACCTGCTTCCGACGAGAAGGCCGAGGAGGCCCCCTAGTCCTGGTGGGCGCGGGTTCAGGTATGTCTCCGGTTTGGTCGATCCTCAACGACCACTTGCTGAGCGTCGAGTCGCGCCCTGTCTACTTCTTCTATGGGGCTAGAACCGCCGATGATCTCTTCCATCTCGATCGCATCGCCGAACTCGTTGCCCGCCACCCGGAGGTGACATTCATCCCGGTGCTGTCGCATGCGGGTGAAGACAGCGACTGGTCTGGAGAGCGCGGGTTCGTCCACGAGGCGGTCGACTCCAAGCTGAAGGAGCTAGGCATCGACGGCCAGGGTGACGTCTATGCGTGCGGCCCTCCACCGATGATCGATGCGCTGCAGCCGGTTCTGTTCATGAACGGCTTCGAGAGCGAACGCATCTTCTTCGACAAATTCACGACTTCGTCCGGAGGAGCTCCGGGACACTAGAGCTGGACGAAGACCGGACAGCACCATCCATCGAAACAAGGGAGTGAGAACTATGCCTGCAATTTCGAGTTCAGTCGGATCAGGAGCAGCAGGAGCGGCAATATTCGCGGATTCCGACAGCCGCAGATACCGCTACTTCGAACCCAAGGGTCAACGCGCGACCCATTATGAGGATGTCACCGTCGACGTCCAACCGGATCCGGAGCGATACCTGATCCAGAACTGGATCATTTCCTTCGCGAACGGCCAAGGCGCCTACGTCAAGGACAACACCGTCATCAAGAGCTCCAACTGGCACGCGTTCCGCGCACCTGACCAGGAATGGGAGAGGACGCACTACCAGCGCCAGTCGAAGATCGAGACGATGGTGCAGAGCGTAATCACGAACGCTCGGCGGGCTGGCGCGCCAGCGACTTTCGACAAGGCCTGGGTCAAGATCCTGCAGGCTCATCTTGGCGCCTGGAAGCATGTGGAGTTCGGCCTGGGCACGTCCCTGATGCAGGCCCAGCGATACGGCTACACCCAGATGATCAACAATGCGACGCTGACCAACTCGTCGTACAAACTCCGCCTGGCCCAGGACATAACGCTCTACCTTGCCGAAATTGGCATGGACATTCAGGGCTGGGACGACGAGCTCGGCAAGAAGACCTGGCTTGAAGACCCGATCTGGCAGCCGACCCGCCGGGCCGTAGAGACCATCATGGGCACGGAGGACTATCTCGAGCAGTATTTCGCGATCAACCTCGTGTTCGAGCCTCTGGTCGGCGAACTCTTCCGGTCCGGTTTCCTGATGCAGGCCGCGGCAGCCAACCACGACTTCATCACGCCGCCAGTCGTTTCGGCCGCCGAGGCCGACTACGAGCGAAATCTCGCGAACACCATCGACCTTGTCTACCTGCTCGCCAACGACAACATCCACGGCGACGCCAACAGGAAGGTCTTCCAGTCCTGGATTTCGAAGCACGGAGCGCTCGCTGACAAGGCGGCGGCGGGGCTGCAGCCAATCTGGTCGATGCCCCACTCCAAACCGATATCGTTCGCCGACGTCCAGGCCAAGTCGCAGGAACGCATCGGTACCATTCTCAGCGAACTCGATCTCAAGCGCTAGGCCAAGGAGGCTCACATATGTCAAGCGTTGCACGCGATACGTCGCACGACAACATCTTCAAGTCGATGAAGGACATCACCTTCGAGCAGACGATCTCCCACCAGTGTGGTGTCACCATGAATGACTCAGTCGAGGCGCGAGCTATCGCCGAGTTCATGAGCAAGAAGCCAGGGGTGATCGTTACCTATCAGCCCGCGATGATCCGGATCGATGGCAACGGGAAGCTGATCTTCAAAATGGACGAGATCAGCGAATACCTCGGGCGCGAGATGACGGCCGAGATCTTCGAGGTGAATACCTCCACCCACTACGGCCGCATGGTTCGCATCGATGACAACGAGGTGATCCTGTTCGGCAACATGGATGAGGTCTTCGACTACATCT
Organism: Rhizobium altiplani; assembly: GCF_001542405.1. Taxonomy (GTDB): domain Bacteria; phylum Pseudomonadota; class Alphaproteobacteria; order Rhizobiales; family Rhizobiaceae; genus Rhizobium; species Rhizobium altiplani. The sequence continues at coordinate 46,164 of NZ_LNCD01000103.1, forward strand.
GAGGCCGGACCGATTTCGGGGTGGCGCGCCAATCTAGGCGCGCCACCTGGAGCAGAAAGATTTTTTGGAGGAGAGCAAAATGTTCGTCACACCCGAAGGCAAAGAGATTTTCGTCGTCGATGGCCACACCCACTTTTGGGACGGCAGCCCGGAAAATCAGCGAAACATCCATGGCAAGCAGTTTATCGAATGTTTCTATGGATATCACACGGCGCTCAGCCCCAAGGAACTGCTTTGGGAGAAGAGCAAGTTCGAGAAGTACAGCGCCGACGATTTCTATAATGACCTTTTCATCGACGGGCCGGACGATGTCGCAATCATCCAGTCCACGTACCTGAAGGACTTCTACAAGAACGGCTTCAACACGATCGAGCGCAACATCGAAGTCGCCAAGCGCTATCCCGAACGCTTCATCGTGAACGGATCCTTCGACCCTCGCGACGGCGAGAAGGCGCTCGAATATATCCACTTCATGAAGGAAACCTACAACATTCAAGGCGTGAAGATGTACACGGCCGAGTGGAACGGTGCCTCCAAGGGCTGGAGACTCAACGATCCCGACGCGTATCGCTGTTTCGAGCTCTGCGAGAAGCTTGGTATCAAGAACATCCACGTTCACAAGGGTCCGACCATTATCCCGTTGAACAAGGACTCCTTCGACGTACACGACGTCGACTACGCGGCAACCGACTTCCAGGGGCTGAACTGGATCGTCGAACACTGCGGTCTGCCACGCCTCGACGACTTCTGCTGGATCGCAGTGCAGGAAACGAACGTCTACGGTGGCCTTGCCGTCGCCCTGCCCTTCATCCACTCCCGCCCGCGGTACTTTGCCGAGGTCATTTCGGAGCTGCTGTTCTGGGTCGGCCCGGAGAAGATCCTCTTTGGTTCCGACTACGCCATCTGGACGCCACGCTGGCTCGTTGAGAAGTTCTGGGCATTCGAACTACCGGAAGACATCAAGCAGGAGCGTGGCGTCGACCTCACACCGGAGATCAAGGAAAAGATCCTCGGTCTGAACGCAGCTCGTCTCTACGACATCGACATCGCCGCCAAGAAGAAGGCACTGGCAGCGACTCCGTTCAGCGTTGCCGCGGAGTAGTACGATGACAGCCTCCCAATTGAGAGAAAGTCGCCAGGGGGAACTCTGGCGACACCTGGCACAGGTTAACGACCCGGAGCTGGACGAACCCGTCACCGAAATGGGATTCATCGAACGGGCCGAGATCGCATACAACGGTGATGTCGAAGTCGATTTCAGACTGCCGACATACTGGTGCTCTCCGAACTTCGCTTTCCTGATGCTGGAGGACATACGGGTGGCGCTCGAAGCACTGTCCTGGTCGCCGCACTTCAGGATAGCCCTGCACGACCATATGTTCGCCGACGAGGTGAACCAGGGTGTCGCCTCCGGCAAGAGCTTTGCGGAGATATTCGGCTCCCTTGCGGAGAATACTGATCTCGAGCCGCTGCGCGAGAAGTTCCGCCGGAAGGCTTTCCAGCGTCGACAGGAAGCTGTGATCCTGTTTCTTCGTGGAACCGACGCGACCGACAGCGCTATCGTCAACGCAACCTTGGCAAACCTGGACGCGCGGGCATTGAATGCAGGAGACTTGGCAGGGCCAATCCTGCGTTACCGCGAAGCATTGCTGGCGCGCTGGCCTGCTCTTTCATCCCATGATCTCGCAATCACGAACTGGGACGGAGCAGTAATCGAGGAGCAGGATCTCCCCTCTCACCTGGCCAATCTGCGCAGTGTCCGCATCAATATGGAATTCAACGGAGCTATCTGTCGCGGGTTGAAGACGACCCGCTACAAGGAAATGGAAGTTATCGACGGTGAACCGACGCTGGTCGACTTCATCGTCGGGCGTGTGCCCGCTCGATGCGGGCAGCCGCATACGACCAGCAACTAAAGTCAAGAAGACTGAAGTCACCGAAGTGAGGAACCGCCGCGGCGGTAGAGGAGGATCTATGTCTAAGATGATGCTACACAACTCAGCGGCGCGGCGCGCACTGGCCCGCGGTGTCAATCGGCTCGCCGCCGCAGTGGAGCCCACACTCGGCCCACGCGGCATGAACGCTATGATCGACCGACCGATCGGCACACCAATGGTCACGCGCGACGGTGTCAGCATTGCGTCGGAGATTGAACTCTCCGATCGGTTCGAAAACATGGGCGCGCAGGTGGTTCGCGAAGTCTCCATGCAAACGAACGAGATCGCTGGGGACGGCACTACGACAGCGATCGTGCTGGCCAACGCGCTCGTCCAGGAGGGCATCGCAGCAAACGAGCGCGGTGCCAAGTCCGTCGATCTCTGCAAGGGCATTGATCTTGCCGTCGAGAGGATCGTGGTGACCCTAAAGGACAAGGCCAAGCCCGCCAAGGCAAACGGCGTCCTTTCGGCGGTGGCAAACATCGCCGCTACCGATCCGAAGCTCGGCGCACTCGTGGCCGAGGCGTACGAGCGTGTTGGAACCGAGGGCGTCATCACGACGGATTTCAGCGTCACGACTGAAACAACACTGGATGTTGTCGAAGGGATGTCGTTCGATCGCGGATATCTCTCCCATCACATGGTTACGGATCAGGAGAAAATGGAGGCTGTCCTTGAGCGCCCTCTCATTTTGATGACGGATCTCAAGATCAAGGATCCTTCATCGCTCGATGCCGCGCGTCGCATCGCCAACGAGGCTGGGCGACCCCTTCTGATCCTTGGCGAAGATATGTCTCCAGAGGCTGTCGTCGCATTGCTGGGCCAGGAGAAGCCAGGGAAGTATCTGGTAGTTCACGCGCCCGAATACGGGCATTGGCGTAAAGCTCTTCTCGAGGATCTGGCAATCCTGACGGGCGGTCGCGTGATTGCACGTGATCTTGGCGGCAAGCTTGAGAACGTGACCATCGGCGATCTTGGTTCTGCAGAACGCGTCAGGACCAGTTCGACCCACACGACCGTCGTTCGAGGCGGAGGCGATCCAGCCGCAATCGAAGCCCGCAAAGCGCAGGTCCAGCGCCAGTATGATGTGGCGCCACCGAACATTGAGCAAGACAAGCTGCGCGAACGACTTGCCAAACTCTCCGGCGGCACCGCAGTCATCTACGCAGGCGGTGTCACTCCCGTGGAGCAAAAGCGTACGATACAGCTTATCGAGGATTCGCTGCACGCCGTCCGAGCTGCTGTGGAGGAAGGTGTGGTCGCCGGCGGCGGATCGGCGCTGGCGCAAGCAGCCCCCGCTCTGGACGACCTGTTGGAAAAAACAAAGGGTGATGTCTCGGAAGGCGTGCGTCTCGTCAAATCCGTCCTCACCCGGCCCCTCTCCCGTATCGCGATCAACGCGGGGGCTGATCCGGCAGCGGTTGTCGAAGAGGTGACACGCGTGAACAGCGGTCACGGCTACAATGCATCCACAGGCGATTACCAGAACATGATCGAGGCGGGCATCATCGATCCGGTACGCGTCACCTACACGGCACTTCGGAACGCGGCGTCTGTCGCCAAGCTCATTCTCACGACCGAGACTCTTATCGGCGACCTTGAGGAGGACGAGATCGATCCCACCGCTGGTCCTGCGTTAGGTGGCGGGGCCGAAAGACTGGGACGGGCATAGAGCAACTCAAGTTTTGATGGCGTTCGGGCGACCGCTGGCACTCCAGCAGGAAGGTCAGCCCGTGCGCCATTTTTTTCACCTCACCGCTACAAAAGCTGAACAGTAGCCATCTCAAACGACAAGGGAAGAGAAATGGACCAGAAACCCGAGACTGCAGGTAAATGTCCGATCGCGCACGGCAACCGGCCCCGAGCTCGATCCAACCGCGATTGGTGGCCCAACCAGCTGGACGTTCACGTTCTCCACCATCATTCAGGTCTCTCGGACCCCATGGGGGGCGAGTTCAACTATTCCGAGGAATTCAAGAAGCTCGATCTCGCCGCGCTGAAAAAAGACCTGACTGCGCTGATGACGGATTCGCAGGACTGGTGGCCCGCAGATTTCGGCCACTATGGCGGCCTGTTCATTCGCATGGCGTGGCACAGCGCAGGCACCTATCGTGTTACCGATGGCCGCGGCGGTGCGGGCATGGGGCAGCAGCGGTTCGCCCCGCTCAACAGTTGGCCAGACAACGTCAATCTCGACAAGGCTCGGCGTCTGCTCTGGCCGATCAAGCAGAAATACGGCAACCAGATCTCCTGGGCCGATCTCCTGATCCTGACAGGCAACGTTGCACTCGAATCCATGGGGTTCAAAACCTTTGGCTTCGCAGGCGGCAGAGCTGACGTATGGGAGCCGGAGGAACTGTACTGGGGTCCTGAGGGCACCTGGCTTGGCGACGAGCGTTATAGTGGGGAACGCGAGCTTGATGAACCGCTCGGCGCGGTCCAGATGGGCCTCATTTACGTCAATCCAGAAGGTCCAAACGGCAATCCGGATCCACTCGCCTCGGCGCGAGACATTCGCGAGACATTCGCTCGGATGGCGATGAATGACGAGGAAACGGTGGCACTGATCGCTGGTGGCCACACGTTCGGCAAGACCCATGGAGCGGGTGATCCGTCGTTCGTGGGCGTTGATCCCGAAGGGGATGAGCTTGAGGCACAGGGCTTGGGCTGGTCGAGCAAGTTCAAGACCGGGATGGGCAAGGACGCCATCGGAAGCGGTCTCGAGGTCACGTGGACCCAGACACCGACCAAGTGGAGCAACTACTTCTTCGAAAACCTATTCGGGTTCGAATGGGAGCTGAGCACAAGCCCGGGTGGCGCGAAACAGTGGGTGGCAAAGACCACCGACGCCTCCATACCGGACGCGTTCGACTCGTCTAAGAAGCAACTACCAAGCATGCTCACTAGCGACTTGGCACTGCGGTTTGACCCGATTTATGAAAAGATTTCTCGACGCTTCCTCGAAAATCCGAACGAATTCGCCGACGCATTTGCTCGCGCCTGGTTCAAGCTGACCCATCGCGACATGGGACCAAAGGCGCGCTATCTCGGACCGGAAGTGCCCGCCGAGGACTTGATCTGGCAGGATGTTGTCCCGGTCGTCGACCACGAACTTGTCAACGACGCGGACATCATGGCTCTGAAGGACAAGATCGCCGCGACTTCTCTGTCTGTCGAAGAACTGGTTGGCACCGCTTGGGCATCTGCGTCGACGTTCCGCGGTTCGGACAAGCGGGGCGGCGCCAATGGAGCGCGCATCCGTCTCGCACCACAGAAATACTGGCAGGTCAATCAACCCGAGCAACTCTCCAAGGTCCTCGGCGCACTTGAGGCAATCAAGGATGAGTTCAATGGCACTCGATTGGCAAAGAGAATTTCGCTTGCCGACCTCATTGTCCTCGCAGGTGGCGTCGGAGTTGAGAAGGCTGCGAAGGCTGGCGGTCAAAGCGTCGTCGTCCCGTTCACACCGGGCCGCACGGATGCCTCGCAGGAACAGACAGACGCACATTCCTTCGCGCCGCTGGAGCCGCGGGCTGATGCGTTCCGAAACTACGTCAACAACAACAAGCGTCAATTCATGCAGCCCGAAGAAGCGCTCGTGGACCGAGCTCAACTTCTGACGCTTACCGCACCCGAGATGACGGTACTGATCGGCGGTCTTCGCGTGCTGAAGGTCGGCAATCCCGAGCATGGGGTGCTCACGGAGAGGGCAGGAGCACTGACGAACGACTTCTTCGTCAACCTGCTAAGCATGGCCATCGTATGGGCTCCAGTGCCGGGCAAGAAAGGCATCTACCAAGCCACAGACCGCAAAACTGGCGCGTTCAAGTGGACTGGTACCCGCGTAGACCTGATCTTTGGCTCACACTCGCAACTTCGTGCCATAGCGGAAGTTTACGGCCAGTCCGATGGCAAGGCGAAGTTTGTGAAGGATTTCGTCGCCGCCTGGACGAAGGTTATGAACGCTGACCGCTTCGATCTCGTTTGATCGTTTCGTCAATGTGTCTGGGCGCGAGGAATCTCGCGTCCAGATAGTCCAGAATGGCCTGGGGACGCGAGCAGTCTGAATGTCTCATACGTCAGGCATAGCTGCGCTTGATTCCGAACTGCTCTAACTTTCGGTAAAGCGTTGGCCGCGAAATCCCGAGCCGGGTGGCCACTTTGCTAAGGTTCCCCTGCTCCGCCGCCAGTGCCTTGAGAATCGCCTGGCGCTCGGCCTCGGCGAAGCTCAGGACCGAGCCTTCTCCTGCCGCGGAACCGATCAAACCTGGCACCTCCGCGATTTCGGCTGGGAGATGGCCGAGGCCAATCACTCGATCCCTTGCTACAAGGTGCAGGTGTTCGACGAGGTTGCGCAACTCGCGGACATTGCCCGGCCAACGATAGGCCTGCAGCGCATCCAGAGCCTCATTGGTAAACTCAAGAGGACAGATGTCTCTTCGCTCCGCCAGCTTCCGATTGAAATGTTCGAGAAGCAGGAGGGAATCATCGCCACGTTCGCGTAACGGCGGCACGTGGATTGTCACCGCACTCACTCTGTAGAACAGGTCCCGACGGAAGCGTCCGGCCGAGACTTCTTCCTTTAGGTCGCGATTGGTCGAGGCCACGAGCCGGACGGAGACGGGCCGCGCGCGGCTCTCGCCGAGACGGTGGATGACGCGCTCCTCAAGCACGCGAAGTAGGAACGGTTGTATGTCCAGCGGCATCTCGCCGATCTCGTCGAGGCTTAGAACGCCGCCGTTCGCGAGCTCGAACACACCCGCCTTCCCGTCGCGCGAAGCTCCTGTGAACGCTCCGGGTACATGACCGAATAGCTCGCTACCGAAAAGCTCCTTCGTCACGGCTCCGCAGTTCAGGGCTATGAACGGAGTGCCTGTCTGCTTCCCGCTGCCAGCGTGGATCAGGCGGGCGAACAGCTCCTTTCCGACACCGGTCTCGCCTTCGATTAGCAGCGACGTGACATCATCCGTTTCCGCAGCACGACAGGCAATGTCTATCGCGGCCCGGATTGCCTTGCTTTGGCCAACAATAATAGAGCTTTCATCGCGTGCTCGTTCAGATGGACGACGACTGATCGATACGGTCCGCCCCCTCGAATTCTTCTGAAATACCAATGCGGCACCGCGGATATCGCCATCGAGCTCCAGGGGGCAGACATTGCAGTCCCGCATTGTTTCCGGAAGACTTGTCGCGAGAGTATCAAGGAAGCCGGAGCCCGTAAGCTCCGGCGACCAACAGCTCATGCTGCTCGGTCGCAACCCATTTCCGAGGCGGCGCCCCTCCGGGAGGGTCACATTGTTATGGAAGATCGCCCTGCCCTGACGATCGACGATCAGCAAGCCGTCACTGGCACGGTAGTTGTTTGCAGAAGCAAGGAACGCCTCCAACAACATCATTCGCTCTGCTGTCTGGGAATCTGCAATTGCTCGCTCAATTTCCCGAGCTGCGGCCGTGACCAGCGCGATATTGTGGGGCCGAAAGATATCGGGATGTCCGGACAGGTCTACCACCCCTATCACCTTGCCGTCGAAGGGATCCCGTATTGGAGACCCTGCGCAAGTCCACCTTTTGATCCCGGCACAGAAATGCTCGGCGGCGTGAACAAAAACAGGTTCGCCAGTCCAGAGGGCAGTCCCGATCCCGTTTGTCCCAACCACATCCTCGGTCCACTTGCCGCCGATACCGAGATGTATGTCCTTTCCGTCGAAAACAGTTCTTTTGTCACCGATGACATCTATCAGGACGCCGTCCTTGTCAGCCAACACGAGCATTGCCCCCGTGCCATCGAGCATCCGACCAATCGTTGCAAAAGGACGGGCGGCGGCTTCGAGCAATTCCCAACTGCCACGCGATCTCGCCTCAACGACCTCGCGATCTGTTTCGATTGGCGCATGGTCTTGTTGCGCGTTGATTCCGCCATCGGCGCAGCGATGCCAGGAGTCGTTGATCGTCGAACGTATTGGGAGCGTTGAAACCGAGGAGTGTCGGCTTCCCTCAAGCACGCACTCCCAGGCTCGGGTCACGGTTGTCTCATCGTAGTCCGAGCGCAATGCGACTGCGCTTGATCCCGCATCCGGTGAGCGGGGAATAGAAAAGTCAGTTACGCCATTCGTGTTTTGAGTCATCTAGGTCTCGCGTCCCAGTAACGATACGATGCGTCGGATAAAACGTAGGCGGGCGCGAGCGTGTCACGCTTCAGGAGCGATATTGAGGCGACGGCCGATGTCGGCGGCGAGATCGGCAGCGCTGTAGGCGGCGCCGAGAGTAACTCCGTCCATATCGGCAAGCACTCCTACGATATCGTCGTCAAGCGGAGCCACGTAGCTGTTGTCGGCGGTGGCCAGCTTGAACGCAGTCGCGTTCCCGGTCGCCCGAATGTCCCCGAAGTGCAGGAGTTGCCGTCCTGAATGCACGTCGACGGCGATTATCCGGTCGTTGGGCGTTACTCTGATGCGGGCTTCTGGTTCGGGCGCCGCAGCCGGGCTTCCACCGATGTGGATTGTGAGACCCTCGGCTTGAGGGGTCGCTCGCGGCTTCTTGGAATTCGAGTAGCGTCCGTTGCTGAGATGGTCAGCGAGCTTGGTGATCAGGCCTCTGTTTTGTTCGATGACCTGCCTGATTTGAACGTCCTCGGGGCGTGGACCGTCCCGTTTCGAGAATATATCTACCATGACTCCTCCCAAAATCATGACTGCATTTCGCACTTAACAAAAATCAATAGCATGTTTTCAGAAATGCACCATCATGTCCTTTAGCACCTTCTGAAGTCCACATGGTGGTATGGGAGTGCGGCAGTGTACGCCTCGATGACGAGGTTGGCGAAGCCCAGAGGCGACCTCATTGGTTTCCTGTCCGCATGGACCGCAAGGCAAGCAAGATTGTGCGCCAGCCGGAGACAATGACGGCTCAAATAGCGGTGCCGCCTGCCCTGTAAAGATCGCCGATCTCCAAGACGATTTGCAGCAGGCCAACGCGGTAGGATCAGATCCCGTGAAAACAAACGAGGCCTAGAGCTTGTCGCAATGGTACAGGCGGATCCGAATTTGACAGGTTTGATATGAAGGAGTGTCTATTTCTCCTGTCCATCATAACGAATCCCCCCGGCAACACAGTTGTTCATTTGGCCCCTGCTATCATAGCCGACATCGTGGTCTGGATGTCCGGCTACATCTGCAATAGCATGCGATAGCCGTTATTGTCCGGGCGCAGGGGCGGTTTCGCGAAACGATCGTTCACGTATTGAAAAGCTTTGCATTTTCACCGGAGCTTCAGCGGTGCTTTCTTATTCCTTTGGTCCATATGTGCTTGTACCGGAGCGGCAGTCGCTGATGCGGGATCAGACGGCCGTCCGTATCGGTAGCCGCGCTCTGGAAATTTTGGCGGCCCTGATTGAGCGACCCGGCGAGCTGGTGGGTAAGGCTGAGCTTGTGTCGCGGGCCTGGCCGGATACTTTCGTCGAGGAAAGCAATCTCAAGGTGAACGTTGCGGCACTTCGTCGGGTGCTTGGGGATGCCCCCGACGGCACGCAGTATATAGCGACGGTGAGCGGCAGGGGTTATCAGTTCGTGTTTCCCGTGCATGCTTTCGGACAAAGTGACGCCTCCGTCACGGCGAAGCCTCAGGGTGGTACCCGGACACATAACCTGCCGATTTCAGCAACACGTCTGGTGGGAAGAGATCCTGCCATAGATGCGATCGGGCGTGCCCTTGAGGTCTCACGCCTCGTGACGATCGTGGGTCCGGGTGGCGTCGGCAAGACGAGGTTGGCGCTCGCGATCGCTGACCGACTGACCGCGGCTTATGAGCACGGCGTCTGGTTCGTTGATCTGGCGACTGTGAACGATGCAACGCTCGTACCGACCGCGATCGCCACGGCAATCGGATTGAGAGTTCACTCGGCAAATATCAAAGCTGCGATCGCCGCCTTTGCGGTCGACCGGGATTTCATGCTTGTCCTCGACAATTGTGAACATGTTGTCGAAGCGGTGGCTGCTTGCGCAGACGCGTTTCTGGCTGCTGCAGCAAGGGTGCGAATTCTCGCGACAAGCCGAGAACCAATACGGGTTCTTGGAGAACAGATCCACCGCCTGCCGCCGCTCGAAACCCCACCGGAGACGTCGGGACTTTCTGCGGCCGGGGCGTTGGCGTTCCCAGCCGTCGAGCTCTTTGTCGAGCGCGCGGCTGGAAGTCGCAACGAGTTCAAGCTTAGCGACGACAACGCACCAATCGTTGCCGAGATCTGCCGCAGGCTCGATGGGCTTGCACTCGCGATCGAACTTGCAGCGCCTCGACTGGAGGCATTCAGTACACGCGAACTCCTCGATATTCTTTCCGATCAATCTCATATGTTGAGCGATAGGCGTGGCCGTGATGCTCGCCACCATACCTTGGCTGCGACGCTGGACTGGAGCTACAGTCTTCTCGTCGAGCCTGAGCGCGTCCTGTTGCGACGCCTCTCCGTCTTTGCCGGCGCCTTCAGTCTCGAATCCGCTTGCGCTGTTGCGGTCGACGAAGGTCGCCCCCGCTCTGAATGCATTCACGCTGTCGCGAACCTCGTTGCGAAGTCGCTGGTCTCGACGGAGAGGGGAGAGTTCGGGACGCAGTACAGATTGCTCGATACGACACGCAGATATGCGTTGCAGAAACTTGCCGAAAGCGGCGAAAGCGACAGCATGCGTCAACGCCACGCCGAACACCTCCTCGAACTCGCCAAACGCGCCGAGGCCGAATGGAAAATTCGGCCGACCGCCGACTGGCTCGCCGAGTACGGGCGGAAGATGGATGATATCCGCAGTGCTTTGGGTTGGGCGTTCTCCGGGAACCGCAGCGGTGCCATCGGCGTAGCGCTCACGGTAGCGGCTCTTCCCTTCTGGGAGCATCTATCGCTCATGGAGGAGTGTCGCGCGGGGGCGGAACACTCTCTTGGCAGTCGCTTTGCCAATTGCCGCAATGCGGGGGACGAAATGAAGCTGCAATTTGCCTATGGAACCGCGCTACTTCATACGCGGGGCCCCCTCCCCGAGGTCAAGGCAGCCTGGACGGCAGCACTCGGTTGCGCCGACTCGCTCGGCGACACCGACTACAAGCTCAGATGTCTCTGGGGGTTGTGCGACTATTTCACATGGACGGGCGACCATCGCGCCGCCTTGGCGATGGCGGAAAAAATCCGAGAGCTGGCAACCGATCGCGGCGACCTCGACGCACGCAATAATGTCGACAGGCAGACGGGAACTGCCCTGCGTTACCTCGGCGAGCTTGCCGATGCACAGCATCACCTTGAACGCATGATAGGCAGATACATTCCTCCCGTGACTCGCTCGGACACTGCGCGGTTTCAATTGGACCCGCGATCTGCGGCGCGGGGCACCCTTGCAAACGTTACCTGGCTACAGGGGTATCCCGACAAGGCGGTTGCGATGGCACAGCGTCAATTGGAAGAAGCGCGCGCCGCGCAACATGCCCTCGCGCTCTGCAATGCCGTGGTCCATACTGCCTGCCCGATCGCACTGCTGACGGGAGACGTTGTTGCCGCTGAGCGCCTGCTTGTCGCCATCGAAGCTCATGTCGCCGAACACGCCATGACGGTTTGGAGTGCCATGGGCCGCTGCTTGCGCGCGGAGTGGCTTCTGCAGAGCGGCGACGCATCTGGACTGGCAGTCTTGAGAGGCGCGCTTGATGAGCTTCTCGCTGTGGACTTCCGCATGCGGTGCCCATTCTACATCGGCGTCTATGCTGCAGATCTGGGAAAATATGGAGACGTCGAAGCGGGGCGCGTGGCAATCGACGAGGCCCTCGCACTTTCGGCTTCGACCGGCGAAATTTGGTGCATGCCTGAACTGTTGCGCATAAAGGCGGATTTGTTGGGCAAGAAGGGCGACCACCGGGCCGACAAACCCGCCGAGGCACTTTACATGCAAGCAATCGATCTGGCACGTCGGCAGGGCGCACTGTCATGGGAGTTGCGCGCGGCGACGGCTCTGGCCGAGCACTGGCTTCAGACTGATCAAGACGTCAAGGCTGCGGAAGTTTTGGCGCCCGTCTACGGGCGCTTCAACGACGGGTTCGCAACCCGTGATCTTATTAGAGCTCGCGAGCTCCTCAATGTTTTGGACGTCGGCAAGGGGCGCGCGGCCGCCGTCTCCGTCACTCGGCGCGGAAAGCGTACTCAGTCTGCTCCCGAGCAGTAAGCGATCGCGTACGACCATCCAGGATCAGAAGCACGGGAGCGATCGCCGCAATGACGGCAAAGATCGTGAAGGCCTCGAGGTAGTGGGTGCCTTCGGCCGCCATGATATGCAACGAGGCCGGTCCGAGGCCGGCGCCAAACGTCAAAGCCATGTAGTTGATGCCGAAGAGCTTACCGAAGCTGCGCATTCCGAAGCGCTTGGCCAGAAGGTAACCGATCGCGTCACCTTCCGCTCCGGTGGCAAGGCCGAAAAAGACGGCGCTGACATAGACTGGGATGAGACCCTCCGAGCTCAGTAAAATGAGGTGACCGACAGCGGGTGACAAAAAGGCCAGGCTGGTCAATGGCACCGGCGGCAATCTGTCGAGTAACGCCCCGTAGCCGAGGCGCATGGCGATGAAAGCGAGGCCCACAAGGCTCATGACAAAAGCTGCATTCGCCGGATCGGCGCCGCGATCCGCCAAAACGACAGGGAGTGAAATCGATCCGGCCGCAGCAGCGAAGTAATTGAAAAAGAAGGCGGCCAGCATCAGCCAGAAGCTGGCGGTTTCCACCGCCTGGCGAACAGTGTGGCCCTCGCCCCCTGAACCCACGACCTCCCGACGTGCAGGTGGGTCGCGAACAACGAAAAGCGCGACGGGTAGCGTAGCCGCCATGGACACCAGACCAGCAGCCACAAAGGCAAAGCGCCAGCCCCACACGGAAATCAGGAATGCGAGGAAGGGAGGAACCGTGGCGATCCCAAGTCCAACGAAGGCAAGCATGGCACCCAATGCGAGACCGCGTCGTGAGGAGAACCATCCGACGATCATATAGGTATAGGGCACGCCGGTCTGCGCGGCGCCCATGAGGCTCGCCACAACGACGGCCACGATGAATGTCTCCAGGCTATTTGGCGCGATTCCCACACCAACCAGGCCGATCGCCATCGACACGGATGAAACAATAAGCACCCGACGTGGACCGAACCGATCCGTTAGTGCCCCCACGACGGGCGACATGAGACCGTTTACGATGGCTATCGGGGCGACCACGGCGGCCACCACTGTCCGATCCCACTGAGTATCCGCGGTGATCGGTACAATGAAAACGCTAAAGCCATAGATCAGCACGATCCCGATGCTGAAATACATACCCACGCCTGCACCCAACACGATTGCAATCCGTCTGGTTCGCCCCGTCGTCCTGTCCATACCCATATGAGCCTTTGGTTGGTGCCGCTCTCGGAGACCGCAGTCCGCCCACAGGCGTCGATATCGTACTGACGGGATTGCTGCTCGGTTCACCGAATTTCCCCGATCTTAACCAGCCTCGCAAGCGCATCCACGTTAGAATTTTCGCAATCACCCCAACGAACCACGGGAGCTAACGATGTCGCGCACGCAAAAGACTTCCATCCAACCGGACGACCCGGATCGCCGAGCTGTTCTTTGCGCTGCGGGAGGCGTTGCGCTCGGCGGAATTGCCGCCGCCCTCGGCGGTAGCGCCACTGCCTTCGCCGAGGAAACACCGGCAGCAACCCGCGCCACGGGTTCGCTAGGCGCCCGGCTCCAGGGTGTGCAGCATTTCGGCCTCACCGTACAAAACATGGAACGCGCTTATGAGTTCTACACGGCAGTGCTCGGCGGAACCGAAGTCTTTCGCCACGGTGATTTCCAAGGCGACGCGGTCCAGAACACGCTTTTGGCCGACCAGGAAATTCTCGCCAATCAACTCGGCGTAAATCCACGGACAATCGGCGTTCCCGATCTCAGAGGAGGCACCCAACGCCTCGACGTGCGGTTCATTCAGTTCGATAATGTCGTAATCGAATTGTTGCAGTATCGCGATGCCGACCAGCCGATGGGCGGCCCAAAGGCTTTCGCCGAACCGCTGGAGCACATGAGCCCGGCCTTCCCGCGAATGATGCACATCTGCTTCCATGTCGGAGACGATGTCGACTTCAACCAGTTCATCGCCGATCTCGAGGCGGAGTCCGCACGACGCGGAATGACGCAGGTACGAGCAAATCGCATCATTCGCGTTTCGACTGAAGAGGAGCGAAAGGCGGCTCCTTTGAGTGCTAACACCAACAAGGTGACCGTCGCGCCATCAGACGGATGGGAACTGATCTATTGCAAAGGCCCGGAGGGGGAACAGCTGGAGTTCGTGAAGGCGCTCGGGCCGGTGAAAAAGCGGTTTGCCGACGCGCTGGCAGCGCATCTCCAACTCGCCGCGAAGTAGACCCAAAAGGCATCGACATCACGTCTCAAACCGGTCCCGGCTTTGGCAGCGGCCACTGCGATGGGGCGAGAAAGGGAGATATGACATGATCAGAGCATTGCGGCTGCAAACCTCGGCTATTCTGCTTGGTGGCCTGCTCGCGGGAACAGTTCTCCAAAAGGAAGCGCTCGCACAGGAAGGTCCGGGACAGGGCTATGCCAAAATTGCCAGCGGAGCTTACTCGGTCGTTGCCGAGGTCCGTGCCAAACCGGGCAAGGAGACCGAACTGAGAGCCATCACGCTTCCACTCATCGACCTCGTGCGTAGCGATCCTGCAAACCTCGTCTACTTCCTGCAGGAGAGCCGAGAGACCCCCGGACACTTCATCTTCTACGAGATATTTGCCAACGAAACCGACTTCGAGGCCCATAACGCAATGCCTTATGTGAAGGAGTGGTTTGCCAAGCTACCAGAACTCGCTGACGGGGGCGTTAAGGTGATGCGAATGCAAATTCTGGCACCGGCCAGCGACTAGCAGGCCTGACAAGACCATACGTCGGCGAATGAAGGCAATCGCGAATTGCGGGGAGAACACACCCACCCCGCGACGCCTTCGCCTGCGAGACCGTCAGACCGGGAGTTGCGATATGAGACTCAAAGGCAAGGTTGCATTGGTCACGGGAGCGGCTGGTGGTATTGGCTTCGCCGTGGCGGAACTCTTCGATAACGAGGGCGCCATCGTCGTCGCGGGCGACATCAAGCCGCCTGAGCAATCATACCCCGAAGGGGTTGAAGCGGTGACACTTGATGTCACCAGCGAAGAGCAATGGGCAACCGTCGTTAGCGCGATCCTCCGGAAGCATGGCCGCCTGGACGTGCTCGTAAATAACGCCGGCATTATCGCTTACGAACCCCTCGACAAGCTGGAGATGAAGGACTGGCTGAAGATGATCGCCGTCGACCAGACCGGCGTCTTCCTCGGCATGCGGGAAGCAGTTCGTGTCATGCGCAAGCAGCAGGCGGGTTCGATCGTCAACATCTCCTCGATATGGGGCAGTGCGGCAGTTTCAGGTGCGCATTCCTACCATGCCGCCAAAGGTGCTGTCCGCAACATGTCCAAAAACGCAGCGATAACGTTCGTATCCGACGGCATCAGGGTCAACTCCGTGCATCCGGGCTTCATACATACGCCGTTGACGGACCAACAGGCGCCAGCACTCAACGATGCCGTCATCGCCATGACTCCGATGAAACGCGGCGGCAAGCCGATCGAGATCGCATATGGCTGTCTGTACCTGGCTTCCGAAGAGGCAAGCTACGTGACCGGCATCGAATTGAATATCGACGGGGGCTATCTGGCCCAGTAGCGCGAGGGGAAATGCGGCCCAGAAAAAGGCCCTGTCTTGCAAGCCGCTCCAGGCGCGGCCGGCAATCGCGGCACGGCGTAGGATCGCTCACGGGATGGCTGCAGCACATTTTTCGGAGCTAAGCGTCATTTAACAGTCGTGATGCCTTCTCAGCAGTAAGGTTCTCGGTGGCGGCACCCTTGACCGGCTGCTGAAACTCCAAATGAAACAAACCGCGTCGTGACGAGGCGGTCACCTTAAATCAACGGAGGCCAAAATGCTCAGTAAAGCCTTTGAAGCCCAATGCGCCGCTGTAAACGTTCACTGTACTGACCAGCGACAACGGCAGAAAGCCGGCCTCACTCTCTTCGCTCTTGCGCTCGGAAGCTTCTGTATTGGCACATCCGAATTCGCGAGTATGGGAATTCTGCAGCTGTTCTCGGCGAGTTTGCAGATCGATCTGCCGGCCGCCACGAACGCGATAACAGCATACGCATTCGGTGTCGTGATCGGTGCGCCCCTCGTCACGCTGGCCGCGGCTCATCTTAACCGCAGAACTTTGCTTCTGTTGCTTATGACTGTCTTCGTGTGCGGAAACATCCTCTCCGCCTTGGCGACAGGCCTCGGTACGCTTGCGGTGGCTCGCTTTATCAGTGGCGTGCCTCAAGGCGCCTACTTCGGGGCGGGGGCTGTCGTGGCATCATATATTGTCGGCCCGGGACATGGTGGGAAGGCGTTCGCCCTCGTGATGAGCGGCCTGACGATTGCCACGATCGTCGGATCACCCCTCGCCACCTTCCTCGGCCAAAACCTGGGGTGGAGGAATACCTACTTTGCCGTTGCAACTCTCGGCGTGCTGTCCGCCGCCGCGTTGTGGCTATGGCTTCCTCGGACGAATGCCTTGAATGGCGGTTCAATCGTCCGCGAACTAAGTTCGCTCGGCAAACCGGCGGTCTGGTGGATGATGCTGGTGGCAGCGCTTGGCGTATCGAGCATCTTTGCCGTCTATACTTTCATCGGCCCTTTCGTGACCGATGTCGTTTCGATGAGCCCGGGATGGATCCCGATCGCTCTCGCCCTGTTCGGCATCGGCATGACGGCAGGAAACCTTCTTGGCGGCAGAATTGCTGACCTACACCCGGCACGCGGCATTGTGGTGGGTTTCGGCAGCGCCGTGATCGTACTCGCGATCGTTGCCAGTTTCGGCTCCAGCGCCCCCACGCTTTTCGTCGGGCTTTTCTGCGTTGGGGCAACCATGATGACAGCAATACCCACGATCCAGGTCCGCCTTACGCGACTTGCGCCGGAAGCCCCAACTTTGATGGGTGCCATGAACCTGGCCGCTCTCAACGTCGCAAATGCCATCGGCGCCTTTGCGGGTGGGCTGGCCATCGGAAGCGGCTTGGGTTTGCTCTCTGCGGTATGGGCAGGGTTTTGCCTCACCCTTCTGGGACTTGGCGCATTCGCACTTGTCCTGCGCGGCAGTCCGCGCATGGCTCCCGCGCAATGAGCAGTGACATTCAAGCAAGCACAAGGCTCGTCAGCAGCACCCACGACGAGCATGAGTGCCATCGTCTACCCCTTGGTGTTGGATTTTAGTTGCCCTGGTGAGTAGATCTCCGTGAACCGCGTTCCTGTCGCCTGGACCGACCCCCATTGTTATCGAAATCTCGGAAGTCTCAAGAATGATCGGGGCTGAAGACTGAAGCGAAATTCTCACGCGCTAACTCCACAAGGCCGATATTGGAACAGCGGACAAACGTTCTCCGAAAGGGATCACCTTCTGGTGGTCATACAAGACCATGCCCGAAACAAACCGTTCTCCGGATGCTTCGGCCAGAATTCGCAATCCCGAAAAATCGGAATTCGAGACGGATGCTGCCGCTTTTATCTCGATACCGACGATCCGCCCTCTTGTATCTTCGATGACGATATCGACTTCGTTCTGCTGCTTGTCGCGAAAATGCGAAAACTCGAGGCGGGTTTGCGCGCCGCTGGCGAGTTTAAGGATCTCTCCAAAAACGAAAGTCTCCAGCAACGCCCCGAACTGACCCCTGTCGTCGCGAAGGCGGTCGAGAGAGAGGTCTCGAAGGGATGCGAGAAGGCCGGAATCGAGGAAATGTATTTTCGGTGTCTTCGTGAGACGTTTCAGTTTGTTGGAAAACCAGGGTTGTACGGTTCGAGCGAGAAAAAGGCTCTCGAAGATGCCGACATATTTTTGCGTTGTGATGTGGTTCATCCCAATGGCCGCGCCGATTCTGGAATAGTTCACGAGCTGTCCCGAATGCTCTGCCAGAATGCGTAGCAGGCGCGGCATTTGAGCGATCTGCTCGATTTGCGCGACATCGCGAACGTCGCGTTGAACGATCGCCTGGATATAATCCGCATACCAGTCCTGTCTGCGGCTCAAGGTTTTGCGGCCCAGTGCCTCGGGATATCCACCGGCCAAAACTGCAGCCATAAGGTCGTCTCCGAAGACTGGCTCTCCGGCCTTGGCTTCGTTTCGAAAGGCGTCGCGCAGGAAGCTGCTGCCAGCGGTTCTGATCTCGCTTTGCGCAAGCGGCAGCAATCGAACGACCTCCATGCGCCCTGCGAGCGAGTCTGCCACGCGTGGCGACGTCATGAGATTGGCTGAACCGGTCAGAAGGAAACGCCCTGGGCGCTGGTCGGTATCCACGCTTTCCTTGATGGCCAACAACAGCTCGGGCGCGCGCTGAATTTCATCGATGATGGCGCGATCCATACCTCTTACAAAGCCAACTGGATCCTGTCGCGCTGCGTCCAGGGTCGTTGCATTGTCCAGCGTGTAATACTCCTTCCCCTCGTTGGCCATCTTCTTGGCTAACGTCGTTTTTCCTGATTGTCTGGGACCGATGATCAGTACGACTCGCGTGTCTGACATTGCGTCGGCAATGCGTTGCTCAACGAGCCTTGGGTACAGCGCCACAGCTTCATTCCTTTGATGACTGTTTGAAACTAGGGCTATGACCGATTGAAAGTCAAGAAATGACCATTTGAAATCTGCATGGCGACTGATTGAAAGGATAGGCGCTCGATACTCAGAATAAAAATATGCTTGGCTTCGCCATCGCAAAGCTTGTCGGTGATGATCCGCTTGGGTGGCATTAGGCTGACGAGCAGTCGCCCGCCTCGCGGCATTGGATAATTTCCGCCGTGTACATAATGTCGCGCGAAAGGTTTCATGTTTTGCGGCCGCCTCCGGCCTATCGCTACATCCAAAATCAACGATGGACGCCTTGAAGGGATCGGCGACGGCCTTTCCGTAGCGTCGGTCACGAGTAAGCTCATAAGCTATTTTTTGCCCGTCGCTCAGCCCTCGCAGACCGGATCGTTGGACGCTAGAGATGTGTACGCAAACATCCGCTGAACCATCGTCGGGTCCGATAAAGCCATAACCTTTCTCAGTGTTGAACCACTTGACGGTACCTGTTGCCATATCGAACCCTCGCCTGGTAAGCGGCCCTTGTGAAGCAGTTCCATTCAGGGGCATTCTCCTTTCGCTGGAGAGAACATGCCCGAACTGCTTCGCGCAAAAGAGTCCGGAAAATCCTTCAGTACGACAAGCACCGGATACGATCAACGAACGGCGACCATGCATTGCATTGCTTCGCGGACCGGACGAACATCAATGGTGGGAGAGCATCGATGCACGGCAGCAATCAAACGGTCAGAAACTTCGAGTACGCGATTGGTGTCGGAGACTTGGTGGTAGCTGCTCTTATGCATGAAGAACTCGATAATGATCTTTTACCAACCGGCGCTTGTGGCGGAGCTTGAACAGCGCCTTTGCGAATACAAGGATATAGAGGCGCGCCATGGAAGCGGCTCACTTCTGAAGCTACAGATTTCGACCGTAGCCCATCTGGCGAGACTTGGACCACAGGACCGGATCGACGCGGCAACTCGCTACGCCGCGAATATCGCTACCTGATTATGGTGCCCGGTTGGGATAAGCGACCATGCTGATGCCATCCTCCACCACGAACACGTCGAGGAAGCGTTAGAAATCGTGAAGGCCTCTGGGCCGACGTATTAGGCCGATGCCCGCGGGATGAACAGGGATCCTTGTGAAGGATTCAACGAGGACAATGCACGTGGGTGCTTCACGATTTCTGTAGGATGAAGGATAGCAGTCGCTTCATCGCTCAAAGCAAATGCGCAGTCACCGTACTCGTTAGCATCGCGGTCTCTCGTTGATTACCTGACTTAGAGTGTCAAGTCGGGCGACATAGTCCCTAGTTTCCACAGAAACCATTCCGAGCAAATCCATGACTGTTGCGAGCTTTCCCTTCGGCCCCCGATCGAAGATCGCAGCATGATGCATGATTTCATTGCGGACTTTTCGAAGTTCCTCGACGCAGAGGTAGATTGTTTCTCGGTCCGCCGAATTTCGTGCATTGGGAAACGAGTCCGCCATTCCGTTGTGCCAAAGGTGATTTTCATAGGATACGCCGAGAAGGGCCACCCAAAACCCGAGCGAAAGTGCCGAAACCACGTGTCCGCCCGTCAGACTTAAGCCATGCCGACGTCGCTCCTTCGCGACAGCGGTACTCAGCTCTTCCGCAAGGCGGGGTGGCAAAATATTCTGGAACGCGGGTCTTTCGAACCAGTCAGCCTTGAAACGCCGCAGTACCGGCCGCATAACAGCGTTACGAACGGCAACCTCGGTGAACTGAACCGGAAGGTAGAGGCATTCGCATAGTCGTGCGTTCCAAACGTAAAGTCTGAGCGCCAATTGCTTGTCATTTTTTGCGGCTGCGAGATAACGAGATATTCGCACCTGGGTCAAAGCGCCTTCAATTTCGGCATATACCGAAGGGATGCAGGAAAATAGGGGTTGCATTGAGCTACCGTATACCCTAGTTATTAAACGTGCGCTGCGGAGCAGATCACTGCCTTTGGCATATCTACTGCGGACAAGAATCAAGGGCAGGCCTACGGGCGCTGCCCTTTATCTTTTTGTCATGTCGCATGGCGCAATGGCGGTTTCAAGTGTGGAGACTCGATTTCGCCCGCTGCGATTGCGATTTGCGTTTCCCTATCGTTTGACCAGGTCCAATTGATGAACAGGTCAGCGCCCCGAATCGGAAGCCGATGTCGGCGCTGGTGCGCAGCGCACTGATGCCTTTCGTGACAGACGTAAGGCCGCCCCTAGCGGACACTTGCTCGATCTCCGCAGGCAGATCGGTGCGGCCTGGTGCGACGCCCAATGGATCCTGCAGGCTTTGAGACGTCGTGATAACCGAGTTCCTCGGCCGCAACGGCCAGCTTGACGGCCGCCGCAAGCACATCTGCCGCGGTCGCACCAGCTTCGACCGGGGCCCTGTCCAGCAAGCTGAGAAGATAGGTCATCACATCGCTTCACCATATTTCTATATTGTCTATCCAATAAGTAGATAAATAGCTCGATTAGAAACCGCTTTCTCTTTGGAGTTGAAAGAAGGAAAAAAGCACCGTGCGGCTGAGGTGGGATGACGTTACCGTCAGGCAGAGATGAACAATCTTGATTATGGAGTGAATCCGATGCCCGAAGCCTTGGAAAATGTAAGGGTAACGCTGGCATCGAGGCCCAGGGGGCTGCCGTCGCCTGAGAACTTCCGAACCGAGCGCGGCCCCCTGCCGACGGCCGCAGAGGGTGAGGTCCTTCTGCAGGTTCTTTATCTGTCACTCGATCCCTATATGCGCGGACGCATGGACGACGCGAAATCCTATGCTCCGCCCGTTGCTATCGGCGGGGTCATGGAAGGCGGCACGGTTGCCCGCGTCATCCGCAGCCGCAACAGCAATTTTGCGCCCGGCGACATCGTCCTGTCCCATTCGGGCTGGCAGACCTACGCAACATCGAGCGGCGACGGACTGAGAAGGCTTGACGCCACGCAGGCACCCGTGACCGCGGCGCTCGGCGTGCTCGGCATGCCAGGCTTCACCGCCTATGCCGGACTTCGCAATATCGGCAGGCCAAAGCCCGGCGAGACCGTTGTTGTCGCCGCAGCAAGCGGCGCCGTCGGATCGGTCGTCGGCCAGATTGCGAAAATTGAAGGTGCAAGGGCTGTCGGCATTGCCGGCGGCCCGGAGAAATGCGCATTCGTCCGCGACGAACTTGGCTTCGATGTTGCGATCGATCACCGCGCCAAGGATTTCAACGCCCAACTCGCGTTAGCCTGCCCCGATGGGATTGACGTCTATTTCGAGAATGTCGGCGGCCCCGTTGCCGAAGCGGTCTTTCCGCTTCTCAATGATTTCGCACGCATACCCGTCTGTGGCCTGATTGCCCACTATAACAACGAACCGGCAGAAGGCGTCGATCGCCTCCCCGGCTTCATGCGTGCCGTGCTTCGCAAGAGCCTGACGGTGCGTGGCTTCATTCAGCGCGAATTCGCAGACCAGCGGCCCGATTTTCTCAGTGAGGCGTCGGCATGGCTGGCCGACGGCCGCCTGAAATTCCGCGAGGACATCGTCGATGGCCTGGAGAATGCCCCCGAGGCCTTCATCGGCCTGCTGCAGGGCAAGAATTTCGGGAAGCTGATTGTACGTGTCAGCGAATAAAATCAAAAATTGAGATGCCGCTTGGCTCGGCGGCTAGCGGAATGGCCGCAGCTTGCGAATATTGGTTAAGCCGTTATGGCCGCCACATCGCCGGAATATCTCGCGACGCGTTCCATACCACAAACGCCCCAGGACCTCGTTGGTCATGTCTGCATCAACCATCGCCAATCCCGATCCGGGGCGCTATGCTTGGGAGTTTGCCGAGGATGGCAGAGAGCTCCCGGTCCGTGTCGGTGGCCGACTTACCTTCAGTACGAGCTACGCAATGGTGGTGCCGCTTTGAGCGGTTACTGGTTCGCCTACTTACCCGAGGATATGGTCGCAGAGGAAGTTGCTGGAAGCAGCCTGGAGCAGGTCCTTGATGAATGGTCGCCGGCTTTCCCCGGATATTATCTCTATTCTCCACGCCGACGGCAGAATTCTCCGCATTCAAGGTCATTGTCACTTCGTCGACAGGATGGCCAAAAGGAGGAGCTTCCTCTATTGTGTTGGGCGTCGCCACTACCTTTGCATTGACCTGAAACATCGCTCTCGTTGCAAAAAGGGCCCCGGCAGCCAACACCATCGTACAATAGACGCTATTTCATGATCGGCGCATCCTTGTTGCGGGAGCGGCGGTCGCTGACAATAGTCCACGGCCGCAGCGTCGAAAGATCCGGAGCCCAGGCGCGAGACAGGAACCAGAACTGTGATCGCAAATGGCACCGCATGCTCATGCAATTCGCTTCGCCGGCTCGGAATTGGGCCACAGCCGCCATGTCTGCGCCTTCTTCAACAGCGAGGATGAGGCCTACAAGGTGCTTATACCGTTCATCGTCGATGGGTTCGAATGCGGTCATAAGGCCGTTCATCTGGTCAATCCCGGCCAGCGGCCCGCGCACCTCGACAGGCTCCGCTGTGAAGGAATCGACACCGAAGAAGCGGAGGCCGTCGGTCAGCTCGACATTCGAACGAATGCCGATGTCTATCTCAGCAATGGTCGCTTCGATTCCGACAGAATGCTTGCGGTCTTCGAGAAGCTGGCGAGCGGTAACTCCGACAACGGCTATCCTCTAAGCCGGATCATATGCCAGATGGACTGGGCCGGCGACGGACGATCCGAAATTGCGGATCTGATATCCTTCGAAGCGCGCGTGAACGACGTCTGGAGCCAGCACGACGACGTTGTCATTTGCATTTATGATCTTGCAAAGTTTGGCGGCGAAACTGTCGTCGATGTTCTCCGCACGCATCCGATGGTTGTCGTCGGCGGCGTCCTCCAGGAGAATCCATTCTATGTCGCCCCGGCGCAGTTCCTGGAAGAATTGCGGGAGCGGCGTGCGAGGAGGAGCGAGGCTCGCGACCGCGGTGAGAACCATGGTTGATCTCGCCAAGAGTGCCGCACCACGTGATGATTGGCGTCGCCGATGCATGAGCGACCTGATCACGCTCGTTGCCTTGCCAGCGATGTGGTCGGGTGGCGATCTTTTTCAGATCGGCAATATCCTCCTCGACGCCCTTCGGGCGATGCTGGATGTCGACCTGCTCTATCTTCGGCTGATGCTGCCAGATGACCCAGCACTCGTGGAACTGGCCAGACTGCCGACTTCCGATGTCGCTATCAACGCTCAGGAGGTTGGCGCGTCCCTCGATTCCGCACTTGGACCTCTTTCGGCCTGGCCGGCTTCCGCCACCCTGTCGCTCGGGCAAGGGCTGATGGTCATTGCGCATGCGCAGGTGGGATTGGGAGGTGCTGCCGGCGTTCTGGTCGCGGGGTGCCATGGCAGGCTCCTGTCGCAAGAGGAGCGCCTTGTACTCAACGTCGGCGCCAATCAGGCCGCACTCGCGGTCAACGAGGCGGCGCGTCATGTCGGTCAGGCAAAATTGGCAGCAATGCTTGAGGAGCGAATCGCCGAGCGGACGATGGAGCTCGCCACTGCCAACGTGGCCCTGAAGAAGGAAATCGCCGAACGCGAGCAGACGGAGGAAGCGCTCCGCCAAAGCGAACGCACTGCTCGTCGTCTTGTCGACAGCATGCCGGGTATGGTCGCGATCCTTTCCAGTGAGGGAGTAGTCGAAGCCGTGAACGCACAGCTCACCCGATATTGCGGCGTTAGTCTTGAAGAGTTTCGAAACTGGCAACATGCTGACATCATACATCTCGACGATCTGCCGACAGCGATAAGGATCTTCAACGAGGCAATCTCAGCCGAACAGAATTTTGATCTGGAAGTGCGCGTAAAGGGTAGTGTCGGGGACTATCGATGGTTCCAGGTTCATGGCGTTCCCTTCCCGGACCCCTCGACCGCGCCATGGTACGTGTTCCTGACGGATATCGATGACCGGAGGCGTGCCGAGGCCGCCAGAGCGGCCAACGAGCAGAAACTCCAGGAGATCGTAGACGCCATTCCCGTCATGGCCTGGGCCGCAGCACCGAGCGGAGAGGTGGAATATCTGAACGAACCCTGGCTTGAGTTTGCCGGGATCGCGGCAGATGAGGCCGACCACTGGTGGGCAGTCGTTCACCCGGACGACGTCGCCGGCCTTCTTAAGACGTGGGAAGAGGTGCTGCAAGCGGGCGTTCCCGGCGAAGCAGAGGCCCGCATCCGCCGTCGCGATGGCGAATACAGGTGGTTCCTGATCCGGTCCAACCCGGTCTTCGCCGAAGATGGGTCGGTGGCACGATGGTATGGAACGAATACCGACATCGACGACAGGAAGAAGGCCGAGGACAAACTTCGTCACAGCGAAATGCTGTTGGCGGAAGGCGAGCGGATGAGTCACACCGGTACCTTCTGCTGGCAGCTAGCAACCGATGAGGTCATTTTCTCTGACGAACTCAGCCGCATCTTCGGCTTCGACAAGGACGCCGTCATCACCATGGAAGCGGTGGCGACGCGGATTCACCCTGACGACAGAGAGGTTCTCGCACGCCGGCGCGACGAAATTCGCGCCGGCGCCTACAATCCCGAATATGAGGCCAGGATCATTTCAGGTGACGGGTCCGTCCGCCATCTAAGGGTCGTTGCGCGCAGTCTCGAGTATCCCGATGGCCATGTGGAATGCATCGGCGCCGGCCAGGACATCACGGAGCGACGTCTTGCCGAAGAAGCCCGCGACCGATTCAGGGCCGAACTTTCGCAGATCACACGGGTGATGAGCCTCGGAATGATGACGGCTTCGATAGCCCACGAAGTGAACCAGCCGCTTTCGGGGATCATCACGAACGCCAGCACGTCTCTTCGAATGCTCGCCGCGACACCACCGAACGTCGAGGGCGCTCTGGAAGCGGCACGCCGGACCATCAGGGATGGACAGCGCGCATCCGAAGTGGTCGGGAAGGTCCGGGCACTGTTCAGGAAGCAGCCCGCAACGCTCGAACCGCTTGACCTCAATGATGCCGCACGCGAGGTTGTAGGCTTGATCGGGAGCGACCTGCAAAGGAACAGGATCGCACTGCGGTTGGACCTTTCAGATCAACTGCCGGCGGTAGAAGGGGACCGGGTCCAGCTTCAGCAGGTTATCATGAACCTGCTCCGCAACGCGATCGACGCAATCGGCGAGCTCGCGCACCAGCCTCGGGAAATCGCCTTGCGAACGGCGATCACAACAGAGGGGCTGGTCGAGCTCGCGGTCCGGGACACAGGTTCGGGTATCGCTATTGATATCGAACAGCTCTTCACGGCATTCCACACGACCAAGAGCGACGGCATGGGCATCGGCCTGTCGGTCAGCCGCTCAATCGTCGAAGGCCACAACGGTCAAATGTACGCGTCATCCAACGAAAAGGCAGGAGCGACCTTCGGCTTCCGACTTCCCTCGTATTCGGCACCACAAATCCTGGCGACGGGCCTCGGTCAAGCGAGGACGCGGCGATGAAGAAGGAGCTGGTCGTTTGCATTCTCGACGAGGATGTTTCGATACGGGAACCGCCGCTCCATCTGATCCGGTCGCACGGATTTGATGTTCGATTCGTTCTTGGAGATGAAGCAAACCGATTGCATGAACCTCGGCGTCGGAACGCGGGCGGCCCGCACCGCAGGCTCACACGCAATGGGCAGGTTTTACCGGTCATGCTCAGTACAGCAAGGCGGCGAAGAGATGCGCCGACTGCTCCTTGCCGAGGGCGGTCGAATGTCTCGGCGAGCGTTTTGACGGTTCTGAGCGAAGTCAAAAGGAGAAAGCTATGTACAGTACCATCGCGGTCGCACATCAGCGGGCAAAGACGCAGACCCAGGCTCTGGACAGACCCGTTGTGTTTGTCGTCGATGACGATGTGTCCGTCCGGGAATCCCTGGAACTTCTCATCGCATCCGCAGGATGGCAGCCGCTGCTTTTCGCCTCTGCGAAGGACTTCCTTTCATATGCGCGACCCGCTGGGCCGAGCTGCCTGGTGCTTGATGTCAACATGCCGGGCTTGAATGGTCTCGACCTTCAGAGCCTTTTGACCACGGATGGAAGGAGGATACCGATCATCTTCGTGACCGGCTTCGGCGACGTGCCAACCACTGTGCGCGCAATGAAGGCCGGCGCATTCGAATTCCTGACCAAGCCAATCGACACCGCTGCGCTATTGCAGGCCATAAGAAGTGCCATGGAACGCAGTGCAGCACTCACGCGTGAAGATAGCGAGCTGGCCGCCCTTCGATCCTGCTATCAAATGCTGAGCCCCCGGGAGCGCGAGGTCATGTTCTTCGTCGTCCACGGCCTCCTGAACAAGCAGGTGGCTTTCGAACTTGGGATCAGCGAAATAACTGTTAAGGCGCATCGCGGTCAGTTGATGCGCAAAATGAATGCTCGTTCTCTGCCCGAGCTGGTCAACATGTTTGCGCGCCTCCGGCTCGGCGATCAGGTAGTCATGCATTGAGGACCACGGCAAAGGGTTACCCTTCGCGCCAGGCCATCATCCGATAGTATCGGAGACACCTTGGCACACTAGCCTGAGGTCTCATTTCGGGAGATGCTTCCATGGGAACAAGGATTGAAGCCTTGTTCCCGGGAGTTGCCGATTTGCACAAATCGAAGGCCGATACCACGGCCACGACGATTGCGGGCGGGTGGGTTGCCTGCGCGATTGGAGGCAGGAATGAGCGGGCACAAGACGATTTTGATCACGGGTGTGTCCCAGCCGATCGGTGCCGGACTGGTGAAGGCATTTCTCGACAAGGGTTGGAACGTCGTCGGGGCATCAAGGCGCATCAGCAAGGCCAGGTAGTCCGATCGGACAACCCGTCTCGAACTCGTCGACGGCGAGGTCAGCGATCTGGCGAGGGCCGAGCTGGTAGCTGGCAGGGCTGTGGGTCGGTTCGGTTCCATCGACGCTCTCGCCAATAACGCCGGGATATTCTTCACGAAGATGTTCTCCCCACCATGGGGCCCCGAAACCGGTCCTGTATCACATCGCTGGCGGCATAGCGTGTCTGATGGCCACGCCGGAGGCTGTTCCTGAATCGTGCAAACGACATCAAGGGCCAGCGGACCGATACCTTGGTACAATGTACTGGAGGTTGAACAACTCCTAGATTCAATCATGTTCCCGCGGTGGTCCGACCGGTTGGCAGATATACCGTATGGTGGCCGTAACGGAGTTGGCCATGGAAAGCGTTCGTCCATTGGTTTCGGTCGTAGACGATGATGTGTCGGTTCGCGAGTCCCTGCCCGCGCTCCTTCAATCATTTGGCCTCGACAGCATCGCCTTCGCGTCGGCGGAGGAGTTTCTCGCTTCGGGCGCCCTTGCGACGACGAGCTGCCTGCTTCTCGACGTCGTTATGACGGGAATGTCTGGGCCGAATCTGCAGTGCGAGCTCCTACGTCGCAACAGCTCGGTCCCCATCGTCTTTATAACCGCGAACCATGACGAGAACCTGCGGTCAAGGCTCCTTGCGCAGGGCGCATCCGATTGTCTTTTCAAACCTTTCTTCGACGACGCCCTCGAAAAGGCCGTCCGTCGAGCACTCGCAGAACGCAGCCGATGACGCGCCCGGCTTGACATCACGGATGGTCACCACCGGCCCCACATGCGATCCCGTGGCGTCTGGGGCGTCGTCGTCACCGTTCTTCGGTGGAATACCACCTCGACGATCAGGGCTCGTAGCCCCAGACAGCCGCGGTCAACTGCGGTGTGTGTGATCGCCGCGATGCCCCGGCAGGCGACCGGTGATCTCCTGGACGGTCCAGCCGTTGCCGTCGGGGTCTGTGAACGAAAAGTAGGAGGCATAGCTCTTGCGATCCGGATCGGGCCCTTGGCGATGCTCTGTCGGGTCGCCGAAAACCGGTGAGCTAACCGTCGGCCAGGGTTTGTGCGATGGATTTGCCATAGGGAAAGAACATATCCTTACGCCCTTCCTGCCAAGCTGACCGCAACTCCGGTTGCGTGATGTCCCAGTCGGGCCAGGATTTCTTGCAGACCTCGCGCAGATCCTGGCGAAGCTCCTCAACTGTCGGGCGGCCGAAGAACCAATAGCCATTGTAGAGTTTGTAGACGACCAGACCGGGTTCGAGGACAATGACATGGGGGATCATCGGATTATGAACCGGGTCCGTGTATTCCGCGATTTCGAGATCCTGCTGGATCGTCCGTCTCGGATCCGACAGAAATGGCCAATGCGCCCCGACGCCGCTGCGGAACTCGTGTGCTTCGGCAATGGTATCGGTGCTGATCGTCACCAGCCTGCAATACCCGACCTCCATTTCTCGATAGAGCTGTAGCAACCCCTCATGCTGACGTCGATCCTTGGGACAGAAGCTGCCTCGGCTGAGAACCAGCACCATGGGATAGATGGCCTGCAACTCCGAGAGTTTTCGACGCTTGCCGGTGTGATCGCTGAGTTCGTAGTCTGGAAAAACGGCTCCCGAAACGATGTCTGATCTCATGTCCAATTCCTCCGTTTGTGCGACCCCTGCCTCTATAGGTCTATGACGAGGTCACCTGCCGGTTGCGAGCAGCAAAGCAGCAGATTGCCATCCGCGGCTCCATCGATCGGGTTCGGTTGATAGGTAACCAAGCCCGAGATCAATCCGGTCTCGCAGGTGTGGCAGACGCCGGTCCTGCAGGACCAGCGAGCCGGCACATCGCATGCCTCAGCCAAGTCGAGCAGGCTGTGCATGCTCGGGTTCCAACGCACGGCCAATCCGCTGCGGGCGAACGAGACCAATCCTCCGGAGCCGGGCTCGCCCGCCGGCTGATGCGGTGGCTGTCGCGGCGAAGTTGCGATTCCTGGCGTTATGGATGAACCGGAACCGAACATCTCGGTGTGGATGCGATGGCGCGCAACTCCGACGCCAGCAAGTCCTTCCGTGAGGTCGCTCATGAACTTCGCAGGTCCGCAGAGGTAGAAATCGCTCTCGATCGGAAGGCCAAGCGTCTTGAGGATCGCCGTGTCCAGGTGGCCTGTCGAGTCATAGTCAGTGCCCTGTCGGTCGCCTGGCGCGGGCGCGCTGTAGCAGGTGTGGCCATGGGCATTCGGGAGCAATCGAAGGAGCTCGCGTACCTCCTGTGCGAATGGATGCTCCAGGCTGCTGCGCGTTCCGTAGAGCCACCAGATCTCCCGCGAAGACTTCTCAGCCGCGAGAGAATGAAGCATGCCGAGAACCGGCGTCATCCCTATCCCCGCGCTCAGGAATACCACAGGTCCGCCGCCGCGGATCAATGTGAAGCTGCCGCGCGGCGCGCTCACCTCCACGAGATCACCCTCGTTCAGTTCTTCGCTTACGAATCTGCCGGCAGCACCGTGCGGCTCCCGCTTGATGGTTACCCTGAAACACTGGCCATCCGCGCGGCCTGACAGTGAATAGCTTCGAAGTAGGAGCGGAGCCGAGCGTGGCTGCAGCCGGAGCACGATGAATTGCCCTGGCAGGTAGTTCTCCAGCAACCTCCCGTCCAACGGCTGGAGTTCAAGCGAGGTGACGTGATTAACCACCAACGTCTTGCGAACAACGCGGAACTCGCGGAAGCCACCCCACGCCGGGCGCGTCTCGATCACGCCCGTCAGGCCAGCATTTCCCGTCACCTTCGCGCCCTCGGCCGATTGTGTGAGCAAAGCCTCGAACGAACGGCGCCAACCAGCGCTCAACGACGGATTGCGCAGCGCCCGTTCCAATCGGTCGCGGCGATGGCCAGGCTTGTAGAGCAGCGCGTTGATCTCCGAGACAGTCATGCCGCCCTCTCCGGATGCGGTCTTGATGATAGCGTCGTCCGCTTGGACATAGCCTTCCTCAAGAACGCGAAAATAGAAGCCCGGTCTGTCATGCAACACCAACAGAGCCGCCATTTCGGGCACGTCCATGCGAATGCCGAGCCGATAACACGTGACACGGGGCTGCGTCACCTCGAACAGCGCCCCACCGATGCGATAGCAGTCACCGATGCAGACCTCAGCGTCGGCAAGCCCGTCCACCGTAAAGTTTTCTCCGAACTGCCCATAGACAAAGTCGCTTCGGCCCAAGTGCCTTTCCCAGTACCGGTAGGAGTCTATCTGGTAGACGAACACCGCGCGTTGCTTGCCACCATGTCCGGCCCGGTCGGCCTGCCCATCGCCGTCGATGTTCAACGTCCGCGCCATGCGTGGACCCTCGACCGAGCTCTTCCAAATCGCCGTCTTGACGATCCTGTTCTGCCATTCGACGTCGCGCGGCAACCCGACGTTGACGGAAAGAAGGCGAGCCATAAGACATACTCCCCATCCGCTTGGTTGAGATCCAAGGCTTCTGATCCGCAAGCGGACATGTTGCCCGGTCCCGTGACAAGACAACATCCGAAAACGGACGCGCATTCCATTATACGAAGGTGTCGCCGATACCTTGGTTGAATGGCGGCTCGATGACGGGCCTGCTTTCATGGCGGATCGGCGCCGCCCGGTCATCAAAAGACGAATAGCTGGGCAAGCGTATTTTCATAGGTCGTATCTTGTTGAAACGATACGTATCGTTTATATCAGTCGCATTACAGCCGAGGGTTTGGTTTCGAGCGGCCCGGGGATTTGTTCCCGCAAGTCGCCGTGGGCGAATTTGATCGGTTGCCGACCCTCCTGTCGGAAGATGCGGAGGTGGGTCGTGGAGCTTCGTATGTCCAATCTACGAAGCGACGGAACGGCGAGCCGCATCTGCCGCGTGAACCTGAAAGCCCACGCGGTCCGACATCGCCGATTTCTTTCGGGACGCCGCGAGCGTCACGGAAGGCGAACCTCGGATCTACCAAACGGACGAAGAGAATGGCCTGGTTGAGAAACAAGAACCAAGTAACTGAACAGTCGGGAACCAACGTCACGGCGCTGCCTGGAACTCAGGACGGCACGCATCCGGCGGCTCCCTCCCCCAACAAAGCATCACCGTCCTCGTTCGTCGTGCCTGTCACAGCGATCGTCGTCGCTCTTTCCGCCGTTGTCGGCGCCGGAGCCAACTGGGATTGGTGGGTCGCAAGCCGATCGGTGCAAACGACGGACGACGCGGCGGTCTATGCGGACGTCTCCTCTATCAGCGCCCGCGTCGCAGGCACGGTCGACGGGATTTCGGTCCGCGACTACGAGCGTGTCAAAGCTGGCGACTTGTTGTTCTCGATCGACCGAAAGCCGTTCGAAGTCGCTCTCCGAGCTGCGAAAGCGAGGCTTCAAGCGGCCCGTGCTCAGCTCGAAGACAATGACACCCAGCGAACGTTTCAGCTCACCCAGATCGACGTCGCCGTCGCGCAGCAGCAGGCCTCCGCCGCTGATGAAATCCAGGCGAGCAAGGAGCTCGAACGCCAGACGCGACTTGGCATCGACGGCAGGGCGAGCTCGGTCCAGACGTTGGAAAAGGCTACCGCGGCTCACGAGCGGGCGTTGGCGAACTCCAAGATGACCGACGCGACCGTCATCGCTCAGCGGGTCAAGCTCGACGTGATCGCAAAACAGCGCGACGTGCTGAAAGCGAACGTCGACACCGCCGTGGCTGACGTCGCGGCACGTGAGCTTGATCTCGGCTACGCCGATGTGCGCGCACCCGTCGACGGCGTTGTCGCGAAGCGGAGCGTACAGCTCGGAAACTATGTCGCTACGGGCACGAACCTTATCTCGATCGTGCCGCTTCCGAAGGTTTACATCCTCGCAAACTACAAGGAGAACCAGTTGGCTCTGGTTCGCGAGGGACAGCCCGTCGATATTTCTGTCGATCTGCTGCCGGGAGAAACCCTCCACGGCATCGTTTCGAAAATATCGCCCGCAAGCGGTTCGACCTTCGCCCTTTTGCCCCCTGACAATGCGACCGGCAACTTCACAAAGGTTGCCCAACGTCTGACCGTGCGCATCGAAATCGACCCGACGCAACCGAACTTTGAGCGCCTGCGTCCAGGTATGTCGGTCACAACCCGAATAGCTACAAAAGGAAAGCGCGATGTCTAGGCGCGTTCATTCAAGCGATCTTCCGCGACAAGGATATGTCGCGGTTGCCATGGTCATGGCGTCGATACTGACTGCCTTCGACGTCCGGACCGCAAGCATCGGCCTCGCGGACCTGCGCGGCGCGTTCGGTTTGAGTTTCGACGAGGGTGCCTGGCTGAGCACCTTCGCGACGGCACCGCAAATTCTCGTTGCACCGAGCATCGGTTGGTTGATCGGCGTGTTTGGCGTCAAGAGGGTCATGATCGGGCCGTCTATTCTCTATTCCGTCATCTCCGTTGCGATCCCCTTTGCCCACGGCTTCGAACCTCTCGTCGCATTGCATGCTCTAAGAGCAATGGTGCTTGGCATCTTCGTCGGCGCAACGCTCTTGGTTGCCTTTCGAAACCTTGATCGGAAGTACTGGATCTTTGCTCTTTCGTTCTACGTCCTGAGAATACCGTTCGCGCAAAACCTCGGCCTGTATGCCGCCGGCAGTTACACCCAAACGATTGGATGGCAATGGCTCTACTGGCAGGGCGCCGTTGTCGCGCCCGTCATCGGCATCCTGTTCTGGTATGGCGGGAAACCGATGAAGGTCGACCGGGAGCTTCTGGATCGTGCCGACTGGGGCGGAATGGCGCTCTTTGGCGTAGCTTTGACGACGCTCTATTTCGCCTTGGACCAGGGTAACCGTCTGGACTGGTTCCGCTCGGGGTATGTTGTGTCGCTTCTCGCCGCGACGGCCTTTCTCGTCTGCGTATTCTTGTGGCACGAGACGCAGGTCAAGGATCCCTGGGCTCATATCTCAATCCTGCGTCACAGAAACATCGCGTTAGGGTTCGCCGCCATCGCCTGCTTCATGATCGCCAGTCTCGGCAGTTCGCTGCTGGAACCGAACTTCCTGGTCAGCGTGGCGCGCCTGCGTCCGGAGCAGATCGGCGACTTCACCGCACCCTACGCAGTTCTGCTTCTCGTCGCGGCAACCGGTACGGCTGTGGCTCTTGTCCGGACGTTCAAGCAACGTTGGACGTTGATCATCGGCTTCACATGCTTCGCAATATCGGCATGGCTTGGTACACAGTTGACCAGCATATGGTCGCTGCCCGAGTTCCGGCTGATCGTGATCCTGCAGACGTTCGGCGAAGAGATTGTGTTTCTTGCTGCGGTGGCAACCCTGTTCAGCAATGTGAACCCGGCCCGCGCCATATCCCTCGTCGCCTATGTCCAGGTCATGCGCCTGATCTGTTCTGAGACCGTCGCGACGTCGATGACGACCTGGGTGCGCCAGCGCGAGCAATTGCACTCGTACCTGATCGGCCTTCACGTCACTGGGACGACGCCGGGGTGGAGTTCGATGATCGCTCAGCTTGGCTCAGGGTCTGCACCGGCAACGTCGCAGTCCGAAGCCCTGAAACGCGGCGTGGCGGTACTGGCAACGATCGTCCAGAGGGAAGCGAACGTCGAGGCCTATATCGACGGGTTCTGGATCACCTTCATGGCCGCGATTGCAGGGCTGATCGTCGTCTCCCTGATGAAGCCCTCTCCACCGCATCCGCTGACGACGAGATGAGGCAAAACCGCCGCACCGATCGACTGTTGATTACAACGGTCAATAGCAGGAGTTGCTCCCGTGGACGACCACCACGCCAAGAACATCACCAACTGGCTGATGCAATCCGGACTGAAGGGCTTGCCGGAGGAGGACCTGCTCGCGGGGTTCTGCGAGCGCTGCAACGCTGGTGGATTGCAGATCGACAGGGCAAGCGCCGTCATGGATACGCTGCATCCGGTGTACGAACGCCGAGCCTACCGCTGGGATCGGTCCCGATGGATGCAACGTGTCTTCGAGTTCGGTTTCGCCGATCCAGGTGGCATCCCGAGCGACTGGCAGCGCTCTGCCTTCCACTATCTGAAGAGGACGGGCGGCACGCAGCTGCGCCGACGGCTGCTGAATGGCGATCCGGCCGACTTTTTTCTCGTCGACACGATGAAGCGGGATGGGTTTACCGATTTCATCGCCACGGCACACCGCTTTGACGATCCAGGCGCCATCGGCGGAATTGATTGCTTTTTCTCACAGTTCGGGACCCGCGTGCCCGATGGTTTTTCCGAGGCAGACGAGCAGGCGCTGCGCGACCTCCTGCCGTGCCTTGCACTTGCGGTCAAGTGCGTGGTGGTGAGTGGTGTTGCCTCCACCATTGCAAAGGTCTATCTCGGCGAGGGCGCGGCCAACCATGTGCTGCATGGAAGGATCACGCGTGGCCGGAGCGAACGCATCTCTGCAGCGCTATGGTTTTCCGATCTCGCCAACTTCACCCGGATCTCGGACACGGTCGATCCTGAAGAGATCATTCCCATGCTCAATGACTACTCCGACGCGGTGATCTCCTCGATCGAGGAAGCCGGCGGCGAAGTGCTCAAACTGATGGGCGACGGGACGCTCGCGATCTTCAGAGGCGACGTCGCCAGCCGAACATGCGCAGCCGCGCTCCATGCGCGCGCTTTGCTCGACAAGCGGCTGGTAGCACTTAATGCGCAACGCAGCGCCGAAGGCCGTCCCGTGACGGATGTCTATCTCGGGCTGCATGTGGGAGATGTCTTCTACGGAAACATCGGCAGCCAGGACCGTCTCGACTTCACCGTTATCGGCCCTGCCGTAAACGAGGTCAGCCGCATTGCGTCGCTTTGCAGACCTCTGCAACGCAAGTTCCTCATGTCCGCGCCCTTTGCGGCAATCGTGTCGCGTTCGCAGACCCATGGTCTGCAATCGATCGGTTCCCACGTACTACGAGGCGTCAGCCGCGCCCAGGAGCTTTTTACAATGGCGATCGAAAACGCTCCGCCAGAAATCCGAATGACGTCGGCTGAGCCCGGTGCGGTGCTGGCGAAAGCGTGTTGACACCAAGGTACAATAGGCCGGGAAACGGTGTCGCTTTACAAGGAAGGACGCGTGATGTCATCGCGGCTGGTCTGGCTAAGGCGCAACGAGAAAAACCTCGCGCCGATGCAAGTTTTTGCCCCAAACGAAGGATTGGCAAATGGAAGCCCCAGATATGCTCCGCTTCAAGAGAATCCCCCTCTCCCATGGCACCGGCGCGATCCCGGTCGCCGGGTTTGGAACACTGATACCCGATGCGACTGCGACGAAACAGGCGGTCAAGGCGGCACTTTTGACAGGGTTCCGCCATTTCGACTGCGCCGAGCGATATCTGAACGAAGAAGCGGTCGGCGCGGCGTTCAGCGAATCCATCGCCGCGGGTACCTTGCGTCGCGAAGACCTTTTCGTCACCACGAAGCTTTGGAACACAAACCATCGCCCGGAACGGGTCGGACCTGCCTTCGAAGCAAGTTGCCGTCGTCTCCAGGTCGACTACGTCGATGCCTATCTCATACATACGCCGTTCGCCTTCCTGCCGGGCGACGAAAAGGACCCGCGAGACGAGTACGGACACGTCATATACGATCCTGGCGTCAGGTTGGTCGACACGTGGCGCGCACTGGAGGAACTTGTCGACAGCGGCCGGTGCAGGTCCATCGGACTCTCCGACGTCTCGCTCGACAAGCTCAAGGAGATTGTCGAGGAAGCACGGATCAAGCCTGCCATCGTGCAGGTAGAGTCGCATCCATACCTTCCCGAGTGGGAATTGCTGGAATACTGTCAGAAACACGGCATCGTTCTCTTGGCTTTCGCGGCTCTCGGCCATGCAATGGTTCCAAACCTGCTCGAGGACCCGGTCGTCACCACGATAGCCAAACACCTCGGCAAGACGCCGGCTCAGATCGCATTGGCTTGGGCAGCCCAACGCGGAACGGCATTCCTGACGACGTCTCAGAACCCAAAGCGGATCGAGGAGAACTTCGACTTTTCCACCCTGCCCGAGGATGCGATGCTTCAGATGCGCGAGCATATAACCACGAACATCCGCTTCAACGGCGTGGTCGACAC
Organism: Rhizobium altiplani; assembly: GCF_001542405.1. GTDB lineage: Bacteria > Pseudomonadota > Alphaproteobacteria > Rhizobiales > Rhizobiaceae > Rhizobium > Rhizobium altiplani. Next base: position 82,679 of record NZ_LNCD01000103.1, read on the forward strand.
CGGAGTTCCCGGCTTCATTCCCCGTGTCACCGGGGTGCAAGCAGCCAAGTGAGATTGGAAGCATTTCGAGGAAGGAATGTCCAAGATGGAAGATCGAGAACTCAGGGCGGCGCTCGAACGGCATTGGGCAGCCTCGGACGCCGGGGATTTCGAGCTGGAGCATGAAATCTATCAGGAGAATGCCCTGCTCGAATATCCGCAATCCGGAGAACGTATCCGGGGACGCAGGAAGATCCAGGAAAGCCGCTTCGTTCAACCAAACAAGAAGCATTTTTCCGTGCACCGCATCATCGGCAGCGGGAACCTGTGGGTCACGGAGTTTGTCCTCACCTACGACGGTGCGCCCTCTTACTCGGTGAGCATAATGGAATTTGCGAATGGCCTTGTAGAGAGGGAAACCCAGTACTTCGCGGTTCCTTTTGAGCCCTCCGAGTCGCGCGCTCATCTGGTCGATCATTCGTAGTGTAATCGTTGTTGATCGGGGCCACGAAGTTGAGGTACGCCTTGTCAATGACCACGAAACCGATACCCGCCCCTGCCAAGAAGCGAACATCCATTGGATCGCGTCGCAACCCGGAAGCCGAGGCTGCTGTGCTTGCCGCCGCCAAGGATCTGATTTCGGAAAAGGGCTACGCCGGTTTCTCAGTCGACGAGGTCGCCCGCCGAGCCGGTGCAGGAAAAACGACGATCTATCGCTGGTACCCGACGAAAGCCGACCTTTTTATCGCGATCTACACCGCCGAGCGTTCGACCTTCGTGCCGGTTCCAGACACCGGGAATCTTGTTGAAGAACTTGTGCAGTACACGACCAGTCTGTGGCGTTTCTGGGAGTCGCACCCGGCCGGGGCGGCGCTTCGCGGCTTGATCGCCGAGGCGCAGGGTACGCCGGAGGCCCTAAGTGCGCTGCGCGACAGGTTTCTTCCAGATCGCACCGCCGACGTGAGACGGATGCTGAGTGGCGGTGCAGCGCGCGGCGAGTTGCAGGCCGCCGAGGTGGACGACAAGGTCGCCCTGTGGGTCGGATTCAGCTGGTTCAAACTACTGGTCGGCGAATTGCATGACGAAGGCGTCATCAAGTCGGTGATGATGCAGATTGCAGAAGTTCGGCGCGACAGCTAGCGCCGAGCCAACTCTGATGGTGTGTCGGCGAGGACACCGCTGCTACCTGAAACCATGGCCGTAAACGACGTAGGATTGTCTGTTTTTGCCGCGGAATTGAAATTCCGGACAGGTGTCGCGCGCCTATATTGGATTGATAGAACCTAGAGCCTGTGGGCTAAGACTGGACCTCAATCATGACGATCAATATCACCGCAAAGACGCCGGCGACGGCAAACTTCGAAGAGATAACGGGCGCAGCCATGGTCGTGCGAGCCTTGGCCGACCAAGGGGCTGAAGTCCTCTTTGGGTATCCGGGCGGCGCGGTGCTTCCGATTTACGACGCTCTCTTGGATGAGCCCAGGCTTCGCCACATCCTGGTGCGCCACGAGCAGGGTGCAGCCCATGCCGCCGAGGGATACGCGCGATCGAGCGGCAAGCCGGGCGTCGTTCTCGTCACCAGTGGGCCAGGCGCGATCAATACCGTCGTCGGCATCGTCGATGCGCTGATGGATTCGATCCCGCTGATCGTCATCACCGGCCAGGTTCCTACCCACCTGATCGGCACCGACGCTTTTCAGGAAGCCGACACGATCGGCATTACGCGCTCGTGTACGAAACACAATTATCTGGTCAGAAGCATTGAAGAACTTCCTCATGTCATGCATGAGGCGTATCGGATAGCGACCACCGGACGGCCCGGCCCTGTTCTGATTGATATCCCGAAGGATATCCAGGTCGCGCGCGGGCGTTACTCGGGCCCCCGCGAGGCAATCCCTCTCCATCGGTACGAGCCGCAGATCAAAGGCAGTCCGGCAAGCATCGCGGAGGCCATAAAGCTTCTGTCCGAGGCGCGCCGGCCGATACTCTACACCGGTGGCGGCGTCATCAATTCCGGGCCCAAGGCGAGTGCACGGCTACGCGAGTTTGCCGCCCTTGTCGGCGCGCCCGTTACCTCGACGTTGATGGGCTTGGGGGCGTTCCCCGCCTCCGACGACCTGTGGCTCGGAATGCCTGGCATGCACGGCGCATACGAGGCCAATCATGCGATGCACGACTGCGACGTCATGCTCTGCCTCGGCGCCCGGTTCGACGATCGTGTCACAGGACGTCTCGACGCCTTTTCTCCGGGATCGCGGAAGATCCACGTCGATATCGATCCGTCGTCGATCGGAAAGATTGTTCCCGTCGACGTTGGTATCGTCGGCGATGCCCTGTCTGTCCTGGAAGACCTCATCGCCGGGTGGCCACGCCAGCCTCAGCAAGAGCGCAGGGATAGGCTTGCGCCCTGGTGGAAGCAGATCGAGGCGTGGCGTGCACGCAAGGCATTCGGCTATCGTAATTCGTCGGAAGTCATCAAGCCGCAATACGCGCTCGAGCGGCTGCGGGCGCTGACACTCGACCGCGACGTCTACGTCACGACGGAAGTCGGGCAGCACCAAATGTGGGCGGCGCAATTCTTCCATCTGAGCGAGCCAAACCGCTGGATGACATCAGGCGGGCTTGGGACGATGGGCTATGGCCTGCCGGCTGCGATCGGCGTCCAGCTCGCGCATCCCAGGAGCGCCGTCATAGACATCGCCGGCGAGGCCTCGATATTGATGAACATCCAGGAGATGTCGACTGCCGTACAGTACAGGCTCCCGGTCAAGATATTCATCCTCAACAACGAATACATGGGAATGATCCGGCAATGGCAGGAGTTGCTGCATGACGAACGCTACAGCCATTCCTATTCGGAAAGCCTTCCGGACTTCGTGAAGCTCGCCGAGGCGTACGGCGCCGTGGGTATCCGGGCGGAAAAGCCAGAGGAACTGGACGGCAAGATCATCGAGATGCTGAACACTCCCGGACCGGTGATCTTCGATTGCCGGGTCGAGAAGACCGAAAACTGCTTGCCGATGATCCCGTCGGGAAAGCCTCACAACGAGATGATCCTGGCGGACGAAATCGTGGACATGGGCTCGGTGATATCGGCCGAGGGCCGTGCGCTGGTGTGACCATGTGTGGAGACCCGCAGAACGACACGATTATCGAAGGCGGCCTCGATGTTGATGCTCCCGCCATCCAGAGCGGGGGGCTGTCCGACGTCCTGGCGGCTGGCCTTCGCGTTGTCTTCTGCGGCCTCAATCCGGCCGTCACCGCTGAGCGGGACGGCCACAATTTCTCCTCGCCCAGCAACCGCTTCTGGCGGGTTCTGCATCTGGTAGACTTCACCCCTCGCCTGTTGAGGGCGGAGGAGGAACAGGAACTGCTTGCTTATGGCTGTGGGATAACAGCCGCAGTGTCGCGGGCGACGAGGAGTGCTGCCGAACTGACTGCCGACGACTACGTGACGGCTGCGCCCGAGCTGGAGGCGAAAATCAACCGGTTCTCACCGGACAATCTGGCGTTCCTGGGAAAGGCTGCGTTCGCTGCGATCAGTGGCCGCGGTGATTGCGATTGGGGACGGCAGAACGAGGTGTTCGCCGGAGCGAGGACCTGGGTCCTGCCGAACCCGAGCGGCCTCAACAGAGCGTTTAACCTCGAGCGCTTGACCGGACACTACCGCGACCTAAGATCGAAACTCTAGCCGCTTGCACGGCCCGGAGCCTGCGGGCGGCCCACAAGCAGGGGCCGACCATGCGTATCGCGATCCTCACCATCCCTGGCGTTCAGATGCTCGACGTGGCAGGGCCGATGGACGTGTTCTCGGAGGCCACGACGCAGCTGAAAGGGCGAGCCGGCTATTCGCTTGAAATCGTGGGGCTGACGATGGAGCCCGTCACCGCCCTCAACGGCACTCGATTTCTGCCGGATATGTCGATCAAGGACACTCTGGAAGGGTTCGACACTTTGTTGATTGCCGGAAGTCCCGGCATCCGCGAGTATGAGGATCATCGAAAGCTTCTGCAGTGGATAGGTCGGGAATCGCGCCACGTTCGCCGGCTCGCCTCGATATGCACTGGCGCCTTCCTTCTCGGAAAGGCGGGGCTGCTGGACGGCCGTCGGGCGACGACGCACTGGAATTCCACTTCCCGGCTCGCCAACATGTTTCCGACCGTGAGACTCGAACCAAATACGATCTTCGTCAAGGACGGTCCAATCTATACTAGCGCCGGGGTCACCGCGAGCATGGATCTGGCCCTTGCCCTGGTGGAAGAGGATTTCGGCCGAAGCATTGCGTTGCGGGTCGCCAAGGAACTCATCCTGTTCCTCCAGCGTCCCGGCGGCCAGTCGCAGTTCAGCGTTCATCTCGAAGCGCAGGCGGCCGAGATCGGTCCGATCCGCGACATCACACAATGGATCGTCGACAACATCGCGGGCGACCTCTCGGTCGAAACATTGGCGGCACGGCTTGGGATGAGCAGCCGAAATTTCGCCAGGACGTTTAAGCGCGAAACCCACATGACCCCCGGCGATTACGTCGAGGCTGCCAGGGTGGAAGCCGCTCGGCGAATTCTCGAAGAGAGCGACACGCCGTTAAAGAGGGTCGCAAGCCTGTGCGGGTTCGCGGATCAAACCGGTTTGCGTCGCGCCTTCATGCGACGGATAAATGTGACGCCCGTCGAGTACCGCCACAGGTTCCGGCCGTCCGGGGCGACAGCCGTGAACGCGCCACCGCCTCGGACGCTTGCTACGGCGTGAATGATGCCAATTCGACCGCTACACGGACGACACTTTGGAGACAGTCATGGAAAAGAGCTTCCCGGCGATGGTGATCGACAGCGTGGACGGCAAGACAAGCGGCGCGTTTCGTGAGATTTCCATGGCAGAACTGCCGGACTACGACGTTCTGGTCGAAATCGCGTACTCGACGCTCAATTACAAGGACGGCCTGGCAATCACGGGCAAGGGGCGCATCGCCCGACGCATGCCGATGATCGCTGGCGTGGATCTGGCGGGTACGGTTGTGGAGAGCCGTTCGCCAAAATGGCAACAGGGCGACAAGGTTGTCCTGAATGGTTGGGGACTGTCCGAGACGGAATGGGGCGCCTATTGCCGATATCAACGAGTCAAGGCGGAGTGGCTAATCCGCCTACCCGACAGCTTTTCGATGCAGGAGGCGATGGCCATAGGGACCGCCGGGTACACCGCAGCCCTGTGCGTCGATGCGCTGGAGAAATGGGGCACGATAAAGCCTGGCTCAGGCGAAGTAATTGTCACCGGGGCGGCTGGTGGTGTTGGCTCGGTCGCGGTCGCGCTGCTTTCGGCGCAAGGCTACAATGTCACGGCGGCGACAGGGCGTCCCGAGACGCACGACTACCTTGCTTTCCTGGGAGCGACCGGCCTTGTCGATAGAGCAAGTCTTCAGGAGAAAGGACCGCCGCTTCAAAAGGAGCGTTGGACCGGCGGCATCGACAGCGTCGGTTCGAACACGCTGGTAAACATCCTTGCTCAGACGGTACGAGGCGGCGCAATCGTCGCCTGTGGCCTTGCCGGGGGCGCGGATCTGACGGGTACCGTGATGCCGCATATTCTTCGCAGCGTCGCATTGATCGGCATGGACTCCGTCGCTGCCCCGCTCGAGCAACGCCTCGCTGCATGGAGACGTCTTGAGCGCGATCTCGACAGGGAGAAGCTAAGAAAGATGACGACCGTCGAACCCATGTCCAGACTACCCCAACTTGCTGAGGACATCATCGCCGGGAGAATACGCGGCCGTGTGGTTATCGACCTCGCCTCGACCTGAGCGATCCACGCTTTTCCTGTTTCCCTGGAGGTCGTCCGTAAGCTGCTTCAAGAACGTCGCGATGGCTTCCTCGTTGCGCTTGTAGAAAATCCACTGCCCCACCCGCCTGCTCGTGACGAGGCCGGCCGCGGTCAGCGCTGAAAGATGTGCCGAAACAGTGGATTGCGCCAGGCCACTTCGCTGGAATTGGTTGGCGCAGACGCCCATTGCGACGGGATGTTCCTGATCACCAAAATACGTCTCCGGATCCCTCAGCCAATTCAGTATATCCATTCGTGCCGGGTGCGCGAGCGCCTTGATGACTTGCAATGTATCCATGGTCTTTCCTTGAACCTCACTTCGCTTTGCTGCGCGAGAACGACAGATAGGTCGATGCTGGAGCGCCTTTGCCTCGGCATCTTGGACGCACGCTACGCGCACAACGACGATCGATCGGATTGAACGTGGACGTCATGTAGTCCACCTGCCCTCGTGCCCGTCTTTCTGGGAACGACATCAACTTAAACGCATGTTGATTGCCATTCGCAACTATGCGGCGAACGCCGCGTTCATAAACAGGCCAACCTCCGCAACGTGGCGCGACATCTGACCGGTCGCCGTTGATGCCGAAGCTGGTCGGCCCGCATAGCCCGCTCATCCTGAAGATCATAGTAGACCTTGCCCGAGCACAGCAGGAGCCGCCGAATTTTGCTGTCGGGGACCAGCTTGACCGGGTTTCCATCGTCCATTTCGCCCTCGTCGCGAAGGATGCGCTGAAACCGCCCCGTTGTGCCGAGGTCGACGAGGTCCGACCGGCACCGCTTGTGGCGCAGCAAGCTTTTGGGAGTCATCAAGATCAGCGGTTTGCGGAAATTGCGCGCCAGTTGCCGCCTGAGAATATGGAAATAGTTGGCGGGGGTCGTGCAGTTGGCAACCTGCCAGTTACCCTCGGCCGAACTTTGCAGATAGCGCTCCAACCGTGCTGATGAATGTTCTGGCCCCTGACCGTCATATCCGTGGGGCAGCAGGCAGACTAGGCCCGACATCCGCAACCACTTGCGCTCCGCCGACGACAGGAATTGGTCGAACAGCACTTGGGCGCCGTTGGCAAAGTCACCGAACTGCGCCTCCCAGAGAACAAGCGCGTTCGGTTCGGCAAGCGAGTATCCATATTCGAAGCCAAGGACGCCCTGCTCCGACAGCATCGAGTTGAAAGTCTCGCACGGCGCCTGGTCGGGACTGATGGAAGCCAGCGGCGCGCAGCGCGCCCCGGTTTCCTGATCGATGATCACCGAATGGCGCTGCGAGAAGGTCCCGCGTTCGCTGTCCTGCCCCGAGAGACGAACTGGATAACCTTCAACGGCAAGTGATCCGAATGCGAGCGCCTCTGCAGTCGCCCAGTCAATGCCGGCACCGGCCTCGATTGCCCTACGTCGCGCCTCAAGGAAACGACCGACAGTGGGGTGCGCGTGGAAACCGTCCGGTAGCGTTGTGATGTTGTCGCCGATGGTCCTTAGCGTCGACACCTCGACGCCTGTAGCGCTATCGCTCTCATCCTCGCTTTCCGCCCTGCCAGAGCCAAGTCCCGCCCATTTGCCATCCAGCCAATCGCCCTTGTTCGGCTTGTATGATTTGGATGCCTCCAACTCGAGATCAAGGTGCTCAACCCACCTCTCGCTGGCGTCCTCGACCTCGCCCTTCCCTACAACCCCCTCCGCGATCAGCCTCTCCGCGTAGATGTCGAGCGTCGACATGTGCTTTCTAATTTCCTTGTACATCTCGGGCTGAGTGAACGACGGCTCATCGCCCTCGTTATGGCCAAAGAGCCGGAAGCAAATCAGATCGATTACAACAGGTTTGTGAAAGGTCTGGCGATATTCGATCGCGAGCCTGCCGACGCGTACTACTGCTTCCGGATCGTCGCCATTCACGTGAAAAATCGGCGCTTCGACCATCTTGGCGACATCGGACGGATAAGGTGAGGACCGAGAGTAGCTCGGGTCGGTCGTGAAGCCGACCTGGTTGTTGATTATCAGATGGACCGAGCCTCCCGTCCGGTAGCCTTTCAGGCCTGATAGGCCGAGGCTCTCGGCAACGACCCCCTGTCCGGCGAATGCCGCATCGCCGTGGATCAGGAGCGGCAGGACCGTCGTGCGCTCGGCTGTATCGCCGTGCTGTTCCTGCTTGGCTCTGACTTTCCCCAGCACCACAGGGTCGATGATCTCAAGATGCGAGGGATTGGCGATCAGGGACAGGTGAACCCTCTTACCCCCGATCTCCCGATCCGAAGAGGTTCCCAGATGATATTTTACGTCGCCGGACCCTTCAACTTCGTCCGGGAGGAATGATCCGCCCTTGAATTCGCTGAAGATTGCCCGGTGTGGCTTGTGGATCACCTGGCTAAGGACGTTCAGACGTCCGCGATGGGCCATGCCGAAAACGACCTCAGTTACACCAAGGGCCACACCATGCTCAAGGATCTCTTCGAGAGCTACGATTGTCGACTCCCCGCCGTCGAGCCCAAAGCGCGTCGTGCCGACGAACTTCTTGTTGAGATACCGCTCGTACCCTGTCACCTCCACGAGCTTCTGGAGAAGCCGCCGCTTGTGATCAGGTGCCAGTTCGGTCGCAGCGTTCAACGGTTCGACACGTTGCTGGATCCATGTCCTTTGCGTCCTGTCGGAGATATGCATGTATTCGTAGCCGACCGTCCCGCAATAACAGACACGCAGGCGATCCAGGATCTCGCGCATAGTGGCCAGTTCGCCCCCGAAGGGGCCGTCTACAAATATAGGTCGGTCAAGATCGGCCTCGCTGAACCCATAGGAGGAAGGCTGCAATTCCTCGCTTTCGTCAGGTGTCATCAAACCCAGTGGATCCAGCTTTGCGGCCCGATGTCCGAGCATCCGATAGGCCCGGATGATCGCCAATGCCCGTGCCGTATCGCGGTTTGCGGAGAGTCTGTCACCGTCCGACGGCGACCCTTGTCCTGCTTTCACCTCAAGCTCTTTGGCCCAGTTTCCATCAAGAGCGGAAATCAGGTCTCCATTGAGCGACATTGGCCAGTTCGCCGACTTCCAGGATGCGCCGGCCGCTGTTCTTCTGATATCGACCGCATTGTCGCCAAGCGAGGAGAAGAAATCGCGCCATTCTGGACCGACAGAATTCGGATCCTCCAGATATCGCGACTGCAGGCTTTCGATATACGCCGCGTTGGCGATGTCGAGAAATGACGTTCTCGAAAACATCTCACTGGGTGGCTGCCGATCGAGTGCGCGATTCATCTGGGCATCCTTTCCATTTTTCGTTGGTTGCACCAGGGCGCGGCGGCGGTGGACCGACCGCTCGCAGCCCCTTGGCTTGTCGTGCAGCCACACGCCGGGCATCCTCGCCATATCGCGAGTCCATTTGCTTGCACGGGCCACGCAAAGTATAGGGCTGAAGCAATGTCCGATACTTGAAGGAGTATGCAAAAACGGACAAACTGAACCCATACGCTGCCAGACGCACCCGTTAGACTTGAGCTCAATCAAAATCGCGGGTGCGCTGCCGCGGCGGCTACCGACATCATGATCGCCGAACCCCCAGTCCATTCCAATTATACGGAAGTATCGAAGCAGACCCCTCCGCTTGGGTGTCGAATGCGCTCAAACCCATGTGGATCCCGCATCTAGTGCGGTTCAGGAATGTCGAGAGTGGACTTATCCCTGACGCCGTGGGCCACGTGGGACAACGCGACCCGCGGCCGCTCGGCGTGTCTATTGGATACTTGCCTCCGACCACCTCTGGCGGGCGCGTTCGACGATTTCACCTTCGGAACGTGCCCCTTCCTGAAACAAGGCGATTACCATAGCAGCGACCTCGACCCTTGCCCTGCGGTCGCGCTCAATTCCGTTCTCACGACAGATGGTCTTGAGAGCATGTTTGATGAATGAGAAGTCCTGGTAATATGGAGGTATGTTGCGGGCATCGAATAGCGCACCTCGCAGAAGGATGCTGCACTGAACCCGAGCGCCTGCTCCGAGGTGTTCTCCGTTCACAGCCGTCTTTCGCAAATCAGCCTCCGTGTCATTCGATAGAGCCGTTAACTGCTAAGATCGAATAAGCGTAGCCGATTTAGTTGTCACTAATAAATGGCGTGACCTACGTTATCTACAGTTTTGTGGTAGGTGCCGGCTGATTGGCAGTGGGCGGTGCTTGGGGACTTCAAGCCCGCCGGTCTTCGGCAGCAAGCGGTCGACTAAGCACAGCCTTGCTCAACTATACTGGGTTCTACTAACGTCACGCGGTATGTATGCCATGGAGAAATCATCATGCGCCTGACAATAGCAATCTGCCTTGCAGTCCTGGTGCCCTTGGCCGCGTTCGCCAAATCGCCATCCGATATCGCCGACCTCGTGGGCTCGCGAGCCGCTGGCGCCGAGAGCGAAATGCAGGCGCGGGGCTATGTTGACGTTGGCGGCAACAATACCTGGTGGAACGCCGACAAGAAGCAATGCGTCAAGGTTCGCGTCTCTCAGGGGCGTTATGCATCGATATCGCAGACTAAGGCATCGTCATGCGGCCAGAAGGCCACAGGCGCCATGAAATGCCCGCCCGATCTGTCTCAAGCCGACCTCTACAAATATCCGGGTTGCAGCCTGTAGCGCGGAGCGGAATCTAGGAGTCTGGAGTTTCAGGTCATGCGCAAGTGGGAGTGGGGCCCTGAACAACGTTCGGACGCTGATTGCGGGACCCGAGATACGATGGTTAACACTCCCTGCGAACTCGCCTCGACCTAGTGAGCGATGCCGCATGTGCAATATCGCGAATGTGGTAAGGTATTGCGCAATCCTGGCAGGCGCAGCACCAAGGAGAACGAGTTTATTGGTACCATGGCGACCGGGCTTTAACGTTTTCGCGCGGGCCGCGAGCTAACGCTCCGAGCATTTGGTAGGGCTTGGACCGCAAGGCAAGCACGATTCTGCGCCGGTCGGAGAAAATGACGGATCAAACAGAGGTGTGGTTCGCCCCTTCGAACCAATCGAACTGTCGAACGTTCAACGAGATCATTAGCCGTAACCTCGAAAAGATACTCACTCCCATCAGGACTGCCCGGTGACCTATCCGCAACTCCGATCCGAAGACCCGGAACTGGCGATTGAGACACGAAGCGGGTTACCCGCTTTGGTTTTGGCAGCGCTTGGTGTCGTTTACGGCGATATCGGGACCAGCCCGCTCTATGCGTTTCGCGAGGCTCTGCATGCGACAGCAGGATCGGGATCGCACCGGGAGAACGTGCTCGGCATTCTTTCGCTGATTGTATGGGCTCTGACGATCGTCGTCACGGTGAAGTACGTATCGTTCGTTCTGAGGGCCGACAATCGAGGCGAAGGCGGGACGCTGTCCTTAATGACGCTTGCACGCCAGAGTTTCGTTGGGAAGCCGGCATGGATCCTCGTTCTGGGCGTCGCAGGCGCTTCCCTGTTTCTTGGCGACGCGATCATAACGCCTGCAATCTCCGTGTTGTCCGCCGTCGAAGGAATCCAGGTCGTCGCCCCGGGGCTCTCCGGATGGATCGTGCCGATCACCGTCACCATCATTGCCGCGCTGTTCTTCGTGCAGCGCTTCGGGACGAGCGGGGTTGCATCGGTGTTCGGCCCCATCATGGCGGTCTGGTTTCTGATTCTCGGAATAAGCGGCGGCATCCATATTCTCGACGACTTAGAGATCTTCAGTGCCCTCAACCCGCTTCATGGCATTCTCTATGCCTCGAGCAATGTCGGGCACGCGATCGCTGTCCTGGGAGCCGTATTTCTTGCGGTCACAGGGGCGGAGGCGCTCTATGTGGACCTTGGCCATTTCGGCCGACGGCCGATCGTGACGGCATGGTTTTTTCTCGTCTTCCCCTGCCTGCTTCTGAACTACTTCGGACAGGGCGCGTTCGTGCTTGCGAACCCTGATATGACGAAACACCCCTTTTTTGATATGCACCCGGAATGGGCGCGGGTGCCGATCGTGTGTATGGCAACCGCGGCCACGGTCATTGCGAGCCAAGCAGTCATCTCGGGGGCATATTCCCTTGTTCGTCAGGCCATGCACCTTAACGTGCTACCGCGTCTCCAGATCCTGCACACCTCGGAGACACACTCCGGTCAGATCTTCATGCCGCAAGTGAACGCGTTCCTTTTCGTATTCGTCGTAGCGCTCGTTCTGTATTTCAGGAGTTCGAGCGGACTTTCCGCAGCATACGGTATCGCGGTTACAGGCGAGATGCTCATCACCAGCGTCCTACTCTTCGTCGTGATGAAGCACATCTGGAAATGGACGACCGTGACCACTGCAGCCGTCATTGTCCCGCTCTTTCTCATAGACGCCGGGTTCTTCGTCGCGAATATCGCCAAGTTTCCTGAGGGAGGATGGGTTCCGGTCACCGTGGCATGCACCATGGGCCTTATCATGCAGACGTGGATGGCGGGACGCCGACTGCTGGCCGCCCGCACGCGCGCCGATGAAGTTCCGCTCGAGGGTGTCATCCACAGGCTTGCCAAGAGGCCGCCTCCCACTGTGCATGGAACGGCCGTCTTTCTGACGAGCGACGTCGAAGGCGCGCCCACAGCGTTGCTGCACAGCCTGAAGCACTACAAGGTCCTCCACGAGCACAATGTCATCCTCAGCGTCGTCACCGCGACGGAGCCGTTCGTACCTGACGAGGAGAAGATCTTTCTCGAGAGTTTCAGTCCTCTGTTCAGCCGACTGGTGATTACCTTCGGATACATGGAGACACCGAATATTCCGCGCGCCTTGGTGCTTGTGCGCAAGCTCGGACTGAAGTTCGATATCATGTCGACGTCGTTCTTCCTGTCACGCCGGACCATCCTTCCTTCGAAGAAAGGCGGAATGCCCTTCTGGCAGGATCGGCTGTTCATCGTTCTCGCGCAGAACGCAGGCAACGCCACCGACTACTTCGGCCTTCCCAGTGGCAGAGTAGTGGAACTCGGGCTTCAAACTGTCATCTGACTGTTTGTTGACTGCGACGATGTCGGCGCCCGCTGACGGAACCGCGAAGATACCCGTTGCGTTTTCGCTGCGGAGGAAGTGCTCGATGTCAAAACATGGCGAGATTTCAACAGACGAAGTATCTGAACTCGAGTTGGCGCAACGGGTTTCGTCCGAAGCTCATGAGGGGCAGACGGATAAGACAGGCAATCCGTACATCAGCCACTGCAAGCGAGTGGCCGATCGCGTCGAAGGTGCAAAAGAAAAGACAGTCGCCTTCCTTCACGATATCGTGGAGAAGTGCGACGGGTGGAACCTCGAACGTCTTCAACAACTGGGATTCAGCAAAGGCGTCATTGATGCGGTGAACGCTCTAACCCGCCGCAAAGACGAAACCGACGATCAGTTTGTTATTCGAGCAGTCGAAAACAAGATCGCCTGCCCTGTAAAGGTCGCCGATCTCCAAGACAATTTGCAGCAGGCCAACGCGGTCAGATCAGATCCCGTGAAATACAAACGAGGCTTGGAGCTTGTCGCAATGGTACAGGCGGATCCAAGTTTGACAGGTTTGACTTGAAGGAGTGTCCGTTCCTCCTGTCCATCATAACGAATCCCCCGGCTACACAATTGTTCATTTGGCCCGCCGCTCAGGAATCCCAAGCGGTTGAGTATCATCACTCGGCATGGGCCAAAAAGGCATCCCTGCCATAAATCCGCAAACCCGCTCCGTGCAGCCTTGCGAATCGCATAAGTGTGTGCTTATGTGTTGTCATGATCGAACATGATATTTTCCGTGCTCTGGCGGATCCGACCCGCCGCACGATTTTCGAAAAGCTCGCGAACGGCAGCATGAATGCCAGCGCGCTGCGCCAGGGCATGGATATCAGCCAGCCGGCGATGTCCCAACATCTCGCGGTCCTGCGAGCGGCAAGGCTGGTGCGCGAACAAAAGGAGGGCCGCTTCATGAACTATGAGGTCGATCCGGACGGGCTGGCCGTTATCGCGCAATGGCTGGCGAAATACCACGCCTACTGGCCGGCTCGCATCGACGCTCTGAAGCTCTTGCTGAAGGATATGGATCAATGAACGACATGAAGGCCAAGGTGCAGGCGAAGGTGCCGGAAAGCGGCTTCGAGCAGAGATACGAACTGGACGCGTCGCCGGAGAAAGTCTGGCGGGCGCTCAGCATCGCGGAATTCAGGGAAAAGTGGCTCCCGAGGGAGGCGCTTGCCGAGCCACAGTCGCTCTCCGAAACGCCAGGCGAGGAAATCCGCTACAAATTGCGCGACGATACCCCGCCCCATCTCGAAAGCACCGTCACCTTCACGATCGCCCCGAATGGATCGGGCGGAACCAGCCTGCGGATCGTCCACGAGCTGACCGGCGCCACCTTGGAGCGGCTGGCGAAAACGGTCGCCAACGGCAACAGCCCGACCCTCATGCTCGCCGCCTGACGCGGTAAGCCCCCCGAAAAATCTCGAAATGATTGGAGTTCGCCGATGCGCGAAGCAATGCAACTCGTCCCTATGGTCGTCGAACAATCCAGCAGAGGAGAGCGGTCTTTCGACATCTATTCCCGTCTGCTTCGTGAGCGGATCATCTTCCTCAACGGAGAGGTAAACGACACGGTCTCGGCACTTGTCTGCGCACAATTGCTGTTTCTCGAAGCCGAAAGCCCCAAAAGGCCAATCCATCTCTACATCAATTCGCCCGGTGGCGTCGTCACCAGCGGTCTCGCGATGTACGATACGATGCGTTACATTCACGCCCCGGTGCATACGCTGTGCATGGGTACCGCCCGCTCGATGGGCTCGTTCCTTTTGATGTCCGGCCAGCCGGGCGAACGGACTGCCCTTCCCAATGCCAGCATCCATATTCATCAGCCGCTAGGCGGATTCCAGGGACAGGCATCGGACATGCTGATCCATGCCGAGGAAATGCAGAAGACCAAACATCGCATGACAAGGCTCTACGCCGAGCATTGCGGCCGCACCTACGAAGAATTCGAGCAAGCGATGGATCGCGACCGCTTCATGACGGCGGAAGAGGCATTGGAATGGGGCCTTATCGATCGCATCCTGCAGGTTCGGGCAGTTGCCACCGACCACGTCGGCGCGACGTGAAACGAGCCCGGCGCAATCCGGCGGCACTGCTACCTCGCGAACGCACCTCATGCGCAGGTTTCGATCAAGGCTCTTTCCATCTACCGGTCATGAGATTCCACGTGACATAGCTCCAGCCTGGTCACTTGCGAGAAACATCACGGCCGAAGCTATTTCTTTCAGGCTGACCAAGCCGCCCGATCCTCCGCGTTCCTCTAGGTTATCTTGCCCTCAAGGCGGGTGTCACGATTTAGTCGAGCTCTCGGACGGCGACCGGAAACAGTTGTGTCTGTCAGAATTGAATCTCGATCAGCTCGGGAGGCTCCTTGTTGAAATCGGAATATCGAATCCACCGTGGCGTCGCTTTGAACATCACGACCCCTCTCTCGATGAACTCCCTGGCCGCCGGAAGGCTGTGGAGATAAGCTTCCTGGTATTGTTCGATATCTGCGGCAGGAACCCTTGTTGCCTCACCCTCGTATTGAACCGTGATATTGTCGTCCCATCCGACTACGAACGCGACGCCGGGACGCTCCGCGAGATTGTCGAACTTTCGCGTGTCCTTGAAAGTGCTGAACGCGATCTCAAGATTGTCCCGCACCGAGAAGTCGACCGTAGCCGCCTCCGGTGTTCCGTTGCGGTGGCATGTCGCAATGACCGCCAAGGTGTGCTGCCTCAGGAATTCAAGGATCATGCGTTTCGTATGATCTTCGTCCATTGCCTCATCCCTCAGTGAGTATTCTCGATTTTTGTGTAGTCTTATTCGACAGCCCGCCGGCCTCAGCGGAGTTTGACCGCCAGCGCTGCGAGCTGGCGAGATATGCGTCACCGCCCGACCCAGCCGTTGATGCGTCCGTTCTAATCTCATGCCTTCCAGGACGATTAACACATTGCTCGCCCCTGTTCGATGGTCGTCGAGACCGTGACCTGAACCTCGAGTGGACTAAGTGTGGTTTTGTTCCGCTTCGTGCGCGCTTCAGCAGTTCAGATTGCATGCAAGCGAGGAAGTGGTTGCACAGGTGCCCTCCCAAGTCATCGGTCGGCAGGGTCCTGCGCCGAACATCATGAAGGCAGTCATGGTTCTAAGAGAACGCAAGATCGCCGAAGGGCTCACTGGAATGACCCCGGACAGCTTGCGGACTGACGCCGGCGATCACAACGAAGGATGACGGCTCGATGGGGGAGGAGATCGCCCGGACAATACCGCTTACCTCTTATTGACTCACTCGCGGTTGAACAATAACTTCCTAACTCAGTCGTTAGGCTTGTCCTCACATGACGGACCAATCTCTTCAGCGTCGCCTTGCTGCCATCGTCGTCGCCGATGTGGTGGGATTTTCACGCCTCATGGAGGCTGATGAAGTCGCAACGCTGGCAAACCTCAAGGAACTCCGTTCTGGCGTTATCGAGCCGGCGGTGACGCGCAACAACGGTCGCATCTTCAAGGTCATGGGTGACGGATTCTTAATCGAATTCGGTAGCGCGGTGCATGCGGTCGCAGCAGCATTGGAAATGCAACGGGCCGCCTCTGCTGCGTCCGAAGACCGGCGCCTGCTCTTGCGTGTAGGCGTCAATCTGGGAGATGTCGTTAACGACGGTGCAGATGTCCTCGGCGACGGCGTCAATGTCGCGGCGCGCCTCGAGACGCAGGCCGCACCGGGAGGTATCTGCATTTCAGCCAAAGTTCACGACGAGATCGTTGGCAAGATCGGCGACCGGTTCTTTGATGGAGGCGAACGCTACCTGGAGAACCTGACTCGCCCGGTCCACGTGTGGCATTGGCCGGATGCACTGCAGAACATATTGCCGCTGCCCGAATGTCCCTCGATCGCGGTATTGCCGTTCACGAATGTGAGTGGGGATGAAACGGACGCGCCTTTCGTCGACGGCTTGACCGAGGACCTGATCATAGACCTTTCCCGTACGGCTGGCCTGTTCGTGATCGCGCGCAATTCCGTGAACGGCTATAGGGGCAAGTCGGTCGACGTACGGTTGGTCGCCCGGGAACTCGGCGTCCGCTACGTCCTCGAGGGGAGCGCCAGACGCGTAATGGGCCGTGTCCGCATCAATGTTCAATTGATCGACGCACTTGGCGGCCAGCGCTTGTGGGCGGACAGGTTTGACAGGACGGTGGAAGATGTTTTCGAGCTACAGGATGAAGTTAACGCCAAGATTGTTGAAGCCCTGGTCGGCCGGCTGACGATCCCGAAGCAGCGCAATCGGCCGAAGAACCTTGAGGCCTACGATCTGTGTGTGCGTGCGCGCCGTCTGACGGAAGAGTCCCCGCAAACTGAGCGTGAAGCCTATATGCTGCTCCAACGCGCGGTTGAGCTCGAGCCATCATATGCCGAGGCGCTCGGTCTACTCGCCTATAACCGCTGGCTTGCCTGGACTCATTTCGGCGAGCCCGAAGATCCTAACCGTCGGATGGCGGTGACATTCGCGCAGAAGGCCGTCGACCTGGATCCCAACGATGCCGGCTGCCGTTACGTTCTGGGGACCATCTTGGCTTATGAGCGGCGATGGGAGGAATCGGAGGCCGCCTTCGCCAAGGCCCTGGAGCTGGACCCCAACCACGCCGACACCTGGGCCGCCATGTCGGACATGTCTGTGCTGGACGGCAGGGTTGCCGACGGACTAGCGCAGATCGAAAAGGCTTTGCGGCTCAACCCCTACCCAACCTGCTGGTATCTTTGTCATCTTGGGCAGGCGCAATACGCCGCGCGTGACTATGAGGCGGCAACCGCTACCCTCCGCAGGGAAGACACGTATCGTACCAACTCACGCAAATTCCTGGCTGCTGCGCTTGCGCAGTTAGGCCACAGTCAGGAGGCGCGGCGAGAAGCAGAATTGTTCCTGATCGCCCACCCTCATTTCACGATCGGCCATTGGCTCAGCTCCCAGCCGCTGCGCGATGCATCCGTACGAGACCACTTTGTCGACGGCTTCCGAAAGGCCGGCCTGCCGGAGATGTGACAGCGGGCGGGACAATCCCGACGCGTTCGAGAACTTAATCAACCACGGCTGGATGTTCGATCCGAACGGCGCCCAAGCCGCGGCGGTCAGTACGCGCTCAAGCACCTCCCGCGACACCGGCTCGCCTTTGAACCCGCGCACCGACCATCGGCTTGTAACCGCCTCATACACGTCCATGATGTTTTCCTCCTTGCAGCCGGCATTCGCTTCGTTTCGAAAGCCATGCGCCCACTTGCGCGCCTCCCGGACCAACAAGCAACCCAAACTAAGTGTCTATATCTGCACGTGTGTCCGAGAACGCCGTCTCGAAGCGACCTCATAAAAGCCTTCTGTCCGACCCGCGTGACCGTTGAGTGCATCAGGTTTCATCGAAGCGTCCGCGGCTGAGGGCGCGCTGTACCAACGGCCACCCCCGCATAGCGTGGTCCGCTCGGCGATCGGCCGACGTTCGCCGGCGACGCGGCGACTAATCATCCTGTTGGATGGAACTTCACGGCTCCTCCGCATCGTGGCGGTCAAGCCGAGCTGATCAGCCGCATTGCGGGGATTGCGGCGAACCGACAGGTCAGAATTCCATGGTCGCCAACGAGCTATTGAACCCTCAAACTGCCTGCATGTAATCCGCCACACTGTAGCAATGGCTCGCCTGATAGGCGTTCCGTCCCCGGTTCATGTGCGTCAGGTTGAAGGTGCGGATTGCGCTCAGTACGCGGCGGCTTGTGAGAAATTTGCGGATCGAGACAGAGCCGCGCACATTGATGCCGAAAATATCAGCACCACGCGGGAAGAAGTAACTGACGTGCTCTGGCATCGCGACACTTTGCTCAAGAAAGTGTTCGTCCACCCGGCTCGGTGTTGCTGAACCATCTGTAGTGAAATCCGAAAGATGCACGATGAATCGGGCGCGGATATCGTCGCCGTGGGCATAGAGCGTGAAGAGCTCCATCCAGCTCGCATTGACGCGTATGAGCGGCTTGTCCGAGGTGGATGGGAGACAGGAAACCGACCAGTAGTAGCGCTCGGTCTTGCGCATGATCGGAATGCAGTTTGGACCGTATAGCCCGAGAATCTCCAGCAGTTGCCTCGCTTGCGGGCGACTGAGGAGTTTTTCAAATCGAGCGACATATTTGAAGCGCTGTTCAAGGGACTCTTGGCGCTCGTCCGCGTCCAACAAGTCGATCTTGCCCGCTATCCAATCGCGCTGCTGCTCAAGATCCAGGAAGTGCCGCACACCAGTTGTTCTCGGGC
>NZ_LNCD01000104.1 GCF_001542405.1 Rhizobium altiplani
GACATGTAAAGACCGACGATGTCCTGCACCTTATCGACGAAGAGCGGATCAGAGGAAAGCTTGAATGTCTCGGCACGATGCGGCTGCAGGCCAAAGGCGGTCCAGATCCGACGGATGGTGGTATGCGAAAGTCCACTGGAGGCTGCCATCGAACGGATGGACCAGTGCGTGGCATCCTTGGGGGTGGTGTTCAATGTACGCTCGACGACCTGAGCAACCTGGGCATCAGAGACAGTTCGCGGTCGACCGGCACGATATTCATCTGTCAGCCCTTCAATGCCATCTTGTATGAACCGGCGGCCACTTGCCAACCGTATGCTCGTGGACCCCAAGACGCTCGGCAACGTCTTTACTTTGCAGACCCTGCGCACACAGCAAGACCATCCGGCATCGATCCGACAAGGAGCGCGGCGCTTTATGCCGGCGCACCTGAGATTCCAGGAAATTTCTATCTGCCTCGCTCAGAACGACGAGGCCTGCTTGCCTGCCAACCATCAATCAACTCCTGCTCTTCTAACAGAAGCCAAACAAAATGAAGCTTACTTTAGTTCCAGGTGACTAGCGCCACTTCGGCAGGATGCGGCAGCATCGATTTTGGATTGTGTCGGCACCTCTTGAAGGGAGGTGTTGATGACCATTTTCTTACCGCAAACGAAAAAGCGCGGAATGTAACGTTGGGATCACTACATCCAGCTGTTGCCAAGACGTCAATGCTACAGCAGTGGTTTCTTGCTGCCAACGAGATCCGCATCAACCTAGTCGGCTTGGCAACCATCAGACTTGGCACAGATGTTGCTAAATAGCCCGTCATGTTCACAAAGAATGGAGGTGTTTAGTGACCACATTATTGAGTTCGCGTGACAGCCTGCCCAGCGCAAAACCCTCACCGGGAGGGACGCCGCTGAAATATTGCACAGGCCGCAGACGCTGAGCCTGGAGATGATGGCGGAGCGGGGAAGATAAACTCGGTTATGATCCCGGCGTGAATGATAGGCATCTGGTTGAGGTGAACAGATGGGTTAAGGAGCCGAGAGCGTTTCTGCACAACATTATGCCGCTCATTTCGGATCCAGCACACGGCACTTTTTTCGGCCTCACAGGACAGCGCTCTTCTACCCCCAGGGAATTGAAAGCACTTCGAGATCGCTTGGATGACTTGGCAACGCCGGCATCCGTGCCGTTGACGAACATGGGTTCCATTATATTGAAACTGCCATGAGCGCCGTCTATGCGGCTGAAACAAGTGCTGGATACGCGATGGCTTGAGACCCTTCAAACAGGAAAGGAGCGGATGAATGGCTTTCAAGATCATTACTTCTCAATGCACACAATGCGGTGCATGTGAATTCGAATGCCCTTCGAATGCGATCGAATTTAAGGGCGACAATTATGTTATCGACCCTGAGAAGTGCACGGAGTGCAAAGACCACTTCGACACACAGCAATGCGTCTCAATCTGTCCGGTCGCTCAAACCTGCGTCCCGGCCTAACCGCAGATCACGCACACGTCGGCCATTTCAGGACAAGAGGTAAATTATGCAAATTGCAATTTCGCCGCAGGTAGAGATCGTCTCAAGGCCAGTATTCTTGCCCGGTGACCTCGTGATAGCGAGGATCGACGTCAAGAACGACGGCACCGATCCAGGAAAGCGCTTTGGCGGAACCTTGGTGCGGCAGTTAGACAGCGGCCATGTGCTCGACGTTGGCACTTTTCTCCAGCAATTCTACATCAACGCGGATGAATGGACCGAAGCGGAGGCTATTGTCGGTATGCGAGCAAGAGAACTCGCCTGCGGGAAAGACCACATGGGCGCGTGTTTGCCTGCCCAAGGACTAGCAGGATGAAGGTCATGATCCGGCGTTCACCTGAGGGCTTATCTGCATATGTACCAAAGAAGGATTTGGAAGAGCCAATAGTCGAGTTCGAAAAAGAGAGCCTCTGGGGCGGCTCCGTCCTGTTACGAAATGGGTGGCGACTTCTCCTGCCAGATCTGCCAGATGACACTCGCCTGCCGATAACTGTTGAAGCGCGTCGTCTGCTCGACTAGGCAGGCCAGAATACTGGCATGCCAGATGTTCCTGAGAACGAAGGCTATTTGCAGGACTTGCCGTACACGACCTCATGGTCCGGATGTTCACCTGTCGATAGGATGTCCTAACCAGAATTACGTCCCAATATGCGTCCTGGTCCGCTCCTTGAGGAAGCTCTCGATTTCACGAGCCAGTATCGTCGGTTCATGACCAACCGTCTTGAGGTGCAGTTCGGGTTGCTCAGGAGGTTCGTATGGCGACGAAACCCCTGTAAAATCCGTGATCTCACCTTTCAACGCTTTCTCATAAAGTCCCTTCGGATCACGTCTCACACATTCCTCCAGCGGCGTATCAATGAAGATTTCCACAAACTCTCCCTCATCCATAAGCTCCCGAGCAATACGGCGCTCCTCTCTAAAAGGGGAGATGAATGAGCAGATGACTATGAGCCCCGCGTCGGCCATGAGTTTCGCGACCTCAGCCACCCGCCGGATGTTCTCGATTCGATCAACGAAACCGAACCCAAGATCACGATTGAGTCCGTTGCGCAAATTATCGCCATCAAGAATATATGTATGCTTGCCACTGGCGTGGAGCAACGTCTCCAGTGCGTTTGCAATCGTTGACTTTCCAGATCCGGACAGCCCCGTAAACCATAAGACTGCTGGTTGCTGTCCCTTAATTTCGGCACGGGAAGCTTTGCAAACGTCAAGGGATTGCAGATGTATATTGCTAGGGCGGCGAAGGGGAGAAACCATCATTCCGGCGCCGACGGTCGCGCCGCTTGCCCTGTCTACTAAAAGGAAGTTTCCGGTCGAACGATTCTGCTCGTATGCGTCGAATGCGAGCGGCCTCTGCGCCAAGATGTTGCACACTCCGACCTCGTTCATCTCCAGCGTACTTGCTGGCTGGCAGAGTAGAGAATCAACATCAACGCGGTGCCTTAACGCCGTAATGGTCGCTTCGACACTGTCGTTCTCCGTCCTTAACAGATAGCTCCGGCCTGGACGCATCGGATCAGGGTCGAACCAGATGAGGCAGGCTTGGAAGTGATCGTCCACATATGGACGCGACGAGGGAGATACGAGGATGTCGCCTCGGGAGACATCCAGTTCGTCGGAAAGGACCAGTGTGACTGCGTCACCTTCTCTTGCGGACAAAAGGTCCCCGTCAGCAGTCACAATCTTTGCAACTGACGAATGCGAGCCTGATTTTGCAACAACGACGGGGTCACCGACGCGAATCGTACCGGATGCTACTCTACCGGCGTAGCCGCGGAAGTCGGAATGGGGGCGAATGACAAGCTGTACCGGGAAACGCGGCACCTTATGCTTTTCAGTGGAGCAAACCTCGAAATCCTCCAAATACTCAAGAAGAACTGAGCCCGCGTACCACGGAACGTTTTTCGACCGAAAGACAACATTGTCTCCAAACCGCGCCGACATCGGAATGGCATCTACGGTTGCAAACCCGAGGGTTTCGGTGAAGGCCCTAAAGTCGTTGAGAACAGCCAGATACTTGGATTCGCTATATCCTACGAGGTCCATCTTGTTGACCGCGAGAACAATGTGACGAATCCCGAGAAGTGATAAGAGATGCGTGTGCCTCTTCGTCTGACGAAGAATTCCCTGCCGGATATCCACCACAATAACAGCGAGATCTGCGGTAGACGCTCCTGTCGCCATGTTCCGCGTATATTCATTATGGCCTGGCGCGTCCGCCACAATGAATTTGCGCTTCGGGGTCGAAAAAAACCGATGCGCGACATCAATGGTGATGCCCTGTTCCCGCTCAGCTTGGAGGCCATCCAACAATAGCGCAAAATTCAGTTGCTCACCGTCGCCGTGACCCCTGGCAGAAGACAGGCTGGCCAGTTGATCTTCGCACACCAGTTGCGCATCGCACAGCAGTCGTCCCATCAGCGTTGACTTTCCGTCGTCGACTGAGCCACAGGTTATCACCCGAAGTGGTGACTTCGCCTGAGCGGGCCAAGTGTCCGCGCCACGGAGTTTTGGAGCTCTTACTAGAGAGCCTGACATCAGAAATACCCCTCGCGCTTCTTCATCTCGAGTGCGCCAGCCTCGTCCTGATCTATCAGCCGCCCTTGGCGCTCCGAAGTGCGCGTGGCGGCGATCTCTGCCAGAATTTCGGGCACATTCCTTGCTCGCGACCTAAGCGCCCCTGTCAAAGGGTAGCAGCCGAGGGTGCGGAAGCGCACCATGGAGTGCGAGATTTGATCGTCGGGTCGAAGAGGCATACGCTCGTCATCGACCATGATGATTAGGTCACCGCGTTGAACCGTCGGACGGCGTGCTGCAAAATACAGCGGCACCACCTGGATCTTCTCCATCTGAATGTAATGCCAGATGTCGATCTCAGTCCAATTCGAAAGGGGGAAGACACGCATCGTTTCACCCGAGCCCAGTCGGGTATTATACGTCCTCCACATCTCCGGGCGTTGGCGTTTTGGATCCCAAGAGTGCTGCGCGCTTCGGACCGAAAAGATGCGTTCTTTCGAGCGCGACTTCTCCTCGTCCCGACGAGCACCCGCTAACGCTGCATCGAAGCCATACTTGTCAAGTGCTTGGCGGAGAGCTAACGTTTTCATGACGTGCGTGTATGTGTTGGCACCGTCCTTGAAAGGGTTGATGCCCTGTTCAACACCCTCGCGGTTAACATGCACGATGAGCTCCAGGCCAAGGTGGTCTGCGGTACGGTCACGAAACTCTATCATCTCGCGAAACTTCCATTGCGTATCCACGTGCAGCAACGGAAAAGGCGGTTTCGAGGGGAAAAATGCTTTCATTGCAAGGTGAACCAGAACCGAGGAATCCTTACCAATGGAATACAAGATAGCGGGGCGCGAAAAGTTGGCAGCGACTTCCCGGATGATATGGATCGCTTCAGACTCAAGGTATCGAAGATGGCTTTGCCGCATATCAGAGCTCAACGTGCTGGCAGGCGTCGTCAAAGAATTTTGAATACGGCCCATCTTGGAAGTGGAGTCTTAGCTCATCATAATTTTGGATAGATCGCTCAAGCGATCTTGTTTCCTGACGCTCGATGGCTGTTTCAAGCACCCGCTGCAATGGTGCTAGCCCCATAAACCTCAGAACATGGGAGAGACACGCGTTAGTATCGCTGATCAGATCCTCATAATCGATAACCAGCAGGTTTAATGGTGCGAACGAAGCTCTTACTTTTGACAGGAATTGCTCGGCCTTTTGGAAATAGATCTCGCAGTCCTCAATCCGCAGCCGAACGCTCGGCGGAGGCGCTGCATCGTGGATCGACCGTAACTTTAACCACTTCCCGCTCTGTCTTGCTTGTACTAGCGACCGCAAAGACTCGAGAGTGTTTCGCCTTTTGAGGAAAATAACTCTTAGCCCCGGCCACCTGGCGAGCTCATCGAAAAAACCTGGCCGCTCCTCGAACTGAGGTTCGTTAATCTTGCAGCCGATACGTAGCAAATTCTTGTCAATCCGCGGCAGGCTACAATAGGCGTATGCCAGTAGTTCTCGGTCGGGCAATAACAGCCGATCCTTATTTGACCAATTTTCATCATAGGCGTTGAGGAGTTCGCCACTGCTATGCACCTCGGGGTGCTGGTTGAGGAGAGCTTCGAGATAATGCGTGCCACTTCGCGGCATGCCGAGAATGACAAAGGGTTCTGCCAACCTTGTCGTAACGTTCATTGCACTGTTCCCTTAAAATGTCCGCGTCCATAAAGGCCAAAGCTGATTGTCCAATGTTGCTTTCGTCGCATCAAGGTCATGGCGACAGGGGTCCGTACCGGCGATAGATGGCCTGCATGCCGACCAAAAGCTCCTCGGCCAGCTTCGGGTCCACCGCTGCAAGATTATGTTTTACTCGTGCAAGTGAGCTCGCGCCCACGAGAGGACTGGCGACAAACGGCCGGCCGATGACGAATGCGAGGGAGCCATGTACTGAACCAACACCGTGCTTCCGAAACAGTGCCGTGTGTGCGAGTGCGGGATCTTGGGCCCGCTCCTCGTTGTAACGAAAAAAACGACCGGGTACGGGGTACATCTCCGCCTCGTCCACGAAGTTTATGCGAGCCTCTGGAGTCGCATCCAGCTGGGAATGTGCCTCATCTTCCGTATTTAGCTCGCCCCGACTCATAGTTCCCGGGCCGGATCCGCTACTATTCAGGCCACTACGGGCGAGTGCGCGGCGCTGCATGACCAAAACTCCTTTCGAAGGCTATAGTTGCTTCAGGGCATTAGGCGCCGTCGCAGCAGCGCCACTGCCAGAAAAAATGGTAGAAGAGCATAGAGACAGAGGGCACCCAGATGCAGGCCAGAGCCGAGGCACGGCTCCCCGAGTATGGCTGGCCGGACAAGGTCGATGGCGTGGGCAAGCGGCAACAGTTGGCTTGCGTACTGTAAAACTCGTGGTAGTTGACTGGCTGGGAAGACCGCTCCGCATAAAAAGAGCATGGGCGTCAGAAATAGCGTCTGGTAGAAGATGAAATACTCGTAGCTTGGAGCAAGCGCCATCACTACCATTGCGAGGCTGGCAAAAGCCAACCCGGTCAACGCCACGACTGGAAGTACAGGCCACAGCGCGGTCCACGGAGCATAACCAAAAACGATCGCGACTATCATTATGCCGGTACCAGCAAGAAACGCCTTTGTGGCCGCCCAAACCAGTTCACCAAGCACAAGGTCGCCGAGGGTGAGTTGCGTGTAGAGTATGGCCTCCCACCTTTGCGTCTGCATTCGGGCAAAAGCGGCATAAATGGTTTCAAACGTTGCCGACGTCATGGCGCTGGCGGCTACCATACCGCCTGTCAGGAATGCTATATATGGTGCGCCCTCCACGTGGCCAACCATCATCCCCAGACCCAATCCCAAGCCGAACATATAGATTATCGGGTCAGCGAGATTGCCAAGGATTGATGCAACGGCAACCCTTTTCCAGGCCAGGTAATTTCGTAGCCAAACCGAAATCCAGTTCCATGCATTTGCCGGCAGCGTCATCGCGATAACATGCCTCACGCTCTCGTCTCCAAGTCGCGACCTGTCAGTCGTAAAAAAACGTCTTCCAAATTCGGCGGACGTTGGAGGACACGCAACTCTGAGCGGGCTCTGAAGTGAGCTAGCACCGGCTCCGGATTGCGGACATAGCAAAACACCGTTTCACCGCTGACCTCGACCCGCTCGGCATGGGGAGCAACGAGTGCCTGCATTTCATGTGGATTGCCCCCATATACTTCGATGACCTGGCAGCCGATCTGCTCCTCGATGAGCGAATGTGGACGACCTTGCGCTATTATACGACCTCGTTCGACCACACACAGGCGGTCGCAAAGTCGCTCGGCTTCTTCCATGAAATGGGTTGTCAGAATTATTGTCTTGCCCTGAGCTAACAGCGCGCGCAATCGCTCCCATATGAGATGGCGCGCATGGGGATCCAGTCCCGTTGTTGGCTCATCCATGACCAATAGAAGCGGGTCGTTGATCAGGGCGCGCGCGAGGGTCAGACGTCTCCTCATGCCGCCAGATAAGTCGCCTACGCGGGCGTGCGCCTTATCTTCCAGACGAGCGAACTCGAGGAGCGAGGGTATAGTTCTTTCTACTTCGCCTCTTCTCATTCCGAAATATCGGCCGAACACCAGTAGGTTCTCGCTAACCGTAAACTCGCTATCAAGATTGTCGAACTGAGGGACAACCCCGATCCGCCTTCGCGCCAGGCGGGCGCGGGCAGGTACCGAAATGCCAAGCACTGTGATCTTGCCTACGTCCGGCTGCGCAACTCCCAGTATCATTCGGGCGATCGTGCTTTTCCCCGCGCCGTTCGGACCTAGAAGGCCGAAGCACTCCCCGGCGTTTACACTGAATGACAGGTTTTCCACGACTAAGTTGTCGCCGTAAGATTTCCGGACGCCCTGCAGTTTGATTGCTACCGAAGTCATGCGGTAGCCGCTCCAAAGTATTCATCCTCATCACCACGGGGCCGTTCGTTACGTTCGTTGCTGAAGAGGGTGCCGGCCGACCACACGTTCGCAACCTTTCCCCAATCACAGGCAGAGCGGACGTCTGGAAAGAAGCCGCGCCCGTGGTGGTTGGCGCTTGTGTTGCAGAGGAGCGGAATGCCGGTGAGGCTTTCGTACTCAACAAGTAGCTGCGCGATTGGATGCGTCGAGTTTCGAGACATGGTCTGCAACCTTGCCGAACCGTCAAGATGTACAACTGCAGGGATCTCGCGGCGCCAATTGGCGCGAGTTTGATGGTCGAACAACATGTAGGGATCTGGTGTTCCCGGATTGAATATCTCGGGCGCCCGGTCTTCCAGACAAATTGGTGCAACCGGCCTGAAATGCTCGCGTAACTTAATGTCGTTAAGGAGATCCTTCATGACCGGTGATGTCGGCGATGCGATAATACTTCGGCCGCCTAAGGCACGTGGCCCTAGCTCGGCATGACCTGTCAGAAATACGACAGGTTCGTTCTTTGCAAGAAGCGCCGCAAGATCCGCTAAGCTACAGGGAGCGGCTTTCCACCCCGGCGGAACATCAGCGTCCCTCAAAACGGGGCCGCTATAAACGGACCAGTCGATTGAAACAAAGCCGTCACTTGCAGCCATCGCGCTACACGCTGCACCAATGGCGGACCCGCTGTCGTTAGGGAATGGAGGAACAAAGACTTGCGCAAAGAGACCGGTGTTTCGAAGAGCGCTGTTCCATTTGATATTCAGCCCGCAACCGCCCGCGATACAGAGATTCTGCGGTCCCGGATATGGATGGCGTAGCATTGCTGCGCCCATCTCGCGCACCAAAAGACGTTCGAGGAAGGAATGGAACGAAGCCAGCACGTCCTCGGCCGGCTTACCGGCCAGTCGCGCGACACTTGCATCGAAGAATTTGTGAATAGACGCCAACGAGGTCTCAGCGTCGCCGGTACCGAATCCACAGTAGTCGTCTGTGCTAGTACCCGACAGGAAATGCTGCTCGTGAAGTTCCTGGAATATCGAAATGATGTCTTCGTGCGCCGATCCGAGCGCGATGAAGGCCATCAGCTTGCCGGCTAAGCCAAGGTCCCAAGTCAATTGGCTTGAGCGCTTGTAAGGTCCGAAATAATGCCCCGCAGCCGCATAGGCCTGGCCTATGATTGGAAAAAGCGACTGCAGGAACCGGGCGCCGCCGCGGTCCACGTGGTAGAGGCGCGGAAAGATGCAACCGTCCCATATTAGGCAATAAGAGGGCTCTGCGGCGGCAGCGAACGGGCTCGTGCAATAAGCAGATGCGATGTGGCCGGTGACATGAGAAAAACTCCTATAGGGAAACGACTTGCCGCCGATAACTAGCCCTGTCCCCTCTACGGGATCAAGCACTCCATCAGGCCGACGTTCAACATAGGGTCCGCCCCTCAGCACCAGAGGCGCCTGACCGCTGGATACGTTGAAATGAGACTCCGCTTCGCCGTCCCAGCCATCAATAACAAACTGGTCAATATCGTCGGTTTTCAGTCCGTGATCCGCCAGAATATCGATGACAGTATCGAGGTTGTCGATATTCTGATATCGCGGGTTGTTTTCGCGCTTCTCCTGTTCGACGGAGAAAATCAGCCGACGATCCTCTAGCAAAGCTATTGATCCGTCATGTGTTAGCTTAATACCACAGATACGCATAATACCTCCAGATCTCAGCGCTCAGTCATTCGGGGGTCAAGAAGAGGCTTAAGAAAACGAGCCAGTAGGCAGTCCTCGTTGTCAGAGCCGCCCTTCAGCTCAACACGCTCTACTTCGACCAACGTTTCGTTGAGCAATGTCATCACGGTCTCCGCACCGGCAGCATGCCCCCAACGTTTGCAGTTGACATCACGGGCGGAGCCAAATAAGAGGTGTCCTCCGGGAGCAAGTATTCGCAACAAGTTGCTGATAGCTGCTCGCATCTGTGCTATCTCCCCCAGGTAGTAGAGAACTTCTGCAACAACGATCAGGTCGTACATCTCTCTTGATGAGAACTGTCCAACGTCTGAGACTATCCAACTGATATTCTTTGGGTTGTTTGTCCTGCGACGCGACCGGGTAATTGCCTGTGGTACGACATCAATTACGGTCAAATGCCGGCAGTGAGGCGCAAGTTTCTCAGTAAACGCCCCAGCAGCACAACCAACCTCGAGTGCGTTGTCAATCGGTCTTCCTGCAAGTGCTAGCCTTAACATTTCGGCGTGGCGCTCTCGTTCAAAAGGGCTTCCATCCAGCCGCCACGGGTCATCCGCAGCTAACTCGCGGCTCAGAAGTTTATAGTTTCCACTCGATTTCATTGCCGTCTCTCCTGCATTAGTCTTCACTGCTGAGGCTGTCGTAAGCCATCGGCCTTGAAGCATCCCGCGCAAGAGTGCATCGATGAAAGGGAGCATGACTGCCGCGCGCACGAGTACTCGGCGAGAATGTATCCGTGGCCGATGTAGACACATCGGCAGGGGGCTTCTTGACTGTGGAACCTCGCGACAGCCAGTCGCTGTTGCTCAAAGTGCAAAGGGCGTAGGCCTTCACCGGAAGAAGAAGGAAAATATTGATGAGCGTGTGCAGAGAAAAGCCAAGGAACCGAAACTGACGTGCTCGAGCCGCAGCAACGGCGCAGCGAGTAATTGTCATTACGGCTAGCATGTAAACGGTCCAAAAAGGGATTGTCCAAGTCTGAGCGAACTGCGCAATGCCCGCAAGAACCGCTATCGCTAGCAACAACGGGCCAATGTTCTGGCCAAGGACATCTAGTGTGAGGAAACGATCGAGGCTGGGCAAAAGGCCCAGCGCCAGAAACGTATCCCGAAAGGTGCTACGTGCCCAGCGGAGTTGTTGACGAAGGTACGGTCGGATGCGTGCCGGGACGACAGTCGCTGCAATCGCATCGGGTACGTATTCCGTCCGAAAACCTGCTTTCAACATCAGGATGGTCAGATGTCGATCTTCGCCGAAGTCGCTTCGCTTCCCCCTGAACATCTGCGTTTCATATTGATCGAGCACCGAAGATAGCGCTGTCCTGCGATACATCGCGCACGGACCGCAGCAACACATGACGGCGCCGAAGCGCGCTTGCGCGGCGCGCTCTTCGTTGCATGCTAACCAATATTCCATGTCGATTAGCCGTGTCAGCCATGTGTCATGCCGGTTGCTCGCAGCTAACTGCCCCATCGCTGCGCCGATCGAGGTGTCGCGCATCGCCAAAGCAAGTTTCTTGACAACCTCAGGCTCAAGGATGGTGTCTGAATCTACGTTGAGAACCAGATCTCCGGATGAGCGACGGATTGCGGCAATCTGCGCCTTCCGTTTACCTACGTTCTCCTCCAACAGGATTATCGTAAAACGTGGATCCCGCGCAAACTCGGCATGCACAGCCGTGACGGCATCAAGGTTGCTTGAGCCGTCGTCGACAAGGTAGATAGAAAGATCTCCAGTATATTGTTGGCCCGCAATTGAATTGAGGCAAGCGCGAAGAGCAACCGGACTCTCGTTAAATGCCGGTACGATAACGTCCACGCTCGGGAGCGCCACGGGTCCTTTTGGCTCACCACAAGCTTGTTGGTACCTCGAAGGGCGCGCGTAGATAGCCTGCATGCTCTTATAAGCCGCCGACAACGCCGCATATAACGAAATTGCCACTGTGCTGGTAGTCTCAAGCAGGAACATGGGGATGGCCTTTAGTAGTTTGCGGAAGCGGGCTAATCGAATAACCGCGAGTGCGCAGGGCGGGGATGAGATGGGCAAGCGCTGCTATCGTTTGGGAGCGGATGCAGGCCCCAGAGGCGGCCTTCAACTCATTCGGAGGACAGCCGTCATGCAACAATATCACTGCCCCAGGCCGTACACCTTCGAGTACCGCAGTGACGATGGCGTCGACTCCTGGGCAATCCCAGTCTCGCGGGTCAACGGACCAGTGGATCGAGACCAAGCCGGCGCGCTGGCACGTCTTGAGGACTTCTTGAGTCCATATCCCATATGGCGCACGCATGTAACGGAGGCAGGCTTGGGGACAGACCGCAGAGATTGTGCTACCAGTCGTGAAGATTTCATCTTCCAATTCGGACACACTGCACTGTGACAGATCCGGATGTGTCATAGTGTGGTTGGCGATCTGGTGCCCTTCGGCGATCATTCGCTGTAGAATCTGTTTCTGGGCTTTGGCATAGACTCCGATTACAAAAAATGCGGCAGGCGCCTGATACTCCGAAAGGACATCGAGAATTTGTGGCGTGCAGATTGGATGTGGACCGTCATCGAACGTGAGGTACACTGTCGGCGCATCCGCTCTGTCTGCACAAGGTCTTGAGATCTCGTATAAGCAATCCAATGGCGTCATAGCTCTGGTCCGTTCCGATCGATTGTATTCCCCGCTGGCCAGTCCGACATCAGCTTGCTTATTGGAAGTACGATGACCAGTGGGTCCTCAAGGCGAACGGGAGCCTTGTCCACCCGAGCCTCGCGCAGCGTTGAACGCACTTGGATATTTTTTAAGATCGTTACCGGACTATACCGACTAAACCGCTGAATGTGTTTGTGGAGCTGAGGCCGAACAGTTCCGAACGCGAAAGGAACAGCGAGCTGCTGCAATACCGGCAGCACCGTACGGAGCGAGTGGCTGATACCGAGACCCTCCAAGTCGCGGCGCACCCCGTACAGCCCAAGTTCGGCTACCAGAAGGTCGGTTGAATCAACCTGAATGAACCTCCGCAGGAGACCCATATGAGCCGCAACGCCCCTGGCGTCATAGCCTATAGCCCGAAGCTCAGGTCTTGCTCCTGCCCAGCTCCGAGCCTCTTCGAAGGGCTTGGCGTTGAATGTTCCTGTGGGTCCGTAAGTTTTCCGAAAAAAATCCGCCAACTCGACATGATCCGCTAGATCCAACTCGTTTTCCCAGCGCAGCTTCCAGTCTACCTGCGAACCCATGACTTGGCTCCTCTTGTTCTGGCCTTGCAATACAAGGGGGACTTCTCAGGTCCAAACCAGCATTCACCACTTCCCGCCAGTCACCTCGACTACCCAAATACTATGTCTTCGGCAGTCAATATCTTTCCTCCGGCGGATATCAACTATCTATTCCGCGCCGCTATACAACTAGCGTCGGATTTATACTTGTTTTATTCTTGACACGCATGTCGACTTAACGACATTTTCCTAATGCACCATCGTGCAAGATCGGTAAAATTGATTGTTTGGATGACACCCATCCATAAGGTGGATGACTAGGATGCGATTTAAGGGACTTGATTTAAATCTTCTCGTGGCGATGGACGCGCTCATGACGGAGCGCAATCTTACAGCTGCGGCGCGCAGCATCCACCTAAGCCAACCGGCCATGAGTGCAGCCGTCGGCCGGCTTCGTGCCTACTTTAAGGACGACTTGTTCCGGATGAATGGTCGTGAGCTTGTGCCGACGCCACGAGCAGAAGGCTTAGCACCCGCAGTGCGAGACGCACTACTTCAAATACAGCTGTCAGTGATATCGTTCGAACCCTTTGATCCGGTTAAGTCAGATCGCCGCTTCCGGATAATCCTCTCCGACTTCATGACCCTCGTCTTCATCGATAAAGTGGTGAAGCGAGCGGCGCGCGAAGCGCCCGGCACCAGCTTCGAGTTTCTTCCTCTGGCGGACGACTATGATGAGCTTCTTCGACGCGGCGAGGTTGATTTCCTCATCTTACCGGAGGTTTTCATGCCCGCCGCTCACCCGCAGATGAGGCTGTTTGAAGAGAAGCTTGTATGTGTTGGCTGCGGCAAAAACGAGCAACTTTCGGAGCCACTTTCATTTGACAGATATATGTCCTTAGGCCACGTAGCGGCTAAATTCGGCAACTCGCGCAGACCGTCTATCGAAGAGTGGTATCTGCTTCAGCACGGATTCAAAAGGCGAATCGAGGTCATCGTACAGGGGTTAAGCATGATCCCGCCGGTCCTATCCAACACGAACCGGATAGGCACCATGCCGTCGCGCCTTGCACATCATTTTGCGCAGACTTTGCCGCTCACGATAATGGAGCTGCCGTTACCGCTTCCTTCCTTCAATGAGGCCGTGCAATGGCCTGCCCTCCATAATAGCGATCCGGCCAGCGTTTGGATGCGCGAGATCCTGGCGGATGAGGCGTCGCAATTATTTCCGGCGTCTATTCGGAAGCAAAATGGCGAGCTTTAGGCCCGGCGCTCCCAAAGGATCCTGCTCGGCGCTCTTATACATGAGGCGACCTCGGCTCATGAGTCATGACTTTAAGCCCATCGTCGGTCGGAGTCTCGTCACCCTCGCTTAGTCGCGCCAACAAGCTAAGCACATCACGCAACGTCTCTTCATCAAAGCACCTGAGCTTTTTGATGCATGTTAGGATCACTTCCGCCCGGCCTTTCGTTTCGCCCCACAGATGGGGCGCGGCGGGCGCGATGATCTCTTCAGGCGTAGCGTCAAGAACTTCGCAAAGATGTATCAAGCGACCGACCGTCAGGCGTGAGACCTTGTTCTCATACCGGCCATAAACTTGCTCGCTGAGGCCTAGCATGGGCGCGAGTTTTGATCGCGGTAGCTTTCGCCTATTGCGCGCTTCGCGGAGGCTGAGACTGATCTGCCTCTCGAGTTCAGCGCTTAAGACGATCACTCCCTGAAACGGCTTCCTGTAAATCGTCTTGCCGATAGCCGGATCCTCGACTTCCCGCAACCCGTGCTCTTTGACCCATTGCTTCAATGACCGTCCCACCCATTCCTTACAAAATAAACTGCTATAATCTTTATAAGCGAAAGTTTGCAGGGTGAAACCATGAAAGTGCACGCGGTGATCATTTTTGGCGCATTCTGGATAGCCCTAAATACAAGACTTTGCCACGTCTACGTGCTGTGTTCTACCGCTCAACACAGTTGAAATGGGGTGCGCCCGAGGAGAAACCGGCGGACGAGATACAGCCTAACGACCTTCGAACATGGGCCAATTTGGCTCAAATCTTCCGTTGCTGTTCCAGGATCGCGCTCGCGTCCAACGCAGAAGCATCAAGGGCTGAAACCCAACCCGACTAATCGGCGCTGCATACGATGCGCGTGGCAGCACTCGCTCTCCAGGAGCAGACCAATCAGTCGCTGACGACGACCGTGCCATCGCCAGCGCATCGCCACTAACGGCTTTATTCGCTCGCCACGGACACGAGCGAAACGCATGAACAAATGTGAGCGCGACGAACAGCCCACCTTTTCTTTTGTGAATGAGGCCTCGAGATAAGCTCTATCATTGATAGGAGTGGACCGGGATGGTTGGAGATCGCGCTGATGCCATGCTTGAAGTCATGGATGAAGGCATGCATGAAGCCAGGCATGAGGGAAAGTATCGGCGGATCGAGGTGATCACCGGTCGGCGGCAGCGGCGGAATTGGACTGACGAGGAGAAGGCGCGGATTCTCGCGGAGAGCGCAGAACCTGAAGTGAACATTTCGGCTGTTGCGAGGCGCTGGGGCGTCAATCGCGGCTTGCTGAATGTGTGGCGACGGGAAGCCGGACTAACCTCTCAACGGTCGGCAAAGACTAGTTTGCCGCCTGCCGTGTTCGTGCCGGTGACAGTGGTTGGGGATGGCGCACGACACGAAGGCTCGCCATCGAATGCCCCAGAGGTTCTCGCTGGCCGAATTGAGATCGAGATTGCGGGCGCACGCATGACGGTCATCGGCTCGGTAGCGCCTGAACTGGCGCAGGCGATGGTAGCGGCGTTGCGAGGGCGCCGGTGATCGGAGTTTCGCCAAATGGCGTGAAGATCATGGTTGCGACGCAACCCGTCGACTTCCGGCGCGGCATGAATGGCCTGGTAGCTTTGGTGGCGTCAGCCCTTGCGGCCGATCCCTATTGTGGCGACGTGTTCGTGTTCCGCGCCAAGCGTCTTGATCGGCTTCGCTGCATTTATTGGGACGGATCAGGCATGATCCTAGCGACGAAGTGGTTGGAGGCGGGCAAGTTCGTTTGGCCTCCGATCCGCGATGGCGCTATGCAGATGAGTGCCCAGGAGTTCTCGCTTTTGCTGGCCGGCATTGACTGGACGCGCGTCAAACGAAACGCGGTGAGGAGGCCCTCAAAAGCAGGCTGATCCTATTGGTTTTGCTTGAAGATTCAGACCCGTGTGGTAGGGTCTGTCATGCCGCTTCGACCCGATCCCTTGCCCCAGGATGCTGCGCAATTGACCCGGATCATTCTCTCGCTCGACGAAGAGAATGCCGATCTCAAGGCGCGCGTTGCCTTCCTTGAGCGCCAGCTCTTCGGGACGAAATCGGAGAAGATGACGACGATCGATCCAACGCAGGCAATGCTCGATCTTGGCGATCTAGGCGACATTCCCGTTGCTGCCAATGACGATGTCGCGCCGGTCGATGAAGACAAAACGCAGGCACGGCGATCGCCAGCCCGCAATATCGGCCGTTTGCCGAAACACCTTCCGCGTTATGACGAGCTCATCGAGCCAGCGAGCAAGACTTGCCCCTGCTGTTCGTTCGAACTTCATTGCATCGGCACTGATGTCAGCGAGGCGCTCGACATCGTGCCTGCAGTAGTCCGGGTGAAACGGACGATCCGGCCACGCTATGCATGCCGGGCTTGCGAGAGTGGCATCGTGCAAGCACCCGCACCAGCACGCATCATGGACGGCGGCATGGTGACCACGGCGTTTGCAGCCCATGTCGCCGTTTCGAAGTTTGCCTGGCATTTGCCGCTGCATCGCCAGGCGCAGATGCTGGCCTCCTGCGGCGTCATCATTGATCGCGGTACGCTCGGGGCATGGGTCACGCGGGTCGCCTGGTGGCTCGAACTTCTCTACGATGCACTCACCGCCTTCATCCGCTCGCAGCCGAGGGTGTTCTGTGACGAGACGCCACTTCCGCGCCTCGATCCGGGGCGCAAACGAACCAAGGTCTGCCAGTTATGGGCACAAGCGGTTGACGATCGGCCATGGAACGGTCCGGCGCCGCCGGCGGTGGCCTACATTTTTGCCGAAAGCCGCAGCGCTCGCGAGATCGAGGGGCAACTGTCGTCGTTCGCCGGCGTGCTTCAGGTTGATGGATATCAAGCCTATAAAACCATGGTCAAACGACGCGGCAAGAGCAACGTTGCCCCCATGCGGCTGGCCTTCTGCCTCGCTCATGCACGGCGAAAGTTCGTTGACGTCGTCAAACTGACCGGCTCTTCGGAGGCCTTGTCGATCCTTGCCAGGATTGCCGAAATCTATCGCATCGAAGCAAAACTACGAGGGGAAGATGAAGATACCCGGCTTAGCGGCAGGCGTCGTGAGGCAGCTCCCATCATGAGAGAACTGAAGGTCCATCTCACCGAACTGAGCGACGAGGTGTCGTCGAAATCGGCACTTGGCAAGGCAGTCACTTACATGCTCAACCACTGGAGCGGATTGACAGCCTTTCTAGAGGATGGCCGGATCGAGGTGGACTCCAATGTCGTCGAGCGTTCCATGAAATCCGTGGCTTTGACGAGAAAGAACTCATTATTCGTGGGCAACGAGCGGGGTGGAAAGACCTTCGCTGTCCTGGCATCGCTCGTGAACACGGCAAAGCTTAACGGCGTGGACCCCGACGTCTGGCTTGCCGATGTGCTGGAGCGCATCATCTCCGGCAAAGTGAAAGCCAACGAGATGGAGAGCCTTTTGCCTTGGGCCTGGAAGGCGGAACGCGAAGCGATGACACAGCAGGAGCGACAAGCGGCATGACACAGAACAGCCAGGAGATGACGCCGCGACCGAAGCTCGATGACGACGCATTCGAAGCCTTTATCAGGAGACGTCGTCCGCCATCGCCTATCTGGTCAATGAGCAGACTCGATGGTTATCTTACGGCCCTCATCATCGGCCCCAGGTTCATCGACCCACGGCAATGGATCCCGGAACTGACCGGCCCGGATGCCCTAAACCTGCCGATGGAAACAACCGAACATCGGGCCGTGCAGACGATCGTTGCAGAGTATAATCGGATATCTGCAAGCCTTTCCGAGAGACCGAAAGACCACCGGCCAAGGTTCACCCAGATCGATGATCAGACCCTTGATCCATTTGATTGGGACATCTGCTTTCTCATTGGAACACGACACGCGCCAAGGCTTTGGCAGCCTGTCCTTCGAGGTCATGCCGTCACTGGGGATATCATTGCGCCGATCCGCAAGCTCGGCGAGGTAAAACGGAAAGCGACCCACCAGGATGCTGCTGCCGTCGCCGAAGCACTCGTCAATATCCGAACCTATTTTATGCCGAAGCGGGCAAAGCAGAAGTTCTGACCGAGAGCCAGAAAGCCAGAAACCTATTTAGTCAAATCACGAAAGCCGTGGGCCATTCGTTGCGCTCAC
>NZ_LNCD01000105.1 GCF_001542405.1 Rhizobium altiplani
GAACTTGCAAACCGGGAGGAAACGATGCGCAAGTTTTTGATGACGACAGCGTTGGTGACGATGAGTGTTGCGGGCTTGGGTGCTGCCAAGGCTGCGGATGTGAAGGAAGTGCAGATGCTGCACTGGTGGACGTCCGGCGGCGAGGCAGCGGCCTTGAACGTGTTGAAGGAGGATCTGTCGAAGGAGGGGTTTGCCTGGAAGGACGTGCCGGTTGCCGGTGGTGGCGGTGATGCGGCGATGACGGCGCTGAAGGCGATGGTTGCGGCCGGCACCTATCCGACGGCCTCGCAGATGCTCGGCTACACCGTTCTCGACTACGCCCAGGCCGGCGTCATGGGGGACCTGACGGAGACGGCGAAGGCCGAGGGCTGGGACAAGGCGGTTCCGGCGGCGCTGCAGAAGTTCTCCGTCTATGACGGCAAGTGGGTCGCAGCCCCCGTCAACGTCCACTCGGTCAACTGGCTGTGGATCAACAAGGGTGTGATGGACAAGATCGGCGGCACCGAGCCGAAGACCTTCGACGACCTGATCGCGCTGCTCGACAAGGCGAAGGCTGCCGGCGTGACGCCGCTGGCGCTCGGCGGCCAGAACTGGCAGGAAGCGACGATGTTCGACTCGATCGTGCTGTCGACGGGCGGCCCCGAGTTCTACAAGAAGGCGATGAACGACCTCGACGAGGAGTCGCTGAAGTCGGACACGATGAAGAAGTCGTTCGACAACCTGCAGAAGATCGTCCAGTACGTCGACCCGAACTTCTCCGGACGCGACTGGAACCTTGCGACCGCCATGGTCATCAAGGGCGATGCGCTCGTGCAGGTGATGGGTGACTGGGCCAAGGGCGAGTTCGTCGCCGCCAAGAAGACACCGAACACCGACTTCCTGTGCTACCGCTTCCCGGGCACCGACGGCAGCGTGATCTACAACTCCGACATGTTCGGCATGTTCAACGTGCCTGACGACCGCAAGGCAGCACAGGTGGCGCTTGCCAAGGCAACGCTGTCGAAGAGCTTCCAGTCGGCGTTCAACGTCGTCAAGGGCTCGGTTCCGGCCCGTACCGACGTTCCGGATACCGATTTCGACGCCTGCGGCAAGAAGGGTATCGCCGACCTGAAGAAGGCCAATGAAGGCGGCACGCTGTACGGCTCGCTGGCCCAGGGCTATGGCGCGCCTCCGGCGGTTGCCAATGCCTACAAGGACGTCGTCTCGAAGTTCGTGCATGGCCAGATCAAGACCTCCGACCAGGCGGTCGAAGAGCTCGTCAAGGCCATCGACGACGCCAAGTAATCAAGGCCTCCCACGGTCTTCCCCGCCGGTGTCGGCGGGGAAGATTCCGCCACGGACGATCTCGTTGGAGGAGATGACCCCATGAGCACCATCGCTACCGATAAAACCGTTCTCACGCCGCACCGTGGAACGCCCATTTCCATCCGCGCGCGCCTGCAGGACGCGCTGCCGAAGATCGTGCTCGCGCCGAGTTTCGCCATCACGCTTGTGTTCGTCTACGGCTTCATCCTCTGGACGATCTATCTGTCCTTCACCAATTCCAAGACCTTTCCGTCCTACGTGCTGACGGGCCCGCGCGCCTATCAGCGGCTGTGGCGCTGGACGTTCGAAAGCGATCCGCCGTCCAGCTGGTACACCTCGATCACCAACATGGGCATCTTCGGTGTGCTCTATGTCGGCATCTGCCTGGCGCTCGGCCTGTTCCTGGCGATCCTGCTCGACCAGAAGATCCGCGGCGAGGGCATATTGCGGCCGATCTTCCTCTATCCGATGGCGCTCTCCTTCATCGTCACCGGCGTTGCCTGGAAATGGTTCCTCGATCCGGGGCTCGGGCTCGAGCAGACGCTGCATCAGTTCGGCTGGACGAGCTTCCACTTCGACTGGATCAAGAACAAGGACTTCGTGATCTATACTGTCGTGATCGCCGGTGTCTGGCAGGCGTCCGGCTTCGTCATGGCGATGTTCCTTGCCGGCCTTCGCGGCATCGACAGCGAGATCATGAAGGCGGCGCAGATCGACGGGGCGACGACCGTGCAGCTCTATCGCCGCATCATCATCCCGTTGCTCAGACCGATCTTCCTGTCGGCCTTCATCGTGCTCGCCCACATGGCGATCAAGTCTTACGATCTGGTTGTGGCACTGACCTCGGGCGGCCCCGGCGGCTCGGCCTGGCTGCCGTCCAACTTCATGTACGAATACACCTTCAAGCGCAACGAGATGGCCGTCGGCTCGGCGAGCGCGGTGATCATGCTGATGACGATTTCGGCGATCATCGTTCCCTATCTCTATTCGGAACTCAGGGAGAAATCGCGATGAGCGCCGTCACCTCGACCCTGCCGAGTGCGGCCAGCGCCTCGCGCAACAGACTGTTCAGCCGGATCTTCATCTACGGGCTGCTTGTCATCTTCGCGATCATCTACCTGATGCCGCTGTTCGTCATGCTGGTGACCTCGTTCAAGACGATGGACGAGATCCAGAACGGCAACATGCTGGCGCTGCCGCAGTCGCCGACCATCGAGCCCTGGTTCAAGGCCTGGGGGCAGGCCTGCGTCGGGCTGACCTGCGCCGGCATCAAGGGCTACTTCTGGAACTCGATCAAGATGGTCGTTCCGGCCGTGGCGATCTCGACGATCATGGGCGCGCTGAATGGCTACATCCTGACCAAGTGGCGCTTCCCCGGCCACACGCTGGTGTTCGGCCTGATGCTGTTTGCCTGCTTCATCCCGTTCCAGTCGGTGCTCTTGCCGATGGCGACCATCCTTGGCAGCCTCGGCCGCTTCGGGGCGACGCTGCGCGACCAGATCGGCATGTCGCTCGGCTTCGGCAATCCGACCGTCAACCTCGTCACCGTTCACGTCGTCTACGGCCTCGGCTTCACGACGCTGTTCTTTCGCAACTATTACGAGGCCTTTCCGACCGAACTGGTGAAGGCGGCGCAGGTCGACGGTGCCAGCTTCTTCCAGATCTTCCGCCGCATCATGCTGCCGAACTCGCTGCCGATCATCGTCGTCACCGTCATCTACCAGTTCACCAACATCTGGAACGACTTCCTGTTTGCCTCGGCCTATGCCGGCACGGGCGATTCCATGCCGATGACGGTGGCGCTGAACAACGTCGTCAACACCTCCACCGGTGTCGTCGAATACAACGTCAACATGGCGGCGGCGATGATCGCAGCGCTTCCGACCCTCCTCGTCTACATTCTCGCCGGCCGCTACTTCGTGCGTGGCCTGATGGCGGGCGCTGTCAAAGGATAATCCAATGGCTTTCCTCGAAATCTCAGGTCTCAAGAAGCGCTTCGGCTCGCTGGAGATCCTCAAGGGCATCAACCTTGACCTGGAAAAGGGCGGCTTCCTCGTGCTCGTCGGCCCGTCCGGCTGCGGCAAGTCGACCTTGCTCAACACCATTGCCGGCCTGGAATCGATCACCGAGGGCGACATTCGCGTCGATGGCCGCAGCATTGCCGACCTGCATCCGTCGAAGCGCGACATCGCCATGGTGTTCCAGAGCTACGCGCTCTACCCGAACATGACGGTGGCCGGAAACATCGCCTTCGGCATGGAGATGCGCGGCGTGCCGGTCGAGGAGCGCAACAAGGCGATCGACAAGGTCGCCAAGGTGCTGCAGATCGGCCACCTGCTCAATCGCAAGCCGAGCCAGCTGTCGGGCGGCCAGCGCCAGCGCGTCGCCATGGGCCGCGCCCTGGTGCGCGACCCGAAGCTGTTCCTGTTCGACGAACCGCTCTCCAACCTCGACGCCAAGCTGCGCGTCGACATGCGCATCGAGATCAAGCGGCTGCACCAGGCGACCGGCACGACGATCGTCTATGTGACCCACGACCAGATCGAGGCGATGACGCTGGCCACCAAGATCGCCGTCATGCGCGACGGCGAGGTGCAGCAGTTCGGCACGCCGGCCGAGATCTACAACAACCCGGCCAACATGTTCGTCGCCGACTTCATGGGCTCGCCGGCGATGAACCTCCTCGCGGGGACGATCGAGAAGGGGGCGTCCGGCCTGACCGTGTCGCTTTCACGTCCGCAGGGCGAGCCGATCCGGCTGCCTGTCACGGCGGGCAACGGCGCGCTCGAAGCGCATACCGGCCGCGAGATCGTCTTCGGCATCCGCCCCGAGGCGCTGACCGATCCTGACGGTGCGGACCGCAACGCCAAGGCGCTGGCCGAAAGCGACTGCCTGATCGAGGTGGTGGAACCGGCCGGATCCGACACCTTCGCGGTCACCAAGCTCGGCGGCAAGGAGGTCGTGGCGCGGCTCAGGGCCGACGCCCGCATCCAGGCCGGCCAGCACGCCCGCCTCGCCTTCAACCTCGACAAGGCCGTGTTCTTCGATCCGCAAAGCCAAACCCGCATCGCTTAAACCAGGAGCCAGGATTCCAAACATGAACAGCTCTCCTGATATCGTCATCATCGGCTCGGGCGTGGGCGGCTCCACGGTCGCCGCCGGACTGGCGGCGACTGGCGCCGATATCCTGATCCTCGAAGCGGGTGATTTCATCGCCGATCGTCCTGAGAACCGGGATCAACGCGCGATCTTTCAGCGCGGCCATTTTCGGCCGAAGGAAACCTGGTACGAAGCCGACGGCACCGGCTTCAATCCGGGCAACTACTACAATGTCGGCGGCAACTCGAAATTCTACGGCGCCGTGCTCTCGCGCTATCGCCGGGAGGATTTCGAGGAGATGCAACATGGGGAAGGGGTGTCGCCCGCGTGGCCGTTTCCCTACGAAGTTTTGGAACCTTGGTACAGCCGCGCGGAACGTCTGTACGAGGTTCGGGGAAACCTGGGAGATGACCCGACAGAGCCCGTTCACTCGGGCAACTACGCTTACCCACCGGTTCCCGACGAACCGCCGATTGCCGATGTCAGGGCGCGGCTGAAGGCCAAGGGCCTGCATCCGTTCTCGCTGCCATTGGGAGTGGATATCGACGCCTGGCTGTCGAAGGCGAGAACGCCCTGGGACGCGCATCCCAATTCCCGCGATGGAAAGATGGACGCCGAGACGGCTG
Organism: Rhizobium altiplani; assembly: GCF_001542405.1. Classification (GTDB taxonomy): domain Bacteria; phylum Pseudomonadota; class Alphaproteobacteria; order Rhizobiales; family Rhizobiaceae; genus Rhizobium; species Rhizobium altiplani. Next base: position 5,031 of record NZ_LNCD01000105.1, read on the forward strand.
CCCTCCTCAAGGCTCTGGAGTATCCGAACGTCCGCCTTGAGACGAACGCGAAGGTCACGAAGCTCGAGGCGGGCGAGAATGGCAGGATCGAGCGCGTCCATTACCGCAAGAACGGTGAGGACCTTACCGTTGCTCCGAAGCTCGTCATTCTCTCGGCGGGCGCCGTTCAGTCCGCTGTCCTGCTGTTGCGCTCGGCCGATGCGCGTCACAAGAATGGACTCGCGAATTCCTCCGATCAGGTCGGGCGGAACTTCATGAATCATAATTCCTCGGCCGTGATCGCGGTTTCGCCCACCTACCGAAACACGTCGATCTACCAGAAGACGTTCGGATTCAACGATTTCTATCTGTCCGATGGAAGCGGCGGCCCGCCGTTGGGGAACGTGCAGTTGCTGGGCAGGATTTCGGCGAAGGTACTGAAGGGGTCGCTGCCCTGGGCTCCGGAATGGCTGTTGCACACCATGACAAGCCACGCGATCGACTTCTATGCGATGAGCGAGGACGTGCCGAACCCGGAAAGCCGTGTGATGGTCGACGGCGACCGCATCGTGCTGCAGTGGCAGCGAACGAATTGGGACGCGCATCTCGCGCTGGTCGCGAAGCTGAAGGCGGTACTCAAGTCGATCGGATTCCCGATCGTCCTTTCAAAGCCCTTCGACAAGCGCACGCCGTCGCACCAGTGCGGCACCGTCAGGATCGGGAATGACCCGGCGAACGCGCCGCTCGATCCATACTGCCGCGCCTATGATCACCGGAACCTGTTCGTCGTGGACGCCAGCTTCCTGCCGACGTCGGCTGCGGTAAATCCCGCACTCACGGTGGCGAGCCAGGCGCTGCGCGTAGCCGACCATATCGCATCGCAGGATTTGCAAGTCGGCCCATTGTTCTCTCGCATCCAACAGGATTAGCAAAATGCGTTTCGACTACATCATCACGGGAGCTGGTCCGGCCGGATGCGTGCTTGCAAACCGGCTGAGCGAAGACCCGAACGTCAAGGTGCTGCTGCTTGAAGCCGGCGGCGGCGATTGGAACCCGCTGTTCCACATGCCGGCGGGCTTCGCGAAGATGACGAAGGGCGTCGCCAGTTGGGGCTGGGAGACGGTTCCGCAGAAACACATGAACGGCAGGGTGCTGCGCTACACGCAGGCGAAGGTGATCGGCGGCGGTTCGTCGATCAACGCCCAGCTCTACACCCGCGGCAATGCGGCCGACTATGATCTCTGGGCAAGCGAAGACGGTTGCGAGGGCTGGGACTATCGCGCGATACTCCCTTACTTCAAGCGCGCTGAAGACAATCAGCGCTTCTCGGACGACTACCATTCCTATGGTGGTCCGCTCGGCGTATCCATGCCGGCCGCACCTCTGCCCATTTGCGACGCGTATATCCGCGCGGGGCAGGAGCTTGGTATTCCCTACAACCCCGACTTCAACGGCCGCCAGCAGGCGGGTATCGGCTTCTACCAGGTTACGCAGCGCGACCATCGCCGCTCCTCGGCATCCATGGCCTACATCTCGCCGATCAAGAATCGCAAGAACCTAAAGGTGCGCACCGGCGCGCGCGTCTCGCGCATCGTCCTGGAAGGCAATCGTGCCGTCGGCGTCGAGATAGCAAGCGGAAACGGTCCGGAGGTCATTCGCGCCGAGCGTGAAGTGCTTGTTTCCTCGGGCGCGATCGGTTCGCCGAAGCTGCTTCTTCAGTCGGGCATTGGTCCTGCCGACCACCTGCGTGCCGTAGGTGTAAAGGTGCTCCATGATCTTCCGGGCGTTGGCGGCAACCTGCAGGATCACCTCGATCTCTTCGTCATCTCCGAATGCACCGGAGACCACACATATGACGGGGTCGCCAAGCTGCACCGCACCCTATGGGCCGGGATGGAGTACGTGCTCTTCCGCACGGGGCCGGTGGCCTCATCTCTCTTCGAAACTGGCGGTTTCTGGTACGCCGATCCGGACGCCCGTTCGCCCGACATCCAGTTCCACCTCGGCCTGGGATCCGGCATCGAGGCTGGGGTCGAGCGCCTGAGGAACGCGGGCGTCACGCTCAACTCCGCGTATCTCCACCCGAGATCGCGCGGCACGGTCCGCCTGTCTTCGTCCGATCCCGCAGCAGCACCGCTGATCGATCCGAACTACTGGTCGGACCCGCGCGACAAGAAGATGTCGCTCGAGGGCCTGAAGATCGCTCGCGAGATCATGCAGCAGGCGGCGCTCAAGCCCTACGTTCTGGCTGAACGTCTTCCCGGTCCGAAGATCATGACCGATGAGCAGCTCATCGAGTACGGCTGCGCGAATGCCAAGACCGACCACCATCCCGTCGGCACTTGCAAGATGGGGACAGGCCCGGACGCCGTCGTCGGCCTCGATCTCAGGGTCCATGGTCTCGAGGGGCTGCGCATCTGCGATTCCTCGATCATGCCAAGGATTCCCTCGTGCAACACCAACGCTCCGACCATCATGGTTGGCGAAAAGGGATCGGACCTCATCCGCGACCTGCCACCGCTTCCATCGACGATCTTCTCGTACGAGCGCAACGATACGCGTCCGAGGGCTCGGGCCGGCGTTCGGTAGGACGGCAAAACACGTCACGCCTGCGCGACAACGCGGAACAGTTGAAACAGCAGTGACCGGTCATGAACGGACCGGCTTTCAGGGGAGTTTTCATAATGGCCGAAGTCAGGGTAGCGGTGCTGGGCGGCTCCGGCTGGATGGGCAAGGTTCATACCATGGCCTACCAGACGTTTCCTCATTTCCTGGGGGTGTCCGGCGGGACCGCGCGCGTCGTCGCCATCGTCGAGGCCAATCCGAAGGCTGCGGAAGATCTTGCCAGACGAGCTCCCGGCGCCAAGATCCTGCAGGACTGGAAGCAGGCGGTAACCGACCCGGACGTCGATCTCATCGACATCTGCCTGCCCGACAGCCTGCACTACGAGGTGGCCAAAGCCGCCCTGATCGCAGGCAAGCACGTCTACTGCGAGAAGCCGTTGGCAAACACCGCCGCTGAGGCTCGCGAGCTTGCCGACATCGCCAGGGAAAAGGGCGTCATCACCCGCGTTGGCCATGCGTTTCCTCGTAACCCAGTCCATGACCTCGCCAAGGAGATCATCGAGGCGGGCGAGATCGGCGAGATCAAGATGTTCAAGGGCTGCCAGCATGTAGACATGTATGGCGATCCTATGACGCCCTTCATGTGGCGCGCCGACGGAAAGCTTGCTCCGACGGGCATCGTCGGCGACACCGGGTCGCACATCTTCAGCTTCATGGAGTTTCTCGTCGGCCGCGTCAGCTCGCTGATTGCCGACAACCTGATCGTCACTCCCAAACGCCCTGTTGTCGAGGGGCTTGCCTACGGCGAACAGGTAAAGCTCAAGGGCGACGAGACGTGGGCTGACATCACCAATCCCGATGCCACGAACCTCCTTTGCCGCTTCGAGAATGGCGCAGCCGGTATCGTCGACTTCAGTCGTGTCGCCACTGGCCGCAAGTTCATGCAGACCTACGAAATCTACGGAACCAAGGGCAGCATCGCCTACACCTATGATGAGGTGAATCGGCTCCGCTTCTACACGAACGACGACCGCACCGGCCGGAGCGGATTTCGCGAAATCGACGTCGGCCCGGAAAACCCAACCTTCAGGGCATTCCTGCCGCTTCCGAACTTCGCACTCGGCTACAACGAGAGCAAGATCATCGAAGCCGCCGAGGTGGTGAAATCGATTACTACCAAGACTCCCATGTGGCCGACGTTCGAGGACGGCCATCACATCTGCCAGATCGTCGACGCGTGCATGGAGTCTTCTCGCCTGAGGCGCTGGGTCGACATCCCGCTTGTTTGATCGCACGAAGATCCCAAGGACCAGTCCAATGACCATCGATGTCCCGCAGCACATCCTCGACGCCCTGACTGACGTCGACATGCCTCGGTTGGCGCAGGAAGCCGCACCCTCGGAGACCATTCGGCTCGCGGGTATCGACGTGCCGGTCTACAGGGCGGGATGCGTCGTCGTTGGATCGGGGGCAGCGGGACTGCGGGCCGCCGTGGAGCTCAATCGCCGTGGAGACGACGTCGCAATCATGAGCCAAAGTGCATGGGGTGGGACCTCAGCCTGTTCCGGATCGGACAAGCAGACGCTCCATACGGCGAATACCGCGGATCAGGGCGACAATTACAAGGCGATGGCACGGGCGATCCGGGCCGGCGGCGCGATGGACGAGGACACGGCCTATGTCGAGGCCGTCGGATCGGGCCGAATGATGGCGTCCCTGCAGTTCCTTGGACTGCCGCTGCCGCAGGAGCCGCTCGGTGGCACCCTCCGCTATCAAACCGACCACGACGAAGTGGGAAGGGCAACGAGCTGCGGTCCGCGCACCTCGAGGCTCATGGTCAAGGTTCTGGCCGAGGAAGCCATCCGGCTCGACATCCCGTTCTATAACCATACGACCGCCGTCAAGATCCTGACGGAAGGCGAGCAGGGAAGCCGGCGCGTGGTCGGCGCTCTCGCCGTTCGGGCAAACGACCGGACCGAGACCAATCCGCTCGGCGTTGCGTTGTTCGCCACGGAGGTGATCGTTCTTGCCGCGGGCGGACCGGGCGAGCTCTACCGCGACAGCGTCTATCCGAACGGCTGTTTCGGTTCGCTTGGGCTGGCGCTCGAGGCAGGCGTCGACCTGGTGAACCTGACCGAGAGCCAGTTCGGCATTGGAACGCGCCGGGAAGGCTTTCCCTGGAACCTGTCTGGGACGTACGTCCAGGCCATACCGCACATCTATTCCGTCGATGCCGAGGGCACAGAGCATAACTTCCTCGCCGAATACTACCGGACCACGCAGGAACTGGCGTCGAACGTCTTCCGCAAGGGATACCAGTGGCCGTTCCACTCCACGAGGATGCTCGACTTCGGTTCGAGCCTCGTCGACCTCGCGATCTATCGCGAAACTGCGGCCGGTCGGCGCGTGTTCATGGACTTCAATCGGAACCCGCTCCCGGTGCCAGGCGACCTGCCTTTCGATCTCGAGCGCCTCGATGACGATGTGAAGCGCTATCTTGGGAATGCGGCGGCGACCCAGGATCTGCCGATCCATCGTCTTCGCCATATGAATCCGCTCGCGATCGAACTTTATCGCCGCTACAAGGTCGATATTGCTGCAGCCCCGCTGGAGTTTGCCGTCAACAACCAGCACATGAATGGCGGCATCATGGTCGACACCTGGGGGCGCAGCAGTCTCGCGGGCTGCTACGCGGTCGGCGAGGCGGCGGGTACGCACGGAGTGACGAGACCAGGAGGCGCGGCCTTGAATGCGGGGCAGGTCTTTGGGACGCGCGTTGCCGAGCATATCGGCGCAAGTGGCAGGGCGAAGAAGGCTCTCTCGAGCGACCTGCGGGTTGTCGCAGGCGCCGCCGTCTTCGAGCTGCTGGGGATGTTGAAGGGCGACAGTCCGCTGGCCGCAAAGGCAATCCGTACGGAAGTTCAGGCGCGGATGAGCGACAAGGCTGGCCTGATCTGCGACGGCGAAAGCGTGGCCTCGGCCTTGGTCGAGGCGCGGCGGCTCAATGCCGAAATTCGGGCCAAGGGCATTGCCTACGAGCGCGCTGCCGAGGCAGGGCGGGCACTTCAATGGCGGCAGATGGCGCTCGCCTCGGAAGCGGTGCTGGCCGCGTTGGATTATTTCATTCGAAACGGCGGCGGGAGCCGTGGTGCGCGCGCGATATGCGATACTACGGGAGAGTCGCTTCCGCTTTCCAATGGCGGCCCGCTGGAGGAGTTTCGCTTCCGGAAAGAGCGCGACGCCCATCGCGAGGAGCAGATCGTCGTCCGACTGGAAGGCGACGCGATGCGGATAGCCACCCGCCCAAACCGCAAGTTCGACGAGGGTGCCAAGTCGTTCTTCGAGCGCGACTGGCCGGCATGGCTGACGGGCCGCATCTACGACCTCGACGCGGTTTGAGGAGAGCCCGGCGTTTGATGGCACAGGCTGCGATCAGGCTATTGCGTCCGGACAGCCGCCTAGGTGACTGGGACATTGATGTGAGCAATGGCGAGACCGATCACAATCGATACGATGCCATCCTAACTTCCTCGGGATATCCGGAGGAAAGGTTAGACCACGCCAACGATTTTATGACACTATCGAATCGATCCCGACACCTCCGAACGAAGGCTCAATCAAGTGTACCGAGTACCCAGAAAAAATAATGGCGCAGACGGTGCGCCCGGCCACGAAGCCGGCGCCGGCGCCACTGCGTCGATCGCGGCCTGATCGGAGAGCTTGATGTCAGAAATTCGAAAGACCATCGTGGTTGCCGTTTCCGAGAACGGCATCATCGGGCGGGACGGGGACATGCCATGGCGGCTATCCACGGATCTCAAGCGGTTCAAGGCTCTAACGCTGGGTAAGTCCGTCATCATGGGCCGGAAGACTTATGAATCGATCGGAAAACCGTTGCCGGGGCGGGCCAATGTCGTGATCTCTCGACAGGCCGCTGCAATAGACCATCCGGATGTGCGTATGGCCCGATCCCTGACCGAGGCCATCGGTCTTGCCGAGGACATTGCGAAACGAAGCGGCGAGGACGAAATCTGCATCATCGGCGGTGGGCAGATCTATACGCAGGCGCTCGATCTCGCCGATCGATTGTGCGTGACGCATGTCGAAACATCCGTTGACGGTGACACGTCGTTTCCCACGATTGACGCCACGCTTTGGAGGGCGACCGAGACGATTGAGGTGCCGGCAGGCGACAAGGATAGCTATCCCACGAAATTCGTGGTCTACGACAGGCGCTAAGCGCTGAAAACCAACTATTTTCCAATAAATATTGCCAAGTTCCTCATGCTGCGTTGAAAGCAGATGCGGCGATACCTATAACGGTCACGACTGCCTACGTCCGCCGCCCCCGTGGAGTAGGCGGTCGTGAGTTTAACGAATAACGAGGTTTTGATGCCCTGGAGCAATCAGAATGGCGGCGGCGGCCCTTGGGGCGGTGGCGGCGGTAACAATCAGGGACCATGGGGGCAAGGGCCCAATCGCCCGCGCGGTGGCGGCGGTGGCAAGGGCGGGCCGCCTGATCTCGAAGACATCATCAGGCGCGGCCAGGATCAGCTTCGTAACATAGTGCCCGGCGGGTTGAACGGTGGCGTCCTCGTCATTGCGGCGGCGATTCTTGTGGTGTTCTGGCTCTTCCAGTGCATCTACATCGTCCAGCCGGACGAGCGCGGCGTCGAATTGCGTTTCGGTCGTCCCAAAGAAGAGATTTCCACGCCTGGCCTGCACTTCCACCTGTGGCCGATGGAGACCGTCGAGATCGTCAAGGTGACGATGCAGCAGCAGAACATCGGCGCGGCATCGACGTCCGCCTCTTCGTCAAGCGGGCTGATGCTTTCCGGCGACCAGAACATCCTGAACGTCCAGTTCTCCGTCTTCTTCACGGTTAGCGATCCGAAGGCCTATCTCTTCAACGTCGAGAATCCGGCCGAGACCCTGCAGCAGGTCGCTGAGAGCGCCATGCGCGAAGTCGTTGGTCGCCGTCCGGCCCAGGACGCGTTCCGTGACAATCGTCAGCCGATCGAGACCGAAGTCGCCAACATCGTCCAGGGGACGATGGACCGTTACCGGGCTGGTATCTCCATCGGTGCCGTGACGATCCAGGACGTGGCGCCGCCACGTGAAGTTGCCGATGCCTTCGAAGAAGTGCAGCGCGCCGACCAGGACAAGCAGCGGCTCGTCGAAGAGGCCAATCAATACGCCAACCAGAAGCTCGGTCAGGCGCGCGGTGACGCCGCCCAGATCCGCGAAGCGGCAGCGGCCTACAAGGACCGCGTCGTCAAGGAGGCCGAAGGTGAGGCCCAGCGCTTCTCGTTCATTAACGATCAGTACGCGAAGGCGCCGGACGTAACCCGGACACGCCTTTTCCTCGAAACGATGGAGCAGGTTCTGAAGAACTCCAAGAAGGTCGTGATCGATGAGAAGCAGGGGGTTGTGCCCTATCTGCCGCTCAACGAGATCGGCAAACCGGCACAGCAGGGAGGTTGAGCCATGACATCGAACAGGCTTCCTCTCATCCTAGGCCTTCTCGCCGTCGTCTTGATCGCGCTCTATTCGTCGGTCTTCGTTGTGAACGCGCGCGAGCAGGCAATCGTGGTCCGCTTCGGTCAGATCCAGTCGGTGAAGACCGAGCCGGGCATATACTTCAAGCTGCCATTCGCCTTCATGGATGCCGATCGCGTCCAGATCGTCGAAAGGCAGGCCCTTCGCTTCGACCTTGACAACATTCGTGTCCAGGTTCGCGGTGGTGCGACCTTCGATGTCGATGCTTTCGTGATCTATGACATCAGGGACGTGCGCAAGTTCCGCGAAACCGTGTCGGGCGATCGCGAGGCAGCGGAGGCGCGCCTTCGCACGCAGCTCGATTCCTCACTTCGCCGTGTGTACGGTCTGCGCGACTTCGATGCCGCGCTGTCGGAAGAGCGCGTGGCAATGATGCTCGAGGTGCGTGACGATCTGCATCGCGATGCCGAGGACCTGGGCGTCAACATTCAGGACGTTCGTATCCGCCGTACGGACCTGACGCGCGAAGTTGCGCCAAAGACCTATGACCGCATGCGCGCCGAGCGCCTTGCCGAAGCTGAACTCCTGCGCGCGCAGGGTACGGAAGAGGGCCAGCGTCGCCGGGCTATCGCAGACAGGCAGGTCGTTGAGATCACTGCCGAGGCGCAGCGCGATTCCGAGATCCTCCGCGGTCAAGGTGACGCCGAGCGCAACAGGTTGTTTGCGGATGCCTTCAGCAAGGATCCGGCATTCTTCGAGTTCTATCGTTCTATGGCCGCTTATTCCACGGCACTGACGTCGCAGGACACCACGCTGGTGATCTCTCCGAACTCGCAGTTCTTCCGCTTCTTCAACGACGCAAGCGGTGCGCCAAGAAACGCGCCACCGCCGGCGATGCCGACTGCACCGACGAACTGATCGGGGCATCGGAACCTGGAAAACCAAGTGCGGGCCGGCAGTTTTGCCGGCCCTTTTTTATGTTGCGATTGGATGGCGGCGGCGCCGCGAATAGATTGCACGGGATTTCGCGAAAAGGTGATTTCGCCCTCCATCATTCCGCCGTATGCTGGTGCTCAGAGTGCGTTTTATTTGAAATGAGGATGCTTGATGGCCCCGACGACCCGCCCGACCTTCAGACGATCGCTCGCTCTCCTGGCCGGCGCCGCACTTCTGGTTAATGTTGGTTTCACCGGCTCGGTGCAAGCTCAGGGCACCACGTCGCCGCTGAACGGTCCGGCATCCGTTGCCGATCTCGCCGAAGGGCTTCTCAATGCCGTCGTGAACATTTCGACATCGCAGAATGTCAAGGACGATGAGGGCGTCGGCCCGGCGCCGCGCGCGCCCGACGGTTCACCGTTCCAGGAGTTCTTCAACGACTTCTTCAACAAGCAGAAGGGCAACAAGGGCGGCAACCACAACGTCAATTCGCTGGGTTCCGGCTTCGTCATCGATCCGCAAGGCTACATCGTCACGAACAACCACGTGATTGAGGGAGCAGACGACATCGAGGTCAATTTCGCCGACGGCACTAAGCTGAAGGCGAAGCTCATCGGGACCGATACGAAGACTGACCTTTCGGTCCTCAAGGTTGAGCCGAAGGCACCGCTGACGGCCGTCAAGTTCGGCGATTCCAGCGTGATGCGGATCGGCGACTGGGTCATGGCGATCGGCAATCCGTTCGGCTTCGGCGGATCGGTAACCGTGGGTATTATTTCGGGGCGTGGACGCAACATCAACGCCGGCCCCTACGACAATTTCATCCAGACGGATGCGGCGATCAACAAGGGCAATTCCGGCGGCCCGCTCTTCAACATGAAGGGCGAGGTCATCGGCATCAACACGGCGATCATTTCGCCGAGCGGCGGATCGATCGGTATCGGCTTCTCGGTGCCGTCGGAATTGGCTGCGGGTGTCGTCGAGCAGTTGCGCGAATTCGGCGAGACGCGCCGCGGCTGGCTCGGCGTTCGCATCCAGCCGGTGACCGACGATGTTGCCGATAGCCTCGGTCTCTCGAGCGCCAAGGGTGCGCTGGTGGCCGGCGTCATCAAGGGCGGGCCGGTCGATGACGGTTCGATCAAGGCGGGCGATGTCATCCTGAAATTCGACGGCAAACCGGTCAACGAGATGCGTGATCTGCCGCGCGTTGTGGCGGAGAGCCCTGTCGGTAAGGAAGTCGACGTCGTCGTTCTTCGCGATGGCAAGGAGCAGACCGTCAAGGTGAAGCTCGGCCGGCTGGAAGACAGCGATCAGGCTGCCTCCAACGATGCCGACCCGAATAAGGGTGGTATCATCAATCCGGATCCTGACGAGAACCAGGATATGGACGAGCCCGATGATCAGCAGAGCCAGCCGATGCCGGATGCCAAGGGCAAGGCGGATCAGGCAACGCCTGATACAACGAACCCCAAGAACGTGCTCGGCCTCTCGCTTTCGCAGCTCAGCGCTGAGACCCGCAAGACCTTCGGGATCGCGGAAAGCGTTGACGGGGTACTGGTTGCCGAGGTCGCACCCGGTTCGCTGGCGGCGGAGAAGGGCCTGAAACCCGGCGATGTAATCGTTGAGGTGGCGCAGGAGTTCATGCGCTCGCCCGAGGCGGTTGCCGCGAAAGTGCAGTCGCTTAAGCAGGAAGGCCGGCGCAACGCACAGATGATGATCGCGTCGTCGAACGGCGACTTGCGCTTTGTCGCAGTGCCGATGGAATAGCAGGACGCAGCGCGGCCCATCTTTTCACGAACTGCTGAGTGGTGCCTTCGCCGAGGATCACAGTCGGCGCCGGATCTTTCTGGGGTTTCCGTCGCGCACGACAATTTTCGTCAGCCGATTCCACGCTTCCATTGCTCACGCCTGATTGCATAAAGAACGTGGCGTTTCAGCTGCGGATGCGTGTCGGGAACCCTTGGATGGTCGAAATCGCGGGCGGGTTCGTGATGCAGGCCAAGTCGGCGCATGACGGCGGTGGAGCGATGATTGTCCGCCACCGCGAAAGAGACGATTTCGGGAGGATCGAACTCGGTGAAGCCACGCCGAAGGGCTGCCGCTCCCGCTTCCGTCGCATAGCCCTTGCCCCAATGTCTCTTCGCTAGACGCCAGCCCACCTCGATGGTGCCTGCCGGCAGGAAAGGCTCGAGTTCGGGTCGCCAGAGGCCGCAAAAGCCGATCGGCTCGTTGGTTTCCTTCAGAGCCGCGGCATAGAAGCCAAGACCTGTTTCGGCGATGGCATCGCGGATCGTATCCAGCATCGAATCTGCCTCGGTGCGGTCGCGACGGACGGCGAAGAATTCCATCACCTCGGGATCGGAATTGATCTCGTGGAAAAGCGGCCGATCCTCGTCAGTCCAATTGCGCAGAAGCAGGCGATCGGTCGTTAGGATCACTGTCATGGCGTTACGAAATCGGTCTTGCGGTAGCCCTGGATATAGAGGAGAGCGCTAAGGTCGCCGTGATTGATCTGTATTTTTGCCTGTGCGGCGACGGTCGGCTTGGCGTGCAGCGCGACGCCGGATCCGGCGAGTTGAAGCATGCCGAGATCGTTTGCGCCGTCGCCGACGGCAAGGGCGTCCTTCGGTGAAATTCCCAGCTTTTCTGAAATGTCGTTCAGCGCATCGACCTTGGCTTGCTTGCCGAGGATAGGTTCGGCGACGTAGCCGGTGAGAACGCCGTTGTCTTCCAGAAGAACGTTCGCCCGGTTTTCATCGAAGCCGAGCGTCTTTGCGATGGGACCGGTGAAGACGGTAAAGCCGCCGGAGACCAGCGCCGTATAATGCCCCTTGGATTTCATGGTGGCGATCAGTTCGCGGCCACCTGGGGTCAGTGTGATGCGCTTGGCAATGACTTCATCCACGACCGATATCGGCAGTCCCTTCAAGAGGGCGACACGCTCGCGAAGGGCAGGCTCGAAGGCAATCTCACCATTCATGGCTCGAGCGGTAATCGCGGCGACCCTTTCCTTCAGACCGACTTCGGCGGCGAGTTCGTCGATGCATTCCTGGCCGATCATGGTGGAGTCCATATCGGCGATCAGCAGTCTCTTGCGGCGCGTCTCTGCGTCCTGGATGACAAGGTCGATCGAAGCGCTGCCGATGACGGCGAGAATGTTGGCGCGGGCGGCTTCCACATCCGTCCCATCTCTCAGCGCGATATCGCAGGCAACGCCATCGGCAAGCCAGTATAGGCCGGAAGCATTCACGGCGTCGGATGCCTGCTCGGCAATGACAGGCGTGAGAACAGGATTTGACGGATTGGCAACAAGCGTGGCAACGAGAGCCATGATGGAAAACCTTCTGAGCGCAGTGAACGCGATCCTGATAACCGGGCCGACCGCCAGCGGCAAGTCCGCCTTGGCCGTCGAGTTTGCGAAACAGCATAATGGCGTCGTCATCAACGCCGACAGCATGCAGGTCTACGACACGCTTTGCGTGCTGACGGCGCGACCCTCGGACGAGGATATGCAAGGCGTGCCGCATTACCTCTACGGTCATGTCCCGGCGAACCTGGCCTATTCGACGGGCGCTTGGCTGCGGGATGTCACCGAGCTTCTGCCACGCCTTCATGCCGACGGGCGCAAACCAATCTTCGTGGGCGGAACGGGCCTCTACTTCAAGGCGCTGACCGGTGGGCTTTCGGATATGCCTGCAATACCGGAGGAGGTGCGAAGCCGCCTTCGTTCGCGCTTGCAGGAGGAAGGACGCGACGAACTCTATCGGCAGCTGCGGGAGCGCGATCCATTGGTCGCCGAAAGTCTGCGCCCACAGGATGGGCAGCGGATCGTAAGAGCGCTGGAGGTCCTCGAGGCGACCGGTCGATCGATTGCCGATTTCCAGGCGCAGACCGGCCCTGTGATCGTCGATCCTTCGACTTCTCGCAAGATCGTCGTCGCACCTGATCGGGCCATCCTTCACCAGCGGATCAACGGTCGGTTCGAGAAGATGTTGGAGCAGGGGGCTGAGGACGAGGTGAAGACCCTGCTTTCGCTTTCGCTGCCGCCCGATATGCCGGTCATGAAGGCCATCGGCGTTTCGCAGATTGCGGCGATGTTGAGAGGCGAGCTTAGCCGCGACGAAGTGCTGGAGCGGGGGGCTGCGGCGACGCGGCAATACGCCAAGCGACAGATGACCTGGTTTCGCAACCAGATGGACGAAAGCTGGGAGCGCCTCCCGTAGAACCGCTCGGAGGTCGGCTATTCCTTGTTGTTCAGGCTGCTGAGCGGCTTTTTCAGGATGCTGTCACGAAGAGACACGCCAGGTTCCCGGCGGATGCCGCCCGTGGCAGTTGGTCTGTCACCTGGTCCGGAGGAAGGCTCTCCGCGCATTTCGCGCCTCAGGGCTTCGAGGCGGCTGTCGATAGATGTTTCCGATGCTGCGAGTGGTGCGGGCGACGCGGCGGCCGCAGGCTCGCGCGCGGAGCCCGCACCCGGCAACATATCGCGGCGATAGGGTTCGATCGGGGCCAGTGGCGGTGTTGTTGCTATGTTGGCCGATGGGTAGGAAGGGGCCGCTACCAATTCGTCGAAGTCGTCACCAAAGCTGTCTTCGTCTTCGTAGGCACCGCTGGGAGAGATGGCGGCCGAATAGCTTTGCTGGAACGCCGAGATATCTGGACCGGCGACGGCACGCATGCGTGTCACGATCTTCCGCAGGTCGACGTTATCAGGATCCTCCTCGCTCACCTTGACGCTGGCGCCGTTCGCCTTGGGCAGGTACTGCACATCGACGCGCGAGAAGCGCATGCGCATCGGCACGCTGATGGCCTCGCCAAAGGCGATCGCTTCACCGTTTCCGATCGAGGAGATGAAGCTGGTCGTCGAGATCGAAGAGTTCGGGATGGCCGAGCGAATTATCTCCTGGTCCCGGTCATTGGCAAGGCGCATCGCAAAGAGGGTCGAGCACTGCGACAGGATCGTCTGGTCGAGTTCGCCGGGTCGCTGCGTGATGATCCCGAGCGATACGCCGTACTTGCGGCCTTCCTTGGCGATACGGGCGATGGCCTGTCTTGTGGGGAAGAAGCCGAGATTCGGGTCGGACGGAATGTAACGGTGGGCCTCTTCGCAGACGACAAGCATATGGATAGCGCCGTCGCTCCACAGCGCGATTTCGAAGGCCATACGGCAGAGGACCGAGGCAACCGAGTTCACTACTTCAGAAGGGATGCCCGATAGCTGGAAGGTGCAGATCGGCCTGCTATCGCCAGGGATACGGAATATTTCCGCCACCGTCTCCATGATGGTGTCGCTGATCGTATTGCTTGAGAACATGAAGTGGTAGCGCGGATCGTTGATGGCGGCGACGATGCGCATCTTCAGCGATCTGAGTAGAGGCTTTTCGTCGCGACCCTCGAGCCTGCCGATGCGCTCGTCGATCAGCGCAAGCAGATCGGCCATGCGATAGGGAACAGGTGTATCAGCGGTAATCGAGCTTTTTTCGGTGGTGCGCCGCACGATCGAGTTGTCGCTGCCGCGAAAGCCGCGCTTGGCCTCCGGCAACAAGTCGCGCAGAATATCGACTTCCTCGGGGATGGGTGTTCGACCCCGGAAGACGACTTCCGCGAACTCTTCCAGTTTCATCAGCCAGAAGGGCAGATCGAGCGTGTCCGTGTCGATAACCACCGAATGCTTTGGGAAAGCGGCCGCGAATTCGTTGTGCGGGTCCAGGATCAGGACACGGAGCTTCGGGTCTGCCTCGATTGCCTTGTGCAGGAGCAGAGAGACGGCCGTCGACTTGCCGACGCCGGTCGATCCGACAATGGCGAAGTGCTTGGACAGCATCGAAGGGATATGAATCGCGGCATCGATGCTCTCGTCCTGAGTGAGCTTGCCGATGACCGCCGTCGTTCCGCTGCCGGCATCGTAGATCCGCATCAGGTCGCTCGCGCGAATGCGGTGGGCGATGGCGCCAAGATAGGGATAGCGCGAAATGCCGGTCGAGAACTGCTCGCGACCGTCCTCGTCGACGCGAACTTCGCCGAGCAACTCGGTTTCGATCTGGAAGTGGTTGTCTTTTCCTTCACCCCAGCCGTGACTGTCGGTGTTCATGGAGAAGACGATGGCGACCACACGATTTCGGCCAACGCTGATCGAAATCAGCTTTCCGACCGACCACAGTTCGGCAAGCTCCGTGCCCCCAGCTTCGGCGACGGCGGCGATGGTTGCGCGAGACCCGCTGCACGCAACAACGCGGCCGAGAAACCGGTTGCCCGGAGTCTGGTCATCGCGGCGGTCATGCTCGCCTGCCTTGCCTGACGTGTGCAAGTCCTTGTTCAGCAAAAGGCTACTCCCTGCGATAGTAAAGGAGGATATGAGCGAACGTTTAAGAAAGTCTTTTTGCGATAGGTGATCATTCCGGCACACGTTCGGCTGGTGCGATCGGGCTCGATTTTTTATTGCGGCATGCGTTGACGATGCGAAATTTTCTGTCTATCACTTCGCCCCATGAAAATTGCAGTAGCTCTTATCGTGGTGGGAAAGCGCATGGGCAGGATGGTGTAACCATCCGGCGATAGCCACCCATGCGCTAGATGACAGGCTCCCTCAGGGGCCTTTTTTTATGCCCGAAATTCGGGCTTCCGGACCACAGAACTCAAATCCCAGCAGTCAAAACGGAAAAGAAACATGACGGGCACGGACAATCAGGCAGCAGGCAATCGGATGACGGGAGCGGAGATCGTCCTCCAGGCGCTGAAGGACAACGGCGTCGAGCATATCTTCGGCTATCCGGGTGGCGCAGTGCTGCCGATCTACGACGAGATCTTCCAGCAGGACGAGATCAAGCACATTCTCGTCCGCCATGAGCAGGGCGCCGGCCATGCGGCCGAAGGCTATGCCCGCTCAACCGGCAAGGTCGGTGTCTTGCTTGTTACTTCCGGTCCGGGTGCGACGAATGCCGTCACGCCGCTGCAGGACGCCTTGATGGATTCGATCCCGCTCGTCTGCCTCACCGGCCAGGTTCCGACCTCGCTGATCGGTTCGGATGCCTTCCAAGAGGCCGATACGGTCGGCATCACGCGCCCTTGCACCAAGCACAACTGGCTGGTCAAGGACGTCAACGATCTCGCGGCGATTATTCACGAAGCCTTCCGCATCGCGCAGTCGGGCCGCCCGGGTCCCGTTCTCGTCGACATTCCGAAGGACGTCCAGTTTGCCACCGGTACTTATACGCCGCCGGCGGCCCATGCGATCCAGAAGAGCTACCAGCCGAAGATCCAGGGTGATCTCAACCAGATCCATGCGGCGGTCGAGATGATGGCGAGTGCACGGCGTCCGATCATCTACACCGGCGGCGGCGTCATCAACTCCGGCCCCGAGGCGACCAAGCTTCTGCGCGAGTTGGTCGAGCTGACGGATTTCCCGATCACCTCGACGCTGATGGGCCTTGGCGCCTATCCGGCATCAGGCAAGAACTGGCTGAAGATGCTCGGCATGCACGGCTCCTACGAGGCGAACATGGCGATGCATGACTGCGACGTTATGGTCTGCATCGGCGCCCGCTTCGACGACCGCATTACCGGCCGCATCACTGCCTTCTCACCGAACTCGAAGAAGATCCATATCGACATCGACCCGTCCTCTATCAACAAGAACGTTCGCGTCGATCTTGGCATTCGCGGCGATGTTGGAAGCGTTCTGGAAGACATGGTCCGCTTGTGGCGGGCTCTGCCGAAGAAGCCGGAGAAGAGCCAGATCGCCGATTGGTGGGCCGATATCACGCGCTGGCGGGCGCGCAACTCCTTCGCCTATACCAAGAACACCGATGTCATTATGCCGCAATATGCGCTGGAGCGCCTCTATGCGCTGACCAAGGATCGCGACACCTACATCACGACCGAAGTCGGCCAACACCAGATGTGGGCAGCGCAGTTCTATGGATTCGAGAAGCCGAACCGCTGGATGACTTCGGGCGGCCTCGGCACCATGGGCTACGGCCTGCCGGCAGCGCTCGGCGTGCAGATCGCGCATCCGGAAAGCCTCGTCATCGACATTGCCGGCGACGCCTCGATCCAGATGTGCATCCAGGAAATGTCGACGGCGATCCAGTACGAAGCGCCGATCAAGATCTTCATCATGAACAACCAGTACATGGGCATGGTTCGCCAGTGGCAGCAGCTGCTGCACGGCAATCGCCTGTCGAACTCCTATACGGAAGCGATGCCCGACTTCGTCAAGCTCGCCGAAGCCTACGGCGCCGTTGGCCTGCGTTGCGACAAGCCTGACGATCTGGACGGCGCAATCCAGGAAATGATCGACGTGAAGAAGCCGGTCATTTTCGATTGCCGTGTCGCCAATCTCGCCAATTGCTTCCCGATGATCCCGTCGGGCAAGGCTCACAACGAAATGCTGCTGCCGGACGAAGCCACGGACGAGGCGGTCGCCAATGCGATCGACGCCAAGGGCCGTCAGCTCGTTTGATATCAAGGTAGAGGAAACCCAAGACCATGAACGCACACCTTCAGCCGACGGGCTCTGCCTACTTCATCTCGCCCGAGACGGCGGCGGTCGAAAGCCATACGCTTTCGGTCCTCGTCGACAACGAGCCGGGCGTCCTTGCCCGCGTCATCGGCCTGTTCTCTGGCCGCGGCTACAACATCGAGAGCCTGACCGTCTCCGAAACCGAGCACCAGGCGCATCTGTCGCGCATTACCATCGTGACGCGCGGCACGCCCCATGTCCTCGAACAGATCAAGGCTCAACTTGAGCGCATCGTTCCTGTTCATCGGGTGGTCGATCTGACGGTACGCGCCCGCGAACTCGGCCAGGAGCGTCCGATCGAGCGCGAAGTGGCGCTCGTCAAGGTCATCGGCACGGGCGAGACCCGGGCCGAGACGCTCCGGCTCGCGGATGCCTTCCATGCGAAAGTGGTCGATGCCACGGTCGATCACTTCATCCTGGAGATCACCGGCAAGTCCTCGAAGATCGACCAGTTCGTCTCGATCATGAAGCCGCTCGGCCTCATCGAGGTCTGCCGCACCGGTATTGCCGCGATGAACCGCGGCCAGCAGGGGATGTAAGCCAATACAAGTACCGGACGCCAGGGCGCCCGGTACTTCTCCCATTCCGGCAATCAGGTGACAATCCGAGCGATCTATTCGGCGGCGACCAAGGCGATATCGGATCCTGCATTCGCCTGAAGGACCTTGGCGCGGACAGGCTCGAGCGCCGCAAGGACCTGTTGGCGTAGCCAGACGTGCCCGGCGTTGCGGTCGGACGAGGTGTGCCATCCAAGCGAGATGTCATAGGGCGGGATGTCCACCGGTCCTGGGCTGATGGCGAGGCCGAACACCGGCGCCCAGGCACGGGCGAAGCTTGCTGGCACGGCGGCAAGTACGTGCGTATCCCGAACCAGGATCGGCAGCGTGAAGAGGTGCGGCGTCGTCACTGCTGCGCGTCGTTTCAATCCACGCTCAGCTAGCACTTCGTCCACAAGGCGGCAGCGGCCGTCCTTGCTGACGATCACGGCCTGCGGGGTCGCGAGAAACGTCTCGAGGTCGATCATGCCGGAGCGGCCGGTTGTCTCGGGATTGCTGAGGATGACATAACGCTCGGACCAGAGCTTGCGGCGTTTATGGAGTTCGTTGCCGGTTTCCACCTTGCCGATCGCGAGGTCGATCTCGCCGCTGTCCAGAAGATCCGCGGGATAATCCTGGTCGAGCGACCGTATCACGAAATTGACGTGTGGCGCCTGCTCGCGAACGGAAGCGAGAAGCGGCGGCATCAACAGGCTTTCGAGATAGTCGGTCATTCCGAGCGTGAAGGTTCGCTCGTCCGTTGCCGGGTCGAATTGCTCCGGCTCGATCAGGCGGGACTGGATCGTGCACAGGATGCTACTGACGGTCTCCGCGAGTTCCTGCGCCCGTGGCGTCGGTTCGATCCCACGCGCCGAGCGAACAAACAGTTCATCCGATAGAAGCGCGCGCAGGCGGCCGAGATTGTGGCTCAAGGCGGATTGGGATGTGCCGATACGCTGCGCCGCCCGCGTGACGTTGCGCTCGCTCATCAGGGCATCAAAGGCAACCAGCAGGTTCAGGTCGAACTTCAATATATGAGCGTGATCGATCGACATCATGATTTCCATCTGTTGGATTTCTGAATGCGGCAGAGATATCTGTTTGGTCGATGATAATCAACCGAATTGAGGAATAGCGCTCATGAAGTCTCTCTTTGAAGTCTACGACCTTCGCGGCCAGAAGCTTCGCAACCGTGTCGTCATGGCTCCGATGACCCGGGCCAGGGCGAAGGACGGTATCGCCGACGAGCAGACCGCCCAGTATTATCGCCAGCGCGCCGGCGCCGGTCTGATCGTTTCCGAGGGAACGCCGATCTCGCAAGAGGGAACGGGTTTCGCCTTTATCCCCGGCATCTGGTCGGACGATCAGGTTCGCGGCTGGCAGGGCGTGACGAAGGCCGTGCACGAGGAAGGCGGGAAGATCTTTGCGCAGATCTGGCACGTCGGCCGCATGTCGCATACCTCTCTTCAGCCGGCTGGCGGCCAGCCGGTCAGTTCCAGCGCCAAGCCGGCGCGCGACGATAAGAGCACGGCCTACGCGTTCAACGACGAAGGTGTTGCCGGTTTCGTCGAAGCCAGTGTGCCTCGACCGCTCGGGACTGACGACGTCGCAAGGGTCGTAAACGACTTTGCGAATGCTGCGGCCAATGCCGTTGCCGCCGGATTTGACGGCGTCGAGATCCACGGTGCCAACGGTTATCTCCTGGAGCAGTTTCTCAATCCTCTGATCAACGACCGCACCGACCGATATGGCGCAGGCAATGTCGAAGACAGGACGCGCTTCGTGCTGGAGATTGTCGACGCGGTGGTGGCGCGGATTGGTGCCGAGAAGGTCGGTATCCGGCTTTCGCCGTTCGGCAAGCTGTTCGACATGCCGCACCATCCTTTGATCGAGGAAACCTACCTGCATCTTGCGACTGCGCTTGCTGAACGCAAACTTGCCTATGTGCATCTGAAGGATCAGGGGCCTGCCAGCGCTCCGGCTCTTTCGAGGGATTTTCTGCGCAAGTTCCGCGAGAGCTATTCGGGCACGCTTATTCTTGCCGGTTCTCTCGACAAGCGCCGTGCAGAGCAGTTCCTGCAGGACGGCCTTATTGATCTCGCTGCTTTCGGTCAGCCGTTCATCGCAAATCCCGATCTGGTCGAGCGACTGCGGCGGGACCTGCCGTTGGCGACGCCGAACCGTGAGACGTACTACGGCGGTGGCGCCGAAGGGTACACTGATTATCCGGTATATGAGGGTAGCCCCGACATAAAAGCCGCCTGATCGCGGCCCTTGCCGGCACTTCCTTGACCAGTGCCAACCCGCGCCATCAAAATCCGCTGAAGATCAGAGCATCTCCAGCGGCCTTTTTCTTGCCGGAGGCGGGAAAGCGGCATCGAGCGCCGCCCAGTCCTCGTCGGTAATGTCGAGCGAGACTGCGTCCCGGTTTTCGGCGGCGCGGGCAGCGTTCGACGTTTTCGGGATGACGATCACGCCGTCGCGTTCCAGCAGGAAGGCAAGTGCCACCTGCGCCGGCGTTGCCGGATAGGTCTTGGCGACGCGGATCAGTTCCGGATGATGCAGAATGCGCCCCTATTCGATCGGTGAATAGGCCATGATCGGGATCCGACGTTCCTGACACCAGGGCAGCAGATCATATTCAACGCCTCGGCGTGACAGGTTGTAGAGAACCTGGTTGGCTGCGACGTTCCCTCCGGCGGGAACGGTCAGCAGTTCCTCCATGTCGTCAGCATCGAAGTTGGAAACACCCCAGGCGCCGATCTTGCCGGATGCTTTCAGTTCCTCGAAAGCCTGGACGGTAGCAGCGAGCGGATGGTCGCCGCGCCAGTGAAGCAGATAGAGATCGATCCGATCCGTGCCGAGACGCGATAGGCTGCGTTCGCAGGCTGCGATCGTTCCCGTCCGGCTGGCGTTCCAGGGATACACCTTGCTGACGAGAAACACCTCATCCCGTCGGCCCCGGATCGCCTCGCCAACGATCTTCTCCGCGCCGCCGTCGGCATACATTTCCGCGGTATCGATCAGCGTCATCCCGAGATCGAGGCCTGCGCGCAGGCTTTCTCCTGGCCTCGGAAGATCTCTCTCCCATGTTCCAGGTGCCCTGGCCGATGGCTGGAACCTCTGCACCATTGGGAAAGCTGATGGTTGGGATGGCGTCGTCTCGCATGATGGTCGTTCCGGTTTTCGAAGAAGATTGGAAGGCGCGCCAATCTTTCAACCAATCGTGTCACCATGACAATGATTGCATGGAGCGGTGGATTTAGGTCAGTTAGGTTGACCTAAATCGAAAAGTCCCGCCGGACCAACCGCGGGCCTCCGGGAGGTCTCATGCCGCTGGATACATTTCTGGCACTCGTCTTGTTTGCCTTTACCACATCGATAACGCCTGGCCCCAACAACATGATGCTCTTCGCATCCGGCGTGAATTTCGGTTTCCGCCGCACCGTTCCGCATATGCTGGGGATCGGGGCAGGGTTCTTCTCGCTGCTGATCGGCGTGGGACTCGGGCTTGGGGCGCTGCTGCATGCGATGCCGGCGCTCTATGTCGCGCTTAAATTTGCCGGTGGCGCCTATCTTGCCTGGATCGCCTGGAAAATTGCGACGTCGCGATCTCTGGGCGAAGGCAAGAGCGGTGTTGAGCCGATGTCGTTCCTGTCGGCGGCAGCCTTCCAGTGGGTCAACCCGAAGGCATGGGTCATGGCCGTTACCGCGATGGCGACCTACACGATCCCGAATATCTACTTTGCGAGCGTCCTGATCGTTGGCTTCGCCTTCGCGCTGGTCAACCTGCCGAGCGTGTCGACCTGGGCGGGGTTCGGCTCGGCGCTGCGTGATTGGTTGTCGGATCCCGTCCGGCTCAAATGGTTCAACATCACCATGGCCGTGTTGTTGGTGCTCAGCCTTTGGCCGATGCTGAAATAGAGGTTGCGGCAGGCTTCGACGACATCCTGAGTGGGGCTTGGCGCTCTGGCTACAAGCGCTTAAAGATAAGCCGCCCATTGGCGGAGGATTATCTCGTGCACGACGACGATCACCATCACGACCACGACCATGACCACGACAACCGCTATACCGACATGCAGGCGCGGGTGAGGGCGCTGGAGACGGTTCTGACGGAGAAGGGACTGATCGATCCGGCGGCGATCGACGCGATCGTCGAGACCTACGAGACCAAGGTCGGCCCACGAAACGGTGCGCGCGTCGTCGCCAGGGCCTGGGGAGATCCGGCATACGCGGAGTGGCTGAGGCGCGACGCGACCGCGGCGATCGCCAGCCTCGGCTATACCGGGCGTCAGGGCGAGCACATGCGCGCGGTGTTCAACACGGACGAGACGCACAATCTCGTCGTCTGTACGCTTTGCTCCTGTTACCCCTGGTCGGTGCTCGGCCTGCCGCCCGTGTGGTACAAGGCGCCCGCCTACCGTTCGCGGGCAGTTATCGATCCGCGCGGGGTGCTGGCCGAATTCGGTGTGACCTTGCCCGAAGATAAGAAGATCCGCGTGTGGGATTCGACGGCGGAACTCCGCTATCTGGTCATTGCGGAGCGACCGGCGGGCACGGATGGATGGAGCGAGGAGCAGCTTGCAGATCTCGTCAGTCGCGATGCGATGATCGGAACGGGATTGGCTGCCGCGCCAGGAGATGCGTCATGAACGGCCCGCACGACCTTGGCGGTCAGATGGGTTTCGGCCCTGTCGCGCCCGAAAGGAACGAGCCGTATTTCCATGCGGAGTGGGAGAAGCGTGCGCTCGGCCTTACGCTTTCCAGCGGCGCCTTCGGCGCCTGGAATATCGACGAGAGCCGGCATACGCGCGAAAGCATTCCACCGGCGAGTTATCTTGGCGCGAGCTACTACGAGATCTGGACGCGGGCGCTGGAGGTGCTGCTGCGGCGCCATGGCTTCGTGACGGCCGAGGAGATCAATGCCGGTCACAAGCAAATGGATGGCGCGACGCCGAAGCGTGTCCTGAAGGCCGACATGGTGGCAGGCGTGCTCGCCAAGGGTGGTCCCTGCGACCGACCGGCGGCGACGCCGCCACGCTTCTCCGTGGGGGACAGTGTTCGAACCAGGAATTTCAATCCGACGACACATACGCGGCTGCCGCGCTATGCACGCTCAAAATTGGGCGTGGTAGAAGCTGTTCAAGGCTCCTTCGTCTTCCCCGACGACAACGCCCATGGGAAGGGCGAGAACCCACAATGGGTCTATACGGTCGTGTTCGACGGCTGCGAAATCTGGGGTGAGGGAGCGGATCCGACGCTCTGCGTCTCGATCGATGCCTGGGAGAGCTATCTTGAGCCAGTGTGAGACGCGGTCGCCGCTGGCGCAATCGCCGCAGCTGCCGAAATCGCCCGATGGAGAGCCGGTCTTTCCTGAGCCATGGGCTGCGGAAGCCTTCGCGATAACAGTGCATCTGCACGAACGGGGCCTGTTTACGTGGAACGAATGGGCTGAGACGCTATCACGGGAATTGCACAAGCCCGGCCGCGCCGAAGACGGCAGCGACTATTTCGATTGCTGGGTGGCGGCGCTTTCGGCAATTCTCGTCAAACTCGGCGTCGCTGACGCCGACATGATCCTCGATCTGCAGAAGAGTTGGCAGCGGGCGGCGGAGGCGACGCCGCACGGCAAGCCGATCGAGCTTGCCAACGACCCGCTGCGCTGAGGCTTACGACGGAAACTGCCTGTAGCATTCCTCGGCGACTTTTCTCAGCACATCGCGCGGAATCTCGCCGGTAACGGCGTAGCCGAGTTCGCCGTCGATCCAGTAGAAGGTTTCGACATTGCCCGATGACGCGAAGCGGAAACTGGTCGACCTGTTATCAGCCTTGCGCCCGACGAGGACCGTCAGTCGTTCGCCGGCCTGATCCTCGTACATGAACATTGCACCCGGCCTGCCCTCGACGGGCAACAGTCGCCCGCCGACCAGCTTGAAGCCGAGTTCCTGCAGGTTCGGAACCCGCAAGTTTTGAATGGCAAGCCGCTTGCCGAGCCAGGTCGCCAGATGGGCTTCCTCATTGGCAAAGACCTCGACGGGATGGCGGACTTCATCGGCATAAACCAGGAAGGCGTTGCGGGCTTCGTTGGGCAGGGTTTCGAGTTCCGTCAGTTGCAGATCCGGCTTTTGAAACAGTGCTGGGCCGTAGTGGCCGCTCAAGGCTCCCAGGCCGAAAGCCGCTATGATCGCAGCCACTGCCGCCAGGCGCTTCGGCCAGTTTGCTGGACGTCTCCGGCCAGTGACGAGCGCTATGTCGACGTCCGTGGATTTTCCATAGTCCGCGAAAAGCGATCGGATCTCGGCATTTTGCGCGGACCATTCCGCCACTCTGGCTGCATCGCCCGGATTGTCAGTGAGCCACGCCTCGATGCGTGCGCGGGCCTGCTCGGGAAGCTGCCCGTCGGCATAGGCGTGAAGATCCGCTTCGGTCACGGTCTGGTTGATCTCGTTCATTTCGGTCTCCGAAGCGTAATGACATTGTCTGCCTTCATGCGCTCTCCCATCCGTTGGCGTGCGCGTGACAGGCGCGACATAACCGTGCCGATCGGGATGTCGAGTGCGGTCGCAACCTCCTGATAGGTATAGCCTTCGATGACAATCAACATCAGCACAGCGCGGTTTTCTTCCGAAAGGCTGTTTAATGCATCCTCCAGCCGCGATCGCTCGAGCGGATCGGGAGCGGGATCGACGGATACGATGTCCTCGGCGCCATCGAGTTCCACGAACGGCGCGCGACCCGTCTGGCGACGGCTGTTGCGATAGAGGTTCGTCATGATCGTCAGCACCCAGCCGCGCAGGTTCAGCCCCCGCCATTGTCCGTGACGGGCGAGCACCTTCTCGACGCAATCCTGCAGCAAGTCTTCCCCGTCTGCATCGGAGCGGGTGAGGCTCCGCGAGTAACGCCTGAGCGAGGGAAGGAGGGCCAGGATCTGGCCCTCGAACGTGTCGTGACCTGGTGCCTTCACGTCGCTTCGCTCACTGTTTGACGAGATCCCAATTGCCGCCGACACCGTCACCGGTGATATCGCCCATCTTCTTGTCCTTCACCCAGAAATAAAGCGGCATGCCGTCCTTGGCCCACTGCTTGGTGCCGTCTTTCCGTTCGACAATCGAATATGCACCCTCCGGCTTCGCGTCGCTAGCGGCCTTCAGCGGCGGCCAGTTCTTGGCGCAATCGTCGTAGCAATTGGAAACACCCATCTTATCCTTCTTGAAGGTATAGAGGGTCATGCCGTTTTCGCCGGCAAGAACCTCGCCCTTGGTGGACTTTACGGCCTTGACGGGCGGGGCCGCAAATGCGGACGTTGCGGCGGCGGATGCAATGGCAAAGGCGATCAGCATCTTTGCGGATTTCATGGGCTCTCTCCTCACGTGTAGGGCACGCTTGATTGCGTTGCCTGACATGAGACACCATCGATGCCGGTTTTATTCCCTTTCGATTGCCCGCTTGCGCGGATTTCAGGGTTGCCTATGTCAGGCGAATCCTGCCAAGTCGATCCACGATGCAATTTGCTCCGCAACAAGATGAAGCCCTCAGGGCCGTTTCCCAATGGCTGAAGGAAGGGCGGACACCGCTTTTCCGTCTGTTCGGCTATGCCGGTACGGGCAAGACGACGCTTGCGCGGCATTTCGCGGAGCACGTGGACGGTGACGTACTGTTTGCCGCATTTACCGGCAAGGCGGCCCAGGTGCTGCGGTCGCGCGGGGCCAGCAACGCGAAGACCATCCACTCGTTGATCTATCGTCCGCGCGGTGAGGAGGCTGTCGAGGACGAGGAGACGGGCAAGACTTCCATTGCGCCGATGTTTTCCATCAACCGCCAGAGCCCAGTCGCGAAGGCTGCGCTGATCGTGGTCGACGAGTGCTCGATGGTGGACGAGGCTTTGGGCCGCGACCTGATGAGCTTCGGCACACCGATCCTGGTGCTTGGAGATCCGGGGCAGCTGCCTCCGGTGTCGGGCGGCGGCTTCTTCACCAATCAGGAACCGGACTATCTGCTGACGGACATTCACCGCCAAGCGCGCGATAATCCGATCATCCAGCTTGCAATGCAGGTGCGTGAGGGCAACGAAGTCAGCTACGGAGACTACGGTACCGCGCGGGTCATTTCCAAGGGCGAGGTGAACCAGTCGCTGGTCCTCGATGCCGATCAGGTGCTCGTCGGAACCAATCGCACGCGACGCCGATACAATCAGCGTCTTCGCGAGCTGAAGGGTTTTGCGACCGAATACCCGCAAACCGGCGACAAGCTGGTCTGCCTGCGCAACGATCCGGCAAAGGGCTTGCTCAACGGCTCGCTTTGGCAGGTGATGACGTCGTCCAAGGAGACGACGAAGCCTGGCATCAACTTGCTGATCCGGCCCGAAGATGACGACATGGACCGCGGCGCGGCCAAGATCAAACTGCTGAAGCAGGCTTTCGAGGATGTCGAGGGTGAGATTCCCTGGAACACGCGCAAGCGCTACGACGAATTCGACTACGGCTATGCACTGACGGTCCACAAGGCACAGGGCTCGCAGTGGAACAACGTCGTGCTGTTCGATGAAAGCTGGGCCTTCCGCGATACACGCGAACGGTGGCTTTACACAGCGATCACGCGCGCGGCGGAAACCCTGACGATCGTGCGCTAGGCGATTTTCTTGGGCGTCAGACCTGGACGACGCCAAGCATGACGGCCTTGGCTATGGCCTGAAAACGATTGTTGGCGTGGAATTTCTGGATGATGCCGGCCTCAAGTGACTGTGCATCTTCATTTCGAAGGTCGAGGGTGCGCGCAATACGCTGCGTGGAAAGCCCTGCCGCCATCAGCGCCAGGCACCGCAACTCCTGATCCGTGAGCATCGAGCCTGTCTGATTGTCGTTGAGAAGCTGCTCCTCGGTTGCCTCCCTATCGAGCAGGTCGCTCACCTGCTGCATCTGCCGATGCAATGTGGATATTTCCGCGCTCAGTTCGCGTTTGCGGGTCACGAGCGCGTTACGAAACAGAGCCTCGGCAGCCTCCTGCGAGTCGGCTTCTATGAGGTCGCTCATCAAATCCTGGATCACAGCAACCGCCATTCCAGCCTCGCGGCAGGCATTGATGACAGCCATGCGCATCACGTCGCCCGGTTCATAGACACGCATCAAACCGATTCGGCTGGCCGAAATCAGTCCTTTCTCCTCATAGAAATGCAGGGTTCGATGGGTGACGCCAAAGGCATTGGCCATGTCGGCGATCGGAACTCGTCCGCGGGGCAAATCTGCGGGGGGGAGTGCCGCGGAAGGAAGAAAACGGTGCCGCAGTCGTGCTTGTGTCGCGAGGTCTGACGTGAAACCCTGCTTGTAACCTTCTGCCATGGTCCCTCCCATTGTGCTCATTGTGCGTCTGCAAATTGCAAAAAGGGTGCGGTTGAGTGGGGTTCCCTCTTGATCGTTCCTGTTCAGGCATCGAAGCAACTGGCGGTGTTTGCTTCGATATCGTGAGCTTACGTTACTCGTGATTGATGTATTTTGTTAGTATCAAAATTAGTGACTTTTAATTTACAGCGGAATACGGCTGGAAACTTGCCCCAGGTGAGGTGTTTCTCGTGAGAAATCAGCGCTGGAGAAACGCTTGATTGTTTAAAGCGCGAAGAACAAACCAGATCTACTTTCAGCCGCCGCGTTGACGGACCAAACGCTCGCGTCATCACCGATTCACATGCATCCATGTACGAATCTCGTTGGCCGATGCCGGTTCGTTGGCTTAGAAACGATCATCCTTCGCTTCAGTGGAATCCCGCCATGCAGACTACGCTTTCCGTCAATCTCAATGCCGTCGCGATGCTGCGCAACCGCCGCGATCTTCCATGGCCGAGTGTAGAGGGGTTGGGGCGGATTGCGCTGCAATCCGGCGCGAGCGGATTGACGGTCCATCCGCGACCCGACCAAAGACACATCCGTTTCTCGGACCTGCCCATCATCCGCAATCTGATCGATGACGAATTTCCAAACGCCGAATTCAATATCGAGGGCTATCCCACCGAGGAGTTTCTCGATCTCTGCGTTGGGGTGGCACCCGAGCAGGTCACGCTGGTTCCGGACGACCCCTCACAGGCGACCTCTGATCATGGCTGGGATTTCCGCAAGCGCCGCGATTTCCTGACTGATGTCATTGCGCGGCTGAAGAAGATGGGCACGCGCGTATCGCTGTTCGCCGATGGCGATGGGGACGCCGAGGCCGTCGCGATTGCCAAGACGGTCGGTGCTGACCGGATCGAGCTTTATACGGGGCCATATGGCGGCTGCTACGATGCGCCTGAACGGGTAGGGCCAATCCTCGAGGCGCTAGGTAAGACAGCGGACGCGGCGCTGGCGATCGGCTTGGGCGTCAATGCGGGGCACGATCTGACGGTGGCGAATTTGCCACCGCTCGTAATGCGCATTCCGAAACTCGCGGAAGTGTCCATCGGGCACGGGCTGACGGCGGACGCGCTGGAATTCGGCATGGCCGAAACGGTTCGGCGGTTCTGCCGCGCATGCGGCCAGAAGATTTGAGAACTGCATGAGTGAGCCCGCTCCGGTGGTGCGAAGCGGGCTTTATCGACCGACTCAGGCCGTGAGGGCGGTCTTGTGTGCGACGAAGAAGCCCTTGAGCGTTTGAGGCTTGTTGCCAGTCAGCGTCTCGTAATCCGCCGTTACCAGATCAAAGTTGCCGGCGCGGATGTTGGCGTCGGCTGAGACCAGCATGTCCGCGACGAAATCGGGAAGACCCGCGCCGCGAATGCCTTGGCCAAGCTGCTCATCCGTGACGCTGACCGCCTTCAACGGCCTTCCAACCGCATCGGAGAGGACCGCGGCTATCTGGTCGGCGCTCAGCGATTCGGCTCCGGTCAGCGTATAGGTCGCGCTTTCATCGCTGCCGGAGGCAAGGGACGCTGCGATTGCCCGCGCGCAGTCTTCGCGCGAGATGTTCGCAACCTTGCCGCCGTCGCTGCTCGTGTACCAGTTTCCCGACTGGAGGTTGTGCGGCATGCCATGGAGATAGTTGTCCATGTACCAGGCATTCCGAAAGATCGTGTAGGGGATGTCAGTGGCCTTCATGGCATTCTCGGTGCCCAGATGATCGGGTGCAAAGGTCACCAGAGATTTGTCGGGCGAGGGCATCGAGGTGTAGGCGATGTGCTTTACGCCTGCCTTGACGGCTGCATCCACTGCCGCCTTGTGCTGCTTGAGACGCTGGCTGGGAACGGCGAGTGCGTCGGTGCTGATGATCAGCAACCGATCGACGCCCTTGAAGGCAGATTCCAGCGAGGCGGTGTTGTCGAAATCGGCCTTTCGGGTGATGACACCCTTGGCGGCGAGATCTGCGAGCTTGGCCGGATCGCGCGTCGCGGCGATGATATTTGCCGCTGGAACCTTTTCGGTCTCAAGCAGGTGATGGATGATCCGCTGGCCGAGTTGGCCGGCCGCACCCGTGATGAGAATGGTCTCGCTCATGTGTCTTTCCTCTAGGTTTGCTGTTGGTCTCAAAAAGAGAGTAGCTCTAGATTAGGAATTGACTGCGCGCTGTAAAGAAGGCAGTTTTTTGGCTCTACGTTACCAAAAGGGAACCAAGAATGAGTGGCGCCGTCGTCAACCTGAAGAACAAGGCCCCCGGCATTCGTCGAGACGTCGATCTCAGCAACCTCGACTTCAACAATTGCCCGGTCCGGGACATGATGCAGCAGATTGGCGGCAAGTGGTCGACACTGATGCTCGAGGCGCTGTCGCAACGTCCGTATCGCTTCGGCGAATTACGGCGGATGATTCCGGATATCTCGCAGCGCATGCTGACACAGACCCTAAGGGATCTGCAGCGTGACGGTTACATCGAGCGGGAAGTGTTTCCTACGAAACCGCCGAGCGTCGAGTACCGGATGACTGATCTCGGCCGCTCGCTTTACAGCACGCTCGCCTTGCTACTGAACTGGGCGGAGGCAAACCATGACGCGGTTCGCGCCGCCCGGCTACGATTCGATTCAGCCAGCCTCTGAGACTGCCTGCCGGCCGCGGCCTTCGGTCAGGAACAGAAGGAACGCAAAGGCTGGGAAGCAGAAGCCGATCCACGCGGTCATCGTCCAGCCGCCGGTCGCGTAGGCCCAGCCGCCCACGGCGGATCCGATCGCACCGCCCGTAAAGAACGTCGCCATGTAGAGACCGTTCAGGCGGCTGCGATGCTCGGCGCTGATCGCGTAGACGGCGCGCTGGCCGCAGACCAGATTGGTGGTTACGCCGAAATCAAGCAGGATTGCTGCAGCGGTCAGCAAAAGCAGCGCCGTCAGCGACCCATCGGTGGCGAACTGACTGATGAGAAAGGCCGACATTCCAAGCAGCATCGCCAGCGTCGAAGCAGCCTTCGTCAGTCCACGGTCGGCGAGCCGTCCAGCGATTGGCGACGCAATGGCGCCGGCGGCACCGGCCAGCGCGAACAAGGCGATGCCATTCTGCGTCAGCCCGAACTCAGGGCCTGCAAGCAGCAGGGGCGTCGTGGTCCAGAATAGGCTGAACGCACCGAACATCCCGGCCTGGTAGAGCGCGCGACGCTGAAGAATGCGCGAATGGAGGGCGAGATCCGCCATCGAGGCGAGCAGTCTGCCGTAGCTCAGTCTGGTGTGGGGAACACGGACCGGAAGGTTGGCTCTCAGGATGACAACGAGCGCGATCATGAGCGCCGCGGTCACGAAGTAGACCATGTGCCAGGAGGTTGCTTCGGCAACGAAGCTGGCGAAGGGCCGGGCCAGCATGATGCCACAGAGAAGGCCGCTCATGACGTTGCCGACGACGCGACCGCGCGTTGCGTCCGGCGCCATATGGGCGGCAAAGGGGACAAGTACCTGGACGGCAACCGATGCAAGGCCGATGCAGAGCGATGCCAGAAGAAACATCATCGGTGTCGAGGACAGTGCCGCGCCGACCAAAGCGACCGCAGAGATGGCGATGAGCGTCAGCACAAGTCTGCGGTTTTCCAGGAGATCGCCGAGCGGAACGATCAGCAG
Source organism: Rhizobium altiplani (assembly GCF_001542405.1). Classification (GTDB taxonomy): domain Bacteria; phylum Pseudomonadota; class Alphaproteobacteria; order Rhizobiales; family Rhizobiaceae; genus Rhizobium; species Rhizobium altiplani. The sequence continues at coordinate 36,064 of NZ_LNCD01000105.1, forward strand.
AAGGCCGAGGCCGTAGCCGATTTGCGTCAGGGTGACGATCAGGCCGGTTGCCGCCGGTGTGAAGCCGAGGGATACGCTGATCGGGCCGGCGAGCGGCTGGCCGTAATAGAGATTGGCCGCGACCAGTCCACAGGCGGCCGCAAAAAGAAACGTCATTAAAGGCGAGATCGTCTGCGGCGCGACAGTTTCCCGCGTGGTATTCGAAAGGCTCATAATAGGCTCCGGTGGGGCTCGGATGATCAAAAAGCTTGTGCGTTGAGGCGGGTCGATCGCAACCCGATTCACGCCAGGAGCTTCATTGCAGTCTCGGCGACAGCGACCATTTCTTCCTCGCTGCGTCCCGTCTTGCCAACCACCCGCATTCCCTTGGTAACGCAAAGCAGGGTACGGGCGGTGGCCGCGGCGTCAATCTCGTCGGCGATCGAGCCATCGCTTTGGCCGAGGCGGAGGAGATCGCCGATCAGCGCCTCATTGGCTGCAAACGCAGCTGCGACACGGTCTGCAGCCTTTGCGTCGAAAAGTGCCAGGTCGTTCGCACTGCTGACGACAAGACAGCCGCACCGACCGGAGGCGCCATGCGAGGAGAGCGCATAATGGGCCAAGACTTCGCGGATTTTCTCACGGCCGGTTGCGGCCTTTGCCATGCGTGCGTCCAGAAGGCTGCGACGAACAGCGCGGTATCGGTCGAAGGCTGCGAGGAATATGCCGCGCTTGTCCTTGAAGGCCTTGTAGACGCTGCCGGAGGCAAGGCCCATGGCTTCGGTAAGTTCGCTGATCGACGCGGCATGATAGCCGCGCTCGGAAAATACCTGCAGCGCCTTGTCGAGCGCCGCGTCGCGATCGAATTCGCGCGGTCTGCCGCGTGTCCGGGTCGTTTCAATAAGGGTCGCCGTGGTCATGGCCGACCTAATTAGGAAATGATCGTTTCCAAATCAAGCGAAACTTTTGCACGCAGCAAATCAGAGATCGAGAACCCAGGTTTGACCGTTTTCCTCGGGCCCGAACATCCGGTGTCTCTCTTCGGAGACAAGGCGGAAGCCGGCCTTCAAATATATGCCGCGCGCGGCATGCAGGATGTCGTTCGTCCATAGCGATAACTGTCGATACCGCTTTGCCCGGGCAAAGCGAATGCACTCGCCGACCAGCATCTTGCCGAGTCCGAGGCCGCGCGCCGCCTCGTCCACATAGAGCAGGCGAAGCTTCGCAACGCCATCGCCACCATTGGTGACAAGGATCGAGCCGATGTTGATGCCTCCACGCTCGGCAATCCAGCAATACTCCTTCGACGGATCGAAATTCGCCAGGAACTTGCCGGCGACCTCTGCAACGAGGCCCTCGAAGCGCATGTCCCAGCCGTATTCCTCGGCGTAAGCCTTGCCCTGGCTTTGGACGATCCAGCCGATGTCGCCGGGCCGGTGTGCGCGGATGATCAAGGGCGGGGGCGCGGCCTCGGGATCCAATAGCCCCCGAATAGCGGTCATCGCGGCCACGACGCTTTGCGGTTCGCCGTCGACGAGGTTAGCGAAGCGCTCTGCTATTTGAGTGTTGGAGCGACGGCCAAGTTCCTCGAATTGAATGTGTCCCCTGGTGGTGACAGAGATGATTTGACTGCGAAGGTCGTCGGGATCGGCCGTTGTTTCGATCAGGCCATTGGAGCGGAAGCGTTTGAGAATTCTGCTGAGATAGGCGGGGTCGAGTTGCAGGTCGCGTGCCAACGCGACCGCGGTGACGCCCTTGCGCGAGCCGATCTCGAAAAGGACGCGCGCGTCCGTCAGCGTGAAATCGGTGTCTAGGTAGGCCCGGTTCAGGACCCCCAGGAAGTTTGTGTAAAAGCGATTGAAGTCGCGGGCAGCGTCGATCAAGCCAGAATCGGACATGGACAAAACCTCCTGATAGGAGATTTTGTCCTGCTTTTATTTGACGTAGTCAACTAATTTGTTGACTTAGGCAGCGGCGATCACGCGGGCTTGTTCGTCGCCAAGTGCGAACTCGACAGCGGCTCGAGCATGGATCTCGGTTGTGTCGAAGCCGGGCAGGGGCAGATGTTTCGGGTCAAGGATGAGGCAGATTTCCGTGCAACCAAGAATGATGCTGTCCGCGCCCTTGGCGCGCTCGCGTTCGATCATCTGCATGAGCTTATCGCGTGAGCTATCGAGCACCTTGCCGGCGCAGAGCTCATTGAAGATGATATCATGGACGGACGTGCGGTCGGCGGCCTCGGGAACCACGACGTTAACGCCCAGGCTCTTCATGCGGTTGGCATAGAAACCGTGTTCCATGGTGTATCGTGTGGCGAGCAGCAGCGGGCGCTTGCGCCCGGCTGCCTTCAGAGACTTCGCGGTCTCGTCGATGATGTGGATCAGCGGCACGGAGATGCGGGAGGCGACCTGATCGGCAATCAGATGCATTGTGTTCGTGCAGATCAGCATGCAGCGGGCGCCGGCGATCTGCAGGTGCAGAGCCACGTCGCCGAGACGGCTTGCTGCAGAGTCCCAGTCACCCGCCTTTTGCATAGAGACGATCTCGTCGAAATTGACGGAATGCATCAGGAGGTCAGCCGAGGTGAGCCCGCCGCGGCGCTCGCGTACCATTTCATTGATCAGGCGATAGTAGACCGCCGAGCTTTCGAAGCTCATTCCGCCAATTAGTCCGATTGTCTGCATTTTTGTTATGCTCCCGTCTGGAATTTCGTAGTGGCGAGATCATGCATCGAACCTCGCGCAAATGGTTTGCTTTCTTTGTCTCAAACTCTTCATTGGCGCGGCATTTTTGCGTATAATCTCCAAATTACGCAAACTGCAGCCGTGAAATTTCCGAAGCACCATGCTTGATGACCGCGATCGACGAATCCTAGAATATTTGCAGACCGATGCGGGCATTTCGGTGACGGAGCTTGCTGAAAGGGTCGCACTATCGGTCTCTGCCTGTTCTCGCCGCATCCAACGGCTGGAGGAGAGCGGCCATATCGCGCGGCGGATTGTGGTGCTTGACCGTGAGAAAATGGGCGTGCCGACGACGGTATTTGCGCTGATCAAGACGGCACACCATGCCGACGAGTGGATCGAGGCGTTTCGCCGGGCGATCAGCAGCATACCGGAGATCGTCGAGGCGCATCGGCTTACCGGCAACCACGACTATATTCTGAAGATCGTGCTCCCACGCGTCGAGCACTACGACGTGATCTATAAGCAGATCGTCCGCAAGATCGAACTCTTCGATGTGTCCGCGTCCATATCGATGGAATTGCTGAAAAGCGGGACATCGATCCCTGTTGCCTATGCAGACTGAGTGACCCCGACACCAAATTGAGCATTCGTGACCACCGCCTAGAGCAGGCGAGCTATGCCCAAACAGTGATTGAAAGCCGCGCGCGACCAACGACATTGGCTATAGCGAAGTGGCACGGAAAGGCAGCTCATGAGCGAACACCATGTTGTGGTTGTCGGCGGCGGCTTCGGCGGCCTGCAGTTGGTCAACGATCTAAAGGGTGCGGGCATCCGGATCACGTTGATTGACCGGCGCAATCATCATCTCTTCCAACCGCTCCTTTACCAGGTGGCGACGACAATCCTTTCCACCTCTGAGATCGCCTGGCCCATTCGCCATCTCTATAGCGACCGCCAAGACGTGACGACGTTGCTGGGCGAAGTCGTCGGTGTCGATACTGACGTAAAGGAAGTTTCTTTACGCAACGGCACTACGTTGCGTTATGACACGCTCGTCCTCGCCACGGGGGCAACGCACGCCTATTTCGGGCGAGACGACTGGGAGGCGGTGGCCCCCGGTCTGAAGACGCTGGAGGATGCAACGACGATCCGCCGGCGCATGTTGCTCGCATTCGAGCGGGCGGAGACCGAGACCAATCCTGCCGTGCGCGACGCATTGTTGACCTTCACTATCGTCGGCGCCGGGCCGACGGGGGTCGAGCTTGCCGGGATCATCGCCGAGCTTGCACGCAAGACCCTGCCGCGCGAATTCCGCAATATCGATACGCGCAAGACACGGGTCGTGCTGGTCGAGGCGGGGCCGCGCGTGCTTCCGACCTTTGCCGAGGAGCTTTCCGACTATGCCAGCAAAGCCCTCCAGGAACTCGGCGTCGAGCTGCATATCGGCGAGCGTGTCCTGGAGTGCACGGCAGACGGTGTCGAGACGAGCGAGGAGTTCATTCCGAGCCGCACGATCGTCTGGGCTGCAGGCGTACAGGCATCGCCCGCAGCCAAGTGGCTCGATGTTCCGGCCGATCGAGCAGGGCGAGTCGTCGTCGAGAAAGATTTGACGGCACCGGAGCATCCGGATGTCTTTGTTGTCGGGGACACGGCTTCCGTCATTCGGGAAAGTGGCGCTCCCGTCCCGGGGATCGCGCCTGCGGCCAAACAACAAGGCGCTTATGTCGCAAAGGTCATCCGCGCGCGTCTTGCGGGAAACCCTGCGCCCGCACCGTTCCGCTATCGCCATCAGGGCAGTCTTGCGACGATCGGTCGAAGCGCGGCCATCATCGATTTCGGTCGGATCAAGCTGAAAGGCTGGATCGCCTGGTGGATATGGGGCATCGCCCACATCTACTTCCTGATCGGGACGCGTTCGCGTTTTGCCGTGGCTTGGAGTTGGCTCTGGATTTACCTGAGCGGCCAGCACAGCGCGCGGTTGATCACCCAGAAGGAAACGATGCGCGACGATAGCAGCGCATAGAAAGGGCGGCGGCTCAAGGCCGCCCTTTCCCATTATCAAGCTGCCAGCGAGGCGATGTCGATGACGAAGCGGTAACGAACGTCGCTCTTCAGAACGCGTTCATAGGCCTCGTTGACCTGCTGGATGTTGATCGTCTCGATCTCGGAGACGATGTTGTGCTTGCCGCAGAAGTCCAGCATTTCCTGGGTTTCCTTGATTGAGCCGATCATCGAGCCGGAAATGCTCTTGCGGCCCGGGACCAGCGAAAATGCATGAACCGGGATCGCGTTTTCCGGGATGCCGACGACCACAAATGCTCCGTCCACCTTCAGAAGGCCAAGATAAGCGTTCCAATCGATCTCGGCGCTGACCGTGCAGATGATCAGGTCAAATGTACCGGCAAGCTTCTTGAACGTCTCCTCGTCGCTGGTCGCATAGTATTCCTTGGCACCGAGCTTGAGGCCGTCTTCCTTCTTGGAAAGGCTCTGCGAGAGGACGGTGATGTCAGCACCCATGGCCGCGCCGAGCTTGACGCCCATGTGACCGAGGCCGCCCATGCCGACGATTGCGACCTTCTTGCCTGGTCCGGCATTCCAGTGACGCAGCGGCGAGTAGAGCGTGATGCCGGCGCAGAGCAGCGGGGCCGAGGCGTCGAGCGGAAGGTTGTCCGGAATGGACATGACGTAACCTTCCTTGACGACGATCGAGTCGGAGTAACCGCCTTGAGTGCGCGTCTTGCCATCGGCTTCGAAGTCGTTGTAGGTGCCGACCAGGCCGGGCATATATTGTTCGCGGTCGAGGTCGCGGGCTGCACAGCCGACGCAGCTGTCGACGAAGCAGCCAACGCCGACACGGTCGCCGGCCTTGAATCTGGTGACGGCCGAGCCGACGGCCGAGACGATGCCGGCGATCTCGTGGCCCGGCACGATCGGATAGACCGCATTCTTCCATTCGTTGCGGACGGTGTGGATGTCCGAATGGCAGATGCCGGCGAACTTGATGTCGATCACGACGTCATCGGCATTGGGTTCGCGGCGCTCGAAGGTGAAGGGCGTAAGCGGCTTGGACGCGTCGGTGGCAGCATAGCCTTTTGCAATGGCCATCTAAGACTTCCTTTCGGGTTGCTGAGGTGATGGCAGACCATGCACCGGATCGATGTCGATGCGTTAGAGCGATACTCCGAGCTTCTTGCACGATCCTGCAAAAGTGACAGGCGGGCCTATTTTCGCGGGAGCAAAGCTGTCCTACATAGTGCGCATCTCTCCGAGGCGATACATAAAGGGTTCGCTCGTATGACTCTGCCGTTCAATCCCTATCAGGAAATCGTCTCCATTGCCGCGCGCCATCTCGGCGACGACGGGGAGTGCAGGACCGCGATCGAAAGCGTGGGGATAAGTCGGCGCACTTCACCAAGCGCCCCCTGCCACGGCAGCTACCGCCCTTGCATCGCCCTTGTTATCCAAGGCGCCAAGAGCCTGCGCCTCGGCACCGACGTCATCAATTACGGGCCTGGCGACTACCTGCTGACATCGCTCGACCTGCCGGTGACATGGCGAGTGGTGGAGGCAAGCCCCGAGGTTCCGCATTTCTGCCTGACGCTCGCCATCAACAGCGAGAAGGTTCTCGATCTCTTGAGCCGCGCCGAAATTCCGCGGCCAACCGCGCCCGTTGGAGGACGCGGGATCGTCGTGAATGTCGCGACGCCCGAGCTCTTGGACGCGGCAGTGCGACTGCTACGTTTGCTCGATAGTCCAAAGGACATCGCGGCGATGGCGCCGCTGATAGAGCAGGAGATTCTATATCGGGTTCTTACCGGCCCGGACGGTGGCCGGCTGATCAATATTGCGGTCGCCGACAGTCACGGCAACCGCATTGCACGCGCCATCGCATGGTTGCGGCAAAACTTTGCCCAGCCGCTGCGCATCGAGGATCTCGCGGAGCAGGTCAACATGAGCGTGTCGTCCTTCCATCACCATTTCAAGTCGATCACCGCGATCACGCCGGTGCAATACCAGAAGCAGTTGCGATTGCATGAGGCGCGGCGTCTAATGCTGATCGAGCGGCTGGATGCCGGGACGGCAGGGCATCGCGTCGGCTATCAGAGCCCGTCGCAGTTCAGCCGCGAATACAGCCGTGTCTACGGCATGTCCCCGGTGAGAGACGTCGAGGCGGCACGCGAGCCTTCTGACGACGCCTGAGTAGTGCGCTGTAGGCAGCGACGGTCGCGCCTATAGCGCACAAGGACGCTGAAATTTTCGTGCCATGCCGCTTGACGCGCACAGTGGTTTGCAGCATAAAGCCTGCGAACCGTACCGTACGGTACTATTGGGAGTGAGGCCGTGTCCGTCGATAATTTGGAGCCCAGCGAGTTTTCGCCGCGCCAAAACGCCGTCCTGGAGCAGGCATTGCAGCTGCTCGTCGATGGCGGCGAGAAGGCGCTGACGACATCGGGCGTTGCGCGCGCGGCGAACTGCTCCAAGGAAAGCCTGTACAAGTGGTTTGGCGACCGCGACGGCCTGCTGTCCGCGATGATCGCCTATCAGGCGAGCAAGGTGCGCACCTTCGAGCGCAATGGCGAGCGGCTGACGTCGGCGAGCCTCCACGACCACCTCGTCATCTTCTCAAAGGATTTGCTTGAAGTTCTCGCCGGCGATGTCTCGCTGGCGCTCAACCGTCTCGCCATCGGCCAGTCGCATCGCGACGGCTCCAAGCTCGGCAAGCTGCTTCTGGAGCGGGGTCGCCGTCAGATCGATCGCCGCGCCATGGGGCTGATCGATTCCGGCAAGCGCGCTGGGCTGCTGCGCTTCCATGATGCCGACGAGGCATATCACACGCTTTATGGCCTGATCGTTTCCGATCTGCATGTTCGCATGCTGCTCGGCGAGCCGGGTCTCAAGGATACCGCGCGTCAGGCGGAGAGGGCGGTTTCCGCCTTCCTGCGCCTCTATGGCACGGAAAAGGTTTTGGCGGAGATGCCGCTCGTCGGCTGATCCCCTCTTACAAGTCACAGGACAAGCAAAGGGAAGGAAATTCAAATGCGCGTCTATTACGATCGTGATGCAGATCTCAACCTCATCAAGTCGAAGAACGTCGTCATCGTCGGCTACGGCTCCCAGGGCCGTGCGCACGCGCTGAACCTCAAGGACAGCGGCCATGCCAACGTGGCGATCGCTCTCAAGGCTGGCTCGGCAACCATCAAGAAGGCAGAAGCCGACGGCTTCAAGGTCATGACCGTTGCCGACGCTGCCAAGTGGGGCGACCTGATCATGATGGCAACGCCTGACGAGCTGCAGGCCGACATCTACAAGGGCGAAATCGCCGGCAACATCCGTGACGGCGCTGCAATCGCCTTCGCACACGGCCTCAACGTTCACTTCGGCCTGATCGAGCCGAAGGCGTCGCTCGACGTCGTCATGATCGCGCCGAAGGGCCCGGGCCATACGGTTCGCGGCGAATACCAGAAGGGCGGCGGCGTTCCCTGCCTCGTTGCCGTTCACCAGAACGCTTCCGGCAACGCTCTCGAACTCGCTCTCTCCTACGCTTGCGGCGTTGGCGGCGGTCGTTCGGGCATCATCGAAACCAACTTCCGCGAAGAGTGCGAAACCGACCTCTTCGGCGAACAGGTCGTTCTCTGCGGCGGTCTCGTCGAACTGATCCGTGCTGGTTTCGAAACGCTGGTCGAAGCCGGCTATGCGCCTGAAATGGCCTACTTCGAGTGCCTGCACGAAGTGAAGCTGATCGTCGACCTGATCTATGAAGGCGGTATCGCCAACATGAACTACTCGATCTCGAACACGGCCGAGTGGGGCGAATACGTCACCGGCCCGCGCATCATCACGGCTGAAACCAAGGCTGAAATGAAGCGCGTCCTGCACGACATCCAGACCGGCAAGTTCACGTCCGACTGGATGCAGGAGTACAAGGCAGGGGGTTCGCGCTTCAAGGGCATCCGCCGCATGAACGACAGCCACCAGATCGAAGAAGTCGGCGCGAAGCTGCGCGGCATGATGCCTTGGATCGGCAAGAACAAGCTGGTCGACAAGTCCGTCAACTAAGCGGTTTCACAGTGCTGAGTCAGCAGGGCCGGGGCGAAAGCTCCGGCCTTATTTTTGCGTCCGTACCGCAAGCCAGCGGGTCGGCTTTCCGTCGTAGCCGGTCCCATCGCCTTCGCTGATCACAATGTTGTGCCAGCCGCCATTGCTCAGCATTTCCGAAAGCAGTTCCGCCGACGGATAGTTGTAGTAGCGACCGAAGCCGTCGTGCCCCTCGGCCTCGCCCGCCTTGAAGGTGGCGTGAAAGACGCCGCCGGACCGCAGCGCCGTGCGGATCCGTTCCAGCACATCAGGGAGGTCTGCCCGGGGGACATGCAGCAGGCTGGCCTCGGCCCAGACGCCGTCGAAGGCTTCCTCTTCGTCCAGATCCTCGAAGCGCAACACCGCGACGGGACGCTCAAGAAAGGTTTCGGCCTGCTCCGCGATCGCCGGCGATCCGTCCGTTGGCGTGACATCGAAGCCCTTTGACAGCATGTAGGCGCTGTCCTGTCCGCCGCCGCATCCCAGATCGAGGATGGCTGCACCTGGCGGCAGCATCAACAGAAAAGCGTCTAGGCGTCGAACCGGCAGCGTGCGTTGCCGCGAAGCATAGGTGGCCGCGTTGTCGTCATAGAATGAAGATGTACTCTCGTCTGCCATGATCGTTCGCCCAATGACCCAAGGCCGGAGTTACACGCATAAGGTCGCCGCCTTTGAGGCGGCGCTCATTCCGTCGATATAAAAGAGCGAGCTAGATGGAACGGCGCCCGCTGATGGCGTGGTACAGCCAAAGGACCACGACCGCGCCGATGACGGCGACAACGAGGCTGTAGATATTGAAGCCCGTTATGCCGGATGCGCCGAAGAAGCTGAAGATGACGCCACCGACGATCGCTCCGACAATGCCGAGGACGATGTCCATCAGCATGCCTGCGCCCGACTTGTTCACAATCTTGCTGCCGATGAATCCTGCGATCAATCCAAGGATAATCCACCCGATAACAGACATCTGCCATTCCCCTCCTTGATTGGTTGAATATTCAGACCATCTTCCCGTTTAAGCTAAATAGCTCGTTGGGGAATTCAAGGTTCGCGAGAACCTTGTTCTTTCATTCTACAGTTGTTGTTCAATGAATTGAAGCAACCGAAAAGGAGGATGTCATGGGTATCTTTGATGACGCCGTTCCGGGCGGAAGTATCTCGAAGCCGATCATGGTCGCGCTTGGCGCGTTACTAGTGGGAAAGCTTCTTGGTGCTGGAGGCAGCCAGACGGATCCAGCAGCTCAGCAGGCTAATCCCCAAGCTGGTGACGGCGGGCTTCTTGGTGGGCTCGGCGGTCTTCTCGGCAAGCTGACGGAGGCCGGGCAGGGCGATACGGTGGATTCCTGGGTCCAGCCCGGACAGAACAAACCGATCGCGCCGGGCAGCCTCAACGATGCGCTTGGGTCGAAGACGATCAGCGATCTCGCACGCCAGGCGGGAATCAGTGAGCAAGAACTCCTGAATCAACTTTCGACAGTCCTGCCCGGAGTGGTCGACAAGCTGACACCCAGAGGCCAACTGCCGACACAAGAGCAGATCGCCTCCCTGTTCCGTTCCTGAGCGCGGTACGATCGAGCTGCAGTATCGGAGAAGACTCGCCCCGTTTCCCGGTCGGAAGCGGGGCGAACGAGTGTTTTTTCCATGCCGCCCCTGATGATTTTGCGACCGGCCGAAGCCTCGCGCCTCTCTGCGCTCTTCCTCTGGTCCGGCCACAAAAAAACCGGGCGTTGCCCGGTTTTCGAGTTTTCTGAATTGCTGGGCCGACTACTTGCGGCCGCTGACCTCAGACCAGGATGCGGCGTGTCCAGCCACGCTCATCGTTCGTCACGCCCTTCTGCAGGCCGACCAGCTCCTGGCGCAGCTCGGTGGTCAGCTTCCCGGTCTGCCCGTCTCCGATCAGGAATTCGCCACCAGCGTGTCGCACCAGGCCGATGCCCGCGAGTACCGCTGCAGTGCCGCAAGCGAAGGCTTCCACGAGCTTGCCACTGACGGCATCGGCCTGCCATTCCGCGAACGAGTAGGGGCGCTGCTCGACGCGCAAGCCCTTTTCTTCGGCGAGAACGATAACCGAGGCGCGGGTGATGCCCGGCAGGATCGTGCCGCCGAGCGGTGGCGTGACGACGGATCCGTCGTTCATCACGAAGAATACGTTCATCCCGCCGAGTTCCTCGACCCAGCGGTGCTCTGCCGCATCGAGAAAGACGACCTGATCGCAATTCCTCTTCGAGGCCTCGGCCTGCGCGATGAGGCTTGCGGCGTAGTTTCCTCCGCATTTTGCAGCACCGGTGCCGCCGTTGGCCGCCCGAGTGTATTCGGTCTCGACCCATAGGGAGACCGCTTTTGCTCCACCTTTGAAGTAGGCGCCGACCGGAGAAGCGATAATGCAGAAGATATATTCCTGAGCCGGACGAACACCCAGGAATGCCTCGTTGGCGAACATGAAGGGGCGAAGATACAGGCTGGCGTCGCCCGATGGAATCCAGTCCTTATCAACACGGACGAGTTCTTCCACCGCCTTCAGGAAAATTTCGTCCGGCACGGGAGGCATCGCCATGCGGATGGCTGACTGGGCGAAGCGGCGGGCGTTCTCTTCAGGCCGGAAGAGCAGAATGCGACCATCGTCCGCCCTGTAGGCTTTCATGCCCTCAAAGATTTCTTGCGCGTAGTGCAACACCGCGCTGGCAGGATCGAGTTCCAAGGGCCGCCTGGGCGTTACCTTCGCATTGTGCCACCCTTTGTCAGGAGTCCACCGAGCCAGAACCATATGATCCGTAAAGACCTTGCCAAAGCCGGGCGACTCCAGGGCCTGAATTCGGTCGGCGTCCGAGACCGGCGACGTGTGGAATTCGATCTTGATTTCAGGAGTGTTCGACGACGCGGGCATTGCTGGCACCTTCATAGCATATTTGATAGTGGCGGCGACACTACTGCCACGGAGTGGGTCTTGAAAAGATCGATTTTAGCCAGTTCTGGCTTCTGATCACGGAAGTGACCTTCGCTTCCCAAAATTGTCATGGTAGCAAACAAATAGGTCAGTAATGTTGACTTATTATTTGTTGCGTGGTTCTGTCGCCTAAAGACAAAAAATTACGAGGAAATGCCCATGCTGAATTGGGAAAGCATATTCGCGACGCGTTCTTCCCGTATGCGTGCTTCGGAGATCCGCGAGCTTCTGAAGCTTCTTGACCGCCCAGATATTATTTCCTTTGCCGGTGGTATTCCGGATCCGGCGCTTTTCCCCGATCAGGAATTCAAGGCGGCCTACGTCGATATCTTCGATAGCTCGGCCGTGAACTCGGCGCTGCAGTATTCGGTCAGCGAGGGCTACAAGCCGCTCCGCGAATGGCTGGTCAAGCAGATGGCCGCCATCGGCATCCCTTGCGAACTCGATAACGTCTTCATCGTTTCTGGCTCGCAGCAGGGCTTGGATTATCTCGGCAAGCTTTTCCTCTCGCCTAATGACACGGCGCTGGTCACCTGGCCGACCTACCTCGGTGCGCTCCAGGCCTTCAATGCCTATGAGCCGGCCTACGATCAATTGACGCCGAACGGCAACCGCACGCCTGATTCCTACAAGGCGCAGGCCGCGAGCGCGGGCGGCAAGGTGAAGTTCGCCTATCTCTCGGCCGACTTTGCCAATCCGACGGGCGAGACTGTCGATCAGGCTGGACGAGAGAAGGTTCTTGCCCTGGCAGAGGAACTCGATATCGCAGTCATCGAAGATGCCGCGTATCAATCACTCCGCTACGATGGAACGCCGATCGCGCCGATTCTGGCGACGGAGATCGCGAAGAAGGGGCACATCAACGATACCCGCACGATCTACTGCGGCAGCTTCTCGAAGACGCTTGCGCCGGGCCTGCGCGTTGGCTTCATCGTCGCCAACGCTCCCGTTATCCGCAAGCTTGTTCTGATGAAACAGGCGGCTGACCTGCACTCCTCGACGATCAATCAGATGGCGATCGCGCATGTCGCGGAACGCGGTTTCGATGCACAGGTCGCCAAGATCAAGTCGGTTTATAGTCACCGCCGCAATGTCATGCTGGCGGCGCTTGAGAAGTACATGCCTGCAGGCACGAGCTGGACGAAGCCCGAAGGCGGCATGTTCATCTGGGTGACGCTGCCTGATGGCATGGATGGCGCGAAGCTGCTAGCCAAGTCGCTGGAAACGGCCAACGTCGCCTTCGTCCCGGGCAAGGCCTTCTTCGCCGATGGTTCGGGTGAGAACACCTTCCGCGTCAGCTTCTCCTGCGCGAACGATCAAATGATCGAGGAGGGGATCAGCCGCCTTGGTGCGTTGATCGCCGGTGAAATCGGCGGCTGATCAGCCGCCGACCTCTTCAGAGCCAACTATCGATTGAGGTGTGGGCCGAGCAATTCGAGGTCCGCCTCACTCAGCCGGTCGCTGGCCGTGTTCAGCTGGTGCCAATACGGATAGAGCACGGGCGGCAGGCTGACCGCGTCCAGTCGACTGCGCTCCTGCTCGGTCAGCTTCAGCTCGGCTGCGGCGAGATTGTCCTTGAACTGGGCTTCGGTGCGCCCTCCGATGATGACAGACGTGACCGCCTTGCGGCCGATCAGCCAGGCAAGCGCCACCTGGGCTGCCGAGACACCGCGCTCATCGGCGATCGCCACCAGCGTTTCCACGATATTCCAGAGGCGGTTTTCATCGCGGATCGGCGGCTCGGTCCAGCCTGAGAACTGCCGCGAACCCTCAGGTGCTGCCCGGTTGCGTCGATGCTTGCCCGAAAGCAGGCCGGCAGCAAGCGGGCTCCAGACGAGGACACCGAGGCCCTGGTCGATGCTGATCGGAAGGAGTTCATATTCCGCATCGCGTGCTTCGAGCGTGTAGTGGATCTGCTGGCTGACGAACCGCTCCCGCTTTTCCCTCTCGCTGACGCCGAGCGCCTTCATGATATGCCAACCGGAGAAATTGGAGCAGCCGACATAGCGGACCTTGCCCTGGCGCACGAGTGTATCGAGCGCCTCCATGGTTTCCTCCAGTGGCGTCTGCCCGTCCCACTCGTGAAGCTGGTAGAGGTCGATGACGTCAGTCTTCATGCGCCGCAGGCTGGCCTCGCAGGCGCCGATCAAGTGATAGCGCGACAGGCCGGTGTCGTTCGGGCCGTCTCCCATGCGAAAGCGCGCCTTGGTGGCGATGAGAACGCCGTCCTTGCGCGGCCCGCCGATGATCTCGCCGAGGATTTCCTCGCAAACACCCTGCGAGTAGACGTCGGCAGTGTCGATCAGGTTGACGCCGGCGTCTATGCACAGGTCGACAAGCCTGCGTGCCTCGGTAACGCCGAGATCGCCAACCATCTTCGCCCAGCCTTGGCCACCGAATGTCATGGTGCCCATCGTCAAGGTCGAAATCTTCAGGCCAGAACGGCCAAGAAGCCGGTATTCCATTTGCGCTCCTCCAAAATGCACAAGTCAAAAGGTGCGGTAGAAGATAGGGGCGGGGAAGGTGGGTCAAGGGCAGATGTCCGACGTCTTGGTACCGAAGCCGACTGTCACAATCATGTTATCCGCGATGGCTAAGGAACGGGTCTCCCACCACCGAGGACCAATCATGAAGACGATCGTTTCCGCCGCCGCGCTACTCGCAGCGAGCTTGCTTGCAATCCCAGCCTCCGCCGCCAATCTCGTCCTCTATACGAGCCAGCCGAACGAGGACGCGCAGGCAACCGTGGATGGCTTCATGGCAGCCAATCCGGACGTCAAGGTAGACTGGGTGCGCGATGGCACGCCCAAGATCATGGCGAAGCTGCAGGCGGAGATCGAGGCCGGCAATCCCGTCGCCGACGTCCTGCTGATCGCCGACACGGTGACGCTCGAGCGTCTGAAGGAAGCCGGCAAACTGCTCGCCTACAAGTCGCCGGAAGCTGCCAGCTACGACGCGGCACTCTACGACGGTGACGGCTACTACTATTCGACCAAGCTGATCACGACAGGCATCGTCTACAACACCTCTGCCGCGTTCAAGCCGACCAGCTGGAAGGACCTGACGAAGGCTGAAGCCAAGGGTCTCGTGACCATGCCGAGCCCCTTGACGTCGGGTGCAGCCCTCATTCATGCGCAGACGCTGGCCGGCGTCAGCAGCCTCGGCTGGGATTTCTACAAGGATCTTGCCGCCAATGGCGCGACCGCCGCAGGTGGAAACGGTGCTGTGCTCAAGTCGGTTGCCTCGGGTGAAAAAGCCTTCGGCATGATCGTCGACTACATGCCGATCCGCGAAAAGGCTAAGGGCGCGCCGGTCGCATTCGTCTTCCCGACGGAAGGCGTCTCCGCCGTCACGGAGCCGGTCGGTATTCTCGCAAGTTCGAAGAATGCCGATGCGGCGAAGAAATTCGTCGATTACGTGCTCTCTGAAAAGGGGCAGGAAGGCTTCCTCAAGCTCGGCTATATCCCCGCCCGCAACGGCATGAAGCTGCCGGAAGGCTTCCCGGCTCGTGACAGCATCAAGGTGCTGCCAGTCAATGCCGCGGAGGCGCTGAAGACTACCGATCAGGACCTCAAGACCTTTTCCGGCATTTACGGCTCGAACTGATCGCCGCCGGAAAGCAGATGCGCGGATATGTTCGTCCTGGAAACAGCCAGCCTGCTTGGCTGTTTCCTTTTGTCGTTATCATTGTCCTGATACTTAGCGTGCTGCCGCTAGCGCGGCTCGCGATGACAGGCATTGCGGCGCTCGCAAAGGGCGGCGTCGGCGCGGTGCTCAGCGATCCTGCCCTTTGGTCGGCAACCTACTACACGCTCGCCACGGCCGTTCTTGGCACACTGATCTCGCTTGCCATCGGCTGCGCCTTCGCGTTCCTGCTGACGCTGACGGATATCAGCGGCAAGGGAGCGCTAAGCTTTCTGTTCATCCTGCCGATGATGATCCCGCCACAGGTGACGGCGCTTGCCTGGGTGCAGATGTCCGGGCCGTCAAGCCCACTGCTGAAGGCGTTGCACCTTGCGCCTCCGCTTGGATCGCCGCAGCCGCTTTATTCGGTCTGGGGCATTTCGCTGCTCTACGGAGTACAGCACGCGCCGCTCGTTTATCTCGCCCTCCGTGCAGGCCTGATGGCGTTGCCTCGCGATGGTGTCGAGGCGGCGCGTCTTGCTGGGGCGGGCAGCTTTCGGGTCTTCCGCGATATCATCCTGCCGCTTTCGTTGCCGGGCATCATTGCCGGTGCCGCAATCTCTTTCGTATCCTGTACAGGCAACTTCGGCATTCCCGCCATTCTCGGCATACCCGCCTCGATCTACACGCTTCCGACACTTATCTTCACTAAGTTCTCCGCCTTTACGAGCCGTACTTTCGGCGACGTTGCAGTGCTTTCCGCACTGATCGCGATCATTTCCGTTGCCGGGCTTGCCATTCAGGATCGCGCCCTGCGCGGACGCGACTACCGCGTCCTCGGGCTTTCGGGCGCGACCGCGGCCTTCGAGGTGGGGCGCTGGAAGCTCCTTTTGCAGCCGCTGCTCTGGCTCTGCATCTTCGTCATGCTGGTAGCGCCATTCTTCGCTCTCCTCGCTGGTGCACTCGTGCCGGCCTATGGCGTGCCGTTGACCTTCAAGACCCTGTCGGCAAGCGCCTTCTACGAAATTCTCTTCCGTCAGGCGGTCACGCGTACGGCTTTCGCCAATTCGCTCTCTCTCGCGGCGGGGACGGCGCTATGTCTCCTCCTGGTGACCGTGCTGACGGCTTACGCGTTGACCCGACGGAATGACCTGCTGGGCCGGATCGTTTCGAGCCTGATCGAGATTCCCTATTCGCTGCCCGGCATCGTCATGGCCGTGTGCTTCATTCTGGTGTTTGCCGCACCGCTTCCGATCCTGCATGTGACGCTCTACGGAACGATTTGGATCATTCTGATCGCCTACCTCTCCAGTTTCTTTGCCGTTAGCCTGAAGCCTGTCGTCAGTGCGTTCCATCAGCTCGATCCGGCACTGGAGGAGGCGGCAAGGCTTTCGGGAGCGGGCTTCTTCCGGCGGCTCGCCGACATCATAGTGCCCTTGATCGCGCCCGCTGCCGGCGCGTCGGTGATCCTGGTCTTCCTGATCGCTTGCAATGAGCTGACTATTTCCGCGCTTTTGTGGTCGGCCGGGACGCAGACGCTTGGCGTCGCCATCTACAATCTCGACGACAGCGGTAGTTCCGATCTCGCGTCGGCGCTCTCCGTGCTCGTCGTTCTTATGGTCGTCTTCATGATGCTTCTCCTGGAATTGATGGCAAAACGCCTGCCGAGAGGAGTCGTACCGTGGCGGAACTGATCCTCAACCATCTTGCCAAGGACTTCGGTACCGGGCGCGCGGCGGTCGCCGACTTCTCCCTGAAAGTGCGGCATGGCGGCTTCCTGGCGCTGCTCGGACCGTCTGGCTGCGGCAAGACAACTGTTCTGCGCATGATCGCCGGTTTCGAGGCGCCAACCGACGGCTCTATCCATCTTGGCGAGCGGCTGCTTGCAGACGCCTCGAGGTCGCTACCACCGGAACGGCGCAACATGGCAATGGTGTTCCAATCCTATGCGCTGTGGCCGCATATGAGCGTCGCCGACAATGTCGGCTATCCTCTGAAAGTGCGCGGCATCTCCGGCGAGTCCTACAGACAGAAGGTCCGGGAGGCACTGGCGACGGTGAGGCTCGCCGACCATGCCGAGCGGCGTCCCGCCGATCTCTCCGGCGGCCAGCGACAGCGCGTGGCATTGGCCCGCTGCCTTGTCTCGTCACCTGATGTCGTGCTGCTCGACGAGCCGCTCGCCAATCTCGACCGGCACCTGAAGCAAGAGATGGAGGAAACGTTCCGCGAATTCCACCAGCGCTCCGGAGCGACCATGGTTTATGTGACGCACGATCAGAGCGAGGCGATGGCCCTTGCGACTGATGTTGCGGTCATGTCCGAGGGCCGCCTTCTGCAGGCTGCGCCGCCTGCGGAGATCTACGCCCGGCCAGAGGGCCGGCTGGTCGGTGGGCTGATCGGTCGCGGTGCGATCCTCTCGCTTTCATCTCCGGTTGGTGACATCAGGCTTCTCGATTGGAACGCTCTCGAGCCCATGCTGTCTCACGAGGCGAGGCACCAGCCGAGAGTGGATGTGTTGGTGCGCCAGGAAGACGTCTTGATTGTTGGTGAGGGCGTTCCAGCGCGCGTCGAGTCGATCCTCTACGAAGGCGAACGCTACGCCGTGAAGTTGCTGCTTGGTGACGGACAGGTGCTTCGCGCATTCAACCGTGAGCGCTTGCGGGTCGGCGAAAGCGTGTGGGTCATTGCGCGCGCCGCCTGGCGTCTCTGATCGCGAAACGTCTTTCCGAAGCGGGGCTTAGCCACTACTAATGGCATAACGCCAATTGGAAATGTTCGATGTCGCTTCGCATTGCCACCTTCAACGTCGAAAACCTCATGACGCGTTTCGACTTTACCGGCTTCCGCAACCAGTTGCGCCAAGACCGGGTCATCAAGCTTTTCGAAGTGCGCAGTGAAGGCGTCTACCAGCAGCTCGAGCAGGCGCGGGTGATCGCTTCCACCGACGATACCCGACAGATGACGGCGCTCGCGATTGCCGACGCCGACGCCGACATTCTCTGCCTGCAGGAAGTCGACAACATGGAGGCGTTGCAAGCCTTCGAATACGGCTATCTCTTCAGGATGGTCGGCAACGGTTACCGGCAAAAATATCTCGTCGAGGGCAACGACAGCCGCGGGATCGACGTCGCAGTCCTGATGCGGGAAGAGACACGTGACGGGCAGAAGATCGAGCTCAAGCAGATCAAGAGCCATGCAATGCTCACCTATCGCGATCTGGGGCTTTTCAACGACCAATTGGCGCTGACCAACCGCATCGACGACAAGATCTTCAAGCGCGACTGCCTGGAACTGGAGCTCGAGATCGGTGGCGTCGCGCTGTCGCTCTACGTGGTCCATTTCAAGTCGATGGACGGGCCGCGCACGAATGGCGTCGACAGCAGGCTCGGCACCATGCCGATCCGGCGGGCCGAGGCGCTGGCGGTTCGCCGTATCATCGAGGACCGCTTTCACGGTCATACCGATGACAAGAGGTTCGTTATATGTGGTGACATGAACGATTATCAGGAGCGCGTCGACGTCATCGGGCGCCGCCAAACGGGCTACCGCTTCGAGCATCAGGTCGAGAGCATCAGCGCGCTCGACGTCTTCAGTCGCGACGGCTTTTTGGAGAATGTCGTGCGCCGCCGTGATCCGCTCGACCGCTGGACGCTCTACCATGCCCGTGGACCCGAAGAGCAATGGCTGTGTCAGCTCGACTACATCTGGCTCTCGAAGGCGCTCGCCAGAACGAATGTCGGACGCCTGCCGGAGATCGTTCGACATGGACAGCCTTACCGCACGGCCTTCCCGCCCGGCCAGGAGGTCGAGCGTTATCCTCGCACCGGCTGGGACCGGCCAAAGGCCTCCGACCATTGCCCCGTTGTCATGACACTGGATTTGATATGAACCTGCATTTCTCCGAGGATTTCGCCGGCTGGCCGCCGGAGCAGACCGTATTTCCGATTGCTGGGCTGGACCTTCGCGTTCTCGCCGGGGACCATTCCTTCTATGTCGCGGAGCGCGAGGCGATCCGGGAGAACTGGGCGAAGGAAACGGCTGCAAACCCGGCGCTGTTCGACGGCCGCATGGTCTTTCAGGAGCGGCTGGCTCTAACCGATGCCGGCATAGCAGGCGAGGGCCATGTCATCCCGTTTTCTACATTCATGTGGTGGCGCCGCCAACCGAGCCGGCAAGGCGGCATCCATCTGTTCGCCTATCCGGTCCTCGAAACCTCGGACGGCGCGCTGGTGGCTATCCGCATGGGGAGCCATACGGCCAATCCCGGCCAGGTCTATTTCGCTGCCGGTTCCCTCGAACCAGAGGACGTCAGCGAAGGTCGTTGCGACGTCGAAGGCAATATGCGTCGCGAGGTGATGGAGGAGACGGGGCTTGACCTCAACGAGGCCAAGGCCGGCGATCGCTACTACGCGAGCCATGTCAGGCGCACGGTGACTGTGCTGCGTCTCTTCCGCTTCGACCTGACCGCCGATGACATGATAGAGAAGATCCACGCACACATGCTGGTTGCCGACGACAAGGAGATTGCCGGCGCGGTTGCTATACGTTCGGCCGACCCGAAGGCACACCCCTACAATATTGCGATGCTCCCCGTCATCGACTGGTACTTCCGGGAACGGCGCGGCGCTTAACGCCTTGCGCTCGGTCGTCCGGTCGGGCAGGTTGGCGAAACGAGGATCGAGACCATCAGGAGGCCGATGTGGGGCGAAGCTACAGCGTCTATGACGTGTTCACCGACCGCAAGCTCGCCGGAAATCCGCTCGCCGTTATCTTCGATGGTGACGATTTGAGCGATGACGCCATGCAGGCGATCGCCAAGGAAATGAGCCTCTCGGAAACGGTCTTCGTGCAGCCGTCGGGTAATCCCGCTTACACGGCGAGAATCCGCATCTTCACGCCCGGGCGGGAGCTTCCCTTTGCAGGGCATCCGACCGTTGGAACGGCGATCGCTCTCGCCGAGCAGGCGCATGGCGGCTCGAGCATCGATCTCGTTTCGGTGCTGGAGGAAAATGTCGGACCGGTGCGTTGCGCCGTTCGCCTGCGGGAAGGCGAGGCGAGTTTTGCCGAGTTCGACCTGCCGCGGAAGTCGCAGCAGATCACGATGCCGCTCGACAAGCTTGGAATCGCCAATGCTTTGTCGTTGAAGACGACCGAGATCGGCTTTGAGAACCACGTACCGTCGTTGTGGAGCGCCGGCGTGCCGTACCTGATGGTGCCGGTGCACGACGTCGGCGCCGCGCAGCACATGGAGTTCGACCCGCAACTTTGGGAAGAGACCGTTCCCTTCGTGGATGGCGCGCTTGCCTCGGCCTATATCTACTGCCGGGGCGGCGTGAACCATGTGGCGAAATTCCATGCGCGGATGTTTGCGAGCGGCATGGGGATCGTGGAGGACCCTGCGACCGGGTCGGCTGCCGCCGCGCTCTCCGGCACCATTCACTATTTCGACCGTCTGACGGACGGGCACCATGGCATAACGATCGAGCAGGGCGTGGAAATGGGCCGGCCATCCTTCATTCATCTGCACATGGATGTTGAAGGCGGAACGATCTCAAATGCCCGGATCGGCGGGCAGGCTATGCGCATCGCAAGCGGAACGCTGGACCTTTGATTTCATTGCATTTCAGCCATGCGCAAAAATCTTCGCATTTAACCAAAGAATTTTCAGGCAGGCGCTAGACAAGCCGAACGATCCTGTTTATACGCCCCCTCACACCGCGCAACACGGCGGTTACGGGTGATTAGCTCAGTTGGTAGAGCAGCTGACTCTTAATCAGCGGGTCGTAGGTTCGAGCCCTACATCACCCACCAAAAACCTCAAGAAAGGTAAGCAGTTAGCAAAAAACTCCCAAGCGGGAGCTCTGGCCATTCTGCCAATTCTGTCACAAACTTTGTCACAAAATCGAAAGTGGTAAGCTCCGTCGAGGAAGCGAATTTCTTCCGTCATCCAAGCCCCGCGCCGGGACACAGGCGCGTGCATCCCGTCGGCGTTAAAGCGAGTTCTCATTAGAGCAGCGTGGAGGTTTGCAGCTATCGCCGGCGGCTAATGCGGTGCATGTCGACAATGCGGCCGTCAGTTCGACGGATTGCGATCTCGAAGCGGGTGTTGCCTCGCCACGCACGATAGATGAAGAACCTGCCACGGCAGTCGACCCGACGAACATCGCGGAAGCCGCGATTGCGAAGCAGTCGTTCACCCTGACTACAGGTTATCCCTCGACCTCTATTGAGGCTGCTACCGATCCCGATGTGTATGCTGATGTCCGTTTGGGCAATCGCTTCACGGGGAAGCGCCACTGGTGACGCCACTATTGCCAAGGCGAGCACTGATGAGACGAGCGAAGATCCACGCATTATTGTGACGATACTCATAATCATCCTCACTGTTTGACTCATGCCGGTCCTGAAAAACGCCCGACATGACCGTTTCGGCCAGACCATCGCGAGGAAAAGAACGCGATAGTTGCATAGGGCGAGGCCGGATAGGCCTGACCGTGGTGGCTCCCAGATTATCAGCAAATGTCAGAATCCGTAATCGTGTCGGTGGGTTGCAAACCAGAGACTGGTTCGGCGAGCGATGAAATGGACGATAATTGCGTCAGCGACTTTGAGATGACGAGCTTTCAGCTTGACACGGTGTCAATTGGCAGCCACCGGTTCGAGGCGAAGGCATTGATCGGCGCATGGGTTGTGTGAAGCTTGAATGGAAGCAGGGGACAGCGGTTTAGCGCGGGGCCGCTTTCGTCTAACATCTCTTTCTCGTAAACCGCTGCAGCCAGGAGAAGCATGAATGAGCAGATTTCGGGCATTTGTAGCAGCTGGAGCGATGATCAGTCTTTCCACGCTCCTGTCGGCCTGCGGGACGCCCCCGAACTCGATGGGCAATGCGTCAGGCTATGAGCCGGGAGATTCAATGAATCGAGCCTGCTCCGACGGCTTCAGGCCCAGCGACGGCCGGTCCTGCAGTTACTGACGGGCGGTAGCGCCTGCCGAAGGGCGATCCGCCCGACGGGTGCGCGCCCTCGTTGCACGGGATCCTCTCGTCGCCTCTCCAGCAATGGTTTGCGCGCCCTCATCGGTTAGATGACCTTCGCCCGCTGCCATTCCATCACCAATTCCCCATCCGTCCACCTGAGACGACGATCGGACCGAAGTCGGGTTTCGTCTCCGACCGAGGTCTGACAAGTGGAACCGGGAGGATTTTGCCTCGTCGGTTTCAAGAGCGGCCCGTCGGGTCGCCTTTTCAAGGAGGAGAATATGCTTATTAAACAATCTATTGGCGCGGTCGCAGCATTGATCTTTGCGTCTGGCGCGGCATTCGCACAATCGTCCACTGTCAATGGCACCGTTGGCGGCGCGGCCACCGGCGCGATTGTCGGTGGACCGGTGGGCGCGGCTGTTGGCGGTGTGACCGGTGCGGCAGTTGGCGCCATGCTTGAGCCGCCGCAGACGGTTGTCACCTATGTCCGCGAGGTCCCGGCTCCGCAGGCACGGGTCGTCGTCGAGGAAAAGATCGTCGTCGGTCAGCCGCTTCCGGAGACCGTTGTCCTAACACCTGTTCCCGACAATCCGAACTTTGCATACGCGGTCGCGAACGACGAGCGTGTGATCGTCGAGCCTTCATCGCGCAAGGTTATCCGGGTTCTCAACTGATCCTGGTTCGAGAGCGCGGCTATGCTGCGCGCAACCAACCCCAATCAAATTGACGTCAAGGACATACGCTGCGGCTCGATGCCGTACGTTGCGTGCGCCTTGTCGTCCACGGAGAAGAGACATGGAACACAAGAAACTATCCATGATTGTTGGGCAGCGGCGATCGGATAGACGCCGCCGGCGGCGCTTGGCTCGGGTATTGCCGGCAAGACGATAGTGACGCGGAACAAAGTTCCCTCGCACGGGTTTCTTGGCTGATCGCGATTATCTCGACCAGGCCTGCGCCGCCTCGCCATGGGGCATCCGCAAGGCGCCATTTTAAGGCGTCGTGCGGCTCCGCATGATCGAGCGCAGAGGGCGCATGCATCAGTCATGAGGGTAGGGAAGCTGTCATGAGAGCGATTGCAACGATGCTGTTCGGCATTGCCTCGGCTGTCGGGGCCTGTTTCATCGGGGCTGCGGCCGCCACTTACATCCTCGCCGTGCCTGATGGGCGGCAGTTCGCGAATCTGGATACACCGAACCTTTGGACTGCATCTCCCGAGCGGGTTGACGCACGTAGTCAGAAGTTCGAGCGGATTGCGCCCCTTGTGTCAGCGGCCTATCCCGTTACATCCGCAGCACCCAAGCCCAAGGCGGACGTGGTAGCAAATTCCGCGTCCGAGGACTCATCGACGGACGCCGCCTCGGCGTCACTTCGTAACGAGCATCAACAATGGTGCGCGTCGCGATACCGGTCCTACGATCGTGCCCGTGACACCTATCGCTCCTACAGCGGTCAAACCCGCATCTGCGTGTCGCCCTTCGCCGCCCCATCGATGGAGATCACTGGATCGGTGAGTGGAAACCCAGACCATCTCGCGTGGTGCTTTGCGCGTTATGCGTCCTATCGGGCAAACGACAATACATACCAGCCGTACGGCCGACCGAGGCGCGAATGTGTCTCGCCATTCTCCAGCAACACCAGTGCCGAGACTGCCAGCCAATGACGCTGTTCCGGGGAACTTGAGCCACCGCCGGTCCTTTCGCACGGCAAAAAAACTGTGGGAACCAACAGTGTGGCGCGGCGTTTTAGGCACAGTTCCAAGGCGATCCGCACGCCCGCCTTGGCCTTTCCAAAAGTCCCTGTCATCTGCCCCGCTTGTTGCGGGGCTCCTTTCTGCTTGTCGAGGAAGGGGAGCCACCATGTCACATAAGCGCTACAGTCGTCGCGACGAGCCGCTACATTCCAAGGATCTGTCAGTCTGCCATCGGGTGCTCGATCACATCCGCAACGAGCAGGGGATCGAAGCGTCCTCGGACGAATCCGATCGGATCGCCTCAATCATCATCGGGTTTTATCGCCAGGGAGTCCGTGACGAGAAACAGTTGCACACGCTGATCGACGTGGCGCGCGGGTTTGCGCATCGATCTTAGTGGACAAAACGAACAATGGTTGGGAACAGAAGCGAACCACCGGCGTTTTTCGCTCAGGTCGTGCCGCCCTAGGCACGTTGTTTTGAAGTGTAACGATATTAGAGAGCCGCGCCGACACCGCGGCGGGGCTTTTCCTTTGTCGTCTTTTCAGCCGGCTCTTGTAGGACTTAGGTCCTATAGGACCTCAAAAACCTGAACCATATGCAGGCCTGGCGCGTTGATCTCCAGAGAAAGGAGACTGACCATGAAACGGTTGATCATCGCAATGGCCGGCCTCGCAGCAGTACTGGTGAGTGCTCCTGCCGACGCCCAAGGTGTCTATTTCGAGTTCGGTTCCGGCGGCCACAGGTATTATGATGATTCACCACCGCCTCGTTACTACCGATACGGCCCAAGGTACCGTGATTACGACTATGACGGACCGCGCTACGCCCGCCGCGACGTATGCTGGAGGGTGCCTTACCAGCACCGAAGCCACCACCACTATATCACCAGGTATAGAACGGTTTGCGAATAGAGAATCGGCCTCGCGTGAAGCGAGGCTTTTTCTCAGGGACCTGGCGTTTCTGCCGTCATCCGCCCTAGACGCCCCAGCCTGATTTTGCCGCGTTGGCCGTCCCACCTATGCACGGCGGTTTTCTCGGGCCTACTTCTCCCGGTCCTCAAGGCAGAACTGTCTCACCAAAATCGGTCTGAGGTCGCGGATCGGGCGAGCCCTTGTGTTTGGCTGTGATCGAGCTGTTTTAGATGGGCGGCGCGCTGCCGGGCGCTGGCAAGGATGCTCACGAATTGGCTCAATTAGCGTGCAAGATCGGAAGGGCAGCCATGCATCAGCGGCCTTGGTAAATCATAGCGATGCGCTATCTATCTCCGTGCAATACAAGGAGAAAATGATGAAGAAGATTGCAACCGCAGTTGCTGCCGTATCGCTGATGCAAGCCTTGGCCACGAGCGTCGGTGCTGCCGATTTGGTCACCACTTATAAGCAGCCCGAGCCCGACCTGAGTGACGGCGTCAAGATCGGGATTCTGACCTGTGACGTCGGTGGCGGTGTCGGTTATGTCCTCGGTTCGGCAAAATCGGTCGATTGCGTTTTCAGCCCGACATCGGGCAGCGAGACGCAGGATCGGTACGCGGGTGCGATCCGCAAACTGGGCGTTGATGTCGGATTTACCACGCGCGGCCGGATTGTGTGGGCGGTGTTTGCGCCGACGACGGGATACCATCGCGGTTCGCTGGGCGGCCTTTACCAGGGCGCATCGGCCGAAGCGACGCTTGTCGCCGGTGTTGGTGCCAACATCCTCGTCGGCGGCACCAGTGGCTCGGTGCAGTTGCAGACGCTGAGCGTGACCGGACAGCTCGGCCTCAACGTTGCCGCTACCGGAACGTCCATGACGTTGACGCCACAAGGCTAACGGCGTCTCGCCGGCTATCGATTGGCGCGCTCTTGAATAAATCTGGCCGCATTCTTGTGCGGCCAGCTTGGGCTTCGGCTCAGGAGGGAGAGATGAGATATACCCCAATAATCATGGCGATAGCGCTTGCCGGCTGCAACACGACTGCACCGCCGCTTGAGCCTGTGCCGGGAAGCCTGACCTATGGACGCGTCGTGCGCTCGCCGTACCCGCCGGGAACGGTGATCAATAACACGTTCCTGGGAAAATGGGGTTACCGCACATTCGAGAAATACGTGGTCCAGCCTGATGGAACGCTTAAGTTGACCTCCCAGCAGACGGCCCCGGATTTTCTGGTCTTCTGATATTTTCGCTGCCGCTATCGAAGTTTCGGTGGCTTACTGGTCATATTCGCCTGAATTTCGTGTTCAGGGACGTGGCGCCCGAGGAGCTTGTGCAATTTGCGCTCTTCGGCGGAATCGGCACCGTTCCGCCTGCCTTGGTTGGCGATGCTCCGGCCCCTCGGCCCCGGATTTCTAATCTGTCGGTTTTGCGTGCTGTGCATGGCTCTTTCCTCCCTCCGGGGGAAACGCACAACTCGCGCCAAAGTTCATGGCTCCACCGGAAAATTCGCCGTCGCCGATCCGCAGCAGGGGCCGAAATGGTTTCAGTTTCGGAAGACGGTGCAGGCTGCCCCGGCGGCACGGACAGTCATGCAAACCTTGTCAGCTTCAGCGCGAGTCTCTCTGCCGATACGAGCAGCAAAGCGCGGCCTGAAGCCAAAGCTGCGATCCCGCATGCGCACGATGACCGGCTCCTCGCTCGCGAGAGGTGCGGGAAGTTGACGTGCGACTGCGGTAAATAGGCGAAGTGCTGCGGCATCGTTACTATTTGCCGCAAGCTGGGCGCCCCATGGCGCCCACTGACCCTGTTGGACCGAGGCGGTTTCGGTCAGGCGGCGCTTGCTGGCAAGCTCTATGCAACCATCGATGAAGGATTTGTCCGGAATGAGAAACTGCGCAGCCTCGACAGGCGGATCGTTCTTCCACTGATCGATCGTATTCGCCGTGATGTCAAGAACGTAGCTGCGTGTCTCGAAGGGCAGCAGGCCCGTATCGAGATAGTCGGAGAGGCCCTGCTCGCCGGCATTATAGGCCGCGGCAGCGAGGCCGAGATTGCCAAAGCGTATTCGCAGCTCGTCGAGGTAGCGCGCTGATTCCTTGAGGGATTCGAGGATATCGAAACTATCCCTCAATCCGCGCAGCCTTGCGGTGCCAGGCATGAACTGCGCAATGCCCTGCGCGCCTTTGGGACTGATGGCGCCTGCCTGAAAACGGCTTTCCCGCCAGATCAACCGGGCGAAATATTCCGGCGGCAGGTCGTTTTCCCGCGCGAAGTGATCGATCGCGATGCAGAGATCGCGACCGTAAGTTTCGCGGGTGATACATAGGCGCTCGCCAGAGGTCGGCATGTCGAGGGAATAGACACAGACACGATGCGACGTTGCAGCGGGCGGCTGGGAGAGGGCCATCTGGGTAAGTGCCAACAGAAAGCTGGCCACCAGCGCTACGATGCGTGCTTTGCCAAACGATACGCCCACCGCAGCCATCGTCCCTCTGTCGCCATTCCTGACTTTCTGGATCGAGCCGGAAAAGATACGCCCGTCAATGATGACGGGCGGAGTTGGGAGATTAATACGCACCCGCACGTTAGCAATCTTGAATATGGCGTCAAGTCAGAAACGGAGCATGGAAGCTTTTTGCCATTTGCCGCGGCTCGACTATTGTCGGCGAAAGAGTTCCCGATTCAGCGAGGCCGCCATGAGACTTTCCGCCTGCATCGAATGGTTGTTCGCAGCTGACGCCGACAACTTCGCGGACAGGATCCGCCTTGCGCACGCGCACGGCGTGGAGGCAGTCGAATTCTGGAAGTGGACGAACAAGGATATCGGCAGCATCGAATGGGCGCTGACGGAAACCGGCATAGAACTCACGAGTTTTGTGGCGGAACCGATGATTGCCCTGACAGACAGAACCAATAAGGAAGCGTTTCTGAAAGGTCTGAAAAGTTCGATCGCAACGGCAAGACGCCTCGGCGCGCACACCCTGATTGCGCAGGCAGGTGATGATCTTGCCGGCAAGTCCCGCGAGGAGCAGAAGGCAGCGCTGATCGAAACCCTGACCGCCGCCGGCGAAATTCTCGAGGGCAGTGGGGTTCGCCTCGGCCTCGAGCCGCTCAACACGCTGATCGACCACGTCGGCTATTTCCTTCATTCAACGGTGGAAGGTCTCGAGATCGTAAGGGCGACGGGGCGTTCCGAGATCGGCATTGTCTATGATGTCTATCATTCCGCCGTCATGGGAGAGGACACGGCCGAGGTGATCGGCGATGATATCGACCGAGTTTTCCACGTCCATATAGCCGATCATCCGGGACGGAATGAGCCCGGCAGCGGAAATGTCGACCTTAAGCGACGGGTCGATTGGCTTGTCGAACATGGCTACCGAGGCGCGATCGGGCTGGAATACAGGCCGCTGGCAGCGAGCGCTGCGACGATTGTGGAGACCCGGCATATGCTCGGCTAGAAGCCGGGTGACTCAGACTCGGATGGACGCAACCATTTCAATCTGCAGAGTCACGCACCATCTAGGGGATGAATGATGTCCTTCCTCAATCGGGACGCGACCGTGTTTGTGGAGTATAGCCATGCAATCCGTTTCGGACGTGCCTTTGTCTTTCAACGATCAGAGTGAGGGTGTGTGGCCCTCGCGTCGGCGAAAGATCATCGATTGGCTGGTCACGGAAACGCGTGACGAGCGCTTCATCGACAACATCTTCGTGCAGATGTGCCAGCGGCTCCGGAACGAAGGCGTACCGGTAGCGCGCGCATCGTTGCACTTCAGGACGCTTCATCCGCAATGGCTCGGAGCACGTATCCTGTGGCGCACCGGGTTGGCCGAGGCCAAGATCGATACGTTCGGCTATGGCGTCGAGAAGACACCGCAGTTTCGCAACAGTCCGGTCAACGAGATCTTCAGCGGCGCGATCGAGGTTCGCAAAAACCTCGAGGCTATGAGAGACGGAGACGGCCACCATCAATTTTATGACGAACTGATACGTGATGGGCTTACGGAATATATCGCTTGGCCGATGGAGCACACACTCGGAAAGCGCCACATCGCGACCTTCGCCAGCGACCGGCCCGGCGGTTTTTCTGACGAGCACATTGCTTTCCTCCAGGATCTTCTGCCCGCCTTGACACTGGTGACCGAGATCCGTCTCAAGAACATTCTCGCGCGCACGTTGTTGGAGACCTATGTCGGGCCGCATGCCAGCGGACAGATCCTTGCTGGGGCGACAACACGTGGCAGCGGGGCCACCGTCGGTGCGGCAATCCTCATCTGCGATCTGCGCGATTTCACGACGATCTCGGATCAATGGCCGCGCGATGACGTGATCGAGTTGCTGAACGGCTATTTCGACGCGATGTCGGAGCCAATTGAGAAACACGGCGGCGAGATCCTAAAATTCATGGGCGACGGGATGTTGGCGATCTTCCCGCTGACCGATCCGATGGCCTGCAGAAACCTCCTGACGGCGATCAAGGAGGCCGGCGCCGCGGTCGCTGCGCTCAACGAGGAGAATGCGCGCGAGGGTCGCGAGGTGCTGCGCTACGGTATCGGCGTGCATGTCGGCGACGTCATGTATGGCAACATCGGCTCGCGCCGCCGGTTGGATTTCACGGTCATCGGGCCTGCGGTCAACGTGGCATCGCGTCTGGAAAGCCTGACGAAAGAGATCAAGCGGCCGGTGCTCTTCTCCAGGGCCTTCGTCGAGATGGCTTCGTGCAAGGAAGGCATGGAAAGCCTCGGCGCGTTTCCTCTGCGTGGTTTGGGCGAGCCAGTTGATGTGTTTGCCTTCAAGCGATCCTGAAGCTGTAAGATATGCAGACGAAGCGCGGGTAGGGTTCCTAAAAGCGGGGCGGGGTTGTAGGGCTACACAAGCCAAACGATCTTGAGTCCCTGCCAGGAGACAATCCCTCATGCCCGGTCCCTATGTTGTTCCCGTCCATGGCGACGAGGAGCTTCCGAAAGAGTGCGACGTCGTTGTGATCGGCGGCGGCATTGTCGGTTGCTCCACGGCGCTGGAACTCGCCGAACGCGGCCTGCGCGTGACGCTTTGCGAGAAAGGCGGGATTGGGAGGGAACAATCGAGCCGGAACTGGGGCTGGGTGCGGATCTCGATGCGCGATCCGCGCGAGGTGCCGCTGATGGCAGAGGCGCTGAGAATCTGGGATGGCCTCGACAAGCGCACCGGGCGCGATACGGGTTTCAAGCGCGCCGGCATCATCTTCACCTGCGCCAATGACAAGGAGGTGGCGGAGCGCGAGCGTTGGCGCACCAATCTGGACGGCTACCAGATCGAATCCCGCATGCTAACGGCGCAAGAATTCGGTGAAACGGTTCCCGGCTCAAGTGTCGATATGGCGGGAGCGCTCTACACGCCGGCCGATGGGCGGGCGGAGCCGCAGAAGGCGGCACCGGCGATCGCCGAAGCGGCACGCGACAAGGGAGCGACCATTCTCACGGAGTGCGCTGTACGCGGTATCGAGACCTCGGCAGGGACCGTCAGCGGTGTCGTGACGGAACGCGGCGCGATCGCCTGCAATGCCGTGGTCCTGGCCGGCGGCGCGTGGTCCAGCCTGTTTGCCGGTCGCTTCGGCATCGATCTGCCGCAACTGAAGGTGCTGAACAGTGTTATGCGCACGAAGCCGTTGGAAGGCGGGCCGGCGCAAACGATATGGGCCAAGGATTTCGCTATCCGCAAGCGGCAGGACGGTGGTTACACAGTGGCCCGCGGCCACGACAACATCGTCGATATCGTGCCGGCCTCGTTCCGCTATGCCGCTACGTTTCTGCCGGCCTTGCGGTCAGAGTGGAAGTCGCTTTCCTTCCGGCTTGCGGGCCGTTTCTTTGACGAGCTGCGCATGCCACGGCGCTGGTCAATGGATGACGCAACTCCGTTCGAGTATCACCGGGTTCTCGATCCGGTGCCCTCGAAGAGATTGACGCTGGATGCACTCGACAGTCTGAAGAAGGCGTTTCCGGTTTTCGCCAAGGCGGAAATCGCCCAGCGTTGGGGTGGCTACATCGATGTCACGCCGGACGCCATGCCCGTCATCTCGGCGGTCGATTCCATTCGCGGCTTTCATATCGCGACCGGATTCTCCGGCCACGGCTTCGGCATTGGACCGGCAGCGGGACGACTGATGGCCGATATCGTTACAGGCCGGGCGCCCGTCGTCGACCCGAAAGCGTTCCGGCTCTCGCGCTTCAGCGACGGCTCGAAGGTCGAGCTGATCAGCGGCTTCTGATTTTGTGTATGAATGGAACTCGCGCGAGTGCGCCATTTGGTAATCTGGAATCGAGAGGTTGGTACGCCCTAGGGGAATCGAACCCCTCTTTACAGAATGAGAATCTGTTGTCCTAACCGATAGACGAAGGGCGCATCTGACAAGAAAATAGGAACGGCATGGCTGTTCGGCAAGACGTTCAGCTTGCTGGAAAAGGGATCCAGCGCGCGCTTCGGCGTGCTGACAGCTTAGCCGGCTGAAAGTATGTCTCGTGCAACGTCGCTCATATCGTTGTTGAGCTGGTGATCCCTGCGGTCGAGGGTGCGGACGACGGCGTGCGGAATCGCCTTCGCACAGAGATGAACATGGGCAGTGGGTACCACGTCGTCGGCGGCGCCATGATAGAGATAGATGGGAAGGCCGGGCGGGAGACCCTCTGAGACGTCCTTGCAGTCGCCGATGCCGTCGCTCGGCCATCCGCCTTCGCCGATGAAGGGCGCAGCGATGACGAATAGCCCTCCGAACCTCGGTTTCGGCTGCTGTTTGGCAAGCACATGGATCAAAATGGTGCCGCCGACCGAGTGAGCGATGAGAATTGCCCCGTCGTCCAGCGAAGCGAGTTCTCTCGTTAACGCAGGCTCCCACGCTGCGTAGCTTGGATCGTCCTCATTGGGCATTCGGGGATAGCGGACGGTATAGTTTTCGCCGAGTTCGCGCTCAAGGCTCGCCACGAGCTTGCTGTCCCAGCAATCGTAGACGCCTTCGCCGGCTCCTTGTACAAAGAGGACCTGCCTAGCCATCCGGCAACTCTATTCGGCGGGGCAGGCCGAAGCAAGGCTGGTCCATACTCAGCATGAGTAGCGATACCAACGCGTTGTCGAATCCAAGCTAGGTGAGAAACTGGCACGCCCGGGGGAAGTCGTCGTTCTCGTCTGCAGAGGATTTGCGCACTTCGGCATCAGGCCACGGACCATCCGCCGTCCACCAGCAGGTTCGCGCCGGTGATTAGGCTCGCAGCTGGTGACGCAAGAAAGACGACGGCACCCACCACGTCATCGGTTTCACCGATCCGGCCGAGCGGAATGTGAGCGAGCGTCGCTTTGCGATTGTCGGCGTCGGATAGAAAAGGTGCCGTACCATCCGTGTGGATGAACGTCGGCGATACGGTATTCACGGTGACATTATAGCGTGCCCATTCGGCTGCAAGGCAGCGCGTGAGGTGATTGATTGCCGCCTTGCTCATGCAATAGATTGCCTCGCCGCGCAGTGCCACGGTGCCGGCCTGTGAGCTGATGTTGATGATCCGGCCGCTGTTGCGCTTGATCATCTGACGGCCCACCGCCTGCGTCATCAGAAACGTGCCCTTGATGTTGACATCAAGTATTTCGTCAAGGTCTTTCTCCTCAACGAGTTCTGCAAGATTGCCCGGAGCCACGCCGACGTTGTTGACGAGTACGTCGATCCGACCGAACTTCGTAAGAGCCGCGTCGACGGCTTGTGCGATATGGACCCCATTGGGAATGTCCAGTTCGACAGGGAGGACGTTTCGTCCCATGCCCTCGAGTTCGGCGACCAGGCCTGCCGACGCCGCGACATCGCGGATCCCCAAGACAATATCGGAGCCGGCTGCGGCACAGGCAAGCGCGCAAGCCCGACCGATGCCACGGCTCGCTCCCGTCACGAAAGTCACCTTACCCGCAAGGCTGAAGTCCGGCGCGTTCTTCTGCATCATCATCCCTCCCTCGATGAAGCTCATTTATGGCAGCGTCGACGCTCGGATGCCAGATGTTCTGCGCATGCTGAGGAGGCCGACTGGAGGAAGCAGGCGTGTTGCCGAGTCGCGAGTCAAGGCGAGGGCGCTACAGGCTCGAGGGCTACGCGTCGTCGGTTGACCGACCGGATTTCATTCGAGATTCAGTAGCATTTGACGCGCCGAACAACAATGTTACGAGGATATCGTGTAAACGTCACAAGCCAAATGATTTCAACGACAAACTGTGGCACGCCCTAGGGGAGTGCCAATTTTCTTGTTTTTATTGGATTTTTTGGGTCGAGGTCACTAACGAAAACTGCCGGAAATACCCAGAGGTCACTAAAGGTCACTAAGCCTTTTGTTCCGGTTTGTTCACGGCTGTTCTGGCCGCACCATCGGCTTGGTCACCCGCAGCCGGTTGTCCTCGATGAGCTTCAACACGCCTTCGCTCTCCAGGTAATAGAGGACAAGCTCCGCATCGAGGACACCATCATCGACAACGATCTCGTCGAAGAGTGGACCTTCAATTTTAACCAGAAGAAGGGCGGCCAGGAAATGTGGCTCCCGGTGCCGGACGAATTAAAGACCATCCTGCAGCTGCCGGAACTGGTGGAGAGCCGTCGGCCAGGGCGGCACCATCATCAAGAACGAGTGGGGCACCGGGTTCTCCATCGACAGCTTGGGCAACAAGTTTTTCGACTGGTGCGTGGCGGCCGATATCCCGGATGGTTATCGGGCCCACGGGCTGCGGGGAAACTTTGCGGTCGAGCTATGGCACGCCTCCGGTGGCGACCTGTCGCTGGTGCAGGTGGCCATGGGGCACAAGAGCCCCGCATCGACGACGATCTATCTCAAGGATCTCATCGGCAACGAAGACAGCGCCGACAAAATCCGGGCTGTTCGCGCGGCTTACAAGCAGCGCCAAGCGCAGATTTTGGAATTCAAGCAGAGGCATCAAAAGCAGGTCACTTTTGGTCTTAGTGACCTCGAAACTCAAGTCATTGATTTTATTGGATAATTAGAAAAATTGGCACGCCCTAGGGGTATACCATCTTTTAATGTTTTCAATGGCTTGCAAATCCGAGTCACTTATCGAAATGCCGCGATTGTTGCCCGGAGTCATTTATTCACGTTCCGCTTTTGTACCAGCTTGCTTGCCCCATTTAATCTTTGAGGACGCATAAAGAGATTTGCGCTTCCTCGCTATTGTGGGAAACATACTCGCGTGGGGTGAGGCACAGCGATTTTGTCACGGCATGGCGCCGGTTCCACGACAAGGCAGGCATTGCACGGCACGGTACTGAAAATCCTTGTGGAAAGAAGGTGATGTATCGTGACCGCTAAGGACATTACTTGGGAGTTCAACGCTCTCGAGATGAGTGCTTATCGCCGTGCCGAAGAGCTCGGGTTTCTGCTCATCAAGAATCCGGACCCGGAAGTAGGGGGATATCTGCTGGCAGACGACAGAAATTGTGTTGTTTTCGGTTCGGACTATTCCGCCGACCTTGACGACGTTTTCCAATGGCTAGTCAGCTGAGGCAATGATGTGGCGGCGAGCCTAAACTCAGGCTCGCCGCCCGCTATCCACCGATGCCTGACTCGGCTTGGCGAATCGATTGTTGCCCGGAGTCATTTATTCACTATTTCCGCCGATCCGCTCATGAGCAGATCTGCCCACCTTATTTTGAGGAAAGGCTTTGCCGTTTTCGGGAGCTTCGAGCGATCGACCATCCGGGATGAGACTTCAAAGTCCGCGTTGATCTTCACGACGAGCAGCTTGCTGAAGTTTCCCGATACTTTCACGATGACCTCGTCCTTGGTCTTGAACGGGGTGATGGTTTTGATCTCAATGTGAT
The DNA here is from genome assembly GCF_001542405.1 of Rhizobium altiplani. Taxonomy (GTDB): domain Bacteria; phylum Pseudomonadota; class Alphaproteobacteria; order Rhizobiales; family Rhizobiaceae; genus Rhizobium; species Rhizobium altiplani. The sequence goes on from NZ_LNCD01000105.1 coordinate 70,798, forward strand.
CGTTGCCAAGCCTACCGTCAGCACCCTGCGCATAATTTTTGTTCAGCTTTATTCCGTAGGTAATGGCGCCGAAGAGTTCCCCAATGTCTCCGTACACGTTGAGATGACGGCCTGTCTCAAAGTGGTAGCTTTCTGCGAGCGAAAGGAGATCCTGAAAATACGGAATCAAAGATCTTATGGCATTCGGATACTTTGCTCGCCACTCTTGGAATTGGAGTTGTTCTTCCACATCGGACCATGAAACCCACTCGCCGTCGTCAAAGAAGGCCCGATTCCAGATGTCGTCTTCCATTTCACACCCTTTGGAACTCCGTGCTGGATAGGAAGCCGATCAGCAAGATTCGGTCAAGTGTAGCTCTATAGGTCGATAGCAGACGTGCGCGGTCTCAAAACATGCAAACGGACGGCGGGGATTGATTCAGCAGGCCCGCCGCCCGCTACCCGCCAATTGCCTGACTTGGCATGGCGAATTCACCATTTCACATTCGCGACGACGCTTACCCGGCCAGCCCGGCGCATCTCCCAACTGATGTCCTCAACAATCCTGATTGCAAGCAGATCCATCTGCCACAAGCTGAGATGCGGGCTGCCGCTCGCCGCGTCCGTGCCGCTTGCGCCCGTCGATACCGGCGTGGGATCGTCTCTCGAAACAATCGAAGCATCGGTTTCGACCCTAACCTCGCCGTCATCGACGGAACTGACGAAATCGGCGGCGTCGAGGGCGATGGCCGTCTTTGCCGGGACGGTATCCGAGGCGATGACATCCACCGCGCCGAATCCCGGCACCAGCATGGCCGCATTGGTCGCCTGAATGGAATTCATGACGAAGACCGGGGATGCCGCCGCCGGATTGATGGCCGCCGCCAGCGCCGCCATATCAGCGCTTGCCGCGGTTGCTGGATCGGAGGCCGCCGATGGCGTCAGCGGAGTCACGCCGAATAGGAGGCCTGGCGGCTGCGTGGCCGTCCCCGCCGCGTTGCCGAGCAAAGCGGTATCGACGCTAATGCCGATATCCTCGGCCAGCGCTTGCCCGATGATAGCCTCGGCTGATGGCGTCGATGCCTTGGCAAGCTCGCCGGTAAAAAGGCTGATGCTGGCGGCCTTGTGCGGCGTCAGAAATGCGCCCTCCAGAAAGCTAAGCTGCCTTACCGGGATCGGCTGGCCCTCGCCAATAAAGCAATTCGGGATGCTGCCTGGCTTCGCCCTGGCGGCAAATCTCAAGCCCGATGTGCCGGTCAAGTTCACGCTGATCCCGCGCGCTTTCAGGGCGGCATAGACGCTGGTGGGCGCAAGCTCGCTCATGACGCCGCCATAGACGCCCGGATTTGCCAGTTCGGCGGCCCATCCCGGCACGCTGGTCATCGCCGGATTGGTGACGGCCTTCCTGAGCCAGCCGACCGGATCGCGGGTGGCCTCGACAATCTTGCCTGCGCCGTAAAGTTGCTCGGCCAGCTTATCCGGCTCGCCGCGCTTCAGCGCCAAGGCCATCAACCGTGTGGTCAAGCTCTTGATGAGGATGCTTCGCGGCGACGAGCGCCTTTTCGCGCCGGTATCGATCTGCCGCCGGTTGGCTATCGCCAGCCGCTTGGTTTCATCCAGCCGGTCGTTCAGGTTCTTGAACATCAGGCCGGTCTTGCGCTCCCGCTGGCCGAACTGGCCATCGACATAGCTTCTGACATCGGTAAATGCCAGTTGTACGGCCTCAAGGATTTCATCGGTCTTTGGTTCGCGCATGGAATGGCCCTCACAGCGGAATGGAAAACGCGCGATGGCCGACGACCTAAGCTTGATACCGGGCGTGACCACCGGCGCTAATTCCAAACACGCCGATCATACACCAATCGTTTCGCTACCGAAATGACATGTCGCCGGGCGGGGACACGCTCGGCGAGGCTGGTGGATAGGGGCTGCACGGCTGGTTTGCGCTAGAAGTAGCGATTGATATCTGAATGAGAGGGCATGTCGGAGCTAAGCTCACTATCGCGTCGCTTTGGAGATCGCCCAACAACCGGCTGCAACTGCAAATCGCTCGAATAAGTAGAATACGCCTAACGCGTTTAATGATCCTTTGTGCGCTTTCGAAGCATTGTGTTTCTGGGATGAACTGGAGTGCCACATGTTGAAGTTGGTCGTTTTGGCAGCACTTAGCTTGATCTTTGCTCCAGCAGCAAAGAGCGCCCCCCTGATGAGTAACTGCCGTGGGAACTGGGCCGACACCATAGCGTCACTCGAGCCCCAACCTTCTGGACCAATGATGTTATCGGCAATCCATTGCTTGCCGGTGGCCCACCGGGGTTATCCCGTTTCGCCTTCGCCCGACGGAAGCAAGATATTCAGCGTTCATGCCATTGAAGGCTTGTGGGTCGGCGGTGTCGATCCCGACGATGCGAACCACACCTTTCCGGGGCATGCCAAGTTATCTGTGTTCACGAGACATGCCCCCTTTGAATGGCTTGCAGACTCGACCGAGGTCATTGGTGTCAAGGATATCATGAATGACAAAGGCGTTGTTATTACACGTGGGCAGCCATACCTCTTCAGCAATACTGGACAACAGACGCCTCTGCCGCCTCTCTCTCACTCAAACGGGACGCTGCGTGAGATCTATTGGATGGGCGGCAACGGCTTGGCCTTTGCAACATTCACGCCCTCGGCAGAGAGTTTCAGTGACACCACGATTTCACTCGTCGACGCGAAAGTCGGTCGGGTTTTGGAATCGGTTGAGACTGCAACGATCCAAGGGCTGGCTGCGAAGAGAACTCTTGTTGCAGCGGCCTCTCGCATTGACGGAACGGGACGAGCGCATGTTTTGGCCACCTGGACTCCAGACACTTGGGTGCTCTGGGATCAAGGTGACAGGCCGAGGGTTGTGCCGATCCACAGCAACGCAATTCGCAAAAATTATGCGCTTTCGGTTGATGGCAGCAAAGCGCTGATCATGGGAAATCTGAGTGCCACCGGGTGGTTGTGCGAGAACGGCAATCGCTGCCCGCCGCCAACGCCGCGGTCAGGAATGATCGCAGAGCTAAGGGAGGTAAGCTCCGGTCGGCTGATTTGGTCTCTATCGGGAACGGCCCAAACTTTCTCGACGAGCGAGGTGCCCGCAATCAGCCCCGATGGGCGATACGCGTTGATAACGATGCCTAGCGACTATGACCATATCGCGCTTGTGTCGATGACTGATGGCACTGTTCTTCAGCGATTTCGAATGCCCTATTGGGGCGCCCTAACCCTTGGATTCTCGCCCGACGCCAAACAAGCCTGGGTCACCGGCGGGGCGGTGATGGCGGTCTTCAATATCGGTTTACAGCACTGAATTTGCTAGAGAGATGCGTTAAGGTTGCGAGCAACTAACGGAGACGAACTGAAGGGATGCCTTAACAGGGTCCTGAAAGAATGACCGCTTCGGGCCGGAACCCGCCATTGAGACTGGCGTGCAGAACTACAGAACATACGTTAGTCCCGGTGAGGGCCGATTAGAGCGCGTTCAGGTAGGATTGCACAACTGTATCAATGAAGGAAACAGACCCTAAAAATCGATAACCCGGAAATTAGAACGCAATCTCCCGCGTCGATCCCCGGCCTAGGATCATGGGTTTTACTACCTCCCCATCCCCCTTTGGTTGTGCCAGCTGAGAATCTCGCTTACCTATCGGCACCACACTGCTGGGAACCTCGTTCATGACTGAAATTGACCACGCCTCTCATCAAGATCGCCCAATTAGCATGCCGGATCAGGATAGATTGGACCGTTCGCCATTTGTCGAAAGCTTGGTTCGCTCACTTGTCATCGATAAAACTGATGCAAAGGGACATGTTCTGGGGCGCCGCGGTACTGGCTATGTTGTTGGCCTTACGGGGCGGTGGGGACTAGGAAAGTCCAGCATCCTTAATATGTTGCACCAACGCCTGGACGCGATGGATCACGTTGTTGTTGCGCTCTTCAATCCTTGGCTCTTTAGTGGACGAGACGAGTTAGTTAGGGGGTTTTTCAATACGCTCCGAGGGGCATTGGGTAGGAGCAATACAGAGGAGGTTCGCGCGCTCGTCGAGGCGCTAGATCGTTATTGGGGCGCCATTGATCTTGCGGGGCACGGGGTTGCTGCGATCGTCGATCTACACGGCAGCTCCGGTGCCGCTTCGGCCGGTTGGAAAAAGCTAAGCGGAAAGCTCAAGAGCGCTCTCGTAAAACCAAGGCCACTTACGCCGGACGAGGAGAGAATTTCGCTAGAGAAGAAGATCGCAGCCACGCAATGCGCAGTAATTGTACTGATTGACGAACTCGACAGGATAGAGGACGACGAGGTAAGGGCGGTTGCGCAGCTTGTGAAGGCCGTGGGCGACATCAAGGGCTTGTCTTATCTCGTGGCGTACGACCCCGAAAGAGTGGTTGAAGCTCTAGGACGTGGGATAGGCGAGCGACGCCGTCGAGTCGGGGAACTCTATCTGGAGAAAATCATCCAGTATCCCATCCCTTTACGGCCGCTTTTCTCTGAGGATGTCAAAGCGCTGTTGGAAAGTACGCTGGCCGACCACGGCGTACTTTTGGCGGAACAGAGAACTGACAGCCAGAAAGAGCTGTATGCGCATATAATTGACTCGATCCAGACGCCTCGCGAGGTCAAACGGTTGGTCGGGGCATTTGCTATTCTAGAGAGGGCCGTACGAGACGAGATCTGCCCATTTGACGTTCTGGCGTATAGTTGGATCGTCACTAAGTCACCGACACTGCGGACACGGATCGCCGAACATGTGGACGCTCTCGTGACTGACCCGAGTGACGAAAGTGCAAGCGAGCGGGTTGTTCGCAGAATGAACAATGAGGCAGAGCCGGATATCGTTAGCATATTGGGCAGCTCAGCAAGAGAACACACAAGGACGCTGGAGCTCTTGTTTCCTCGCTTCATCGAAGAACGACAAGTTGACGATAGAGAACGGCTCACGAGGCGGCGCAATCTCATTCGCATGCTCTACTTGGGCAACCCGCCAGGCGCGGTGACGCGTCGCGATGTCGAGCAATTGTGGAACAATACCGACCTGGGCGAGCTGGAACGCATTTTGCGCGAACTAATACGTGAGCGCAAACTAGCGACACTTATGGATCGTTTAGACGAATTGCTTCGCTCTTTACCGGAAAGGGGAGATCGAACGTTCTGGGTTGCGCTTTCGCGAGCGTTGGTTAGGCAGGACGACTGGATTTCGGAAAACGATAATCGTCATGCTCTTGCGGACGACGCCTCTCGCACGCTTGTTTCCCTCGCTCGACGCAACCCGGAACTTGCGGACAGACTCCGAGCGACGATCGAAGCACTGGTTACCGATGGGGATCTCGTGCTTGCTCCAGACATACTTCGCACTCATCTTTTCGCTTATGGGATAGTCGGGAACCAGGTTAGGGGCGGGGGGGTGCTCACTCAATCGGAGACCCAAGCGCTGCTTGACCGCGAACTTCCTCGCTATCGGGAGGCAATAATCGATGGAAGCTTCCTCCGTCGCGTCGCATCACCAGACGCACTTTATATCTTCGCAAATTTGAACAGTTTCGACAGTGAGATGCGCAGTTCCTTTACCGACCAGCTCACGACATTCGATGCGATTTCGACATTGGCTGCACTTCTGGTTCCGCCGGGTATCAGGGTAAGTCTAGAGACATTGGAAATATTCTTCGACACGCCGTTGGTCCTTGAGCGAGCGCAGAATTTTATCAGTACATTGGGCTATCCGTCAGACCTTTGGATCGCCGAGAGTTTGCGTCGACTTGTAGTAGTACTCCGCGGAAGAGATCCGCTGGTCGAGGACGACGCAAGTTGACGCGGTCGTTGGGCGCGGACATGCCGGTGTGTGGCTGTACCAGCCGCACCGTTATGCCACCTTGTCGCCGAAATTCCCGGGAAATCCCATACGAATCGCAATATTTATTAGCGACGGAAGCGCTTGGCCAGATTGGTCGATCAGCGACATAGTGGGCATCGTTCGGCACGAAGCGTGTGGGTGGTGGCCCCTCCTGCCACCCCGGCATTCCATTCAGGCCTTGGGGCTCGATTGCACTGGTTCTCCTGCGGCTACCTCATGGTTCAGCTTCAGTTGGCTTTCGAACCAGCTTTTCATCCAGCCGTGATAGAGGATGCGATTGCGAATCCGCTCTCGCGATACCGGCACACCAACTGCACTGGCTGGATGCACATAACTTGCGAACTGCGCGATCAACAGGGACGCGACATTGGCGTCCTGTGCCGTCTCCAGATCAGTCAAAAGCTGCTTGCGCCGGACCTCGCGCTGTTCTGCGATATCCTCGTCGGTGAGGATCAGTTGTTCTGTCATTTGCTTTTCCTCCTTTTCAAAATCCGATTTCACGCTCGATCAGCAGTTCGATGAACTCCAGATCTGGCGCTGGCTTCCTGATCATCACGCGAACCTTGCGCAGTAGATCGATCAGTTCCGCGACACTCTCCTCCAAGGCATCACGTTCGCCTTCGAGATATCTGACATCATCGTTGAGGCTCCAGATGCGCATTTGAAGTTCTTCGATGTCTGGTGGCTTTGGCTTGGTATCGGATTCCACACTCATTTCCCTTCCTCCTCATTGCGCCGGAATCGTCAGCTCCCGACCTTGCCGTTCTTGCTTTCGTCCTCCTTTGGGAAATACCGGCTTGCCTGGAGCGCGATGCGCCGCGCACCGCCTTGATGGCCGAAACTCGCAATTGATTGCCGTGGTGAAAAAGAAAGGCGCGAAGCAATGGGGGCAGCGGGTTTCCCAAACCAGCACCAGCCCGCGATCCGAACCGTCGTCGCGAAGCAGCGGCGCAATGGTCTCGCAGCGGAAGACTTGATGGTCGAAAAGTATCCGGGTGCCCGGCACGACCTCGAATTCCTTCAGCATGGGCGTCCTCCCTCCATGACGCATGTCAGGTCATGACGGGTTTTCAGTATCGTCCCCACGCGCGCGCGTAGCGATATACGGCAGGAGCGGCATGATCCGTCATGCGTCATGCTTTGGCCTCCTCGTAGTCGTTCCGCTTGATATCAATGCCAATCCTCATGCGGCCTGCATTGCGCCGCTCGCTCGGGAATCCCTCGCGATCCAGATCATCCGCGAAACTTTTCAAGGTTCCCGCATCGAGGCCGCTTCGTTTGCAGAACTGGTTCCAAGACGCGAACAGCGTTGTGGCGGTGTTGAATAGGTAGCTATTGCCTCGATCCACGCGGCAACATTCATCCAGCCAAGTGGTGAAGACGTCCTGCTCCGAGAAATACTGGCTAGTGGCGGCTTCTATCGACGCCGGGACGCCGAGGCCCTTTACTTGCCACTCTAGGCAACCGTCGATCATCCATCGGAGGATTCCGGGCCATTCCGGCTTCAGCTTTTCGAACAATGCCAGATCAACTGTCTTCGGCTTTGCCATCATAGGCACAAGGATCAGTCGTCGCCGCATGGCATCTCCGACACTCCGGAGCTCTGGCTTGTGATTGCCTTGGACGGTCAGGCTGAACTGCGGCTGGAACGAAAAGAAATCCCTTCGCATGAACCGGGCGCTGATCGTATCGCCCCCAGTCATCGCCTTAATGCGCTGCTCGTTCCACTTCCGGCCCTTGTCAGTTTCTGAAGCCGTGACGATTCGCGCGCCTGCAAGCATTGCCAGTTCGGTCGGATGCCTGTCGCTGCCGGATGCCAGAAACGTCTCCATCGGGCTTTCCCGATGGTAATCATGCGCGATTGCGGCGATGGTATTGAGGATCGAGCCTTTTCCATTGCCGCCTGGACCAAACATAAAGACGAACCTTTGTTCGGTCGTCGCGCCGGTCAGCGAGTAACCGATCCAGCGCTGCAAGAAGGAGGCAACCTCATCGTCGCCGCTGGTAGCCTCCTCCATCAGCGTGAGCCAGCGCGCGCAATCAGGGGCCTCCGCTGGGACCACAGCTGTACTGCGGTTGATGAAATCGCCGATCGACGGCGGCACAAGTGTTCCGCTCCTTAGATCGACAGTTCCGTCCGGCGTTCCTAGTAGAAACGGATCGCTGTTCCAATGGGATGAGCCGCAGGCAAGCACAGGCGATGAGGCCGCAATCTTCTGGACGCCGCTGGCGAACATAGCCTTTCGGCAATCGCGCTTGTCACGGGGATCGAGCGTCCTGGAATACTGGCGGCTAATCAAAACAGCATCGTGATAGGTCGCGCCGAGTGTATCGATTTTCCAGAGCGAACCGTTCCAGCGATACCACCGGCCCGCATCCCAATCGTAGCGGATAGCATCGGCATGGCGGTCAATGAAGGCTTGAGCGACGTCCGATTGGGTAACGACGTCCATGGCCTCGATGGCGGTTCTGTCAGGCTTGTCAGTCTTCTGGTGCATCGCCGCCTCCCTTGCGTTCGCCGGGATAGCCGACTTGCCTTCGGTAGTTTTTGTAATCCCGATACAGCCACTGCCATGACGCCTCGATCTCCGCCGTCAGCTTATCGGGAGGTCCTTGCGGGGCTTGGCCCTGGTCATGCGCGAGTGCTGCCTGCGTGCGGGCTAGTTCGTTCCTGGCATCCCGTAACTCGCAGTTGGAGCGATACGCCTCGTTGCGGAAAAGGGCGGCCTCCTCGGCATCTGACAGCGGCTCGTCAGGACGAAGGCGGGCCTCCAACGCGACGTTGATATCGGCCAGCAGGCGTCGGCGGCTTTGCGTCTCCCGCTCAAAGTCCCGGCGCGATTCCTCGATACGGGCAATTAGCGCGCGCGCTCTCTCGTGAGGTGATAAGTCTGTGTGGACCACAAGGATGCCCTTTCTGCGGGGCGTCTCTCCTGATCGCCGCGCGGCCTCTGATGCATCTTGAGTTGTCCGATGAACGCGCCCTTTTAAAAAATGCCGAGGGGGCGCATAATGGATACTTGCAGCAGTATCACTTTTGCCTCGCGCCGGGTTCCCAACGCCCGGCGTATTTCATTTCATGCACTGTCCATTTCGAGGCGGAGGCGATCCATTGCCGCCAGCCATCTCTCGATCTTGTCGTTGTCGTTTTCCGGAGGTGACTGCATCGAGCCTGGTACGCGTTTCGTGCCAATCGGGAAATGTGCGTGCCGCTGCAGGATCGAGACCTCGTAGCTTTTGAGATTGGTCTTCGCCCGCATCTCGGCGTTGGCGAGTTTCTTTTTCTTCATCAGATTACCTAGCAATTCCAATAGATGCTGGCATATTATGGAACAACGCTAGCACTACTGGTATAATTAAGTAAACACTAAAAAGCGCATATCGGAGCGCTTTCCAGCTTGCCTCTGTAAGGGAGCCGCTCCGCATGTCTGAAAAAGCCGGGAATCCGAATTCCTACCCGCCGCGCGGCCTTGGTAGAATTGACGCCGCTCGCTATCTCGGCCTCGGTTTGAGCCTCTTCGATACCTTAGTGAAAGACGGGCGCTTGCCACCGCCAAAGCAGGTGAACAAACGTGTCATCTGGGACCGGGTAGCGCTGGACGCCGCGTTCGAAAGCTTGCCCGATCAGGCACAGGATAACCGCTCGACCTTCCAGAAATTGCTGGATTCGCGACCCGTGGCTTAGGTGGGTTCCGAGTTGCTTCTACCCATAGTGGAGATAACACCCTTCCTGCCATCGAAACGGAAGGGAAAGGCAATGGAACTGAGGGAAACCGTAAAGGAATGGCGCAGGGACGGCGCATTGTCACAGTCCAGGGCGGCGGAAATTCTGGGGGTTCCGCTGAGAAGCTTGCAGCATATCGAGCAGGGCCGGGCATTCAGGTATGCGGCCATGATGACGTTGGCGGTCGAGGCATTGAAGGGCATGGAACATCATGGCGCGTAAATCCAGATTTGCTGACTACCCGCACGTCCTCCAGCTAAAGAACGGCAAGCTGGTCTTTCGCCATCCGCTGATCGGTCAGAAGACTCTCCCGGCGGACATTGGCTCGGAGGAATTCGCCGACGCCTATGAAAAGCTTAGGCTGCTGGTCGATGCGCCCGCCGCCGAGGCCAAGCCAGCCATCAAGAAGCCGACCTTTGCCGACGCCTACGTCGCGTGGAAGAAGAGCGATGAATGGAAAGCCTATGAGAGCAAGACCATCAAGGGGCATGTTCGGCATGCCAAAGCTTTTCTGGAAGCGCCTATGACGAAGACATCGAAGGCGACGTTCGCCGAGGCTCCAGTTGACACGCCGGAGGCCGAAATGCTGCCTTGCCTGCGCAAAACCGTAGCAAGCCATGCGGCGCATAAAGCTAAGCGGGTCGCGGTCACGATCAGGAAATTGTACGCCGCCGCCATCAAGGAGGAGTGGTGCTTGAGAAATTTGGGCTGCGACGTCGAACAAGTGGAATTGCCTCCGTCCTCGCCGGAAAAGGTTTGGCCCGACGATATTTGCGAAAGGTTTGAACGCCGCCACCAGCTGGGAAGTAGCGCGAGAACGGCCTATGCCTTGGCCCGCTACGGCGTCGGTCGGCGTGGCGATGTCGCGAAGATCGAAAGGGACAATTTGCGGACCAAGCGCTACATCGATGAGAACGACCAGATACAGGTCGCCACCGTTATCGAATTCATGACGCAAAAAAACCAGCACAATGGCGGCAGCGTCAAGGTTACGGTCGTCGTCAGGCCAGAGCTTGAGATGGTCTTGAACGCGCTGGACCGGTCGAAGGGCGGAACGATGCTAAAGACGCAGGCGGGCAAGCCATTCTCGCAGAAGAGCCTTTCTAACCAGATGGCGGTCTGGACGCGGCAGGCCGGGCTGGAGCCGGGCTATACCTTGCACGGCCTCCGGCGGACATTCGGAAGCGAGATTGCCGAGGGCGGTGCCGACCTTTTCACTGTTCAAAAAGCGATGGGCCACCGGTCGCCGACGACGACGGCAATCTACATGGATCAGCTGAATGAGGAGCCGATGGCGTTCCGCGCCGCCGCCGCCGCGAAGAAGCGGTCAGCCGAGGTAAAGCGCCTTCGCGCAGCCGAAAAGTGACGGTCACTTATCAATAAGTGACTCGATGGTGACCCGGCAATGTAAGTTATTGATATTAAACAACGATGGCACGCCCTAGGGGAGTCGAACCCCTCTTCCCAGAATGAAAATCTGGTGTCCTAACCGATAGACGAAGGGCGCTTCCTTCGTGGTGGCGCCCTTATAGTCAGGCACTTTGAATCCCGCAAGCGGCAAATTGGATTTTTTTCAAAATAATGACAGGATTCTTTTGCAGCAGCGAAATGGCGTTTATTGCAGCCGAATCAAAACGCTATGGATCGATGTTCCCAATTCTTCACAAGAGCTTACGTAACGCTAATGGCAGCGAAGCGTGAGCGTCACAGAGCGCGAGCAAGGGGCGATGCAGCCGTCCCACCACCGCAGCCCCAGTTCCAGTCGCGGCTTTTTCCGGTATCGAGATGGACGGAGTTCGTGTGGCAGTAGGTACCGACACCGCCGCGATCAGGCAGCGAGCGGATATAGCTTGCGATATCCCATTTCGACACGCCGTCGATCTGAATATCGGCCGCGTCGCATGTCTTGTGCATGGATTCTTCGGCGCCGCCGACCATGCGGTTATGGTCCGGGTCGCGATATCCCGACGTGACGACGAGCGGCTTGCCGAAGTGCGTTTCGACCGCCCTGATCACATTCAACAAGTTCGGCTTGAAGCAGCCGACCTCTACCTTGTCGTTTTGGAGATGCAGGCCGTTGGGCGCAATTCGCGTCATGCCGGGCAGTGAGGCTTTTTGCAGTAGCCCGGAGAGACTGCCGAGCAGGTTTTGCCTCGGCGCGCTATAGAGCGCATTCATCGTCTGGCCTGCCAGTGCTCCGGTCGAGAGCGAGGCACTCTGAACCGGCTCGCCGCGTATGGCCGTGTTCTGTGAGGACTGCTGCGGCAACAGGGGTTGAGTCTGCTGCGTTTGCTGGGGCTGATCGACAGGAAGCTGGCTGCTGTAGACGCTCGAGCGCATGGGGCTGACACCGGCCGGCGTGTAGGCGTTGCCCGTGACGGGCTGCACCTGGGTCGATGTCGGGTTGTTCTGCGGCAGCGTGTGTGCCGAGAAGATGCTCATCGCCTGCGCGTTGATCCCCGTTGATTGCATTGCGAGACCGCCGATATTGGCGGGAGCCGAAGCGGTCGATCCTACTGCCATCGACTGCGCCGCTGGAACCTGTGCCGGCTGCTGACCCGATACATTCGCCACCATAGGGTCGCGATAGCCGGGTTGGGCGGTGGGCGAGGCGGTGGCCTGTTGAACGGCTGCAGTCGATTCGACTGGGGAAACGACAGCGGCAGCGTCGGCGGCCTTCTTGTTTGACACGCAGCCGCTGAGCACCAGCGCTGACGTGGCGATGAGAAGGGCAGGTCCGAAAGGTATCCGCTTTTCAACAGCGAGCACGCGAGCATTCTCCAGAGGACGGCGAGTGCTGCGCCAAAACGCATCGTTCGCCTCGAGTCGGCTGGACAGTGCCCGCGCCACTGGCCTGCGGCAAGCGCGATGCGGACACGCAGGTCCGAAATCGCCAAAGCCGCAAGCCTCGCAAAAGCCTCGACTTACCAGGCGCCGGTATTGCCCATCGAAGCCCAAGGCTCGGCTGTCGGGAGGCTGCCGCCCTTCTGCAGAATCTCGATCGAGATCCCGTCCGGGGAGCGCACGAAGGCCATGTGACCGTCGCGCGGCGGACGATTGATGGTGATGCCGTTGTCCATCAGCTTCTGGCAGGTGGCATAGATATCGTCGACCTCATAGGCGAGGTGACCGAAATTGCGGCCGCCCGTGTAGTCCTCGGTATCCCAATTGTAGGTCAGTTCCAGGCAGGGCGCGCCCTTGGCACTGGCCTCGGTTTTGTCGCCGGGCGCTGCAAGGAAAACGAGCGTGAAGCGGCCCTTCTCGTTCTCCGTGCGCCTAATTTCCTCGAGTCCGAAGAGCTTGGTGTAAAAATGCAGGGAGGCGTCCAGATCTTTCACGCGAACCATGGTGTGGAGATAACGCATTCTATTTCCTCTCTAATGCGGGGTCTTGGATTCTGTCGGAATCTTATGTGGCGGAACACCAGCTTCGGGCAAGATAGCGGGGTATGATTGGGAACTGCGAATAATCGAAAAGTAGGACTTGCGCTAATCCGTTACCAACATGTTAATCTTGATGTGAAGAATCAGTTAACCGTAACAGTGTGACGCGTATTGAGGGACTGGCGATATGGCTGACAGAATTTCGTCAAAGGAATTCAGCGACCTCGATCAACTCGCGGGGGAAGCGGTCGATCTCATTGAAATCACTGGCGTCGTCAAGTGGTTTGACGTGGCCAAGGGCTTCGGTTTCATCGTTCCCGACAACGGTATGCAGGATGTTCTTCTTCATGTGACCTGCCTGCGTCGCGACGGCTACCAGACAATTCTCGAGGGTACGCGGATCGTTGCGCTCATCCAACGGCGCGAACGCGGTTACCAGGCGTTCAAAATCCTTTCCATGGACCAGTCGACGGCTGTACACCCTTCGATGCTGCCGCCGGTCCGCACGCATGTGCAGGTGACGGCGACGAGCGGGCTCGAGCGTGCGCTGGTGAAGTGGTTCAATCGCACGAAGGGCTTCGGCTTCCTGACGCGGGGCGAGGGGACGGAGGATATTTTCGTCCACATGGAAACGCTGCGTCGGTTCGGTCTCACGGAATTGCGTCCGGGGCAGGTGGTGCTCGTCCGTTACGGCGATGGCGACAAGGGGCTGATGGCCGCTGAGATCCATCCCGATGTGCCGAGCCCGGTGAGCCGCGCGCACTGATGCGTATGTCTGCAGCTCACTGGATCAGAAGCGCCATCGCGGCGCTTTTTTTCATTCTCGCCGTGCCGGCCCTTTCCCAACAGCCGATAACCTTCGACAAGGAACCGCTGATTATCCAGACGGCGTCCGGCAAGCGGCTGAATTTCATCGTTGAGATAGCCGACACCAACGAGCAACGCCAGCGCGGGCTGATGTATCGTAAGGACATGGCGGAAGACGCCGGCATGATCTTCGATTTCGGCGTTTCGCGGCGGGTGCAGATGTGGATGGAGAACACCATCCTGCCGCTCGACATGCTGTTCGTCGACTCGACGGGCACGATCCGCAACATCAAGCAGAACGCGGTGCCGTACTCCGAGGACATCATCGATTCGATGACGGAGGTGAAGTACGTGATCGAACTCAATGCCGGTGTAACGGCCAAGCTCGGCATCAAGCCTGGCGACAAGGTGATGAGCGCCACGACGACCAAGAAAAAGTAGGCGTTCGCGCCACGCGGTGACACGGGGCTGCTTGAGGCAGCGCCGAATTTCTCCCGAAAAGCGGGAATGCAGCGGGTATCTTGTTCCTCGACAGGCCCGGCGTGAGAAGGGCGGTTTAGCGACGTGCGCCGAACACCTCGCGCATGACGTCGCCCTCCAACTCCACACAAAGTTCTTCATATTCATCGACCAGGGTGAGCTCGGCGCTGGCCTCCTTGCGGAACCGTTCGAGTGCGAGGCATGCCTCCTCATAGGCACCCAGCATTTCATCAAGCAACGGTCGCCCATTGGCGGCTAACCGCACAGCCTCGCGCTGGGATGCCGGTAACCTTAACAACATGCGCGCCAGACCGCATCTTGCAGCCTCGCCTAGACGATTGAATGACTTGCCCATTCGCGCCACCGTCCCCTCCTGGTGCACAAACGACAGCAGTGATTGCGTATTGGTCGCTGGGATATCACGGTTCTCCAGATGAGCGGTGTAGAATACGGTAGAATACCTCGGTACCAACGGCGACATATGTGATGTTGGCTGCGATTGAGCCCACCCAGAGCCAACGCATGTGGTCCTCACTCACCAAGGGCAAGTGTTGCCCGAACGATTGTGAACCCGGTATTGCCACAACGTATAGGTCATGTTTATCTGCTAGCAACATACGCATTGGGTTGTGCTTAGTCAGCATCGAGGGGAATTCGATGGCAAGTGCAAGGTCAGGCGACGTGGCCCCTGTAGCGCCATCTGCCGAGGAAGTGCAAGACCAGCTGGAGCGCATCCTCGGAAGCGAGAGTGTTCACCTCCCTGAGCGAGCCCGGCGGTTCCTGGTGTATGTCGTGACGGAGACGCTCGCCGGTCGATCCCACTACCTCAAGGCCTACACGATCGCGGAGGTCGTTTTCGGAAGGCAGAATTTCGATGCTCAGGGCGATCCCGCGGTGCGGATCGAGGCTGGGCGCATCCGGCGGGAGCTGGAGCGCTATTATTTGATGGCTGGTGGCAGCGAGCCGGTTGTCATCACGATTCCCAAGGGCCGATATGTTCCCATATTCCAAGCTTCGTCGCATTGCCGTGGCGACACAGCGGACGAGGCGATGGCACCGCCTTCTCCCGTCTCTGTCGAGCCTTCATCAAGTGAGGTTGCGGCAGCACCGGCGGCTTCCAGATCCGCTGGAAAACGCTGGCTGATAGCTGGCGCGGCAATGGCGGCCGCGATTGCTGCAGGGGCCATTTTCCTTGGCTTAGAGCCGGCCTCCAAGGAGGTCGCTTCCATCAACAGCCGACCGACGATAGCCGTGGATCGCTTCGAGGATATTGCGGGTGGCAGCAGATTTTCGGGAATTTCGGGCGGCGTGACCGATGAAATCATGTCGAAGCTCGTGAAGTTCAAGGACATTCTGGTCGTCGATGCGTCCGGTAATGATCAGGACGCTGTGAGCGGCCTCCAGAATGCTCGATACGCCCTCCAGGGAAGTGTTCGACAAGATGGCGATCGTGTTCGATCCACGGCGCGCCTGGTGCGTCGTTCCGACGGCGCCGTCATCTGGGCCAACCACTACGATTCCGATCTTCGAATACAGAGCGTGTTTGAAGTCGAGACCGCTCTCGCAGAGGAGATCGCGACCGCCGTCGCCCAACCCTTTGGCGTGGTATTTCAGACCGACATAGCCCCGGATGGGGCGGGTGGATGGGACGCATATGATTGCAGCCTGTCCTATTACAACTATCGCAGAAGCATGACGGCGGAAGCGCTTCAGACAGCACAGGAATGTCTCAGGTCCGTGACCGAGAAGTTTCCGAGCGACGCCACGTCTCTTGCTTTCTTGTCGCTGACTTACCTCGATCAGGTACGCTTCCCCTACAAGCTTGGAACCAAACCGTCGCCAAAGATATTGGAGACGGCATCGGAGCTGGCGAAAAAGTCGGCTGTAATTGATCCGCAGAACCCGCGCGTCCTGCAGGCGCTGATGCTGACCAGCTTCTTTCGCAATGACGTTGACGCCGCCCTCGAGGCGGGTGCCGCGGCCTATCAGTTGAATCCCAACGACACCGAGGTGGCCGGCGAATACGGCTTACGTCTCTCCATGGCGGGCAAGTGGGATACGGGCTGCGATCTCGTTTCCAAGGCAGTCAGCAGGAACGCAGGTCCGCAAGGTTACTACGAGGTCGGGATGGCGTTGTGCGCCTTCATGAGAGGCGACCTTCAGGCAGCAGAACTGTGGTCGCGAATGTCTGATCTAAACTACAATCCGATGCACCGCATGGTTCTGGCATCCATCCTTGGCGCGTCCGGAAAGATCGAGCAGGCGAAAAGGGAACTCGATTGGCTTGACACGAAGGCCCCTGCGCTGATGCCGGTGGTAAAGCGCGAGATTTCGATGCGCTTGGCGCGGCCGCAAGACCAAGAGCGCGTCCTCGCCGGGCTGCGCGCTGCCGGTGCCGCGGTCGATCAGGTTCAGCCGGCAGTGACCAACTAGCCGTTGCCGTCATCCTCTCGCTGGCGTGGCAATTTCGTACCACGGCGGCGTCCGTCCCGACAGATACTACGCGATGCTACAGGCCTCGCCGCACGCCACCTGCTAGCCTCCAGGCTTGAGATGGCCCATCCCCCTGGGCAATAGCTGGAATGCAGGCATGGTGAAACGCAGTATCCCTCTTCTTCTCTTTTTTCTGACGAGTTTCGGACATCCGGACGGTGTCATGACGCCGGTTCCGCTGTCGGCTTCCGCTCCACCAACGTCCAAGGTTGCGATGCTGGTTGCGACCACACGCGAGCCGTCTGGGGACCCGGCGACGCTATTCAATGGGGAGCGCAGTTCCAAGCCGCACCTGACGCAAATCACAGTCTCGATTCCGCCGAAGCGCGAGCCGGGCACGGTACAGTGGCCGAAGCGTCTCCCACCTGACCCGGCAACCGATTTCGCTGTGACGAATGCTCAGCAGATAGACACCATCGCGCAAGGGCGCGAATGGTTCGCGCAGCATGTGAACGCCGGACATGCGCTAGTGTTCATTCACAGCTTCAACAACGCCTACGAGGATTCCGTCTTCCGGCTGGCGCAGATCGTGCACGATAGCAAGATGGAGGCGACGCCCGTCCTGTTCACATGGCCGTCGCGAGCCGAAATCACCGCCTACCAGTATGACAAGGAAAGCACGAATTATTCGCGCACGGGACTGGAGCAGGCCCTTCGCACGCTCGCTGCCGATCCCAATGTCAAGGATATCACCATCATGGCACATTCGATGGGGACCTGGCTGGCGATGGAATCGCTGCGGCAGATGGGGATACGCGACGGCCGTGTGGATCCGAAAATTCACAATGTGATCCTCGCTTCCCCCGATATCGATATCCAAGTCTTTGCCAAGCAGTTCACCGAAATGGGCGAGCCATGTCCGAAGTTCACGACCTTCGTGTCCAAGGATGATAAGGCTCTCGCGGTTTCGAGCTTTATTTCGGGGCGGGTCTCCCGTCTCGGTGCCATCAATCCTGCAGAAGAGCCCTATCGGTCGAAGCTCGAAAAAGCGGGCATCGCCGCGATCGATTTGACGAAAGTAAAGACCGAGGACGGGCTCAATCACGGCAAGTTTGCCGAAAGTCCGGAAATCGTCCAACTTATCGGCCAGCGACTCATGACGGGCGAGACACTTACGGATTCGAATGTCGCGCTCGGCCAAGGCATTACAGCCGTGGTCGGCGGCACGGTGACGAACATCGGTACGGTTGCGGCTACAGCCGTCGCGGTTCCGGCGACAATCATCGAGCAGCCGCTTGCTGAGAGAAGAAAGCCACGGCCGGCCGACGATACGCTTGGCGGCGACCTGAAGCAGCAGACGCGGACGCAATAGGGGGAAAACCAGCATGAAATGGATTCTGTCTCTCATCGCCGGACTTCTCTTCGCATTCAATGCCGTGGCGCAAGCTCCCGCGGCCGCACCACAGCAGAAGATCGACGAACTCGTGCGCCTTCTTCAGGACCCGGAGGTGCAGGCCTGGCTGAACAGTCGCAAGGAGGTCGGTGCACCTCAGAGCCCCGCTTCATCCGCAGGCGCCTCCGATTTGGTCAGCTGGGAGTCTGCGGCGCGGACGCGCGTTCACGAAATCATCACGGCCATACCGGCGATACCAGCGGAAGTGGCGGCCGCCGCTGCCAGAACACGGCATGACGCCGTAAGCCGAGGCTATGCGCCCGTATTCGTCATATTCGGCGGACTGGTCGCTCTCGGTCTCCTCGTCGAGGGGCTGTACCGCAGGCTAGCCAAGCCCCGCGAAACGCTCCTTGGGCGACTGGCCCCAGTCGGAATCTTCGCGGGGGCAATGGCGATCGTGTTCTTTGCCGTGGAATGGCCGCCTCTCGCCCGTATCACCTTGCTTGCCTATCTCACGGCATTCGTCGCGTTTCGGCTGGCGGTCGCATTTTTGTCCGCCGCCGATATCACGCCGTTCTTGCGCACACGGTTGATGATCCTATTCGGGCTTGTCTGCTTTGCCGTTGCCACGGCGGCAATCGGAGAACCTTTGGGCGTTCCGCCGCTGGTTAGGGATGCAATCAGCTACTGCTTGTCGGTCGTTGGGCTATTTGTCGCGATCGAGATGGTGTGGGCTACGTCGCAGCGATCTCGGCCGTGGAAAGCGGCTGTGATTGCCTTCCTCGTCGCGCTGTGGATCATCTGGTGCCTCGACATGAGAGGCCTTTTCTGGATCGGCGTCTATGTCCTCGTACTACCGGCGATGCTCAACGCCGTTGGCCGCGTGGCAGGGTCTTTCGTAAGCGATCCCGGTAGCCTTCGTGGTGTCTTGATCGTCCGTGGCGCACGCGCGGCGGTGATCTTCCTCGCCGTCGGGTGGCTGGCACTTGTTTGGCGTCTCAATCCGGACACATTGGGTCAGCGCGATCCTGTTGTCGCTGCCCTTTTCTACGGGGGCCTGAAGAGTGTTTTGATCCTCGTGGTTGCTGATTTTCTTTGGCAACTGGCCAGAGGCTGGATCGACAGAACGTTGCGGGTGGCGACCGACGCAACATCCCTTGCGCCCGCTGATGCCGCCAAACGGGCACGGTTCCGCACGCTTCTTCCGATCTTTCGCAATGCATTGGCTGTTGTTGTCGCGGTCATGGCGGCGTTGGTCGTGCTGGCCCAGATGGGCGTACAGATCGGGCCATTGATCGCGGGAGCCGGCATCTTCGGCGTTGCCATCGGTTTCGGTTCTCAGACCCTCGTCAAGGACGTCATCAGTGGTGTGTTCTACATGCTGGATGATGCCTTCCGGGTTGGGGAATACATCCAGGCCAAGGATTACAAAGGAACCGTGGAGGGCTTCAGCCTGCGATCGGTACGCCTTCGTCATCATCGCGGTCCGGTCTTCACCGTGCCATTCGGCGAACTCGGAGCCGTCCAGAACATGAGCCGCGACTGGGTGATCGACAAGTTCAGGATCACGGTCGGCTTCAACACCGATATCGACAAGGCACGCAAGCTGACCAAAAAGGTCGGAGCGGAGCTGAAGGATGACCCGGAACTCGGGCCGCTCTTTATCGAGCCCTTGAAGATGAAGGGTGTCGAGGAGTTCGCCGACTACGGAATCGTATTGAGCTTCGCCATGACCACGGTTCCCGGCATGCAGACCTACATACGCCGCAAGGCCTACGCCAAGATTCGCGAGTTGTTCCTGGCAAACGGGATCACGTTCGCCCAACCGACGGTGCAAGTCGGAGGTGACGACAAGGAGGGTGGCGCGGTGGCTGCCGCGCAGGCGATCCGGGCGCACGAAGCAGGTACTGCCGCGCCGCCGAAGTGAGTGCTCTGCAGTGTGCGCTACCGTAATATACGTCCCCAATCATAGCGCTTCGTGAGAACATTCACCGGCTAGATCGTCGAGGCAGGGAGAGGGCGACATGTTCAAACGCGGAATTCTTACGGCGGCGCTCACGTTGGCGACGCTGACATTTGCCGGGAATGCGCCGGCGCAGACGCTGAGCTATGCGGATGCGGTCACGAAGCTCGCCGCCGACTGCGGCACGGACATCCAGAAACTGTGCAAGGGACTGAACCTCGGCAGCGGACGGATCGCCGACTGCCTGCAGCAGAACGCGGCAAAAGTGTCGCCCACTTGCAAAGGCTCGCTGACATCAGTGTTCCAATCGATAACCCAGCGAGAACACGCGCAGACCGCCTACGAGCGGGTCTGCCAGCGGGACATGTCCAAAAGTTGCTCAGGCATCAAGGGTGACGGCTTCGTGCTGGCTTGTCTGGTGAAAAAGGAAAAGCGCGTCAGCAAGGAATGCAATCAGGTCATCACCGATGCGGGTTGGAGGTAAACCGATGAAACGTCTTATTTCCAAAGCCATTCTCGTTCTGGCCGCGGGCGTATTGTTTTCCGGCTTTGCGTCGGCGCAGGAGGTCTCCCAGGAGCGCATCGTCAAGGGACTCGGTAAACTCAGGGCGGCGGCTCCTGCGATCGACCTCGAGATATTGCGACAGGAGGCTATCAACGGCGGTAACCAGCCGATGTCTGCGCTTCCGAACTGGAAGCGGATAGGGAAGCTGCCGCAGATGGTGGTCGAGATCGATTTCGAGAACGACTCTGTCGCCATCCAGCCGAACTCCTATCGCACCCTCGGGCTGATCGCCGACGCGTTGCATCATCCGAACCTGTGGGACTACAAGTTCCTCGTGGTCGGTCATGCCAGCGCGACCGGGGACGAAAAACATAACCTCGATCTCAGCGAACAGCGTGCTGCTGCAATCAAAGAAGCACTATCGACGACGTTTGCCGTCGATCCGGCGCGCCTTTACGCGGTCGGTGTCGGGGAACACTTACCGATCGAAGGCACTGACGTGAAAGGGTCGAACAACAGACGTGTTCAACTTATCAACCTCGGTGTCTTCAAGATTAAGTCCTGATCGGAAAGAGGCCGCGGCGTCGAAACGATGCCGCGCGCCAGCAGTTGATGGGCCGCCCCCTGGGAGTGTGGAGGCTCGGATGAACGCCCCGAGACTAACGCTGTTGGGCAACGCCTGCTTTGCTGGCGGTCTTTGCAGACGCTCGATTCGGCTGCCGATCGCGATCCTCTCGGATGAGCACTCCTACCGAGAATGCATCGCCTGCAAACGAGACTATCTTATGATGGGAGAAACGACATGAGCAGCTCCGACGGACGATCTTCTCCATCTGCTGGCATCGGAAGAAGTGTTCTTCAAGAACTGCGACACACGCCCGTTCTCTGGCTGATCGTGCTGGTGCCGATCGTCATCGTTCTGGAGCACCTGGTTCCGGACAGTCATACGCTGCTCTTTTTCATATCGGTCCTTGCAATCGTTCCTCTGGCGACGCTCCTTAGCCGTGCAACCGAGGCGGTTGCGGCGAGAACGGGCGACGCGGTCGGCGGCCTGCTAAATGCTACGCTCGGAAATCTGACCGAGCTGGTGATATCGCTTTCGGCCCTGCGGACGGGACAATATCTGCTGGTCAAGGCATCGCTGGCCGGCGCAATCGTTACAAACACCCTGTTCATGCTGGGCGGCGCATTTCTACTCGGCGGGTTGAAGCATCACCTGCAGGAGTTCAATCGCGTCAATGCTCGCTTCCAGGCCTGCCTGCTTTTCCTGGCAACCATTGCCGTTCTGGTGCCGTCGATCATCAGTGAAGTCGATCAGCCGCCACCGCTCGCCATCTCTCAGAACGTGAGCCTCGGGTTGTCGGTCATCCTCATCGCCGTCTACGCCTTGGGCATGTTGTTCTCCTTGCGAACACATAAGGAGCTTTTCGCCAGTGCCGGTCACGCGGACGAAGAGCAGGCTACCTGGCCGCTTGGCCTCAGCATCGCCATTCTCGTCGGCGTAACCGTGCTGGTCGCATTGGTCAGTGAAATTTTCGTCGGGTCGGTTCAGGTTGCGGCTGAACATCTGGGAATGACACCGGCGTTCGTCGGCTTCATCGTGGTCGCCCTTGTTGGTGCGGCCGCGGAGATGACCACCGCGTTTTCGGCAGCTCGGGCGGATCGCCTTGATCTCAGCGTTGGGATCGCGCTCGGCAGCGCCGCCCAGATCGCGCTTTTCGTTGCCCCGCTGCTGGTCATTGTCAGCTACGTCATCGGACCGGAACCAATGACGCTGCAGTTCTGGCCCGGGGCAGTTACAATGATGATCGTCGCCACCGTGGCCGCTACGCTTCTGTCGAACGGTGGTCGAGGCGCCTGGTACGCAGGAGTGATGGCACTTGCCCTCTACGCGATCTTCGCCTTCACCTTGTTTGTCTTGCCTCCAGCTGGACCGACGTGATCGAAAGGCTACTTCTAGGCGCGCCGCGCGATAGCTCTGCAGCGACGCCAAAGCAAACTCAATCAGGCACCTTGGAAGCGCAAGGAAAGCGGCGCCGATGACGCGAGGCACAGAGAGCAAGTTTAAATCGAGGAGGATGAGAAGGCGGTTCTTCGCCTCTCTCTTCCAGCAACTTCGAATATTGTGGCCGATCTTCTCCGGTGTTCTCGTTGTCATCGTCGGGTCAGGCGCACTTGTCGGATGGATCGAAGGATGGCAGCTCGGCGACACCCTGTACTTCACCTTTGTTACGGGATTGACGATCGGCTACGGCGACCTCGTACCAAAGCAGACAATCGCGCGGGTGCTGGCTCTGGTGATCGGCCTATGCGGGATTGTCCTTACGGGTCTTATTGCCGCAGCCAGCGTGCAGGCTCTCCGTGGCGCTGATCCGGATCGCTCAAATTCTGACAATGCCGATCAGGACTAGGTGAAGTGCCTCGCCGAACCGGCCATTCAGAACTGGAAATCTTAGACTTATGATTCCTGGGACAACGCGGAGGCCCCAGTACGGCATCGAAGTTTTCGGAAGCGTCGATCGGAGGATGTCCTGCGAAAGTCCGACAAGTCTTGATGTGGAGGGGAAGGGTAGTGGTCGGAGTGGAGAGATTCGAACTCCCGACCCTCTGGTCCCAAACCAGATGCGCTACCAGACTGCGCTACACTCCGTGCCGACGAGGGAGGCCAATACACGGTTCGCCCCGTGCCCGCAATATCTAAATCGCCTATCCCCAACCTTGGTGTGAGTATTCTCTTCCTCAAGCTTGCGGCGTGAAGCGATCGATATGAGCATGACAATCGATGATCGCGGGAGGAAGGCGCCTGTTGGAAACGGTTGAACAGCGCTGCGACTGGTACGGCTTTTTTCTTGAAAAGAAAGGGATTCGCCGCTAAGCAAAATTCATCTCTTCGTGCGATGGTTTGCGTCAAGAGTAGCTGCCTTGTGGGGCAGAATGAAGTTTCAAGTGCGAAAGCCGCTAAATCGGAGGCCCTGCAGCAATGTCTGCCAAGATCTACCGCCCAGCCAAGACCGCGATGCAGTCCGGCAAGGCAAAGACACATATTTGGGTTCTTGAGTTTGATCAGGAGACGCCGCGCACCATCGATCCGATCATGGGCTATACGTCTTCCTCGGATATGCGCCAGCAGCTGAAGCTGACCTTCGAAACGCAGGAACTCGCTGAGGCTTACGCGAAGCGTAACGGCATCGAGTACCGGGTTATTGCCCCGAAGGATCCGCAGCGCCAGATCGTGGCTTATCCTGACAATTTCCGCTATACGCGGACGCAACCCTGGACGCATTGATCCGCGTTCATCCGCAGATTTGACCGGGTGCGAATTCGGTCATGCGGCCCCTTAGCTCAGCTGGATAGAGCACCTGCCTTCTAAGCAGGTTGTCGCAGGTTCGATTCCTGCAGGGGTCGCCACTCTTTCTCAAGCCGCCCAGCACGTGCGCGTCTCTTGAATCGTTGGGCGTCCTTGTGAAGGCCATAGTAAATCCCACTAGGTCGCTGGTGACATTCTCCTACGGCACGCTCAACCGTTGATGTTGCCCTGGGTGCGGGCGCACCCTAGTATCTCCGTGCTTCCGGGATACGCCGCCGTGACCGATACGATCGCCCCACAACTGATATTCACTCTGAACATCGCGTGGGAAATCGCCTCGCAGGAGAGCCCGGACTATGACCTCGTCGTCTATTTCATCCAGCAGGCTCTTCGTGCAGCTCAAGAAGAGGCATTGCGACACGGCGTCATTGTCGATTTCGAGCAGAAATCCGAGCTTCAATAGGGTGTCCGCTTGCAGTAACCGCCGAGGTCACGAGGCTAAGGTCTACCGCGTAGCCAGTTGAGATCGAGTAGCAGATGTCATCTATTTTCCGGCACCGCCGGAGAAAGGCGGCTGCGGCGTTAGTAGCATCTGCAACTGGTCCATATCCGTCTCGCCGCTGATCCGTTTCCTCAGGATGCGGCCGATATGTTCGCCGGTGGCCGTAAGGTCCTCATAAATCGTTTCCACCTTCGGCTGGATGGCGGAAAGTAACTGCGAGGTCTGCTTGGCGACGATGTCGTATTCGACGCCAAGGGTGAGGCCGCAATCGCTCATGCCGGTGATCGTGGCAAGCGCGCACACTTCGCCGCCGCACATGAAGGCGTCGGGTGGATCGGCTTCGCGATGCCGTCGGGCGATACGGTCGCGAATTGCGCCCGCCGGATGATCGAGGTCGATCTCGGAGATAATCTCGTAGGCACAGCCGGCTTCGCGCACCGCGGTCATGAAGCCGTGCAGGATATGGCTGCCGAAGCTGAACTGCATCGGACCGCCGATCAAAGCGGGCTTACGACGCCCTTTGGCGATCAGCCGCTTGGTTGCCTCATAGGCGAACGTGAAATTGTCGTAGTCGACATAAGGATGCGGCGTGGAAAGTTCGGTGCGGCCATGGGTGACAAACGGAAAATTGTGCTCCATTAGCAGCCGCACGCGCGGGTCGAACGGTTCGGTGCGCGACATCACCAGGCCGTCGGCCATGTGATTGCGCATGATGTAGTTGACTGCCTCGATATTGGTCGTGTGCGGCAGGTTGGGCATGACGATCAGATGGTAGGTGGTGCCCTGCAAAGCAGCGGCGATGCCGGACATGATCGAGGTGCCGTAGCCGAGGATCTCCTCATGCGATTCAAGAAGGATGGCGATGACGTTCGTGCGGCCGGTCTTCAGGCGCTGGGCCGCTCGATCTGGGGAGTAACCGACCTGCAGCGCGATCTCCCGGACGCGCTTGCGGGTCTCGTGGTTGATGACCGGGTCGTCCGAGAGGGCTCGGGATATCGTCGTCACAGCAAGGCCCGCGATGTCCGCGATGGTGCGCAACGTCGGCTTGCCGCTCCTGCGGGTCACTCCGGTCGTGGGCGGCATTGTAATGCGAGACACGCTCGACTTTCCTCCAAAGCGTCGATTGGCCGGACACTAGCGCGATATCGGCGCCGAAAGCAATGCTATTATGGAAACGTTTTAAATAATCGGCTTCCGTTTTCCAAGCAATAGGGCTGCGTCTGAAAGACAAGTAAAAACAGGCGGTAAATGATACTGCCTCCGACAAAGAAAGGCGCGTCGCTACACTTGACTTGCTTATGTTTATAACGTTTTAAATTAACCCATGCGGCGTTCGCGCCGTATAAGTAGAGTCTTTCGCGCGGGGAGCGCAGGGGCTTTTTGACCGCGGATTTTCCGCTTTTGTGAACTTGCAAACCGGGAGGAAACGATGCGCAAGTTTTTGATGACGACAGCGTTGGTGACGATGAGTGTTGCGGGCTTGGGTGCTGCCAAGGCTGCGGATGTGAAGGAAGTGCAGATGCTGCACTGGTGGACGTCCGGCGGCGAGGCAGCGGCCTTGAACGTGTTGAAGGAGGATCTGTCGAAGGAGGGGTTTGCCTGGAAGGACGTGCCGGTTGCCGGTGGTGGCGGTGATGCGGCGATGACGGCGCTGAAGGCGATGGTTGCGGCCGGCACCTATCCGACGGCCTCGCAGATGCTCGGCTACACCGTTCTCGACTACGCCCAGGCCGGCGTCATGGGGGACCTGACGGAGACGGCGAAGGCCGAGGGCTGGGACAAGGCGGTTCCGGCGGCGCTGCAGAAGTTCTCCGTCTATGACGGCAAGTGGGTCGCAGCCCCCGTCAACGTCCACTCGGTCAACTGGCTGTGGATCAACAAGGGTGTGATGGACAAGATCGGCGGCACCGAGCCGAAGACCTTCGACGACCTGATCGCGCTGCTCGACAAGGCGAAGGCTGCCGGCGTGACGCCGCTGGCGCTCGGCGGCCAGAACTGGCAGGAAGCGACGATGTTCGACTCGATCGTGCTGTCGACGGGCGGCCCCGAGTTCTACAAGAAGGCGATGAACGACCTCGACGAGGAGTCGCTGAAGTCGGACACGATGAAGAAGTCGTTCGACAACCTGCAGAAGATCGTCCAGTACGTCGACCCGAACTTCTCCGGACGCGACTGGAACCTTGCGACCGCCATGGTCATCAAGGGCGATGCGCTCGTGCAGGTGATGGGTGACTGGGCCAAGGGCGAGTTCGTCGCCGCCAAGAAGACACCGAACACCGACTTCCTGTGCTACCGCTTCCCGGGCACCGACGGCAGCGTGATCTACAACTCCGACATGTTCGGCATGTTCAACGTGCCTGACGACCGCAAGGCAGCACAGGTGGCGCTTGCCAAGGCAACGCTGTCGAAGAGCTTCCAGTCGGCGTTCAACGTCGTCAAGGGCTCGGTTCCGGCCCGTACCGACGTTCCGGATACCGATTTCGACGCCTGCGGCAAGAAGGGTATCGCCGACCTGAAGAAGGCCAATGAAGGCGGCACGCTGTACGGCTCGCTGGCCCAGGGCTATGGCGCGCCTCCGGCGGTTGCCAATGCCTACAAGGACGTCGTCTCGAAGTTCGTGCATGGCCAGATCAAGACCTCCGACCAGGCGGTCGAAGAGCTCGTCAAGGCCATCGACGACGCCAAGTAATCAAGGCCTCCCACGGTCTTCCCCGCCGGTGTCGGCGGGGAAGATTCCGCCACGGACGATCTCGTTGGAGGAGATGACCCCATGAGCACCATCGCTACCGATAAAACCGTTCTCACGCCGCACCGTGGAACGCCCATTTCCATCCGCGCGCGCCTGCAGGACGCGCTGCCGAAGATCGTGCTCGCGCCGAGTTTCGCCATCACGCTTGTGTTCGTCTACGGCTTCATCCTCTGGACGATCTATCTGTCCTTCACCAATTCCAAGACCTTTCCGTCCTACGTGCTGACGGGCCCGCGCGCCTATCAGCGGCTGTGGCGCTGGACGTTCGAAAGCGATCCGCCGTCCAGCTGGTACACCTCGATCACCAACATGGGCATCTTCGGTGTGCTCTATGTCGGCATCTGCCTGGCGCTCGGCCTGTTCCTGGCGATCCTGCTCGACCAGAAGATCCGCGGCGAGGGCATATTGCGGCCGATCTTCCTCTATCCGATGGCGCTCTCCTTCATCGTCACCGGCGTTGCCTGGAAATGGTTCCTCGATCCGGGGCTCGGGCTCGAGCAGACGCTGCATCAGTTCGGCTGGACGAGCTTCCACTTCGACTGGATCAAGAACAAGGACTTCGTGATCTATACTGTCGTGATCGCCGGTGTCTGGCAGGCGTCCGGCTTCGTCATGGCGATGTTCCTTGCCGGCCTTCGCGGCATCGACAGCGAGATCATGAAGGCGGCGCAGATCGACGGGGCGACGACCGTGCAGCTCTATCGCCGCATCATCATCCCGTTGCTCAGACCGATCTTCCTGTCGGCCTTCATCGTGCTCGCCCACATGGCGATCAAGTCTTACGATCTGGTTGTGGCACTGACCTCGGGCGGCCCCGGCGGCTCGGCCTGGCTGCCGTCCAACTTCATGTACGAATACACCTTCAAGCGCAACGAGATGGCCGTCGGCTCGGCGAGCGCGGTGATCATGCTGATGACGATTTCGGCGATCATCGTTCCCTATCTCTATTCGGAACTCAGGGAGAAATCGCGATGAGCGCCGTCACCTCGACCCTGCCGAGTGCGGCCAGCGCCTCGCGCAACAGACTGTTCAGCCGGATCTTCATCTACGGGCTGCTTGTCATCTTCGCGATCATCTACCTGATGCCGCTGTTCGTCATGCTGGTGACCTCGTTCAAGACGATGGACGAGATCCAGAACGGCAACATGCTGGCGCTGCCGCAGTCGCCGACCATCGAGCCCTGGTTCAAGGCCTGGGGGCAGGCCTGCGTCGGGCTGACCTGCGCCGGCATCAAGGGCTACTTCTGGAACTCGATCAAGATGGTCGTTCCGGCCGTGGCGATCTCGACGATCATGGGCGCGCTGAATGGCTACATCCTGACCAAGTGGCGCTTCCCCGGCCACACGCTGGTGTTCGGCCTGATGCTGTTTGCCTGCTTCATCCCGTTCCAGTCGGTGCTCTTGCCGATGGCGACCATCCTTGGCAGCCTCGGCCGCTTCGGGGCGACGCTGCGCGACCAGATCGGCATGTCGCTCGGCTTCGGCAATCCGACCGTCAACCTCGTCACCGTTCACGTCGTCTACGGCCTCGGCTTCACGACGCTGTTCTTTCGCAACTATTACGAGGCCTTTCCGACCGAACTGGTGAAGGCGGCGCAGGTCGACGGTGCCAGCTTCTTCCAGATCTTCCGCCGCATCATGCTGCCGAACTCGCTGCCGATCATCGTCGTCACCGTCATCTACCAGTTCACCAACATCTGGAACGACTTCCTGTTTGCCTCGGCCTATGCCGGCACGGGCGATTCCATGCCGATGACGGTGGCGCTGAACAACGTCGTCAACACCTCCACCGGTGTCGTCGAATACAACGTCAACATGGCGGCGGCGATGATCGCAGCGCTTCCGACCCTCCTCGTCTACATTCTCGCCGGCCGCTACTTCGTGCGTGGCCTGATGGCGGGCGCTGTCAAAGGATAATCCAATGGCTTTCCTCGAAATCTCAGGTCTCAAGAAGCGCTTCGGCTCGCTGGAGATCCTCAAGGGCATCAACCTTGACCTGGAAAAGGGCGGCTTCCTCGTGCTCGTCGGCCCGTCCGGCTGCGGCAAGTCGACCTTGCTCAACACCATTGCCGGCCTGGAATCGATCACCGAGGGCGACATTCGCGTCGATGGCCGCAGCATTGCCGACCTGCATCCGTCGAAGCGCGACATCGCCATGGTGTTCCAGAGCTACGCGCTCTACCCGAACATGACGGTGGCCGGAAACATCGCCTTCGGCATGGAGATGCGCGGCGTGCCGGTCGAGGAGCGCAACAAGGCGATCGACAAGGTCGCCAAGGTGCTGCAGATCGGCCACCTGCTCAATCGCAAGCCGAGCCAGCTGTCGGGCGGCCAGCGCCAGCGCGTCGCCATGGGCCGCGCCCTGGTGCGCGACCCGAAGCTGTTCCTGTTCGACGAACCGCTCTCCAACCTCGACGCCAAGCTGCGCGTCGACATGCGCATCGAGATCAAGCGGCTGCACCAGGCGACCGGCACGACGATCGTCTATGTGACCCACGACCAGATCGAGGCGATGACGCTGGCCACCAAGATCGCCGTCATGCGCGACGGCGAGGTGCAGCAGTTCGGCACGCCGGCCGAGATCTACAACAACCCGGCCAACATGTTCGTCGCCGACTTCATGGGCTCGCCGGCGATGAACCTCCTCGCGGGGACGATCGAGAAGGGGGCGTCCGGCCTGACCGTGTCGCTTTCACGTCCGCAGGGCGAGCCGATCCGGCTGCCTGTCACGGCGGGCAACGGCGCGCTCGAAGCGCATACCGGCCGCGAGATCGTCTTCGGCATCCGCCCCGAGGCGCTGACCGATCCTGACGGTGCGGACCGCAACGCCAAGGCGCTGGCCGAAAGCGACTGCCTGATCGAGGTGGTGGAACCGGCCGGATCCGACACCTTCGCGGTCACCAAGCTCGGCGGCAAGGAGGTCGTGGCGCGGCTCAGGGCCGACGCCCGCATCCAGGCCGGCCAGCACGCCCGCCTCGCCTTCAACCTCGACAAGGCCGTGTTCTTCGATCCGCAAAGCCAAACCCGCATCGCTTAAACCAGGAGCCAGGATTCCAAACATGAACAGCTC
>NZ_LNCD01000106.1 GCF_001542405.1 Rhizobium altiplani
GAGCTGTTCATGTTTGGAATCCTGGCTCCTGGTTTAAGCGATGCGGGTTTGGCTTTGCGGATCGAAGAACACGGCCTTGTCGAGGTTGAAGGCGAGGCGGGCGTGCTGGCCGGCCTGGATGCGGGCGTCGGCCCTGAGCCGCGCCACGACCTCCTTGCCGCCGAGCTTGGTGACCGCGAAGGTGTCGGATCCGGCCGGTTCCACCACCTCGATCAGGCAGTCGCTTTCGGCCAGCGCCTTGGCGTTGCGGTCCGCACCGTCAGGATCGGTCAGCGCCTCGGGGCGGATGCCGAAGACGATCTCGCGGCCGGTATGCGCTTCGAGCGCGCCGTTGCCCGCCGTGACAGGCAGCCGGATCGGCTCGCCCTGCGGACGTGAAAGCGACACGGTCAGGCCGGACGCCCCCTTCTCGATCGTCCCCGCGAGGAGGTTCATCGCCGGCGAGCCCATGAAGTCGGCGACGAACATGTTGGCCGGGTTGTTGTAGATCTCGGCCGGCGTGCCGAACTGCTGCACCTCGCCGTCGCGCATGACGGCGATCTTGGTGGCCAGCGTCATCGCCTCGATCTGGTCGTGGGTCACATAGACGATCGTCGTGCCGGTCGCCTGGTGCAGCCGCTTGATCTCGATGCGCATGTCGACGCGCAGCTTGGCGTCGAGGTTGGAGAGCGGTTCGTCGAACAGGAACAGCTTCGGGTCGCGCACCAGGGCGCGGCCCATGGCGACGCGCTGGCGCTGGCCGCCCGACAGCTGGCTCGGCTTGCGATTGAGCAGGTGGCCGATCTGCAGCACCTTGGCGACCTTGTCGATCGCCTTGTTGCGCTCCTCGACCGGCACGCCGCGCATCTCCATGCCGAAGGCGATGTTTCCGGCCACCGTCATGTTCGGGTAGAGCGCGTAGCTCTGGAACACCATGGCGATGTCGCGCTTCGACGGATGCAGGTCGGCAATGCTGCGGCCATCGACGCGAATGTCGCCCTCGGTGATCGATTCCAGGCCGGCAATGGTGTTGAGCAAGGTCGACTTGCCGCAGCCGGACGGGCCGACGAGCACGAGGAAGCCGCCCTTTTCCAGGTCAAGGTTGATGCCCTTGAGGATCTCCAGCGAGCCGAAGCGCTTCTTGAGACCTGAGATTTCGAGGAAAGCCATTGGATTATCCTTTGACAGCGCCCGCCATCAGGCCACGCACGAAGTAGCGGCCGGCGAGAATGTAGACGAGGAGGGTCGGAAGCGCTGCGATCATCGCCGCCGCCATGTTGACGTTGTATTCGACGACACCGGTGGAGGTGTTGACGACGTTGTTCAGCGCCACCGTCATCGGCATGGAATCGCCCGTGCCGGCATAGGCCGAGGCAAACAGGAAGTCGTTCCAGATGTTGGTGAACTGGTAGATGACGGTGACGACGATGATCGGCAGCGAGTTCGGCAGCATGATGCGGCGGAAGATCTGGAAGAAGCTGGCACCGTCGACCTGCGCCGCCTTCACCAGTTCGGTCGGAAAGGCCTCGTAATAGTTGCGAAAGAACAGCGTCGTGAAGCCGAGGCCGTAGACGACGTGAACGGTGACGAGGTTGACGGTCGGATTGCCGAAGCCGAGCGACATGCCGATCTGGTCGCGCAGCGTCGCCCCGAAGCGGCCGAGGCTGCCAAGGATGGTCGCCATCGGCAAGAGCACCGACTGGAACGGGATGAAGCAGGCAAACAGCATCAGGCCGAACACCAGCGTGTGGCCGGGGAAGCGCCACTTGGTCAGGATGTAGCCATTCAGCGCGCCCATGATCGTCGAGATCGCCACGGCCGGAACGACCATCTTGATCGAGTTCCAGAAGTAGCCCTTGATGCCGGCGCAGGTCAGCCCGACGCAGGCCTGCCCCCAGGCCTTGAACCAGGGCTCGATGGTCGGCGACTGCGGCAGCGCCAGCATGTTGCCGTTCTGGATCTCGTCCATCGTCTTGAACGAGGTCACCAGCATGACGAACAGCGGCATCAGGTAGATGATCGCGAAGATGACAAGCAGCCCGTAGATGAAGATCCGGCTGAACAGTCTGTTGCGCGAGGCGCTGGCCGCACTCGGCAGGGTCGAGGTGACGGCGCTCATCGCGATTTCTCCCTGAGTTCCGAATAGAGATAGGGAACGATGATCGCCGAAATCGTCATCAGCATGATCACCGCGCTCGCCGAGCCGACGGCCATCTCGTTGCGCTTGAAGGTGTATTCGTACATGAAGTTGGACGGCAGCCAGGCCGAGCCGCCGGGGCCGCCCGAGGTCAGTGCCACAACCAGATCGTAAGACTTGATCGCCATGTGGGCGAGCACGATGAAGGCCGACAGGAAGATCGGTCTGAGCAACGGGATGATGATGCGGCGATAGAGCTGCACGGTCGTCGCCCCGTCGATCTGCGCCGCCTTCATGATCTCGCTGTCGATGCCGCGAAGGCCGGCAAGGAACATCGCCATGACGAAGCCGGACGCCTGCCAGACACCGGCGATCACGACAGTATAGATCACGAAGTCCTTGTTCTTGATCCAGTCGAAGTGGAAGCTCGTCCAGCCGAACTGATGCAGCGTCTGCTCGAGCCCGAGCCCCGGATCGAGGAACCATTTCCAGGCAACGCCGGTGACGATGAAGGAGAGCGCCATCGGATAGAGGAAGATCGGCCGCAATATGCCCTCGCCGCGGATCTTCTGGTCGAGCAGGATCGCCAGGAACAGGCCGAGCGCCAGGCAGATGCCGACATAGAGCACACCGAAGATGCCCATGTTGGTGATCGAGGTGTACCAGCTGGACGGCGGATCGCTTTCGAACGTCCAGCGCCACAGCCGCTGATAGGCGCGCGGGCCCGTCAGCACGTAGGACGGAAAGGTCTTGGAATTGGTGAAGGACAGATAGATCGTCCAGAGGATGAAGCCGTAGACGAACACAAGCGTGATGGCGAAACTCGGCGCGAGCACGATCTTCGGCAGCGCGTCCTGCAGGCGCGCGCGGATGGAAATGGGCGTTCCACGGTGCGGCGTGAGAACGGTTTTATCGGTAGCGATGGTGCTCATGGGGTCATCTCCTCCAACGAGATCGTCCGTGGCGGAATCTTCCCCGCCGACACCGGCGGGGAAGACCGTGGGAGGCCTTGATTACTTGGCGTCGTCGATGGCCTTGACGAGCTCTTCGACCGCCTGGTCGGAGGTCTTGATCTGGCCATGCACGAACTTCGAGACGACGTCCTTGTAGGCATTGGCAACCGCCGGAGGCGCGCCATAGCCCTGGGCCAGCGAGCCGTACAGCGTGCCGCCTTCATTGGCCTTCTTCAGGTCGGCGATACCCTTCTTGCCGCAGGCGTCGAAATCGGTATCCGGAACGTCGGTACGGGCCGGAACCGAGCCCTTGACGACGTTGAACGCCGACTGGAAGCTCTTCGACAGCGTTGCCTTGGCAAGCGCCACCTGTGCTGCCTTGCGGTCGTCAGGCACGTTGAACATGCCGAACATGTCGGAGTTGTAGATCACGCTGCCGTCGGTGCCCGGGAAGCGGTAGCACAGGAAGTCGGTGTTCGGTGTCTTCTTGGCGGCGACGAACTCGCCCTTGGCCCAGTCACCCATCACCTGCACGAGCGCATCGCCCTTGATGACCATGGCGGTCGCAAGGTTCCAGTCGCGTCCGGAGAAGTTCGGGTCGACGTACTGGACGATCTTCTGCAGGTTGTCGAACGACTTCTTCATCGTGTCCGACTTCAGCGACTCCTCGTCGAGGTCGTTCATCGCCTTCTTGTAGAACTCGGGGCCGCCCGTCGACAGCACGATCGAGTCGAACATCGTCGCTTCCTGCCAGTTCTGGCCGCCGAGCGCCAGCGGCGTCACGCCGGCAGCCTTCGCCTTGTCGAGCAGCGCGATCAGGTCGTCGAAGGTCTTCGGCTCGGTGCCGCCGATCTTGTCCATCACACCCTTGTTGATCCACAGCCAGTTGACCGAGTGGACGTTGACGGGGGCTGCGACCCACTTGCCGTCATAGACGGAGAACTTCTGCAGCGCCGCCGGAACCGCCTTGTCCCAGCCCTCGGCCTTCGCCGTCTCCGTCAGGTCCCCCATGACGCCGGCCTGGGCGTAGTCGAGAACGGTGTAGCCGAGCATCTGCGAGGCCGTCGGATAGGTGCCGGCCGCAACCATCGCCTTCAGCGCCGTCATCGCCGCATCACCGCCACCACCGGCAACCGGCACGTCCTTCCAGGCAAACCCCTCCTTCGACAGATCCTCCTTCAACACGTTCAAGGCCGCTGCCTCGCCGCCGGACGTCCACCAGTGCAGCATCTGCACTTCCTTCACATCCGCAGCCTTGGCAGCACCCAAGCCCGCAACACTCATCGTCACCAACGCTGTCGTCATCAAAAACTTGCGCATCGTTTCCTCCCGGTTTGCAAGTTCGAAGGTGCGGGACCATTCCCGCACCGATTACCCGCCCTCCTCGGGCGTAGTCTCGTTGCCGGTTATCCCAGCGTTTCCCTCTTCGGCATCCACCAGTTTGTCCGGGCGCCGATATGCATGTTGAGCGTCTTGGTCTCGGTGTAATCCTCCACCGCATGGCGGCCGAGTTCGCGGCCGAGGCCGGATTGCTTGTATCCTCCGAACGGCAGCTCGGAGGCGCCGTCCATGAAGGTGTTCATCCAGACCGTCCCTGCCCTGACCTTCCGACCGATCGTCAGGCAGGTGTCGAAGTCACGGCTCCAGACGCCAGCGGAAAGGCCGTAGTCTATGGAGTTGGCGATCGCGATCGCCTCACTGGTGGTTTCGAACGTGAGGACGGACAGCACCGGTCCGAAGACTTCCTCGCGCGCAACCGCCATGCCTGGCGTGACAGCTTCGAGGATCGTCGGCGCCATGTATTGCCCCATGCCCAAGTCGAGCTTTTCGCCGCCATGCGCCACCTGCGCACCGCTGCTCGTCGCACCGGCCACGTAACCGGCAATCTTTTCCAGATGCTGCGGTGTGATGATCGCGCCCACTTGCGTTGTCGGATCGAGCGGATCGCCAACCTTGACGTTTTTGGCGAGTTCGGCGACGCGCTTGACCACGTCGGAAGCGATGCTCTTGTGCAGGATAAGGCGCGAGCCCGCATTGCAGCACTCGCCGGCATTGAAATAGGCGCCGAAGACGGCCGCGTCGATGAACGCATCGAGATCCGCATCCGGGAATACAATCTGCGGGTTCTTGCCGCCCAGTTCCAGCGAGACCTTCTTCAGCGTCTGCGCGGCATTCGTCATGGTGAGCTTGCCGACGCCGGTTGAGCCGGTGAACGACACCATGTCGACCTCAGGATGGGACGTCATGATCGCGCCGACCTCTGGTCC
The DNA here is from genome assembly GCF_001542405.1 of Rhizobium altiplani. Classification (GTDB taxonomy): domain Bacteria; phylum Pseudomonadota; class Alphaproteobacteria; order Rhizobiales; family Rhizobiaceae; genus Rhizobium; species Rhizobium altiplani. The sequence continues at coordinate 5,337 of NZ_LNCD01000106.1, forward strand.
CGTGCCGGTGACAATGTTGACGACGCCATCGGGCACGCCTGCTTCCTGAAGGATTTCGCCAAGAACCAGCGTCGAGCCCGAGGTCAGTTCGGATGGCTTGACGACCGTGGTGCAGCCCGCCGCCAACGCAAAGGGAAGCTTCTGGCCGACGATCAGGAAGGGGAAGTTCCAGGGAGTGATGATCGATACGACGCCGATCGCCTCACGCAGGACAACGCCCAGCGTGCCGTCTCCAAGCGTGTTGTAGCTTTCGCCATGAAGATCGCGGGCGAGCGCCGCTGCGTATCGCCAAATGTCGACCGAACCGGCGATTTCGCCGCGCACCTGGGAGATCGGCTTGCCGGCCTCGATCGCGTCCAGGTAGGCGAGTTCGTCCGCACGGGCTGAGATCAGGTGGGCAGCCTTGAGCAAGATGGCGGAACGTTCGGATGCCGTCATTCTGGGCCAGGGACCCGTGTCAAACGCCTTGCGGGCGGCTTTGATGGCGCGCTCGGCATCGGCTTTGCTTCCCGCCGGAAAGCGGCTCACGACGACGCCATGGCTTGGCGCCACGCGCTCGATCGGCTGGCCGGAGCCGGCCTCCCACTTGCCATCGACCAGCATCTTGAAGTCGCGGGCCTTGTGATCGCTAAGCGCCTTGGGAGTAACCAGAACCGTCATTACCATTCTCCTTTGAAGTGTGCAGGGCGTTTTTCGGTGAACGAAGCCACCCCCTCATTGAGGTCGCCGGTCTTCGCAACGAGGATCGAGCCCAGCGCCTCGACGGCCGTGCCATTGTCCTCGCCGTTCGCGGAGGCAATCATCAGCTTGACCACTTCAAGTGCAGCCGGCCCCCTCATCGCGATGCGGGCCGCATATTCCTTGGCCGCTTCCACGGCATTACCGGTCGATGTCACCACATCGACGATGCCGAGCGTGCGGGCTTCCTCGGCGGTGAAGATCTCACCGCCCAGCGCCATGCGCCTGACCACCTGCGCGCCGAAGCGCTTCACAAGACGCTGCGTGCCCGACCAGCCGGGAACCATGCCGAGGCCTGTTTCCGGAAGTCCGATCTTGATGTGCTCTTCGCCAATGCGAATGTCGGCGACGCCGGCAAGCTCCAGCCCACCGCCGAGCGCATGGCCGTTCAAGGCCGCGATCAGAGGCATTCTGAGGGTCGCAAGTCTTTCGAAGATGCGATGTCCGTGGCGTACCCAGGCATGACCAAACTCCTGTGGCCGCATGCCGCCCCAGGCCTTGATGTCGCCGCCCGCTGAGAAGCCCTTGCCTTCGCCTGTCAGGATCGCCACACGAACGTCGCCGTTAGCCTCGACGTCATCGGCGGCATCTGCCAGCGCCTTGAGCATGTCGAGATCAAGCGCATTCAGCTTTTCCGGACGCGATACCGTCATGATCGCGATGTGATCTTCGACGTGGATCTTGACCGTGCCGCTAGCCATTGAACGTGCCCTCCAGGACGCGGGCGCTCTTCTTCGGTAGAGTCAGGCCGATGTTTGCTTCACCAAAGAGTTTCGCATCCATGACCTTGAGGTCCTCTGCTATGATGAGCGAGAACTCGGACTGATCGAGGATATGGGCCTGCAGGTCGACACCCGGCGCAATCTCCGTGAGAACAATGCCTTCAGGCGTCAGCTTCATCACGCATCGTTCGGTGACATAAGTGATGTCCTGGCCCTGCTCGATCGCCCGCTTGCCGGAGAAGGTGACATGCTCGACCTCGTTGACGAGCTTCTTCAACTTGCCTTCCTTCTCGATCACGAGCTTGCCGTCGACGATCGCGAGCTTTGCGCCGGCATTGAACATCCCCGAGAAGACGATCTTCTTCGCACGCGCCGTGATATCGACGAAGCCGCCGGCACCCGCGGTGACGTGGGGACGGAACGACAACTTCGAAACGTTCACCGAGCCATCACGGCCGATCTCGAGGAAGGAGAGCAACGAGGCGTCGAAGCCGGCGCCCTGGAAATAGGTGAACTGGTATGGCGAGGGCATATAGGCGTCGGCGTTGGATGCACAGCCGAACGCGAAGTCCAGCAACGGGACACCGCCGACGGCACCCTGTTCGATGACCCAGGTGACGGAGCCGTGCAGCCCTTCCTCAAGGAGGATGCGCGGCACGTTGGCGGAAATGCCGAAGCCCAGATTGACGCAGCTGCCTGCCTGCAACTCTTGGGCAACGCGGCGCGCGATGACCTTCTGGATGTTGAAGTCCGGAACGCGGAAGCTCTCCAACGGGCGAAAGATCTCGCCTGAGATAGCCGGATCGTAGAGCGTCTGAGTGGTCTGCTTCTGGTCCGGATCGACGATCACGTAATCGACGAGCATACCGGGGACGCGCACGTCATGCGGCTTCAGCGAACCTTCCTTGGTGATCCGCTTGACCTGAGCGATGACGATGCCGCCATTGTTGCGGGCAGCAAGCGCCTGGTCGAGACCGCCGAGATAGGCACCCTCGTGTTCATAAGTCAGGTTGCCGCGCTCGTCCGCGGTCGTCGCGCGGATGATGACGACCTGCGGCACGATCGACGGGAAGAACAGGTAGTCGTCGCCTTCGAACGAGACGCGCTTGACCACCGGGTCCTGGGCAGCGAGGTCGTTCATAGCGCAACCCTGCCTCTTTGAATCCACGAACGTGTCGATGCCCACCTTTGTCAGGACACCCGGGCGTTTGGCGGCAGCCTCCCGGTGAATATCGAACATGATGCCCGAGGGAATGTTGTAGGCCGGAATTTCGTTGTTCGTGATCATTTGCCAGATCAGCGGCGGCTCCGCGCTGGATGGTCCCGACGGATAGGAGCCGCCGATGATACGTTTGAGCAGGCCCTTCTTGGCGATATAGTCCACACCCCTGATACCGCTCATGTCGCCTGCCGCGATGGGATGCAGCGTCGTGATATCGCGCGGATGACCGGTGCTATCGAAGCGCTCGCCGATCGCCTTCAGCATCAGGTCGGGGCAACCGAGGCCGCTCGACGACGATACGGAGACAACCGCTCCGTCGGGGATCAGTGCTGCGGCTTCCGTCGGGGTAATGTGCTTGCTCATCTGATTACTCAAAGCCCTGTTTCGATTTTCACGGCCGAGCCGCTTTTCGCCGCCTCGACAACGGCGGGACCCGTCGCCAGCGACCAACTCATGCCTGCCTCCTGTTGGAACCGCCTGCCAGGTTTGCTCCACAGGTCTCCCGGACCACGAGCCGGACAGAGGAGACGATTGACTCCGCTTCCGCCCTACCCGCGCTGATCTGCTTCAGAAGCAGTTGCGCGGCGCGCCGGCCCATTCCCTGCGGATCCACCGAGATCGTCGTCAGCGCCGGAACGGCGGCTTTTGCCTCGATGACGTCATCGAAGCCGACCACTGCAAAGTCACGTCCAGGCTCGAGGCGCTGGGCGCGAAGCCCGTCGCACACACCGAACGCGACTGCGTCGTTGAAACACACAGCGGCAGTGGGAGCGGCAGCGATTGCCAGCGCTCGGCCGATCGCATCGACACCACCAGCTCTCGAGGGGGCGGAAGGCAGGATAAGATCTTCGTCAAGCTCAAGGCCGCAAGCCGCTATTGCGCCGCGATAGCCGTCGATGCGCTCGTCGAAAACCGCCGTATCACTAAAGCCGCCGATGAATGCGATCCGGCGGTGGCCAAGCGAAGCGAGATGCTGCACGCCAGCAGATATTCCCTCGCGATTGTCCGAAACGACGGACGAGACCTTAGCTCCCGGAACGTTGCGGACAGCCACGACGACGGGAATGCCAGCTGCGACCAGCGGCTTCAGGTCAGCGGCTTCGGTCGCACGGGCGGGCGACATGATCAGCCCTGAAATCCCATGCTCGCGCATGGAGGCGATAACTTCCCGCTGTCGGTCCAAACTCTCGCTGGTATTGGACAGGAACTGGACGAATCCCGCGGACTGGACGACCATGTCCACACCAACGGCGAGTTCCGCGAAGAACCCATTGGTCAGATCGTTGACGACCACACCGATAATTTTCGACTTCGAACCGGATTGGCGCAGATTGGCGGCTCCGCGATTGTACACGTAGCCAAGCTCGCGCATCACCGCGTTGACCTTCGCTCTCGTGCCGTCGTTCACCAGGGACGATCCTTGCAAGACAAGCGAAACGGTCGACTTGGAGACGCCCGCCGCCTTCGCAATATCGATGACGGTAACCCGCCCTTTTGTCATGAGATCCTCCAAAGGCCTCAGCCACGGTGCCCAAATACTTGGAACGTTCCAATTTTGTCAAGTGGCAATTCCGCATTTCTTGTCGGAACAGCAGTCGCCGTACAGGAATTACGCCTCTGCGATTCGGAATATCTAAGCCACGGAAAATACATCAATATCTTCTACAGCACTTGCTTATTCGCAAGAAATTGGGTCGGTGTCGATCTAGAATATTTTGGAACGATCTAAGCTAAACCAACCGAAGGTCGCGCATCAACGCTCCCCGCTGCTGAGCAAAAGTCACGGACATGTAGTGTCGGTAGGCTGGGCAGGAAACCGGCCCAGACGGTCTTTTGGATCTCCGCGCTGAGTCCCTTTACGCTGCGCGACCACTTGGCCCGCCGCTACCAAGCGCGACTGGCCAGCAGTCAGTCGCCAGCGATGAAGCCACCTATGGCATGCGTCAAAAATCCATGGTGAGATCGGCCGCTGGTAGGCCTGAGCTCGTGGAAGCCGTGATAGACAGCGCTGCGCCAACCGGAACTCGCCGCGTCAGAACTCCCCGATCAAACCGCGATCGGCGCCTTGATGCTGGCGTCGGCTTCGTAGCCGACCAGCTCGAAATCATCGAACTTGAACCCGAAGATGTCCTTCACGTCGGGGTTGATCCGCATGAACGGCAATGGCTTTGGCGTGCGCGTCAGCTGCAGCTTCGCCTGCTCGAAGTGGTTGTGATACAGATGCGCATCGCCGAGCGTGTGCACGAAATCGCCGAGCTTCAGGCCCGTTACCTGCGCCACCATCATTGTCAGCAGGGCATACGAGGCAATGTTGAAGGGTACGCCAAGGAAGATGTCGGCCGAACGCTGATAGAGCTGACAGGACAGCTTCCCGTCGGCGACATAGAACTGGAACAGGCAATGGCAAGGTGGCAACGCCATGTCATCCACCTCGGCAGGGTTCCATGCCGAAACGATATGCCGGCGTGAATTCGGGTTCTTGACGATGCCCGAAACGAGATTGGAAATCTGGTCGATATGGCCGCCATCGGGAGCAGGCCAGGAACGCCACTGAGCGCCGTAGACCGGCCCGAGGTCGCCGTTTTCGTCGGCCCACTCGTCCCAGATCGAGACTCCATTGTCCTTGAGGTAGCCGATATTGGTGTCGCCGCGAAGAAACCAGAGAAGCTCGTGGATGATGGAACGCAGATGCAGCTTCTTCGTCGTCAGGACAGGAAAGCCTTCCTGAAGATCGAACCGCATCTGATAGCCGAACACCGAGCGTGTGCCGGTGCCCGTTCGATCGCCACGATCGGCTCCGTGTTCCATGACATGCTTCAAGAGATCGAGATACTGCTTCATCGTCCGCCGCCGATTCCGTTCCGTACCTATTTAGGCGTTTTGCCCGTCGAAACCAATCATAGTGCGGCTATTATCCCGGCAATTCTCCGCGATACCTGCGAGACGCCCGGAGGCGCTATCAGGCTACCGTCAGGTTCGCATGTCTCCCTATGGTTAGCGCGGGGGCGCTCCAGGGGGTTTCAGCACTGTCAGTATATTAGCGGCAATTCACGCCGCTTTCCTTTGGGGCCAACCGCATTTTTTGGGGGAGGCGCAGGACTTCGCCGTGCCGAACACCAACCTTTACGATATCGGCTGTTCGACGGCGACGACATTGCTCACGCTCGACCGAATGATCGATCCGAACGTCAATTTCATTGGCGTCGACAATGCCCCTGACACGCTGGAAAAGGCGGCACAGAAAATCGAGCATGCAGACGCGCGGCGCCCGATCGACTTGAAAGTCGTCGATCCACCAGGGTCTTCACATGGAGAACGCCAGCATCGTCACCATGCTTCTGACGCTACAATTCATTCGCCCACTGTTTCGCGAGCGCGTAATGAGGATGATCTTCTCCGGCCTGAACGATCAGGGCTGCCTGCTCCTCGTTGAGAAATTGACCAGCGAGGATACGGCCTTCAACCGGCTGTTCATCCAGCACTATTACGACTTCAAGCGACGAAACGGCTACTCCGAAATCGAGATCGCCCAGAAGCGCGAAGCGCTTGAAAATGTGCTCATCCCCTATCGTCTGGAAGAGAACATGCAGCTTCTGAAAGAGGTCGGCTTCCGCAGTGTCGAGGTCTTTTTCCGCTGGTGCAATTTCTGCGGCATCGTGGCCGTCAAGTGAGGCTGGGCGCAAAAAATGAAAGCAGCCATGATTCATATCGGGAACCTCTTCTTCAAATATCGCAATCAGGCGTTCCCGCTCATAATTGTCACCTTGTTTCTGATGACGCTACCGCCCTCGGAAATCGGGGGAAGCGTTACGGCGGAGCGCGTTAAAGACGTAGTTGCGCTTCTGATCCTGCTTGCCGGCCTGGCTTTGCGCGCAACAGTGATCGGCTATGCCTATATTCAGCGAGGCGGCCTGAAGAAGCGTGTCTACGCCGCCGATCTCGTGACCGAGGGGATGTTCGGCGTCTGCCGCAACCCGCTCTTTGTCGGGAACATGCTGATCTATGCAGCCGTGTTCTTGCTGCATGGAAATCCAATGGTCGTAGTTGTCGGCATAGCGCTCTTCATGCTCATCTACCAATGCATCGTCCACGCCGAGGAAGCATTTCTCGAAAACAAGTTTGGCGACGCCTATCGAGCCTACTGTGCCGACGTTCCGCGCTGGATGCTTCGCTTTGGCAATTTCGCGCTGGCGACGCATGGGATGGTGTTCAATGCGAAGCGCGTCATCGCGAAGGACTATTCGACGGTTTCCGCCGCCCTTCTGGCCGTTCTCCTGATCGAGATCTACGGGGTCGCCGGCGCAGCCAATGCGCTGTCTCTCCCCTACCTCTCTCTTCTTGTCTTCTTCGTCGCCGTCGTGGGCGCTGCCACCGGTATGGTGAGTCTGCTCAAGAAGCGCGGTGTCTTCAATGAGGCAACGGCCGCCTGCAGAGCACGGGCGAAGTTCCTGCAGTCCCGCTCACTACGAAACGGTTTTGTGACAACACCTCTTCCCAACCGAGGCGGAAAACACTATATCAGCCATGCCGGTCCTCGGGCCGGCTATGGCGATAAATGAGCGGTGTAATAAACCTATTGGACCCGGGGGCGGTACCCGGCGCCTCCACCAAAAACCGGCGGGCTTGCAACAAGATGGCCGGCTTTTGATGGGGGCGAAACAGGATCGACAAGGGTGTAAAGATCGTCTTTTTGCTCGGCATTGTACCGCCGTTATCGGGCTAAAATTGTAGTTGCAAACGACAACTATGCGGAAGCTCGTCTCGCTGCTTAATCGCGGTGTGACACTTCAAATAAAGCCCTAGTGGTTCGCACCTCTAGGCGGGGTCCGAAGGCACCTGGCAACAGAAGCCTTCACCTTCTCCCTTGCGCGCAAATCATGTATGGTTTGGTCAAGCATGACTCGGCTCAGGCCTTTTCCAGGGCGTCTTGGCATGCCATACAGCCTTGGGAAACGAGTCCGAACCAAAAGAAAGACAGGAAAGCATGGGGCAGGATCACATCCGTTACGACATTCTGGCACAGGACGCACTGCGTGGCGTCATCCGCAAGGTTTTGTCTGAAGTTGCCGCGACGGGCCGCCTGCCGGGCGAGCATCATTTCTTCATTACCTTTCTGACCGGCGCCCCTGGTGTTCGCATCTCGCAGCACCTGAAGGCGAAGTATCCGGAACAGATGACTATCGTCATCCAGCACCAGTTCTGGGAACTGAAGATCACGGAGACCACTTTCGAGATCGGCCTTTCCTTCTCTGATGTTCCGGAAAAGCTCTTCATTCCGTTCAACGCCATCCGCGGCTTCTATGACCCGTCCGTGAACTTCGAGCTGGAATTCGACGTGCCTCTCGCTGACAGCGAAGAGCTTCCCGCCGCTGAAATCACCGCCTATCCGGTTGCGTCCGAGAAGTCCGAGGAAACGCCCGCCGCCAAAGCCGATGGCGAGGAAAAGAAACCCGGCTCGGTCGTCTCGCTCGACGCCTTCCGAAAGAAGCAGTAAAACCAAGGGAAGCAACTGCTTCCCTTTTTCAATTCCGATCGAGGCCAACCGTGACCGCCGAAGTCGTCAATCTCCGCCAGTTCAAAAAGAAACAGGCCCGCGCCGACAAGGCGAAGCAGGCGGAGCAAAACCGTATCTCCTTTGGCCGCACCAAGGCCGAGAAGCAGCTGACGAAGGCGCTCAATGAGAAGGCCGAACGCTCTCATCAGCAAGGCCGGATAGAGAAATCTGAAGACGACAAATGAGCGCCCCGAGAAACGCAAAAGATTCCGGGATCAATCAGTTGGCAGGCTTTCTGGAGTCAACGTGTCAGCGGCTCGAACCGAATTCTGAAGCCTTGCGATGATCCGCAAGCACTCGGCTACTCTACACGGACACCGCACCAGCTTCTCGTTGGAAGACGAGTTCTGGACCGAGTTGAACATAATCGCCAAAGCGCGCGCCATCCCACTCGCAGCCTTGATTTCCGACATAGACGATCAGCGACAGCCGGAGAGCAACCTCTCGTCAGCGCTGCGCGTCTATGTCCTTCATTGGCTGAAATCCGAGAGCGCGGGCTAGTTCGCCTCGAAGGCTACCGCGCGTGAGGATGCCCACATACCGCGATCGCAAACACACTACTGCGGCACCTGCACGCCCGGCAACCCCGGCACCGTTTCGAAATTGAGTGAGTTCTCCGGGGGCACGGTAAGCTGCTCCTGTGCCCGTCGCGCCGCCTCTGCGGCCGCTTTTGCGTCCTCCGCCGCCTTTGCCTTGGCGCGCGCTTCGGCTTCAGCGTCAGCCTTTGCTTTCGCTTCCGCTGCCTGCCTATCGCGCTCGGCCTGCGCGGCCAAAGCTCTCAGGCGCTGCTCTTCCGCCTGCCGTTGCGCCTCGAAGGCTGCGGCCTTCTGGCGCTCGATATCGTTGAACTTGTAGAGAGCAACTTCACGGCGCAGTCGCTGCTTCTCCAGTACGTTGGACTGCAGGCGCTCGACGCGCCGGCGTTCGCGCTCGTAGGCGCGCAACGACAGGAAGCCGGTGATGTCCGTGACATCAATGGTTCGCCCAGGCGACGCGAGCAGTCCTGAAAAGTCGAGTCGTACCGCAGGCTCCGCACCGGGAAGCACCTCGCCACCCGGATTCAGTGCAATGTTGAGCGACGCATTGATGCGCTCCTGTGGCAGGTCGATCTGGCCGTTGCCGACGAGCTTTGCCTGGTCGGTCGTCACGCTGACGTTCTGAAAGCGCAGAACCCCATCCGTCACGTTGAACGGAATCGCAGTCGGCGGCAGCTTCGCTTCGCCGTTGTTGAGCAAGGTCTCGACGATCGGATGAACCTTGCCGGCATTCAGCTGATCCTGCATCGGATCGGTGGCGGCCAGTAATGGCGCCAGCATGCCGAGATTGAGACCACGTACGCTGATATCGCCAAGCCGAAGCTCGCCGGAGCCGTTCAAAGAACCAGCGATATCCTTCATGGACTTGCCGGAAGCCTCCATGGAGAGCCCAAGCCCGAACTTGCCGTTGGCGACCGGCGCGCCATCCCGGGGCCACACGACACCGGCCAAATCCGCATCTGCCAGCGCCAGTTGCGTCTGGAAGAAGCCCGTACCGTCAGCATTGGTAAACAGCAGGCTGCCGTTGACGGTGCCGCCATCCCAACCGCCCTTGATGTCGTTCAGCTGCAGTTCGTCGCCCTTGTAGGCCACGTTTGACGTGAAATCCGAAATCGCGCCGGACCAGCCAGGCCAGAATTGCTTGGCGGAGAGCTTGAGGTTGACGTCCAAATCCTTGATGATCGGCAAGCCCAGCGCGCCGGCCGACAGGTCGCCGGTCGCCGCATCCGTCATAGGTCCGTAAACAGCTTCCCCTAGCCAGGTGGCATCGGCCTTGGATAGCGCCAATTCGCCCGTCGCCGTGGTCTTTTCCGCTTTACGGTCGACGGTCAGGGCGCCGCTGAACTCGTTGTCGGCGGCATGTCCTGCGATATCCGCAAAGGAAATCTTGTCGCCATCGATGGTCGCGTTCGTTGTCAGCTTGAACGGCAGGCCCGTACCCATTTGCGGCACAGCGATGCCGTTCATGACAAGATACGGATCAAGATCGGCACTCTCCAGGGATACTGCAAGCTGTCCGTTCATGAAGGCCTGCGGGCGAACGTCCACCTTGCCGCCAGCCGTAAACGATGTGCGGTCGGTGGCAAATGTCAGCTGGGCGTCGGCAGGATCCGTTCCTTCTGCCTGCACCTTCAGGGTCAGGCGTCCATTGGCGTCGGCCTCGACCGGCAACGGATCAAGACCCGCCTGCCCAAACAGGATCGAGGTGACGCTGTTCTCAAGCGTCGCCTCAAGGCTCGTTGTGCCCTTACCCGTCAGCGCCAGAAGATCCGACATGCGGTAGTCGAGGTTGACACGACTGCCGTTGGTCACCCCCGCCAATGTCAGGGTCAGGCCGTCGCCCTCGTCGCCTCCGAGAGTCAAAGCTCCGCGCAGTGCGGTATTCGTGTACCACGCGGCATTGCGCACAAGCCTATCCATGACCGGATGCTGCGGCAGATGCTGCTTGAGCATTGTGAAGAATGAGCCCGGATCCGCCGATTTGAAGGTGATTTCCCCAGAGCCCTTGTAATCGAGCAGCGATCCCTCGGCGCGACCGGTCGCAGTCACTTCGGCACCCGCCAGGTTCTTGATAGAAAGCTTGTCGACCGCGAGAGCCCCATCGGCAATTGCAAAGCTCGCCTCGACATCGCCCGCTTCGACGCCGAAGGCTGTAAACTTGTCGGCCTTGAGCCGTGCAGTGATCTTGTGATCGAGTACGTTGTCGCCGCCATCCTGGCCGGTGAACAGCCCTGTCAGCGCACGCAGTGCATCCAGATCGAGTGCGTCGCCGGCAAGCGCGACATCAAGCGTCGGTACCTGGTTGGCCAACGCCTGTCGGTCCATCCGACCCTTCAACGTGGCCTGTCCAACGGCGATTTCCAGGTTGTTGAACGTCTGCCGGTCATGCGTGAGGCTGACGTCAGCGGAGAAGCCCGCCTGCCGCAGTTGCCGGATCGCCGGATCGACTGAGCCGGAAAGCCATGCCGCAAGGCCCGTGGGCTGATTGGAGGCCACCGTGATCTGCCCAACGAACGATGCTTGCCCCTGCAAATTGAGCTTGCCCTGGCCTTCCACCTGTGTGCGTCCCGGAAGCGTGCCGACCACGTTGTCGATGATCCAGCCCTTGCCAGCGGGTTGCACATCGAGCTGGATATCGCGGATTGTCGTGTCGCCGGCGACGATCGCCGGCAACCGAACTGTTGCCTTACCCGGCACCTGCGGTACAGGCACTTGCGAAACGATCTGAATCAGCGCGTTCAGGCGCTGCCGCGCCGATAGGCCGGGATCGCGCGTCGTCTTGCCATTCGCACCCTGATTGCCGATGCGATTGACGTCGATCTGCTGGCCGTTCGCAATCAGCAGGAATTGCGGCTGACTTCCGGTGTCCAGGGTCGCCTCGCCCGTGACCACATAGGGATCATCGGTGGCTCCGATCTCGAGACGGTATTCCGGTATACGAATGCTCTCGTTCGTAAGCTCGAACTTGCCTTTCAGTCGCGGAGGAACATCGGTCTTGTCGGCCGACTTGGCGTTCCGGCTCTCGATCGATGCAGATATCGCTCCCTGATAGTTCGGCCTGCGGTCGACAAGTTTCAACTCGCCATCGAGATCGACCATCACCGGTTGCTTGTCGGGCTGCAGTCGCGTGCGCATCCGCAGGATCCCGTTCTCATCAGGCTGATTGCTGGCGATCATGAAACTCCCATGTGCGCCATCCAGCGCCGCATCGCCTTCGATCCTCCACGGACCGGCAAGCGACTTAGCCGACATTTCGGCGTTCAGTCCTGTGATGCGGCGCGACCGCCCTGACTGATCGTCAATGAACTGAATATCGCCGCCAGTAACGTGGACGTTTTCGAGAACAACCGTCTTGGCCGGAATTTCGGGTTGGCTGCCACGGGTCCAATCGAGCGTGCCATCCTTCAAGAGGCGCAGCTTCACCCGCGGATTGACCACGCGCATGTCGAAGATCAACGCCTCGCCGGAAAGGAAAGGCGCGAGTTCAGCATCCATGGAGAACTGCTCGATCTGCACGATCGGCGACCCGTCGACCTCCTGTCCAACGCGTACATCATGCAGCGTCACCGAAGGGAACGGCAGGAGGCGCGCGTCCACCGCTCCGTGCACGACGACCTTTTTGCCGATAATCCGGCTCGCCTGATCCTCAAAATTCTTTCGGAAATCGGTCCAATCGATAAACAGCGGTGCCAGCAGCGCTACGAACAGCGCCACCACAATCACTCCGCCCAAAAAGACGAGGAACCGGCCTACCAACTCAACTATTCTCCATTCGGGAATCCATCGCGGACACTAGAGCATGATCCCGAAAGCTGTGAAGCAGCTTTCGGGCAACATCATGCCCTATTTAATTGATTTGGAGATGAATTCGCCTCATCGCCAGTCAATCTTCCGTAGCGTCAACCCTGCCGGCCCACAGGCTCGACGGAATCCCACTTCAGGTGCGGTGGAATATCTTGCCAGGATTGAAGATATCATCCGGATCGAGCGCCTTCTTGACCTGCCGCATCAGTTCAACCGTGCCGCCGAGCTCCTCTTCCAGGAATGCCATCTTGCCCTGGCCGATGCCGTGCTCGCCAGTGCAGGTGCCGTCCATCGCCAGAGCGCGAGCGTTGAGCCTGCCGACAAAGGCCTCGGCAGCAGCAATGCCCTCCTCGGTCTTGTCGTCGAACAACAGGAGCACATGGAAGTTTCCATCGCCTGCATGCCCGACGATCATCGCCAGCAGGCCATGTTCCTCTATATCGATCTGCGTCTCGCCGATACAATCGGCAAGACGGGAAATAGGCACGCAGACATCCGTCGAGAGCGCGGCCAATTCCGGCGCCAGCGCGCGCGATGCCCAGTAGGCATCGTGCCTTGCCTTCCAGAGCCTGCTGCGCTCCTCGGCGTTGACTGTCCATGAGAACGCGCCGCCTCCACATTCGGAGGCAATCTCGGCAAACTGTTCCGATTGCAGGGCAACGGTTTCATCTGTGCCATGAAATTCGAGGAAGAGCGTCGGCGTTTCCTCGTAGTTCAGCTTGGAATAGGCATTGCAGGCACGAATTTGCAGCGCATCGAGAAGTTCGATGCGGGCGACCGGAATGCCCATCTGGATGGTCATGATGACGGCATCGCAGGCGGCCCGAACAGTCGGAAAGGCGCAGACGCCACCGCCGATCTTCTGCGGGATGCCCTGCAGCCTCAGCGTCACCGACGTTAGTATGCCAAGCGTGCCTTCCGCGCCGACAAACAACCGGGTCATATCGTAGCCGGCTGACGACTTGCGGGCGCGTCGTGCGGTACGGATTTCTTCTCCGTTCGCAGTAACCGCGGTCACGGCAAGCACGTTGTCCTTCATCGTGCCGTAACGCACGGCATTCGTTCCGGAGGCCCGCGTCGAAGTCATGCCACCGATCGAAGCGTTTGCTCCAGGATCGATCGGGAAGAATAGACCGGTGTCACGGAGATAGGTATTGAGCTCCTCCCGCGTTACCCCGGGCTCGACGGTACAATCGAGGTCCTCAGCATTAACTTCAAGAACCCGGTTCATTCGGCTGAAATCGATCGATATACCGCCATTCGGCGCATTGACCTGCCCTTCAAGCGAGGAGCCGGTGCCGAAGCCGATAACCGGCACCTTGTGTTCCGCGCAGACTTTGACTGCCGCCTTCACGTCGTCGGCATTCTCGGCAAAAAGCACACCGTCAGGCAGCTGCGCCGGGATGTAAGTGGTGGTATGCGCGTGCTGTGCGCGGAAGGCCTCGCCGGTCTGGAAGCGCTCACCAAAGCTCTGTTTCAGAACAGCAAGAGCGGCGGTGATGCCTGTTTCGTGCCGTGTTCCGGATTTTGCATCTTTGAGCGCCATCTCTTTGATCTCCTTCATCTTCACACCCGGAGGCAGGTTGGTATGAGACAAGAGACGGCGCGTGTCTAGTGCATGATTAAGGGGAACTGTCCCCGATCGAGCACCCTTAGACCACCGGCGGGTTTAGCCGCGCAAACGCTTCCTGCCTGCGGTATGGGAAGTAGGGATAGGGCGCGGTTACACTGCTCGCTTTGTCGAGCTTTTCCACCTGCTCCTTGGCCAATGACCAGCCGACGGCACCGAGATTCTGCCGCAGTTGCTCCTCGTTGCGCGCGCCGATAATGACGCTGGAAACAGTGGGGCGACCGATCAGCCAATTGAGCGCGATCTGCGGGACGGTCTTGCCCGTTTCTTCGGAAATCTCCAGCAGCGCATCTACGATATCATAGAGCTTCTCATCATCGACCGGCGGCCCGAATTCAGCCGTCTGATGCAGCCGACTGCCTTCTGGCCATGGTTGGCCACGGCGGACCTTGCCGGTGAGACGGCCCCAGGCAAGCGGACTCCAGACCAACGCACCGACGCCCTGGTCGGCAGCGAGCGGCATCAGTTCCCATTCGTAATCGCGGCCGGCAAGGGAGTAGTAGACCTGATGCGCAACATAGCGCGGGTAGCCATGCCGCCCAGCAATGCCGAGCGAGTTCATCAGCTGCCATCCCGCGAAATTGGAGACGCCGACATAGCGGATTTTCCCTGCCGCGATCAGCCCGTCCAGTGTTGCGAGTACCTCTTCGATCGGCGTCGAAGCATCGAACGCATGGAGCTGCAACAGGTCGATATAGTCGGTCCCTAGGCGTTTCAACGCCTCGTCAGTGGAACGTATCAGGCGCGAGCGCGACGTTCCCCAATCACCAGGTCCGTCGCCCATCGGTAGCGCGATCTTGGTTGAGATCAGCACGGCGCCGCGCCGGCCGGCGATAGCCTGGCCAAGGACTTCCTCGGAGGCGCCGCCCGAATAGACATCTGCGGTGTCGAAGAGATTGACGCCCGCTTCCAGCGAAATGTCGATCAAGCGTCGAGCTTCGGCGGCGTCCGTGTTGCCCCAGGCACCGAAGAGCGGACCCGAGCCTCCGAATGTTCCCGCACCGAAGCTCAAAACCGGCACCCTGAGGCCCGATGCGCCGAGATTTCTGTATTCCATGGTCGGTCTCCTGTTGTGGACTTCAGAAGAGATAGACACTGAATCTATCGTGATATAGATTGCCGGGAAGAAAACTATCCATGAATTGAATTCATCATGAGTCGACAAGACATCAATCGCTCCGGCGAAATGGAAGTCTTCGTGCGTGCCGTCGAACTCGGCGGTTTCACGGCCGCAGCGCGTGCCTGCCGCATGACACCATCTGCCGTCAGCAAGCTTGTGGCGCGCCTTGAGGCACGCCTCGGCGCTCGCCTCGTCAACCGTTCGACCCGCAAGCTGCATCTGACGCCGGAGGGATCCGCCTTTTATGAGCGTAGCGTTTCGATCCTTGCGGACATCGCGGAGGCTGAACGCTACGCCTCCACCGGCGAGCAGGCCGTGGGTCCCATCCGCATCAACACGAGCGCTTCCTTCGGCCATCATATCCTTGCACCGCTCGTTTCGGATTTTCTGGCGCTCAATCCCGCCGTCACCCTCGACATCTCTCATACCGACGCCATTGTCGATCTTGTCGAGGATCGCGCCGATGTGGCGATCCGCGCCGGACCGTTGAAGAGCTCTAGCCTCATTGCCCGCAAGCTTGGCTTCACCCGCAACGTCATCGTGGCGTCGCCAGACTACTTGAAGCGCGAAAGCGAGCCGAAAACCATTACCGACCTGAAGCACCATCGCCGTATCGGCTTCTCATACGCGCGCAGCGTTCAGGGCTGGCCGTTATTCGATGGCGGCGAGACCATTGCGCTACCAATTACGCCAGGCGTCCAGGTGGGCGACGGCGAAGCGATGCGATATATGGCGCTGTCAGGTGCAGGCCTGGTCCGCCTCGCCACCTTCACCGTTCGCGCCGATATCGAGACCGGGCGACTGGTTCCGGTTCTCGAGGATCTCAACCCCGGCGACATCGAGGAGTTCTACGCCGTCTACATTGGCCAGGGCGGTCCGTTGCCGGCTCGCGTGCGGGCCCTGCTCGACTTCCTGGCGGAGCGTGTCAGCCTCTGACCTCGCGAAACCGACAGGATTTCGCAATTGACCGCTTCCCCGGCAGGCGCCTATATCGGCGCATATCCTCCGGCCCTCCGGCCGGCTTCTTTTGCCAGCCAGTGCTGCTCTCCTGCTTCGCCTGATCGCGTCTCCAGCATTGGCAAGACATGCATGGGAATCATGCCGTTGTACGACGCCAGCCGCTTCTTTCGATACGCCAGCCTGCCGCGATGGATTCTCCTGCTCAGTATCTCGACCCTGCTTGTGGTCGGGCTTGAAATGCTCGGGCTGCCAGCCTCGCTCCTTATCGGCCCGATGGTGGCGGCAATCATCCTTGCCCTTTCCATCGGCCAGGGATCGCTTCAGGTGCCGCGCTGGCCACTCCTCTTCGGGCAGGCGCTCGTCGGTTTTCTGATGGCGCGCGCCATCACTGTCGATATCCTCAAGACCATGGCGACCGACGCGCCACTTTTTCTCGCGATGATCTTCTCCGTCATCGTTGCCGCGGCCGGCCTTGGCTGGCTGCTGACGCGCTGGCAGGTCTTGCCGGGAACGACCGCGGTTTGGGGTTCCTCGCCAGGCGCGGCGTCCGCGATGGTCATCATGTCCGAAGCTTATGGCGCCGATGCCCGTCTCGTCGCCTTCATGCAATATCTGCGGGTGGTCTTCGTCGCGGTGGCGGCCTCGGTTGTCTCGCGCCTCTGGGTTGCCGCCGATGGTGGCGAACCGCCGCCCTTCATCCTCTTCCCGTCGGTCGACTGGCAGGCGCTGGCCGCCACTGTCGCCCTCACCTGCCTGTCCGCCTACATTGCGGTGCGCTTTCGCATTCAGGGCGGCACAATCACCGTGCCGTTGGTTCTCGGCGCGCTGCTTCAAGGATTCGGGTTGTTCAAGATCGAACTTCCGCTCTGGCTGCTGGCGATCAGTTATGCCCTGATCGGCTGGAACATCGGACTGCGTTTCACACGCCGCATCGTCATGCACGCCGCGCGTGCCCTGCCCCGCGTCGCGGCCTCTATCCTGCTGCTAATGTCGATCTGCGGCTGTATGGCCCTTGCCTTGCACAAATTCGCCGGCGTCGATCCGCTGACGGCCTATCTGGCGACCAGTCCCGGCGGGGCTGATTCTGTGGCGATCATTGCGGCGTCAACCGACGTCGACGTGCCCTTCGTGATGGCGATGCAAACCGGCCGCTTCCTAGTGATCCTGTTTACTGGCCCAATGCTGGCACGCTTTATCGCGCGCCGCTCCGGCCTTGCGGAGAAGCCCGTCTAAGGCTCGCCCATTGGCCGGGCGTCATGCCATAGGCCTTTTTGAAATGACGTGTCAGATGGCTTTGGTCTGCAAAGCCCGTCGCCGCGGCCACATCCGAAAGCCCGTCACCCACCCCGATCATGGCGCGCGCCTGCTGCAGCCGCCGCATGAGCAGATAGCGATGCGGGCTTGTGGCGAAGGCGGCCCGGAAGTGCCGCGAAAGGGAGAAGCGGTCAAGACCGGTGACCGTCTCCAACTCACCGGATCGCACCGCTTCCGTCGCATGTGCTTCGAGATAATCGCGCGCCAATCTAGCACGCTGCCACGCAACGTTGCCGAGCGGCCGCCGCGGCGTCTTTGCATGCTTTGCAAGTCCGCCGGCAACACGCGAAACAAAGTCGTCGACGAACAACTCGTCGAGCTCGCGATCCAGCTCACTGAGTGCAGCTAGCAGCGTACCCGCCAAAACCGGATCTCCGATGACAGGGTCGTCAACGAAGGGCAGCCCGATCTTTTCCGCTCCAAGGCATTGGAGCAGTAGCGCCGGCTCAAGATAAAGCATGCGATATTGCAGCCCATCATCGGTGCCTGCTCCACCATCATGCTCCTCGTCCGGATGGAGCACGAGCACCTGCCCGGGCATGCTGAAGCGCCGCTGGCCGCGATAAGAAAAGGTCTGCACGCCTTTCATCGTGACGCCGAGAGCATAGGTATCGTGGCGATGCGGCTCGAAGGCCTTGCCGGAAAACTGCGCTTCCATCCGCTCGATTCCCGGAAAAGCCGGCGCAATCACGATCCCGTCTGCGCCGCGCTCCGTGCACAAACGTTCAAGACCCTCGAAGGCGTGACTGGTTACATCCTGGTCCAACGTGACTTTCGAACCTGCATGAAAGAGACTGGAATGTTTGATACCAAAATTGCGATCGTCCTGCGAAACAATCTTGCATCCTGGCAGAAGCTGAACGTCACGGCTTTCCTGATGAGTGGCATTGCCGGCCAGCACCCCGAGATGATCGGCGAGGCCTACAAAGACCGCGCCGGCAATCTCTACAATCCGCTTTCCATCCAGCCGATCATTGTACTGTCGGCAGAGGACGAAACGATGTCGACAATCCACCGCCGCTCGCTCGAGCGCGGCATAACCTCGTCGCTGTTCATCGAGGAGATGTTTGCAACCGGCCACGACGCCGCCAACAGGGCCGTCTTTGCCGAATACGCACCCGACGATGCCAAGGTCGTCGGCATAGCCATCCGGGCCGAAAAGAAGATCGTCGACAAGATCACCAAGGGCGCGACGATGCATCAATAACGAAAACGGCCGGGGCGCTGGCCCGGCCGTTTCTCTTGACTGAAGTCTGGATCAGCTCTGCGTGACAGGCGCAATCTGGATTTCGACGCGGCGGTTCTGAGAACGTCCAGCTTCCGTAGCGTTGGAAGCGATCGGCTGCGACGGACCGAAGCCGACAGCGGAAACGCGGCGCGGGTCGATGCCCTGCGTGCCGAGATAATCGGCAACCGACATGGCGCGGCGCTGTGACAGATCCTGGTTGTGCTGCAAGCTGCCGGTCGAGTCGGTGTGGCCGTTGACGTCGATCAGCGTGCGGTTAAACTTACGCAGGACGATCGCGACAGAATTCAGCGTTGGATAGAAGCCAGACTTCACAGCGTCCTGGTCAACATCGAACGTGATGTTGGACGGCATGTTGAGGATGATGTTGTCGCCGCGGCGGGTCACCGAAATGCCCGTTCCCTGGAGCTGGGCGCGCAGTTCCGATTCCTGCTGGTCCATGTAGTTGCCGATCGCACCGCCTGCGAGCGCACCGACGCCGGCGCCGATCAGCGCGGCATTGCGACGTCCGACCGGCGAGCCGCCGACCGCCAAACCGGCAAGCGCGCCAACGCCGGCACCCAGCAGCGCGCCGCCCGATGTATTCGACATCTTCTGCTCGCCCGTATAGGGGTCGGTCGTGGTGCAAGCACTAAGGTAAGTTGCGGCAACAGTCAGAAGTATGAATTTCTTGATCATGGACGGGCGAATCTCCAATTCGGTGTTAATGCGACCAGTATTAAGGATTGCGGCAACAAGATGAAGCAGACGCTGCAGATGCTCGAAATTGGGCAAAAAGCACAACTACTGCGGACGGCAAGCAACAACAACGGCCAGGCCGCTAAGTCGCCCGTCGGAATCTAAGCGACAGTTCTACTTCAAGACGACCGGTTAGAGGTTCTGGAAGAGTTGGCGAACCGTGTCGTAGCTGGCGTTGGCGATGTTCAGCGACTGCAAGCCAAGCTGCTCTTGGGTTTGTAAGGCACGCAGCAGGCTCGACTGCTCTTCCATATCGGCGTCGATCAGACGGCTGATGCCGCGGGAATAGGAGTCGTCCAGCGACTGCGCGAAGTCGCTCTGGATGCTGATGCGCTTTTCAAGCGCACCGAAGGCCGAGCCAACCGTCGTCATCTGGTTCAGCATCGTATCGACGACGGTGATCATCTCCTTCACCTGCGCCTGCGTCGTGCTGCTCGAAACACCGATTTCAACCTGCCCAGCCGTGTTACCAGCGCCTTTGAGCATCACATAGTTCTGCGAGGCACCGGCCTCGGTCGCGAAATACTGGGATGTAAGAGCGCCATATTCACCGGAACCGGTGGTACGGTTGTCAATCAGGTAGCGAGCATCCTTCGAGGTGGTTGCCCCAACGGGCGCGAGATCGACCTCATAGCTCAGCATATCGACCTTCACCGTTCCGTCGGAATAGCGGATGAACGACGACGGGATCTCCCTCGGCTTGGAGGGATCGGCCGAATCGTCGATCGCAACCCAGTTGTCGCCGTTGAACTCCGCCGACTGCGCGACCGACCGGAGCTGATCTTTCAAGTGGGCGATATCGGTGTTGATCTTGTCCTTGTCGACACCAGACTCGGTCGCTGCGACCAGCTTTGCCTTGATCTCGCTGACGAGATCAATTGCGCTGTCGACGGCGTTATAGGCCGTGCCCATCGTCGCAGCGGCCAGGCCGAGAGCGTCACGAATGGCCGATTGAGCTTTCTGATCAGTTTTCAGGGTCGAACTAATCGCCCAATAGGCGCCGTTGTCCGACGCTCTTTCGACTCTGAGGCCGGTTGACACCTGCCTCTGGGTTTTGGTCATGTCGCGACCGATGTCGCGCAATACATACAGCGCGGCATCCACCGAGGTGCGCCGATAAATGCTCAAGGTACTGTACTCCGAACACAACAATACACTGATACAAACAAACCGTACCGCGAACGATCATTGTCCGGGAGCGCCTGAACGAGGCACCAGGGCGGCCCTCAGAAAACGCTGGAGGACCTTTCGGCTTCTGTCGGAATGATTACCGCTCACACTTAAAAAACGTCTAAAATTTAGAAGAAATTCATCCAATCCTACAACTTTTTATAAGCCATAACTCGCAGGACCTTACCCGCTGAAGGCGCGGTTCATTCTGCCGCCTCCAGCCGACCTGCCTTGGCGGCAGGGCGCGGACGCGATGCGTGCGCCATTTCTTCGTGGAGCCGCTCCTCTTCGTGAGCATGCGGCTTCGCGAAGCGGGCAATCAGCAGGTAAGCGACCGGCGTAATGTAGAGCGTCACCAGTGTCGCAAAGCCAAGCCCTCCAACGATAACCCAGCCAAGCGCAACGCGCGCTTCCGCGCCAGCGCCATGGGCGAAGACCAGCGGAACGCCGCCGAGGATCGTCGCTATCATGGTCATCATCACGGGGCGCAGGCGTAGCGCGCACGCCTTCTCAATGGCCGTGCGCACCTCCTCGCCGCGATCGCGGAGTTGGTTGGCAAATTCAACGATCAGAATACCGTTCTTCGCCATCACGCCCACAAGCAGAACAAGGCCGATCTGGCTGTAGATATTGAGGCTCGACCCGGTAATGATCAGCGCGAAGACGGCGCATGCCAGCCCGAGCGGAACCGTCGACATGATGATAACCGACGACAGCACACTCTCGAACTGCGCGGCCAGAACCAGGAAGATGATGACGATTGCAAAGCCAAAGGTCAGTGCCATGCCGCTTGAGTTCTCCTCCAGCGTCGCCGCCTCGGCAAGTGGCACGAGACGCGCACCGGCAGGCAGGATCGATTTGGAGATCTCGGTTACTTCCTTGACGGCATCTCCGAGCGAAAGACCATTCTTCAGGCCGGCCGTGATCGCTACCGACGCAAGCTGCTGTTCGCGGTTCAATTGCGGCGCGACCGAGCTCTCCGTCAGTGACGCGATTACAGACATCGGCACGATCTTGCCATCGCCCGTCTTCAGGAAGACGTTCTCTAGATCCGTCGGATCGTCGAGCGGTCGGGTGTTCGACGTGAGCAGCACCGGATAGGCTTCGCCCTTGACGAAAACGTCAACGACCGATCGCCCTTCCAGGAGCGACTGCATAGCCGTTGAAAGGCCGGTGATGTCGATCCCGAGATCGGAGGCACGCTCGCGGTCGATCGTCACCGACACCTGGGCCTGGGTCGGTTCGTTGGTCAGTCGCGGCGTATCGTAATGGCCCGTGGCGTCGAGGGCCTGCACCAGTTGAGCAGCCGCAGTCGTCAGAGCCTCGTGATCGTTGCCGACCAAGGCCATCTGCAGTCCGTTGCCGGCGCCGCGGATGCGCAGGCTGTTCGATTGGATCGCATTGCCGCGCAGCGCCGGAACCCTTGCGGCGGCCCGGTTGATATCGGCCACGATCTCCGCCTGTGTGCGATGGCGTTCACCCCACGGCGCCAGCGTCAGCACCATGAAGCCGCTGTTGACCTGTCCGCCCTGTCCCGAGATCGAAAAGACATTGCTGATATCGCCGCTATTGACAAGCGGCTGGAGATATTCCTCCACCCGTTGCATCTTGTCGCGCGTGTATTCGAGACTTGACCCCTGCGGCGTGGTCAGGCGCATCATCACCATCGCGCGGTCTTCGTTCGGCGTCAGCTCGCTTCGAACCGTCTGGAAAGCAAGAACAGCGGCACCGGCAAAAAGCAACGAAGCGACGATGACCACAAGCGGTGCATTCAGGCAGGCGTGCAGCGACCATCGGTAGGCGTCGGCGAACCACGTTCCGAAACGGCCAAGAAGGCCATGGTCCTCAAGCATCTCCTTCGTCAGTATCCGTGAAGCCAACATCGGACATAGCGTCAGGGCAACGATGGATGAGAGGCCAACCGAGAAAGCCAGCACGAAGCCGAATTCGCGGAACAGACCACCCACCTGCCCCGGCAGGAAGGAAAGCGGAATAAAGACCGCTGCAAGCGTCGCGGTCGTGGCGATGACAGCAAAGAACACTTCGCGCGTGCCGAGCACGGCAGCCGCTCGAGGTCCCATGCCTTCCGAACGGCGGCGAACGATGTTTTCGAGAACGACGATCGCGTCGTCAACGACAAGGCCGGTCGCCAACACGATCGCTAGCAGCGTCAGGATGTTGATCGAGAAGCCGACGAGATAGACCGCTGCCAGGGTTCCGATCAGCGCAACCGGCATGCTGACGGCAGGGATGATCGTCGCACGCCAGTCCCGCAGAAAGAGATAGATGACGCCGGTGACGATGACCGCGGCCAGGATGAGCGCCAGCACCACTTCATGGATCGCGCCCTGGATGAAGACGGCGTCATCGCTGGTGATGGCGATCCGCGTGCCTTCGGGAAGCGTTCTTGAAAGCTCGGCCACGGCGTCCTTGATGCCGTTGGAGATGTTCAGCGTATTCGATTGTGCCTGGCGGATGACGCCGAGGCCGATGCCGGGAACGCCGTTCGAGCGCAGCGCCGTCTGCCCGTCGCGCGGTCCGAGGGTAACATTTGCCACATCGCCGAGACGCACGTGGTTCTGCAGGATGACGTTGGAGAAATCCTCCGGCGTCTGCAAACTTGCCATCGCGCGGACAACGATCGTCTGCGTCGGGCTCTTTAGCGATCCGGCCGGCACGTCGAGAGCAGCGCTGGAAAGCGCCTTCGTCAGATCGCCAACGGTCAGCCCGCGACTGGCCAGTTCGCTCTGGTTCACGTCGACGCGGAAGACCTTCTCCTGGTCGCCGTAGGTTTCGACATCGGCAACGCCATCGACCGAGGCAAGCCGGTCGATGACCTGGTTCTCGACGAGAAGCGTCAGATCGTCCATGTTCAGTTTCGACGACGTAACGGCAAGACGCATGATCGGCTGAGAATCGGAATCCGCCTTGACGATCTGCGGCGCATCCGCCTCTTCGGGAAGGCGGTCGGCGATACGGCCGATGGCATCTCGCACGTCGTTTGCCGCTACCGCGAGATCGACGGAGTCAGAGAATTCGAGCGTCACCCGGCTCTGGCCGAACTGAGAACTGGACGAAATGGATTTGAGGCCGCTGACGCGTGCGGCCGCGCCCTCGATCACCTTCGTCAGTTCCTGGTCGATAGTCTGTGGCGAGGCACCGTCGAAAGTCGTGCGCACCGTCACCACGGGTCGGTCGACATCGGGCAGTTCGCGCACTTCGATCCCGGCATAGGCTGCAAGGCCGGCAACGATCATCAGGGCGTTGAAGACAAGCGCAAGGATCGGGCGCCTGACAAACAGCGCGGTGAAGGTCTGTTTGCCGGAAGCCGGCTTCTCCTGCATCTCGGTCACGGTCATTGCGTGACTGGCTCCGAATTCGACGCCACTTCGCCGGCCACCCGTACCGCGCCGCCTTCACGGACACGCTGCAGCCCTTCGGTGACGATTGCATCGCCATCGTCCAGATCGGCCTTGACGAGAATATAGTCGGGATTGCGCTGCACGATGCTGACACGCACCTTGCCGGACTTGCGGTCGACGACCTGCCAGACGAACGCGCCTTGCGAATCCCACTGGACTGAGAGCGGATCGACCGCGGGATACTGGTCGCCGCCAAACCTCATCCCGACATTGAACGACATGCCGGCGCGCAGTTCGTCCGATGCGTTGTCGATTCGGGCCCGCACGCGCATTGTCCGGCTGGCGGCGTCAATGCGGTTGTCGATTGCCTCGACCGCGCCCGAGAATACCCGACCTGGCCGTGCCACCGACGTTGCCTCCACGGGCTGGCCGACCGTGATCGTGTTGGCGAAGCGTTCCGGCACCCAGTAGTCGACCAGGATTTCGGTCCGGTCGTCGAGGGTCGCGACCGGCGTCGTCGTCGAAACGTTGTCGCCGACGTTGACCGGGATGATGCCGACAATGCCATCGATCGGCGCGACAATGCTGCGACGCTCGAGATTGAGTTCGGCGGCCTGCAGTTGAAGGCGTGCGCCTTGCTCGGCGATTTCGGCGTCGAAGACATCCATGCGCGACACGCTGGATTTGATGTTGTGGTAGAGG
The DNA here is from genome assembly GCF_001542405.1 of Rhizobium altiplani. Classification (GTDB taxonomy): domain Bacteria; phylum Pseudomonadota; class Alphaproteobacteria; order Rhizobiales; family Rhizobiaceae; genus Rhizobium; species Rhizobium altiplani. Next base: position 30,155 of record NZ_LNCD01000106.1, read on the forward strand.
CTGGATTTCTCGACGGCGCTTTTCAGCGCCACATCGGCCTGACCGCGAGCGATGACCTGCTCTTCGCTGTCTAGCTTTGCAAGCACCTGCCCCTTGGTGATCCTGTCGCCCGACTTGATCAGGATCTCGCGAATTGTCCCGCTTGCCTGCGGCATCACCACCACGGAGCGGATGGCGTCGCCCGTGCCGATGGCACTCAGCCGATCATTGACGACACCACGAACGACGGCCTGCGTGGCGACCAGAACGGGCGCGTTTGCTCCGCCGCTGCGACGTCTCGATTGCCCTTCCTCGCTCCCCACCGGCTTCGGTGCAGCCTCACCGGGCGCCAACTTTGAAACCTCTGAAAAGCCGGCCTTCCGTAGCGTCTCGCCAGCCCCTGGCACGAAGAAAACCCATCCAGCAAAGCCGGCCGCAATCACGACAAGGCAAACTATAAACTGCTTCCAAAATGGCATTCACGTCTCCAGAGGGACTCGAGGCTAGTCCAGGGTCTATCGAAAGAGGCGTTCGCAGGACAAATTGCCGCGCGTCTGCGACAATATTGTCTCTTTGCCGATCACCAGCAAGCGAATTGCTCCAGCATTACTGAATTGTAATTCAAGACTGAGTTACTGTCAGGCAACTCTCGACCGCCGCCTGCCGTGTTGTAGAATTTCATCGTCAACGTCAAATGACGATTTTGTTTTCTGAGTTTCATTGACGATACTTGCGCGCGACCGAGTCCGCCCCTTACAGCGCACATAGGCAATTCCCGGGCAGGCCTGCTCGAATGCACTGCATAAGCTGAGGACAGCGGGTGCGGGGCGGAATGAAAGCAGAACATCTTTTCTGGTCTTTCGATCCCGAATCACTACATTACGCGCCATGAGCAATAGTTTCGACGATATCCCCTTCTTCGATGAAGAGCCGGGCGAGCCGCCGCGCAAGCAGCCGGCCCCTGCCGCTCCCGCCGCCGGAGGGCTCGCCGCCCGTGCCATGGCAGCTCGCGATGGCGGCAGGCGCCCCGATTATCTTTCCGGCCTGAACCCGGAGCAGACCGAAGCCGTCGAGACACTGGAAGGCCCCGTACTCGTGCTCGCCGGTGCAGGCACCGGCAAGACGCGCGTGTTGACGACGCGCATCGCCCATATCCTGAACACTGGACGCGCTTTCCCCTCGCAGATCCTTGCCGTGACCTTCACCAACAAGGCCGCCCGCGAGATGAAGGAACGTATTGCCGTGCTCGTCGGCGGCGCCGTCGAGGGCATGCCCTGGCTCGGCACCTTTCACTCGATCGGCGTCAAGCTTCTGCGCCGCCATGCCGAACTCGTAAACCTGCGCTCCGACTTCACGATCCTCGACACCGATGATGTCGTCCGGCTGATCAAGCAGCTGATCCAGGCGGAAGGCCTCGATGACAAGCGCTGGCCTGCCAAGCAGTTCGCCGGAATGATCGATGGCTGGAAGAACAAGGGCCTCGGCCCTGGCGACATTCCAGAGGGCGACGCCCGCACCTTTGCCAACGGCAAGGGCCGCGAACTCTACTTTGCCTATCAGCAACGGCTCTCGACGCTGAACGCCTGCGATTTCGGCGATCTCCTGATGCACCCGATCGCGATCTTCCGGAAAAATCCGGATCTTCTCAAGGAGTATCACGGCCGCTTCCGCTACATCCTTGTCGACGAGTATCAGGACACCAACACAGCCCAGTACATGTGGTTGCGGCTGCTTGCCCAGCGCCCGAAGGGCGAGCCGCAGAACGTCTGCTGCGTCGGCGACGACGACCAGTCGATCTATGGCTGGCGCGGTGCCGAGGTGGACAACATCCTCCGCTTCGAGAAGGACTTCCCGGGCGCCAAGGTCATCAAGCTGGAGCGCAACTATCGTTCGACGGCGCATATCCTTGGCGCCGCCGGCCACCTGATCGCTCACAATGAAGGCCGCCTCGGCAAGACGCTTTTCACCGACCGCAGCGACCCCGATGACATCAAGGTCCAGGTGCACGCATCCTGGGATTCAGAGGTGGAAGCCAGGGAAATCGGCGAGGAGATCGAGCAACTTCAACGCGGCGACGCCAATGGAAAGCGGCATTTGCTCAACGACATGGCGATCCTCGTGCGCGCCTCATTCCAGATGCGCGAGTTCGAAGACCGCTTCGTGACGCTCGGCCTCAACTACCGAGTCATCGGCGGCCCGCGCTTCTACGAGCGCCTCGAAATCCGCGATGCCATGGCCTACTTCCGCCTCGTCGCCCAGCCTGCCGACGACCTCGCCTTCGAGCGCATCATCAACACCCCGAAGCGCGGTCTTGGCGATACGACGGTGCGCGCCCTCCACGATTATGCCCGCGCCCGCGACATTCCGATGCTGGCCGCAGCCGCCGACATGATCGAAACCGACGAGCTGAAGCCGAAGGCGCGCAAAGCTCTCTTCGACGTCGTCCAATCATTCCGCCGCTGGCAGGAAATGCTGGAAAACACCCCGCACACTGAGCTTGCCGAGCAGATCCTTGAAGAGTCGGGTTACACCGACATGTGGAAGAACGACAAGTCGGCGGACGCGCCGACCCGTCTCGAAAACCTGAAGGAACTCATTCGCTCGATGGAGAGCTTCGAGTCGATGCGTGGTTTCCTCGAGCACGTCGCGCTTGTCATGGACGCCGAGCAGAACGAAAACCTCGACGCCGTCTCGATCATGACGTTGCATTCCGCCAAGGGCCTGGAGTTCGATACCGTCTTCCTGCCGGGCTGGGAGGAGGGCCTGTTCCCGCACCAACGTTCACTGGACGAAAGCGGCCGCGCCGGCCTCGAGGAAGAACGCCGCCTTGCCTATGTCGGCATCACCCGCGCCAAGCGCCGCTGCCACATCTGGTTCGTCTCCAACCGGCGCATCCACGGTCTCTGGCAGTCGACCATCCCTTCGCGGTTCCTCGACGAACTGCCGGAAATGCATGTCGAGGTGGCGGAAGCCGAGCAGAGCTACGGCGGCTATGGTCGCGGTGGCTACGGCCAGTCCCGTTTCGACAAGGCTGACCCCTTCGCCAACTCCTATTCGACGCCCGGCTGGAAGCGTGCCCAGCAGAACAAGACGGACGCCACCCGCGACAACTGGGGCACACGTTCTGGCCACGCCGTCGAACGCATCGGCTACGGCGAAAGCGGCCCGCGCAGCCGCACCATCGATGGCGAACTCGTGGCGAAATCAACCGCCGCCGAGCCCTCGAAATTCAAGACCGGCGATCGCGTCTTCCACCTCAAATTCGGCAACGGCAACATCGTGGAGATCGAGGGCAACAAGCTGACGATCGAGTTCGACCGGGCAGGCCAGAAGCGGGTCTTGGATGGGTTTGTGGAGAGGGTTTCCTGAAGCGGAACCGTCAACTAACTGACCTCGGATAACTCGCCGACTACTGCAGCAAACGACAGCGCGGCTCGCCTCACCCTTTCGTGACTTCGTTTACCGTCCCGCGTCCCGCATACTGAACTCCCGCGCGTACTGACCGCGGGAGAGAAGGAGGACGCAGATGAAACGTTATTCGCTGCCTCTGATCGTAGCCTCGCTCATGATTGCCGTGTTGAGCAGTCCGACCGTCGCATTTGCCTGCAGCAAGATCATCCTAGGGACCTGATCCCGCAGGTACACGAACGACTACCGACAAGCGAGGAAGTCCGAATTCATGGAGCGGGCGTGGCGCCCGCTCATCCCAGGATCGGCATCGATCCCAGCCCCAGTATGTCGTTGAGCAATGCGAGCCCGATCCCGGCGGCGACGACCGCGATTCCGATCAGGAACAGGCGCCTCGCCCGATCGTACTTGGCCGCAATCAGCGAGTCCCTGGCCAGCAGATCGGCGAAGACCTTGACCTGCAAGGCAATCCCTACCGTCAGCAGCAACATCGGCAGGATATCGATCCGGCTCCAGTCGTTCGGATTCGAAGCCCAGCGGCTCATGAAACTCAGGGAAAAACCGAGAATGATGCCGGCTGCCGTCAGTGACCCGTTGCGAAAGGTCGCATCGATCTTCTCCTCTGAACCGGGCTCGGTCGTTGGCTTTCGCTCCAGCTGATCCTCTGCAGCCATCAGGCACAGCCTTCCGCGGCAAATGTCGCACCACGCTCTTCAAGCAGGCGCCGCAACACGCTTCGATGGCAGCGGTTTTCGTTCTCGCAGTAACAGCCGATTGAAAAATGACTGGCATGCGAAAGCGTGGCGAGCAGGTCCAGCACATGGCTCGCCTCCGGCACTTTCATTTCCTTCGTGAAGCTGCGCACGAAGGCCGTCCACTCGGCGTCGGTCGTCGCGGCCTTCGCTTCCGTCACAAGGGCCTGGCTCGGCGAAAGCACCGGCAGCCAGACGTCATAGTAGTTGCGGCTGGAAAACTCTTCCTTCGGCACGCCCCGTGGCGGCCGGCGGACGGTACCGATCCGCACCCCCTCGCCTTCTGCCCGCGGCGAACCCAATTGCACGACCCTGATTGCCACGACGCCCTCCATCGACCTGTCGCGATATTTACCGCAACGGCCGCCGCCTCACCAGCCTCCAGAGGAATGATCCGTCACCAGATCCCAGGCACCAGGCGCCATTGGACCTCGCTGCGGTACTCGGCATAGCCGACCAGATTGCCCACCAAATACCTCTCCTCATCTAGGAGGCGGGCGACCAGACCACCAATGACGGGAGGCAACACAAGCAGACTCCAATAGGAACCCAGCGCCAAGGGCACGCCAAAAAACATCGCCAGCGCCGCGGCATACATCGGATGGCGCACCACGCCGTAGAGGCCGGTCGAAATCACCCGCTGCCCCGCCGTCACGCCGACTGTCGCCGCGGCAAACGAATTCTGCCGGAGCACGAAGAAGCAGCCGATAAAGCCGACCGCGATCAATGCATTGCCGAGAAGCAAGATCGGGGCCGGAACGACTGACCAACCGAACCTGTGGTCGAGCGCCGAAACCACGAAGAGCGCAAGAATTGCGATGCTGTTAAAGGACTGTATGCGCTTCTGCGATGGCTCGCGTTCCGCCTCCGGCCCGACACTCATGCGTTTCCGGACCAACTCCGGGTCGCGCCTGACGAAATAGGCCGTGAGGACTGCGCACCACCCGCAGAAATGCAAGAGAAACACCCAGCCTTGCCAGTAAGACAGGGATCCCGCCGCGAGGAAAATCATGACCAGCATGACGAGACAGAATTTGGCCGTCGCGACTGTCGCCTGTCGCCCGAGACTCTGAACGCTGCTCATCACCATCACTCACTCGCACTGTCGCGGGCACAAGGTCTCCTATCTCTAGATTGGCCTGACTGAGCGCGCGTCAATGGCATGAATCGCACGAGGATCGGGAAACCGATCTTCGCGCATCAAGTGAAGGTTTACGAATCATGATTAAAAGCCGACGAACAACGCTGCGCCTCCACACATGCGACAACAAACCGAAAGTCTCATCATGAGCGACTCCGATATCTTCGACCTGTCACCGATCGCGATGTGGATCGAGGATTTCAGCGGGGTCAAGGCGCAGTTCGATCGCTGGCGCGCTGAGGGCGTCGAAGACATCCGAGCTTACCTTAGAGAAGACACAACGCGCGTCGCCGCCTGCTCACAGCTCATCCGCGTGCTGCGCGTCAACCGCAAGACACTCGAACTCTTCGGGGCTAACGATCTCGACCACCTGGTCGCCAATCTCGGCCTGGTGTTTCGCGACGAGATGCTCGAAAGCCACGTCAACGAATTGGCCGAACTCTGGGATGGCAAGACCGAATTCGCCAGCAGCGCGGTCAACTATACACTGTCCGGTCGCAGGCTCGATATCCAGCTCCGTGGTTCGGTGCTGCCGGGCCATGAGCAGTCGCTTGCGCAGATAATGCTGACAACGGAAGATGTCACCGCACGCGAGGAAGCGCGCCGCAAGGAGCGCGAAAATCGCCGCTACGCCGAAGGCATCTTCGAGCATTCGCCGGTCTCGCTCTGGGTCGAGGATTTCAGCCAGATCAAACTGCTGCTTGAGAATGTCCGCGATCGCGGCATCGACGATTTCAGGGTTTTCACCGATGTCCATCCCGAGTTCGTGCGTCAGTGCATGAGCGAGATCCGGGTGATCGACGTCAACCAGGCAACCCTCGACCTGTTCTGCGCACCCGACCGGCATACACTTCTGCAGCGCATTGGCGATGTCTTCCGCGACGACATGGAAAAACACTTCCGCGAACAGCTGATCGAGCTTTGGAACGGCCGGCTCTTTCATCAGCGCGAAGTGATCAACTACGCCCTCGACGGCTCCGAGCGCTACGTCCTTCTGCAATTCTCCGTCCTTCCCGGCCACGAAGGCGACTGGGCACTTGTGCAGGTAGCCCTCACCGACATCACAGCGCGCAAGAAGGCCGAAGCTTACCTCGAATATCTCGGCAAGCACGACGTCCTGACCAAGCTTCACAATCGCGCCTTCTACGTGGACGAGCTGAACAGGCTCGAACGCAAGTCGCTGCGGCCGGTCTCGGCTGTCGTCATCGATCTCAACGGCCTGAAGGAGGCCAACGACCAGCTGGGGCACGATGCCGGCGATGCGCTGCTGCGGCGTCTCGGCGAAGTCCTGAATGGCGCTGCCACACAGCCAAACCATGCTGCCCGCATCGGCGGCGACGAGTTTGCGGTGCTGATGCCCGGCGCCGACAAGCAGGCTGTCGCCGCAATGGTCGAGACCATCGGCGAGCTGCTGAAGATCAACAATCAGTTCTACTCCAATGCTCCGCTCAGCATATCGCTCGGTGTCGCGACAAGCGAGCCGGGGGAAACGATGGAAGCCATGGTGCGGCGTGCCGACATTGCGATGTACGCGCAGAAACGCGCCTATCACGCCAGCCGCAAGACAGAAGGACAAGGCAGCGTCGCGGCGGATGAAAAGTCCGCTTCGGCGGCCTGACCATTTCCCCGGCGCAGGAAATCTCTCCACGGTACTGGACACGCCGGCGCAAGAACCGCCCGCGTCAGCACATGTTCGCAGGGGCGAACCACCCGCCGCAACGCACAATAAAAATCGTTTGAATACTACCAATTTGGTTTCAAATGGATATATGAGCCTTGTGGCTTGCTGCATGCCTCCTCCCAAGCGCCTTGCCGAGCCACCGCCGGCCCGCCGTTTCGACGGCTTCAAGAGAAAATTTCCGGCGCAACAAGAACAAGAGGTACAAGACTGTGGCTGGTATCATCACCAACAGTGCCGCGACGACGCGCCCGGCATCGGCTTCCCCGGCAGCGAGCTATCAATTTGCCCTCGTGGCCCTGACATCGTTGTTTTTCATGTGGGGTTTCATCACCTGCCTGAACGACATTCTCATTCCGCACCTGAAGAACGTCTTCCAGCTGAATTACACGCAATCGATGCTGATCCAGCTCTGCTTCTTCGGCGCATACTTCATCGTCTCCCTGCCCGCCGGCGCGCTCGTCAAGCGCATCACCTACAAGTGGGGGATCGTGACGGGCCTGATCATTTCCGCCATCGGTTGCGCGCTCTTCATTCCGGCCGCAAGCTACCGTGTCTATGCACTCTTCCTCGGCGCCCTCTTCGTGCTGGCAACTGGGATCACCGTGCTTCAGGTCGCGGCAAACCCGTATGTCACGGTCCTCGGTCCACCCGACACTGCCGCAAGCCGCCTGACCTTGACACAGGCCTTCAACTCCCTCGGCACGACACTTGCCCCGATGTTCGGCGCAGTCCTGATCCTGTCTGCGACAGCGGCCGCCGTCGCGGGTGCCACTCCGGAACAACTCGACGCCGCCAGGCTTGCCGAAGCGAGCGCTGTGAAGTTCCCCTATATGCTGCTGGCTGTCGCCTTCCTGTTACTCGCCGCGCTCTTTGCAGCCCTCAAGCTCCCCCAGGTTGAAGGTGCGGAAGATATTGAGCCGATCACCGGCGGCGGCTCGGCCTGGCAGTATCGCCATCTCGTGCTCGGCGCAGTCGGCATCTTCCTCTATGTCGGCGCGGAGGTCAGCATCGGCAGCTTCCTGGTCAACTTCATGAGCCAGCCGGATATCGCAGGCTTTTCGGAAGCCGAGGCCGCCCATCATGTATCCTACTTCTGGGGCGGCGCGATGATCGGCCGGTTCATTGGTGCTATCGTGATGCGCTACGTCGATGACGGCAAGGCCTTAGCCTTCAATGCAGCCGCGGTCATCCTGTTGCTGTTACTCACCGTCTTCTCGGGCGGTCACGTCGCCATGTGGTCGGTCCTCGCAATCGGCCTCTTCAACTCGATCATGTTCCCAACGATCTTCAGTCTCGCACTGTACGGCCTTGGAAAATACACGAGCCAAGGCTCTGGAATCCTTTGCCTGGCAATCGTCGGCGGCGCCTTGCTGCCGCTTTTGCAAGGCGCCCTTGCCGACACGATCGGCATACATCTCGCCTTCCTGATGCCGGTTCTGTGCTATGCTTACATTGCCTTTTATGGGCTGAAGGGGCACCGGCCGACCTGACCATTTCAAGGCCCGCTTCGCCGCCCATGCGGCGAAGCGTTTCGGCGCTTGCGCCGTCCCTCGGCCCTTGGCATGTTGCAGTGCAAATCGAGGGAGTCGCACCGATGAAAGCCTTGCTTCTAGTCGATATTCAGAATGGCTTTTGCCCGGGCGGCAACCTGCCGGTGCCGGATGGCGACCAAGTGGTTCCCATCGCAAACCGCCTGATCGAGAGCGGCAAGTATGACCTGATCGTCGCCTCCCAGGACTGGCATCCTGCCGGCCATGGAAGCTTTGCCTCATCTCATCCCGGCAAGCAGCCGTTCGAATTAGGGACGCTCTCCGGCAAGCCGCAGATGATGTGGCCGGACCATTGCGTTCAAGGAACGGTGGACGCTGAACTGCATCCCGACCTCAAGACGGGCGAGATCGATCTCATCCTCCAGAAAGGCGAGAATCGCGGTGTCGACAGCTACTCGGCATTCCGCGACAACGATCAGGACGCCCTCACCGGGCTCGCCGACTTTCTCGAGGGGCAGGATGTCACGGAACTCGACGTTTGCGGTCTCGCAACCGACTATTGTGTGAAGTTCTCCGTCCTCGATGCGACCGAAATGATGCCCGGAGTGCGGGTTCGCTTTGTCGAGGATGCCAGCCGTGGGATCACGCCCGAAGGTGTTGCGATCGCGGTCAAGGAAATGCGCGAGCACGGCATCGACATCGTCACCAGCGGACAAATTTTGGAAGGCTGATCACTCCGTCACAGTCCGCTGCAACTGATAGACGTCCTCGGAAAAGTCATCCATGCGTCTGGCAAGCGCGACTTGCGCATCTTCGAGCCCCTTCTTGTAGTAAGCGGCGCCAACTTCCTTCGCGAAAAACTCGAGAACAAACTCCGCTTTCAGGAGGCCGATCGGCTGGTCCAACTCACTGTTGAAATAGTGCTGGATCCGCGCAATGAGTTCGGCCTTTTCCTCTTTCGATAGTTCGATCCCGGTCATCTTTGGTCCTCGAGAGGCAATCAGTCGCGTGTGCATCGTTCAGCGAAATCGATCGGTCAATCAAGGAAATTTGCTTGCGGCGGATACCGCCCGTCCTTAGACGGGGACAAAATTCCAGAAGGATTATCGCCTATGAGTCGCGCTGATTTTTTCGACGGCTTGCGCGGTGGCTCAGCCATTGCGATGGCCTCGGCCCCGTTCGGGGCATTGTTTGGAGCGCTCGCAGTCGATAACGGCATGTCGCTCGCGGAAGTGACCTTCATGAGCGCCACGGTCTATGCCGGCGCGAGCCAGATGGTCGGCCTCGAACTGTTTGGCCATAACGTCCAGGCGTGGCTGATCGTCGCCTCCATCCTGGCCGTCAACTTTCGCCATGTCCTCTATTCGGCGGCCATCGCCCCTTACATCAAGCACTTCTCGCCGCTCCAGAAATTCTTCACCTTTTTCCTGCTGGTCGATCCGCAGTTTGCCGAAACGCTGAAGCGCGGCGAAGCAGGCAAGCCGGTCACCTTTGTCTGGTACCTCGGGTTCGGCATCATCATCTACATCCCCTGGGTCCTGGTGAGCCTGCTCGGCGGGCTCCTCGGCAACTACATCGGCGACCCGAAGTTGATCGGTCTCGACATCCTGCTGCCGGCCTATTTCCTCGGAATCGTCCTGGATTTCCGCCATCGCGACAACTTTCTGCCGGTCGCCGCAGTCAGTGCGGTCGCCTCCGTTGTCGCCTATCACTATGTGGGCTCGCCTTGGCACGTCAGCCTGGGTGCCGCTGCGGGCATCATCCTTGCCGCCCTGTTCCCGCCGCCGCCCCACGAACAGGAACTCGAATCCGACCTGCACGAGGTATGACGATGGCCTTCGATCTTCATATGGCACTCGTGATCGTCGCCGCCGCGGTTGCAACCTACGCAACCCGCATCGGCGGCTATATCCTCATCACCACGATGAAGCGCATTCCGCCACGCATGGAGGCGGCACTTGCTGCGGTCCCAGCTGCAGTCTTGACGACGCTTGTCGCGCCGGCCTTCTTCATCGGCGGCTGGGATTCGAAGCTGGCCCTGCTCGTCGCACTCGTCGTTGGCCTGCGGGCCTCGCACACCTGGATGCTGATTGTCGCCTGGCTCTTTGTTCTGGGCTGGCGTCACACGATCGGCATGTGACGCCGTCGGCGGCGAGCAAGGCCGCCTGGCTCAATATTCCAGCGGCAAGGTCGCGTTCTCCAGCCACGCCTTGACGTCGTGGTCGTGGATCAGCGGCATCAGCGCCTCCCGCGTGCGCTCATGATAATTGTTCAGCCAATGCAACTCGTCATGGTTCAGAAGTTCTGGAATGACGAGGCTGCGATCGATCGGGCAGAAGGTCAGCGTCTCGAATCCGAGCATTGGCGTGTCGCCGCCATCGATTGCCTCTGCCTCGCGGACATAGATCAGGTTCTCGATGCGGATGCCGAAAGCGCCAGGACGGTAGTAGCCGGGCTCGTTCGAGAGGATCATCCCCGGCAGTAATTCCTGCGTTGATAACCTGGCGATGCGCTGCGGACCTTCATGCACCGAAAGGTAGGACCCGACACCGTGGCCGGTGCCATGGGCGAAATCGGCCCCCGCCCGCCAGAGCGCGATGCGGGCCAGCGGATCGAGATCGCAGCCGCGGGTGCCTTTCGGAAAACGCGCGGTGCTGATCTGGATCATGCCCTTCAGCACCAGCGTGAAGAAGCGCTTGTGCTCCTCGGTGACCGAACCGATCCCGACGGTGCGGGTAATGTCCGTCGTGCCGTTGATGTACTGGGCGCCGGAGTCGATCAGGAAAAGCTCTCCGGCTTCCAGCTTGCGGTTCGTTTCCGTCGTGACGCGATAGTGCATGATCGCCGCGTGCTCGCCGGCTCCGGAAATCGTATCGAACGAAATGTCCTTCAGCGGGTTCTGCATGCTCTGCCCGACACGGGCGCGCGCTGCTTCCAGCTTCTCCGCCACGTCGATCTCCGTCACGGTCCCGGGCTTGATCTGCGACAGCCAGTAGAGAAACTCGACCATCGCTGCGCCATCCTGCAGATGCGCGGCCGCGGAACCGTTAATCTCGACGTTGTTCTTCACCGCTCGCGGAAGCTTTGCGGGATCGTTCCCTTCCACGACCTCGCCACCTCCCTTGCGAATGATCTCCGCCAGGGCATACGAGGTGAGGTCCGGATCCACGAGGACGCGACCACCGTCCTTTGCGACAGCCGACAGTTTCTTTTCGAGCTCCGACGGCGGAAGCTGCATGCACATCTGAGCGAGATAGGCTTCGGGTTCGATACCGGTCTTGCGCTTGTCGAGGAAGACGTCCGCCTTGCCGTCGGCATAGATGATCGCCCGCGCCAGCGGGTGCGGCGTGTGCGGCACATCGGCACCGCGGATATTGAAGATCCAGGCGACCGAAGACGGATCCGCGATCAGCGCCGCCTTGAGGTTCTTCTTTGCAAGATCGGCCGCGACCGTTGCGATCTTGTCGGTTGCGAGCACGCCCGCCTGGACGATGTTCTGGATTGTCACCTGCCCCAACGGCTCCTGCGGCCGGTCGCTCCAGAGCTTGTCCAGAGGATTGTGAGGCAGGACAACGAGCGAACCGCCAATTTCGGCAAGCGCCTTTTCAAGTCGCCGCACCTCCGCGCCGGAGTGCAGCCAGGGATCGATGCCAAGACGCAAGCCCTTGGAGCCATTCTTTGCAAGCCAGGCATGAGGCGGTTCGTTCACAAGGTCACCACCGGTGAAGACCGCGTTGTCGACTTGCTCGGCAAGTTGCGTCACGTAGCGCCCGTCCACGAAGACAATCGCCTCCGAACGCGTCACCAGCGCGACCCCCGCCGAGCCCGTGAAACCCGTCAGCCACGACAAGCGTTCCGAGCAAGCGGGCACGTATTCGCCGTTGAACTCGTCGGCGCGCGGCACCAGAAAGGCGTCGATGCCAAGCGCATCAAAGCTTGCGCGCAAGGCCGAAACGCGATCGCGGCCGAATTGTGGCGTCGAGGTGACTTCGAAAGACTGGAACATGCTCAATAACCCGTTTTTTTGGACGATCCCCTCAGCGAAGAGATTCGGCTATGTTATCGGAATTTCAGGAGAATACGAGAAATTGCGACGCGATACCTGAGTGAGAGCCGCGCAATAATTCGGCGGAAATGAGGCGCCGATTCGCAAACTGGCACGCTTTATGCATTCTCTGCATGGCTCCCATGAATGAAACCCTCTCCCTCAGCTTTTCTAAATCGCTATATAGGCGCCATCAGACGGGTTCGAGACGAACCTGAAACGAAACAAAAGGAATTTGGATATGACTGCCCCTCTGTCGCGCTTCGCTTACAGCAGCCCGGTGCAGGCTGGCGAGCGCCAGACTGTGCGTCACATCATCGGCTCGCGCCGTCCGCTGCATGAGGACACCCTCAAGCTGCTCGGCGCCGGCCAAAGGGTTACGCGCCATCAGGTCGCAACCAGCTACGCGTTCTGAGCAACTCGCCGCTCCCTTCTCCTCCTCCCTCACGGGATCGGCGATCAGAACAGTAGAAGCCCGCTCGAGCGCTCCTCCTCCTTCGAGCTCGCGGGCACTGACCGGGAAACTGGTCTCAAGGCGGTGCCATTGGCACCGCCTTTTCTTTTGCCTTCATCTCAAGGGCGGTCGAGATGGATCGTCACCCAACCGTTTCGCCAGATCGTGCGGACATGCCGCAGGTGCGCACCATTATAGGCGGCAAGCACCTTCCAGCGTTGGGCCGCCAGAATGCCGGAGAGGATGACCGAGCCCCCCGGCGCCAGGTGGTTGACGAGCTGCGGCGCCATCTTGATCAGCGGTCGCGCGAGGATGTTGGCGATAATGAGATCGAAGGGACCATGTGTGGAAAAGGCCGTCGAGTGAAAACCCGGCGCTGTTGCCGTCGAGATACCGGACGCAATCCCGTTGCTTCTGATGTTCTCGGCCGCGACCCGAGTTGCGACCGGGTCGATATCGGTGGCGAGAACGGGAATGTTACGCAGCTTCCTCACGGCAATCGCCAGAACGCCGCTGCCGGTTCCAAGGTCGAGCGCATTCCGCACGGAGCGGGAACGAAGAACGCGATCGATCGTCTCCAGGCAGCCGGCCGTCGTGCCGTGGTGACCGGTACCGAACGCCTGGCCCGCATCGATCTCGATCGCAATGTCGCCGGGCCGCACCTTGTCGCGGTCGTGCGAGCCATGGACGAGGAACCGCCCTGCCCGAACCGGCTTCAGCCCCTCGAGTGACCTGGCGACCCAATCGACGTCAGGGATCACCTCGCGTTCGACCTTTGCGTCGGGAAAGCTCGTCTTCAGAGCGTCCTCGACACGCGCGCGAACCTGCGCCTCGTCTTCACGCATCATGTAGACGGAGGCTTCCCAAATGTCCTTCTTCTCGTCGATTTCAGTCGTCGCGATCGCGAAGTCTTCTTCGCCGAAGACCTCGGACAGCAGGTCCAGAATCTCACCGGCCCGCACTTCGGTCGTCGTCACATAAAGGCGTATTTCACTCACAATCACTCTTTCTTTTATAGGGCACCATCGATCCAGGGCGGCGACTGCGTATCATATCCGGAAACACCGTGAAGCAATTTTTGTCGGAATGCAGGTATCCGCAAAAGCACCGGGACGGCAAGATTGCGGATCGCGATTGCCATCGGATGTTTCATTGTGATCAGCGATGTCAATTGATGGGTCTGCTTCAGCACCGTCGTCACCGCAGGCATCCTGAGCACCGCATACTCCTGCTCCCGCCCCTCCGAGATCAGCCAGGCCAACCAGCATGCGTCTTCGATGCCGAGGTTCATCCCCCGCGCCCCGGCAGGCGAATGGATGTGCGCAGCATCCCCGGCAAGGAAAACGTTGCCCTTAGCCATTACCTCGGCACGGCGAAAGTGAATGCGAAAATCGGACGCCCAGACCCGCTCAGCAATGGGCGCGGGATGCTCGATGCGGCTCTCGAAATCGGGAAGCGTCGAAATGTAGCGGAGAACATCGCGCGTCACAGGCAAGCGCCCGATCATGCCGGGATCGAACAGGCTGATCTCGGCATAGCTGGGATCGACCGGTCCGGCGTAGCGAAAATCCGCCAGGTAAAAGCTGCTCTCCAGCACCTGCCCGGGGAAACCGAGGCCGAGGGCTTCTCGCACCGTTGAATGGGACCCGTCGGCCGCGATCACGATATCGAAATCCGCGGTTTCGACCGAGCCATCCAGCTTCTTTAGCGTCACCTTCGTTTCCGAAAGATCGCCGGAAACCGCCTCCACGACGGTTTGCCACTCCGGAACGATCTCATAGTCGGAAAGCTTGCCGAGCAGCAGCCGCTCGGTATGCCCTTGCGCCAGCGCATGGATGGCACTGTAGGGACCGGGAACCTCCGTGGTGTCGATGTCGGCAAGGACCTTGCCTTTGGCGGCGATCCGGAAGTGCTGGATCTGCTGCGCTTCTTGCAGGATCGTGTCCGTCACACGCGAAGGTGAAAGCAGCGTCAGCGTTCTGGCATTGATGCCGAGAGCACGGCTTTCCGTTAGGGGCACCGGTCCGGCGTCGCTATCGACGATGCGCGGGAGGTGGCCGCGGCGGGCGAGTTCAAGAGCAGCAGTCAGACCAGTCGCACCGGCTCCGGCGATCAAGATGCTGCGATGCCCTGACGCCATGCCGTCATCCCTTGCTGACGAGGTTCTCCAGTTTCTTTACAGCCGTATCGGGATTTTCGCCATAGGCGATGGTACCTGAGAACCGCCCTTCCGAATCGAGCAGGAAGACAGAAGCCGTGTGATCCATCGTGTAGTCGCCGTTCGGATTGCTTTCGTCCACCGGAACCTTCTTGGCGTAGACGCGATAACCCTTGATGACATCTGCAATCTTGTCGGGCGCGCCTGATATACCGACGATGCGCTTGGACACGTTGGAAACGTATTCGTTCATCACCTCAGGCGTGTCGCGCTCCGGATCGACGGTCACGAAGTAGGCCTGCAGCTTCTTGCCATCCGGATCGACCTTCTCCAGCCAACCGTTCATCTCAAAGAGCGTTGTCGGGCAGACCTCCGGACAATGGGTGAAGCCAAAGAAGAGCGCCGTCGGCTTGCCCCGGAACGCCTGCTCGGTGATCGGCTTGCCGTCCTGGGCAACGAGCGTGAACGGCACGCCGAACGGCCCCTCGGAAACGGCCTCCTTCGTCTTGGTGACATTAAGCGTCAGCCAGCCGAGAATGCCGGCCATCAGCAGCACCGCAACCCACACCGCAATGCGGACAGTCTTCATCGATCGAACCTCAAAGATCGGGATTATTCCCGTTTGTCGGGTGATATCGCCTCCTGCTTCGGGGCGCAATTCAACATCACGTTTCCCAGTGGCGACCGATTGCCCCACCAGCACACGGAAAAGGCGAAATCAGTTTCACAAAAACCAAAATCTTCAAACACTTAGCAGATAAAACAAAGACGGTTGCAATCTTTGAGGGTTAGCAAATACTTAGAAGTACATATCTATATTTAGGAATGGATAGAACATTCTACGTTCTCGTGACATGAGGTCCACCCGGCATTTCAATCCCCGGCTATCCGCGTGAGCGCAAGACGCACACCGCGTTTCATCGCGGAGGGGGATGATCATCAATGACTGATATGAAAGTGCGCAAGAACCTCTCCGTAGGCCAACGGCTGGGGACACTTGCCGGCGCGGCGTTCATTGGCTTCGGCTCGATGCTTGCAGTTGGCTGGTATCAAAATTCGAGCGCCGACGCGGCTTTAAGACAAGCCAACGAAATCCAGGCCAGCGTCGACCAGATTAACGAGATGCGCGCCGCAAACCTCACCCTCATTCTTGCCGCCATGGACACCATCGTTGACCGTGGCGATCGCGCCGTGATGCCCGAACGCCTGAAGCTGATGAACGAGGCGATCGGCGAGCTGCAGAGCAGCTCCAAGGAGATGCACCGCCTGGGCGAAGAGCTGAACGCCGGAAGCCTACTGTCCACGTATGACGCAGACGTGGCGTCTCTGGGGAAAAGTGTCGTCGGAGACTTGAAATCTGCTGTCGAAGCCGGCGCGCCGGACAGTGAATTTGACAAACTGGACGACGCCATCGACGGTGGCGGCGACAAGGTGGGTGCGACGCTGGACAAGCTCGCACGCGAAGGCGGCGAATTGGCCAAGGCGCGGATCGACGAGGCGAACGCAATCTCGGAGCGGGCGATACTGATCCAGCTGGCACTTGGCATCGTCGCCATCCTGACAATGGGCACCCTGCAATACATTCATGGCGGTTCCATCCGTCGCGGTATCGAGGGTGTGCGAAAAAGCATGCAGGGCATCATGCGCGGCGATCTCAATAGCCTTGTCCCCGCCACTGACCGGGGCGATGAGATCGGCGACATGGCACGCGCAGCGGAGAGCTTCCGGCTTGCCGCAATCGAGAAGCAGGAATTGCAGGCGCGTAGCGACAGCGAACGCCAGCAGAGCGACGCCGAGCGCCGCAGCCGTGAAGCAGCGAAGCTCGCGGACGCCGAAGCGCTCAACGATGCAGTCCATGCGTTGGGCGACGGCCTTACGCGGCTCGCGGGCGGCGACGTGACAGTCACCATCAATCAGCCGTTCACGGCAGAGCTTGAGCGCTTGCGCACCGACTTCAATCACACCACGGCGACGCTCCGCCAGACAATGGCCGGGATCGCCCAAAACGGGACTTCCATCCAGGCAAACAGCCAGCAGATGCGCTCGGCAGCAGACGACCTCGCCAAGCGTACGGAACAGCAGGCGGCCTCGCTGGAGGAAACCTCCGCGGCGCTCGACCAGATCACCGCAACGGTTCGCAACGCCACCAACCGTGCCGAGGAAGTCGGCCACATGGTTACCCACACCCGGCAGAATACCGCGAAATCAGATGTGGTCGTGACCGACGCCATGGCCGCGATGGAGCGAATCGCGACCGCCTCGCGCGAGATCGGAACAATCATCAACGTCATCGATGAGATCGCCTTCCAAACCAACCTCCTCGCCCTCAACGCGGGCGTCGAAGCTGCTCGCGCCGGCGAAGCCGGCAAGGGCTTTGCTGTCGTAGCACAGGAAGTACGCGAACTCGCCGGCCGCGCGGCCGGTGCCGCCAAGGATATCAAGGCCTTGATCGGAAAATCCGGCGCCGAGGTGAAGGCCGGCGGCGAACTCGTAACGGCGGCCGGCGAAGCCCTGCGCCAGATCGGCGAAGATGTTTTGCGCATCGACGAGCATGTTAAATCAATCGTAACCTCTGCACGCGAACAATCTACCGGACTGAACGAAATCAATACGGCCATCAGCCAGATGGACCAGGTCACGCAGAAAAACGCGGCCATGGTGGAAGAAACGAACGCAGCAAGTCACGCGCTCGCCACCGATGCCGACAGCCTGATCCACCTGATCCAGACGTTCAAGATCGGCGAAGGCATGAATGCCCGTTCCACGCCGCGGGAAGCCACCGCAGTCTCGCATCCGAAACCATCTCCCGCACGAAGCCTTATCGGCAAGGTCGCGGGCGCATTCAGCGGCGGCGCAACCGCCAGAGCCATGGCCGCACCGGCCGGAGACAACTGGGAAGAATTCTGATCATGAACAATACCGTCATCAACCAGACCGGCTCGCATCTCGAGATCGTTTCCTTCCATCTCGGCGAGCAGGAATTCTGCATCGACATCATGGCGATCCGCGAAATCCGCGGTTGGGCGCCCGTCACGCCGATGCCGCACACGCCGCCCTACGTCCTCGGTCTCATCAACCTTCGTGGCGCGGTGATCCCGGTCATCGACATGGCCTGCCGCCTCGGCATGAAGATGACCGAGCCATCGGAGCGCTCCGCCATTATCGTCACCGACATTGCCGGCAAGCTCGTCGGCCTGCTGGTCGAGCAGGTCTCCGACATGATGACCATCAAGAGCGAAGACTTGCAGCCGGCACCGGAGATCATCCCGGAAGCCCAGCGCGCCTTCTGCCGCGGCATCGTCGCCCTGGAAAAGACCATGGTCTGCTTCCTGAACCTCGACACCGTAATCGCCGACGAATTGGCACAGGCGGCTTGACGCGACCAGCGCAGCATAACCGCGAAGAAATTTTCGAACCGCTCGCATCCAACCGTTGCGAGCTGTTTTTTCTGTACGGTCATTGTTAGGGCCGCATTGCAGGCTATCTCCTCATCGCATTGTCCGACGTGGCTTCGAGTGAACGAAGTGCGCGAACGGGCGTTCGAATGGTTGTCAGAAGAACAACGGGGTACGCAGAATGCGCGAGGCGAAAACCCGTCACACCGGAGGATGCGGCTGCGGTGCGGTCCGATACAGAATTGACGAGGCGCCGCTGGCGAGCGGCATCTGCCACTGCCAGACCTGCCGAAAGGTCGCTTCGGCTCCTACGCTTCCGTTCGTCACCTTTCCCGTGCGAACGCTGGTATACGAACAGGGCGCCCCTCGGGCATTTGCCTCCTCGAGAGGCGTTGTCCGGACATTTTGCGGCTCATGCGGTTCCCCGATCGGCTATCAGAACGATGCCGACCCGGACCTGATCGACATCATGACAGTCAGCCTCGACGACCCGGATGAGTACCATCCGACCTTTCACGTCTGGACGTCTGAAAAGGTGTCCTGGGATGTGATCTGCGACGAGCTGCCGGCACATCCCAAGAGCCGCGCCTAGCGCGTCGAGGCGTGTTGCTATTGCGGCTTGCCGTTCTTCCACGTGACATTCTGGCCGTATAGCGGGATGGTCGAAATCGCCATCTTCGCCGAGCCATCAGTCAGTTCGCGGGAGTGGGCGAGATAGACCAGCGTGTCGTTCTTCTTGTCGTAGATCCGGTTGACGACCAGCTTCTTCCAGATCAGCGACATGCCCGTCTTGAACACCTCGTCGCCGCCCTCCGACAGATTGATGTCGCCAATCTCGATCGGCCCCGTCTGCCGGCAGGAGATGGAGTTGTTCGAGGGGTCTTCGAACCAGTTGCCGTTCTTCACGCGATCGATAACGCTGCGGTCGAAATAAGTGACGTGGCAAGTCACGCCCTTCACCTGCGGGTCGGCCACCGCATCGATGATGATGTCGTTGCCAATCCAGTCGACCCCGACCTTGCCGACGACGTCGGCTGAGGCAGCGCCGGCGCTAAGGCCGATGAGTGAAGCAGCGGCAAGCGTGATGTAACTCTTTCTGGACATGACGGTTCCCTGATTGCATCCGCATCTTAGGTAAGCGCGCCTGATGCCTTTACAAGGAAGTGTTCACGCCTTCCTGCAGGTGCAGGCCTCATACCCGGTCGACGTCAGCCTGCCAGGCTTCATGCCTATCAGAGCGGGAATGGCGTTCACGGCAGCCGCCCCGACAGCCCTTGCCATCGCGATCGCCGCATGCGCGCAAACGGCGGCGTCCTCGGCGGCATTGTGATGCGCAAAACGCAGGCCGAGATGCTCGGCGATCATGTTGAGCCGGTGCGAGAGGAAATGCGGCCAGATCCGCTGGGCCATCTTCAGGCTGCAGAGATAGGTCAGCTCCGGATAGGACTGCCGATAGAGATCGAGGCTCGCGCGCCAGACGCTGAAATCGAAAGCCGCATTGTGCGCAATCATTGTCGCACCTCGGAAGTCGTCGTGGAATTCGTCCATCACTTCCGGAAACGCCTGCGCGTCCTCGACATGCTCAGGCCGGATGCCGTGAATGGCGATGTTCATTCCGGAGAACCGCATCTCCTTCGGCCGGATCAGACGCTCCTCGACGCGGGTAACCTTGCCGTCCTCAATCCATGCCAGTCCCACCGAACAGGCGCTGCCGCGTTGTTCGTTGGCGGTTTCGAAGTCAATGGCGATGGTTTTCAACGAGGTTTCCGATTCGATAGCATGGATCTGGCATAACCTCCCCACCCTCTCCGCGCAAATCCGGCTGTTGACATCCGCAAGCGGATTGCGAAATCATGGCGCATGACCGGATTGATGACCATTGTACTTACGCGGACGACCACCCTTGCAGGGTTGGCGGGAGCGATGGTGCGTTAGAAGCAGTCCGTCATCCCCTAAACCCTGCCGAGGCGAGCAGGGTTCGGGAACCGGCTCTCCTCAAACTGAGAAGGAGAGTTGCATGCAGAAGAATCCAAACCCCAGAGAAATACCTGCCGGACTGTCGATCCGAGCCATCCGTCCGTCCGACACCGAGGCATTGACGGCGCTGGTCAATCTGCCGGGCTTCCGCGCCGGTACCTTGCGTCCACCCTACCAGAGCATTGAAGAGACCCGCCGCCATGTCGAAAACAGCAATCCGGATGCAATGCGTCTGGTCGCAACTATCGACGAGCAGATCGTCGGCGACATCGGCATGACCCGTTACCACGGCCGCCGCAATCACGTCGCCTGCATCGGCATGGGCGTGCATGACGACTTTACCGGTCGCGGCATCGGCAGCGCGATGCTCGCGGCCGTCATCGATGCCGCCGACAACTGGCTGAACATCATGCGCCTGGAGTTGACTGTTTACACAGACAACGACGCCGCCATCGCCCTTTACAGGAAGTTCGGTTTCGAAGAGGAAGGCATACTCCGTGCTTTCGCCTTCCGCGCCGGCAGCTACGTCGATGCTTACGCGATGGCGCGCATCAAGCGGTAGAGGAACGCTCCGAGGTCGGTGGCAGCCGATCCCTCATCCGCTGATCAGGGCCAGCCACTCGTCCTCGTCCATCGTCTGGACACCGAGTTCACGTGCCTTGTCGAGCTTCGAGCCGGCGCCTGGTCCGGCAACCACGATGTCGGTTTTCTTTGACACCGAGCCTGCGACCTTGGCGCCGAGGCTTTCAGCCCGCGCCTTGGCTTCGTCGCGCGTGAACTTCTCCAGCGAACCGGTGAAGACCACAGTCTTGCCGGCGACTGGGCTGTCTGCAGCAGCAACCTTCTCTGCAGGCAAGGGCGTCCCGTCATTCAGTTCGGCGAGCAGTCGCGAGATCACCTCGACATTGCGTGGTTCCTTGTAGAATTCGACGATCGCGCGCGCGACGATCTCACCGATGCCTTCGATGGCGTTGAGGTCGTTCCAGGGATCGCCCGAGAGCGGCGCGGCAGCTTTCATCGCTGCTTCGAAGTCGGCATAGGTGCCGTAGGAGCGTGCCAGGAGCTTGGCTGTCGTCTCGCCGACGTGCCGGATGCCGAGCGCGTAAATGAACCGGTGCAGCGCGATGCTCCGCCGCTCGTTGATCGCCGTATAGAGCTTTCCGACGCTGACCTTGCCGAAACCTTCGATATTTTCAAGCTTTGTCAGCGAGCCGGCCTGCCGCTTCTCAAGCGTGAAAATATCTGGCGCGGTACGGATCTGCAGCGCCGGATCGTCGCTCTCGAAGAAGAAGTCGACCTGCTTCGATCCCAGGCCCTCGATATCGAAGGCATTGCGCGAAACAAAGTGCTTCAGATGCTCGGTGGCCTGCGCACGGCAAATGAAGCCACCGGTGCAGCGCGTTACGGAGTCGAGCTTGCCTGTCTTTTCGTTCTTCTCCCGCACCGCATGGCTGCTGCAGACCGGGCATTTTTGCGGGAATTCATAGCGGGCGGCATCAGCGGGGCGCTTCTCCATGACAACATCGAGCACCTGCGGGATAACGTCTCCGGCCCGCTGCACGATGACCGTGTCACCGATCCGAATGTCGTGCCCGACGTCGCGGATGCGTTCGCCCGAGTTCCCGATGCCTTCGATGTAATCGGCGTTATGCAGGGTCGCATTGGTTACGACGACGCCGCCGACCGTAATTGGCGTCAGCCGTGCAACTGGCGTCAGGGCGCCGGTGCGACCCACCTGGATATCGATGTTCTCGACAGTCGTGAAAGCCTGTTCGGCCGGGAACTTATGTGCCGTCGCCCAGCGCGGACTGCGGGAGCGGAATCCGAGCCGTTGCTGCAGATCCAGGCTGTCGACCTTGTAGACGACACCGTCGATATCATAGTCCAGGTCCGGTCGCTTCAGGCCGATCTCTTCGTAGTGGGCTAAAATATCGGCGACGGAATTTAGCCGCTTCATCAGGGGATTGACCGGAAAGCCCCAGCTCTTGAACACCTCGACCATACCAAACTGTGTGTCGGAGGGCATGTCGGATATCTCACCCCAGGCATAGGCGAAGAACTTCAATTTGCGGCTCGCGGTCACCTTGGCGTCGAGCTGCCGCAGCGATCCGGCGGCCGTGTTGCGCGGATTGACGTAGGTCTGCTTCCCCTCGGCTTCCATCTGCTTGTTGAGCGCCAGGAAGTCGCTCTTGGCCATGTAGACCTCGCCGCGCACCTCGACGACTGCTGGTGCCCCCGCCGGCAGCGTCTGGGGAATTTCCTTGATCGTGCGGATGTTGGCCGTGACGTTTTCGCCGGTCGTGCCGTCGCCGCGCGTTGCAGCGCTCACCATCCTGCCGTTCTCATAGCGAATCGACATAGAGAGGCCGTCGATCTTCGGCTCCGCGGTAAAGGCAATCGACTGGTCCGGCAGACGGCCGAGGAAGCGATAGACGCTCGCCACGAAGTCCTGCACGTCCTCCTGCGAGAACGTGTTGTCGAGCGATAGCATCGGCCGTGCATGCACAACGGGCGCGAACGTTACCGAAGGCGCGATACCGACACGCCGCGACGGACTGTCCTCGCGAATGAGTTCCGGAAAGCGCGCCTCGATCGCGTCGTTGCGACGCTTCAGTGCATCATATTCGGCATCGGAAATCGCCGGGCGATCCTCGCCGTGATAAAGCTCGTCGTTGCGGGCGATCTCCTTGGCGAGCCGCTCAAGCTCGGCGGCGGCATCTTCGATCGTCAGGGCATCAACGGCTATGGCTTCGGTCGACATACGGCTCTCGCTCCACGGAATCTGGAGTCGGTTTTAGAGCAAAATGAATGGATTGAAAGAGAGCGAGAGGTCCTCGTTCGCCCTCTCCCCAATTCGGCGATTAGGAAATCAGCCGTTCCCGGCCAGCAGCCGGGCCGCTGCCGCCCTCGCCTCTTCCGTCACCGAGGCACCCGCCAGCATGCGTGCGATTTCTTCCGTCCGGTCGCCAGGCGCCATCGTCGCGACGCGAGTCGCGATCTTCTCCGAGCCTTCGGCGGCCGGTCCCTTCGAAATCAGCAGGTGCGTCGCCGCACGCGCGGCGACCTGCGGCGCATGTGTGACCGACAGCACCTGCACCCGGTCGGAGAGCCGCTTCAGCCGCTGACCGATCGCATCCGCAACCGCACCACCGACGCCGGTATCGATTTCGTCGAAGACGAGCGTCGGCGCAGAACCGCGATCGGCAAGCGCAACCTTCAGGGCGAGCAGGAAGCGCGAAAGCTCGCCGCCGGAAGCTACCTTCATGATCGAACCAGGACGTGTGCCCGGGTTGGTCTGAACGTGGAACTCCACCAGGTCGATACCCTCCGAGGTTGCGTCATCAGGATTGGTGGTAATCTCCACCATGAAGCGCGCGCGCTCAAGCTTCAGCGCCGGCAGTTCCGCCATGACGGCAGCAGCCAAGGCGTCTCCGGCATGATGACGCTTGTCGGAAAGCGTGCGCGCCGCTGCGTCGTAGTTTGCCTTGCCAACACCGACCTCGGCTTCAAGCTTGGCAAGCTTTTCCTCGCCGGCATCGACGTCGGCAAGATCGCTGATCATGCGAACCGCCAGCGCTGGCAGTTCGGTCACCGGAACGGAGTATTTGCGGGAGGCAGCGCGCAAGGCAAACAGGCGTTCCTCTACACGCTCCAGCTCCTTCGGATCGTATTCCGTCTTCCTCAGCGCAGCCTCGACTTCCATCTGCGCATTGGAGAGCTGGTCCAGAGCGGCATCCAGAAGCGCCACCGTATCTTCCAGCAAGCCCGGCGCCTCGTGGCTCTTGCGCTCCAGCCTGCGCACCAGCGAGGCGATATGTGGCACGGGGGAAGCATTGCCGTTGAGGAATTCGGAAGCCTCGGCGATATCGCCGGCGATCCGCTCGGCCTTCATCATCTTCTGGCGACGATCGGCGAGCTCGTCCTCTTCTCCGTCTTGCGGTGAAAGCTTCTCGAGCTCCTCTACGGAAGCGCGGAGGTAGTCGGCCTCACGAGCAGCATTCGCCACCTTTTCGCGCTGCTTCTTGAGCGTCCGCTCGGTATCGCGCCAGATGCGGTACAGATTGGAGACTCCGGCAGCATCTTCGTTCACGCCTGCGAAAGCGTCGAGCAGGATCCGGTGCGCATGCGCATCGACCAAGGCACGATCGTCGTGCTGGCCATGGATCTCGACCAGCATCTGCCCGACCTGGCGCATGAGCTGAACGCTGAGCGGCTGGTCGTTGACGTAAGCCTTGGTACGGCCATCAGCGTTCTGGACACGGCGAAAGATAAGATCGCCGTTATCATCGATGCCGTTTTCGCGCAGCAGCTTCCGGGCGCTGTGGTCCGCGCCGACATCGAACACAGCCGTAACCTGCCCCTTGTCCTCGCCGTGGCGAACAAGACCGCCATCTCCGCGCCCGCCAAGCGCGAGCGACAGGCTATCGAGCAGGATGGATTTGCCAGCGCCGGTCTCCCCGGTCAGCACCGAGAGGCCGGTCTCAAAGGCGAGATCCAGCCGCTCGATCAGGACGATATCGCGGATCGAAAGCTGGATCAGCATTGGCCTCAGGTACCGAGCAGGAGTTTCTTGCCTGCGGCAGCAATCCACGAACCGGGGTTTTCACGCGGCTCGGTGCCACCACTCTTCAGCAGCTTGAAGGAGTCCGCATACCACTGACTGTCAGGATAGTTGTGGCCGAGAACCGCGGCTGCCGTCTGTGCTTCCTCAACGATGCCCATTGCGTAATAGGCTTCGACAAGGCGCGCAAGCGCTTCTTCGATCTGGTTGGTATTCGGATATTTCTCGACAACCGTGCGGAAGCGTGAGATCGCCGCCAGGTATTCCTTGCGCTCCATGTAGTAACGGCCGACCTGCATTTCCTTGCCTGCCATCTGGTCGCGTGCGAAGCGGATTTTCGCCTGCGCGTCGTCGACGTATTCCGAATCCGGATAGTTGTCGATGACGGCCTGCATGGCCTCGACGGTCTTGGCGGCCGCGCGCTGGTCCTGCGTGACGTCCACGATCTGCTTCGAATAGGTCAGACCGATCAGATACTGCACGTAGGGAGCGTCCTTCGACTTCGGATACTGCGCCATATAGCGGTTGCCCGAAGCGAGAGCGTCGTCCAGACGGCCCTGGCGATACTTGACGAAGGTGCTCATCACGAGCGCCTTTCGCGCCCATTCTGAGAACGGGTTTTCGCGGTCGATTGCGTCGAACTTGCGCGCCGCCTCGGCCATGTTGCCGGCCTTCATGTTGGCGAGGCCCTGGGTATAGAGGACATCCGGCGGATCGTTCTCGAGGCCGAGCTTGGTGATATCGATATCGGGGTCCGACTGGCATCCGGAAATTAAGGCACCTGCGCTCAGCACCAAGAGCGATGCGAACAAAGCGCGCGCTGTCTTCATCATACTATCAGACCCTGCATAACCCATCGGAATATCCCAACGCCGCCATCCCTCAACGGCAGCCACGCCTTGCTGGCGTTTCTAGCCACAAATGTGGAGCCAGAGCAACGCAATGATGATGCATTAACGCATTTTTGTGGCGATGCAGGCGATAAACGCCGGTTTTACACTGCGAATGCTGCATCTCGTGCTACTAAGCATCTGCGGCAGCACATCTATCGGGGAATCATCGTCAGCCTGCTCCCCATAAAGAAACCGCCTCCCGAAGGAGGCGGCCCTGGCCTAATAAATGCGATGGAGGTCATGCCGACCAGGGAGCAAATTCCGGCGCGTTGACCCGGATGAAATCCCGAGCCGCAACACGCTGGCGCGGCGCAGAGGTCTCGACCACTTCATAGGCGGTCGGGTCGCTGAGCAACGCCTTGAGAGCATTAGCATTCATCTTGTGACCGCCGCGGTAGGACCGATAGCAGCCGATGAAAGGAGCACCGGCGAGCGCCAGGTCGCCAACCGCATCGAGTGCCTTGTGGCGCACGAACTCGTCCTTGGCGTAGCGCAGGCCTTCGACGTTGATAACGGTATTGTCGTCCGATATGACGACCGAATTCTCAAGCGACGAACCAAGCGCGTGGCCGGAGGCCCAAAGACGCTCGACATCGCGCATGAAGCCGAAGGTACGGGCACGCGACAGCTCGGACTTGAACGTCGCAGCCGTCATGTCGCCTTCCCACTTCTGTCGGCCGATCAGCGGGCAGTCGAAATCGATCTCAACCTCAAAGCGCATGCCGTCATAGGGACGGAACTCGCTCCACGAACCACCATGCTCGATGCGAACCGGCTTGGTGACGCGGATGTAGCGACGCTTGACGCCAAGCGATACCAGGCCAACCTGTTCGATCGCCTCGATAAAGGGCATCGAGCTGCCATCCATGATGGGCATTTCGGAACCGTGAACTTCGATCAGGACGTTGTCGAGACCAAGCGCGTAGACAGCGGCCATGACATGCTCGATCGTCGCGACCGAGCGCGCCGGCGAGAAACCAAGAACGGTGCAGAGATCTGTATTGCCGACCTGAGAAGACACGGCACGATATTCGGAAACCTCACCGTTGTCGTGCATGCGATTGAAGACAACGCCTGTGTCAGCTTCTGCCGGGTTGAAGGTAATCGAAACGTCAGCACCGGAATGAACGCCGATGCCCGAGAGCGTAATCGGGCGCGATACTGTCGTCTGAAAACCCAACATGCCAATAACCATAAATTTTTGCCTTTATTATCCCTGGTGATCCGCATCGGCTAACATGCCGAACCATCCGCCAGGGGTCATTTCACTCCGTCTGAGCCCCGCGATAAAGCGCAAGAAGACGGTTCCTTGAGCACATACATACGTGCGCCCGGGTTCCAATCCAAATCACTGTTTCTTTCGCATTGTTACGAAAGCATGCCTTTGAAATAACAACGCAATTCGTGCCGAATTCAGAGCTTTGAAACGGCAATGCCCGGGAGCGTACTCCCGGGCATCCTTGTGGCGATTCTGTCCCTTGCCTCAGTTCGACTGGCGGCGCAGGAACGCAGGAATTTCAAGCTGATCGTCTTCCTGCATCATGCGAGCTTGCGGAACGCTTCGGCCCTGATCGTCGAGATTTCCGCGACGCGGCGCATAGAGGCTGGCTTCCGGAGAAAGCTGTCGGCGCTGCTGCGATGCCGCAGCCGGAGCCGAGGTCATCTCTGGCGCAACTTCCTCTTCGCGGCGACCAAGTGAGTTGGTGATCCGCTTCAGGAGCCCCATCGGGCCACGCTCTTCGTGGGCGTGAGACGGAGTGGCCGGCTGCGAGCGACGGTCGATCTCGGCCTGCACGACCGGCGGAAAGTCTTCCACCTTCGGCATGCGAACGGCCTGCTGGGCGGCCATCGGCTGCTGCATGACCGGAGCCGGCTGGCTCATGACAGGCTGCGGAGCCGGCTGGCTGATAACAGGCGCGTGAACGGGAGCCTGCTGAACCGGGGCTGGGCGAATGACGGGAGCGGCTTCCGGCGCAGCGAAGATCTTGCTCTGTGGGCGGAAGGTCTCCTGCATTGCCGGCTGCTGCACCGGAGCTGCAGCACGCGGAGCGTGGATCTCGAGCTCGCGCTCCATCTCGGCCTCGGCCGTGCGGATTGCCTGTGCAACCGAGTCGACCGGCTTGGGTGCCTGCTGCATGACAGGTGCAGGCTGAACAGCGGCCGGAGCCGGAGCAACGGCCGCGGAAGGACGCACGATCGGCTTGGCTGCCGGCTGGAAGGTCTTTCCTGCCGCGGCATTGATCGCACGATCGATACCGGTAGCGACAACGGAAACGCGGATGATGCCTTCGAGCGACTCGTCGAACGTCGCGCCGAGGATGATGTTTGCGTCCGGATCGACTTCCTCGCGGATGCGGGTCGCAGCTTCGTCGACTTCGAAGAGGGTCAGGTCGCGACCGCCGGTGATCGAGATCAGCAGGCCCTGTGCGCCCTTCATCGACGTTTCGTCGAGCAGTGGGTTGGCGATTGCAGCTTCGGCAGCCTGCATCGCGCGGCCCTGGCCGGATGCTTCGCCAGTGCCCATCATCGCGCGGCCCATTTCGCGCATGACCGAACGGACGTCGGCGAAGTCGAGGTTGATGAGACCTTCCTTCACCATCAGGTCGGTGATGCAGGCAACGCCGGAGTAGAGTACCTGGTCAGCCATCGCGAAAGCGTCGGCAAAGGTCGTCTTGTCGTTGGCAATGCGGAAGAGGTTCTGGTTCGGAATGACGATCAGCGTGTCGACCGACTTTTGCAGCTCTTCGATTCCGGCTTCGGCCAGACGCATGCGGCGACCGCCCTCGAAGTGGAAAGGCTTGGTAACGACGCCGACCGTGAGGATGCCCTTGTTTCGAGCCGCCTGAGCGACAACAGGAGCAGCGCCGGTGCCGGTGCCGCCGCCCATGCCGGCGGTGACGAAGCACATGTGCGTACCGTTCAGGTGATCGATGATTTCATCGATGCACTCTTCGGCTGCGGCACGACCGACTTCCGGCTGCGAACCAGCACCGAGACCTTCAGTGACGTTGGCGCCGAGCTGGATGATGCGCTCCGCCTTGGTCATCGTCAGGGCCTGGGCATCCGTGTTGGCAACGACGAAGTCGACGCCCTGGAGGCCAGCGGAGATCATGTTGTTGACAGCGTTGCCGCCGCCGCCGCCAACACCGAACACGGTGATACGCGGCTTAAGCTCAGTGATATCCGGCTTTTGCAGCTTGATAGTCATGTTACCGTTCCTTCTCTTTATGGCCGCATCGCCACGCCGGCCAATTCACTCAATTGTCAGAAGCTTTCTTTCAACCACTGCCCCATGCGGGCAAAGCGGCTGGTATTTCCCCCAAGCGACATGAGCAGACCGCTCTGTGACGCATGTGTTTCCTGGTCCGCGACCTGCGGATAGATCATCAGACCGACGGCCGTCGAAAAGGCTGGGCCCTTCGCTGCAGTCGGCAGGCCCGAGACGCCCATCGGACGACCGATTCTGACGTTGCGGGCAAGAATGCGACGCGCAACTTCGGCAAGGCCGGTCAGCTGGCTTGCACCACCCGTCAGCACGACGCGCTTGCCGACGATCGGGCTGAAGCCCGAGCGCTGGATGCGGTCGCGGATCAATTCCATGGTTTCCTCGATACGGGCGCTGACAATGCGCGATACCAAAGCGCGCGGCACTTGCGTCGGCAGGTCGCGTTCGTCTTCGCCGATCGGCGGGATCGAGATCAACTCGCGCTCGTCCGAGGAGTTCGGCATTGCGGAAGCATGAACGACCTTGAGGCGCTCGGCATCTTCGATACGGGTCGAAAGGCCGCGGGCGAGGTCCGTAGTGACGTGATGGCCGCCGAGGCTAACGGCATCCGTGTGCACGAGCTTACCTTCTGCAAAGACCGAAATCGTCGTCGTTCCGCCCCCCATATCGATCGCCGCGCAGCCCAGCTCGACTTCATCGTCGACGAGAGCTGCCAGACCGGAAGCATACGGCGTCGCAACGATTCCCTCAACCGAGAGGTGAGCGCGATTGACGCTGAGCTCGAGATTTTTAAGCGCGGTACGCTCAGCGGTGACGACGTGCATGTCGACGCCGAGAACGTCACCGTACATCGACAAGGGATCTCGGATACCGCGTTCGCCGTCGAGCGAGAAGCCGGTTGCCAGCGAATGCAGCACGGCACGATCCTGGCGCAGCGACTGCTGGCAGGCTGCCGACAGAACCTTCTTGAGGTCGTTCAGTTCGACTTCCTGGCCACCGAGATCGATGGTTGCGGTGTAGATGTCGCTCGTCAGACGACCGGCCGTGACGTTAACGATCAGGCTTTCGACCGTCAGGCCGGCCATGCGCTCGGCGGCATCGACAGCAAGGCGAATCACGCTTTCCAGCGCATCGAGGTCGGAAATCGCGCCGGTCTTGATGCCGCGCGAACGCTGGTGGCCAATCCCAATGATTTCAATGTTGTGCGTGCGACCGGGCAGCACCTGGCTTTCCTCGCGAGGCGTCAGGCGGCCGATCATGCAGACGACCTTCGTCGATCCGATGTCGAGCACCGAAACGACGTGGGACCGCTTCGACGAAAGCGGCTTCAGGCGCGGCAATCCGAAATGGGACGAACCGAACAAGCTCATATATTTTGCCCCGCCTTCTTCAAATCCTTGGTCCGCTGATCAAGCACAAGTTGCCGGCGCGCCATGGCTTCCGGCGTCAACTGAATTGCCGTGCGGTCGGTGAGCCTGAGATCGACCGCAGCGATGTCGCGCTCCAGAAGGTCCTGCTCCTTCATGAACTTCGACAGCCGCGCCAGAGCCAGATCGACATCGTCTTCCGGCAACTTCACCGCAACGCCGTTGTCCATGTGCAGATCCCAGCGGCGACCCGACACCCAGACGTAGGCCTTTACCCGCGCCCTGATCTCCGGCCACTTCGCAAATTCGGTTTCGAGCGAGGTTGCGGCAACTTCAGCACCGCGACCAACCACCAGCGGCAACTGCGAAAACTTGTTGTCACGCAGCGGAGCGATGACCGAGCCACCCTTCTCCACGAGAGAGAGCTCCTGGCCATGCTGCCAGATGGCGTAAGCCTGGCGCTCCGTGAGCTTTACCTCGACCGTCTTCGGATAGACCTTGCGAACTTCGACATTCTCGACCCAGGGAAGCTTCGCGATCTTCTGACGCGCAGCATCGACATCGAGCGCCACGAGCGAGGTCGTACCGTCCAGCCCCAACAACTGCAGGATCTCGATTTCGGAGGTCTCGGAATTGCCGGACACCTTCACGTCATCAATCGCAAAGCCTGCAGCCGTCGTCGTCGCCTGCGCAACCGCTTCGGTGTGACCACCGAGCGACATGCCGTAGAGACCCGTCGCCGCAAAGAATGCCAACGCGGATACCGTCCCAACGTGAGCCGGAATATGGATGCGGCCACTTCCGAGGCTGACAAGAAAGCGCACAACGCGACGCAGCGGGCGCGGCAGAACCAACCGACCATCACCCTCGGGAAACGAGAGCTCCGCCTGATGACTTGGGCGCCCTATTCTTTTGACCGTCACCGAGAACAAGAAGCGTCCTCCACCATCCAACGGAGAAATTCACCAAACGTGTAGCCGGCATGACCGGCCATTTCGGGCACCAGGGAGGTTGGAGTCATGCCTGGCTGAGTATTGATTTCCAGCCAGATGATTTCACCATCTTCGGAGAAGCGATCGTCGTAACGAAAGTCGGAGCGACTCACGCCACGGCAACCAATTGCTTGATGCGCCCTTAACGCCAATGATTGTATTTTTTGGTAAATATTCGGTGAAATTTCCGCCGGAATGACGTGTTTCGATCCACCTGCCACGTACTTGGCATCGTAGTCGTAGAAGCCATGCCCGACCGGCACGATTTCGGTGACGCCGAGCACTTGATCGCCCATCACACCGCAGGTCAGCTCTCGACCGTAGATGTAGCGCTCGACAAGAACCTGCTCGCCATAGCGCCATTCCGGAGAGCTGATGATTTGCGGAGGATGGGATTGATCTTCCTGAACGATCACTACGCCGAAGCTGGAACCCTCGCGCACAGGCTTCACGACGTAGGGAGGCTTCATCGGGTGCTCCGCCGGAAAGGCGAATCGATTGATCACCTCGGATTGAGCAACCGGAATGCCGACAGCGGCTGCAACGCCTTTGGCCTTCTCCTTGTCCATGGCGAGCGCTGATGCAAGCACCCCGGAGTGCGTATAGGGAATCTCGAGATATTCCAGGACGCCCTGGATCGTGCCATCCTCGCCATAGGGGCCATGCAGCGCATTGAAGACGACATCGGGCCGCAAGGCAGCAAGCTTGGCAGACACATCGCGATCGACGTCAATCCGCGTCACCTGGAAGCCCTCAGCCTCGAGAGCGTCCGCGCACGCCGTCCCGGAGGAAAGGCTTACCGGCCTCTCCGAGGAAAACCCGCCCATCAGGACAGCGACATGCTTGCGACTCATCAACACCCCCAAAAATAACCTGCAGTCTGAATTTCGACGCTTGCACCAAGCTTGTTTCCCGTCCGAATCTCGCTCGGTGACGCAGGTGTATTAGAGCCTGATTATGGTTAATGAAGTGTTTACTTTCGTTAATTTTTGCCTCGAACGCCCCTCCGGAGGAAGGCCGTGCAACGTTCAGAAAACCCCACGACAACGGCGGCTTTTGTGCAGCATCCCATCGGGAATCCGCACCAGTTCGATGGCTTTTCCGCCCGTCAGCTTTGAGGTTCGGCCACCCAGAAGCGCTGAATCGTCGGAAAAATGCAAAGCGTGCTAATTTTTTTTGCGTTTGTTACTCGGTGGGCATTTGCGCCGAATTAAAATTGCGTTAAGAGCCGCCTGCCTCCCAAGGGCAACGGTGTAATCCCAATTGGAATGAAAATGTCAGACGCGATATCAAGATTATCGCCGACGCCCGCTTTATCGAACAATGCGCAAGTCAACTCGCCGGCGCGTGTTCTGATCGCGAGCCTTGTCGGCACCACGATCGAATTCTTCGATTTTTACGTTTACGCCACAGCCGCCGTGCTGATCTTCCCGACGCTGTTCTTCCCGAACAGTGATCCGACGACGGCCCTGCTTGCTTCCTTTGCAACCTTCTCGATCGCCTTCTTCGCCCGTCCACTGGGCGCCGTGGTGTTCGGCCATTTCGGCGACAGGATCGGCCGCAAGACGACGCTCGTCGCCGCCCTGCTCACCATGGGCATTTCGACGGTCGTGATCGGCCTTCTGCCCTCCTACGAGTCGATTGGCGTTCTCGCGCCGCTGCTGCTCGCGCTCTGCCGCTTCGGCCAGGGCTTTGGCCTAGGCGGTGAATGGGGCGGCGCCGTGCTGCTCGCCACCGAGAATGCACCGGAAGGCAAGCGCAGCTGGTACGGCATGTTCCCGCAGCTCGGCGCGCCGGTCGGCCTGTTCCTCTCCTCGGGCATCTTCTGGCTGCTGCTGCAGGTCATGTCGCAGGATGATCTGCTGAGTTGGGGCTGGCGCGTGCCGTTCATCTCTTCGATTCTGCTGATCGCCATCGGTCTCTGGGTTCGTCTCTCGATCACCGAAACGCCGGCGTTCCAGAAGGCGATTGACAAGCAGGAGCGCGTTGCAGTCCCGGTTGCCGAACTCTTCCGCAAGCACAAGCGCAGCCTGTTCCTCGGCACCTTCGTGGCGCTCGCCACTTTTGTGCTGTTCTACATCGGCTCGGCTTACCTTCTGTCTTACAACGTCAAGGTCGTGAAGATTCCGTTCCCGGACGCGCTTAAGATCCAGATCGTCGGCTCCGTCGCCTTCGGTATTTTCATCCCGATATCAGGCAAACTCGCCGAGCGCTTCGGCCGCCGCGAGATGCTGATCCTCACCACCGTGCTGATTGGTATCTTCTCGTTCTTCCTGCCCGGTCTGATGACCGGCGGCGAAGGCAGCATTGTTGTGTTCGCGATCGTCTCCATGGCGCTGATGGGCATGACTTACGGTCTGATCGGCACGGCGCTTGCTGCGCCCTTCCCGACTGCCGTGCGCTATACCGGCTCGTCGATCACCTTCAACCTTGCCGGCATCTTCGGCGCTTCGCTGGCGCCCTACATTGCCACTTGGCTGCAGGCAAACTACGGCATGCAATATGTCGGCTACTATCTCGGTCTTTCTGCCGTCATCACCTTGATCTGCATTCTGGCCTCCGGCCGCAACGAAGTCTGATCACGAAAACAGTCCAGTTCGAAGGGCCGCGACGGGAAACTGCCGCGGCCCTTTTTCATTGTTGCCGGCTAACGCCTTGCCCCTAGATTCTCGAAAACGGGGAGAGCCGGGATGCTGACACGACGATCACTGCTGGCACAAAGTGTAGGCGCCGGAATCTCGCTGACACTGCCGTCCATTGCGAGGCCGGCCAGCGTCCCGCCGATCAATGTCACCTTCCTTGTCATCAACGACGTCCATGCGTGCCGCTTCGGAGACGGGCTAAGTCCCAACTGCCAGAGTGAAGGCAAGACCGACGCAAACCTGCTCCGTCACATTCTTGCGCTCAACGGCATTTACCACCAGGCATGGCCCACTGAGATCGCAGGGGAGGCGAGCGGCCTTCTGCTCGCCGGTCAGCCGATTGCGAGGCCGCAGGGCATCATCGTGTGTGGCGATGTCACCGATGATGGCGGCGGCCAGACTGCGGAGTTCGCAGAAGGGTCGCAGCTACTGGAGTTTTCTCAACGCTACCAGCAAGGACGCGGTGCCGACCACGTGCACTTTCCCGTCTATGTTGGGCTCGGCAACCACGATCTCGATCAGGACGGGCGCCCGCCGCAAATCGATTGGTATCGCGACGAACTGCGTGATTACGTGCAGATGAACCACAAGCCGAGCGTCTTCTTCAAGCCGCTGGTGCCTGTCGACAACTACGACGAAGCATCGGACAACTACTCCTGGAATTGGGGTGGCCTGCATCTGATTCAGGCGCAGCGTTACGCCGGGGACAACACAAGAGGTTCGGCAAGCAGCCTCGATTGGATGAAACGCGATCTCGAGACCTATGCGTCCGATGGCCGCCCGGTGGTCATCTTCCAGCACTATGGATGGGACCCGTTTTCCCTCGAGCGCTGGAATCCTGAAATGAAGACATTCACGTTAAGAGGAAGCGGTGCGCCCCACTGGTGGGGTGAATCGGAACGTCAGGAACTCCTCGCAACCCTCGAAGGCTACAACGTAATCGGTATTTTCCACGGCCACGAGCACAACACGCCGATGGCCTATCGGGTCGGCAAGCTGGACGTTTTCAAAGCAAAAGCCGCCTTCATGGGCGGCTTCTGCCTTGTCCGGGTGACAAGCAACACGATGGATGTAGCGATCGGCGAAGCCAGTGACGACAGGGGCGGCGTAACTTTCTCCACCGCCTTCAGCAAACGCCTCACGTAACGTTACTCGTTGGTTACTCCCTGGAAAGGACGAACCTCACGTCCTGGCATGAAGACGCCGAGACGCTTGATTTCCCACTCGAGCTTGATGCCGGATTTTTCGAAAACTTCGCGACGGACCTGTTCGCCGAGATATTCCAGATCATATCCCGTCGCCTGCCCCATGTTGATCATGAAATTGCAATGAAGCGACGACATCTGGGCGCCACCGATCACCAGCCCGCGGCATCCCGCTTCGTCGATGAGCTTCCAGGCGGAATGGCCGTCCGGATTCTTGAAGGTCGAGCCGCCCGTCTTCTCGCGGATCGGCTGGACCGTTTCACGATGACTGCGCACGGCATCCATCTCGGCTCGGATCTTGGCGCGGTCCTCGCTATACCCTTCGAAGAGCACCGAGGTGAAAATCAGATCGCTCGGCACCGATGAATGACGGTAGGAATAGCCCATATCCGCGTTCGACAGGACAAGCTTGTTGCCCTTGCGATCAACCGCATTCACCTCGACGAGCCGCTCGCGCGTCTCCCCGCCGTTGGCGCCGGCGTTCATGCGCGCTGCGCCACCAATGCTGCCGGGAATACCGTAGTAGAAATGGAAGCCGCCGATGCCGTTGTCCATAGCCATGGCTGCGACATGCTTATCGGGGCAGATCGCACCAGCGCGGATGCGGTTCTCGCCCGCAAGCTCGACGGCGCCGAAGCCCTTTGCCGAAAGCCGCAACACCACGCCGGGAATGCCGCCGTCACGAACCAGGATGTTCGATCCGACGCCAACGACGGTGACCGGGACTTCCTCCGGCAAAAGCTTGAGGAAAGCAATCAGGTCGTCCTCATCATGCGGCTGGAACATCAACTCGGCCAGACCGCCAGCGTGGAACCACGTGACACGGTCCATCGGCGCATCCGGCGTGATCCTACCGCGGATGTTCTTTACACCGTCGCCGAGCGACGCAAGAAGCTTTTCCCCATTCACCTGTTTCATGCAGATATTCCCGAAAGGCTTTCCAATTGCTTGGGCAACGCTGCCGCCCAGTATGTGATACTCCCAGCCCCCAACAGAACCACAAAATCCCCCGGCTTTGCAATCTCTGCGACCATTTCAGGCAAAAGCTCTTGGGAAGGCAGGAAGCGGGCATCGCGGTGACCGCCCGATTTGATCCGGGATACGAGTGCCTCGGAATTCACCCCTTCGATCGGATCCTCACCCGCCGCATAGACAGGCGCGAGGAAAATGCTGTCCGCATCGTTGAAGCAAGACGCGAACTCCTCGAAGAGGCTGGATAGCCGCGAATAGCGATGCGGCTGATGAACTGCGATCACGCGACCCTTGCAGGCTTCGCGCGCAGCGCGCAGCACGGCTTTGATCTCGACCGGATGGTGGCCGTAGTCGTCGAAGATCTGGACGCCATTCCATTCGCCGGTCAGCGTGAAGCGGCGCTTGACGCCGCCGAAGGAGGCCAGTCCCTTGGCAATGTCGTCGCTGGACATACCGAGGCGATTGGCAACCGCGATCGCGGCGGTGGCATTGGATATGTTGTGCCGTCCGGGCATCGGCATCACGAGATTGTCGAGCCTGATCACCTGCCCGGTTCTCCGGCGGCGGATCTCTACGTCGAAGATCGAGCGCGGACCATCGACACGGACATTCATGAAACGAACGTCGGCCTGTGGATTCTCGCCATAGGTAACGATCTTGCGGTCCTCGATCCGGCCGACCAGCGCCTGAACTTCCGGATGGTCGAGGCACAGCACGCCGAAGCCGTAGAACGGCACGTTCTCGACGAACTGGCGGAATGCGGCGCGAACCGCATCGAAATTGCCGTAGTGATCCAGATGCTCGGGGTCGATGTTAGTGATGACGGCAACGTCGGCGGGAAGCTTCAGGAACGTGCCGTCAGACTCGTCGGCCTCCACCACCATCCACTCACCCTCACCCATGCGAGCGTTGGTGCCATAGGCATTGATGATACCGCCGTTGATGACGGTAGGGTCGAGACCGCCTGCCTCCAACAGCGTTGCCACCAGCGACGTGGTTGTGGTCTTGCCATGCGTACCGCCGATCGCGATCGCATTGCGGAACCGCATCAATTCGGCAAGCATCTCCGCCCGGCGAACGACCGGCAGCAGCTTTTCACGCGCCGCGACAAGCTCGGGGTTGTTCTTCTTGATCGCAGTCGAGACGACCACCACTTCGGCGTCACCGAGGTTTTCTGCCTTGTGGCCGACGAAGACTTCGATGCCCTTGTCACGCAAGCGTTGCACGTTGGCGCTGTCGGCCTGATCCGATCCCTGCACGCGGTGACCGAGATTGTGGAGCACCTCGGCAATGCCGCTCATGCCGATGCCGCCGATGCCGATGAAATGAACGAGGCCGATGGCCTTCGGCATTTTCATGCGCGTTTCCCCTTGAACTCTGCAATTGTACGTCGTGCCGCAATAGCCTCTACCATGTCGGCAAGCAAGTTCGCAGCGTCGGGTTTACCCGCTTGCTTGGCTGCAGCGGCCATCCGGGCGAGCTTTTCCGGGTCGTTCATCGCATGGGTGAGTATCGAAGCGATCTTCTCCGGCGAAAGCTCGGCCTGCGGAATGACCTTGGCTCCGCCGGTTGCCGCAAGGGCTGCCGCGTTCGCCGCCTGATCGTGGTCCAAAGCATGTGGGTAAGGCACAAGCACTGCCGGCCGCCCGATCACGGAAATCTCCGAAACCGTGGATGCACCGGAACGGCAGATGACGAGATGTGCCGCGGCAAGTCGTTCGGCCATGTCGTTGAAGAACGGCGCCGTATCAGCAGCCATCTTCAATTGAGCGACGCAAGCGCTCAACATGCCCATATCTTCCGGACGCACTTGCTGGGTGATGCGCAGGCGATCGCGAAGCCCGTCCTCGAGCAAGCTGATGGCTGTCGGCATCGCCTTGGAGAAATACTGCGCGCCCTGGCTGCCGCCAAAGACGACGAGATT
This sequence comes from Rhizobium altiplani, assembly GCF_001542405.1. Taxonomy (GTDB): domain Bacteria; phylum Pseudomonadota; class Alphaproteobacteria; order Rhizobiales; family Rhizobiaceae; genus Rhizobium; species Rhizobium altiplani. The sequence goes on from NZ_LNCD01000106.1 coordinate 68,417, forward strand.
GAAAGGCTCACCGGGATTGGACTGAGAATACGCCACTTTCGCCGCCTCGATGATGGTCGGTCGCACCGGATTGCCCGTTGTCACCGTCTTGTTCGGAAACTGGCCGCCGCCTTCGGGCAGGAACCCGCCTGCAATCGCCTGCACACGGCTAGCCAGCGCCTTGTTGGCGCGGCCCATCACGGCGTTCTGCTCGTGGATCATCGCAGGCACGCCGAGGCGCGTTGCAGCGAGTAGCGGCGGTACGGTGGGATACCCGCCGAAGCCAACGACCACCACTGGCTTGAGACGCGCGATAAGCTTCTTGGCAGCCCGCATTCCGGTCCACAGCGTCCACAGCGAGCGCGCGACAGTGACCGGATTCTTGGAGCCGATCGTCGACGACGGCACGACATGAATCTCATCGGCCGGGAATTTGCCGGCATAACGCTCGGCACGGCTATCGGTGACCAGGTGCACGGAATAGCCGCGCTCCTTCAGCTTGTAGGCCAGAGCCTCCGCAGGAAACACATGGCCGCCGGTTCCCCCGGCGGCAAGCAGGACAATGCCTTTACTCATAAGCAATTACTCCGCCGGCATTCCGTGCGCGACGCGGAAGAGGCTCCGATCCTGCGCACGTTTTTCCGGCCTATGACGCGTCAGCGCGAGAATGAACCCGGCGGTAACGCAGATGGCGACCATGGACGAACCGCCGTAGGAAATCAGCGGCAGGGTCATGCCTTTCGCCGGTAGCAGTTCGAGATTAACGCCTACGTTGATGATCGACTGTATGCCGATCTGCAGCACGAGGCCAGCGACGGCAAAGCGGTTGAAGTCGTTCCGCTCCCTGTAGGCATGCGAGAGACCGCGCAGCACGAGGACCGAAAACAGCGCGACGAGCGCCATGCAGAAGACGATACCGAACTCTTCGGCCGCGACCGAGAAGATGAAGTCGGTATGCGCATCCGGGATGATGCGCTTGACGATACCCTCGCCTGGGCCCTGTCCGAACCAGTCCCCGCGGATGATGGCTTCGCGCGCCGTATCGATCTGGAAGGTGTCACCTTCGCCGGTCAGGAACTTGTCGATGCGCAGCGCCACGTGCGGGAAGATGTAGTAGGCGCTGACAAGGCCGCCGACACCGCCTGCGCCGAGCAGGATGATCCAGATCCACGGCATGCCGGCCATGAAGAACATGCCGCCCCAGACGGCGGTCGTCAGGATCGTCTGTCCAAGGTCAGGCTGTGCGACCAGAAGGGCCGCGACAATGCCGAAAAGTATGATGGCAAACAGGTTGCCCGGAATTTCCGGCTGGCGCGCATGCTCGGCGAAGAGCCAGGCGCAGACGACGACGAATGCCGGCTTCATGAACTCGGAGGGCTGGATCGAGATGCCGGCCAAGGTAACCCAGCGGCGGGAACCCTTGACCTCGACGCCGAAGAACAGAGCCAGCAGCATCATGCCAAGGGCGACGATCAACAGGATGATCGCCGTTCGCCGCACCTGGCGGGGCGTAAGAAAGGAGAGACCAACCATCACCGCGAGTGACGGGATCATGAAAGCGGCATGGCGCTTGACGAAGTGGAACGGCTCCAGCCCGATGCGTTCGGCGACGGCGGGCGACGCGGCGAAGGACAGCATGAACCCGATGCCCATCAGGAAGATGAACATCGCCAGGAAGAAGCGGTCGATGGTCCAAAACCAATCGGCCAGAGGCCCACGTTCCGCGCGGCTTACCATGTCATTTATCTCCTGTTGCCGAATCGATCAGCATGGTGATTCCGTCGAGCGCTGCCACATGGCTGACAAATGCATCGCCCCTGACTTCGAAGTTCTTATATTGATCGAAGCTTGCGCAAGCCGGGGATAGCATCACGGCAAGAGGACCGCTTTCATCTCTTTCGGCATCGGCAGCAGCGTGCGCGACGGCGCGCTCCAACGTCCCCGAAATCTCGTAGGGCACTGTCTCGCCAAGCGTCGCGGCAAATTCGGCAGCGGCTTCGCCGATCAGATAAGCCTTGGCGATCCGCGGGAAGAACCCCGTCAGTGAGGTGATGCCTCCGGCTTTCGGCAAGCCGCCGGCGATCCAGTAAATGCGGTCGTAGCTCGACAACGCCGGAGCCGCGGCATCGGCGTTGGTGGCCTTCGAGTCGTTGACGAAGACGACGTTGCCGCGACGCCCGACCGGCTGCATCCGGTGCTTGAGGCCGGGAAAGGATGCGAGCCCGGCGCGTATCTCTTCTTCAGAGACGCCGACGGCCAGGCATGCGGCAACCGCCGCTGCGGCATTCTGTGCGTTGTGGCTGCCGCGCAGCGTCTGGATCCCGTCGAGATCGGCAATCGACTTTGTTGCGCCTCCCGAGGCCTGGATGAGCTTCGTTCCATCCGCGTAGATGCCGTAGGGAAGTGCATGACGGCGGGAAATGCGCATGACCTTGCCGCCGGCCCGCTCGATACGATCCGCGATCATCTGGCAGTGGCTGTCGTCCACGCCGATGACGGCGATGTCACTGCCGGCAACCAGCCGCTCCTTGATGTCGGCATAGTGCTGCATCGTGCCATGACGATCGAGATGATCCGGCGTCAGGTTGAGCAGGATGCCGGCGGACGGATTGACCGTCGGCGCGAGGTCGATCTGGTAGGACGAGCATTCGACGACGTAAAAACGTCCATCCTTCGGCGGGTCGAGCGTCAGCACCGGCGTCCCGATATTGCCGCCGAGTTGCGTATCGCGGCCGCTCGACTTCAGGATATGCGCGATCAGCGCTGTCGTCGTCGACTTGCCGTTGGTACCGGTAATGGCAATGAACGGGCAATCGGGGGCATGGGCCCGGCGCTCGCGCACGAAGAGCTCGACGTCGCCGACGACATCGACGCCGGCGGCACGCGCAAGATCAACGGTCCAGTGCGGCTTGGGATGCGTCAGCGGCACACCCGGTGAGAGCACGAAAAGCGACTGCGCGCTCCAGTCGATGGTGCGCAGATCGGCGGTATGGATGCCCTCGGCGGCGGCTTTGGTAACGCTATCCGGATTATCATCCCAGGCGGTCACCTCGGCGCCGCCCATTTTCAGCGCGCGCGCCGTGGCAAAGCCGGAACCGCCGAGCCCGAACAGCGCGACCTTCTTTCCTGATAGCGTCGTAACGGGAATCATCGCCGCCTCACCGCAGCTTCAGGGTGGAGAGACCAAGCAGGGCAAGACCGACCGCGATGATCCAGAACCGGATCACTACCTGGCTTTCCGTCCAGCCCTTCTTCTCGAAATGGTGATGGATCGGCGCCATCAGGAAGACGCGCCGGCCGGTCATCTTGAAGTAGCCAACCTGGATGATGACCGAGAGCGTTTCCATCACGAACAGGCCACCGATGATCGCCATGACGATCTCATGCTTGGTAGCGACGGCAACCGTGCCGATCGTGCCGCCAAGCGCCAGCGAGCCGGTGTCGCCCATGAAGATTGCGGCGGGCGGCGCGTTGAACCAGAGGAATCCGAGGCCGGCTCCGATGACGGCCCCGAGCACCACCGAGAGCTCGCCGGTGCCCGGTACGAAGTTGATCTGCAGATAGTTTGCAAAGACTGCATTACCCGCGAGATACGCAATCACCCCGAAGGATGCTGCGGCGATCATGACCGGCACGATGGCGAGCCCATCGAGACCATCGGTCAGGTTCACGGCATTGCCGGCACCGACGATCACGAAGCCGCCGAAGAGGACGAACATGATGCCGAGGTTGATCATGAAGTCCTTGAAGAACGGGAACGCGATCGATGAGCCGAAGGTCGAACCCGCGGTTCCGGATGCAAGTGCCGTTCGCATCATGAAGTAAACGGCAATGCCTGCGATCACGAACTCGATGCCGAGTCGCGCCTTGCCGGAGAAGCCCTTGTGGCTTTGCTTGGTGACCTTCAGGTAGTCGTCATAGAAGCCGATCGCGCCGAAACCGAGGGTGACGAGCAGCGTGGCAACCACGTAGACGTTGGAAAGATCAGCCCATAGCAGCGACGACCCGACGATACCCGCGAGGATCATCAGGCCGCCCATGGTCGGCGTACCTGCCTTCTTGAAGTGTGTCTGCGGACCGTCGGCGCGGATCGGCTGCCCCTTGCCTTGGCGGATGCGCAGCGAGTTGATGATCGTCGGACCAAAGAGGAAGACAATGAAGGCGGACGTAAACAGGGAGGCGCCCGTGCGGAAGGTAATGTACCTGAAGAGATTCAAGAATTTCAGGTGTTCCGACAGTTCGACAAGCCAAATCAGCATTCAGGGCCCCTTGTTTACCCGCTCAAAAATCGCGTTGCGTGTCGGCAAATGGCGGGAACTTGTCAAGAAGCGCGGCGACGATCTTGCCGAAACCTATGCCCAGTGACGATTTTACCATCAGCACGTCGCCAGCCACGACGGAGTTCAGTACGTATTCGCTTAGTTCTTCTGTCGTCTCGTAGTGAACGACCTGGACGCTCTCCGGGAGCGATTCCTTCAGCGCAGCCATTTCACGACCGGCCAGCCAGACATGCTCAATGCCGGCAGCAAGCAACGGCCCCGCCAGATCCGAATGGACCCTTTCCGCGTAGTCGCCCATCTCCAGCATGTCGCCGAGTACGGCGATGCGCCGCCCCGCCCCCGTCGGCACCGCGCTCGCAAGCACGGCGATTGCCGCCCTCATAGAGGCGGGATTGGCGTTGTAGCTCTCGTCGATGACGGTGAAGGCGCCGTGGTCGATCATCAGCCGATGACGGCGGCCCCTGCCCTTCTCGGGCTGGAGCGTCGCGAGGGCGCCGATCGCCTGCTGCATGTCCGCACCGACTATCTTCACGACCCCGAGGGCAGCCAGCGCATTCTCCGCGATGTGCCGGCCCGGCGCACCGATTGCCACTTCCTTCGTGTCGCCGTCGATGGTGATCCAGAGCGTCGAACTCTGGTCCGAGCCGTTAAACTCTGCCAGGCGGAAATCCGCTTTCGCGTGCTGACCGAAGGAATGGATGTGGTTGATACCGCAAGCTTGTGCCGTCCGCTCCAGAAAGTTGAACTGGTCGTTGTCTCGATTGAGCACGACCTGCCCACCGGACACGACGCCTTCGAAAATCTCGGCCTTGGCCGTCGCGATCTCGCGGATGCTCTTGAAGTTGCCAAGGTGTGCCGGCGCGATAGTCGTGATCACGGCGACATGCGGCTTGATCATCTTGACCAGCGGGCGGATCTCGTCCGGATGGTTCATGCCCACTTCGAAGACACCAAAATACGTGTCGAGCGGCATCCGGGCGAGCGTGAGGGGTACGCCCCAGTGATTGTTGAATGAGGCAACGGAAGCGTGCACCTTGCCCGATGGAGACAAGACCCGGCGCAGCATCTCCTTGGTGGTCGTCTTGCCGACCGAACCGGTGACGGCAATGATCTGGGCGCGCGAACGGGCGCGAGCAGCCTGTCCGAGCTTTCCGAGTGCCGCCAACACATCTTCGACAACGATCACTGGGACCGTGAGCCGCCCCATGGCTGGCAGGCGCGCTTCGCTGACGACGAGAAGAGCGGCTCCGTTTGCCATCGCCATCGACGCGAAGTCGTGGCCATCGACGCGGTCGCCCTTGATGGCGAAGAAGGCTTCGCCGGGCGCAATGGAGCGGCTGTCGATGGAAATCCCGGTAATGCCCTCAGGCAAAGTGCCGAACGGCCGCCCTGCCATGGCGGCAATCATGTCTTCCGTCGTCCAAAGCCAGTTCACGGTTTCAGCTCCTCCAAAGCCTTACGCAATTCGGCGTGATCCGAAAACGGCAGGGTGACGCTCCCTATCGTCTGCCCTTCCTCGTGCCCCTTGCCGGCGACGATCAGCGTGTCGCCGGATGTCAGCATTCCGACCGCCGTTCGGATCGCCTCGGCGCGGTCGCCGATTTCGGTTGCGCAGCCAGCGGCCGCCATGATCTCGGCGCGGATGCTCGTCGGCTCTTCGGAGCGCGGATTGTCGTCCGTGACAATCACCACATCGGCCAGACGGCAAGCGATTTCGCCCATGATCGGGCGCTTGCCGCGATCACGGTCGCCGCCGCAGCCAAAGACGACGATCACCCGGCCGGTTGTAAACGGCCGAACGGATTCCAGGACATTGGCGAGCGCGTCCGGCTTGTGTGCGTAGTCAACATAAGCAAGCGCGCCGTCCCTGGTGTGGCCCACCAGCTCCAGCCGACCCGACGCGCCCTGCAGCTTTTCGAGCGCCGCCATTGCAACCTTCGCCGGCACGCCCGTCGACATGGCGAGACCTGCCGCGACGAGCGCATTGGCCACCTGGAAGTCGCCGGCAAGCGGAATGTCGACCTCGAAGATCTGGTCCGCGGCATGGATTTCAGCCACCTGCTTGTGGCGGAAATGCTCGACACGCTTCAGCGTCAGGTAGTCGCCCTTGCGACCAACGGTGCGGACGTCATGACCCGCGTCGCGTGCCGCCTTGACGGCTTGCTCCGACCACGCATCGTCGGCGAAAATCACGGCCGGTGCGCCCTTGGGCAGCAGAGTATCGAACAGCCGCATCTTCGCGGCCATGTAGCTTTCGATCGTCGGATGGTAGTCCATGTGATCGCGGCCGAGGTTGGTAAAGGCAGCGGCTGCGAGCTTGACGCCATCGAGACGGCCCTGATCGAGGCCATGGCTGGAGGCCTCCATCGAGGCGTGCGTGACCCCCTCCCCGGAGAGCTCGGCCAGCAATTTGTGGAGCGAGACCGGATCGGGCGTCGTCAGCGAGCCATATTCATTGCGCGTCGGAGAGACGACACCAGTCGTACCGATCATCGCCGCGGGATGGCCGGCATAGGCCCAGATCTGCCGCGTGAAGGAAGCAACCGACGTCTTGCCGGCAGTACCGGTCACGGCAACCATCGTTTCCGGCTGCTTGCCATAGAAATGAGAGGCCGCAATCGAGAGGAAGCGGCGTGGATCGTTCACGACGAGAACAGGTATGGAAGCATCAATGCCATGGGACGCAATGGCCACGACAGCACCGCGCGTTGCCGCGTCTGCGATAAAACCTGCTCCATCTGCCTTCGTCCCGGCGACAGCTACAAACACCATTCCGGGTTCGATCTTGCGGCTGTCGGAAGAAATGCCGGAAACCGCCAGCGCCCCGACAGACCCGGCTAATTGATTCTCAAGTTCCGGAAATGCATTCCCGGCGATGTCTCGCAAGTTCATCGAATGTACTTTTCTCTCTCGAGCCGCCGCGCCCCCGTGGCGAATCGGCTCCGACATTCATTCAGACTCAATAAGACACCAACATGGCCGATCCGTCGTCACCGAACTTGGGTTCCACACCGAGAATTGGCGCTGCGCGGGCAATGATGTTCTTTACCATGGGTGCAGCAGTATAGGCGGCGATGTTCTGACCCTTCTCGCCATTGTGCGGTTCATCGCAGAACGTCAGCACGACATACTTCGGATCCTCGATCGGAAATGCTGCGAGGAACGCATTGAAATTGAGGTTCGTCGCATAGCGGCCATTGACCACCTTGTCAGCCGTGCCAGTCTTGCCGCCGACGTTGAAGCCGGGCACGTCAGCATTGCGGCCGGACCCCTTGATGCCATTCAGCTTGAAGAGATAGCGGACGTCGTCGCTGGTCGACTTCTTGACGACCACTTCTGCAACCTCGTCCGCCTGTTCGCGATTGCGCGGCAGGAAGGTAGGCTCGATGAGCTTTCCGCCGTTGACGAGCGCCGCGCCGGCAACCGCCGTCTGCAGTGGCGTCGTGGAAACGCCGTGGCCGAAGGAAATCGTGATCGAGTTGATCTTCTTCCAAACCTTCGGTTGGCTTGGCATCTTCACTTCCGGCAGTTCGGTCTGCAGCTTGGTCAAAAGGCCGAGCTTCGTAAGATAATCCTTCTGAGCATCCATGCCGACAATGTCGATGATGCGAGCGGTACCGACGTTCGACGAATACTGGAACACCTCAGGCAGCGTCAGCCAACGGCGCTGGCCGTGGAAGTCGTGAATGGTGAAGCCGCCGATGCGGATCGGCTGCGTCGCATCGAAGCTGTCGTTCAGGCTGACCTTGCCCGTGTCGAGCGCCATGGCAAGCGAGAACGTCTTGAAGGTCGAGCCCATTTCGAACGTGCCGTTCGACATGCGGTTCAGCCAGCCCTCCTTGGCGCCCTCCAGCGGGTTATTCGGATCGAAATCCGGGGCCGAGGCCATTCCTAGCACTTCGCCGGTATGAATATCGAGGATGACAGCGCCGGCGCCCTTTGCCTCGTAGTTCTTGACCGCGTTGACGACGACATCGCGCACGATGTTCTGGACGCGGACGTCAATCGACAGGCGAACGGGCTCAAGCGGCTGATCGCTTGTCATGCCGACGGAAGCGAGGTCGGCAAGGCCCTGATCGTCAATGTATTTTTCCATGCCGGCAACGCCGCGGTTGTCGATGTTGACGTAACCGAGAATGTGCGCTGCGGTGGCTCCACCTGGATAAAAGCGGCGCTTCTCAGGGCGGAAGCCGATGCCGGGAATGCCGAGTGCAAGGATCTGGCTCTGCTGCTTCGGCGTCAGCTGGCGACGCAGCCAGGCGAAGTGGGACGTGCGGTTCGCGAGCTTCTTGTAGGTACCCTTCATGTCGAGGTCGGGCATAACGGTGGCGAGTTTCTCCACCGCCTCGTCGGGATCGACAACCTTGTTCGGCTCGGCAAAGAGGGAGACGGTGCGGATATCGGTCGCCAGCACTTCGCCGTTTCTGTCCAGGATATCCGGGCGCGACGCCATCAGACGATCAGGCGGCAGGATGCTGGACACGACATCGGGATCGCGGACTGCGTATTCGACGAGACGCCCGCCGATCACACAATAAACGGCAACGAAGCCGACGATCAGGAGCCCGACGCGGCTCTTGGCCTGTCCCGCCCTCTTCTTTCGCGATCCCTCGATCGGCCTAGTGCCGCCGAGGCGGTTGTGCGTGCCGGCGGAGAAATGCGCCTGGCTCTTCAAGACCATGATGCGTGAAAGAAACGACATCTCTACTCCACCGATCCGGTTGCCATCATGTCTTCTTCTTCGGGTTCAGGCGCCACCGCCTTCGGCTTCGCCTTGGCACCGGCCTTCGCTTCGGTAATGTCGGGAACCGGAACTTGCGACTTCAGCATCGGCAGTTCCTTGGCATGAACCAGCGACGTGGAAGCCGTCGGCTGCAGCTGAAGCTCGCCATTGTAGTTGTTGACGAGCCGCTCGAGCCTGTTCGGCTGGGACAACAGAGCCCAATCGGCCTTCAACAGATCGATGGTATCCTTCTCGAGCTTGATCTCCGCTTCAAGGCGATGAACTTCCTCGAGCTTGAGCTCGGCATGGTGCTTGATCGTGTAGGTGACAGCCGCAGCTGCTGTCATGACACCGACGAGGATGAGGTCCAAGGTTCTCAACATATCAGGCTCCGAGCTTTCCGAGACTCGCCAGATTCGGCAATCCGAAGATGGAAATATCCGCCGCTTCGGCAGGTGCGGCAGTGCGCAGCCCTGCCCGCAGCTTGGCAGATCGCGCCCGCGGGTTTGCCTGCGCCTCCGCCTCGGTCGCAGCAACCATCGGCTTGCCGATCCGCTCAAAGGTCGCCGCACGCTCGTGCGCGACGGGCAGATGACGCGAGCCCGAAGCCTTGCCGGCGCGATCAGAGAAGAAGGTCTTGACGATCCGATCCTCGAGCGAATGGAAGGTAACCACAACGAGACGCCCGCCGGGCTTCAGCACGCGCTCGGCGGCAAACAGCGCCTGCGCCAGCTCGCCAAGTTCGTCGTTGACGAAAATCCGCAACGCCTGGAAGACGCGGGTCGCCGGATGAATCTTGTCCTTCATCTTGCGCGGCGTGACGAGCTCGATCAGCCCTGCAAGATCGCGCGTCGTCTCGAACGGCTTTTCAGCCCGCCGTTTTTCAATCGCATGCGCAATGCGCGGCGACTGACTTTCCTCTCCGAGAAAGTGAAAGATGCGAATGAGATCGGCAACCTTGGCGCGATTGACCACATCGGCCGCGGAAACGCCTGCCGCCGACATCCGCATGTCCAGCGGACCATTCTTCTGGAACGAGAAGCCGCGCTCGGCCTCATCGATCTGCATTGAGGACACGCCGATATCGAGCACGACTCCATCCAGCCCGCCCGATGGAGCAGCATCGGCCAATTGAGAGAACTGCGAATGAACGAGCTTCAAGCGGCCTTCGCTTTCAGCGACAAGGGCCTGGCCAGCTTCGATAGCGGTCGGATCGCGATCCAGGGCGATCACATTGGCGCCGGCACCCAGAATGGCAGAAGTATAGCCGCCCGCACCGAAGGTGCCATCGAGAATGATTTTGCCCGGCAACGGCTCGAGCGCGGCAAGCACCTCATTGAGAAGAACCGGAATGTGGCGAACCGGTCCGCCACCGGCATCAGTTGAATCTCCGCCAGGATTCGCCGTCATTCCGTTCCCTCGTACCTTTAGGAACGCCTGCCCGCCAGCCGACGCCCTCCTCGTGCCCGCACCTGAGCAGCCTGAAATGCCTGCGGCTGCCACAGCTGAAAATGATCCGCCCGACCAACGAAGGTCACTTCGTCCGAGATACCGGTGAAGTCGCGGATGAAATCCGTGACCATCAGCCGGCCTTCCGCATCGAGCCTCATGAAGATACCGCCCCCGTGGATGAGAAGCGACATCTCGTTCGCGTCCGGCGAAAACGGATCCTCCGCAGAGATCTGACGCTCGAACCTCTCCAGGAGATCCGGACCGCCGACACTGATCGCCGGAAACACAAAGTCCTGGAAACAATAGAGCTCCTGAACATTGCGCTGCGCCAACACGGATCGAAACGCCGCCGGCACGGAAACCCTGCCCTTGGAATCGATCCTGTTGGTCGCATTTGAAAGGAAGCGGCTCATGACACGAAACATCCGTTCCCGAAAGAGCCCGGACTGAACTCAAACGCCCGGAACCCTGAAATTCAGGCACAGCTTCGCGAGCCGAATGGGCAAGACCCCATCCGGCGCTTCCGGAACGGAAGACACCTTGGCTTTGCGATTGGTGGGCACCTACTTGCCCTTGCGCAGTGCATGAATGGGATAACATGGGACCATATGGGCGTCAATGGGAAACGCCCGTCTCACGATGAGCGCCGTATCGAAAATTTATAAGCTGTTAAGTTTAACAAAGGGTTAGGACCGCACTTACCGATGCCGCGAACCAGCCCTGCGAGCACGCGCCCGAAGGCGACCGATGGCTCAGATCAGCACAACCAAATATGCAATTTCCAACAAAGGCTTAAGGCTTGCTCTTCAACAGTGGCAGGCGCCGATCCGAGGCGCCCCATGAAGAGGTATGCAGCCGCTATCCCCTTTGAAGTAAGCGACCAAGCTATCCGGATATTGCCATGTGCAAAATAATAAGGAGGCGGAGAATTGAATCGGTTCAGCGCTGCCGCATATTAATGCAAGCTAAATAAGTAACCGTGGAGTAATAGTATGACAAACTTCACATTAAAGGGACTTCTTTACGGGCGCTTTGAACCGGAAAAGCGTATTCCACTGTCGCAGTCAGGCATGACGACCGACATCCAATGCGATTCCTGCGGCAAGATATTCAAGCGCTGGTCCATTCTCGCGCGCAGCAGCACCACCTGCGATGAATGCCTGGCAAAGGCACCGACCGCCCACTAGCAATCGACGACATCAACAAGACGCGTCTTAGCAAAGGTAGTTCGCCAGTTGGCCTGTAAGCCGGGTTCTGTATGGCCCCGGCCGAAGCCGGAACGTGGCAGCCATTCCTCTGGGACAGCGTTCGCACACTGCCTCACGCAACCCACCCGGATGACTGACCTGGAAACCAGCCGGAAGGCTTTCGCCTCCCACGTCATCCCTATTCGGTCTTGCTCCCGGTGGGGTTTACCTTGCCATCGCCGTTACCGGAGATGCGGTGGGCTCTTACCCCACCCTTTCACCCTTACCTGCCGAGGCAGGCGGTTTGCTTTCTGTGGCACTTTCCCTGAGGTCGCCCTCGCCGGACGTTATCCGGCACCGTGTTTCCGTGGAGCCCGGACTTTCCTCACCCTACCGCCTTTCGGCATTGGTAAAGCGCGGCTGCCCGGCCAACTGGCACGGCTCCCTTAGCGGAGACGCGAAGCGAATGCCACTGAAATATCTTCGAGCTCTGCGCGTACTCGCAACGGGCGCCCCTCCCCGACCGGATGCGTGCCTAGCGAAAGACCGGCGTCAGCTCCCTGCCGAAGTCCTCGGCGCCGAGCCAGCCTTGCGTCATGACGACCGCGCCCAGTCGGCCGAGCTCATCCGATGATTTCGCGGCAACGAAATTGCCACCGGCCAGAACCGCAATTCGTGGAGAATCCGTATAACCCATATAGGGATAGGCTGTTGCCGTGAAGGTTGCCACGCACGGCGCCGAGGTTGTTGCGCAACCCGCCAATGCGGGCATGTGCTGCAGGGCCGTTGACACCAGCAGGTCGCGCTCCGCCAGATCACCGTCGGAGCGAAACCATGTTCCGACATCCTCAAGCGTCTCGAATGAGCGCGTTTCCAACTCGCCGCCGAGTTTGAGATAGAACTTGCCGTCGGGATAGCGCACCGGCGGAAGGATATAGACATGGTCCTCGTCGCGGTCGCCGAAGATAATGGCAGAGGGCATTTCGGAGAAAACCGCCATTTCCCGCTCCCCAAGCTCGAAGAAGGCAACGGTGCGCGCAGCGATCCTGACATCGATGGCAGCAGGGAGAAGACCGTTGAAATTACTGAAGCCGCCGGCTGCGACCAGGACGCGCTCGGCGGTGTAGCGCTTGCCGCCGGCATGAACCTCCACGAACATACCCTCGTCGCGAACAGAGGCAACAGTCGCATCGATAACCGTCACGCCCGCCTGCTCGGCAAGCTTGGCTTGCGCCCGGACCAAAGCGCGCGGGTTGATGTGGCCCGCGCGTTTCGCTTCGAAATAACCGTTGAACGACGGGTTGAGATCGAACTGAGGAAAGCGGTCTCGCAACGCCGTCGGCGTCAGCGTTTCGACGTCGAGACCGAGTGTTTCGCTGACCTGCAGCGCCCGTCCGAGATATCGCTCCCCCGGTTGGGCGGGTGGTCCGGCAAAAAGACAACCCGCTTCCGTGAAAAAGGAAATGCCGCTCTTCGCTTCGATTTCGTGGTAGCGGTCGAGCGAGCGTGCCGCCAGCGTCGCCCAAACCGCATTGTCGTCGAAGGACCGCGTGATGCGGGCCTCATCGTAGTGGCTGGCAAAGACGCCATGATGGCTCTTGCGCTCAACTGGCTCACTGGGGCCGATGAGCGCAACACCTTCGATCATCCCGGAGAGATGGCGGGCCGCAGCCGCGCCCATCATTCCGCGCCCGACGATGATCACCTTGAAATCCACTGCCATGTATCACCTCATTTCGGAGGCCAGATAACACAGGCACGATGTTGAATCATATTCTTAAGTGCCCGCTCGAAGTAATTATCAGACAGGCAGTTTCAGGTGATCAGTCAAGCATCGCCAGGACCTTACCGCAATAGGCCTTGGAGACCGGGTTCATGCGGGTTGCGCCATGGCCGGCATTGTACTTCAAGATCGTGTCGCAGGTCTCACCACCGCCGAGTTCATGTGCTGCGGCCAGGTATTTCATGCCGAACCTGATGTTGGTCTCCGGATCGAACAACCCCTTGCTCGTCCCCGAGTAACCCATCATCCTTGCTGTCGCCGGCTTGATCTGCATGAGACCGATTTCACCGGCACTACCGCGTGCATTCGGATTGAAATTGCTCTCGACGCGAACGACGGCCTGAGCGAGCTCGGCAGGAACGTTATATTGCTTTGCGTACTTGATAATGAGAGCCGAATATTTGTTGGCCGTGAAGTCCGGCATTGCATAGCCGCTAGTCCGATCAACAGTCTTCAAAGGAACCGTCTGTGCCCTTGCGCCCCATTCACCCGCGAAAGCGCAATTCATGCCCATCAACAGTGCACTTGCGCACACTGTAGCAGAAATAATCCTATTCATTCAGTCTAATTACTCCGACCCAAAGAATTTCCGGACCGCATTTTAAATAACGATCCAGTTTTATGCGGCAGATATTTATTAGAGATACTGCAGCAATTCTTTTTGTTTCAATTGACGACCGCTAAGAACCCCAAACAACACAAGCGGCGCCGTTCGACGTTTGGCGTTAGACCATCGCAATGAGGAGATAATAGGGAAATGATGTGGCGAGCCGACGAACTCTCAAAATCCCGGTAAATCGGCGCGACTCAAAAGTACTACTTATGCGGAGTAGCGCGGAAGCGACGCCAGCAGACGGTGCAGGGTGTCTATCGTCGAGAAATCCGCAATTCCGTCGATTCGGGCCGGCCGAAAATGGCGCTGGAAGGCCTCGACCTCGCCTGCCATCTTGTCGGAGAATTCGCCAGTGATCTCAGTCGCATAGCCGTAGAGCGACAGCATCGACTGCAGGGCTTCGACCGGCTGGCCGCGGTCGCCGCGTTGGAAAAATCTTCCACCGGAGATCGGTGCGGGCTCGACCCAGTGGCCGATACCGCCCCTGAAGAGGTCCGCCCAGGGAAATTTTTCCCCCGGATCGACCTTCCGAATCGGTGCAACGTCCGAATGTCCAAGCACCCTTTCAGGGGCAATTGACCAACGTTGGCCGCAATCGCGACACAATTCGATGACGGCTTGAATTTGTTCTTGGGGATACTCTGGAAGGCCGCCGGGATGACCGGCATTGGCGATCTCGATCCCGATTGACAACGAGTTGATATCGGTCTCGCCCTGCCAGTAACTTTTGCCAGCATGCCAGGCACGGCGCTCCTCGGGCACGAGTTGCAGAACCTCGCCGTCTTCCTGGACAAAGTAGTGGCTGGAGACCTGGCTTTCGTCGCGACAGAGCCACTCCAGCGCTCCGTCGGGCGTTGGCATGCCTGTATAGTGAAGAAGGATCATGTCTGGCTTGCGCCCACCCGCACGCTCGCCGTGATTGGGCGAAGGGCGAACAATTGCCTTCCGGTAGTCGGCCTCGAACGAGGTCATGCTGCGCGGCGTTCCTTCTCGATCGCCTCGTAGGCGGCATTCAGCGCCGCCATGCGCTCATTGGCAATGGCATGGAACTCGGCCGGCACACCACGGGAAATCAGCCGATCCGGATGATGTTCGCTGACAAGACCATGGTAACGGCGACGGATCGTTGTGAAATCATCGGAGGGAGAAACACCGAGCACCTTATAGGGATCACGTCCCACGGAGACATGGCGCGCGGCGATCCTTTCGAAATGCTCGTCATTCATATGGAAGATCTGGCCGACGTGCCGCAGGAACGCCAATTCCTTCTCATGAATGAGCCCGTCAGCCTTGGCGATATGAAAGAGACCATCCAGCACCTCTTCCAGCACGGGGCAATTGGCGGCACATGTCACGCACAGGGACGACAAGCGCTCCGCATAGGCCTCATAGCCGGCCACGTCCTGGCGCGCCAGATTATAAAGACGTGCGACGTTCTTCGCCTGCTCGGGCGGGAATTCGAAGATCTCGCGGAAGGCGTCAACCTCCTTCTCACTGACGATCCCGTCCGCCTTGGCCATTTTTGCCGACAGAGCGATGATCGCGACCGAGAAAGCCACCTTGCGGCGGGTCTCCGGATCGCCTTCGAAAACTGTCCGGATAGCCTCGACCACCGCCGAAAGGACGTTGCCCGCGGTGTTGCCAATGGCATTCAGCAGTTTTTCCCAGAAGGACATAAGAGTCTCTCGCAGTGCAAATAAGGTTAGACACCTTGACCAAATAAAGCCTGCGTTTGCAAGGCGACGATTGGTCATAGGAGCGAATACTGCTTTCACAATTCGGTAATTGTCGCTCCGGCATCCAAGCATACGCCGCATTCGCACGGCGTCATATGACACCAAGGGATAGGCTGTTAACGCATCAGGGAGCAGCCGTTGCACAGTCGGCTCCACGCGCTCGGGAATTTCCACAAGCCATCTGAACAGCTATCCGTAGCTTGAAACGATTATATCCGCGCTTCCGTCTACCTTCGCCGTCAGGGGCGCGATTTTCACAATAACAACACTTTACATGGCCCTTTCCCTGCCGCATCCATGCGTTAGGTAAGCAGACGCGCTTGCACGGATACGAGACACAATGGAGGGATCATGGCCAAACAGAAAGTTGCATTGCTCACGGCCGGAGGCCTGGCGCCCTGTCTCTCCTCCGCAGTCGGCGGATTGATCGAACGCTACAGCGACGTTGCGCCCGACATCGAGCTCGTCGCCTATCGTTCCGGTTACCAGGGCGTACTCCTCGGCGACAGCATCAAGATCACGGCAGACATGCGACAGAAGGCGCCGCTTCTGCATCGCTACGGCGGGTCGCCGATCGGCAACAGCCGCGTCAAGCTCACCAATGCAGCCGATTGCGTGAAGCGCGGTCTCGTCAAGGAAGGCGAAAACCCGCTGCGTGTGGCGGCAGAGCGGCTTGCCAACGATGGCGTCACCATTCTTCACACGATCGGCGGCGACGACACGAACACCACCGCTGCCGATCTTGCGGCATATCTGGCGGCCAACGGCTACAATCTAACGGTCGTCGGACTGCCGAAGACCGTCGACAACGACGTCGTCCCGATCCGCCAGTCGCTTGGCGCGTGGACGGCCGCCGAGGTCGGCGCCCACTTCTTCGACAACGTCAGCAACGAGCAGACCGCGGCACCGCGCACCCTGATCATCCACGAAGTCATGGGGCGTCACTGCGGCTGGCTGACCGCAGCAACGGCCCGGGCCTATCTGCAGCGGACGAAGAACTATGAATATGTCGATGGGCTGATGACGAACGCCAGGATGAAAAGCATCGACGCCGTCTACCTGCCCGAACTGGCATTCGATCTCGATGCGGAAGCAGCCCGGTTGAAGGAAGTCATGGACCGCACCGGCCATGCGACCGTGTTCGTTTCGGAAGGCGCCTGCCTTGACGCTATTGTCGCCGAGCGCGAGGCGGCGGGCGAGACCATCAAGCGCGACGCCTTCGGCCACGTGAAGATCGACACGATCAATGTCGGCGGCTGGTTCCAGAAACAGTTTGCAGGCCTCATCGATGCCGAGCGGTCGCTCGTGCAGAAGTCGGGTTACTTTGCACGTTCGGCCCCCGCAAACGGCGATGACCTTCGTCTGATTCAGAGCATGACCGACCTTGCCGTCGAAAGCGCCCTGAACAAGGTCTCCGGAGTCACCGGTCACGATGAAGCGGAGAACGGCAAGCTTCGGACGATCGAGTTCCCGCGCATCAAGGGCGGCAAGGCCTTCGACACCTCCACCAAGTGGTTCGGCGAAGTCATGGACACGATCGGGCAGAAATACAGTGCGGCATGATTGACTGAGGGTTAATATGGTGTCTTTGCTTTCCCTTAGGGAATAGGAGGAGATTCCATGTCGCTCGAAGCCTGGTTCGCTTTTGCCGCTGCGTCTGCAATCATGCTGGCGATACCGGGGCCGACGATCCTTCTCGTTGTTTCCTATGCGCTCGGCCATGGACGCAAGACGGCGCTCGCGACAGTAACCGGCGTTGCGCTCGGCGACTTTACCGCGATGACTGCATCCCTTTTCGGACTGGGGGCCGTGCTTGCGGCCTCCGCGACCCTATTCACAGTGCTGAAATGGATCGGCGGCGCGTACCTGATCTGGCTCGGGATCAAGCTTTGGCGTGCACCCGTGATGTCCGAACCGATGGCGGACAATGACAACCTGCCCGAAAAGAAATCGATCAGGGTTTTCCTGCACGCCTATGTCGTCACGGCGCTCAATCCGAAGAGCATTGTGTTCTTCGTCGCCTTCGTTCCGCAGTTCCTGAATCCCGCTCTGCCGTTCTTCGGCCAGATGCTCATCATGGAAGCCACGTTCCTGGTCCTCGCAACCATCAATGCCTCGACCTATGCACTGGCAGCAAACGCGGCGCGCGGGCTTATCCGCAAGGCAAGCATCCAGCGTGCGGTTAACCGCACCGGCGGCACTCTGCTCATTGCCGCAGGCGCCGTAACAGCCGGTTATAGGCGGATAGCCGCGTAAATATTTCCAGCGGGTTGCAGCAACGCAACGAATACGTTAATTGCGGATTCCAGGCTTAAGGTTTTTGGTAACTTCTAACGCTGCCGGGGCGGCGCGTTCACGAAAGTGAGAGTATGGTAGCGATCGGTTTTTCCGGCCTGAAACGCAGTCTCATCGTTTCGACGATGCTCTGCGGCGTCATTGTCGGATGCACGAGCGTCGAATACACGTCGGTGGAAGAACTGACCGCAGTCCAGACCGTTGTTCCGACACCAAAGCCCGGCGAAGACGCCACGCTTGCAGCCGTGCCGGCCGGCGACGGAGCGGCGCAGACGGCGATGATCACTACCGCCGACCAGGCGACAACGGCCCTCGCGGCACCCGCGATGCCGGCAACCGATCCTTCTCAGTTGAGCGGTCAGGCCGGGGCGACGACGGCAACGGGTTACGCGCAGATTCCGCTCACGCCTGAAATGACCGCGATTCAGTCCGTTGTACCGATCCCGCGCCCGGGCACCCCTTTTCCGTCGACACAGCTCGCCTTTGCCGCAACGCCTCAGGCTGGAAGCGGCGCGATTGCAGCTCTTTCCGCTATCGATACGACGCCGCACCCAATGATGGATTACGGTTTCGACACCTCAGGTCCGTCGGATCCACCGGCCGCACCGCCGATGTTCAGCGACAGCGACGACGATGGCGCGCCGACGGTTGAGAAAAGCGCGATCACCAAGATCATCGACAAATATTCGAAGCTCTACCAGGTGCCCGCCTCGCTGCTTCACCGCGTCGTGCATCGCGAGAGCCGCTACAATTCCAAGGCCTATAACAAGCGCGGCTATTTCGGGCTGATGCAGATCAAATACAACACGGCCAAGTCCATGGGCTACGAAGGTGAGCCCGCTGGCCTCTTTGACGCCGAGACCAACATCAAATACGCCGCCAAGTATCTTCGCGGCGCTTGGCTCGTCTCTGACAGCAGCGAAGACGATGCTGTCCGCCTCTATGCCCGCGGCTATTACTACGAAGCCAAGCGCAAGGGCATGGACGACGTCGCCCAGGGCAACTACTGATCACTGCCGGGCAGCGCGGCTAGGATCTCTTTCACCAGCATCTGCGGCTTGTAGCGAAGCCAGCTTGGCGTCAGCCCGAGTCTGACGACGACAAGCTTCGCGGATGGCACGATCGCAATGCTCTGCCCATCGTGCCCCTCCATCCAGAACGTATCTTCGGGAAGACCGGCGACAGCGCTGCTGTCGCCGCCCGGCGCGGCGAGCCAGGCCTGCGCCCGGGTGTATTTGCCGCCCGAGGCCACGGTCGGCGTCCTCATCGCTGCCATGAACCGTTCCGGCAACAGCCTCTGGCCGTTCCAGACGCCGTCCTGAAGAAGGAACTGGCCGAAACGCGCCCAATCCCGCGCTGTGGCGTAAAGATAGGAACTGCCGGCGAAGGTGCCCCGTGCGTCGACCTCCAAGACAGCACTCGACATGCCGATCGGGTCGAACAGCGCCGTCTTGGGATAGGCAAGCGCCGCCTGCATGTTGCCAATCCTGTTCATCCATATCTTTGAGATCAGCACCGACGAACCGCTTGAATAGCTGAAACGCTGGCCCGGGCTTGCCTCCAATGGCAGACTTGCTGGCAGCGCCGTCATATCCGCATCGAGATAGAGCATCCGTGTGACATCGGCGACCGTGCCGTAGCTCTCGTTGAACACCAGGCCGCTCTCCATGCCGAGCAGATCACTCAGCTTGATCGCCGAATGATCGCCCCCCTTCCACTGCGGCAGGAGGCCAGCCTCATCGAACGCGATTTTGTTGTCGAGCATCAGCCGCCCGACGATGGCTGCATTCACGGTCTTCGTCATCGACCAGCCTGTGAGCGGCATCATCGGACCGAATCCATCACCATAGCGCTCCGCGATGATGCGGCCGTTGCGAACCACGACAACCGCGCGCATTGCAGGTCCGATCAGCTCGGCATCCGAAAGCAGTGCATCGACACGGCTGTCATTGGCCTTCGCGACGGCATTTCCCTCCGGCCATGGGGCCTCATTTTGTGGCTCCGGAGTCACCGGAACCGCGGGCACGGCGCGCGCCGCGGCCTCGAAGTCACCATCCGGCACGCTGCTGCAGCCGAGTGCGCCGCGATAGATCGCATGGCCCGGCGCGAAGAGCCCGAGGATACGAGCGGTAACCCGCTTGTCCTGCCTGTCGACAGTGACGCGTACCAGTCGTAGCAACGGATTTCCCGGCGCCTGAACGTCCTCGTAAAGCACCTGTTCGGGGTCACGCCCCGCGAGGAATACG
Source organism: Rhizobium altiplani (assembly GCF_001542405.1). Lineage (GTDB taxonomy): Bacteria > Pseudomonadota > Alphaproteobacteria > Rhizobiales > Rhizobiaceae > Rhizobium > Rhizobium altiplani. The sequence goes on from NZ_LNCD01000106.1 coordinate 88,711, forward strand.
TTCGAGCAAACGATCTTGGCCGCGTAACCATCACCGACTCGCAGCAATTCAGGTGGCCGCGCATAAAGCCAAGCCGCGCTCATAGCGACGATCGCGACAAGCAAAAGAGCGAGTGGCTTCACGACACGCAGCACAAATCGCATATGCGATCCTCCTTGCCCACAAGAGAAGCAGGAAAGCCGGCAGCGCGAAAGCCCCCAATGCCCGGATGTTTTTCCATTTCCACCGACGGAAGCACGCGCCCACAGCTTGCGTCATCAAACTGTAGTGACGGCGCGCTAAACGCCCTGAACGCTAAAAGGGTGAAAGACTCATATGACGGAATTTGCACCGGATGCCGGCTTCCGCAAGAACCGGAAACTCAAGGCAGCTCTTCTCCGCCACAGTGCCTTCTCCAAGGCGGGCTTCTCGGAACGGCTCTTTGGACTGCTGTTTTCCGGCCTGGTCTATCCGCAAATATGGGAAGATCCCGACCTCGACATGCTTGCGATGGAGCTTCAGCCTCAACACCGCATCGTGACGATCGGCTCCGGCGGCTGCAACATGCTTGCCTATCTTTCCAGGAGCCCGGCGTCGATTGATGTGGTCGATCTCAATCCGCATCATATTGCCCTCAATCGCCTGAAGCTTGCCGCGTTCCGCCACCTTCCCGCACACGCCGATCTCGTTCGCTTCCTCGCCACACCGCGCGAGTTGTCGAACAGCCACGCCTTCGACCAATTCCTCGCTGCAAATCTTGACGACGCGACCCGCAACTACTGGAACGGCCGCAAGTTCGGCCGTCGGCGCGTCACGGTTTTCGACCGCAACATCTACGAAACAGGTCTCCTCGGCCGGTTCATTGGCGCAGCACACCTTCTAGCCCGCCTGCATGGCGTCGACCTGACGGAAATGACCAAGACGCGCTCCCTGCGCGAGCAGCGCCAGTTCTTCGACGAGAAAATCGCACCACTCTTCGACAAGCCGGTCGTACGCTGGATCACCGGCCGCAAGAGCTCGTTGTTCGGCCTCGGTATCCCGCCACAGCAATACGACGAACTGGCAAGCCTTGCCGCCGACCAGTCGATCGCGCCGGTCCTACGGCACCGTCTTGAGAAGCTGGCCTGCCACTTCCCCATGCAGGAAAACTATTTTGCCTGGCAGGCTTTCGCTCGCCGCTACGCAGCGAAGGGCGAAGGCCCACTCCCGACCTATCTCAAGCCCGCGAACTACGAGGCGATCCGTGGCAATGTGGACCGCGTCACCGTTCATCACGCAAGCTTCACCGAACTCCTCGCCGGCGAGCCGGCCGCATCGCGCGATCGCTACATCCTTCTCGATGCGCAGGACTGGATGACGGACCAGCAGCTCAACGACCTATGGGCAGAGATCAGCCGCACGGGTCGCGAAGGTGCCCGGGCGATCTTCCGTACGGCGGCCGAAAAGAGCATCATCGAAGGCCGTCTGTCGCCTGCAATCCGCGATCAGTGGACGTACATGGAAAAGCGCTCCGCCGAACTCACGGCGCTTGATCGCTCGGCAATCTATGGCGGCTTCCATATCTACAGGAAGAATGCGTGAGCGGGGTCGGCACGAATCCCGTCACCAAGGACGACGGCCACGCCGCCCTGATGGACGGCATGTACCGTTATCAGCGCCACATCTATGACCTGACGCGCAAGTACTACCTTCTCGGCCGTGATGAGACGATCCGCAATCTGAATGTGCCGGAAGACGGCACCCTGCTGGAGGTCGGTTGCGGAACCGGCCGAAACCTGGCGCTCGCCCATAAATATTACCCGCAGGCTCGGCTGTTCGGCCTGGACATCTCGCACGAGATGCTGATCTCCGCGCGCAAAACATTCGAGACCAAAGCAACGCTTCCGGATTTTCGCGTCGCGGACGCGACCGCCTTCACACCGCGCGAGTTCGGCGTCAGCGGCTTCGACCGCATTCTCATTTCCTACGCGCTTTCGATGATCCCCGATTGGGAATGCGCCGTCGACTCGGCCATGAACGCCCTCGCCCCCGGTGGCGAGCTGCACATCGTCGATTTCGGCCAGCAGGAGCGCCTGCCGGGCTGGTTTGCGCGTCTTCTCAAGGCATGGCTGCGGAAATTTCATGTGTCGCCGCGCGCCGATTTGCGGCAGGTTCTCAAGTCTCAAGCCTCTGAAAATCAAGCGCGACTGACCTTCGAGACCATTGGTGGCGGCTATGCCTGGCGGGCCGTCATTGTGACCAAACCTTGACATTTCGCTTGAAACTAACCGTTTTTTTACGTTGATATGGAAAATAGAGGGGACATTCCTCTGCTGGACGCGTCTTTAACGGGGTCGAGCTGTGGGGCAAAAAATCCATTCGTTTCGCGACGGAACATCTATGCGCCGGCTTCTGTTTTGTGTTTTGCCGTTGGCTGTCATGCTCGCCGGATGTACATCATCGGGCTATGATTTTCTCGAAACAGCGTCCGTGAAGCCGAAAACGCGCTTTAAGGACACCGATCCTCAGGACTTCGGATCAAAGCATCCGGAGCAGCAGCCGATCCACGGCATCGACGTGTCGAAGTGGCAGGGCAATATCGACTGGCAGACGGTCAAGGGTTCCGGCGTTGCTTTCGCCTTCATCAAGGCGACCGAAGGCAAGGACCGCATCGATCCGCGCTTCAACGAATACTGGCAGCGCGCCCGCGCCGTCGGTATTCCGCACGCTCCCTATCACTTCTACTATTTCTGCTCGACGCCCGATGAACAGGCTGACTGGTTCATCCGTAACGTGCCCAAGGAATCGATGCGCCTGCCGCCGGTCCTCGACGCCGAATGGAATGCGGAATCGAAGACATGCCGCTATCGCCCCGATCCGGCGACGGTCCGCGCCCAGCTTCAGCGCTTCATGGATCGCCTCGAGGCCTATTACGGCAAGCGTCCGATCATCTACACATCGGTAGACTTCCATCGCGACAATCTCGTCGGCTACTTCCAGAATTACCACTTCTGGGTCCGCTCCACCGCCAAGCATCCCGAAGTCACCTATGCCGACCGCCGTTGGGCCTTCTGGCAATACACGTCGACGGGCGTCATCCCCGGTATCAAGGGTCCAACGGACATCAATGTCTTTGCCGGATCGACCCAGAATTGGCACAACTGGGTAGCGGCGGTATCAAAGGACACAAATTCTTAGTAACGTCGCCTCGTCTTTCTTGCTTCCGTCACAATCATTTGGGAAATCGACGGAAATTCCATTTTATGACGAGGATCGAAACTATGTACGTCTCGCCCGCAAGCCGCACGGCACTTGCACTCCTTTTCGCTGCCGGTCTGGCGACCGGCGCAGCCGCGCAGACGCCGGCACCGAGTGCCCCGGCTTCGCAGACACCGGCGGTAGCATGTGACGGCGACCTCAGCGAATTCTTGGCCGGCGTAAAGGCCGACGCCATCGCAGCGGGCGCATCGGCCGAAGCTGCGGACAAGGCTCTGGAAGGCGCACAGATCGACCAGAAGGTCTTGAGCCGCGACCGCGCTCAGGGCGTATTCAAGCAGACCTTCCTGGAATTCTCGCAACGCACTGTCAGCCAGGGCCGCCTCGACATTGGCCGCCAGAAGATGAAGCAACACGCCGATGTCTTCGCCCGTGCTGAGCAGGAATTTGGTGTACCCGCAGGGGTTATCACCGCCTTCTGGGCGATGGAAACCGACTTCGGCGCCGTACAGGGCGACTTCAACACCCGCAACGCCCTCGTGACCCTGGCTCACGACTGCCGCCGTCCGGAGCTTTTCCGTCCGCAGCTGATCGCCCTCATCGAAATGGTTCAGCATGGCGACCTCGACCCGGCAACCAACACCGGTGCCTGGGCCGGCGAGATCGGCCAGGTCCAGATGCTGCCTCGTGACATAGTCGCCTATGGCATGGACGGCGACGGCGATGGTCACGTCCGCCTCAAGCAGAGCGGCCCCGACGCCATTCTGACGGCGGCCAAGTTCATCCAGCATCTCGGTTTCCAGAAGGGCCAGCCGTGGATCCAGGAAGTCACGCTTCCCGAGAACCTCCCCTGGGAGAAATCCGGTATCGGCGGCCCACTGACGGCCGGTGAGTGGTTCGCCCTTGGGGTCAAGCCGCGCGATGGCAACACGAGCTTCGGCAACCTGCATGGCGACCTGATACTGCCGCAGGGTCGTCTTGGCCCGACCTTCATTGCCTATCCGAATTTCCAGATCTATCTCGAATGGAACAAGTCGTTCATCTACACGACCTCGGCCGCCTATTTCGCGACACGCCTTGCCGGCGCTGAGACCTATCTCAAGGGCACGCCCGAACAGGGACTTTCCAACGACCAGATGAAGGAACTGCAGACCAAGCTCGGAACGCTCGGTCACGACGTCGGCAAGGTCGACGGCATCCTTGGTTCGGGCACGCGCGTCGCCATCCAGAAGGAGCAGCAGCGTCTCGGCATTCCCGCCGATGGCTGGGCAACGCCGACGCTCCTCAACTCGCTCTGATCACGTTTCCTCAAGCGAGCACTTTAAGGCCGGGTTTCGCGCCCGGCCTTTTCATTTTCGCGGATTGTTCCATGGTTTCAGGCGCTTCAGGCAAAGCCTTCATCTTGCCGCAAGTGTGAAGGCCGGATCGCCGACCTTAACGGTCGGTTAAAATCTGTGAATATTTTTCCACGGCGATTTATCTTGCGATTTCAACGAATTGAACAAAGCGTCACGGCCGCAATGTGACATTTTCGCCGCAGTGCAATATAAAATCCGCTTTGCAAGCGACACAATCACGACATATTATCGCAACCGTTAACGCGAGGAGACAGACATGGGACTTACACAATCCTTGAATGTCCTTTTGGTCAGCGCGGCGTTTGCATTTGTATTGACAATGCTTTTCATCTGAACGCCGAGGCAAGCGAACAGTACCGAGACTCCTGAGTAGCGAAACAGTTCAATGAATCAGAAAAGCGCATCCCACGAGGAGATGCGCTTTTCTTTTTGTCGTCACTGACGGAGCAGCCTAAGCGGCAGCGCCAGCCTTTCTGGCGCCTTCCCGTGTGAAGCCGAGATTGGTCAGCACGGCCGAAACGAGCGGCGCCCGGTTCATCGTGTACAGGTGGAAATCGGTCAGCCCGCGGCGAGCCAGATCCTCGATCTGTTCGGCGGCAACCTCAGCGGCAACCTTGGCTCTTTCTTCCGGCTTGTCGTCGTAGCCTGCAAAGCGTTCATCGAGAAATGCAGGGATGACCGTGCCGCAGGCACCGGCGAAGCGCTTCAGCTGCGTCAGGTTCTGGATCGGCATGATGCCCGGCACAACCGGGATCTTGATGCCCGCAGCCCGCACCTTTTCCAGGTAGCGCTCGAAATTGTCGTTATCGAAGAAGAACTGCGTCAGCGCGCGGGTCGCGCCGTTATCCGCCTTCTGCTTCAGCATGTCGATGTCGGCGGCGGTATCGCAGCTTTCCGGATGCTTTTCCGGGTAGGCCGACACCGAAATCTCGAAATCGCCGATCTCACGCAGACCGGCAACCAATGCCGCCGCATTCGCATAGCCGCCGGGATGCGGCTGATAGGGCGCGCCAACGCCGCCTGGCGCATCGCCACGCAGCGCCACGAAATGCTTCACGCCAACCTTGCGGAAGCTGTCGATCACGCTATGCGTTTCGTCCTTCGTCGCGCCGACGCAGGTGAGATGCGACGCCGTGGCGAGCGGGGTTTCGGAAAGGAACCGTGAGACAGTCGCCAGTGTAGGCGCCTTGGTAGTGCCACCGGCACCATAGGTCACCGATACGAAGTCGGGATTCCAGTCCTGCAGCTCGCTGACCGTGTTCCACAGCTGACCTTCCATTTCTTCCGACTTCGGCGGAAAGAATTCGAAGGAAATGCCGATTTTGCGGCGCGCGTCGCTGTTCAAAGCCATATGATTATCTCCCGGCAAGTATGGGTTCGGCGCCTTCGCTCGCTGCGGAGGCCATGAGGCGCCGGGGGTCGCGCGCAAGCCAGACAGTGACGGTGAGCCCCTGCCCGCTTTCATGACCCGGATGAAGATCGACGACCTGCTCGACATCCAGCCCAGCCTTGCGCAGCCAGTCGGACATCGACTGATGCGAAAAGCCTAGGCGAACATGCGCATGCTCGTCGCGAAGATACTCCAGCCCATGCGGGGCAAGATCGATGATGACCAACCGCCCGCCTGGCCGCAGCATACGCGCTGCCTCGCCGATCGCGATCTCGGGCTGGTCAAAGAAATGCAGTACCTGGTGGATCGTCACCACGTCGAAATCCTGCGCCTCGAACGGCAGATTTAGGATATCGGCGTGGCGGACCGATGCCTTGATGATCCCCGACTTGTCGAGATTTGCACGCGCCACGCTCAGCATGTCGCGGCTGGCGTCCACGCCGATCGCGCGACGATACAGGCCGGACAGGAGTTCAAGGATGCGGCCGGTTCCGGTGCCGAGGTCGAGAAGCGAGTCGATCGGCTGGCTGCCGAGCAGCCGAATGACCGCGGCATCGACCTCTTCGTCGGCGGCATGCAGACGGCGAAGTTCGTCCCACTCGGCGGCGTTGCGACTGAAATAGGCCTGTGCCCGCTCGGCCCGCTGGCGCTTGACCGCCGCCAACCTTTCGCTGTCACGCAGGATCACAGCATCGTTCTCAGAGGCATGCGCCAGCAGGCTACGAACGAACGTGGCCGCCTTGCCATCCTGCCGAAGCCGGAAATAGGCCCAGGCGCCCTCCTGGTAACGGTCGATGAGATCCGCTTCGCCAAGCAGCTTGAGGTGGCGAGAGATGCGCGGTTGGGATTGGCCAAGGATTTCTGTAAGATCAGTGACCGTCAGGTCCCCTGCTGCGAGGAGGGCCAGCAGGCGAAGACGCGTCGGCTCGCCGGCCGCCCTGAGGACGTCCACCAATGCATCCAATCCAAGTCTGATAGGCTCACCCATACTCGATCCAATCAACATATAAAGATATCTTTATGTCAAACGATTGGGCGTGGCAAGCCGCAATTCCCTCCGTTCACGAAATTAGCTGCTCGGATCGCGACATCGACGCGCGCAAAAAAGCCCCGGCGAACCGGGGCTTCCAGGTCTCCAACGCGATCTTGGGTGATCAGCGCGTCAGGCGCTTGTAAGTCACTCGATGCGGGTTGATCGAATCGACACCGAGACGGCGCATCTTGTCCTTTTCGTAGTCTTCGAAGTTGCCTTCGAACCACTCGACATGGCTGTCGCCTTCAAAGGCGAGGATGTGCGTCGCCAGACGGTCGAGGAACATGCGATCGTGGCTGATGATGACGGCGCAACCGGCGAAGTTTTCGAGCGCATCCTCGAGTGCCGCCAGTGTTTCGGTATCAAGGTCGTTGGTCGGTTCGTCGAGCAGGATGACGTTACCGCCGGCCTTCAGCATCTTGGCAAGGTGAACGCGGTTGCGCTGACCGCCGGAAAGCGTGCCGACCTTCTGCTGCTGGTCGCCGCCCTTGAAGTTGAAGGCGCCACAATAGGCACGGCTGTTCACTTCGTGCTTGCCGAGCTTGATGATGTCGTTGCCGCCGGAGATTTCCTCCCAGACGGTCTTGTTGCCGTCGAGCGCATCGCGGCTCTGGTCGACATAGCCGAGATCGACAGTCTCGCCGATCCGGATGTCGCCGCTATCGGGCTTCTCTTGGCCGGTGATCATGCGGAACAACGTCGTCTTGCCGGCGCCGTTCGGACCGATGACACCGACAATGCCGCCGGGCGGCAGCTTGAAGGTGAGGTTTTCGATGAGCATCGTATCGCCATAGCCCTTGGTGAGGTTCTCGGCTTCGATGACCACCTGGCCAAGACGCTCGCCGACCGGGATGACGATCTGCGCATCGCCGGGGCGACGGGCCTCTGCCGCCGCGACCAACTCGTCATAGGCACGGATACGCGCCTTGGACTTTGCCTGGCGGGCCTTCGGGCTGGCGGCCATCCATTCCTGCTCGCGGCTGATCGCCTTCTGGCGGGAGGCCTCTTCGCGGCCCTCCTGCTGCATGCGCTTGGCCTTCGATTGAAGATAGGCGGAGTAGTTGCCTTCGTAGGGGATACCGCGACCACGGTCGAGTTCGAGGATCCAGCCCGTGACGTTGTCGAGGAAGTAGCGATCGTGGGTGATCATCAGGACCGAGCCGGGGTATTGGCGCAGGTGCTTTTCGAGCCAGGCGATCGTCTCGGCGTCGAGGTGGTTGGTTGGTTCGTCGAGCAGCAGCAGGTCGGGCTGCGCCAACAACAGGCGGCAGAGCGCTACACGGCGCTTTTCGCCGCCGGAGAGCTTCTCGACCGAAGAGTCGCCTGGCGGGCAGCGCAGCGCGTCCATGGCCATTTCGACCTGACTTTCGAGGTCCCAGAGATTCTGGCTGTCAATGACGTCCTGGAGCTTGGCGCCCTCTTCCGCGGTCTCGTCGGAATAGTTCATCATCAACTCGTTGTAGCGATCGAGGATCGCCTTCTTCGGCGCAACGCCTTCCATGACGTTCTCAAGGACCGTCTTCGACGCATCGAGCTGCGGCTCCTGCGCGAGGTAGCCAAGGGTAGCGCCTTCGGCGAGCCACGCCTCGCCGGTATATTCCTTGTCGAGGCCTGCCATGATGCGCAGAACGGTCGACTTACCAGCACCGTTCGGGCCGAGGATACCGATCTTGGCATCCGGATAGAAAGAAAGGTGGATATTTTCCAACACCTTCTTGTTGCCGTACGCCTTGTTGAGGCCGGCCATATGGTAGATGAACTGACGTGCCATAGATAATTCGCTCCGCGCGGGAATTTGAGTTTTGCCGCTATTTAGGCGAATTGGGACCAAGGAGCAACGCGCAGCGGCCAAAAACCAGAGGCTTTTGCAGCCTTCGTAACCGAACGCGGCAGTTCGCCTTCAGCAGCCTCGTATGATCTGGGGGTATCAACGCGTCGCGGATCCCAGCGTCTAAACAGGCGAAAGCCCGCTTTCAATGAGAGGCAGTCTCAGAACCCTGCAGCGTCCACGACGCCCTCATTGCAGCCGAACGACGTCCGCCCTGCCCCCTGGATAAGGTCACGAAGGCTTGCTGGCTCGTTCGATGTCGCGTCCTCCGAAAGCCCGATCGTAAGTTCGCTGATAACGCGGCCTCCGCTGGCCCGTCGGCAGCTCATCTTGACCCGATCTCCGGCACCGGGGCCGAAGCTCCTGTCGAAAGCCGCCTTGATCGCGTCCGCCGTCAGCGACTTGCCGATATTGGTCGCGAACAGATCGCGGACTGCCGAGGCGTTCAGCTCGTTGATCAACCGGACCGACGCGCCGAAATAGTCATCAGCGCTCATCTTCGTGCAGGTGCCGTGCTTGATCCACTCGTGCCGCTCCAGGCCGGATTGCGTACCGGGCATCGCCTTCTCGAGGGCCGCCTTGGTATCCGCCGAAAGCTCTACCTCAGGCAGCTTCCCCCACTCGCCGTCCTTGTCGGCGCTGCGCAGGGTACCAGAGACGTCGCAATAGTCCTTCCGCATCGGCCAGAGGCCGTGCAGCGAAAAATTGGTCGCATCAAACCTCTCCCCGGTCTGGCTGCGGCATTCCGGCTTGCGCTGGTTGGTTTCACAGAACGCGGGTTGCCAGCTGGCCGCCAGAATGAAGCGCGTCCTTCCGCCGCCGTCCTGGGCTCCCGCAACGCCGGCGGCTGCAATTGCAATTGAGACCACAGCCATGCGCAGAAATGGATTGCTCATCTTCGTCCCCACAAAGAACAATTCATGAACAAGAAATCACGCCGCGTTTGTTTTCACAACCCTCAATCCGTAGGGTACGAAAAATCCCTTGGCATAAATATCTGGGCGTGTTGCTTTTCACGGCCGATCTGGTCTTCTCCCGGCAACGGGAGGATATGATGTTCGCAGAAACGCAACGCCTTGAAACGGCGGACGCTTCACTCGCCTTTCATCATGAGCCGGCGCAATCAGAGGCACGCGGAATTGTCCTTGTGTCTCATGGGCTGGCCGAGCATTCCAGACGTTACTCACGTTTTGCGGCAGCCATGGCAGCCCGCGGCTACCATGTGTTCGCCTTCGATCACCGTGGGCACGGCGAAACGACTGGCCCGGATGCGCCAATCGGGCGTTTTTCCCGCCGCAACGGCATGCGACAGGTTATCGACGATGTCGGCTCTGTCCGCGAGCTTGCCGTAAAACAATATCCCGGCCTCCCCGTCATCCTCTTCGGGCACTCAATGGGCGGGCTCATCGCGCTCAACGCGGCGATCACCCATCCGGAGAAATATGACGCCATTGCCGCCTGGAATTCGAATTTCAACCCGGGCCTATCGGGACGGGCCGCCCAGGCGATCCTCTTGGCAGAACGAGCCCTTAAGGGCTCCGATGTTCCAAGCGGCATCCTACCGAAGCTCACCTTCGGCACCTGGGGGAAGTCCATTGCCAACCGTCGAACCGAGTTCGACTGGCTAAGCCGCGATCCTGTTGAGGTCGACAAATACATTGCTGACCCTCTGTGTGGCTTCGATGCTTCCGTGTCGCTCTGGCTCGATATTTTCGAGATGACGTTTCGCGCACCACAAGAGGCGCAACTGGACCGGCTGCCGAAGCACACGCCGATCCACCTTGTCGGTGGCGGACAGGATCCAGCAACAGATAACGGAGAAGCGGTGATCTGGCTGTCAAAGCATTTGAAAGCTCACGGCTTCTCCCGTATCAGGACACAGATATATCAGGACATGCGCCACGAAACGCTGAATGAAATTGGAGCGGACGCGGCCATCGCCGCATTCGCCGACTGGTGCGACGAAGCGATCGCAAGATCCTGAACTGAAGGGTTTCGCGATGAGCAATGGTATTTCGTCCCGTTCCGCCTCCGCTTCGGAGGTTTCGACCGGCATTCTCCTGATGTTCCTGTCGGTGCTGGTGTCCCCGATCATCGACATCTTCTCCAAGCTCGCGATCGCTACGATTCCTGCAGCGGAAATCACCGCCGCCCGCTTTGTCGTGCAGGCTCTCTGCATGTTGCCGATCGTTGTCTGGCGCGGAAGCTGGAAGACGTTCTCCTGGCGAGCCAATATCTTTCACGCCATCCGAGGCGCCATCATTACCATTTCCATGGTCTCCTTTGTTACGACGCTGAAGTACATGCCGGTTGCTGACGCCATCGCGATTTTCTTCGTCGAGCCGATCATATTGACGATCCTGAGCAGCATCTTCCTCAAGGAGACGATCGGCTGGCGCCGCTACATCGCCTGCGGAGTCGGCTTTTTCGGCGCGATGCTGATTATCCAGCCGAGCTTTCAAGAGGTCGGCTACGTCGCGCTTCTGCCCGTCGTCAGCGCTTTCTGCATCGCCATCTTCGCCTTGATGACCCGCGTGCTTTCGCACCGAGAAGATCCGTGGGCGATGCAGCTTCAGATGGGCATCTGGGGTCTGCTGTTCTGCGCGATCCTGCTTGCCTTCGGCAGCGGCACAGGCTCCGACATCTTTGACGCAGTGATGCCGGATGGCCGGGGCTACTTCTATCTGGTCGGCGTCGGCGTCACGGCAGCCATTGCCGGCATCTTCGGCGTCTATGCCTATCGTGCAGCACCTGCCTCCATTTTGGCACCGCTGCAGTATTTCGAGATCGTGTCGGCGACCTTTTTCGCCTGGCTTGTATTCGATGACTTTCCGGATGCGCTCAAGTGGGTCGGTATCCTGATCATTATCGCATCGGGCTTGTACATCATCTGGCGCGAGCGCCGCTTTGCATCGAAGCCCGTATCCGATACACCTCAATCGGCCCTGGCGCCCTGATCTGATCGTGGGAGGAACATGACAGACAATCAGCTCCAAAAACCGCCGCTATCAGGCATACGCGTCATCGAGCTTGCGCGAGTGCTTGCCGGGCCATGGGCGGGCCAGATGCTGGCCGATCTCGGTGCCGACGTGATTAAGGTCGAAAACCCCGATGGAGGCGACGACACGCGGCATTGGGGGCCCCCCTTTGTCGAAGGTGCCGACGGCGAAAACCTTTCCGCGGCCTATTACCACGGTGCCAACCGCGGCAAGCGTTCGATCACTGCCGATCTGAAGCGCCAGGAGGATCAGGCCCTCGTCCGCCGCCTTATCGCCACGGCCGACGTCGTCATCGAGAACTTCAAGCTCGGCGGCCTTGTGAAATACGGTCTCGATTATGAGAGCCTGAAAAAGATCAATCCGAAGCTTGTCTACTGCTCGATCACCGGCTTCGGCCAGAACGGTCCCTATGCCAGCCTGGCAGGTTACGACTATATCGTTCAGGGCATGTCCGGCTTTATGTCGATCACCGGCGAGCCGGACGGACAGCCGATGAAAGCGGGCGTCGCGATCGCCGACGTCTTTACCGGCATTTATGCCGTCGCAGCCATCGAGGCCGCCCTCATCCACGCGCAGAAGACCGGCGAAGGGCAGCTGGTCGATATGGCGCTGCTCGACGTACAATCCGCCGTGCTAGCCAACCAGAACATGAATTATCTCGTTTCTGGCCGAGCCCCGACCCGGCTCGGGAACGCCCATCCGAATATCTCGCCCTATGAAGTCGTCCCCGCCGCCGATGGCTATCTGATCCTCGCAGTGGGCAATGACGGCCAGTTCCGCCGCCTCTGCGCGATCCTCGGCCTCCAGGGCATTGCCGACGATGCACGCTATTCCACGAACAAGGCGCGCGTCGCGAACCGCGACGAGGTACGCAAGCTGGTTTCCACCGAAACGCTGAAATGGCAGAAAGCCGACCTGTTGAAAGCTTGTGCGGCGGACGCGGTTCCGGCCGGTGCGATCAATACAATCGAAGAAATGTTTGAGGATCCGCAAATCCAGGCGCGTGGGTTGCGGGTAGATCTCGCCGACGCAAAGGGTACCGTCATTCCTGGTGTGAGGACGCCGGTCGTGCTGTCGCAAACGCCTTTGCGCTACGAGCGGCCGAGCCCGAGGCTGGGAGAGCATCAGGAGGAAGTTCTGGCGGAACTCGCCGAACTGGAGGGGAAAAGAGCATCATGAAGAAGACCGGCGGGGAACTGATCGTCGAGGCCCTGAAAGCAAATGGGGTGAAACGCCTCTCCTGCGTACCCGGCGAGAGTTTCCTTGCCGTTCTCGATGCGCTTTATGACAGCGACATCGACGTGGTGGTCTGCCGACAGGAAGGCGGCGCAGCCATGATGGCTGATGCCTGGGGTAGGCTCACCGGCGAGCCCGGCATCTGCATGGTCACCCGCGGCCCAGGCTCCACCAATGCCACGGCGGGTTTGCACATTGCCAGGCAGGATTCCATCCCGATGATCCTCTTCATCGGGCAGGTCCAGCGCGATGCCCGCGAGCGGGAGGCTTTCCAGGAGGTTGAGTATCGCCGCGCCCTTACCGAATTCAGCAAGTGGGTCGGCGAGATCGACGACGCGGCTCGCATTCCGGAGTTCGTCACCCGCGCCTTTGCGATCGCAACATCCGGCCGTCCCGGCCCCGTTGTGTTGTCACTACCTGAGGACATGCTGCGTGACGAGGTGGAGGCGCCCCGCGCAAAACGCTATTCGCGCGTCGAAGCCCATCCCGGCCGCGGCCAGATTGACGACTTCTATCTTCGTCTGCTGAAGGCGGAGCGACCGATGGTCATCGTCGGCGGCACGCGCTGGGATGCGGATGCGGTCGCCGACCTGAAAGCCTTCTCGGAACGCTTCGCGCTCCCGGTCGGATGCTCCTTCCGCCGGCAGATGCTGTTTGATCATCTACAACCGAATTATGCCGGTGATGTTGGTATCGGCGTCAACCCCGCGCTGGCGAAGGAAATCAAGGAGAGCGACCTGCTGATCCTGCTCGGCGGCCGGATGTCGGAAATGCCCTCCTCCGGCTATACGCTGATCGACATCCCCTACCCACAGCAATCGCTAGTCCACATTCATCCCGATCCTTCAGAGCTCGGCCGCGTCTATCGCCCCGACCTCGCAATCTGCGCGAGCCCGAGTGACTTCGTGGCGGATCTTGCTGATCTCGAGGCGCCAAGCGAACTCAGATGGGCAGAGCGCACCGAACGGATGCACCAAGCCTACATCGCCTGGTCGACACCGCCGCAGAGCGGTCCGGGACCGGTCCACATGGGACCGATCATGGAGTGGATCGAAGAAAACACACGCCCCGATGCGATCTTCACCAACGGCGCTGGAAACTATGCCACCTGGCTCCACCGTTTCCATCGCTTCCGCCAGTTCAACACCCAGGCAGCCCCGACATCAGGCTCCATGGGCTACGGCCTGCCGGCCGCTGTCGCTGCCAAGCAGCTCTTTCCCGAACGCGAGGTCATCTGCTTCGCCGGAGACGGCTGCTTCCTGATGCACGGCCAGGAGTTTGCGACTGCCGTGCGCTACGGCCTGCCGATCATCGCGATCGTCATCAACAACGGCATCTACGGCACCATCCGCATGCATCAGGAGCGGGAATATCCCGGCCGCGTCAGCGGCACCGACCTGACCAACCCGGACTTTGCTTCGCTTGCGCGCGCTTACGGCGGCCACGGGGAAACCGTCGAGACGACGGAAAGCTTCGCCGGCGCCTTCGAACGCGCACGGGCAAGCGGCAAGCCCTCGATCATCGAGGTGAGGCTTGATCCGGAAGCCATTACGCCGACACGTACCCTTTCGGAAATCGCCCAAACAAAAAGCCGGTGAGTAAAACCCACCGGCCTTCGGGATTACAACACCGTCGTGACTTAGTCGAGGGCGGCGGTAACCGTGAACTCGACCTTGTACTTCGGTGCAGCAAGCTTGGCTTCGCTGGTAGCGCGAGCCGGCGTGTTGGCCGGATCGACCCAGGCTTCCCAGGCAGCGTTCATTTCGGCAAAGTAGGACATGTCGGAGAGATAGATCAGCGTCTGCAGGATCTTCGACTTGTTCGAACCGGCCGCAGCGAGCAGACGATCGACTTCAGCCAGTGCCGACTTGCACTGTTCGGTGACGCTTTCGCCTTCGCCGACCTGACCTGCGAGGTAGACCGTGTTGCCGTGGACGACCGCGCCGCTCATGCGGGCGCCAACGTCGATGCGCTTAATGCTCATGATTGTCTCCTATTGATGAAATGAAAGACGCCGCTGGAAAGAAGCGACGTCGGACTCGGGTCACGGATTGTATTATGCGCGGATGTGCTGCGTCTTCTGATAGATCGCAGTCGAACGGGCACCGGAGCGGCAATAGCCGAGCATCGGACGCGGGAATTCATCAAGGGCATCGACCATCCCGGCAATCGCCTCTTCGTTGACGCCCATCGGGCCGACCGGCACGTGTGCGATATCGAGGCCGAGTTCCTTTGCGCGCGCTTCGACCAGGGCATAAGGCGTCTGATCCGGGCTTTCGCCGTCCGGGCGATTGCAAACGATCGATTTGAAGCCCATGGCCTTGATCTGATCGAGATCCTCGACCGAAATCTGCCCGGAAACCGAATATTCGTCGTCGATTTGGCGAATGTCCATCGCTAATCCTCCTGAAATCATGGGCTGAATGACTACGCCGCCCCATGCCAAGCGTCAACCGCAGATCACTCACACGAAGGCAAAGCTGAGCGCATAATTTCGGCTCTCGCCGGGCTTCAGCATGATGAACTCACCCGCTGCTTCCAGCTCGGAGCGAGATACCCAGCGATGCGACACCGGCTCGATGCCGAGGACGTCGGCAGGTGCCTTCTGATTGCGCCAGACCTGCAGGTGCGGCAACGTCTCGGCAAGGATCCGCACTCGGAGGACCTTGCCGCCGATCGCGGCAATCGGGCCAAGGCGCACCTCGGCAAAACCGCTGTCCGTTGGAGGCGCTTCAACGCAGAAGATACCACCCGGCTCTTCGCCGAAATTCCAGGGAAAGCCGTCACCCTCGAGCATCTTGCCTTCGAGACGCGTGCCGGCATCGAACCACTTGCCGCCAATATTCATATGGTACATCAGAAAAGTCGGCACGACCTTGTCGCTGGTGTTGACGACCTTGTCTTTAAGACTGACCTCGCCTGTCTGACCGTTGACGAACCAATGGCGTTCAATTCGAGCAGGCAAGCCTTCGACCGTTACGATATCGATATCCGCCCGGCACTCGGCATTCCCATTCTCGAATTTCGTCCAGAGGACCCTGGCTGCATGACCAGGGCCCGATCCATGCAAAGGATAGACCTTGCCGTCTGCGCGACCCGGAATCGGCTCGCGGTGCCGGATATGGTCCGGTCCGCAGGTAAAGAGAAAGCCTTCGACAGAATGCGAGATGCGCGTGTCGCCGTCATCGGGAACCGCCTTCTTGGGAGCGATGTCGACGCCGTTGACGATACAGCCGCCGATATCCATCTGCGACGTCTCGTCCAGCATCAGCTTCGGCCCTGTTGCGGCGGCAAACTCGATCATTGTCCAACTTCCTCCCGGTTCTGGCGACTGATGCAGCGATATGTCTCGCAGCGGCATTCGTCAATCACGACTGCTATGCCGCTTCAGGGAACCGGCAGTTCACCCCAAAGGTTTATGAGCAAAGGAGAAATCACCAAATATTTATCTTTTGTTCAGTACGATTTCATAAATTCCACACTAGCGTCAAAATTCGCAGGTGTGTGTCGGCCAAGTCACTGAAGGATATGAAGACGTGAATCGCTTTGTAAGATCGGGATTGTCTGCCGCAGCTGCCGTGCTCGCCATCGCTGTCGCGCCTTCTGCCGATGCGCAGCAGTTTTACAACGGACGCCAGGGCGACATTGTCTTCGTGGCGCCGAACGGCGATATCCTCGACTACGTACCATCCGGCGCCGCCTACGCGCGCGACCGTAGGGGCAACCGCGTACTGGTCGATCCCTATGGCAATGTGATTGCGACCGAAATGCGCGCCCGCGGTTACTACCCGCGCCCGCCCGTGCGTGATGCCTACAATAACGACGCCTACTACGGCGACGATCCCTACGGCGATTCGAGCTATTCCGAACGCGGCGCCGTCACCGGCTCGATCCCGCGTGACGCTGCGATCGACCGACAGCCCCTGGACGAGCAGCCTTACCCGCAAGGCGGCGAAAACTACGCTTCCATCGAGCCGGACCAGCAAATGCCGGAGATGGCGCAGCCGAAGCCGCCTCAGGAGCCGGTGATCACGCTCAAGAACAAGTCGAAGTCCGAGATCGTCGCCCTTCAGGTCTTCCTCGACCGCGCCGGCGTGTCCCCAGGTGCGATCGATGGCCACATGGGCGCGAACGTGACCAAAGCGATCTATGCCTACCAGCAGATGACGGGCGAGACTCTCGACCCGAACAATACGGACGCCATCCTCGAGCAGCTTCGCATGACCGGCGGCCTGCCGCTGGTGAGTTACACGATCACGCCTGCGGATGCCGCCGGCCCCTATGTCGCGGAGATCCCCGAGGACTACGCGCACAAGGCCGCCATGTCGTCGCTCGGCTACACCTCGACGACGGAAATGCTCGCCGAGCGCTTCCACATGGACGAAGGCTTCCTGAAGGAAATCAATCCGGGCGTCGATTTCACGGTCCCCGGAACGGTCATCAAGGTCGTCAATCCTGGCGAAGTGAAAGCTGGATCGGTCGCACGCATCATTGCCGACAAGGGCCGAAAGCAGGTCTTCGCATATGACAACGCCGGCAATCTGATTGCTGCCTACCCGGCCTCGATTGGCTCGACCGATACGCCCTCCCCTTCGGGTACGGTCACCGTCGAGCGCGTAGCTTTCAATCCGGGCTACACCTACAATCCGAAGATCAATTTCCAGCAGGGCGCCAACGACAAGATCCTGAACATTCCGCCGGGTCCGAACGGCCCGGTCGGCACGGTCTGGATGGCGCTCTCCAAGCCGACTTACGGTATCCATGGAACGCCAGAGCCATCGAAGATCGGTCGGACCCAGAGCCATGGCTGTATCCGTCTGACAAACTGGGACGCCACCGAACTGGCGAAGATGGTCAAGCCGGGCGTTACAGTCGAATTCACCGACTGATCCATCCTGCCGTTCCACCAACAAAAAATGCGCCGCAAAGGGCGCATTTTTTGTTTAGCAGACAGTTTTCCGCTAGGCGGCTGAGCGGATCAACGGGCCAGTGCTGCGCGCCGGCTCCGGGAGCTTTGCCGGGACCTTGCCCATGATCTCTTCAGCGAAACAGCGAGCATTCTCACGCGCTTTGTCGAGGTTGCTCACCCGGGCAGGATCGAGGGAATGCAGCGTGCCACCACAGTCAAATATGTCCCGGAAGGCAGACCGCTCGATGATTGCGGTATCCAGCACCGGCACTTGGCGCTCGCTCAGCAGCGACTTGACGATGGAGAGTGCGCGTGTCGTCACCATCGAGTTGACACGCGTCAACACGACCGAGTGCCCAATGCGGATGCCGGCCTTCTCGTCAAGATATTGCAGCAGTTCGAGAACCTGCGCGCCGCCGCGAGCGTCCATGGCGCATCCCTGGATCGGGACCAGCACGTGATCGGAGAGGCCGATTGCCGTGGCAAGCAGCGGATTACGCGCACCGGGCAGATCGACGATGAAGTAGTCCGTATTGTGCTTGTTTTCCGATATGTGCAGCGGCAACGACGCCGACGTCACGAAATCAATGACCGAGATGTTGGCCACATGCCCGGATACTTCATGCCATCTCGTGATCCAGTGCTGCGGATCTGCGTCAAGGATTGTCACCCGATAGCCCTTCTGGGCAAGCTCGGTGGCGAGAAGAAGCACGGCTGTGGTCTTGCCGGCGCCGCCCTTGGTGTTTGCGAAAGTGATGACTGGCATGGACGGTCCTCGAAGGGAAAAGTGAGCCTCTCTATGGCCCTGTCGCGCACTTTCCGAAACATCGTGCGGTTAACGCATCCTTTACAATGATGGTTAACAACTCCTAAACACGGCGCCTGAAATTGCGGCTGACATTTCTTGCATCCCCTCGAAATCACGACGCCACGAATAAAAGAAGCCCGGAAAGCCTAGGCTTTCCGGGCCAGTTCGGTCCGCCGTCTTGTCTAAGTTCAGAAGCAGTCCTTGAAGAGCGCCTTCGTGTTTTCGAGCGTCATCTTGACCGGATTGCCGCCGGCGCTCGGATCTTCGATCGCCATCGCGGAAAGTTCATCGATTCGATCGGGCTTGATCCCCATCGCAGACAGGCTGTCGGGAACGCCAAGCTCGGCGCGAAGCTGCAGCACGTAGTTGTAGAATCCGTCGAAACCGCCGGAAATACCGAGATAGGCCGCCGCACGCGCGATCTTGTCTTCGATCGCCGAACGGTTGAAGCGAAGCACAGCTGGCATGACGACGGCATTCGTCATGCCGTGGTGGGTGTTGTAGACCGCGCCGATCGGGTGCGACAGCGCATGAATGGCGCCGAGACCCTTCTGGAAAGCGACCGCGCCCATTGCGGCCGCCGACATCATGTTCGCCCGGGCTTCGAGGTCGGTGCCTTCCTTGTAGGCGCGTGGCAGGAATTCCTTGACGAGGCGCATGCCCTCCAGCGCGATGCCGGCAGACATTGGGTGGTAGAAGGGCGAGGAATAGGCTTCCAGGCAATGCGCGAAGGCATCCATGCCGGTGCCGGCCGTGATGATCTTCGGCATGCCGACCGTCAGTTCCGGATCGGCGATGACGACGCCCGGCAGGAACTTCGGGTGGAAGATGATCTTCTTCACATGGGTTTCGGAATTGGTGATGACGCTGGCGCGACCAACTTCCGAACCCGTGCCCGCCGTCGTCGGCACGGCAACGATCGGCGCGATGCCTTTGACGCCGGCGCGTGTCCACCAGTCACCGATGTCCTCGAAGTCCCAGACGGGGCGCGTCTGGCCGGCCATGAAGGCCACGCACTTGCCGAGATCAAGGCCGGAACCCCCGCCGAAGGCAACCACGCCGTCGTGGCCGCCATCCTTGAACGCCTTGACGCCGGCGTCGAGGTTCTTGTCGTTCGGGTTCGGATCGACATCGGCAAAGATTGCGCGACCGAGACCGGCGTCTTCCAGAATGTCGAGCGCCGTCTTGGTGATCGCCATGGACGCGAGGCCGCGATCGGTAATCAGCAGCGGCTTATTCATGCCAAGGCTCTTGCAGGCGTCCGCCAGTTCCTTGATGCGCCCCCGACCTAACTTGAAGGCGGTCGGATAGCTCCAGTTGGCTGTGATGTTGCTGCTCATGCTATGACTTTCTTCAGATGGTAGGATTTCGGACGCGTCAGATTGTGGAAGCCGATGATCGACAACGAGCCGCCACGGCCGGTTTCCTTGACACCGGTCCAGCAGAGCGCCGGATCGAGATAGTCTGCGCGGTTCATGAACACGGTGCCGGTTTCGATCTCGCGACCAAGCCGCCCTGCCCGCTCCGGATCCTTCGTCCAGAGCGAAGCCGTCAGGCCGTACTGGCTATCGTTCATCAGGGCCACTGCCTCGTCGTCGCTCTTCACCTTCATGATGCCGACAGCCGGACCGAAGGTTTCTTCGCGCATGAAGGCCATGGAGTGGTCGACGTTGACCAGGATCTGCGGAGCGAGATAGGCGCCGCCATCGTCCTGCGGGAACAGCTTGGGATCGACCAACGCCTTGGCACCCCTGGAGACGGCATCGGCGATCTGCTCGCGCACGACCTTGGCGAAACGTTTGTTCGCCATCGGCCCAAGCGACGTTTCCGGATCTAGCGGATTGCCGAGCTTGTAGTTCGATACCCAGGCGACCGACTTCTCGACGAAGCTGTCATAGAGCGACTCGTGCACATAGATGCGCTCGATTCCGCAGCAGCACTGGCCGGAATTGTAGGTCGCGCCGTCCATCAGCGTATCGACCGCCGCATCGAGATCGGCGTCTTCCATGACGTAGCCTGGATCCTTGCCGCCGAGCTCCAGGCCAAGCCCGGTAAACGTACCCGCCGCAGCGCGCTCCATCGAGCGCCCGCCTTCGACCGAACCGGTGAAGTTGACGAAGTTGAAGCTACCAGCAGCAATCAGCGCCGACGTCGTCTCGTGATCGAGGAACACGTTCTGGAAGACATCCTCGGGAACGCCGGCCTCGGCGAAGGCCTGCACCAGCCGCTCGCCGACCAGGAGCGTCTGCGACGCATGCTTCAGAACAACCGCATTGCCCGCCATGAGCGCCGGGGCGATCGTGTTGATCGCCGTCATGTAGGGGTAGTTCCAGGGCGCCACGACGAAGACGACGCCATGCGCCTCGCGCTCGATCCGGCGCTCGAACTTGTCACTCTCTTCGACGACAAGCGGCGCCAACGCATCGGCAGCGATCGAGGCGACATAGTTGGAGCGCTCGTTGAAGCCCTTGTATTCGCCGCCATAACGGATCGGGCGGCCCATCTGCCAGGCAAGCTCGGGCACGACGACGTCGGACATTTCATTGAGCCGTGCGACGCCCTTCAGCACCAGCTGAACACGGTCTTCCAGCGGGCGCTTTGCCCAGGCCTTCTGCGCCTTGCGCGCACGCGCAACGGCCTCTTTCGCCGCCTCCAGCGAAAGCGCCGGGCGCTCGGCGTAAACCGATCCGTCGACCGGTGAAATGCATTGGATCATTCCCATGATCTTCATCCTATGTTTTCGCGTACCGAAACCGGCGGACGTCCCAAACTCTCCCGAGATATGGAAATCGTGTGACAGGACGCCGTCCGGCTTGGCTACGCTTTATGCTCTTTCGAAACCGCGCGCCACTTCCCAATCGGTGACGCGACGATCGTACTCTTCCTGCTCCCACTCGGCTGCGCGAGTATAGTGGTCGATGACATCATCGCCGAAGGCATTGCGCAGCATCTTCGATTTCGTCATGGCAACGGTTGCCGTGCGCAACGTGCGCGGGATCTCGCGGACGCGGCGAGCGCCATAGGCGTCGCCGACAAATGGAGCCTCGAGTTCCATCTTGTTCTCGATGCCATCGATGCCCGCCGCAAGCAGTGCCGCGAAGGCGAGATAGGGATTGAGGTCAGACCCACCAACACGGCACTCGATGCGGATCGCCTTGGTGTCATCGCCGCAGAGACGATAACCGGCCGTGCGGTTGTCCTTGCTCCAGATCGCTTTTGTCGGCGCGAACGTGCCGGCCATGAAGCGCTTGTAGGAGTTGATGTAAGGCGCCAGGAAATACGTGATCTCGCTCGCATGCGAGAGCAGTCCGGCAATGTAGTTTTCCATCAGTGGCGACATGCCGTACTTGCCCTTCTCGTCATGGAAAAGAGGCGTCTTGCCGTCCACGCTCCAGAGCGACTGATGGATATGCGACGAGCTACCGGCGGCATTGTAGTGCCATTTGGCAAGGAAGGTGATTGCCTTGCCCTTCGACCAGGCGATCTCCTTGCAGCCGTTCTTGATGATGGCATGGCGGTCGGCCATCGTCAGCGCATCGGCGTACCGGACATTGATTTCCTCCTGCCCGGCGGATGCTTCGCCCTTCGAGTTCTCGACGGGAATGCCGGCCCCCTGAAGCCCCGTTCGGATTGCCCGCATGACCTCTTCTTCCTTGCTCGTCTGGAAGATGTGGTAGTCCTCGTTATAAGCGCTTGCGAGCTTCAGGTTGCGATAACCGGCCGCGTGCGCAGAGTCGTAGGTCTGGTCAAATAGGAAAAATTCGAGCTCCGAGGCCATAAAGGCCTTCATGCCCATGTCTTCCAGGCGCTTGACCTGCTTCTTCAGGATCGCGCGCGGCGAATGCGGCACCTCTTCGTGCGTGTGGTGGTCGAGCAGATCGCACAGCACGAGCGCCGTGCCTTCAAGCCATGGAATGCGCCGCAGCGTCGAAAGGTCTGGCTTCATCGTGTAGTCGCCATAACCCTTTTCCCAACTCGTCGCCTTGTAACCGGAGACCGTTTCCATCTCCATGTCGGTGGCGACGAGATAGTTGCAGCTGTGCGTTTCCTTCCATGCGCTCTCGAGGAAGTATTCGGCCTGGAAACGCTTGCCCATCAAGCGGCCCTGCATGTCCACCTGGCATGCCAGAACCGTGTCGATGCGCCCGTCGGCAACATCCTGCTTGAGATCGTCGAGAGTATAGATGCTCATATTGAATCCGCCTGAACCTTGAACTGAAAAAATCGGGACAACGAAAGCGCATGCCGTGAAACGGGTGTGCCGCATCTGATGCATTTTCGTTGAGCCGTGAAACGGGGCCGCCATTGCGGCCCCGCGGTTTGAGAAGGAAGTCGAAGCCTCAGCGTTCGCCGACCGCCTTTTCGGCAGCCGCAATCTCCGCCTGACGGCGCGCAACTTCCTCACCGATCGGCGGGCCCTTGAAGCGGCGGTTTTCAAAGCCGAACCATATAATCGCAGTCAGCACGAGGAAGCCGACGGTGATGTAGAGAGCCCAATCATTCGGCGGCTGGATGCCGAGGACGAAGATCAACACCATCGCCAGGATCGAGAGGATCGCGAACAGCTTGAACATGCCTTCGCCGAGGTTCCACGGACCCATCTTGTCCCACTTCGACGTACCCCAGGCGAGGAGGCCGAGCGTGATCGGGATCGCGAAAGAGAAGAACAGGAAGATGACCGTGCACGACACGACGATCGTGTAAACCGGCGTTTCGCCGATCGAAACGAGCGACGAGCCCCAGACGAACAGGACCGCGAGGATCGAGCCAGTCCAGATGGCCGCGACCGGCGTGCGGAACTTCGGGCTGACCTTGGCGAGCGCCTTGGAGGCAGGCAGACCGCCGTCGCGCGAGAAGGCGAAGATCATGCGCGAAACCGAAGTGACAGTCGCAAGGCCGCACAGCCACTGGCTGACGAAGATGGCAAAGTAGAGCACATCCTTGACGATGATATTGACTTGGCTGTCCATCGCCCAGAAGAACACGTTCCAGCCCTGCTTGGCCGCCTCTTCCATGTTCGGCAGCATCAGCACGAAAGCGCAAAGCATGATGTAGCCGAAAAGCGCAGACCACAGAACGGAGGAGACCATGCCGCGCGGAACGGAATGAGCAGCCTTGACCGTCTCTTCCGACGTATGGGCCGAAGCGTCATAGCCGGTGATCGTGTAAATCGGCAGCAGAAGGCCGAGCAGGAATACCCAAGCGCCCGAAGTCTCCGGCCACACGTTGCCACCGGTTTCTCCGGAATAGTTGGCAAAGGTGAAAAGGCGGCTGAACTCGTAGGACGGAGCCGCCAACAGGCACACCACTGCGAGCGCGATCGCCGTCGCGAAAATGAGATAACCGGAAAAGTCCGTGAGCTTCGCCGTCAGGCCGATACCCATGTGGTTCACGAGCGCCTGTGCGCCGGTGATGACGACCAGGAAAACGATCCGAACAGTCGTCGTGTCTGTCAGGCCGAAGTAGCTCGTCCCCAGGGAACCCATGAAGAAATAATAGGTACCGACATTGATCGCGCCGAGAACGGTGACGAGGCCGAGCAGGTTGAACCAGGCGGTCAGCCAGCCGGTGAAGCGGTTGCCGAGGATCGAACCCCAGTGGTAGAGGCCACCGGCGGTCGGATAGGCCGAGCTGATCTGCGCCATCGCGACGGCGAACACCAGCGAAACGAAGCAACCAACCGGCCAGCCGATGCCGATTGCCGCACCGCCGGCGCCGGACGTTGCTTGCGCCAGCGAGTTGATGCCGCCGGAAAGAATGCAGATGATAGAGAACGAGACGGCAAAATTCGAGAACGCGCTCAATCTCCGCTCCAACTCCTGGGCATAGCCCATGGAGTGCAGGATATGCGTGTCCTGCTTCTTGTCGTGATCCGTGTAGTCGGACATGACTTCCCCCTGTTAGCGATCAGCCGCGGGATTGCGAGTGATCATCCAGTGCCAAAGTGCCCGCGACGTTTTCGCCTACGGGCGGATCGCAGTTAGACTGCTCCCTGGGGTCTTTTTCTTCGTTGTCAGGCGTCCAGGCTTTGCCGGAGAAGCCCCGTCAGATAGCCGGCCATGACCCCTTGACCGTCTTCGTCTGAGATGAGGTCGTTGCGGACCTCGATCATTACATTGCGGAGCCCGTTCGACAGCCCGTGCAGGATGAGCGTGTGGGTCACGCCATCAACGGGGCCGTAGGGCTCGTTACGTTCGATTTTATAGAGAGGCGAGCCGGTCGATGCGGCGTTCAACACGCTGTCGGCAAAGCGGCTGTCTTCGTCATGCAATATACCAATTTCCATCGCACGTGTCTTGCCGTGGTAAACAGGAGTGAAGCTGTGGACCGTCGCAATCACCGTCTCCTGCCCCCTCGCCCTGCGATCGCGAATCAGTGCGCGAATGGCGTCATGGAAGGGAATATACAATGCTTCGGTGCGCGCGAGGCGTTCTTCCGCGCTGAGATCGGCATTGCCCGGAATTTGATAGATTTCACTCTTCTCGGGCATGGCGCCGGCTGACTCCGGCGGCCTGTTGCAATCATAGATCAATCGCGAAAATCGCTGGTAGACGAGCGTGGCGTCGAGCGCCTCGGAAATCCCGCGGGCGACTGCCAATGCGCCAGGGTCCCATGCGATATGGCTTTCCAGAGCCTCACGGGAGAGACCGAGGGTACCGTATCGCTCGGGCATCAAACGCGACGCATGCTCGCAGATCACCAGCAGCGGGCTCTCGCCATTCGGCCGCTCAACGGAAACGCAGTCGCCATCCGCTTCACTTAGGACCTTGAACTGAGCAGGCACCACAGGCGCATCCCGATCATTAATAAAGAATGTATAAGAAAAGAATTCTTCAGGTTTTGGCGACTGTCAAGCGCGACTGAAAATTTCTTTTCATGACAGCAGTTGACATGGATTGTGACAGCGTTGTTAACTTTCAGTGGGAAAGTGGCACAAGACCAATCCCGGGGAGCAAGAACGCGTGAGCGCTGCGTCGAAGACAGTTTCGGACGTAATCCATTCGCATTTTGGCATGCTTACGCGGGCCGAAAAGCAATTGGCCGAGAGCCTGCTGGACAACTACCCAGTCTCAGGATTGGGGAGTATCACGACGATTGCGGAGAACGCCGGCGTATCGACGCCAACGGTCGTACGCATGGTGCAGAAGCTCGGCTTCAAGGGCTATCCCGACTTCCAGGCGCACCTCCACCAGGAGGTCGAAGCGACAATCTCGAACCCCATCGCCAAGCACGATCGATGGGCCTCCAACGCGCCGGGCACGCATATTCTCAATCGCTTTGCCGACGCGATCATTGGCAATCTGCGCCAGACGCTGAGCGCGCTCGACACGGCGACGTTCGACAGCGTCGCCTCGCTCCTCTCGGATCGCAAACGCGGCCTCTATTTCGTGGGCGGGCGCATCACCGGCGCGCTGGCCGAATACTTCTTTACACATATGCAAGTCATTCGTCCGAACACTGCTTTGCTCTCATCAAACTCGAGCAGCTGGCCGCAATACGTACTCAATATGAATCGCGGCGACCTCCTGGTCATCTTCGATATCCGTCGCTACGAGCAGGAAATGGTCAGCCTCGCGACCGCTGCCCGAAAGAGCGGCGCGGAGATCGTCGTCTTTACCGATCAGTGGGGATCGCCCGCCGCCAAGCTCGCGCGTCACACGTTCCGTGTGCAGATCGAGGCGCCATCGGCCTGGGACTCGTCCGTCGTCACTCTCTTCATCGTCGAAGCCCTGATCGAGGCCGTTCAAAGCTCGACCTGGGATGAGACGAAAGAACGCATGAAAACCCTGGAGGGCCTGTTCGAACAGACCAGGCTATTCCGCAAACTCAGTTAGGAGGGAAAATACGACAGTGAGATGACGTTCGGCGCTTGAGCGAATAATGTGTCGTAAATGAAACATCGCCGCCAACTGCCTGCTATACAAAGAAAAAAGAAGGTCATGATACTGTCACGAAAGCTTCACGTAACGTAAGTAACAGCATCGTCGGACACTGAAAACCCGAAGGAGAACAACAGTGATCTCTAATATTTCGAAAATGCTTTCGCTTTCTACTGCAATTGTTGTTGCTTCGACTGCAATCGCAGCTGCCGAACCAAGCGCTGAACTTATCGCTGCCGCCAAGAAGGAAGGCACGCTGACGACCATCGCGCTTCCGCACGACTGGTGCGGCTACGGCGACGTCATCGCCGGCTTCAAGGCCAAGTACGGCCTCGAAGTCAACGAACTGAACCCCGACGCGGGCTCGGGCGACGAGATCGAAGCCATCAAGGCCAACAAGGGCAACACCGGACCGCAGGCTCCTGACGTTATCGACGTCGGTCTTTCCTTCGGCCCCTCCGCAAAGGCCGATGGCCTGATCCAGCCCTACAAGGTGTCGACCTGGGATTCCATTCCTGACAGCGCCAAGGATGCCGATGGCTTCTGGTACGGCGACTACTACGGCGTTCTCTCCTTCGTCGTGAACACCGACATCGTCAAGGACGTTCCGAAGGACTGGGCCGACCTGAAGAAGTCCGACTACGCCAACAGCATCGCGCTCGCTGGCGACCCGCGCGCTTCTAACCAGGCTGTCCAGGCCGTCTACGCAGCCGGCATCGCAGCTGGTGAAAAGGACGCGACCAAGGCTGGCGAAGCTGGTCTCGCGTATTTCGCCGAGCTCAACAAGGCTGGAAACCTCGTTCCTGTGATCGGCAAGTCCGCTTCGCTCGCTCAGGGCTCGACCCCCATCGTCGTTGCCTGGGACTACAATGGTCTCTCCTGGCGCGATACCCTGAAGGGCAACCCACCGGCTGAAGTCGTCGTTCCGGCTTCGGGCGTTGTCGCTGGCGTCTACGTTCAGGCGATCTCGGCCTTCGCTCCGCACCCGAACGCTGCAAAGCTCTGGATGGAATACCTCTACTCCGACGAAGGTCAGCTCGGCTGGCTGAAGGGCTATTGCCACCCGATCCGCTTCAACGATCTGGCGAAGAACAAGAAGGTCCCCCAGGAGCTCCTCGACAAGCTGCCGCCGGCCGCTGCTTACGAAAAGGCCGTATTCCCCACCCTCGACGAGCAGCCTGCCGGCAAGGCCGCCATCACGACGAAGTGGGACAGCGTCGTTGGCGCCAACGTCAAGTAATATCTGACGCAAGACCTCTCCGCCTCCGTGGGCGGAGAGGTCTCATTTTTCATTGCCCCGATAAGGCCGTCGTCTATGAGCACTGTTTCAACATCCGTGGCTACGGCCACGCCCATGATAAACCGCGACAGGATCGTAGACTGGCTCGGCATCGCGCCCTTCATGATCTTTGCCGCGATGTTCCTGATCATACCGACGCTTTATCTGGTCGCAGGCGCATTCCTGACCCCGGAAGGCGAACTCACCCTCAAGAACATTTCCGACCTGTTCACGCCGTCGATCCTTAGCGCCTACTGGGTCAGTATAAAGGTGTCGGTGGTTTCAGCCCTCGGTGGCGCGGTGATCGGCTCCCTTCTCGCCTGGGCTGTCGTGCTCGGCGGACTCCCGACCTGGGTTCGTTCGGGCCTCCTGACCTTTTCCGGTGTTGCCTCGAATTTCGCGGGCGTACCGCTCGCCTTCGCTTTTCTCGCCACGCTCGGACGCACCGGTCTCGTGACCGTCTTGATGCGTGATTGGCTGGGCTTCAATCTCTATTCCACCGGTTTCAACCTCTTGAGCTTCTTCGGGCTCACGCTCACCTACATGTACTTCCAGATCCCGCTGATGGTGCTGATCCTGACGCCGGCGCTCGACGGGATGAAGAAGGAGTGGAAGGAAGCCGCGCTCATTCTCGGCGCCACCAACGGCCAATACTGGCGCATGGTCGCTTTCCCGATCCTCTGGCCGAGCCTCATGGGCACGACGCTGCTTCTCTTTGCGAACGCCTTCGGCGCTATCGCCACCGCCTACGCCTTGACGGGTAGCTCGCTCAACATCGTGCCGATCCTGCTCTACGCGCAGATCCGCGGCGACGTGCTTCATAACGCCAACCTCGGCTATGCGCTGGCACTCGGCATGATCGTCATCACCGGCCTGTCCAACCTCCTTTACATCCTGCTGCGCATGCGCGCTGAACGGTGGCAAAAATGAAGACTTCACGCCTTGGAGCCTGGATATCGATCGGATTTGGCGCGATCTATTTCGTCCTGCCGCTCATCGCCACCGTCGAATTTTCGCTGCGCATGCGGCGCGGCGCATACAGTTTTGACGCCTATGCCTCGGTTTTCTCCGAGGCGCAGTTCCGCGAGACCTTCGGTTATTCGATGCTGATGGCGCTTCTGACGATCGTCTTCGGCATGCTGCTCGTCGTGCCTACGGCGTATTGGGTGCGCCTGCGCCTGCCGCAGATCCGTCCGATTGTCGAGTTCATCACGCTGCTGCCGCTCGTCATCCCGGCAATCGTGATCGTCTTCGGTTATCTCAGAATGTACAACTCGTCCTCGATCCTGCCGCTGACTGGATCGACCACGGGCACGAACATCCTGCTCGTCCTTTCATACATAACGCTGTCCCTGCCCTACATGTACCGCGCCGTCGACACCGCAATGCGTGCCATCGATGTCCGCACCTTGACGGAAGCTGCGGAAAGCCTTGGCGCCGGCTGGGCGACGATCTTGTTCAAGTGCATTTTCCCGAACGTCATGAGCGGTGTACTCTCGGGCGCTTTCATCACGCTCGCGATCGTCATGGGCGAATTCACCATGGCGGCGCTCCTCAATCGCCCAGCCTTCGGGCCTTACCTGCAGCTGGTTGGCGCCAACCGCGCCTACGAGCCGTCGGCCCTGGCGGTCATCGCCTTCTCGATTACCTGGCTCAGCATGGGCCTGTTGCAACTTGTCTCCCGCTTCCACAAAGCCGCTCCGGCTAAGTCGTAAGGTATCTGGTTTTCATGGCCTTTCTCGAACTCGCAAACCTCAAGAAATCCTTCGGCAACACGCAGGTCGTGCATGACTTCAACATGCAGATCGAGAAGGGTGAATTCATCTCTTTCCTTGGCCCGTCGGGCTGCGGCAAGACGACTGTCCTGCGCATGATCGCGGGCTTCGAAACGCCCTCCGCCGGCCGCATCGCCATCGGCGGCAAGGAGCAAAACAATCTGAAGCCGAACAAGCGCAACATCGGCATGGTCTTCCAGGCCTACGCGCTGTTTCCCAACATGACCGTGCACGACAATGTTGCCTTCGGCCTTAAGGTCGCCGGCACGCAGCCTTCGGAGATTGACGCTCGCGTCAAGGAAATGCTCGGGCTGATCAAGCTCGACCACCTCGCGGATCGCTATCCCTATCAGCTCTCCGGCGGCCAGCAGCAGCGCGTGGCGCTTGCCCGCGCGCTGGCAGTCCGGCCGCAGGTCCTGTTGCTCGACGAGCCGCTGTCTGCCCTCGACGCCAAGATCCGCGTGTCGCTGCGCGAGGAAATCCGCGCCATCCAGCAGAAACTTGGCATTACCACCGTCTTCGTGACGCACGACCAGGAAGAAGCCCTCTCGATCTCCGACCGCATCGTCGTCATGAACGCCGGTCGCGCCGACCAAATCGGAACGCCGTTCGAAATCTACAACACGCCGGCTACGCGCTTCGTCGCTTCCTTCGTCGGCACGCTCAACATGATCGAGGCGAAGGTTGTCGACCCCTCGGCCAACCGTATCCAGATCGGTGACCAGGGCGTGACGCTGAAGCAGTCCGTCGCCGCCTTCAAGGCGGGTGATACGGTCTCGCTGGCCCTGCGTCCGGAGGCAGGATCGCTGGCCGAGAGCGCGCCATGCGACACGAAGCTGACCGGTCAGGTCGTATCCGCCCACTTCCTTGGTTCTGTCATCCGCACGCGCATGAACGTCGGCGGCAATGTCATTTCCTTCGACATGTTCAACAGCCCGGGCGTAATCCCGCCAGCGGCTGGCGAGACCGTCACGCTTCGCTTCATGGCAGCCGACCTCCTTGTCATCCGCGATTGATCGCGGCAGCGCCACACTCACGTTTGCGGCTTTGCCACACTTTCCTCCGCATTTCCGGCGCCCCACTCTACGGCGCCGGAAATTGCTTGAAAGTGCGACCTCGATGCGCAACGACGGCTGAAGCGTTTTTATTCAGCAAAGTCAGCATCATGTCCCCTACCACAACAGCTGTACCGCCCCGCCGCCTCACCTCGCAGGATTTCCGCACCCTTGGCCTCTCGGCCCTCGGCGGTGCGCTTGAGTTCTACGACTTCATCATCTTCGTCTTCTTCGCGGCGGTAATCGGCAAGCTGTTCTTTCCGCCCGATATGCCGGAGTGGCTGGTGACCATCCAGACCTTCGGGATCTTTGCCGCCGGCTATCTGGTTCGCCCGCTCGGTGGCATCGTCCTCGCCCATTTCGGCGACCTCTTTGGCCGCAAGCGCGTTTTTGCTTTCTCGATCCTGCTGATGGCGCTCTCAACGCTCGGCATGGCGGCGATGCCGACCTATGCTACCATCGGCGTTGCCGCTCCAATCCTCCTTGTGCTCATGCGCATTCTGCAAGGCGCGGCGATCGGCGGTGAAGTTCCCGGCGCCTGGACCTTCGTGGCCGAACACGTCCCCTTCCGCCGCGTCGGCTTTGCCTGCGGCTTCCTCTGCTCCGGCCTGACCCTCGGCATCCTGCTCGGATCCTTCATCGCGACGATCATCAACTCCGTCTTCACGCAAGATGATGTCGCCGCCTATGCATGGCGCATCCCGTTCTTCCTCGGCGGCATCTTCGGCCTCGTTGCCGTCTACCTCCGCCGCTGGCTGCAGGAGACGCCCGTCTTCGCAGAAATGAAACAGGCCCGCTCGCTTGCGCCGGAACTGCCGCTGAAGGCCGTGCTGCGCGACTACCCGCGTGGCGTCATCATCTCCATGCTGCTGACTTGGATCCTGTCGGCCGGCATCGTCGTGACGACACTGATGACGGCAACCTTCCTGCAGAAGCTCTATGGCTACACCGCGCAGCAGTCGCTTGCCGCCACCAGTTTCGGCACGCTGTTCCTGATCTTCGGAACTGCCGCCGCCGGCGCGATCGTCGATCGCGTTGGCTCAGGCCGCTTCTTCGTTGTCTCAAGTATCTTCTTTGGTGCTGCGACCTTCGCGTTCTACAGTTATGCCGCCGTTTCGCTGACCGTTCTTTTCGTGCTCTATGCGATCATGGGGCTATCGGTCGGTATGGTTGGAGCTGTGCCCTACGTAATGGTCCGCGCCTTCCCGGCCCGCGTTCGCTTTAGCGGCCTCTCCTTCTCCTACAACGTCTCCTACGCGATTTTCGGCGGCCTGACGCCTCTTGCAGTCGCATCGCTGCTGCCAATCAATCCGATGGCTCATGCCTACTACCTGCTCTTCATCGCCGCCCTCGCCTTCGTGCTAGGGCTCTATCTGATCGCCAAGGGAGACAGCGTCGAGGCAGACGTCGGCATCGAGGAACTCACCGAGCGCCTCGCCGCCTAGCTATCGGAGGCGTGTGGCCGCCGTCCGGCTTTGCTTCAAAGGAATGCTTCAATGATTATCTGCTATCTGCGTTACACGATCGACCCACACAAGGTGGCCGAATTCGAGGAGTATGCGCGCCTCTGGATTCCGATCGTCAATCGAATGGGAGGCACGCATCACGGCTATTTCCTGCCGTCCGAGGGCGCGAACAACATTGCCATTGCGCTGTTTTCGTTTCCGAGCCTCGCGGCCTACGAAGACTATCGCACGCGCATGGCAAGCGAACCCGAATGCCAGGCCGCGTTCGATCTCGACAAACGAAATCGCAGCATCATCAGCTACGAGCGCAGTTTCATGCGCCCTGTCCTTGGCTGATCGATAGAAATGGAAAGCCCCGCTCTATGGCGGGCCCGCTCTATGGCGGGGCTTTCAGTTTGAAGTCGGGCTCTAGCGGATTGCCTTGTCATTGGCATCGAACCGATGCATGTGGGCCATGTCCGGCGTCGCATAGACGATCTCGTCGGGCTCGTACTGATGCTCACCGAAAAGGCGCGCGGTGATCAGGCCGCACTGCTCGGATTCGAGATAGATGATCGTGTCCGCGCCGAGATGTTCGACGTGGACGACCTTCGCCCGCCACGTGCCCTGCTCGCGCGAAAGGGTCAGATGCTCCGGGCGCACGCCGACGGTCTTTGCGCCGGCGTCTCCAACCTTGTCTCCAGGAATAAAGTTCATCATCGGCGAACCGATGAAGCCGGCAACGAAGGTGTTTGCAGGGCGGTTGTAGAGCTCCATCGGCGAACCGACCTGCTCGACCGCACCTGCATTCAGCACCACGATCTTGTCGGCAAGCGTCATCGCCTCGACCTGGTCGTGGGTGACATAGATCATCGTTGCCTTGAGGCTGCGGTGCAGACGCGCGATCTCAAGACGCGTCTGAACGCGCAAGGCTGCGTCGAGGTTAGACAGCGGCTCGTCGAAGAGGAAGAGCGCCGGCTCGCGCACGATCGCGCGGCCAATGGCGACGCGCTGGCGCTGACCACCGGAAAGCTCCGCCGGGCGCCGCGCCAGATAGGGCTCGAGCGACAGCATCGACGATGCCTTGGTGACCCGCTTGTCGATCTCATTTTTCGGCGTGCCGGCCTGCTTCAAGCCGAGGCCCATGTTGTCCTTGACCGTCAGGTGCGGGTAGAGCGCATAGGATTGGAACACCATCGCGATGCCACGGTTGGCGGGAGGCGTCAGCGTCTCTTCCTTGCCATTGATGAAAACGGCGCCCGAGGTGACATCCTCCAATCCCGCAATGCTGCGCAGGAGGGTTGACTTGCCGCAGCCCGAAGGTCCGACAAAAATGACGAACTCGCCGTCCTTGACCTCTAGGTCGATGCCCTTCAGCACCTCATGCGTGCCGTAGGTCTTGCGGATGGATTTGAGTTGAAGCGATCCCACTAGTCGTAATCCTTACAGTTTGACCGGCTCTTGGAGCTTGACGGCTTGGCCGGTACGCACGCTTTCGTCGGCGGCGAGGCAGATGCGCAGCGAAGCGACGGCGTCTGCCATGTGGCGGTTAAGGTCGATATCCTCGCGAATGGCCTTCAGCATGAAGGCCTGCTCGCGGTCGCAGAGTTCCTGATGGCCTGGTTCTCCCGCCATCGTTATGTCCTGGTCCGGCCGTATGAACTTGCCGTCGGTTCCTGTCTCCGCCGTGTGCAGGCGAATGACCGAAGTCTTGGTGTGAGCGTCGATATCGTCGGACTTGGCGTTCGGATCCATCACGATCGAGACCGATCCCTTCGGCGACATGATGTCCTTCACGAAAAACGCCGTCTCGGAGATCATCGGGCCCCAGCCGGCCTCGTACCAGCCGACTGAACCATCCTCGAAAAGCACCTGGAGCTGGCCGTAATTATACATATCGGGCGCGATTTCGTCCGATAGACGCAGTCCCATGCCGCGCACTTCCACCGGTTTAGCGTCCGTGATCTGGCACATGACGTCGACATAATGCACACCGCAATCGACGATCGGAGAGGTCGTCTGCATCAACGACTTATGTGTTTCCCAGGTCAGACCGCTGGACTGCTGATTGAGATTCATGCGGAACACATACGGCCCACCGAGCTTGCGCGCCTCTTCGATCAGCCGCATCCAGGATGGATGGTGGCGAAGGATATAGCCGATCACCAATTTCCGGCCGGCCTTCTTCGCCGCCACCACGACGCGCTCCGCATCCGCAACGGTTGTTGCGAGCGGCTTCTCGACGAAAACGTCGCAACCAGCCTCGAAGGCAGCGACCGCATAGTCCGCATGCGTGTCCGAATAGGTGCAGACCGCACAGAGATCCGGCGTCAATTCGGCAAGGGCTGCCTTGAAATCCGAATAGATCTTGTAGCCCCGTAGTTCCTCCGGCAGATCAGGCGTCGAGCGATTGACCAGCCCGACAATCTCGAAACCCGGATTGTTGTGATAGGCCAGTGCATGGCTGCGTCCCATGTTGCCGAGGCCGGCAACGAGAACGCGGATTGGCTTGTCGGACGAACTCACTTGACCGCTCCCGAAGTAATGCCGCGGATGAGCTGCCGCGAGAAGATGACGTAGAGAACGAGGATCGGCAGGATCGCCAGCGAAAGCGCGGCAAGCACGGCGTTCCAATTGGTCACGAACTGCCCGATGAAGATCTGCGACCCGAGGGTGACGGTCTTCGTCGCCTCAGCGGGCGCCAGGATCAGCGGAAACCAGAGGTCGTTCCAGATCGGGATCATCGTGAAGACGGCGACCGTGGCCATGGCCGGGCGCACCAGCGGAATGACGAGCCGGAAGAAGATCGCATATTCCGACAGTCCGTCGATGCGGCCTGCATTCTTGAGGTCATCCGAGACGGTACGCATGAATTCCGACAGGATGAAGATTGCCAGCGGAATCCCCTGCGCCGTATAGACGAGGATCAGCGCCGTCAGCGTATTCACGAGACCGGCGGCCACCATGCCCTGCAGGATCGCGACCGTACCAAGGCGGATCGGGATCATGATGCCGATCGCCATATAGAGGCCGGTCAACGTGTTGCCGCGGAAACGGTATTCGGAGAGCGCGAAGGCGGCCATCGCGCCGAAGAGCAATACCAGCGCGATCGAAACGATGGTGACGATGAAGCTGTTCTGGAAGTAGGTGGCGAAGTCACCCTGCCCCAGCACCGTTCGATAACCGACAAGACTGAACGTCGAGGGCGTCGGCACCTGCATCGGCGAGCGGAAGATCGCGTTACGGTCCTTGAACGAGTTGATGATCGTCAGGAACACCGGAAAGATGGCAACCAGCGTATAGCCGATGAGCGCCAGGTGGACGAAGCCGGTGCGGATGGGGGATGTGCGTGCTCTGTTCGACATGGCACACTCCTCAGAACTGGTACCGGCGCATGCGCCGCTGGATGGCAAAAAGGTAGAACGACACGCCGGCGAGGATGATCAGGAACATCACCGTCGCGATCGTGGCGCCCATCGAGCGGTCGCCGAGCTGCAGCTGGAAACCGAAGAAGGTGCGGTAGAGGAGCGTACCCAGGATGTCGGTGGACATGTCAGGCCCGGCAAGTGCGCCCTGCACGGTGTAGATCAGGTCGAAGGCGTTGAAGTTGCCGACAAAAGTCAGGATCGAGATGATGCCTATGGCGGGCAGGATGAGCGGTAGCTTGATCTTCCAGAACTGAGCCCAGCCGGTGATGCCGTCGCATTCGGCAGCTTCGATCACCTCTTCCGGGATACTGAGCAGCGCAGCGTAAATCAGCATCATCGGAATGCCGATGTACTGCCAATTCGAGATCAGCGACACGGCAATCAGCGCCGACCCGGACTGCCCTAGCCACGGCGCGAACAGGCTCTTCATGCCGACAAGGCTCATCAGCCACGGGGCAACGCCCCAGATCGGCGAAAGGATGAGCTTCCAAATGAAGCCGACGATCACGAAGGAAAGCAGCGTCGGCAGGAAGATTGCGGTGCGGTAGAACGCGACGAACCGCAGCCGTGGCGTCGACAGCAGCGCCGCCAGCGCGATGCCGATCGGGTTCTGCACGCACATGTGAATGACGAAGAATATGAAGTTGTTGACCAGCGCGTTCCAGAAGTCGTGTGCCCAGCGCGCATCGCCAAACAACACCTTGTAGTTCGCGAGCCCGACGAAGACAGGCGCACCGTCGACAGTGTTGTAGAACGAAAGCCTCAGCGTTTCGATCAGCGGCAGGATCATGATCGCCGAATAAACGACAAATGCCGGGAAGAGAAAGACGCCGACGTGCCAGCGCACAGGGCGCTTGATGGGAACAACATCGACAGCGGATTCGGCTACGCTCATGGCTTTTGCCTGTTCTTCTTAGCTGCACCTATGGCGCAGCGCGTCTGACACAACGGGCAGAACGCCCTTTCCCTCTAGTCATCTCCCCGCCCTTCGGCTTTCGAAGGCGGCGGGGAGAAAAAGAGCGGATACGAAATTGGCTTTGAGCCGGAATGAGGGACGGCTAACGCCGCCCCTCACATCTCAATCACTTGGCAGGCTTGAACCAGCTGTCGAGGCCGTCCTGCAGCTTCTTGGCGGCATCGGCTGGCGTCACGGTGCCGTTGACGACGTTCGCCGAAGCAACCCAGGTTTCGTTTTCGAGGTTCGGCGTACCGCGCGACAGAATCTGGTACGTCGAGCGGATCGTCGACTTGAACGGGCCGCGCCAGGAAACGAATTCCTGGGCCAGCGGATCAGCCATCTTCACCGGCGTCGAGTTCAGGCTGAAGAAGCCCGGCAACGAGTTGGCGTAGATTTCGGCGAATTCCGGCGAGGCGACCCAGGTGAGGAACTTCTTGGCTTCCTCGGCATGGGTGCTCTTGGCGTTCAGGCCGACAGCGATATCCGGATGGTCGGAGATGTAGCCCTGGTCGCCAGCTTTCGGAACCGGCGGCGGGAAAGCGCCCATCTTGAACTGGGCCTGGCTGTTGAACAGCGAGATTTCCCAGGAACCGGCCGGGTAGATGGCGGCGCGGCCGAGCGTAAAGAGGTTCTGGCTGTCCGAATAGGTCTGGGCTTCGAAACCGTCACCGAGATAGGGCTTCCACTTGGCGATTTGTTCGAAAGGCTGGACCCATTCCGGATCGGTCAGCTTCTGCTTGCCTGAGATCAGCGCCAGACGACCGTCTTCGCCCTTCCAGTAGTTCGGACCGATGTTCTGGTAGCCCATGGTTGCGGCTTCCCAGAGATCCTTCGTGCCCATGGCGAGCGGAATGTAGGTGCCGTCCGCCTTGATCTTGTCGAGGGCGGCGAAGAATTCCTCTTCGGTCTTCGGAACGGAGATGCCGAGCTTGTCGAAGGCATCCTTGTTGTAAATGAAGCCATGGATGACCGAGGCCATCGGCACACAGAAGGTGGACTTGCCGTCATCGGTTGTCCAGGCGGCCTTGGCGACGGGCGAGAAGTTCTCCATGCCCGGCAGGCTCGTCAGATCGGCGAGCTGCTTCTTATCAAAGATTCCGAGCGAAGGGTCGAACGGCCGGCAGGTGATGATATCACCGGCGGAGCCGGCATCGAGCTTGGCGTTCAGCGAAGCGTTGTACTCGGTCGGCGCGGTCGGCGAGAAGACGATCTTGATGCCGGGGTTCTTGGCTTCGAACGCCGGGATAATCTTTTCCTGCCAGATCTGCAGGTCGTCGTTACGCCAGCTCTCGACCGTCAGCGTAACGTCGGCGGCATGAGCAAAGCCCACTGATGTCAGCAGGCTGGACGCCAGCAGGAAGCCTCTAAGTGCGGTGTTCTTCATTTCCCTCTCCTGTTTTATGCGCCGGTGAGGCGCTGTTCCTGACCTGAAACCAGCGTTCGCGTGCATGAGGTGACACGCAACGCCACTCGAGAGCCGTCAGCAGCTGCCGGCCCGAAAGCTCAAAATCGGCGCGACAGATAACACCTGTCGACCAGACGGCGCACCCGAACAAGAAACCGATCCGGCGCAGCCATGAAAGGGAAAGCTGACGGCAAATGAACGGATCGAGAGCGACGGCGTCGCTACGGCCGGATCTGCATTTCATCGAGTGACCCGGCTTATCTCTATCCTGCCGTTTATCGCTGCTCGATGCGCTGTTCCCTTGAGTTGAATTAAGGCCAAAAAAATACCAATTGTCCAGCCGATTTTAACACTCGAACGACAGAAAAGTCGTCAAAAAAATTTTATTCATAAAAATCATATAGATAAAAAGATGATTTTTCGCCACGCTTTTGACTTGGTAAATGGTATTTTTTTGGTATTGTAGTGAAAACAAGCGGAATGGGCGGATTTGGTGGTTCAATGACAGAACTTGCGATCGGCATTGACGGCGGAGGCTCCAGCTGCCGCGCCGCAGTCACGGATGCGACAGGGCGCATTCTGGGCCGTGGCACGGCCGGCCCGTCGAACATCCTGTCCGACCTCGAAAACTCGCTGCTCAACATCGTAGCGTCAGCCGAAAACGCGTTGAACGACGCCGGCCTTTCCTCTGAAACCGTTTCCAGCGTCTCTGCCGTCGTCGGCGTCGCCGGCGCGAATGTGGGCGACTATGCCGAACGCATCGAGCGTGCCCTGCCTTTTGCCCGGCGCCGTGTCGTAACAGATGCGACGACGGCACTCCAAGGAGCGCTCGGCGATTCCGACGGTGTGATTGGAGCGTTCGGAACGGGCTCGGTCTACAATGCGCGCCGCAACGGAAAGCTCTACGGCATTGGCGGCTGGGGATTCGTCATCGGCGACCAGGCTAGTGGCGCTCGCCTCGGCCGGGACCTGCTGGAGCAGTCTTTGCTGGCCCATGACGGGGTGCGCCCCTCCTCCCCGGTCACCCAGACCGTCATGGCTGAATATGGCGACGATCCTGAGCGCGTCGTCGAGTTCGCCCACGTCTCCCGCCCGAATGACTTCGCCCGCTACGCGCCCGTTGTGTTCGAGGCCGCTGCCAAGGGCGACTCGGTCGCGACGGCGATCGTGCAGAACGCAGCAGCCTCGATCGGCGAGAGCCTGGATGCGTTGCTCTGGCCGGAATGCGAGGTGATCTGCCTGTTGGGCGGACTGGCAAAGGCCTATCGTCCATGGCTTGCTGAACGTCACGCTGTCCTGCTGCGTGAGCCGAAGGGCGACGTCCTGCAGGGCGCCATTGATCTCGCAGTGAAGTTTCTCCACGAGGAAGGAAGAGGCGCGGCATGACCGACGATTTTGCAAGCCTCCTTTCCCCCGAACGTCTTCAAGCCGGCGGCACAGGCCCGCTTTATGTAAAGCTGCGCCGCACGCTGGAAGATGCCATTCGCACTGGCACGCTCAGTCATGGCGATGCCCTGCCGCCTGAGCGCGACATCGCGGAACTGGCGACCGTCAGCCGGGTGACCGTGCGCAAAGCGATCGATGAGCTTGTCGCGGACGGGTTGCTCATCCGCCGCCACGGTTCCGGCACCTTCGTGACAAAGCCGGTATCGAAGGTCGAACAGCGCCTCTCGCAGCTCACCTCCTTTACGGAGGATATGGCCCGTCGCGGCATGACCTCCCGCTCCGAATGGCTGCACAAGGGCATCCACACGCCCTCTCCCGACGAAATGATGATTCTCGGTCTCGCGACCGATGTCAGGGTCTCACGCCTCAGCCGATTGCGCATCGCCGACGACCAGCCGCTGGCCATCGAAAATGCCAGTGTTTCCGGCGAGTTCCTGCCCGATCCTTTCGTGGTGACAACGTCGCTCTATGAGGAGCTCGAGCGTCGCCAGGTCCGGCCCGTCCGCGCGGTGCAGAGAATTTCGGCGACCAACATGAAAGAGGTCGATGCTCATCTTCTCGGCGTTCCCGTCGGCGCCGCAGGGCTGTCGATCGAGCGTATTTCATACCTTGGTTCGGGACGCGCGGTCGAATTCACCCGCTCGCTCTACCGCGGGGATGCCTATGATTTTGTCGCCGAACTGACGATCGGTCCGTCGTGATTCCTTGTCGCATTGAATGGACGGCAATGCCCGTCTATTGATGGCACCCATGACAAGTCGCATCACGATCCTCGACACCATCTCCGATCCCGGCAATCCCGCAAAGCCGAACGACGACAGCTTCGGCCATAACGACGCCTGCGCTTTCGTAATCGACGGTGCGACGGGCCTCGGCGATCGCCAATATATGGATGAGGGAGGTAGCGACGCCGCCTGGATCGCCCAGCACTTCGCCCGTGGCTTTCAGGATCGGATTACCCGTGACAGCAGCGTCTCGGAGATTGCTCGCAGCCTGTCTCTGGCAGCCCGCACGGAGTTCTTAGCCCACAACGAGAGCGTCCCACGCTACGCGTGGCCGCTGACCGCCTTTGCCATGTTGCACCACACGCGCGACGGTTTCCACTTCGTCGGCCTTGGCGACTCCTGCCTCTTTCTGTTGCAGGAAGACGGCTCGGCAGCGATGCACATGGCGATTCCCGGTGCCTATGAGTATGAACAGAACCAGGCGCGAAAGCACATTGCACGCACGGGCGGCATTACCAAGGAAGGTGGCGCGCTCGGCAATTCCGAAACGCTCGCCCTATTGCGCCAGCACCGAGAGCGCCAGAACACGCCGGCAAGCGGCGTCTGGACCCTCGGCCTCGTGCCGGAGGCGGCCGATCATCTGGTTTCAGAGCGGCTGGATATCAGGCGCAAAGCGCACGCCATCGTCTGCAGCGACGGTTTTTCAGACCTCGCGGTCCTTTACGCGACCTATGATTCTACAAGCTTGGTGCGCACTGCACTCGCCAAGGGTCTGCGACCGATGCTCGACGAACTTCGGCGCTTCGAACGCGCGATTGATCCCGAAGGGCTCCGCTATCCACGCTACAAGCAGAGCGACGACACCACGGCGTTGCTTGTCGAGTTGACACCCAGCGCCTGAGGCGATTTTCGATTCAGATTCAGCGCATTGCGACCAAGAGCTGAATCAATCCATCTGGTCCTTGAATCAAATACTGAAGACGCCGCCGATCAGGCAGCGTCCTCGATTTCCTCGTCACGCTTGCGCGGTACGTAGTTGAGGACCGGTCCAAGCCAACGTTCGACCTCGGCTACGTCCATGCCCTTCCGGGCTGCGTAGTCCTCGACCTGGTCCCGCTCCACCTTGGCGACGCCGAAGTAGTAGGATTCGGGATGGCCGATGTAGATGCCGGAGACAGACGAACCCGGCCACATCGCATAACTCTCGGTGAGCTGCACGCCGGCAGCCTTTTCGGCATCGAGCAGAGCAAACAGCGTCTTCTTCTCGGTGTGATCGGGCTGCGCCGGATAGCCCGGCGCCGGACGGATACCGGCATATTCCTCGCTGATCAGCTGCTCGTTGGAGAAATGCTCATCCTTGGCATAACCCCAATATTCGCGACGAACCTGCTCGTGCATGCATTCCGCAAAGGCCTCCGCGAAGCGATCGGCCAGCGCCTTCAGGAGGATCGACGAATAGTCGTCGTTCGCACGTTCGAAGCGTTCCGCGATAGCGATCTCTTCGATACCGGCTGAAACGACGAAGCCGCCGACATAGTCGTGAATGCCGCTGTCGGCTTGCGCCACGAAGTCCGACAATGCGACGTTCGGCCGGCCATCGCGCTTCGAAAGCTGCTGGCGCAGCGTAAAGAAGGTGGCAAGCTCCTCCTTGCGGCTATCGTCCTTGAACAGCCGGATATCGTCGCCGACCGCGTTCGCCGGCCAGAAGCCGATGACGGCGCGCGGGTTGAACCACTTCTCGTCGATGATCTTCTTCAGCATGGCCTGCGCGTCGGCCCACAGCGCGCGAGCCGCCTCGCCCTGCTTTTCGTCTTCGAGAATTGCCGGGAACCGCCCACGCAGCTCCCAGGTCTGGAAGAACGGCGTCCAGTCGATGTACTTGGCGATCTCGGCAAGATCGTAGCCGTCGAATACCTTGGTGCCGAGGAAGCTCGGCTTTGTCGGCTTGTAGGCCGCCCAGTCGACCGCAGCGGCATTTTCACGGGCACGTGCCAGCGGCAGGCGCACCTTCTCCGCCTCGCTGCGGGCGTGCGCTGCAGCGACCTTCGCATATTCGGCGCGGATGTCGGCCACATAACCGTCGCGACCTTCAGGTGACAACAGCGAGGAAACGACGCCGACCGCGCGGCTGGCATCCGTCACATAGACGGTCTGGCCCTTGTTGTAGCCCGGGTGGATCTTGACCGCCGTGTGGACACGGCTGGTCGTCGCGCCACCGATCAAGAGCGGCAGGTCCAGTCCCTGACGTTCCATTTCAGCGGCGACATGCACCATTTCGTCGAGCGACGGGGTAATCAGGCCTGAGAGGCCGATGACATCCACCTGCTCGGCGACGGCAGTCTCGAGGATCTTCGTTGCCGGCACCATGACACCGAGATCGATGATCTCGTAATTGTTGCAGGCGAGAACGACACCGACGATGTTCTTGCCGATATCGTGGACGTCGCCCTTCACGGTCGCCATCAGGATCTTGCCGGCAGCCTTGCGCTCGTCGCCGCCGTTCAGTCGCTTCTCCTCTTCCATGTAGGGAAGGAGTACCGCGACCGCCTGTTTCATCACGCGCGCCGACTTGACGACCTGCGGCAGGAACATCTTGCCGGAGCCGAAGAGATCGCCGACCACGTTCATGCCGGCCATCAGCGGGCCTTCGATGACATGCAACGGCCGCTCCGCTTGCTGACGGGCTTCCTCGGTGTCGGCTTCGATATATTCGGTGATACCGTTGACCAGCGCATGCTCCAGCCGCTTTGCGACCGGCCATTCGCGCCAGGTGAGATCCTGCACCTTCGCTTCCCGGGTGCCGGCACCACGATAACGCTCTGCCACTTCAAGCAGCCGCTCGGTCGCGTCGGCGCGGCGGTTCAGCACGACGTCTTCGCAGGCTTCGCGCAGCTCCGGGTCGATATTGTCATAGACCGCCAGCTGACCGGCATTGACGATGCCCATGTCCATCCCCGCCTGGATGGCGTGGTAAAGGAACACGGCGTGCATCGCCTCGCGCACCGGCTCGTTGCCACGGAACGAGAAGGACAGGTTCGAGACGCCGCCCGAAATATGCACCAGCGGCATCGTCTTACGGATCGTCCGCGTCGCCTCGATGAAGTCGACGCCATAGTTGTTGTGCTCCTCGATGCCGGTCGCGACAGCAAAGACGTTCGGATCGAAGATGATGTCCTCAGGCGGGAAGCCCGCCTTTTCAGTCAGGATCTTGTAGGCGCGCGTGCAGATCTCGACCTTGCGCTCGTAGCTGTCTGCCTGCCCCGTCTCATCGAAGGCCATGACCACGACGGCCGCGCCATAAGCGTGCAGCAGCTTCGCCTGCGCCAGGAAGTTCTCTTCGCCTTCCTTGAGCGAGATCGAGTTGACGATCGGCTTACCCTGGACACGCTTCAGGCCGGACTCGATGATCGAGAACTTCGAGGAGTCGATCATCACAGGCACGCGAGCGATATCCGGTTCGGCGGCGATCAGGTTCAGAAACTCGATCATCGCCTTTTCGGAATCGATCAAGCCCTCGTCCATGTTGATGTCGATGATCTGCGCGCCGTTTTCAACTTGGTCGCGTGCCACATCGAGCGCTGCCGTGTAGTCGGCATTGGTGATCAGCTTGCGGAACTTGGCGGAGCCCGTGACGTTGGTGCGCTCACCGACGTTGACGAAGGGAATGTCCTTGGTCAGCTCGAACGGTTCGAGACCCGACAGCGACATGAAGGGGCGATGCTCGGGAATCGGGCGTGGCTTGTACTTCGCCACCACCTCAGCGATCGCCTTGATATGTTCAGGCGTCGAGCCGCAGCAGCCGCCAACGATGTTGACGAGGCCTTCGCGTGCAAACTCGTCGATCTGCGCCGCCATCAGTTCCGGCGTCTCGTCATACTGGCCGAACTCGTTCGGCAGGCCAGCATTCGGATAGGCGCAGATGAAGGTATCGGCAACGCCCGACAGCTCCTGCAAGTGCGGACGCATGGCGTTGGCGCCGAGTGCGCAATTCAGGCCGATCGTAAACGGGTTGGCGTGCCGCACCGAGTTCCAGAACGCCGACGGCGTCTGGCCGGACAGGGTACGGCCAGAAAGATCGGTGATCGTGCCCGAGATCATGACCGGCAGGCGGATGCCCTTCGCCTCGAAGCGCTCCTCGCAAGCAAAGATCGCGGCCTTCGCATTCAAGGTGTCGAAGATCGTCTCGATGAGGATGATATCGGCGCCACCATCGATCAGGCCGTCGATCTGCTCGCCATAAGCGATGCGCAGGTCGTCGAAGCTGACGGCGCGGAAGCCCGGATTGTTGACGTCGGGCGAAATCGACGCGGTGCGGTTCGTCGGGCCGATGGCACCGGCGACGAAACGACGACGGCCGTCCTCGCGCTCAGCACGGATCGCGGCGCGGCGCACGATCTCGGCGCCCTCCTTGTTAAGCGCATAGACTTCGCTTTCCATCGCATAGTCGGCCTGTGCGATGCGGGTCGACGAAAAGGTGTTGGTCTCCAGAATATCGGCGCCGGCCTTTGCGTATTTGTAATGGATCTCTTCGATCGCATCCGGCTGCGTCAGGATCAGCAGGTCGTTGTTGCCCTTCTGATGGCAGGCACAACCGATGAAGCGATCACCACGAAAATGGTCTTCGTCGAAGCCAAGCCCCTGGATCTGCGTGCCCATGGCGCCGTCAAGAACGAGGATACGTTCACTGGCAGCTTTCTTGAGCGCCGCAAACACTTCGCTACCGTCGCGCTTTGTCCCTTCGGAACTAAACAGAGTATCAAACACGGGCGGACTCCTTGACGTCGTTACAGGCCAATTGGTC
Source organism: Rhizobium altiplani (assembly GCF_001542405.1). Taxonomy (GTDB): domain Bacteria; phylum Pseudomonadota; class Alphaproteobacteria; order Rhizobiales; family Rhizobiaceae; genus Rhizobium; species Rhizobium altiplani. Next base: position 133,643 of record NZ_LNCD01000106.1, read on the forward strand.
AAATCACATAAAGATATCTTTATGTCAATATATGCCCATCATGTGGCGCCTTTGCGGCGCTGGGCAGATGACAGACTCGGGCGACCCCTATATAGGCGGTTACGAAGGCTTTGTGCACGAAATTGGAGGAGTATCATGGTACTAGCAATCGGCGACGCCGCGCTTGGAAACTGGACCACCCGCGCCTACCACCGCAATTGGCTTCTCGCACAGGCAAACGGCCTTTTCGATTTCTTCCAGCACAACTCCGTCAACCCGAAAGGCGGCTTCTTCGATCTCGACGATGCCGGCAAACCGCTCAATGCCGCCGGTCAGGTCCGTCCGATCCACATAGCCTCACGCGCCGTTCATTGCTTTGCGATCGGCACGCTGCTCGGCCGTCCCGGCGCCTCCGACGTCGTGGATCATGGCATGCAGTACATCTGGAACCATCACCGTGACACCAAGAACGGCGGTTACTTCTGGTCGCTCGATGACAAGGGCCCCGTCGATTCAAACAAGCAGGGTTATGGCCACGCCTTCGTCCTGCTCGCAGCGTCCTCCGCCAAGACGGTCGGCCATCCGCTTGCCGACGGCATGCTTGCCGATATTGCCGAGGTCCTGAATACCAAGTTCTGGGAAGCCAAGCACGGCGCCATTGCCGAAGAGTTCACCGCCGACTGGCAGGCTCTCGACGGCGGCAACTACCGTGGCCAGAACTCCAACATGCATTTGACCGAAGCGCTGATGGCGGCCTTCGAGGCAACCGGCGACCGCGACTATCTCGCCAAGGCTGAAAGCATTGCTGATCTCGTCATTCGTCGAGCCGCCGGCTCCGTCGGTTGGCGCGTTGCCGAGCACTTCACCACCGATTGGGGCCTCGACAAGGATTACTATCATCCGAACGAAATGTTCCGCCCGGCAGGCACTACTCCTGGTCATTGGCTGGAGTGGGCGCGCCTCCTTCTCCAACTCTGGGTGCTTGGCGGCAAGAAGCAGGAGTGGATGCCAGATGCGGCGAAGAGCCTGTTCTCGCAGTCGATCGCCCTCGGTTGGGACGACGACAAGGGCGGCTTCTTCTATACACTCGACTGGGAAGACAAGCCGGCCAAGCGCAACAAGCTGTGGTGGCCGGCCTGCGAGGGCGCTGCCGCCGCGCACTTCCTCAATGAGCACCTGCCAAGCGACTACCACGAGGAATATTACCGCAGGATCTGGAACGTGATCGAACGCGCCTTCATCGACCACAAGAATGGCGGTTGGCACGAGGAGCTGACGGAAAATCTGGTACCCTCACACAGCCTGTTCCCCGGCAAGGGCGACATCTACCACGCCCTGCAGGCCTGCCTGATCCCCCTCTTCCCCGCAACGGGAAGCCTAACCAAGGTCATTCCCGAGGCGGGCGGCAAGATCTGATATAGAGCGAGCGCCGCTTCAGTGGCGCTCGATCATCAAGTGGCGTCGCGTCGACGCCGTAACTTGAGCGGAGACCCGGCACAGCGGCGCAAAGTACGTCGTTGGAATGGCTGTGCGATAGAGAAGCGCGAGGTTTTGTTATGACGCGGGTTCCAAAGGCTAACTGGGCGGGAAGCTTTCACTATGGCTTTCGAGACTGCCTCTATCCGTCTTCGGTGGAAGCGGTCCGCGAAGTCGTGATGCGAGCGCCAAAGATAAAGACGGTGGGGTCAAGCCACTCATTCAATGCGATCGCCGATGGCGAAGTTGCCCTGTCGCTTGCCGATGTGCCAATCGACCCCGTCATCGAAGGCGATGGGAGACAGGTTTCCGTTGGCGGTCATTGCACCTATGGCGAGCTTGCGCTTTTCCTCCATGGCCATGGTCTTGCCGTACACAATCTAGCCTCCCTACCCCACATCTCCATTGCTGGCGCGATTGCCACGGCAACGCATGGCTCAGGCGACCGGAACGGCAATCTGGCGACAGCGGTCTCGGGATTGGAAATCGTCTCAGGCGACGGCCGCCTCGTGAAGGTGACCCGCGGCGATGCCGATTTCGCGGGCATCTTGGTGCATTTGGGCGCGCTTGGCGTCGTAACGCGCGTGACGCTTGACGTTCAGCCGGAGTTTCAGGTCGCACAGTGCGTCTACGAAGGATTGGCCTGGGACAAGCTTTTGGCCAACCTCGATGAGATAATGGCCTTGGGCTACAGCGTCAGCGTGTTCACGCAATGGGGTCAACAAGCAGGATCGATTTGGGTCAAGAGAACTGCGTCCGCCGAGGACTGGCCGGCCGACATCCACGGCGCAACACGCGCGATGGTCAACAGGCACCCCATAAGCGAATTGGACGCGCAAAACTCCACGGATCAGTTGGGGCAATATGGCCGCTGGTCCGACAGGCTCCCGCACTTCAAAATGGGCTTCACGCCCAGCAATGGCGAAGAGATACAGTCCGAGTTCCACCTTCCACGCAAACACGGCGCGGCAGCGATCGAAGCGCTGCTGTCGATCCGCGATAAATTTGCCCACTTGGTGCAAGCGGGCGAACTCCGGACTGTCGCGGCGGACGAGCTATGGCTCAGTCCTCAGTATCACCGCGATACGCTGTCGTTCCACTTTACCTGGGTTCGGGATCAGGAGGCCGTGAATGCGGCCGTGGGGCATATCGAGCAGGCACTCTCGCCCTTCGCAGCCCTGCCGCATTGGGGCAAGGTCTTTACGGAGCGCAACATCGGCGCCAAATATGAAAAGCTTGCCGAGTTTGTCCGTCTTCGCGACAGGATGGATCCGGAACGGAGGTTCTCTAACCCGTGGTTGGAAGACGTTGTCTTCGGCTCGAACTGAGCGGCTGCCGTTGATGGGGGCTTCGCATACCTCGATTGGGTCCAACTGAAGCCGTCCTCCCCATCCGATCGCTCGCAGCGTAAACCTGGCGTGCCAAGACACGCCAAGTGAAACAGCAATCACGCCAGGCGAAGGGCGTCGATGTCTTTCGCCAGCATCAATGCCAGCGCCTCGACCGCAAGATTGTGGTCGTCTCGCTGCGGCAAGCCGGATACGGTGACCGCGCCAATGCAGCCGGTGCCCTTCACATTGATCGGAAAGCTGCCGCCATGCGGCGCATAGTCGGCATCCGAAAGACCATTGTCGGCAACCGTCTTGCCCTTCTCCTTAAGATCGAGACCGATCGCGTAGCTGCTCTTGAAGTAGCGCAGCACCAGATTGCGCTTGCGCCGCACCCACTGGACGTTGTCGGGCGTGACACCGGGCAGTGCCGCATAGAAGACGGGCATCGAATGCAGCGTAATGTCGATCGCGATCCCGAGGCCGCGCTCGGTTCCAAGTTCCTGCAGGAGCCTGCCGAGCTGCCATGCTGTCGTGAGATCGAAGGTGTCGAAACTCAGCACCTTCTCCTGTTCTGCAATCCGCTTAAGGTCGTCGTCCGGCATGGTCACGTGTGCTTCCTCTCCTGCAATGCTTTTGTTTGAACAAATGCAAGCGGAGGTGAAAAGTAAAGCGGAATCGTGGCGCTGCCCGGAAGCTTACAATTGGGGCGTCAGCATTTCGAAACGGTCACGGATCGTCGAACAGGTATCGCCGTCACAGGTCAGCCTGCTGCCCGCATCGGCGCAAAAACACTCATCGCGCCTGTAAAGGGCTTGGCCAGCGGCGACGCGTAGGAGCCGCGCTTGCTGGTCGACAGCCCAAGTGACACCAGCGCTTCCGCCTGCTTCACCGCCGCGGCTACGCCGTCGACAACGGGCACGCCGTAGATATCCTGCAGCTCGCGAGCCAGATCAGTCATCCCGGAGCAACCAAGCACGATCGCTTCGGCGCCATCCTCAGCAAGAGCACGCTCGATCTCGGCCCGGAGCTTGCCGATAGCACCCGAGGCGGGATCTTCGAGCTGAAGAACCGGAATATCGGAGGCGCGCACCTTCGCGCGGCCTCCCATGCCGTAGCGCCGCACGAGGTTGTCGATCAGGACGCGCGAACGCTCCAGCGTCGTCACGACGGTAAATCGCTGCGCCAGGAAGCCTGCGGTGGCGACCGCAGATTCGCAGAGCCCAAGCACCGGCACGTCGGCAAAGCTGCGCGCCGCATCTAGTCCCGTGTCGTCGAAGCAGGCGATGATGGCGGCATCGTATTCGCCAGCCCGCTCCTTGAGTTCGCTGAGAAGTCCCGGGATTGCGAGCGCTCCGTCATAATGTCCTTCGATCGATACCGGCCCCATGCGTGAGGTGGCGGCAATGATGGCGGTGCCGGACGCCGCGACCGCGCAGGCAGCAAAGGCGGCCTTGTCGGTCATGGTTTCAGTCGTATTGGGATTAACCAGAAGAATGCGCATTAGGGGTTAGCTTACCTTTGCCTGGCGCCGACGCAGCATGAGCATGATGCCGAGCGCGACGAGGATGATGGTGAAGGAAAACAACGTCGTGACCGTGCCGAGCGCATAGAGCACCGGCGTGGTGACGTTGGTGGTCATGCCGTAGATTTCGAGCGGCAACGTGTTGTAACTTCCTGACGTCATCAGCGTGCGGGCGAACTCGTCGTAAGAGAGCGTGAACCCGAACAGGCCGACACCGATCAGGCTGGGGGCAATCATCGGCAACACGACATGACGAAAGGTCTGCCACGAATTCGCGCCAAGATCGCGCGCAGCTTCTTCGTAGGCTGGCGAAAACCGGTTGAAGACGGCAAACATGATCAGCACGCCAAAGGGCAGCGTCCATGTCAGGTGCGCGCCGAAGGCGGACGAGTACCAGGCAGGCTTAAGGCCGCCCTGCTGGAAGACCACGCCGATCCCGAGCGAAATGATGATCGACGGAACCACCAGGCTCGCGACCGTTGCGTAGAAGAGCACGGTCGCGCCCCGGAAGCGGCGGCGGAACGCCAGGCCGGCCAACAGCGAGACGACTACGGTGACCACCATCACCATCAGCCCGAGCGTGAACGAGCGGCGGAAGGATGCGCCGAAATCCCCGACTGCCTGCTTCTCGAAGAGATTGTAGAACCAGTGAACGGAAACGCCATTCAGCGGGAATGTTAGGCCCCCGTCTGGCCCCTGGAAGGACAGGATCAGGACCGCCGAGAGTGGTCCGTAGAGGAACAGCACGAAGACAAGGAAGAAGGCAGCGAGCACGTAGAATTCAAAGGTGCGCTTCTCGTGGTTCATCTCAAAGCTCCTTCCGAATATCGACGACGCGCAGGATGGCGGCGACCATCATCAGGACAACGATCAGAAGCACGACGGCATTCGCGGCAGCGGCCGGATACTGCAGCAGCGACATCTGGTTCTTCATCATCAGCGCGACCGAAGCGCTCTGGCCACCGGACATGACCTGCACGGTCGAAAAGTCGGCCATGACGAGGGTGACGACGAAGATCGAACCGATCGCGATACCGGGCTTTGCCAGCGGCAACACGACATTCCAGAGGATCTGCCAGCCCGTGGCCCCGGCGTCTCGCGCCGCCTCGAACAGCGACCGGTCGATGCGCATCAGCGTGTTGAAGATCGGCGTCACCATGAAGAGTGTGTAGAGATGCACCATGGCGAGAACCACGGCGAAATCGGAATAGAGCAGCCATTCGATCGGCTGCGGCACGATGCCCATCTGCACCAGCGCGGAGTTGACCAGACCGTTGCGGCCGAGCACCGGGATCCACGAGATCATGCGGATGATGTTGGAGGTCATGAACGGCACTGTGCAGACCAGAAACAGGATCATCTGCGTCGACGTGCGCCGGATATGAAAGGCGAGGAAATAGGCGACCCAGAAGCCGATGAAGAGTGTCAGGCTCCAGACGATCACCGTGAATTTCAATGTGTTGAGATAGGTCTTCCAGGTGACCCATGAACCGAGCGTGTCGGTGTAGTTCATGGTCAGGAAATCAGGGTAGAGACCGGCGAAGTCGTAGTCCCAGAAACTAACGACGGCGATCATGGCGATCGGCAGGATGAAGAAGAAACCGAGAATGAGGATTAGCGGCGTCGCCTGCAGATAAGAGGCTGCCCATGTCGGCCATCCGATCCGTCGGCGGCTTGTCTGTTCCGATTGGTGCTCGGCCTGCGAAGACGCGATCGTCGCCATGTTTCCGGTCTCTCCGTTATAGACGCCCTCCCCCCAAAGGAACTGGGGAGAGGACCTGGCAGAAGCGGTTGCCTTAGGCAGCGATGAACTCGTTCCAGCGGCGAACCATGTAGCGGTCTTCGTCCATGACGGAGTTCCAGCACGCCACATGACCCATGCGCTCTTCGAACGAACCACCGTCGCGAACGGCGCCGGCCTTCTCCATGACCTTGCCCTCAGGCGAGAGGATATCGCCCTGGGCGGCCTTGCCTTCGATCCAGTAGCCCCACTCGTCAGCCGTCATGAAGTTCTTGGCGGTGTCCATGCAGGCCGAGTAGTAGCCCTGGCGGTTGAGGTAGCCGCCGACCCAGCCCGACGTGTACCAGTTGATGTATTCATAGGCCGCGTCGAGCTGCGCGCCCTTGAGGTGCGAGGCAAGGCCGAGACCGCCGCCCCACGAGCGGTAGCCTTCCTTGAGCGGCTGATACTTGCAGGCGATGCCCTTGGAGCGGACGGCCGCGACAGCCGGCGACCCCATGGACTGGATGACGACTTCGCCGGAGGCCATCAGGTTGACCGACTCGTCGAAGCTCTTCCAGAAGGCGCGGAACTGGCCGTCCTGCTTGGCCTTGATGAGGAACTCGATCGTCTTGTCGATCTCTTCCTTGGTCATGTTGCCCTTGTCGGCGTATTTGATGTTGCCGAGCGCTTCCATGATCATCGCGGCATCCATGATGCCGATCGACGGAATGTTGAGGATCGAGGTCTTGCCCTTGAACTTCGGGTCCATGATATCGGCCCAAGTGGTGATATCGCGACCGACGAGATCCGGACGAATGCCGAGCGTATCGGCATTGTAGATCGTCGGCATCATGGTGAAGAGTTCGGTTTCGCCCTTGGCGAAGGTCTTGGCGTCCGCGCTCTCGACATAGCCGACCGTGTGCGGCGCCGTGCCCTGCGCGATGACGCTGTCCGGCTTCAGCTTGCCGTTCTTGAACAACGGAACGACCTTGTCGTAGTACTTCAGCTTCTTCACATCCATCGGCTGGATGACGCCGGTCGGGTAAACCTTCTTCAGGATCCAGTATTCGATGTCGGCGATGTCATAGCTGTCAGGCTGCGTCACGGCGCGCTGGGCGGCGGCGTCGGAATCGGTCGCCGTCATCTCCAGCGTGATGCCGAGGTCCTTCTTGCACTGCTCGGCAATGGCGTTAATGTTGGAAACACCGGTGCCGAACTGGCGTAGCGTGATGTTGGACTGCGCCCAGATCGTCGGGAAGCCGGTGATGAGGCCCGAGCCTGCAGCAGCGCCGAGCGCGGCGGCGCCAGTTTTCAGCAGGCTGCGGCGGGAAATCCCGACCTCAGTCTTCGTCGTCTTCTTTTCAGTTGTCATGTCAGTTCCCCTTCTTTTTGCTGGTGAGGTTCATGCACGGCCGAGGAGGACCGCGTCCTCCAGAGCCCATCTCAGAGACACCGCATCGCCGACCGATACGGGTTTGGCGAAATAATCGCCGTCACTCGCGATAACAGTGAAGTCGTCACTGCCCGCGCCGGCCACCGTGAGCTTCACCGAGGCGCCGCGATATTCGATATTGGAGACGACACCGTTGAAGCCGAGCGTCTTGTCGGAAGCCTTTTCGAGGCGCACACGATCCGTGCGGACGCCGATATCGACGCTCTCGCCGGCATGCTTGCCGTTGCCGCGCACCGAGAAGGTCTGCCCTTCCGGAACCTCGAGCGTAGTGACACCGCCATTTGAAGACACAACGCGGCCGGAAAGAACATTGTGATCGCCCATGAAGCGAGCGACGAAGGCGGTGGCCGGCTCCTCGAAGACCTTGCGCGGCGTTGCCGCCTGCTCGATCTTGCCGTCGTTCATGATGACGATGATATCGGCGAGCGCCATCGCCTCTTCCTGGCTGTGCGTCACGTGCACAAAGGTGATGCCGAGACTCTTCTGCAGCTTCTTCAGCTCCGCACGCATGCGGATCTTCAGGAAGGGATCGAGGGCTGAGAGCGGTTCATCGAGCAGCAGCGCTTCGGGATCTGTGATCAGCGCGCGCGCCAGCGCCACACGCTGTTGCTGGCCGCCAGAGAGCTGTGCCGGTCGCCTCGTCGCATAGGCGTCCATCTGCATCAGCTTCAACATGTCAAGCGCCTTGGCGCGCCGGTCCTCCTTCTCGACGCCCTTCATTTTCAGGCTGAAGGCGACGTTGTCGATGAGATCAAGATGCGGGAAGAGCGCATAGGACTGGAACATCATCGCGGTACCGCGCTTGGCCGGCGGAAAATCGGTGACGACGGTATTCCCGAGCCTGATATCGCCTGAGGAAATGCTTTCGTGCCCGGCGATCATGCGCAGCGTCGAGGTCTTGCCGCAGCCGGAAGGCCCGAGAAAGCAGCAGTAGGAGCCGGCCGGAATCTTCAGGCTGATGGAATGGACCGCCGTCGTGGTGCCATACACCTTGGAAACGGATACGATATCGATCTCTGCGGCTTTCGACATTGGTCTTCCCCTGTTTGAGAAAGACAATGCATCTGCCGTGCCAGTTTCTTTTGCGGCGCACAAAACGTCCGGAAATCAAAGACTTCCGATCGATGCAACGCCATATATCAAAATTCAGGCAGCGGCGTCACATGCACACAAAATAGGCCATCGTCTGCAATTCGTGCAAAATATCGTATACAATTTAGCCTTCACTTTGCGCGCAAATTCCGTTTAACTTTTACGGGAAACGCAGATATCATTTCCCGGTCAAAAGGTATTTGTGTTCATGAAGCCCACCGCAACGGCCCTGCAGACTGCAGAGGATCCAGCCGATACAGGCACACAAAAAATCCGCGACGCGATCCGCGATGCGATCGTCGAGCGGCGTCTGTCACCGGGAACGAAGCTGTCTGAAAGCGATGTCGGCAACTTGTTCAATGTCAGTCGCACGCTTGCGCGCGCCGCCTTGCAGGCTCTTTCCTATGAAGGTCTGGTCAGCGTCGAAAAGAATCGTGGCGCCTTCGTCGCCTACCCCTCGCCCGATGAGGCGCGCCAGATCTTTGCCGCCCGCCGTCTCGTGGAGCCCGGGATCTTGCGGGAGGCCGCGGCCAGAGTCACGCCTTCGCAAATCCAGCATCTGAAGCAATTGCTGCTCGAGGAAGGCCGCCTGATGGGCGAGCGCGGCCAGACGGCCCGGCGTGCCGAGATCAAGGCATCAGGCGACTTCCATCTGACGCTTGCTGCCATATCCGGCAACGCCATCATGCAGCGTTTCATGGATGAGCTTGTTGCCCGCTCATCGCTGGTGATCGCCCTCTACGGCCAATCGACCATATCGAGTTGCGGCCATTCCGAGCACGGCGACATCCTCGTCGCGATCGAGCGGAGCGATCTCGACGAGGCATGCAGGCTGATGCTGCACCACATTGCGCATATCGAGGCCGATCTCGACCTGCGCGAACGCAAGAGCGTCGGCCTCAAGGAAGCCTTCGAACCATAGCAAGTTTTATACGGGAAGCGGGATTGCGGCCCTACGATCGCAATCCAACCGTTCAGTTGCCGGAGCGGCGCTCGGCTGGCTGTTCTGCAACGGCGACAATGTCAGCCGTGCCATTGGCAAGCAGACGCTTGCGGACGAGGACGCCCATGACGCGGGCAGCCGTCGAAAAACTCATCTGGTCGAGCGGTCCTTCGCCCTCCCAGGGTTTGGTAAGCCGTTCTGTGACGGCTCCGACGATGTTCATCGGAACGATGTCGTCGCAGTGGCGCATCGCCTCGAAGACCTGGCTGATGGGAACAACACGTCCCTCGAAAGTGACAATCGGCTCGGTGAGCTCCGTATCCCACTCTTCGAAGGCGTAGAGTGCTTCGCGGAAGAGTTCCTGAAGGGTGAACGGGGCATGTCCATCGTGAAGCGGCGGCAAGGCATTCGTCATGTCTGTCTCCTCTTTGGGGGCTAGTGCCATTCCTCCTCTTCGGCCGGCAGAGCTCGGGAAACAGAACTCAAGATTCCCCTGCGAGGCCGAAAACACGATCGATGTTATAGTGTAATATACGCGTGATAAAGCCCTTTATCGGCGCATCGGCTCCACCGCGCCCGACAAGAAACAAACAGGCCATTGATATTGCAGAGAATATCAACGGCCACCCGGCGTCAAAATTAGAGATTTCTGAACTGTTGGAGGATCACTGCGTGATCGAGAACGTCATGTTGACGGTGATGTTGTAGCTGGTTTCACCGCCCTGGACCGGGACGGCTGAGTCTGCCGCGGCCTTCATCATGGCGGCCCGAGCGACCGGCACCGGCTGTGGACGCGGCGACGTCTCGCTGATCTCGATCACGCGCCCGAGCTTCACGCCAGCTGCCCCGGCCAGCGTCTTCGCCTTCTCGATGGCATTGGCGACGGCATTCTTGCGAGCCTCCTCCATCACCTTTTCCGGTTTGTCGTTGGTGAATTGAATGTCGCCACCCTGATTGACACCGAGCGTGACGGCTTCGTCGAGGATGGCGCCCAGCTTGGACAGGTCGCGGACGCGCACGCTCAGGGAGTTGGAGACCTGGTAAGCGACCAACTGCGGCTGCTGTGGCTGACCATCGTTGGATTGCGGGTAGGTGAATTGCGGCTGCACTGAAAAGCCCGACGTCTGGAGATCGCGCTCGGCGATGCCTGCCTTTTTCAGCGCCGCCAAGACATCCGTCATCGACTTGTTGTTTTCGTCGAGCGCTTCGCGTGCGGTCTTTGCCTGCTTCACGACGGAAAGGTTGAGCACCGCCATGTCGGGCGCGACGCTCGCCTGTCCCTCGCCACTGACGGAGATCACGGCCTCGCGCGGCTGCGAATCAGCAGCCAGTGTCGGCAACGCGATGGTGGCGATCGGAAGGCCAAGCAAAAGGCTGAAGGCAATGGTTCTGGTGTTCGGCAGCACGGTGTTTAACTCCCTGATTGTGAAGTCTCGATTGCCGTCTTGCCGATTGATTGTGAAGCTATTGCGGCAGTCCCTTGTGAGCGCTCAAGAATTGCGTTAGAGCGAAACCCGTTCCGGGGAACCATTGCGCCGGACACGGCAGCCATGCTGTCGCCGGGCCTGTAGCTCAATGGTTAGAGCCGGCGGCTCATAACCGCTTGGTTGGGGGTTCGAGTCCCTCCGGGCCCACCAGTTCTTTCTTGTCCAGCCCGGAGACATAGGTAACAAAACGTACCTACCACATGGGTGACAACCTCGTGCCGAACGGGTTGCCGATGGTTTGCAAGGTCCTCTGCTCGAGGTCGATATATCCGAGATCATAGTGCATGAAGCTGACGAGCCAAATGCCGTCGTCGACCTCCTTGATTCCCAGTTTCTGTCCGGCCGGCACGGTCGAGATGTTGATCGTCTTGCGGTAGATGCAGATGCGGCCGCAATGGGTCATCAGCGCGTCACGGTCGTGGAACGGATAATCGATCTCCGGCAGCCCGTTATATCGGCGCGCCGATGGCGTGTAGAGATCGAGCGGCACCTTCATCGCCAGGGCTTCATGCGGCCGCTCGGTATTGAATTCGCTGACGAACGCATCGAAGCGGGCCTGTTGCTGCAGGATATTTCTGCCAGGTGGCCTGGTCGCCTCTTTCTTCAGCGTCAGGTGCATGCGCTCATGCCGGCCATTCTCTTGCGGATGGCCCGGCCTGATGCGCTCGAGCGCGATGCCGAGCCGCAGCCACCAGACTGACAGCTTCGACAGATTGTAGGGGCCGTTGGGGTTGGCGAACGGCAGGCCGTTGTCACTGCGGATCGCGCTTGGCAGGCCATGTTCGGCAAACAATCGGCGGAACGCCTCGAACACCCCCACCTCCTTTGTCGATTCGAAGGCTTCACAGGCAAGCAGGTAGCGTGACGCCTGGTCGGTGACCGTCAGCGGGTAACAGTAGCGGCCATCGCCGAGTTTGAACTCGCCCTTGAAGTCGGCGCACCACAGGTCGTTCGGCGAAAGGGCCCGTGATAAGGCCGTTCCTTCTGCCCGATAACGGTGCCGCTGGCGGGCATGAGCGACCAGCCCGTGCCGGTCAAGCACCGCTCTTCGACGGCACGCGCACATTGCCGGCCAGACGCTTCACCAGCAGTTCTCTGATCTTCCTGGCACCCCAATGCGGCTTCTCCTTCTTGAGCCGCACGATCATTGCCTCGACCGGCTCGGGCAACTGGTTGGCGTAACGCACCGGCCGTCGAGACCGATCCGTCAGCGCCTCCAGGCCGTCGTCCTCGTAGCGATTGAAGATTTTGTAGCCGGTCTTGCGCGAGATGCCGAACTCCCGGCACACATCGCTTATGCCTTCGCCCTCCAGCAGGCAGGCGACAAATCGTAGACGTTCCTCCATCACCGAAGTCTCTCTCCACGGCATCAACACCTCCCGCCAAAAGCGAAAAGTGTTACCCATGTCTCCGGTACAAAACGTCACCTATCTCTCAGGTCGGGCATCTTCCGATCCCATCCGCCGACATATCTCCCTTCCACAATCGCACACCGTTGGCCTCGATTTCAACGACGTTTCCGAGCCTCGGAGAGCCGAAATTTGATCCTTTTCGGCGCTAGTCCGACGCACCGACTATTGCCATTTTGCAACGCAGCGGCGTTTAGGAGCGCAATATGAGTGGATTCTTATATTAGAGAGGTTGCCACGCCGATGCAGCTGCACATAGGCTCCAGTCTCGAAGGGAGACGGGCCGATGCAATGGATTTCGTGGCACCGACCGATGCTGACATCGAAAATCACCGACCTGATCGATCGCATCCTGGAGTGCTGGTGCGACGAACATGGACATCACACCGGAAGTGTTGAAGCACGCCGAAAGGCAAACAGCTTGCTCCAATGGATCGAACTCGGCGTCACGGATGAACGGGAACTTTCGGACCTGATCCGCGACGACATCGTGATCGGCGCGCAGTAGACTGAACGGCTACCGCAAGGCCAGCATCCGTCGTGCACCAGACCGATGTCTCGTTCTTGCGCGGCTTGGGCTATGCACTACCCTAGCTATCTCTGTGATGATATGCACAATCGCCGCGCGGCTCACTTCATGGACGCGGCCCTTATGCCCAGCTTTGTGACGTCAAACGGACGATGAGATGAGCAAGCTTCTTTTGGCCCTTGCGCCTACTTTGTTGTTGGCGCTGTCAGTTTCTCCTACTGCTCTCGCTGAGACACGCCCGCTCTCAGAGATAACCAAGAAAACCGAAGCCCGAATTCTACGCGACAATCTGAAACCCAATGTCGCGTGCTACAAGGAAATCTTGGAGGACTTTCAAGAGCGGAAGATCAAGAAGGCGGACATATACGTCACCTTCGACGATCCCCAGGTTGAGGGCATTGGGATCGGGATAGCGGAGACTGACGAAAACTACTCTTGCGAAGGTGGCGAGATGAGAGCTTGGGAAGCCGGGAAGTACGAGGTCGTAAAGAAATTCCGTTAGGCACGTTGTCGGCCGGCCTATCGCCGATAGGTTAGCTCCCTTGTTTGTCTGGCTCTTAATCGGGTTGGGCTACAAGCAAACCAGCCAAAACCCTTTAGCTGACGCAATAAATGGCGAGCGCCCAGGTTGGCACGTTAGTTAAGTTCATGAGGGTTTTGATGCTCGACCCGCCGTGTTCTTGGCTTCGGCTAAAGAAGGGCGCGCAAGAGTGATCGCGGTTTTCCGCTCACCGTCTGGTGTCTGGGTTTACCGTTGGGCGGCCTTCTTCGAAGCTTGTCAGTATCAACTGGGGAAGACAATGCCGTCAAAAAGCTTCCTTGACGTCCTGATCGTCCCTGCGCCCTTCACTCTGCCGTCTGGGCCTATATCGAGGAACACCTCCATGTCGCCGGTTGGGTGCTCAATCACGTAGCGGCCGTCGCTGGGCGCTTCGACAAGGCCGTGTGCGGGAGAACCGACGAGGCGAGTGGGTACCTAAGCACAATCTCGTGCTGCGTGGCGTCATCGGGGTCTTCCCTCCTGCCCACCAGTCTCAAATGCCATCAGGCCGGGTCAAGCAGGAAGCTCTTGCCTCACACGGGAGAGCCGAGAGGTCAGCCTACCCGTTGGTGATCCTCTCGAGCCCTCGGGGAGCCCGAAGGCGCCCTTGCGTGTCCTTTTTGGCGGAAGGACGAGAACAACTTAGACAGAGCATGCCCGCTTGGAAAGTTGGACCAAGGTCCGATCGGAAGGAGGGAGGCTGCAGGAGGGTTGGTCCGCGACATCCTAAAGCCTCCCTCATCCTTCGGGGCAGAAGGACAAGGGTCAGTTAGCGCTGGCCCAGTGCTTGGGTAGTTGGACTTAGGTCTGACGAATTCGCCGCCATCTTGCGAATCGAATCGGCAGTGCCGCGCGTCGGTCACACCCGGCGCACCGAAGCCCTTGAAAGTAGAGGGAGATTATAGCCAGATACCAAGTCCTATTGGTAATCCGGGCCAAGCGCGCCACCTTCACTCAATGCCGCGTTCGCCGCCGTTCCGCCGTCTTACCTAGCCGGCAGCGGAACCTAGCGACGACAACGACGTTTCGTGCTCACTGTGGATCAGAGAACGACTCATAAATCGCAACCCCGCAACGAACCGGCGACGTCGCAACTTAATGGGGCGTCGACTGCCGACGGCTTGGTTTTCATAGCGAGCCTGGAGACCGGCATCAGCAGGCAGGCGGGCAAAAAGGGATTTGTCTATTACGACGCCGGTGGCATCCGTATCACGGAGCCATCGGAGCTCGATCGCATCTCCGCGCTTGCCATTCCCCCGGCCTATACCGAGGTCCTGATTTCTGCCGACCCCCATTCCCACCTGCAGGCCACTGGCCGCGACGCTCGCGGCCGCAAGCAATACCGCTACCATCCCAAATGGACTGCCGAGCGGGAAAAGAGCAAATTCGAGCGGCTTGCCGACTTCGGCTCGGCGCTTCCCGCGATCCGGAAGAAGGTGGATTCAGACCTCCGGCGCCGGGCACCCAACATCGACAAGGCGCTCGCAACAATCGTCTGGCTGCTCGATAACCTCTTCATCCGCGTCGGCAATGCGAGCTACGCCGCGGAGAACGCGTCCTATGGCCTGACGACGCTGCGCAACAAGCATGTGAAAATATCAGGGTCGAGCATTCACTTCCGCTTCAAGGGCAAGTCAGGAAAGGAATGGCGCCTCAGTCATAGCGACCGTCGCATCACGCGCGCCGTGCAGATGCTCCAGGAGCTGCCCGGGCAACAGCTTTTCCAGTACATCGATGACGATGGTGTCTGCCACCCCATCCAATCACAGGACGTCAACAGCTACATACGGCAAGCATCCGGAGCCGATTTCACGTCCCGCCAATTCCGCACTTGGGGAGCAACGCAAATGGCTGCGACCGGGCTGGCTTCGCTTGAACCACACGAAAGCCAGCGAGGGCGCGCCCGGCAGGTGAATGAAGTCATCGACGCAATTGCCGCGCGCCTGGTCAACACGCGCGCAGTATGCCGGTCGTCCTATATCCATCCAAAGATATTCGAAAGCTTTGAGACCGGCGACCTTGCCAGTCTCGCCAACGCCCGACCGAGCCGAAGCGTGCGACTGCTGCGCTGGATGAATCAGGAGGAGATCGCCGTGCTCCGCTGGCTCAAGGCGCTCAATGGGCACTGACTCTATCTGTCCGCGCGCAATGGAACCAAACGGCTGCTCACACCGTTATGGAGGATTGCCGCGAATGCGGCCACGGGAGATGGCGCCAGGGCGCCAGGGCGCGAATGGCACGTCAGACGTATTGGAAGGGTTATCTCAAACTGTCACTCGTCACGGCCGCAGTGTCCCTGACACCGGCGACGACGGACAGCAACCAGCTTCGATTTCACGTCCTGAACCGAAAGACGAAGAACCGCGTCGAAAGCCGCTACGTCGACGGCGTCACGCACAAGCCGATCGCCGACAAGGATCAGGCCCGAGGTTATCCGCGTGGCGAGGACGACTATGTGATCCTCGAGGACAAGGAACTCGATGGAGTCGGGCTCGAAAGCACGAAGACGATCGACATCGACACTTTCGTGCCGCGCGGCTCGATCGATTGGATCTGGTACGACAAACCACATTTTCTGACGCCGGAGGACAAGGTCGGCACCGAAGCCTTCTGCGTGATCCGCGAATCGATGAAGGCAAACGATGTCGTCGGCGTTGCGCGACTTGTTCTCTACCGACGTGAGCGCGCCGTCCTCCTGGAGCCGCAGGGCAAGGGCATCATCCTCTGGACACTGCATTTCGGCGACGAAGTTCGCCCGCCGGCCGCGACACTGGATAGCCACGGCAAAGTGGATGACACGGTGCTCTCCATGATGAAGAAGCTGGTCAAGGATCGAACGGAGGATTGGCAGCCCGCCATGGTGCAGGATCCGATCCAGAAGCGCTTGCGAGCCATGATCCGTGCGAAGCAGAAGAGCCTTGTCAAAGCCACACCGCCTTCATCCAAGCGGCCGGCATCCAAGCCGACGGGCAATGTCGTCAACATCATGGACGCCCTGAAAAAGAGCCTCGCCAAGGAAACGGGACGCCCGAAATCTCGTTGAGAGACCGCAGCCGCCTCCGCTACTTTCGCTTCTCAAGGGGAACGGCGGCGGCAAAGAAATCCGCCCATGGATCGCTGCGCAAGGCATCGAGACGTGCCGGAGCGTTGTCGACCGTGAAATAGGCCGGACCGATTTCATCGGTCAGTTCGTTCCACTCAAGCGGCATCGAAACAGCAGCGCCGGGCCGCGCACGCGTCGAATAGGCGGCGACGGCCGTGTTGCCGCGACCGTTGCGCAGATAATCGATGAAGATCTTGCCGTTCCGCTTCGCCTTCGTGGCGGTCGCGAGATACTTGTCGGGGTGATCCCTGGACATGCCGTCGGCCAGCGCCTTGGCGAAAGTCTTGACCGGCGCCCAGCCGGCCTTCGGTTTGAGCGGGCTTACGACGTGCAGCCCCTTGCCGCCGGAGGTTTTGACAAAGGCCGCCAGGCCCGCGGCTTCCAAATGCTCCTTCAATTCGTAGGCAGCGGCGATCACCTCGGCCCAGCTAACGTCTTCGGCCGGGTCAAGGTCCATCGTGATCATGTCCGGTCGCTCCCAACTCGCCGTCGTCGCCCCCCAGGGATGGATCTCCAGCACGGCCGATTGGACGAGCGCGACCATCCCGTCGAAGTCGGTGATGCGCAGCAACTTCTCGCCGCCCCTGTCCTTCGGATCGGTGATCTGCTCGATATTGGCGTTCATGCCTTTCCAGGCATGCTTCTGGAAAAACCGCTGATGGCCGGCAATGCCGTCGGGGCAACGCAATAATGCCAATGGCCGCTTGGTCACATAGGGCTCAATGAAGCGCCATACCCGTGCGTAATAGCTGACCAGTCCCTGTTTGGTGATCCCCTCCTCCGGCCAATAGATCCGATCGGGATGGGTGAGCGTGACGCTGGATTGAGGCAGTTCCTGCGCAGTCGTCGTTGTTGCTTCGGGCATAACTTCTTCTGGCGCCTTGTCTTCTCTCAACCCGCGAAACGCGGCGTGCCGCAACTTGTTGTCCGCCGACCATGCCTGAAACTCAACCTCGGCAACAAGCTTCGGTTTCACATAGACCAGCCCGCGACGCTCCTCGGGGGTGAGCTCGTCGTCGAAAGAACTCTCCGTCTGCTCCATCGCCGACAGCGTGTCATAGAGTTCGTGCGCGACATTGACGCTGAAGCCCGTTCCGACCCGGCCAACATGCTCCAGCTTTCCCTTGCGGTAAACGCCCATTGCCAGCGAGCCAATCGCGTTGTTCATCGCACTCGAAGGCACATAGCCGCCGATCACCAGCTCCTGCCGTTGCAGGCATTTCGATTTGACCCAGTCGCTGGTACGTCCCGACACGTACTCGCTGTCAGCCAGTTTCGAGATAATGCCTTCGAGCCCGAGCTGGCGCGCGTGTTCCAGCACAACGGCACCCTTCTCGGTAAAATGCTCGCTATAGCGAAGTCGCGCGTCGACGTCGGCGAGCAGGTCCGCGAGCAAGGCCTTGCGATTGGTCAGTGACACTTGCTGCAGGTCGTATCCATCGAGGTAAAGCAGATCGAAGGCATAGAACACGAACCGATCGTGCCGGGCTTTGCTAAGGTCATTCTGCAAGGCCGAAAAGTCCGAGGCGCCGGTTTCACGCTCGACGACGATTTCACCGTCGAGGATCGCGGCCTTCGCCGGCAGTGCCGTGAAGGCCGCGACGATTTCCGGGCCAAATTTGTCGGTCCAGTCGAGCCCGCTGCGGGTCAGCAGAGTGGCTTTGCCCTTCTCAAGCCGAACCTGCAACCGGTACCCATCGAACTTGATCTCGTGAATCCACCCTTCTCCCGACGGAGGCTTGGCCTTGAGCTTGGCAAGTTCAGGCTCGATGAAGGCAGGCAACGCCGCCTTCTCGGCCCCCTTCGGCCACACCTGACGTTTCGGTCTTGCTTGATTCGCTGCGGGCTTTGAAGAGGCGGACTTTAACGCTCCCTTGGGATGGGAGTTCCAGGTGGCGTCAGGGTGCTTCGCCACCTCCTCGATCTTGCGGCCCGTTTTCACCGATTCAGGTCGCTGCTTGAGAATGTCGCCCTTGTGGCTGGCCTCGGCATCATCAGCCTTGATCAGCAACCAGTTTTCCTGGCGTTCACCCGGCTTGCCATGCATGCGGACCAGATGCCAGCGGCCGCTCAGTTTCTCGCCGTCAAGGTCGAATTCGAGATGGCCCTTCTTATAGCCCCTGTGCGGATCGCCATTTGGCGTCCATGTGCCGCGATCCCAAACCAGCACCGTGCCGCCTCCGTACTGGCCCTTCGGGATGATGCCTTCGAAGTCGCCATAATCAAGCGGGTGGTCCTCGACATGGACGGCAAGGCGCTTTTCATCGGGGTTGAGGCTTGGACCGCGCGTAACGGCCCAGCTTTTCAGCACGCCGTCGAGCTCGAGCCGGAAGTCATAGTGGAGCCTCGACGCGTCGTGCTTCTGAATGACAAAACTGAGCGCGGCCTGCGCTGGAGGCTTGCCGACACGCCTGCTCCCGCGCGGCTCCGGTGTTACCTTGAAATTGCGTTTGGCTTGATAGGCCTGGAGAGCCATCGTCAGCTCGCCTTCGTCTGTCCGCTATCTGCCCGCGCTGCCTTTCCGGCTCGCGGCTTGGCGCTCAGCTTGGCGCTCTGGCGCAGAGCGTCCATGAGATCGATGACCTTGCCCTGCGGCTTCGGCTTGGCCTTCGGTAGCTCCCTGCCCTCGATCTTCGCCTTGACCAGCTCCGAGAGCGCCATCTCGTATCGATCCTCGTATTCCTGTGGAACGAAGGTGCCCTTCTTTGTGCCGATGATGTGCCCGGCCAGTTCGAGCATTTCCTTGTCGAATTTCATCTCCGGAATGTCCTTGAAGACCGTCTCCGGCTTGCGCACCTCGTAATCGAAGCTCAGCGTCGTTGCGATGATATAGTCGTCCTGCGGCCGGATCAGGACGGTACGGTTGCGGCGGAAGAGCACTGCTTCCGCGATCGCGGCGACCTTCTGATCGCGCATGGCGCGGGCGATCAGACCGAGCGCCTCCTCATCATCCTCGCTGACGGGCGCCAGGTAGTAGGGCTTGTCGAAATAGAGCTTGTTGATCTCGCTGTAGGGTACGAAATTCTGGACGTTGAGGACCTTGTCGCTTTCCGGCATGACGCCAGCCATCTCCTCGCCCTCGATGACGATGTATTCGCCATTGTCCAGCTGGTATCCCTTGACCTGGTCATCCCGCTCAACCGCCTTGCCCGTCTCGCTATCGACGAACTGCCGTTCCACCCGATGGCCGGTCTTCCGGTTGATGATATTGAACGAGATGCGGTCCGAGGTCGAAACCGCCGTATATAATCCTACGCTGCAGACAAGGTCTCCGACCTTGAGATGGCCTTTCCAGCTTGCCCGCGCTGCCATGACATTCCCCCTCAGTTGTGGTTTTGCAGTTTGCGTTTGCGTCGCTGGTCAATGGCTATGATCTTCTCGACGGAGGCGATGTCGTCGCTGGTGACGACTGGAACCGGATCGGACGCGATCGCCTCCAGGACTTCGTCCGAGAGTCCCCCATTCCGAATAACCCATTCCAGCGTCTCGCGAGTCTGACGCTCGGCCTTGAGCTGAGCATAAAGCGCGATGATCAGCCTATCCCGGGCATCCACCTGCTTGCTCTTGCGATCAATTTTCCGGATCTGAGGCACCTGATCACCCGCCTGCTTCGGCAACGAAGGGATTCAATGGATTGGAAGCGAAAAAGTTCCGGCGCACCGCCGCGAGCGCCAGATTTTTTCCTCGTTTGCAACCTGATCGGGCCAAAGCGGAACCGCCGACGCCCTTCAGGCGCTGTCCTCAGTGTTTTGCCGATCCGGTCGGAATGCTGGAACCAGTTGCCGAAACTGGGTCGCTGGCTGGAAATGTGCATTCCAATCCCTCGTCCAGCTGTTCTTCCATTGCGGTCTGATCGCCGGCGGCACGAGCGCTCGGCCGTGCCTTCAATCGGCCGACGCTGGCCTCTTCCGTGTCGGCCGTAGCCATCTCCGCCATGACAGCCTGGGCTCGTTCAACCGCGTTCCTTGAGTTGAGGGTTTGCTTCTCGTCATTGCGCAATTGGACGGAAACGATCTCCCCTCCATCGCCCACGAATTCAATTGTGAAACCGAGTTTGCCACCCTTCTCGGGAATGACCTGCGTGCCGACGACCTGCATGACGCTCTCCTTCAACTCTTCTTCCGGAGGAAACGAGCCGCAACCGAATGTTCCGAGGCACGTCGACGGCGCGATAGGCAAAAAAAAGCCACCGCTATTCACGGTGGCTGGGAGTTCGAAGGTCAAAACCTCCAGAGGGAACAGTTGCCCATCGACCGGGAGGATGGTCGACATGCGTGAGCAACTGCCGTCAATATGCGATTTTGGCGCCGTCCGCTCAATCAACGAGGCACCGAAATTCCGCTGAGGCGGAAATCATCTTTCCATCGTTTTGGAAAAACGCGCGATATTCTACCTGCAACCGTCCCGGGGGAAGCGGCATCCGTAGTTATGACGTCAGGACGTAGACTGCCTGGCCGGCCCCGTCGACTCGCGCAGGATCAGTTCGACGGGCCACAATTCGTGGATCTCCAGCGGAGACCGTCCCGACAGCAATTGCAGGACAAGATCGGCGCATCGCGTTCCTGCCGCGCGCATCGAAGACCGCGTTGCCGAAAGCGACGGCACCATGTTGTCCGCCGTCAGATACGGAAAGACGTCGTCGTGAGCGATGACCGAAACGTCCCGGCCGATCTGCAGCCCGAGCGAGCGGGCCGCCCGATAGACGCCGAGCGCCGTCATCATGGATCCGGCGACGAAGGCAGTTGGCGGGTTGGGTTGTTCGAGGAAAGATCGAGCGAAGCGGAAGCCAAGCTCGTCGGTGAAATTCCCGCTCGCCATCAGCTGCGGATCGGGCTCGATGCCATGGCTTTGAAGAGCCTTGCGGAAGCCGCTGTCCCGGTGAAGGGCATAGGTCGCGCCCGGCCGACCGTTTATCATCGCAATTCGCCGATGGCCGAGATCGATCAGGTGCGAGGTCGCGCGCATGATCGCAGCTTCGTTATCGATATCAAGCCAGGCGTGCGGCACGTCAATGGCCGACCGGCCATGCACGAGGAAGGGCATGCCGAGCTCGTGGAGCAGCGCGATGCGCTCGTCATTCGGTTTCGGCGAATGCACGATGATCGCGTCGACGCGCCGGCTCTCCACAAGTCGGCGGTAAAGCTGCATCTCGTCTTCCTGGTTCGGATCCGCCATCGGGATGACGAGAATGTCGGTTTCTTCCGCCACCAGCCGCTCCGCCATGCCGGCCATGAATTCGGCGAAGTGGAACTCGCCGGCACGCCCCATCACCACGCCGATCGCGCCCGCCCGACCCGTCTTCAGCCGCACCGCGTTGACGTTCGGGCTGTAGCCCAGTCTGACGGCGGCTTCCGCAACGCGTGCACGCGTGGTCTCGCTCACCTCAGGATAACCACTCAGCGCACGACTGACTGTCGTTGGAGACAATCCGACCTGTTTCGCGAACTCTTTAAGCTTCATTCAACATTGCGTCTTTCGTGCTGGTCCATCTGGCTGATCGCCGCCAAGTGCTGGTCTTGCTTATGGCCTAAGCATAGCAGCTTACAAGCAACCAAACCGTTTTCAATTTTGGATATTCCCCGAAGAGGTATTTCGACCTTTACCCACAACCAAATTGAGCAGCATCTCTATGATTTTGCTTTGTTATCAATATGTGATCGCGGTTGTGCGACTTTGGCACGAGTGCCCGCTTGACTCAATATCGACCTTCTGACAACTTTTTCCAGCCAAACCGTTTTCAATTTTTCCAATGTTTGGTTCTTTTGGGAGGAAGATATGAAGTTTCGTTTCACAGCGGTCGCCGTCGCGGCCGCCTTGATTGGCGTCGCACAACCGTCCTTCGCCGCAAATATCAGCATTTCCGCCAGCTCCACAGGCAAGAACCTGGAGCTCCTCCGCAAGCAGCTCGACGCCTTCGAGAAGGAGACCGGCAACAAGGTCAGCATCGTGACCATGCCGTCCTCCTCGACCGAGCAGTTCTCGCAGTACCGCCTGTGGCTCGCCGCCGGCAACAAGGACGTCGACATCTATCAGACCGACGTCATCTGGGCGCCGCAGCTGGCGGATCAGTTCGTCGACCTGAAGGATGCCGCCAAGGATGTCGTCGGCGACTTCTTCCCGTCGATCATCGCTTCGCAGACCGTGAACGGTCGCCTCGTGGCGCTACCGCTCTACACCGACGCGCCGGCGCTCTACTACCGCAAGGACCTGCTCGACAAATACGGCAAGCAGCCGCCGAAGACCTGGGACGAAATGGCGGCAACCGCCAAGGAAATCCAGGAAAAGGAACGCGCCGCCGGCCAGAAAGACCTCTGGGGTTATGTTTTCCAGGGCAATGCCTACGAAGGCCTGACCTGCAACGCGCTCGAATGGGTGAAGTCGTCGGGCGGTGGCCAGATCATCGAACCGGACGGCACGATCTCCATTAACAACGAGAATGCCGCGGCAGCGCTTGACCGCGCCAAGGGATGGATCGGGACGATCTCGCCCGGCGGCGTCCTCGCCTATCAGGAAGAAGAGTCCCGCGGCGTCTGGCAGACCGGCAATGCCGTCTTCATGCGCAACTGGCCCTATGCCTATTCCCTCGGCAATGGCGCAGACAGTGCCGTCAAGGGCAAGTTCGATGTAACGACGCTTCCGGTTGCCAAGCAAGGCGACTCGCCGTCATCGACGCTCGGCGGCTGGAATCTCGCAGTCTCCAAATACTCTGAGAACCAGGACGCCGCGATCGCGCTCGCCAAGTTCCTGACCTCCAAGGAGAGCCAGAAACAGCGGGCGATCGAGCTCTCCAACCTGCCGACGCTGTCGGCGCTCTATGACGACAAGGACATCGCCGCGGCACAGCCGTTCATGCCGAACTGGAAACCAATCTTCCAGAACGCCGTTCCGCGTCCGTCGGCATCCGCCAAGGTCAAGTACAACGAAGTCTCCTCGAAGTTCTGGACCGCCGTTCACAACTCGCTTTCGGGCAACGGCACGTCCGCAGAAAACCTCGAGCTTCTCGAGGCCGACCTGACATCGCTGAAGGGCGAGAACTGGTAATCGAAGGCATCGGCAGCGGCGGACGTCCCGCCGCTGCCCTTCCCTGAGACGCCACCGTCAATCGCCTCAAGAAGCGGGTACCACATGACTGAAGCCGCAGTTTCCCAAAGCGTCGGATCGCGAGCGCGCGCCGTCAATACCTCGTCGGACTTGCGCGCCGAGCGCATCCGTTCCGCCTGGATATTCCTGGCCCCCACCCTGTTCATTCTTGCCGTCGTCGCCGGATGGCCCCTTTTCAGGACGATCTATTTCAGCTTCACGAACGCATCGCTCACCAACCTCAGCGGCGCCGAGTTCGTCGGCTTCAAGAACTACCTCTCCTGGATCACGCTGAAGAGCGGGCGCACGGTCTATAGCGGCCTGCTCGCCGACCCGAATTGGTGGAAAGCGGTCTGGAACACGATGAAATTCGCGTTCCTGTCGGTGACCATCGAAACCATCCTCGGCCTCATCGTCGCCCTGGTACTGAACGCGAATTTCCCTGGCCGTGGCATCGTCCGGGCCGCCATCCTCATTCCCTGGGCAATCCCGACAATCGTTTCCGCCAAGATGTGGGCCTGGATGCTCAACGACCAGTTCGGCATCCTCAACGACATCCTGCTCGGCATGGGCCTGATCAGCCAGAAGATCGCCTGGACCGCCAATCCCGAGACGGCAATGATCGCGGTGCTGATCGTCGACATCTGGAAGACGACGCCTTTCATGGCGCTTCTCATCCTCGCCGGTCTGCAGATGGTACCTGCCGATATTTACGAGGCGGCAAAGATCGACGGCATCAATCCGATCAAGGTATTCTGGCGCCTGACCCTGCCGCTTGTCCGCCCGGCCATCATGGTCGCCGTGATCTTTCGCATGCTCGACGCTCTGCGCATCTTCGACCTGATCTATGTGCTGACGCCGAACAATGCTCAGACCAAGACCATGTCCGTCATGGCGCGCGAAAACCTCTTCGACTTCGACAAGTTCGCCTATGGGGCGACGGCGTCGACCGTGCTCTTCCTTATCATCGCGACGATCACCGTGCTCTACATGTGGCTCGGTCGCGTCAAACTCGGTGGGAGCGACCGCTGATGCTGCTGACCCTGACCAAGAACACGCTCTTCTATCTGCTCGTCACCGTCATCGTCATAATCGCGGTTTTCCCGTTCTACTATGCGATCCTGACGAGCTTCAAAGCCGGCACTGCCCTTTTCGAGGTCAACTACTGGCCGACCTCGATCTCGCTCACCAACTACACGTCGGTGCTGACCACCGGCAGCTTCATCCGCAGCCTCGGAAACTCGCTGCTCGTCGCCATCCTCGTTGTCGCAGCCTCGCTGCTGCTGGCCGTCACAGCATCCTATGCGCTTGCCCGCGTCAATTTCCGCGGCCGCGCGCTGCTGATGCTGACGATCCTGTCGGTCTCGATGTTCCCGCAGATCGCCGTGCTCGCTGGCCTGTTCGAGTTGATCCGTTGGATCGGCATCTTCAACACGCCCTTCGCGCTGATCTTCTCCTATATGATCTTCACCCTGCCCTTCACGGTCTGGGTTCTGACCACCTTCATGCGCGATCTGCCGATCGAAATCGAGGAAGCGGCGATCGTCGACGGCGCCTCGCCGTGGGTCATCATCACCCAGGTTTTCATGCCGCTGATGTGGCCGGCTCTAGTCACGACCGGTCTGCTTGCCTTCATTACAGCCTGGAACGAATTCCTCTTCGCCCTAACATTCACCTCATCGGACGCTCAGCGAACGGTGCCGGTTGCCATTGCCCTGCTTTCGGGCGGCAGCCAGTTCGAAATCCCGTGGGGCAACATCATGGCAGCATCCGTCATTGTTACGGTCCCTGTCGTTGTCCTGGTCCTGATATTCCAGCGGCGCATCATTTCCGGCCTGACCGCCGGCGGCGTCAAAGGTTGAAGAAAGCACGATATGGCACAGATTCGACTCGACAATATCCGCAAGAGCTTCGGTGCGCTTGAAGTCATCAGGGGCGTCTCGCTCGACATCCGCAAGGGCGAGTTCATGGTCTTCGTCGGCCCGTCCGGCTGCGGTAAGTCCACACTGCTGCGGTTGATCTCCGGGCTGGAGGACATCACCTCGGGCACGCTTTCCTTCGATGGCGAGGCGGTCAACCGCTACGCGCCGTCGAAGCGCGGCATCGCCATGGTCTTCCAATCCTATGCGCTCTATCCGCACATGACCGTGTTCGAGAACATGGCCTTCGGAATGAAGCTCTCGGGACGCACGCAGGAAGAGTGCAAGGCTCGTGTCGAACAAGCAGCCGGCATGCTGCAGCTGTCGCCCTACCTGGAGCGTCTGCCACGCCAACTGTCGGGCGGCCAGCGCCAGCGTGTCGCGATCGGTCGCGCCATCGTCCGCGATCCCAAGGTGTTCCTGTTCGACGAGCCGCTGTCGAACCTCGACGCAGCCCTCCGCGTCGCGACGCGTTTGGAGATCGCCAAGCTTCACCGCAGCATGCACGGCACGACGATGATCTACGTCACCCACGACCAGGTCGAGGCGATGACGCTCGCCGACCGCATCTGCGTTCTGCGGGACGGCGTCGTCGAACAAGTCGGCACGCCACTCGAACTCTACGAGACGCCGAATTCTGTTTTCGTCGCCGGCTTCATCGGTTCGCCGAAGATGAACTTCCTGACCGGTGAGTTCTCGGCACCCTACAATGCCCACACCATCGGCGTTCGCGCCGAGCATATGGAGATCGTTCAGCAGGACGCCGCCTGGCGCGGCACCGTCATTCATTCCGAAATTCTCGGCTCCGACAGCTTCGTTTATCTCGACATCGGCACATCAGAGCCGCTTGTCGTGCGGGAAACGGGCGTCTCCGGCCACCAGCCCGGCCAGAAACTCGGGGTTTCCCCGATGGCTGGCCGTGTTCATCGCTTCGACCAATCCGGACGCGCGCTCGAGAGGGTGTTCCTTAAAGGCGCGGCCTGACATCTACCAAAAACCACAGGATCCGCCTCGCCTCCCATCGAGGTCGATCCACCATCTGCATGAAGGAGCAAGACCTTGCCTATTCGCACCATTGTCTGGGGTGAAAACATCCACGAGACCACCAATGCCATCGTTCGGGGCATCTATCCCGAAGGCATGCACACCACCATCGCCAACGCGCTGAATACCGATCCGGCGATCCAGGCGACGACGGCCACGCTGCAGGAGCCCGAGCACGGCCTGACGGAAGCCCGCCTTGCCGAAACCGATGTCCTCACCTGGTGGGGCCACAAGGATCACGGCGCGGTCTCCGACGTTGTCGTCGAGCGCGTCGCCAAGCGCGTCTGGGAAGGCATGGGCCTTCTCGTCCTGCACTCCGGCCACTTCTCGAAGATCTTCAAGCGTCTGATGGGCACCCCCTGCGCGCTGAAGTGGCGCGAAGCCGGCGAGCGCGAGCGTCTGTGGACGATCAACCCACGCCACCCGATCGCCGCCGGTCTCGATGAAAACTTCGTTCTCGAAAACGAGGAAATGTACGGCGAGCAGTTCTCCGTGCCGGAGCCGCTGGAAACCGTCTTCATCTCCTGGTTCCAGGGCGGCGAAGTCTTCCGTTCGGGCCTCACCTGGCGCCGCGGTGCCGGCAACATTTTCTACTTCCGCCCTGGCCACGAAACCTATCCGACCTATCATGATGCCAACGTTCAGAAGGTACTCATCAACGGCGTGAAATGGGCCTATAACCCGCAAGGTGATCTGAAGAGCATCACCGATGCCCCGAATGTTCCGGTCGAAAAGGCTCTAGAGCCGATCGTCGAACGCGGCCCGCGACTGCATCAGGCCGGCGAAGCCGGTTACCGCTGAGGAGCACACATATGCGACTACTCATTCTTGGCACCGGCTCGATGGCCAGAAACCAGGTTGCCAACTTCCTCGCCATCGACGGCGTGGAAGTTGTCGGCGCCGTCGATACCGACCCGGCGCGCCTCGCCGAATTTGCCGATCACTTCCACATCGAGAAGCGCTTCCAGACGCTCGAGGAAGCGATCGCATGGGGTGAATTCGACGCGGCCACCAACGTCACGCCTGATCGCATCCACCACGCGACGAGCCTGGCGCTGATATCAGCCGGCAAGCACGTCTTCTGCGAAAAGCCGCTGGCCGAGCATTACGACCACGCCTTGGAGATGACGGAAGCGGCAGAGGCTGCCGGCGTCATCAACATGGTCAACCTCACCTATCGCAACGTCGCTCCGCTGCAGCGGGCCCGCGAAATGGTCTTGGCGGGAGAACTCGGCACCATCAGGCACGTCGAGGCCTCCTACCTGCAAAGCTGGCTGGTCTCGCGCGCCTGGGGCGACTGGCGCACGGAATCGCGCTGGCTGTGGCGCCTGTCGACCGGTCACGGCTCGAACGGCGTGCTCGGCGACGTCGGCATCCACATCCTCGACTTCGCCGCCTATGGCGCGGCGACCGATATCGACCACGTCTTTGCCCGCCTGAAGACCTTTAACAAGGCACCGGGCGGCCAGATCGGCGAGTACCTGCTGGATGCCAACGACAGCTTCACCATGTCGGTCGATTTCACCAATGGTGCACTCGGCGTCATCCATGCGACCCGCTGGGCAACCGGCCATCTCAATGAGCTGAAACTTCGCGTCTATGGCGAAAAGGGCAGCCTTGAGGTCATCCATCGCCCTGACGGTTCCGAACTGCGCGGCTGCTTCGGCGAGGATATCGAGACCGCCACCTGGCGCGACGTCGAGGTCCCGGCTGTTCTGACCAACTATCAGCGCTTTGCGGAAGCCGTCAGAACCGGAAAGCAGGACGACCCGACCTTCCGCCACGCCGCCAATCTGCAGAAGGTCCTCGACCTTGCGATCGTGTCGGAGAAGGAGCGGCGGGAGCTCAATCTGCTGGAGGCCTCCGAGCAGGATAGCCCGGCAGACAAGCGGATACCGCCGCTGACCGTCGTGGTCTGACAAAGGCACCTGCGAAAAAGCCAGGCACCTTGATGCGGACATTCATACGACTGTCTCCGTCATGCCGGCCTTGAGCCGGCATCCAGCCGCACGGCGTCCGCGGTGCGAAAAGATCTTTCGCGCGCAAGGACTTGCGCGCGCTGGACCCTGGCTCATGGGCCGGGGTGACGACGGATGGGACATCCGCTTCGATACGCCACAGGAGTTGAACAATGCAGGCCCGCTAGCGCGGGCCTTCATCATTTCGAGATCACCGAAGACGATCCGCGAGCAAACCGATCGAAGCCGCATCGGCATTGGCGAAAGCCAGGCGGAGATAGTGCTCCTGCCCCTCCCCGAAATAGCTCCCAGGTAGGCAAACAACACCGGCCTCCTTCGCCAGACGCTCTGCGACAGCGGCTGAGCTGAGCTCCGCGAACGGGTGGCGGATGAACGCGAAATAGGCGCCAAGCGCACCGATCTCCCAGGCAGGCAATCCGGACATGACGGCCCGCAACGCATCCGCGCGGCGCGCAATCTCCAGGCGATTTCCCGCCCGCCAGTCCGCAAGGATCGGCATTGCCTCGGCAACGGCAACCTGCGCAGCGCGCGGCGCGCAGATCTGCATGTTGTCCATGACCTTGGTAATCTCGGCAACGACGTTAACGCCGGCGGTGATCGCTCCGAGACGATGGCCGGGAATGCAGAAGGACTTCGAGAAGCTGTAGAGCAGGATCAGCGTGTCTTCCCAGCTGGGGATGCCAAGCAACGGATGCGGGGCGCCATAGCCTTCGGGAAGGAAGTCGCGATAGGTTTCGTCGACGATCAGCCACGCCCCATGCTTGCGGCAGAGGCTAAACAGTTCCAGCAGCAATTCAGGCGGATAGACAGCGCCCGTCGGATTGTTCGGCGTGACCACCGCCAAGACCTTGGCGCCGGCCGCGAGCGCCTTTTCGGCCGACTGCACCTCAGGCAGGAAGCCATTTTCCGTATTGCAGTCGACGAGAACGCGCTTGATGCCGAGCATCGACAGCGTCGTCTCCTGATTGAAATAGAACGGGTTGGTCAGCGCCACGGTATCGCCGGAACCGGCGAGCGCGATGGCCACCGACATGAAGGCCTGGTTGCAGCCCGCAGTGATATGGATATTGGCGGCAGCAACGGACGCCCCATAGACGTCAGACATATGCCGGGCATATGCGTCTCTCAGCACGCCCTCGCCCTCGATCGGCCCATAGCCCGTCGTCTTCGGCGAAGATGCCGCTTCGCCGAGCAGCCGCAACATTTCGGGATGGGCTGGATAGCCGGGCACCGCCTGCGAGAGATCGACCAGTGGACCTTTGCCGCCCTTGTATTCGCGAGCCCAGGCGAGAACCGAGGGAATGGGTGGCGGAGACAGGCGGGAAACAAGCGGATTGGCCAAGGCAGACATGCAGATCTCTTCTCGAACGAGGTGAACCATCACTCCTGCACGGAATGGGCTTGCTCGGCAACCTGCATTCAAGAATGCCGCACAGGGATCGTCAGGAGCCGCAGCAGGCCTTGAGCTTCGACAGCTTCGGCACCTCGATATGCCTGTTGGCGACGATCGAGATCACGCCGTCGGTTCTCAGCTTCGACAGCTGGCGGGAAACCGTTTCGACGGTCAGCCCCAGGAAGTCGGCAATGTCGGCCCGCGACAAAGGCAGCTCGAACCGGCGCTTTTCGCCGACAGTTTCGGGATCGAGATGGGTGGCGATCAGCAACAGGAAACTAGCAACCTTCTCGGCGGCCGTCTTGCGTCCGAGCGTTACCATCCAGTCCCGCGCTTCGTCCAACTCACGCAGCGCCTGCGCCATCAGCCGCTCGGCCAGTGCGGTATTACTCTTGACCATGCGCTCCAGCGCGGCCTTCGGAATGCGACAGAGGTTGACGTCGGAGGCAGCCTCCACCGACACGGCATTCTCATTCGCATTGAGCCTGCCGAGAAGGTCAGGAGCGAACTGCAGGCCGACGATCTGCTGTCGTCCGTCTTCCAGCCTCTTCGTAAGCTTCACGACGCCGCGGATCACGGTGGCATAGGATTCGGCCGGCATCTTCTCACCAGCGAGCTCGTCGCCGGATTGATAATTGACCAGGCGTGTATGCGCGGAAAGCATCAGCAGCTCCTCAGCGCTGAGCGCACCGCACACGCCCTTGTGGCGGATCTCACAGCTCATGCAACGCACTGGTATGTTTGAATTATGTATGTCTTTGCGCATCAAAATCAGCTCCGCGCAAAAGCATAGACCACGGCCATGGCGAGAGAACAGCAATTTCTTGATCGTGGTCAAAGTGTCACGATGAAGCGGCGCGCTACGCCGTTCCCCAACGATCGGCCGGCTTCTGCTTCCTGACCCCTATCGAGGCACCAAATTGCCGCAGGCCTCACTTGCCGATTGCCCAGACAGCCGACCGGATTATAGTGATTTCAGAAATTTCTGAAATTACAGACATTACGGAGACCGTATATGAATCTCCCACCGCTCGTTCAATCCTTTGTTCTGCATTTCGGTGAAATGGGCTCGCGCTGGGGCATCAACCGCACGGTCGGCCAGATCTACGCCCTGCTCTACGTGTCGCCTTCACCGCTCTGTGCCGAGGAAATTGCCGATGCCCTCAGCATTTCGCGCTCGAACGTCTCGATGAGCCTGCGCGAACTGCAGACTTGGAACCTCGTCCTGCTGAAACACAAGCCGGATGACCGGCGCGACTTCTTCACCACCCCGGACGACGTTTGGCAGATCCTGCGAACGCTGGCGGAAGAGCGCAAGAAACGCGAGGTCGATCCGACGCTCTCGGTGCTGCGGGAAATCCTGATGCAGCGCCCGGCAAGCGATGCCGAGCGCCATGCCCAAGAGCGCATGAGCGAGATGCACGCCCTGATCGAGCAGCTAACGCATTGGTACGAAGACGTAAAACAACTTGAAACAGAGCGGCTTGCAACGTTACTCTCCTTAGGTGCGAAAGTGACGAAGCTGCTAGAGGCCAAGGACCGAGTCGTTTCGCTCGGCCGCGGCCGCCGGCCCAATCCTGCGAACAAGAGTTAGCGCTATGGCAAGTGCTTGCTTAGACGCAAACGGAAAGCAGGCTTTCGGCAAGCCGTCGAAACCTGTGCCCAGACATGGTGGGCTGCGCAAGGCAGCGGCTGTCCAGACCCTGACATCGCTCATCTGGATCCCGCAGGCAGCGCTTCTCGCAACGGCAGTCGGCCGCATCGCGAACGGTGGCGGCTTCAACGACGTCTTGTGGCTCGCCATCTATATTGCACTGCTCGGGATAGTAAAAAGCTGCCTCGAGGCCACCGGCGGCCGCATGGCATTTCGCGCAGCGCGCGCCGAATTGTCGATGCGGCGTGAACTGGCCGTCGCAGCCCTCGCCCGACGTTCGCCGATCGACAGCACAAGACCTAGCTCCGGCGAAGCCGCAAGCATCATCGGCGAGCAAGCCGATATGATCGTTCCCTATCTCTCGCGCTTCCAACCCGCCCGCTTCAAGGCGAGTGCAGTGCCGCTCGTCATCCTTGCCTGTGTGTTCCCCATTTCCTGGATTGCAGCTCTCATTCTCCTTTTTGCCATGCCGCTGATCCCGATCTTCATGGCATTGATCGGCTGGCGTGCGCAGGCGGCGAGTGAGAAGCAGTTGGCGGCGACTGGCGGCCTTAACGGTTTCCTCCTCGATCGCCTGCGTGGCATGGCCACGATCCGTTCGCTTCGTGCCGTCGATGCCACCGCGACGAGGCTCAGAGCCGATGCAGACTCGCTGAAGGCCCGCACCATGGCCGTTCTGAAAATCGCCTTCCTGTCGTCGGCGGTTCTCGAGCTTTTCGCTGCGCTGGGCGTCGCGCTGGTCGCCGTCTATGTCGGCTTCTCCCTGCTCGGCGAGATCCGTTTCGGTGCCTGGGCCAGTGGTTTCGACCTGACGAGCGGTCTCTTCGTGTTGCTGCTTGCACCCGCCTTCTTCGAGCCGCTGCGCGAGCTCTCGGCTGTCTGGCATGACCGTGCCGCCGGCGAAGCGGCGATCAAGGCGATCGAAGCGCTGAGTGCGGATGGACTCCAACTGCCCATCGTAAGCGATACATCCGCACCCCAAACTGCAGCTGGTGCCATCCGCTTGGAGAATATCGGCTTCCGCTACAGCGAGGGCAGCAACGCCGCCATCGATACCTTCAATTTGAGCATTCGCCCCGGTGAGCACGTTGCGCTGCTCGGCCCCAGCGGCTCCGGCAAATCGACCCTGCTCGCACTGATCGCCGGCCACGCCGCCTGTGAGACCGGCGGCGTCACCCTCGACGGACAACCAGCCAGCCCCGCCCTTCAGGCCAAGATCTCCTGGGTCGGCCAGAAGCCGCATATTTTTGCCGGCACGGTCGCCGGTAACATTTCGCTCGGCCGGCCCGGCGTCTCCATGCAGGCCGTGGCAAGAGCCCTTGATCTCGCAAAGCTCGGCCGCTTCGCCCGCAGCCACGCTCGCCGTCCGCTTGGCGATGGAGGCACGGGAGTGTCCGGCGGCGAAGCCCTGCGCATCGCCATCGCCCGCGCCGCCTGTAATGCGGAGGGCTGCATCGTACTTGCGGACGAGCCGACCGCCCATCTCGACGCCGAAACCGCACGCGACATCACCGAGAGCCTGCTCGCTCTGGCCAAGGGCCGCACCCTTGTCGTCGCAACCCATGACCCACAGCTTGCCGCACGCATGGGCCGGACGGTCGTCCTTGATCGCGAAATTGCACGGGAGGCCGCCGAGTGAGCACATCGCTTTCCAGCCTCAAGCCGATCGTTAGGCTTTTCCTGACCGCACGCCGCCGCGGTCTGCTTCTTGGGGCCGCACTTTCCGCGACCACCGTTTCCGCGGGGATTGCCCTGCTCGGCCTCTCCGGCTGGTTCATCACCGCAACCGGCATCGCCGGACTTTCGGCCGCAACGATTGCCACCTTCGACATCTTCATGCCGTCGGCCGGCATTCGCCTGCTTGCACTCGGCCGAACCGCCTCACGCTACGGCGAACGGCTAGCCACTCATGACGCAACGCTGAGCGTCCTCGCAGCTCTGCGCGAACGGCTGTTCCGTGGATGGGCCGCGCCCGGTGCCGCACGCGAGCTCGCACGCCGACCGGCCCGCCTGCTCTTCCGCCTGACGGGCGACATTGATGCACTCGATTCCCTTTACCTGCGCGTGCTGGTACCCGCGGGCGTCGCTATTGTCGCAGCGTTTGCAACAAGCGTCGCGCTTGGTCTCATGGATCGGCTTTTTGGACTGGCTGCCGGCAGTGTCTTGCTCGTCGCAGGTCTCGGCATTCCGCTGTTTGCTGGACGCCGGGCAACGAAGCACGCCCGTCGACGCACCCACGGCATCGAAGCCATTCGCGCCCGCACCATCGATCTCGTTGCCGGGCAGACCGACTTGCTGATGGCCGGACGCCTTGACGCGCAGCGTACGGCGATTGCCGATGCCGACCACTACGCCGCTGCCGCCGACGACCGCCTAAACCGCATCGAAGCCGGCATCACAATCGGCCTCGGTTTCACCGCCACTGCTTTGCTGACCGGTGCGCTGCTGGCAGTCGCGGCATTGGCCCATGGGGGCGCAGTCAGCCCACCAGTCGCCGTGCTTGGGATCCTGATCGCCTTCGCCGCTGTCGAGCCCTTTGGTGCCTTGCGCCTTGGGGCGATGGAACTTGGCCGTACGCTTGTGGCTGCCCGCCGCATCGCGCCCCGCCTGTCGGCAGATGATGAAGAACTACACCACAGCGCCGCGCCACTTCCCGGCTTTGCGCTTCGCCTGAGCCGCGTCAGCGCGGGACACGACACGGAAACACCCGTGCTTCACAATATCGATCTCGATCTGCAATTGGGGGAGAGGCTCGCCCTGGTTGGCACCAGCGGCGCCGGAAAATCAACACTTCTTTCCCTTCTCGCAGCCGAAATGCGCGCCAGCCAAGGAAGCGTCGAATGCCTCGACGCCACCCTGCTGACGCAGCGAACGGAGCTTTTCCAAGATAGCCTTCGCGGCAATCTCCTGCTTGCAAGCCCCGATGCACCAGACACCGCCCTGCGCGAGGCGCTCGCCGCGGCGGGCCTCTTGCAGGATGTCGCAGCTTTGCCGCGCGGCCTCGACACGCCGCTTGGCGAAGGCGGCATGGGGCTCTCGGGTGGTCAGTCGCGCCGCCTTGCCCTCGCCCGCCTCTTCCTGCGCGACACGCCGCTCTGGCTGCTGGATGAGCCGACGGAAGGTCTCGATGGCGCCACCGCGCGCGACGTCATCCGCCGTCTGGTGGAGAAGGCGAACGGACGCTCGCTCGTCATCGCCACACATATCCGTCGCGAAGCCGCGATAGCCGATGCCATCGCGGTCATGGAGGATGGTCGCATCACAGAAGTTTCACGCCGTGGAGAGACGGCGTTCGAAAAGGCTTTGAACCGGCTGAGACCGGACTGAGTCACACGACATGGCCGCCAGGCAATCCGGTTTGGCGGAAACTCTTCATACCCCATGGGGCCGTGGGAGAAAAACAATGGAACTAGACATCGTCGCGCTATCGCGCTTCCAATTCGCGCTGACCGCGCTTTACCACTTTTTATTCGTACCCTTGACGCTCGGACTCTCCGTGCTGCTCGCCATCATGGAGACCGTCTACGTCATGACGGGCCGCCACATCTGGCGACAGATGACGAAGTTCTGGGGCATACTCTTCGGCATCAACTTCGCGATCGGTGTCGCCACCGGCATCGTCATGGAATTCCAGTTTGGGATGAACTGGAGCTATTACAGCTACTATGTCGGCGATATCTTTGGTGCCCCGCTCGCAATCGAGGGGCTGATGGCCTTCTTCCTTGAGGCAACCTTCGTTGGCCTGTTTTTCTTCGGATGGGACAAGCTGTCGAGGGTCGGTCACCTAATGGCGACATGGTGTGTGGCACTCGGTTCCAATTTCTCGGCGCTATGGATTCTCGTCGCCAACGGCTGGATGCAGAACCCGGTCGGCTCGGCGCTCAATCCGCAGACAATGCGCATGGAAATCACCAGCTTCTTCGACGTGGTCTTCAACCCCGTCGCCCAGGCGAAGTTCGTCCATACCGTCTCGGCCGGCTATGTCTGCGCGTCGATCTTCGTTCTCGGTGTTTCGGCCTGGTACCTCCTCAAGGGCCGCCACCTCGAAATGGCGAAGCGCTCTATGACGGTTGCCGCATCCTTCGGCCTTGCCTCGGCACTGTCGGTCGTCGTCCTCGGCGATGAAAGCGGTTACCTCGCAACCGAAAACCAGAAGATGAAGCTCGCCGCCATCGAGGCAATGTGGAAGACGGAACCGGCGCCTGCCGCCTTCACTGCCTTCGGCTTCCCCGATCAGGACGCGCGCGAGACACATTTCGCCGTTCACATTCCCTGGGTCATGGGTCTGATCGGCACACGCTCGCTGACGACGGAAATACCCGGTATCGACCAGCTGGAACGGGAGGCTGAAGGGCGTATCCGCGACGGCATCAAGGCTTACGACGCGCTGATGCAGATCCGTGCCGCCGCAACGCCGGACGCGGTTGCACCTCAACTCCGCACCTCCTTCGAGGAACTGGGGCACGAGCTTGGCTATGCCCTTCTTCTGAAGCGCTATGTCGACGATCCGCGCCAGGCGACTGACGCGCAGATCACCCAGGCCGCGCGCGACACCGTTCCGCATGTGCCGACGCTCTTCTGGTCGTTCCGCGTCATGGTCGGGCTCGGCATGTTCTTCATCGTCCTGACGGCGACCTTCTTCTGGCTGTCGGCACGGCGCCACCTGGATAAGTATCCACTGCTGCTGATGATCGCCGTCTTCGCCATCCCGCTTCCCTGGCTTGCCATTGAAGCAGGCTGGGTCGTCGCCGAGATCGGCCGCCAGCCATGGGTCATTGAAGGTGTGCTGCCGACCGCAATGGCCGTGTCGAGCCTTGGCGCAAGCACGGTTCTGCTGACGATCTGCGGCTTTGCCGCGCTCTATACAGTGCTGATCGTCGTCGAGATGACGCTGATGATCAGAGCCATCCAAAAGGGACCTGAGCCGGACAATGAGCCGGAAGCCGAGCTGATCTCCGAAACCCTCGTTCCAGCCGCGGAGTAACGATCATGATCCTGCACGAACTCATAGACTACGAAATCCTCCGCTTGATCTGGTGGCTGCTTCTTGGCGTGATCCTGATCGGCTTTGCCGCCACGGATGGCTTCGACCTTGGCGTCGGCACGTTGTTGCCCTTCGTCGCAAAGACGGATACGGAGCGCCGTATTGCCATCAACACGATCGGCCCTGTCTGGGAAGGAAACCAGGTCTGGCTGATCCTCGGCGGCGGCGCGATCTTCGCTGCCTGGCCGCCGCTTTACGCGGTCTCGTTCTCCGGCTTTTACCTCGCCATGTTCGCGATCCTCCTCGCGCTCATCCTGAGGCCGGTCGGCTTCAAATATCGCTCGAAGCGCGAGAGCGCCCGCTGGCGCAACAACTGGGACTGGGCGCTGTTCATCGGCGGTTTCGTTCCGTCGCTGATCTTCGGCCTAGCCGTCGGCAACGTGCTGCAGGGCGTGCCGTTCCGCTTCGATCCGGCTGACATGCGCATCTTCTACGAGGGGTCGTTCTTCGGGTTGCTGAACCCATACGCGCTGCTTTGCGGCCTGCTTTCGGTCGCAATGCTCGTCATGCACGGCGCAGCCTGGCTGGTCCTGAAAGCCAGCGGTCCGGTCGCGGAGCGTGCAAGAAGCTACGGCAGCCTGGCCGCGCTTGGCGTGATCGCCCTCTTCGCGCTCGGCGGAATCTTTTTGGCGCTTGGTGTAAACGGCTACAACATCACCAGCGAGATCGATCCGGCCGGTCCGTCGAATCCGCTCCTCAAGACGGCAGCGCATGACGGCTCTTGGTTGGCCAATTACGGCACCTACCCGTGGATGATGATTGCGCCGGCCCTGGGCTTCCTTGGAGCCGCAGCAGCGTTTGTCGCCATGCGGGCGAAGTGGGAAGTCGCAACGCTGCTTTTCAGCAAGCTCTCGATCTTCGGAATCATCTCGACCGTCGGTCTCTCGATGTTCCCGTTTATCCTGCCCTCCTCGCTCGAGCCAAACTCGAGCCTGACGGTGTGGGATGCCTCGTCGAGCCACACGACGCTATTCGTCATGCTTGTCGTGTCGCTGATTTTTCTGCCGATAATCATCGCCTACACTTCCTGGGTCTACAAAGTTCTCTGGGGCAAGGTCGATGAAGGGACGGTCAACGACAAGAGCGGCCACGCTTATTAAAGGAGAAAGACGATGTGGTACTTCGCATGGATCCTCGGCTTGCCTCTGGCCGCCGCCTTCGCCGTCCTCAACGCCATGTGGTATGAACTGATGGACGACGAGGCAAAAAAGAAGAAGCAATAGCGACTTTTTTTGTCTGCCTCGCAGTAGAACAGACGGGGACGCGCTCGACCGGTGCTTCCCCTTTGCTTTTGCGTGCGCGGCCTCATCGGAATCTCGGCTGTAGTATTCCCTTAGTACCCGTTCGCTCGCCTGCCTTGCTAAGCTCCTCCCGTTGGTTTTGGGAGGAAACAGATGCCAGCTTCGAAGATTCTGATGATTACCGGCGACTTCACCGAGGACTATGAAACGATGGTCCCATTCCAGACGCTGCTCGCCTGCGGCTATACGGTTCACGCTGCGTGCCCCGGCAAGAATGCCGGCGAGACAGTCGCGACCGCTATCCATGATTTCGAAGGCGATCAGACCTATTCCGAGAAGCGCGGTCACAACTTCGCGCTCAACGCAACCTTCTCCAGTATTCGCGCTGAAGATTACGACGCGCTCGTGATCCCTGGCGGTCGCGCGCCCGAGTATCTGCGCCTCAACCCTGATGTCATCAAAGCCGTCCGGCACTTCTTCGAGGCCGGCAAGCCTGTAGCGGCGATCTGCCACGGCGCTCAACTCCTTGCCGCAGCCGGTGTCCTCAAGGGCCGCACCTGCTCGGCCTATCCCGCTTGCCGCCCGGAAGTCGAACTCGCCGGCGGCATTTACGCGGATATCGCCATCAGCGACGCGGTCTCGGACCGCAACCTCGTCACCGCACCGGCATGGCCGGCACATCCCTCCTGGTTACGGCAATTCATGGCTGTGCTGGACGCATCGGCGCTGCTACAAACGGACGCCGCCTGAGGAGACGGAGGGAGAGACGAGATGTGCGAGCTGTTCATCAAGGCGGACGCGAAGCTCTGGGAGAGCACGACGCGATCGTTGCGGATTGATGGCATGGTGACAAGCGTTCGACT
Source organism: Rhizobium altiplani (assembly GCF_001542405.1). GTDB lineage: Bacteria > Pseudomonadota > Alphaproteobacteria > Rhizobiales > Rhizobiaceae > Rhizobium > Rhizobium altiplani. The sequence continues at coordinate 172,448 of NZ_LNCD01000106.1, forward strand.
GGAAAACTTCTTCTGGTCGAAACTGGAAGAGATCGCCAGGCGAGACCGCATGAACGTTACGCAGCTGATTACCAGGTTGCATCACGAATCCATCGATGCCGGCCACGATCTCGGGAACTTCACGTCTTTCCTGAGGGTGTGCTGCGCGCGTTACCTCGATCTCCAGCTGACAGGAGATATCCCGGCGGATGTCAACCAACCGATTGCCGGGCTGAATGCTCCGGCAATCCTCGTTCGCGAGCGGGAGAAATATCACTGAGCCCGAAAGGGTTCAGTAGCTCGCCTCGACGAAAATCCGCGCTATAGCCTCGACACCGGCCTGATCTTCAGCGTCGAAGCGGGACGCAGTCGGGCTGTCGAGATCGATGACACCGAGGATCTTGCCGTTGTGATGGAGCGGCACGACGAGTTCCGAACGGGACGCAGCATCGCAGGCGATATGCCCGGGAAATGCATGCACGTCCTCCACGAGGATCGAAGTCCCCTTCTCCACAGCCGATCCGCAAACTCCCCGGCCAACGGCAATGCGGACACATGCCGCCTTGCCCTGGAACGGCCCGAGGACCAGCTCGCTGTCCGACCTCAGGAAGTAGAAGCCAGCCCAATTCAGATCCGGCATCATTTCGAACATGAGAGCCGAGGTGTTCGCGGCGTTGGCGATCGTATCGCTTTCACCGTGCAGCAAGCCCTTCAGTTGCTGGCTGAGCTCCCCGTAAAAATCGGCCTTGTTGGCGGAATTAATGGTCGCAGCTTGAAACATGTCCGTGTCGCTTCTGTTTTTGTGGTGAGCGTCGATATAGTGACACGCATGCCGATTGCCAAACGCAATCGTGATGGCCGGGACGGAGCACTGTGTCACTAGATGGTGATAGTTATCGCCACCCACCTTGTCGGTCGATGATCCGACTCTATCTAGTTCCCTATCACGACCTATTGCGGTCGTGACCTAAGTCGGCCGGCAGCTGCGGTTTGCGCACACGGCGATATCGGGCGATGGTCAGGTAACGCGCCTGCCGCCCCTCATTGTTAGGGCATTCCGACGAGCGGAGCAGCTATGTCGACCAGAGCTGCGCACGAAGTCATGAAACCGCTAGGCTGGGCAGATAGATCCATTGATTTCAAGCAGAGGTAAGAACGATGACACCGGAAGACAGACGGGCGGTCTTTAGCCACCGCCAGATAGCGGCAATCATTGAAGGTATCATGCAGGAAGATGGCACCGAACTCCCGATCACGGGAAAATCACTTGGCGAGGCGATCCTTTTCGTATCGGAGGAAGCGGCAACCAGCGCGTCCAGCGCCCATGTCATTTACGGCGAGAACGGCTCGCTTAGCTATACCGATTGCCTGAGCGTTTACCGCGACTATGGCGTGGCCCTTCGCCAGACCCCAAATTAAAAGCAGCACGCTGGGCCTTCACGCCCAGCGTTCCTCCCAGAGCAAAAGGATGCAGTCGAGATGGCCAAGCGGAGTGCAGGCCTGCTGATCTACCGCCTCCGCGATGGTAGCTACGAGGTCCTCCTGGTTCATCCCGGAGGCCCCTACTGGGCTAAGAAGGACATCGGCGCGTGGTCGATCCCCAAGGGCCTCGTGGAAGAGGACGAAGATGAGCTTGATGCCGCAAGACGTGAAACCCGCGAGGAGTTAGGCGTAGACGTCGAAGGCAGTTTTCACCATCTCGGGGAATACAAACAACCCGGTGGCAAGATTGTCGTCGCCTGGGCCATCGAGGCCGACACCGATCTCAAAGCCATCGCCAGCAATCACTTTCAGATGGAGTGGCCGCCGCGCTCCGGCGTGATGGTGGAATTTCCCGAAGTCGACCGAGCCGAATGGTTCACACTACCGGATGCGGAGCAAAAGATCCTGAAAGGGCAGCAACCGCTGCTCGCGGATTTCCTTCGACGGCGGTTGCAGAGCCCGCTGGAGGTATATGCGACCTGAAGGCCGGTGAGAGCCTGGGCTTGCGATTGCGCATGGCAGCTATTCGCAATCGGCAATCGCTTTGCCGCCAGCTGTCCGTAAAAGTTGGAAGACTCTCCTCCCGGACGAATCTGATTCATGACAGCCCTCTCTTCAGCAACGCGCGGTGTTCTCATCGCGTTTGGCGCCTATGCCGTGTTCGCGTTCAGTGACGCATCGATCAAGATCCTGCATGGCGGCGTACCCGCCTATCAGATCGCCTTCATCGGCGCGCTGTTCGGTTGCGCCGCGCTCCCCTTCATCAAAGGCAGGGATGATTCCTGGCTCGATATCGTCCGGAGCACGAACCGTACTCTGTGGCTGATGAGATTCTTTTGCGGCGCGATAGGAGCAATAGCTTCGATCATTACATTCACAAAGCTCCCGATGGCCGAGGCTTTCTGTCTGCTGTTTCTTCTGCCGTCCTTCGTAACTATTCTGTCAGTCATCTTTCTCGGCGAAGATGTGCGCTGGCAGCGCTGGGCGGCCGTGGTCGTCGGTTTCATCGGCGTTCTGATCGTGCTGCGTCCGGGTTTTCGCGAGTTGTCCGCTGGTCACCTTGCGGCGGCAATCGGCGGCCTGGTTGCGGCAATCTCGATCGTCATCATGCGAAAGATGGGGCCTGCCGAAAAGCGCCTGTCGCTGTACGGTGCAGCGCTGCTTGGCACACTTGCCGTCAGCGGCATACTGATGCTTTCAGAGATGGTCGTTCCAACCCCGCGCCAGTGGCTGTTTATTGCAAGCTACGGCCTGCTTGGTGGGGCGGGCAACGTGATGCTGATGACCGCGGCCCGGCTAGCGCCGGCCAATCTCGTTGCCCCTCCGCAGTATAGCCAGATGCTTTGGGCCATCGCGTTCGGATATTTGATCTTCGACGACGCCATCGACCTTGCTATGGCTGCCGGCATCGTTCTCATCATCTGCTCGGGCTTGCTGACGCTGGCTCGTGAAAAGAAACGCGGCACGCCGCTGCCGCGGGCGGTCGTTTCCGCTGACAATCAGGCGTCGCTTGCGACCTCAACCGACGAGACCGGCGACAATGAGCAACCGGCTCAAACGGCTTCGCACGCGATTCCTCAAGCCTAAAAAGAAACCGCCCTTGCCGAAGTCGAAAGACGTTGGCGAAGGCGGTTTTCTATTTTCTCAGGGTCTGGCGATCGTCGCCGTCAGCGGCGCAGGACCGGGCAGCCGCGGGCGTTGGCGAAGCTGATTTCGTCCGCGCCGCGGCGCGTCCAGCCCTCGACGATCACACGGCGAGGCGTGACGTCGACCACACGTGCACGACGGAAGCCGTAGTCACGTGCGATGTCTTCTGCCAGCCGCGGGTCACAGCCGCGGCCACGCGGCGGCGGGCGGTTATAGTCGGGCGGTGGCGGCCGGTAGTAACCCGGAGGCGGTGGCGGGCGGCCACTACCAATATAGACGTCTACCTGGGCGGAAGCCGGCGCAGTCACCCCGGCGACCGTGCCGACAACGAGCAACGTCGCAAGGCCGGCCTTGGCCAGAAATTGCATCATCGAAATTCTCCCTCGGGTACGGCAAAGGCCTTCCCCATTCGCTACACTCTTGCCGGCAAGGTCAGGTCCAACCCTTCCGGATTTGCGCATTCATATGCGATTCGCACAGAGCAGGCCGAAAATGGCGCGGGCAAGGCAAGCCGAGGGCGCCATTGTGGACGAAGTCATTTAGCGGCGGATCACGGGGCAACTGCGAACGTTGGCGAAGACCATCTGGTCCCAGCCGCGATGGTCGCGGCCCGAAACGACGACACGGCGTGGCGTAACGTTGGTGACGCGCGCTGAGCGCAAACCCGACCAACGTGCCTTCTGAACCGCCTGCACGGGCGAGCAGGCGTGCATTGGACGGTGCTGAACATGGACTGGTGGACGTCCCCATTCCGAAGCCGAGGCATTCGGCGTAGCGAACGGAATCGAGGCCAATGCGATAAGAGCGGCAAAGGAAGCCTTGGTGATGAAATGGGTCATGATACGGCTCTCTAAATGGTTGCTTACATCTCCCGTACGGGATTGTGCAGACCATAACCCTATGAAAATGAATGATCTTCGAACTGGCCGTTCAGTTCAGGTTCAGCCGCCGAGATGCAGCACGATCTCGCGCCGATGCGGCCTGTCGCGGTGTTCGAACAGGTAGATTCCTTGCCATGTGCCGAGTGCGAGCCGACCGCCGATAACCGGAACGCCGATGGAAACCTGCGTCAACGCGGCCTTGATATGCGCGGGCATATCGTCGGGACCCTCCGTCGTATGGACAATCCAACGCATCGAAGGATCGGAACTGGGTGGCACCAATCGACGGAAGAATCCGTCGAGGTCGGTGCGAACATCCGGGTCGGCGTTTTCCTGGATGAGCAGCGAGCATGAGGTGTGGCGCACGAAAACCGTCAGCAGCCCTTCGGCCGCGCCAGTGGCGCGAACGAAAGATGCTGCTTCTGCTGTAAACTCGTAAAATCCTTGCCCCCTGGTGGAAATGCTGATGACCTTCTGGGGCATGAACGATGTTCCACTTGCATATCTCTTGCGAGACGAGACGTTCGGCTGACCTTATGTCAGTACCGCATTTCCTCCGAACTCTCAAAGCTGCAGGAAGGGAACGAATCCACCGAAAATCATCCGTTTGCCATCGAAGATGGACTTCCACGCGTCGCCTTGAAGGCGCGGGTCTGCCATCACCTTCTTCATGATGTCGTCGCGGTCCTGGCGTGAGCTATAGACGATCCAGGAAAAGATCACGACTTCATCATCTGCCGCCTGGACCGCACGGGGAAACGAGGTCAGTTCCCCATATGGCACATCATCGGCGATGCATTCGACATATTCCTTGGCCCCATAGGACTTCCAGACTGCGCCGGTGGTGGCGGAAAAGGCCTTGTACGCCTCGATGTTCTTCTGCGGCACAGCCACGACGAACCCATCGACATAGGACATGTTTTTCTCCCTTAGCGTTGTTGCGCGTCCAAGGACGAACGGAGGCGGCTTGGACCGACATCCCTCTTCAACTTAAGATTAGGCAGGATCGGCGATAGGCAAGAGAATGGCCGCCGGGAATAATTTCGAGCCGACTGTCGACAGCTTCTCTAGGGCGCGGCGAATGGCGAAGATCGGCGTCGCTGCGCTCGGGCGCGGGCTAAGCGCCGGACAACTCGATAAGCCGCTGCGCCTGCATGTCGGCCTCCTGGCACTGCGTGGTGACGCGCAGCGTTCGGAACTGTTCCACGAGAAAGTCGACGAGCGCCCGAACCGCAGTCGGCAGTCCTCGAGAGGCCGTAAAGACGAGATAGATCGTGGCCTGCGACATCCGGTAATCCGGCAGAAGGCGGACCAACCGGCCGTCGCGTATCCCCTCGGCGCAGATGTGGTCGGGCAAAAGCCCTACCCCGACCCCGGCATAGATAGCCTCTAGAATCGCCGACACGCTGCGGCAACTCATGCGTGGCTTGTGCTGGTGCCGGTATCGAGTGCCATCCGGTCCGGTGAATTCCCAGACATCCAAGTCCTGCCACTCCGTCATCGGCCCGGCAAACGATACCGTTGGTGCATCGGCAAGACATTCGACGCCTTCGATCGACGGCAGCGAGCTCGCAACCTTCTGGTTGGCCACAAGGATCAAATCCACCTTGCTGAGCACTCGCATCGTCAGTTCAGAATCGGTCTCCTCGGTCAATTGCGCCCGAACTGCAAGATCAAGGCGCTCATCGATGATGTCGACTCGCCGATCCGTGGTGAGTATCTGCAGCTGCACCTTGGGGTATCTATTGAGAAACTCCGGGATCATGGTGCCAAGAGAGCCGTCCAGCAATCCGTGCGGCACGCTTATGCGGATTTGCCCCTGTGGCTCGCCGGTTGCATCGTTGATCGCCTTGGCGGCGCGATCGGCTTCGCGCAGCATGTTTTCGCAGTGATTGTAGAAGGCGCGTCCGATTTCCGTCACCCGGAACCGGTTGACCGTTCGCTCGAGCAGCCTGACACCAAGCCGCGTCTCCAGCGCAGTGATGTGCCGGCTGAGCTTTGATTTCGGCATGTTCAGCACCCGCCCGGCGGCGGAAAAGCCGTTGTGACGAACAACTGCGGCAAAATAAACGAAATCGTTTAGATCCTGGAAAACACCCTCTGCATTGAGCATGGGGCACCCCTTTCAGTAAGCACGACAGGCCGGCGGCCCGTTATCGCTTACCTGTCCCGGCAGATGATGCCAACCGCCACGAACAAGATTTCGTTCCAAATTTGGAACACTGCGTTCCAATCAGCGCCCTTCAATTCGACCGGCGGCGGGACTATCTGCGGGGAGATTTCCTTTGGCGCCATTGCAATGATGGCGCCAGACGCGCTCCCACGAGCCTCCGAAAACAGCACCGGCCACCGCGATGCCCCGCAGAGTTGCGGCGCAAGGTGTATTTTCGCCTAAGTGATTGATGTTGTTACATAAAAACCACACAAAGAGCCAAACGGCTGTCTCAACGAGGGATTTTCCTACCGAGAGAATTGATAGATTTAATCAAGGATGAAATTAAGGCTTCGGCGGTTCGCTGATCCGCCAGCCGAAAGGCAGACTATCGGAACCGCTCCGTCTCCCACGGTGGCAGTTCACTCGAAAAGGAAATGGATTTTCAAATGAACATACGGATGGCTTTGCTGACCTCCGCCGCAGCATTTGCTGCTGCGTCCACGCCGGTCTTTGCTGCTGACGCAATCGTCGCAGCTGAACCCGAGCCAGTTGAATACGTCCGCGTCTGCGACGCGTACGGCACGGGCTACTTCTACATCCCGGGCACCGAAACCTGCCTCAAGGTCAGCGGTTACCTGCGTTTTGAAGTCTATGGCGGCCCGGATCAGAAGGGCACCTCGGACTGGAACGCCCGTACGCGCGCTCAGGTTCAGTTTACCGCCAAGAGCGACACCGAGTATGGTCCGCTCACCGGCGTTATCGTTCTCCGTAACAACGGCGACAACGCTTCGACCAACTCGACCCTGGACTCGGCATATATCGACATCGCCGGCTTCCGCGCTGGTCTGTTCTACAGCTGGTGGGATGACGACCTTTCCGGCGAGCCGGACGTTCTCTCCAGCTTTGAAACCCTGCACAACTCCATTCGCTACCAGTATGAAAACGGCGATTTCTACGCCGGCATCAGCGTAGACGAACTGGAAGACGGCTACTTCAAGGACGGTGAAAACCCGAACAACGTTGGCGTCGCCCTCGGCGTTGGCGGCAAGGCTGGCGTAGTCAGCTACCAGCTCATCGGCGGCTACGACACCGACAACGAAGAAGGCGCTGTTCGAGGCATGATCTTCGCTGATATCGGCCCTGGCACCCTCGGCCTGGCAGGTGTCTATGCATCAGGTCCGAACTCCTACTACTCTCAGTCGGAATGGACTGTTGCGGCAGAATACGCGATCAAGGCGACCGACAAGTGGACCATCACCCCGATGGCCCAGTACTTCGGCAACTACGTTCCCGATCTCGACACCTTCCACGGCAACTCGTTCGACGGCCTCGGCGATGCCTGGAAGGTCGGCATCACGGTCGACTACCAGATCGTCGACAATCTCTATGCCAAGGCAACCGTCGACTACACCGATCCGGACGACGCTGACGAAGTAACGAAGGGCTTCTTCCGCCTGCAGCGCGCGTTCTAATCAAACTCCCCGGCGCCCTGGATCAACCTAGGGCGCCGCCTGGTACTGCGTTTTCTGATCCGATTGACCTCCGATCAGTTACGGGGACTGGTCCGGTTTCCCTGCCGGACCGTCCTTGTTTCCTCCCAAGAATCCGCGGCTCCGCGGCGAACACTACCTTATTCGGCGTTTCGCCCATGAGCTGCACTAGCCCGGCAACTCCTCAACCGAGTCGACCCGATCGGGATAGAAAGCGAGGTGCTCCTTGATCTCGCTGACAGCGGCATACGGACTTTCATAGGTCCAGATCGCATTCACGACCTCCGCACCGCCCAAAACGATGTTGAAATACGACGCCTCGCCCTTATACGGGCAGTAGGTATGGTGATCACTCCGGGTGAGAAGCGCCATATCGACATCAGCGCGCGGTATGTACTGAACGGCAGGATAGGACGCTTCCTTCAGCGACAACGCATTGCGACTATCGGCAATAGCCTGCCCGCGCAGCTTTATGACGACGCGCGCAGGATTGGGCGTGACGGTAATCGGGTGATCGGGACCGGGTATCTTCATCGATTGTGCAGACATCGGCAGCTCCTTCGGCCAGAACTCAGATATAGGAGCCGCGCCATCAAATTGCAGGAGCGGCCGTGGCGGGTCCTCGCTTCCGCCGCCCGTGAACGGCACCGGCAAACAACGCTACTTTGCCGCCATCGCCCGTCGCTGAAACAAGCCGAGTCCTAGGACAGCCGCCAGCACGCAGCCGACGCCGGCGACTTGGTTGGAATGCAGCGGCTCACCGAGTATCACGAAGGCCATCAATAACGCGGAAACCGGTGCGACTGCGGTGAAAAGCGACGCCTCGACGCCGCTCACACGCTCCGCCCCGGCATACCAAAGGATGAAACCGACAACGGTCGGCACCAGCGCGTAGTAGATCACTGCCGACATCGCACCTGCCGAGAATTCCCGTGGCACACCTTCTGCCAAGACGGCCGCCACCATGGCGACGCCGAAGCCAATCCCCGTCATCAATGCAGACTGCGTCAGCGCCGAGATCGGTGTGCTGAGGTTCTTGTTCAGGAGTATGAACAGGCTTTCGCAGATCACGGCTCCGAAAACCAGTGCGTTGCCAGGCAGGGATCCACTTCCGGCATCGGGTGAAAGCGCGATGAACAAAACGCCGGTTGTCGCCAGCACGATCGCCAACACCATCGACGAACGAGGCTTTTCGCGCAGAACAACGACGGAAAGCGCCCCGGCGACAACCGGCAACGTCCCGATGATGACGCCCGCGTCGGCCGCGGTGGTCAGCTTCAGGCCTGAGATCAGCAAGGTCGTGTAGCCAACACTGCCCGCACCGGCCTGAACGAAGACGATGATCCAGTCGCGAAGCGGCAAGCTTGGCAGGCGGGTCCCGGTCATACCCATCAAAAGCAGGAAGAACGGGAAGGCAGCGGCGAAGCGCAGAGCTGTCGCCGTGAACGGCGGCATGCCTGACGCAATGACCCGGCTTGCGATAACGGTGCTGCCAACCGTGATCATCGCCAGAGTCAGATAGAGGTAACCTTGCAAATGTCGCTGCATCGCCTTCTCCTGTTTGCGCAGAAGAAACACCATAATTATCTCGCGATCTTGTATGAAATTGCAGCGCAGTCAGGCGACCGCATTGGCATAGGCGCGCGGAGAGACCCCATACTTCCGCACAAACACGCGCGTCATGTGGCTTTGGTCGACGAAGCCGCTGGCAATGGCAGCCTCCGCCAAGGGTGCGCCGCCCGCGATCAGACGCCGCGCAAGATGGATGCGGCGCTGGACCAGATAGGCATGTGGCGTCATGCCGGTTGCTTTCGCGAAACCCCGCAATACCTGAAACCGGCTGAGCCGGCTCGCACGGGCCAGGTCGGACAGAGAGATTGCCGCCGTAGGATCGCAGTCGATCATTTCCTGCGCGGTCCGAATGGCCTGGGGTGCACCCGGCCGATCGTTCGGGACGGCCTCCGCAAAGACGCGGGCGACGAGTTCAAGCAGGGCTTGCTCCAGCTGCAGTTGCCGCCCTCCCTCGTTGGTCAAGAGCGCAAAAACTGCCTCGAAGTGCGCCGCGATCGCCGTGTCATGCAGCACCGGATGCGCAATCTCGACCGCCGATCGTCGTCCCCCTGTAACTTCGGAGAGGTTGGCAGTGATCACCGCAGGGTCGAAGTAGAGGATTCGCCACGACCTGCCCTCACCGATCGGCGTGCCATCATGCACTTCGTTCGGATTGACCGTGATGATGTCGCCGGCACCAGCCTCGACCATCCCACGCCCGCTCAGCGATTTCTGCGCACCTGACGAAACCAGCCCGATGCCGAACTGCTCATGAGTATGGCGCGCGAAGCTCCGGCCGCTACTGGCAGCCACGGCCTCAATGCCGGCAACCGCCGACCTGAACATGCGAAATTGACTGCGGGCCATGAGTGGGCTTTCAGAGATGAAGCCGCATAGTGCCAGCCGAAGCCACCGAAAACAACGGCAAACGACACCCCTCGCTGCCCATCGCCTCAAGCGATCATGCTGGCCAAAGTGCTCAATGGAGCGTTTCGCCCAGATCCTTGTCTGCCAGAATCGCCCAGACATCATCGAGCGCGGCAACCAGGATATCGGTGAGCTCGTCTCCGCGATTCTCGAAAAAGGCAGCCTTGGTCGCTTCATCCTGTAGTTCGAAGAAGCGCTCGATTTCGTTCGACATCTCATTGTCCTTTCACACGCCACCGACATGTGGCGATGGGAAAGGGTTAAAGGGACTGTCTTGCGCCGAACTGGTGAACGCTAGTCCATCGGGAAACGGCGGCTCGCCCATTCGCTCCTTGGAACCGGATTGCCGACGGCAAAGCTGAACGATTGGATTTTCGTGGCCCCATCGTCCACCTCGCAACGGAAACTGACATCATACCAGCGGCCCGCAGCCCGAAATGCGCCTTTCCGGACCTGGAGAACGGTGCCCTTTGACAAGCGGTAGGATGGCAGGAGTTCAGGCCGATATGACGGGGAACCATGCATCAGCTGCTGCCGAAGCTCCGTGCCGCAGAGTTGGTCGACACGAACACTCCGCGGCAGATCGCCCATTGCGGTTCTCGCCACTGGATCATTCGTCATATTCTGCGAGAACAATGTCTTCGCCTCCGTCAGCTCGACGGGCTTGTCCGCCTGTGCGGTTGCCGTCGCATCGGGCTTCGTTGCATTGGGCGGTTTGCCCTGCTCAAAGCTGGTCTTGGCCTCGCTTTCGGCGCCGGCGGCTGGACCGTTCTTCTCGGCATGGCTTTCCGCCAGGTCGACCCGCGGCAGGTCGACATCATCAGGGACCGGATTGGCCGGCGGTTCCTTGCTTTCAGGTGTCTTGGCTGCCTCTGTCGTTTGCTCCGGTTTCACCTGATCTTCCTGGGTTTCAGGCTTGGGTTCAGGTGAAGGCTTCGGCGTATCAGACTTTACACCCGCGACGGAAGCATCCCCCTCGGTCGATTTCTCCGGGCCGGTATCCTTGTCGCCAAATTCCGTCACCGGGCGCAGCACCGGCAGCGGCTGCCCCTTGCCAGACTGCTCCTTGGACTTGGCATCCTCTGCAGCTGCTGCTTCCGGTGGCTTTTCCGGCGGTTTCTCTTCCGGCGCCTTTGCCTGCTCCGGCGGCGGAGGCGGTGGTGGCGGAGGCGGCGGCTGGTCGGCCTTCTCTTGCTTCGGCGGTTCCGGCGGCTTCTCGGCCGGCTTTTCCTCCGCCTTCTTCTCCTCGGGTTTCGGCTCCTCTGGCTTGGGCTCTTCCGGCATCTTCAATTCCGGCGGCTTCTCCTCGGGTTTCTTTTCCTCTGGTTTCTTTTCTTCTGGCGGTGGCACGAGGTCGACGCTGACGGTTTCCTCCTCCGGCTGAGGCGCAGGTACGGGCAGCTTCACGAGAAAGAAGCCGACGACGGCAAGGTGCAGCAGAACGGAGGCAAAGATGCCCCAGCCGAATGCTCCCCATTTCTTTCCCGAAGTCTGCTGCATGCCTATGAACGATGCCCTGCGCCACGCTACCGATGTGGCCTTTTAAGAAGGCATCATCAAGCCGTAAAACAAAAAAGCCTCGTGCCACGCGAACGCAACCGTTTTCGCGCGGCACGTCCTCCACATGTTTGCGCATATTCGCCTCTGCGAGAAGGTCAAGGGCTATCCGAGCGAGCCTATGATCTCGCGATAGGCAGCCTCCGGAAACGCCTTTAGCGTCTTGGTGCGCACATTACCCGCCATCCCAAGCGACAGCCCGAAGCGCGCCATGACAGCATCGTCAGGCGCCTCGCAGACAGCAACCATGTCGTGATCGCCCAAGGTAAGGAAGAAATTCTGGAAGGAGCCGCCCATGTCGCCAAGCAGCTTCTTTGCCGCGTCCAGGCGCTTTGCCGAGTCGCGAACGTTGCGAATGCCCTGATCCGTCCAATTAATAAGCACGATGTAAGTGGTCATTGCACACCTCCCACCGGAGGGTCTTGGCCCTACGCAACAGGCTATGGCGACCTTCGCTCACGCGCTGTGGTCGGTCCTGTCCCCCGTAGTGTCTACCTTACTCCTGTCCCTATGCGACAACAAGAAATGCCACGGCCCGCAAGGGTGCCAGAAAGGCAAAAGCCGGGCACAGGGCCCGGCTCTTGGATGTTTCCAGTCGAAGGTGGAAGCTTAGCTGTCCAGGAAGCTGCGAAGCTTTCTCGAACGGCTCGGGTGCTTCAGCTTGCGCAGCGCCTTCGCTTCGATCTGACGGATACGTTCGCGGGTAACCGAGAACTGCTGACCGACTTCCTCGAGCGTATGATCGGTGTTCATGCCGATGCCGAAACGCATGCGCAGCACGCGCTCTTCGCGCGGCGTCAGTGATGCCAGAACGCGGGTCGTCGTTTCGCGCAGATTCGCCTGGATGGCGGCGTCGATCGGCAGCAGCGCGTTCTTGTCCTCGATGAAATCGCCGAGGTGTGAATCCTCTTCGTCACCGACAGGGGTTTCGAGCGAGATCGGCTCCTTGGCGATCTTCAGGACCTTGCGGACCTTTTCGAGCGGCATGGCAAGCTTTTCGGCCAGTTCTTCCGGCGTCGGCTCGCGACCGATTTCGTGCAGCATCTGGCGCGACGTGCGGACGATCTTGTTGATCGTTTCGATCATATGCACCGGAATACGGATCGTGCGGGCCTGGTCGGCGATGGAACGGGTGATCGCCTGACGGATCCACCACGTCGCGTAAGTCGAGAACTTGTAGCCGCGGCGGTATTCGAACTTGTCGACCGCCTTCATCAGGCCGATGTTGCCCTCCTGAATGAGGTCGAGGAACTGCAGACCACGGTTCGTGTACTTCTTGGCGATGGAGATGACGAGGCGAAGGTTCGCTTCGACCATTTCCTTCTTGGCGATGCGGGCTTCGCGCTCGCCCTTCTGCACCATGTGCACGATGCGGCGGAATTCCGAGATCGAGATGCCGGTTTCCGTTGCGAGATTCTGGATCTCCTGGCGGATGTCGCGGATCGTCGTGTTTTCGCCCTTGGCGAATTCCTTCCAGCCGCGTGCCGCCAGATTGCCGATCGACTTCATCCAGTTCGGATCGAGTTCGGCGCCCTGATACTGCTCGAGGAACGAGTCGCGCTTGACGCCGTAGGATTCAGCGAGACGGAGCAGGCGGCCTTCGTTCTGAACGAGGCGCTTGTTAATGTCGTAAAGCTGCTCGACGAGGGCGTCGATGCGGTTCTGGTTCAGCGACAGAGACTTGACGGCCTTGATGAGCTCATCCTTGAGCTCCTTGTACCGGCGCTCCTGGGCAGACGACAGCGTGCCGGTGGCAGCGAGCCGCTGCTCGACCTGCTGGTCCTGAAGCTTGCGCAGCTTCTTGTACGTCTCGGCGATGATGTCGAGCGTTTCCATGACCTGCGGGCGCAGTTCCGCTTCCATAGCGGCGAGCGACAGGTTGGACTCGTCTTCGTCTTCTTCTTCCTCTTCCGGAGGAAGGCCTTCGCCGCCGACATTGGTGATGTCGTCGTCGCCAGAACGGACGCGGCGCGTCTTTTCCTTCTCTTCGGCGGCCTTGCGGTCAGCCTCGATCTTCTCGGGGCTTTGGAACTGCGGTGCAGCCTTGGCTTCCGGGCCGGAATAGGTGGTTTCGAGGTCGATGATCTCGCGAAGCAGCGTCGTGCCTTCGTTGAGCTCATCGCGCCAGATGATCAGCGCCTGGAACGTCAGCGGGCTTTCGCAGAGGCCGCCGATCATGGTTTCGCGGCCGGCCTCGATGCGCTTTGCGATCGCAATTTCGCCTTCGCGCGACAGCAGCTCCACCGAGCCCATTTCGCGCAGATACATGCGAACCGGATCGTCGGTGCGGTCGGTCGGTTCCTTCTTCTTGGCGGTCGCAAGGGCAGTGCCGCCGGAAGGTGCGAGCTCGCCGCCTTCGCTCTCGTCGTCGGAGCCGGAATCATCATCGTCGCCGCCGGCCGTGGCTTCCTCGGCTTCTTCGTCTTCGATGACGTTGATGCCCATGTCCGACAACATCGACATCGTGTCTTCGATCTGCTCGGACGTCACTTCTTCTGACGGCAGGACGGCGTTCAACTCGTCCATCGTTACATAGCCGCGCTTCTTCGCGGCCTTGATCATCTTCTTGACCGCGTCATCGGAAAGATCGAGAAGAGGGCCGTCGGTGCCGCCGTCGCGTTCGACTTCCGCTTCTTCGTTTTCTTTGACCTTGGTTGCCATTTATGTCGTCGCCTTCCTGACGCTATTCAAACTCGTCGCAGTGAACGGCCGCACGCAGCCGATACGCCGCAAACGACCGTCTCGAATCACCTAGTCTCACCTAACGGGATGAGATTTAATGCCTGATTAACCACGATTGCCGGCGCCGGACGACAGAGCTTCATTGTCATCAAATGTCCGGCCATGGTTGTGCGATCCGCCCTTGACCCAGTTCACCGCTTTCCAAGTCGAACGGTGATTCCCACATTTTTTGTTCTCGTCAAGCTTTTCTAGCAAAAAAGCCTCACAAAACCCGGAAAAAGCCTTATCCACAGGCCCGGAACCGCCCAAGCGATTGCCAACCATAAATAGGATGTCACCACGAGAAGACAAGAGCAGCAGGCATTCTTCCTGAACAGCCAAGTCGCCGCCAAGATTCGACGTGCCCGCTGTTTGTTTTGTTCGACCTCCGTCGAAGCTTAATGCGACTGCCCATCCCAGGGCTGGATCTCCAGACTTGCAAGATCAACAGCGGGAATGCATCGAACGTTGATGCAGGCCATCTCGGCACCGTCAGGCATCTTAGCTTCCGCGAAGGGAGCGATGCCGCAAGTGCCGCAAAAGCGGTGCTGGATCGTGTGGGTATTGAACGGATAGGTGGACAGCTTCTCACGCGGCGTTCTCAGGGTGAACTTGTCGCGGGGAACGAAGGCGAGCAGCCCTCCGCGCCGTCGGCATAGCGAACAATTGCAATCAAGGGCGGAGGTGAACTCCCCTCCACCTCAAATGCGATGTTGCCGCAATGGCAGCTTCCTTCGTACTGCATCGATCCTCCTCAGTTCCAGTCCATAACCACCTTGCCTGAATTGCCCGAGCGCATTGCCTCGAATCCCTCCCGGAACTCATCGATCCCGATTCGGTGCGTGATAACGGGCGACAAATCCAGCCCGCCCTGCACGAAAGCAATCATCTTGTACCAAGTCTCGAACATCTCGCGACCGTAGATGCCCTTTAGGTTAAGCATCTTGAAGATGACTTTGTTCCAGTCGATCTCGAAACCGGCAGGCGCAATGCCGAGGATCGCGATCTTGCCGCCATTGTTCATCTTGTCGATCATGTCGCGAAAGGCCGGCGCAGCGCCGGACATTTCAAGCCCGACGTCGAAGCCCTCGGTCATTCCGATCGACTTCATCACGTCGGTGAGGTTCTCCTTCGAGGCATCGACGACATAATCGATGCCGAGCTTGCGGGCGAGATCAAGCCGATGCGGGTTGATGTCTGTTATGACCACCTTGCGGGCGCCCGATCGTTTGGCGACCAGCGCCCCCATGATGCCGATCGGGCCCGCGCCGGTGACAAGCACATCCTCGCCGACGAGATCGAAGGAAAGAGCTGTATGCACCGCGTTGCCAAACGGGTCGAAGATCGCGGCGATCTCATCGGAAATATCGTCCGGAATCGGCACCACATTCGCCTCGGGAATGCAGACGAACTCTCCGAACGAGCCGGGGCGGTTGACGCCGACGCCGAGCGTGTTGCGGCAGAGGTGGCCCCTGCCCGCACGACAGTTGCGGCACTTGCCGCAGACGATATGCCCCTCACCGGAAACACGTTCACCGACATGGTATTTCGTAACCGCCGAGCCGATCTCAGCGATCTCGCCGCAGAATTCATGGCCGACGACCATCGGCACAGGAATGGTCTTCTGCGCCCACTGGTCCCAGTTCCAGATATGGACATCGGTACCGCAGATCGCGGATTTCTTCACCTTGATCAACACGTCGTTCGGTCCGACCTCGGGAACCGGGACATGTTCCATCCAAAGCCCCACCTCCGGCTTCGCCTTGACCAGCGCCTTCATCATGTTCGACATGATCTAACTCTCCCAAACCCTTTAAATGACACCGAGTTCGCGGCCGGCTTCGGCAAAGGCCGCAATCGTCCGCTCGACATCTGCACGTGAATGCGCCGCCGACATCTGCGTGCGGATGCGCGCCTGTCCCTTTGGCACGACAGGGAAAGAGAAGCCGATCACATAGACGCCCTTCTTCAACATGAGCGCCGCCATGTCCTGCGCCAGCTTGGCGTCGCCGAGCATGACAGGAATGATCGGATGCCCCTCGCCCGCCATGGTGAAGCCGAGCTTCGTCATTTCGGAGCGGAACAGCGCCGCATTGGCTGCCAACCGCTCGCGCAGCGCATCACCGTTCTCGATGAGATCGAAGACCTTGAGCGACGCAGCCGCAATTACCGGTGCCAGCGTGTTCGAGAACAGATAGGGGCGCGACCGCTGCCGCAGCCAGTCGACGATTTCCGCCTTTGCCGAAGTATAGCCGCCCGAGGCACCGCCGAGCGCCTTCCCGAGCGTGCCGGTGATGATGTCGACCCGGCCCTCAACCCCGCAATGCTCGGCTGACCCGCGCCCATGCTTCCCGACGAAGCCGACGGCGTGGCTGTCGTCGACCATGACCATCGCACCATATTTCTCGGCGAGGTCGCAGACGCCCTGCAGGTTGGCAATAATGCCGTCCATCGAGAAGACACCATCAGTAGCGATCAGCTTGAAGCGGCTGCCTTCCGCCTTCTTCAGCTCTTCCTCCAGCGCCGTCATGTCGTTGTTGGCATAGCGGAAGCGCTTCGCCTTGGAGAGACGCACGCCATCGATGATCGAGGCGTGGTTCAGCGCGTCGGAGATGATTGCATCCTCCTCGCCGAGCAGCGTCTCGAAGAGACCGCCATTGGCGTCGAAACAAGAGGAATAGAGGATCGTGTCTTCCATGCCGAGGAAGGAGGAAATGCGGGCCTCGAGCTGTTTGTGCTCTTCCTGTGTACCGCAGATGAAGCGCACCGACGCCATGCCGTAACCATAGCGGTCGAGCGCCTTCTTCCCCGCTTCGACAAGCTCCTCATTATCAGCGAGCCCGAGATAGTTGTTGGCGCAGAAGTTCAGCACGCGCTCGCCGGAGGCAACGGCAATCTCGCCTGCCTGCTTGGAGGTGATGACGCGCTCGGACTTGTAAAGTCCGGCATCCTTCAGTGCGGCAAGTTCGGTGCGGAGGTAGGAGAGGAATTCCGAGGTCATTGAATGCCCTTCTTGTGATGTTTCCCGATGCCCTGCACTAGCACATAGCCAAGAGCCTGTCTTGCCGTCGTCAACGCCGGATTTCGCCGCCATAGTTCGCCAAAGCATATCCGCGGTACGATTTTGACAGAGATCAATGCAGGTCAGCGCGAAAGGAGTAGAATCGGCTTCATCCAACAGAAAGGCGGGTCAAAATGACGATCAAAACCGTTCTAGCTGTTCTCGGCGTCGACCATTGGGCCGACGACCTCAGCAACGCCGTGAAGTTCTGCGAGGGTCACGACGCACATCTGACAGCGCTTGTGATGAGCATGGGTGCCGTGCCCGCGATCGCAACATACCAGGCGATCTCCACAGCGTGGCTCGACGAGCAGCAGCGCGAAATCGAACACCTCGGCGAAGAAGCTGCGGCAGTCAAAGCGGAACTGCGGAACGCCGATCTTTCAAGCGATGTGCAGGAAATCTACACAGAGTTCGCCTGGGTCGATGACGACATCGCCGAACGTTCCCTTTATGCGGACCTGGTTCTTGTCGAGGCTCAGACGGCGCGCAACGAGCCCCTGCGAAAACGCGTTATCGACGGAGCACTCTTTCAATCGCCGACCCCGATTTTGATCAATCCCGCCAAGAAATCGATGACGACGTCTCCGAAGTCGGTATTGCTTGCTTGGGACTCCAGCAACGAAGCCGCCCGCGCGGCGC
Source organism: Rhizobium altiplani (assembly GCF_001542405.1). Taxonomy (GTDB): domain Bacteria; phylum Pseudomonadota; class Alphaproteobacteria; order Rhizobiales; family Rhizobiaceae; genus Rhizobium; species Rhizobium altiplani. The sequence goes on from NZ_LNCD01000106.1 coordinate 190,541, forward strand.
GGCAATCCCTGGACCTCCTGAAAGCCAGCGACACGGTTCACGTGACACTTATTGATCCGGTCTCTTCAGCAACAGCAAACGGTGAGGAACCTGGAGCCGACATCGCGGCCTATCTTGCGCGGCATGGGATCAATGTCGAGGTTGACCGCGTGCCCAGCGGCGGACGGCGGGTGGACGAGGCATTGAGGCAGCACGCCCTCGATGTCGCGGCAGATCTCATCGTGATGGGTGCCTATAACCACCCACGCCTGCAGCAACGCCTCTTCGGTGGCGTAACACAGTCCATGCTGAAAGACAGCACCGTTCCGATGTTTCTATCTCGGTAAAGTTGGTAAAACGCGTGGCTCGAGACGGGGGGCTTTGGATCCTAAAGACCTTGAAAGCGTCAGCATGTCATGCCCGATCCAACCGTCACCCTCGGCGCAGCCTAGTCATCGTGACCGAGGATCACATCCAGAAACGCATCACCGTAGCGCTCGAGCTTCGACTGGCCCACCCCCGAGATGTTGAGCATCTCCTTGTGCGTCCGCGGCCGCTCGGCCGCGAAGGCGATGAGTGTCGTATCGGGGAAGACAACATAGGGCGGCACGCCGAGCGAGCGCGCGATCGCCGTCCGCTCCGCGCGCAAGGCTTCAAAGAGCACGCCGTCTCCGCCTGAAAGAACGGAGCGCCGCTCGACCTGCGCCGTTCGTTTCGAACGTCGTTCCGCAACCGGACGATCCTTGCGGAAGAAAACCGGGCGTTCGCGCTTGAAGACGGCGCGGGCCTCCGCCTCGAGCTTCAGGGCGCCGAACGCTTCATTGTCGACGCGGACCAATCCCATCGCAAGCAATTGCCGGAATACCGATTGCCACGTGCGGGCCGGCAGATCATTTCCGGCGCCAAAGACCGGCATTGTCGTGTGGCCGAAGCGTTCAGTCTTCTCGTTGACGTTGCCGAGCAGCACATCCACGACATGCCCGGTGCCGAACCGCTCGCCGGTCCGGTAGATCGCGGCAAGCGCCTTGATGGCTGCCTCCGTCCCGTCCCAGGTCTCGACCGGCTTCAGGCAGGTATCGCAGCCACCGCACTTGCCGGCATGCGCCTCGCCGAAATGCGCAAGGATTGCCTGACGGCGGCACGAGGCGGTTTCGCAGATCGCCAGCAGCGCGTTCAGCTTGGAGCGCTCAACGCGTTTGATCTCGTCGGCCGCACCACCGTCGTCGATCATCCGGCGGCGCTGGATGACGTCGGCCATGCCGTAGGCCATCCAGACTTCGGAAGGCAGGCCGTCGCGCCCGGCGCGGCCCGTCTCCTGGTAGTACGCCTCGACCGAGCCCGGCAGATCGAGATGCGCGACGTAGCGCACATTCGGCTTGTCGATCCCCATGCCGAAGGCGACGGTGGCGACAAGGCAAAGCTCATCCTCTTTCAGAAAGGCATCCTGATTTGCATCGCGAAGCACCCTGTCCATGCCGGCGTGATAGGGAAGCGCCCGAATGCCCTGCCCGTTCAGCCACTCGGCCGTATCCTCGACCTTGGCGCGGGACAGACAGTAGACGATACCGCTGTTGCCTTTGTGTCCGGAAAGAAACCGCAGCAACTGCTGGCGCGGCTGATCGCGCTCGACGATTTCGTAGGAAATGTTCGGGCGATCGAAGCTGGTCGTAAAGACCTGGGCATTGTTCAGCGCCAACCGTTCGACGATATCGTCGCGGGTGTGCGAGTCGGCCGTCGCCGTCAGCGCAATGCGCGGCACACCCGGGTAGTGCTCCGCCAGCTTGCCAAGCTCGCGATACTCGGGGCGGAAGTCATGGCCCCATTGGGAAACACAATGCGCCTCGTCGATGGCGAAGAGCGAGATCCGCGCGTTACCGATCGTGTCGCGGAAGCCATCCATGAGAATGCGCTCCGGCGTCACGTAAAGGAGATCGAGCTTGCCTGCGGCAATCGCGCGACGAACCTCGATGAACTCCTCGCGTGACAGCGCCGAGTTCAGTGCCGCGGCCCTGATGCCGAGCTGCTTCATCGCCTCCACCTGATCGCGCATCAGCGCAATCAGCGGCGAAACGACAATGCCGACACCTTCGCGGCAGAGCGCCGGAATCTGGAAGCAGAGCGATTTGCCGGCCCCCGTCGGAAAGAGAACGACGGCATCGCCGCCGGCGACGACATGCTCCACCACCTGCTGCTGCTTGCCGCGGAAGGCCGGATAGCCATAGACACGGTTAAGAATGCCAAGAGGCGAGCGCTCCGCACCGAACAGCGCATCGCCGGCAGAAAGTTGCACTGTAGAATCCCTCAATGGCTAGCCGCTCCCTTGACGCGGCCGGAGAGCACGCCGAATCCATCGATGATCGCTTCCTGGTTCTCTAAGCGAAGCCCCTCGAAATGAACCTCCTGCAATGCGCGCATCAACTGATCGATCACCTCGCCGTTGCCGGCCTCGGTTGCCTCGGCGATCTCGCGTTCGAGCTCGATCTTCTGGAAACGCAGCGCTTTGGCGCGTTTGTGGAAGGCGAGCGCCTGCCGGTAGCCTTCGCGCGCATCCTCCATCGCAGCCTCCGATGTAGCGATCCAAAGGCGGGCATTGCGGATCTGCTGCTCGAGCCCCTGTAGCAATGAGCCGAAGCCTTGCTCTTCCATGCGCTCCAGCAGGTGCTCTCGCGTGAGGTGCGGGCCGGCCACGGCCGCGGCGGCGCCGAGCATGACAGACCAGAGCCGCTGAAGCTCGCGATTGTCGTAGTCGATCGAGGCGATTTCGTCGTACTCGTCCTGCATCAAGGCCGGATGATTGATAACTGTCAGCGCCAGAACGCTCTCGCGCAAGGCAGGCGTCTCCTGGTGGCCTCGAACCAGACCGGAGCGGGCGAGCCGATCGGAAATGCCTCCGCCGGAAAGGCGCGGGCCGCGTGGCCCCTCGTTGCCACGGCCACGGGATTGTCCACCGCCACGATCAAAGCTTCGCCGCTCATTGCCGCGATTCTGGAATTGCGGCTGGAAGAAGCCGTTCAGGCGGTCGCGCATATCCTGCTGGTAGTGACGGCGCACATTCTCATCGGCAATGACACCAACCAGCTGCTTCAACCGCGCTTCGAGCTCGGCCTTCGCTTCAGGCGTCTCGAACTGCCCGGTGTTGATCTCACGGCCCCAGATCATCTCTGCCAGCGGCTTGGCCTGGCTCATCACCTTGTCGAAGGGCGCACGGCCTTCGTTGCGCACCAAATCGTCCGGGTCCTTGCCGTCGGGCAACAGGGCAAAGCGCACGGTGCGCCCCGGCTTGATATGCGGAAGCGCCAGATCGGCAGCGCGATTGGCGGCGCGAATGCCGGCGCCGTCGCCATCGAAGCAAAGCACGGGCTGCGGCGTCATCTTCCAGAGGAGTTCAAGCTGGTTCTCGGTCAATGCCGTGCCGAGCGGCGCCACGGCATTCTCGACGCCAGCCTGATGCAGCGCGATCACGTCCATATAGCCTTCGACGGCGATGATCGTGCCCTCGCCGTTCGCACCCTGCGTCGCCCGGCGGGCGCGTGCGAAATTGTAGAGCACATTGCCTTTGTGGAAGAGCTCTGTCTCGTTGGAATTGAGATACTTCGCGGGCGCATCAGGCGACATGGCACGCCCCCCGAACGCAATTACCTTCTCGCGAGATGACAGGATCGGGAACATGATGCGGTCGCGGAAGCGATCGTAGGAGACCGGCACCTCGGGACCATGGACCACGAGCCCACATGCTTCGATCTGTTCCTTGGCAATGCCCTTGCCCGCCAGAAACTCCTTGAGTGCGTTTCGGCTATCGGGGGCAAAGCCGAGCCGGAAGGTCTCGATCGTGCGTCCCGTCAGCCCGCGGTCGCGAAGATAAGCCCGCGCCCGCGCGCCGTTTGCCGTCTGCAACTGATCCTGAAAGTACTTGGTCGCAAGCTCCATCACGTCGAGAAGCGAAGTGCGCTCCTTCTCGCGCTTCTCCATAACCGGATCGGCAACCGGCATGGCAACGCCCGCCATGTCGGCGATCTGCTGCACCGCCTCCGGAAAATTCAACCCTTCCAGATCTGTGAGAAAGCGGAAGTGATCGCCGGTGACGCCGCAGCCGAAGCAGTGGTAGCGCCCCTTTCGGTCCTCGCAGTGGAAGCTCGGCGACTTCTCGCCGTGAAACGGGCAGCAGGCCCAATAGTCGCCGCGCGACACGTTGGTCTTGCGCTTGTCCCAGCTCACACGACGGCCAATCACGTCCGAAATCGGCACGCGATCGCGTATCTCGTCGAGAAAGGAATTGGAAAAGCGCATGTGAACCTCTTGATTGGGTCCATATAAGCAGGTTCATCCGCACATGCCACGGCATTTGGGCGAAAGCCGCGCTATTCACAGGACCATTGCCTGCTCAAAATTCTCCCGAAATGAGTGTTCAAAATTGCGTTACCGCCCCTGCGACAGGGGGTGCGACACTGATGGCAATAACCCCACGTTTTGCGTGTATGCAAGCAGGCGTCCCGACCGTCTCAGTTCTGACTATCGTCAAAAACCGATTTCGGAACAACGGCTTCCGACTTGCTCCGACCGACGAATTTCATGTCGGCGCGCAGTAGCCTCCATCGCGGTTGCCACACCTAAGGCAGCCCCGTCGCCAATCATTATTTTTTTGTAATTTGAATCAGTTGCCGCGTCGCAATAACTTCAATGGGAAAGAAGCGATCCCCAAGCGAGGCACCATCCCTACCCCCGGCGCCGCCTCGCAAGGGTGTCTTTGCGAGTAACCGGTGGCTTGGATCTCGGTCCTGCGTCGCCACCGGAAGCAAAGAGCAAGAAGGCAGGAGCACCCCCAGCTCCTGCCTTCTATAATTTCACCTAAAGTTTTATCTTCGATGTCTTCATGTCCGCTGCGGGCAGTGGATGGCATTGACAGTTCTCCTTCGATGCCCAATGAAAGTATCCTACCGGGATCATCGAATGCCACATAGAGTTGAGGATTTTTTAGAAAGCGACGCCTTTTTCGTGGCCGTGCTGAACTGCGCCCGCGAAATGCTGACGATCTACCGCGAGAGCCCGCGCATCGCATCGATCTTTGCCGCGCAGCAACGCTGGTTGATGGCCCATGCCGGCTTTGCACTCCACTTCGGCTATCCCGGCGAACCGAAGCTCGGCCTTTATTCGCGCCGTTTCATCGCCTTTGCCGTTGCGAACAAGATTGCGAGCCGCAATACCGCCGCAGCCTTTATCCAGGAAATGCTAGCCTACCGGTTCCTTAGTCCGGTCTTGAGTACCAGCGACAAGCGCACGCGCCTGTTGGAGCCGACGGAAACCGCTCACGAACACTTTTACAGGTGGCTCGCCACCCACCTTTTTATTCTCGACAGTCTTGACGGCGGCAATCGGCTGGACCGGATGAATGCCGACCCCTCGGCCTTCTCGAGGATGCAGCCGCTGATCTCCAAGGGGATTATCGATAGCGATGCCGTGCGCGACCCAGGCGCTACATACAATCTGTTCAACTGGGCAAACTCCGGCGGCCTGATCATGGACTACCTTATGATCAGTATCGACAACTTCGATCGCAACTCGGAACGGGCCCACATCGGCCCCGTGTCGCTCAAGGAAATCCGTGACCAGTTCATGATCTCCAACACGCATTTGAAGCGCCTGCTGACGACGGCATCCGAAATGGGAAGCGTGGGTTGGACACAACCGCCCTATAAGGGCGACACCTGGATTTCGCGCGCGTTTATCATGGAGTATTGGGGTTATCAGGCCGCGAAATTCGCCATTGTCGATGCTGCCGCAGAAGCGGTTCTGGGGCTCGCCGCCAGAAAGACGGCGAGCCTGCGCTGATTAGTTCAGCTGTTCCTTGACGGCGCCGGAGGCCTTGGAGAAATCCATCTGGCCGGCATAGCGCTCCTTCAGGACGGCCATCACCTTGCCCATGTCCTTCGGGCCGGCGGCGCCGATTTCCGCGATGATCGCGGCGATGTTGCTGCGAACCTCCGCATCCGAAAGCTGTTTCGGCAGGAAATCATGGAGCACCGCAATTTCGGCACGCTCTTTAGCGGCCAGTTCGGGGCGCGCGTTTTCTTCGTAGATCTTCGCCGATTCGTCGCGCTGCTTCACCATCTTGGCGAGGATCTGCAGGACTTCGTCGTCGCTCGCTTCTTCCTTGCCGGCGCCACGATTGGCAATATCCCGGTCCTTGATGGCGGCCTGAATCAGGCGAACGGTCGAGAGCCGCTCGGCATTCTTGGACTTCATGGCATCCTTGAGGGCGGCGGCGAGTTGATCGCGCAACATCATAATCACTCCTGTTTGAATGCCGCTTCATAAACCACGCGAATGCATGGGATCAAATAAATTGCGGAAAATGACGGCAGAAAGCGCGAGAAAACCCGCAGAATGTGCGCTACAAAGATTGACCTCGCGCAACAGCATGGCTATTTACCGCCACCTGCACCAAAATTCGTGATCAGGCCTGAGAGCGCGCGCCTTGCCGCGCGCATATGCTTGCGAACCAAATGGCCGGCCAACGTTGCCCAAGGACGTGTGGCTGCCGGAAACGGGATGAAGATGACCGCGACAGCACCCTGGACAACCGAAAAGCCGACTGCCCTGCTCGTTCTTGCAGACGGAACCGTCATCGAAGGCAAGGGCATCGGCGCGACCGGCAAGGTCCAGGCTGAGGTGGTCTTCAACACGGCGCTGACTGGCTACGAAGAGATTTTGACGGACCCCTCCTATCTCGGCCAGATTGTCACCTTTACCTTCCCGCATATCGGCAACATCGGCACCAACGACGAAGACATCGAGGACCTGACGCCAGCAGCACGCCACGGCGCCGTCGGCGTCATCTTCAAGGCCGATATCACCGATCCGTCCAACTACCGCGCCGTCAAGCACCTCGATGCCTGGCTGAAGGCTCGCGGCATCATCGGCCTCTGCGGTGTCGACACACGCGCGCTGACGGCTTGGATCCGCGAAAACGGCTCGCCGAACGCCGTTATCGCCCATGACCCCAACGGTGTGTTCGACGTTGAGACGCTGAAGGCGGAAGCCAAGGCGTGGAGCGGCCTCGAAGGCCTCGACCTCGCCAAGATCGCTTCGTCAGGCCAAACGTCGCAGTGGGCGCAGACCCCGTGGATCTGGAACGAAGGTTACGGCGAGCTTACCCCGGAAAATGCGACGTATCACGTCGTCTGCCTCGACTACGGCGTCAAGCGCAACATCCTGCGCCTCTTTGCCGGCCTCGACTGCAAGGTCACCGTCATGCCGGCAACGACGAGTGCCGAGGATGTGCTTGCCATGCAGCCCGACGGCATCTTCCTGTCGAACGGCCCGGGCGACCCGGCCGCAACAGGCGAATACGCCGTTCCTGTTATCCAGAAGCTGATCAAGACCGACATCCCGGTCTTCGGCATCTGCCTCGGTCACCAGATGCTCGGCCTCGCGCTCGGCGCCAAGACCGAAAAGATGCACCAGGGCCATCATGGCGCCAACCACCCCGTCAAGGATCACACCACAGGCAAGGTCGAGATCGTCTCGATGAACCACGGCTTCGCGGTCGACACGAAGTCTCTGCCCCATGGCGTTGAAGAGACTCACGTTTCCCTCTTCGACGGCACCAACTGCGGCCTGCGTGTCGCTGGTAAGCCGATCTTCTCGGTGCAGCATCACCCGGAAGCCTCCCCCGGCCCGCAGGACAGCCACTACCTCTTCCGTCGCTTCATCAATCTGGTGCGCGCGAAGAAGGGCGAGGAAGCTCTCGCCGAGCGCTGAGACGGATCCCTTCACGCAATTCGAAAGCCCGCTTCCCAGCGGGCTTTTCTCGTTTTTAGCTATTGCGCGCATCCGCGGCTGCCGCCACGCGATATCCGTTTGAATAGCGTCGAGAGTGCTGATTTACTGAGTTTCGGTCAGGAGGCCGCCAGCCATGAGATGCTTGGTTCTAGTCGTTGCGTGCTTGCTCCCGACGGTATCCTTTGCCGCCGGGCCTGTGAAGGTCGATGCGAAAGACTACAGCTGCGCACAGCTCGCGCAGATTATCCGCCAATCCAAGAAGGTCTATGTCCGCCTCGGCTTCGGAGGCCGCAACTTTCGCTATCCGCCAGCTCAATGCGGCCCAGGCGACAAGCTGAGCACCGCCAGCTTGCGTGACCGTACGGGCAAGCAGTGCCTCCTGGACTACGCCTGCATCAACGATCCAATGTCGATGTATAATTACTAGGTCGCAGATTATAAGCGCGCGGCCACCGCCGGACTGAGGCGGGTCGGTCGCGCGACTATGCCAGAACGTATGTCAACCTGATCACGTCCCCGCCAATTCGATCGCTCGCCACGAGGCGCAGCGGCGGCCGCGGGCCGGCGAAGAACGGCTTGCCGCGACCAAGCACGACGGGATGGAGATACATTCGATACTCATCGACCAGACCGAGGTCACCAAGACTTCGCGCCAGTTCAGGTCCGGAAACTTCAATCACTCCGTCCAGCTGAGCCTTCAACCCGCGGATGGTCGCTTCGATGTCGTCCGCGACAAGCGTGGCGTTCGGGCCGACTGATTGCAGCGAGCGCGACACGACCCATTTCGGTTGGCGCCGCCACGCCGCTGCGTAGTCGCGCTCCGCCTCGTCCCATTCGGCATGGTCTTCGTCCCAATACCGCATCGCCTCGTACATGCGGCGACCGTATACGCTTCCGGCAAGGCCGCGCACGTCGTCGATGAAATGACGAAAGAGCACGGGATCGGGCGGCCCAAATTCCATATGGTCGACATAACCATCCAGGGACTGGTTCAAAGCGAACACGAGCTTGGACATGCTGCAGGACCTCCTCCCAAGTTCCTCACAACGGTCCGACCGATGCTACGCAGAAATGAATTTGCTTACAATCTGACGTCGCTTGGTTGGTGCGACCAAATTAGAGCTCCCTTCCAACCTCTACGCACAAGGCAGACCGGCCCTAACCACCCACGGGTCACCTACAGTGGCCATTTGTGTCGACCTATTGACCTCAACTTAACTTGAGGAATTACACCCGTGCTTGTGACATCCAAAGCAAAGGAGACAGGGATGAACGGAGCGTTTTACCGGATCGACAAGTTTGCTGTTCCGGAGGCTGCGCGGGAGGAATTCCTCATGAACGTGCTGAAGACGCACGAGGTCTTGCAGGCGCAGGAGGGCTTCATCAGCCATCAGGTGCTGGAGCAGGTTTCAGGGCCTGGCGAGTTCAACTTCGTGACGATCGCGCAATGGGAAAGTGCCGAGGTGATCGACCGGGTCAAAGCGGTGGTGCAGGCAGCCCATCGCGCCAGAAACTTCGATCCGCAGGCGCTGTTCGAACGCCTAGGCATTCGCGCCGACATTGCCAACTACAAGCCGATCGCGGCTTGATCCGAATGGCCGGCTAGACGCCGGCCATGTTCTTTTCGCGGCGGACAAGCAGGTAGAAGCGTCCGCAAAGCATCACGGCTGCCGCCGCCAGCCCGACCAAGAAGCCGAACCAGATGCCGATTCCACCGAAGCCAAGCGGGAACGCAAAGGCCCAGGCGAGGAAGAAGCCAATCGGCCAATAGGCGATCAGCGCCAGGATCATCGGTACCCGCGCATCCTTCAAGCCGCGCAGCAGGCCATTGGCGATTGCCTGCAAGCCATCGACCAACTGGAAGAGCCCTGCCACAACGATCAGCGGCCCAGCATAGGCAAGCACCTGAGGTGCCTCCGGCAGGGTCGTATCAAGGAACCAGCTTCCCAGGAACTCGGGAACGGCAGCAAACAGAATGCTGCCGGCCGCCGCGATCAGGCAGGCGATGACGACGACAGCGATCGAAGCCCGAACGACTGCGGTGTAGTCGCCCTGCCCGTGCGCGACGCCGACCCGAACGGTGGCCGCCTGCGACAGGCCAAGCGGGATCATGAAGGCAATCGACGCCCATTGCAGCGCGATGCCGTGAGCGGCGAGCTCGATCGTTCCGATTTGCCCCATCAGCAGCGAGGCAACGGTAAAGAGGCTCACTTCGGCGAGGATCGTCACGCTGATCGGCAGGCCGAGACGCACGACTTCCCAGAAGGCCTTCCAGTCGGGACGCCAGAACCGGACGAATATCTCGTAGCGCCGCGTCTCCGCCCTGCTCTGCACATAGCCAATGATAAACAGGAAGCCGGCGGCCTGCACGACGACCGAAACGATCGCCGCTCCCTCTAGGCCCATTGCCGGGAAGCCGAAATGGCCGAGCACCAGCGCATATGCGAAGAAGGCGTTCAGCACCAGCATCGCGATCGTCACGTTGAGAATGACCGCCGCGCGGCCGATCGCGCTGACCAGCGCACGCATGACATTGTAAAGCAGCCCCGGCAGCACGCCGAATTGACCGATCAATATGTAGCCATGCGCGAGTGCAGCCACTTCGGGCTTCTGTCCAGCGGCAAGCAGGATCCGCTCGGAATTGAAGAACGCTGGCAGCATGATCACCCAATAGGCCAGCACGACCCAAAGGCCCATGCGCAGCGACCGGCGCACGCTGACGACGTCGCCCTTCCCGTAGGCCTGCGCAACCATAGGTATGACCGCGATGGCGAAACCCGAGCCGAAAACGAGGATCGTGAACAGGAACTGCGCCGATAGCACCATGGCAGCGAGGTTTTCAGCACCGAGACGGCCGACAATCATCACGTCGGTCGTGTTGATGCCGAGCTGGGCCAGCTGCGCGCCAATCAACGGGACTCCGAGCGCCAGCGTGGCGCGGAAATGCGCAGCCCAATGGTTATCGTTTTTCGGCGCTAGCTTGCGCGCGTCGATCGGCGTGTCCATGACACCAGTCCTGTGATTGAATCGCTGACGGCCGCAAGTTGCGGCAAAACATCAAGAGGAATTAGATCAAAGCTCCGCAAAGAGCCATTCAAAACTAGGCAAATGATGAAAAATTCATCATCGCATCACGAATTCTGATGGCTCACTCGGCCGGCTGCTCGACGGCATCTGCGACCTTGACCGTGCGTACCTTCGTCAAGAACACAATGGCCGCGATCAGGATGATGATGGCCGACAGCAGGTATGGCGCCCCGGCGAAACGCACCGGCGCCTCGGGTCCAGTGAAGTAGCCGAACAGCTGCGTAAAGATCAGCGGCCCGACGATCGTGGTGATGCTGCTGAGGCTGGTGAGCGCCCCTTGCAATTCTCCTTGAGCAGAGGGGGGCACCTTGGCGACTGCTATGCTTCGCAGCGGCGGATCGGCGACATTTTCCATCACCGTCAGCACGATGATCGTGTAGACCATCCAGCCCTCCCAGGCGAAGGCGTAACCCGTCAGTCCGACGACGGAAAAACACAAGCCCAGCACTGCCGTCTTCCACTCGCCGAGTACCGGCACGATCTTCGGCAGAATGACGCCCATGACAAAGGCTGCGCCGATGCCGTAGATGCCGAGAGACAGGCCGATCTGGCCCTCGCTCCAGCCATAACGGAAAGTCGATACGAAGGCCCAGACCGCCGGATAGACGGCATGCGCCAGCCAGAAAAGGAACATGACCGCACAGATTGACCCAATACCGGGGTAGTTTCGCATCTGCTTCAGCGCGCCAAGAGGATTGGCACGCTTCCACTCAAACGTCCGGCGATTCTTTGCCTCCAATGTCTCGGGAAGCATGAAATGGGCGGCAACGAAATTGAGGAACGAGAGCGCCGCTGCCCCAAAAAACGGTACCCGGGGGCCGAACTCGCCGAGGAAGCCGCCGATGACAGGGCCGATCGTGAAACCGACGCCAAACGCAATGCCGATCAGGCCGAAATTCTTGGCCCGATTGTCATCATTGCTGATGTCGGCGATGTAGGCGGAACAGGTCGCAAAGCTGCCGCCGCTGAAGCCAGCCAGCGCACGACCGATAAAAAGCATCCAGAAGCTCGTCGCCACTGCGCAGATGAAGTTGTCGATCGCAAAGGTCAGCACCGACAGAAGCAGAATGGGGCGCCGCCCGAAGCGGTCGCTGAGATTGCCCAGGAACGGCGCAAACAGGAACTGCATGACCGCATAGACGACAAGCAGCCAGCCACCATCGAGAGCTGCATCGCTCACGGACCCACCGGTCAATTGCTCAAGATAAGCGGGCAGCACAGGCATGATGATCGCGATCCCGATCACGTCGAGAAACAGGATCATGAAGACAAGGAACAAGCCGCGACGAACGAATTTCGGATCAAGCATGAGGCATCTCTACAGCAGGCTATTTCTGAAAAGACGATCTCGTCGCCGGCATTTGTTACATAGCTCACGTATATTAGCGAAACAATCCGTGAACATTTCAAATCTTTTGATAGGCTCACGAGTTAAGTTGATCGAGAACCGGAACAAACGGGGATTCTACCCCTCTTTCCGCGGTTCGCCTTTGACGAAGTCGACGAACGCCCGAAGCGCAGGCGGCATGTGTTTGCGGCTCGCATAGTAGAGAAACGGACCTGAGAATTCCGTCACCCAATCATCGAGGATCGGCACCAATTCTCCCCTCTCGATGGCGGGCATCAGAACCTCCTCGAAGGTCCTGATGATGCCGAGCCCGGTGACCGCAGCCGAGACTTGCATTTCGATCGTGTTGGCGATGATCGGCCCCTTCGGCGTAATCACTAGAGTCTCGTCTGCCCGCTCGAACTCCCAGGGCAACGCAGCTCCGCTGAGGAAACGATGCCTGATACACTCATGCTCGAGCAGGTCGCGCGGGTGACCAGGGATACCGCGGCGCTCGAGGTAGTCAGGCGCGGCCGCCGTGACATATCTTTGACGGCGCGGCCCGATCGGCACTGCGATCATGTCGCGATCAAGCCGCTCGTCATAGCGGATGCCGGCGTCATACCCGGCTGCGAGCACATCGACGAACGTATCCTCTCCGACGATCTCGAGCGAGATCCGCGGGTAACGCTTCAGAAAACGGCTGGCGAGATCAGGCAGGAAAAGCCGCGTGGCGATGATCGGCACATTGAGGCGGAGGGTTCCGCTCGGGCTATCACGGAAAACGTCGAGTTGCTGGAGCGCCAAGGAGATTTCGCTAAGCGCAGGTGTCAGGCGTTGGAGCAGCCGCTCCCCAGCCTCCGTCGGCGTGACGCTGCGGGTCGTCCGGTTGAGCAGGCGAACACCGACATGCTCCTCCAGCCGCCGCAGCGAGTCGCTCAGTGAAGAAGCGGAGACACCGCGCTTGCGGGCAGCGGCGCGAAAGCTGCGCTCCCTTGCAATGGCCGTGAAGGCATCCAGATCATTGAGAGGAAGGTCTTCCATTGTGCATTTCCCCGTACAGCTCGTTCGCATTCATATGGATTATCGCACGAGGCCGGGGCGCGATAAAACTATTCCCGGCGATCAACATCGGCGTGACGAAGGAGAACGAAATGGAAAAGCATCGTTTGGGAGAAACCGGCCCAATGGTATCGGCCATCGGCCTCGGCTGCATGGGCATGTCCGGCATGTACGGGCCATCCGACCGCAGCGAGAGCATTGCCACGATTCATGCTGCTCTCGACGTCGGCATCAACCTGCTCGACACCGGCGACTTCTACGGCATGGGCCACAACGAGATGCTGATCGGCGAAGCGTTGAAGGGCCGCAAGCGGGACGACGTCGTCATCAGCGTCAAGTTCGGCGCCCTGCGCGATCCAGCCGGCAACTGGAGCGGCTACGACTCCCGGCCCGCCGCGATCAAGAACTTCCTCGCCTACACGCTGAAGCGTCTCGACGTCGACTACATCGACATCTACCGCCCCGCCCGCCTGGATCCCAACGTTCCCATCGAGGAAACGGTGGGCACGATCGGTGACATGATCAAGGCAGGGTACGTCAGGCATGTCGGCCTTTCGGAAGTCGGCGCAGATACCATACGCCGCGCAGCCAGCGCCCATCCGATTTGCGATCTGCAGATCGAGTATTCACTGATCTCGCGCGGCATCGAGAACCAGATCCTGCCAACCTGCCGTGAGCTCGGGATTTCAATCACCGCCTACGGTGTTCTCTCCCGCGGCCTGATCAGCGGACATTGGCATAAGGGACAGGCAACCGGCTCCGGTGATTTCCGCGGCATGAGCCCGCGCTTCCAGGACAGCAACATCGATCAGAACCTCGCGCTCGTCGAGGAACTGCGAAAGATCGCGGACGAGAAGCGGGTATCTGTCGCTCAGATCGCCATCGCCTGGGTGGCGGCCCGCGGGCAGGACATCGTGCCCCTCGTCGGCGCGCGCCGACGTGACCAGCTTACCGAAGCGCTCGGTTCGCGCTCTGTGCAATTGTCCACCGAGGATATGGCGGCCATCGAACGCGCCGTGCCGAAGGACGCCGCGGCGGGTGCACGCTACCCTGACGCACAGATCAGACATATGGACAGTGAAAAGTGATGCTGGCCAGCCTCTCCACATAAGGAGAGGCTGCCTCAAATCACACGGGGCCTGAGAAGGTATCGCAGGCCGACAACTGCCCGCTGTCGAAGCCGCGCTTGAACCAACGCGCCCGCTGCTCCGAAGTGCCGTGGTTGAAACTCTCGGGCACGACGTAGCCCTGGCTGCGCTTCTGCAGCCTGTCGTCGCCAATCTGCTGGGCTGCGTTCAGCGCCTCCTCCAGATCACCGGCTTCGAGAATGCCCTTCTGATCGGTAAATTTGCCCCAGATGCCGGCGAAGCAGTCGGCCTGCAGTTCAACGCGGACGGACATCTTGTTGGCCTCCGCCTCGCTCATCCGCTGACGCGCCTCGTTGAATTTCGGCAGGATGCCGAGCAAGTTCTGAACATGATGGCCGACTTCATGCGCAACGACGTAGGCTTCGGCGAAATCGCCGGAGGCGCCGAACTGGCGGCTGAGCTGGTTGAAGAAGGCAGTGTCGAGATAGACCTTGTGGTCGCTCGGGCAGTAGAAAGGACCGGTCGCCGCCGAGGCAAAGCCGCAGGCAGACTGCGTCTGTCCGGAAAAGAGAACGAGGCGAGGCTCTTCGTACTGACGACCAAGGGACTTGAAGATCCCGTTCCACGTGTCCTCGGTCTCGGCAAGAACGGTACGAACGAATGCGGTCATTTCATCGTTGGCAGGTGTCTGACTTCCCGATTCGCTTTGCTCATAGCCGGGGCCGTTGGTCGTCATGCCGCCATCCATAACCTGCAGCAGGTCTATGCCCATGGCCTTGAGGATAAAATAGATGACAACAAGAAAGATGATGGTGCCGATGCTCAGGCCGCCGCCGCGCCGGCCCATGCCGCCGCCGGTAGGAAAGCCGAAGCCTCCACTTCTGCCCAATCCGCCCATGGAAGGATCGCCACGACGATCCTCGATGTTGTCGGACTGACGCCGGCCTTTCCACTCCATGACGGTTCCCCTGGGCTAAACCTTCGATCGGTAGGTATATATCTCGATGATCGGGAAATTCCAGTTAACCTGAGAGAACCCGTACACCACTGTGGACCAGCTTGACGAGACATCGACATTCGGGCCTCCTTGCGAGACGAAGTCTGAGGAGGAGAGACATGAAGGCACTTCGGCTCGAAGCGACGGGCAAGCTGGCTCTGCGCGAGGTAGAGCGTCCCGACCCGGGTGTTGGCGAGTTGCTGGTTCGTGTGGAGGCTTGTGGCATTTGCGGCACCGACCGGCATCTGTTCCTCGGAGAGTTTCCTTCCAAGCCGCCCGTTACGCTCGGCCATGAGTTCTGCGGCATCATCGAAAGAGTGGGCGATGGCGTGAGCGGCTTTCGCGAAGGCATGCGCGTCACCGGCGATCCGAATATCGCATGCGGTCAGTGTCCAGAATGCCAGCGCGGCCGCGTCAATCTCTGCCATAACCTGCAGGCGACCGGCATCCATCGCGACGGTGGCTTTGCGGAATATGTCTGCATCCCGCAGCAGAAGGCTTTCGAGCTGCCCTTGGCACTGCCGCCTCTGCATGGCGCCTTCTGCGAACCTCTCGCCTGCTGCATCCACGGTGTCGACCTTGCGGAAATCCGAACGGGCTCGTCGGTTGTCGTCCTTGGCGGCGGCGTGATCGGCTTGCTGGTCGTCCAGTTGGCCCGCCTGGCGGGAGCGACAAAGGTTGTTCTCGTTACCCGCAGCGAAGAGAAGCGGAGGGTCGCCGAAAGGCTGGGAGCGACCGCGAATGCGGATCCCTCGGTCGGCGATATCGTGTCCCGCTTGACCGCGCACGACGGTTTGTTGCCGGGAGGCGCCGATGTCGTCATCGAATGCGCGGGCGTCGCGGAAACGATCGAACAGGCACCTGGGCTTGCGCGGCGCGGCGGCACGGTCGTGATCCTCGGAGTCATGCCGCAGGGTGTGAAGGTCGCAATCGAGCCGTTCGATCTCCTCTTCCGAGAGATCAAGCTGGTAAGCTCATTTATCAACCCGTTCACTCACCGGCGGGCGGCCGAACTGATCGCGTCGGGAACGATCCAAGTCGAGCCACTGATCTCCCGCCGGATCGGTTTCAAGGAGGGCGTGGAAGCGATCTCTAATCCCGCCCGGAAAGGCGAGATCCGGGCACTTGTCGTACCGGGCATCGACTAGGCTCTCACAAGAGCTGCCAATTCCTGTCGATTCCGCAAATTATGGGGTTCCGTTTACAAATACATTTGCCTATAAGCCGCTTCTAGCCTGAAAAGACCATCATATGCGCGACCCGGCCGGTGCCTCCCACCCTGGCCGGCTTTCTGCGCAGCTAGGAAACGGAAAACGCCCATGCCGAAGCGCCAAGATATCAAATCGATCCTCATCATCGGCGCAGGACCGATCGTCATTGGCCAGGCTTGCGAATTCGACTACTCCGGCACCCAGGCCTGCAAGGCGCTGAAGGAGGAAGGCTACCGCGTCATCCTCGTCAACTCCAACCCGGCGACGATCATGACCGACCCGGGCCTCGCCGACGCCACCTACGTCGAGCCGATCACCCCCGAAGTCGTCGCCAAGATCATCGCCAAGGAGCGCCCCGACGCGCTGCTGCCGACCATGGGCGGCCAGACCGCGCTCAACACCGCGCTTTCCCTGAAGAGAATGGGCGTCCTGGACCGTTACAATGTCGAAATGATCGGCGCCAAGCCCGCCGCTATCGACAAGGCCGAAGACCGCGCCCTGTTCCGCGAGGCGATGGAAAAGATCGGCCTCGAAACCCCGCGCTCGATGCTCGCCAACGCCACCGACATCAAGGATGCCGACCGCAAGACGCATGAAGCCGAGCGCAACAAGCTGAAGGAAAGCCTCTCCGGCGCCGAACTCGACAAGGCGCTCGACGAACTGGAAAACCAGTGGAACCTCGGCGAGACCGACCGCAAGCAGCGCTACATCAGCCACGCCATGGCGATTGCCGCCCAGGCGATCGACGTCGTCGGCCTGCCCGCCATCATCCGCCCCTCCTTCACCATGGGCGGCACCGGCGGTGGCATTGCCTACAACCGCTCGGAGTTCTTCGAAATCATCGGGGGTGGCCTCGATGCCTCCCCAACGACCGAAGTTCTGATCGAGGAATCGGTTCTCGGCTGGAAGGAATACGAAATGGAAGTCGTCCGCGACAAGGCGGACAACTGCATCATCATCTGCTCGATCGAAAACATCGACCCGATGGGCGTCCACACGGGCGACTCGATCACCGTCGCGCCAGCTTTGACGCTGACCGACAAGGAATACCAGATGATGCGCAACGCCTCGATCGCGGTCCTGCGCGAGATTGGCGTGGAAACCGGCGGCTCGAACGTCCAGTTCGCCGTCAACCCGAAGGACGGCCGCCTCGTCGTCATCGAAATGAATCCGCGCGTCTCGCGTTCGTCGGCGCTTGCCTCGAAGGCCACCGGCTTCCCGATCGCCAAGGTCGCCGCCAAGCTCGCCATCGGCTACACGCTCGACGAGCTCGACAACGACATCACCGGCGGCGCGACGCCCGCCTCCTTCGAACCGTCGATCGACTACGTCGTCACCAAGATCCCGCGTTTCGCCTTCGAGAAGTTCCCGGGCGCCTCGCCGGTTCTCACCACCGCCATGAAGTCGGTCGGTGAAGTCATGGCGATCGGCCGCACCTTCGCCGAATCGTTGCAGAAGGCGCTGCGCGGCCTCGAAACCGGCCTGACCGGCCTCGATGAAATCGAAATCCCCGGTGTTGAAGAAGGTGAATCCAGCCAGAACGCCATCCGCGCCGCGATCGGCACGCCGACGCCGGATCGCCTGCGCATGGTGGCCCAGGCGCTTCGCCAGGGCATGAGCCCCGAAGAGGTTCACGAGGGCTGCAAGATCGACCCTTGGTTCATCGCCCAGTTCAAGGCGATCGTCGATACGGAAGCCCGCATCCGCGAGCATGGCCTGCCGACAGACGCCACGAACCTGCGCACGCTGAAGGCAATGGGCTTCTCCGACGCCCGCCTCGCCACGCTGACGGGCAAGCGCCCGAAGGAAGTCGCCGAGCTGCGCAACAGCCTGAACGTCCGCCCGGTCTTCAAGCGCATCGATACCTGCGCTGCCGAGTTCGCCTCGCCGACCGCCTACATGTACTCGACCTACGAAACGCCTTTTGTCGGTGAACTGCGCTCTGAAGCCGAAGTCTCGGCCGCCAAGAAGGTCGTCATCCTCGGCGGCGGTCCGAACCGCATCGGCCAGGGCATCGAGTTTGACTACTGCTGCTGCCATGCCGCCTTCGCGCTGCGTGACGCCGGCTACGAAGCTATCATGATCAACTGCAACCCGGAAACGGTCTCGACCGACTACGACACGTCGGATCGCCTCTATTTCGAGCCCCTCACGGCTGAAGACGTGATCGAGATCCTCCGCACGGAGCAGGAAAAGGGCGAAGTCGTCGGCGTCATCGTCCAGTTCGGCGGCCAGACCCCGCTGAAGCTTGCCGAAGCGCTTGAGAAGAACGGCATCCCGATCCTCGGCACTGCGCCCGACATGATCGACCTTGCCGAAGACCGCGACCGCTTCCAGAAGCTCCTGATCAAGCTCGACCTGACCCAGCCGAACAACGGCATCGCCTACTCGGTCGAGCAGGCTCGCCTGGTCGCCACCGAGATCGGCTTCCCGCTGGTCGTGCGCCCGTCCTACGTTCTCGGCGGCCGCGCCATGCAGATCCTGCATTCGGAAGGCCAGCTGCAGACCTACCTGCTCGACACCGTGCCGGAACTGGTGCCCGAAGACATCAAGCAGCGCTACCCGAACGACAAGACCGGCCAGATCAACACCCTGCTCGGTAAGAACCCGCTGCTGTTTGACAGCTATCTCTCGAACGCCATCGAAGTCGACGTCGACTGCCTCTCCGACGGCAACGACGCCTTCATCGCCGGCATCATGGAACACATCGAGGAAGCTGGCATCCATTCGGGCGATAGCGCCTGCTCACTGCCGCCGCGCACCCTTTCGAACGAGATGATCGACGAACTCGAGCGTCAGGCAAAGTCGATGGCCAAGGCGCTGAACGTCGTTGGTCTGATGAACGTACAGTTCGCCATCAAGGACGGCACCGTCTACGTGCTGGAAGTGAACCCGCGCGCCTCACGTACCGTTCCCTTCGTCGCCAAGACCATCGGCGCCCCAATCGCCAAGATCGCCGCCCGCGCCATGGCCGGCGAGAAGCTCGACGCGCTGTTCTCGACCTACGGCCAGAAGCCGGATCCGCGCAACCTCAAGCATATCGCCGTCAAGGAAGCCGTCTTCCCGTTTGCCCGCTTCCCCGGCGTCGACACGCTGCTCGGCCCGGAAATGCGCTCGACCGGCGAAGTCATCGGCCTCGACACCGATTTCGCGCTGGCCTTTGCGAAGTCGCAGCTCGGCGCCGGCGTTGAACTGCCGCGTGACGGAACGGTCTTCGTATCGGTCCGCGACGAGGACAAGCCGCGCGTTCTGCCGGCCATCCGCGTTCTCGTCGGCGAAGGCTTCAAGGTTCTGGCAACCGGGGGCACGCAGCGCTTCCTGGCTGAGAACGGCATCGCGGCTACGAAGATCAACAAGGTCCTGGAAGGTCGCCCACACATCGAAGATGCGATCCGCAACCGCCAGGTCCAGCTCGTGATCAATACGACGGACGGCAACAAGGCGATCTCCGACTCCAAGTCGCTGCGCCGCGCAACGCTGATGCAGAAGGTCCCCTACTACACCACGATGGCCGGCGCCGAGGCGGCCGCCCAGGCGATCAAGGCGCTGCGGGCTGGCAACCTCGAAGTTCGTCCGCTGCAAAGCTACTTCTAATAAAGAATTGGACCGGCGCGCCATCCGCGCCGGTCCGCTCTCGAGGCGTCGGAGCCGTTAGATTCGCGCCCTTGCATCCTGCGCGTCCGCCTTGACGTTCCAGGCATCCTGAAAGGCCGGTCGCCGCCGATCCTGCAAAATCAGCTTTCCGCCTTCTTCACGCCGCGTCGGAATGGCGTGACGATCGATAGCGCCTTCCAGAGTCATCGCAAGGTCGCGGGCGAAAACCCGATTGCCGATATGCCATGAGTGGGTCCATGAACCAATCTGGGGCTGCGAAGCTGGATCGACCGTATTGAAATACTCCCCGCAATTGACGTCGACCGCTTTAGCGTTGACCAACGCCGGCAGCCCAACGCGACCGACGCGCGGCGCAACGCCGAGCCTCTTCGCGTTGGATACGGCAAGGACGGAATCGAAAGGATTGGAGTAGTTGGTGAGCCGCATGATCCGGCGGAACATCGGCTGATTCCAGTCGCTCGCAAGCGACAGGCTATCCGTGGACACATCGCCGCCGATGAACGACACCTGGCCGACGCGCCAGTCCGCCTTGAAGAGATCGCCCTGCTTGTCCGACTGCGCAAAGGCATCCATGATCACATAGCAGCCTGTAGAATGACCAAGCAGGTGCACATTGGTTTCGCAGCCGGCCTGCTGGCTCTGCTTCAGAAGTCGAATACCCTTCGTCACGAGTTCGCGTGCAACAGCCGCCGCATCCGAGCGATCCTCGAGATAGTTGAGCGTCTGGTTGTCGCTCGGCCAGTCGAAGGCAACGATCTCACCACGCCAACCCTCTGCTCGCATGTCCGCACGCAACTGCCTGATGCGCTTTAGAACGGTCGGAATGTCATTGTTGTAGCCATGCACAAAAATAAGCACATCGCCCCGCGGACCGATCGAATTCGGATTCTCGTCGCCATCCGCGAGCCCCTGCACCTCGGCGACCCAATCCTTCGCACTCGATACTGCCTGGCGCGCATCGTAGCTGTCGAGCACATCAGGCACCTTCAGGAACTTGATCGGCCCGGGTTCCGCGATCAATGCATCACCCGTTCGCTTTCTGGCACTGATGATGTAGTTGTCGCCCATCTTCCCCTCCTGCGCCAACAAGCCCTACGCCCAAGACGATCGTATCAGCTTACAGATTCAACCCAAAGACGCCAATGCAGCGCCGATGCGGGCAATATCTCGGCCGGCGTTCTTCCTGACGGCGATAGAGCCAACAACGACGCCTCAGCCCATTGGAGCCTGTACCAACGGTCGAATCACGCTTTGCGATCCCGAGGGAACGGCGAAATATGCATCATTTTTTGCGCCATCGAGAGAATTGCCAGTCAGTCCTTCAGAGGCGTTCTCAGCGAACCGTCTACCTCAAAGTCAATATTGCTCAGGTTTGCGGTCGTAACGGAGCGCCTCCGGGTAGCGATACGAATTTTATGGAAATCAGCGGTGGCGATCTGCTATAACCACAACAGTTAGGATTGTTACACGGTTCCGAAGTTCCCCTTCGGGACCTGTTTTCTTTTGTGTCTGCGGCTAAGCGGACACGGGGAGTGAAGGACAGAAAAATGGTTGATAAGGTACCGATGACGCAGGGTGGTTTCGTCAAGCTGCAGGAAGAACTGCGCTGGCGTCAGCAGGAGGAGCGCCCCCGCATCATCGAGGCAATCGCCGAGGCCCGTGCCCATGGTGACCTCTCGGAAAACGCCGAATACCATGCGGCCAAGGAAGCGCAGAGCCACAACGAAGGCCGCATCAGCGAGCTTGAAGACCTGACCGCACGCGCGGAGGTCATCGACCTGTCGAAGATGTCCGGTGACAAGATCAAGTTCGGCGCGAAGGTGAAGCTCGTCGACGAAGACACTGAAGAAGAAAAGACCTATCAGATCGTCGGCGATCAGGAAGCCGATGTTAAGGCCGGCCGGATCTCCATCTCGTCGCCGATCGCTCGCGCGCTGATCGGCAAGGAAGTCGGCGACTCGATCGAAGTCAACGCACCCGGCGGCTCCAAGGCCTACGAAGTCCTTTCCATTTCCTGGGGCTGATTGATCCGTGGAAAGTCGCGGCCAACCGGCTATCGTCAATGTCAGTGACGTCGAGATTATTGCGCCGAACTTCAAAAAACGGCTCTCCGGCGTCACCTCCACCATCATTCAGCTGATCCCGGTCCAGCGCGTACTCGGCGAGAAGATTGCGACCCTCGGACCGGGCCTTCCAGCATCTCTGCCGCACATTCGCTTTCGCGACCTGCCGAAGCTTTGGCGCGCGCCGCGCAGTCAGCCCTTCCGCATATGGCACGCCCGCCGCAACATCGAGATGCTGCCGGCCATTCTCATGCGCGATGTCCTGCGCATGCCCCTGAAGATTGTCTTCACGTCGGCCTCTCAGCGCCGCCACACCGGCTGGACGAAATGGCTTATCTCTAGAATGGACGCCGTGATCGCGACGAGCGGCAAGACGGCAAACTATCTAGAAGTGCCGAACACCGTTGTTCTGCACGGAATAGACACGGCCCGCTTCTCTCCGGCGGAAGACAAGGCAACAGCCAAACAGCTGCTTGGTCTTGACGCCACGAAGAGGATCGCCGGCTGTTTCGGTCGCGTTCGTCACCAGAAGGGCACGGATCTTTTTGTCGACAGCATGATCCGCCTGCTGCCGACCCGACCGGACTGGATCGCCGTTATTGCCGGACGCGCAACATCCCAGCACGTCGAGTTCGAGAAGGAGCTGAAGGCGCGCGCTGCAGCCGCGGGCCTGGCCGATCGCATTCTATTCGTCGGCGAGCACACCAATATCAATGACTGGTATCGGACGCTCGACCTCTTCATTGCTCCACAACGCTGGGAAGGCTTTGGTCTGACACCGCTCGAAGCGATGGCAACGGCGGTACCCGTGGTCGCTACCGACGTCGGTGCGTTTCCTGAACTGCTGGTAACGGGCGCCAACGAAACCGGCCTCATCGTCCCGCGCGACGATCTCGGTACAATGGTTCAAGCGTCCAGTCTCTTCATGGATGACGAAAGCCGCCGACAGCAGGCATCGGCCCGCTCCCGAACTCATGCGATGAATACCTTCAGTATCGAAGGCGAAGCACGGAAGCTTGGCGCCATTTATCGGTCGCTTTAAGCGACGACATCAAGGCTTGCGCTTGAAAAGCTCGAGATAGGCGTTGGCAACTGCGTCTTCGGAGAACTGCTTCATCAGCGTCTCCCGCCCCCCCGCAGCAACCTTCGCGGCCAGTACCGGATCGTTGATCAGCCGTTCGATGGCGTGCGAGAAACCATCGGCATCGCCGATGTCAACCAGTAGCCCATTGTCACAGTCACGCATGAACCACGAGGGTCCCTCGGAGCGGCTGGAGACAACAGGCTTGCCCTGCGCCCAGGCCTCTAGAATGACATTGCCAAGCGGCTCGTGCTTTGACGGCATCACGAAAATATCGGCAGCGGCGACGAACGGCCGCGTATCCTTCTGCCAACCGAGAAAACGTACGCGGTCCGTAACGCCAAGGTCGGCTGCGACCTTCTTGACGTTCTCCAATTCTTCGCCTTCGCCCGCAAGCCACAAATAGACATCAGGCAGCTTCGCCACCGCCGCCGTCAGCAAGGCAAATTCCTTGCGTGGTACGAAACGGCCCATCGACATCACGACGGGCGCATCAACCGGCGTGTTCAGCGACGCGCGATCGACGGGCGCCACTTGTTCAGTATTCGTGAAGTTCGAGATCACCTCGACGCCGCGTGTCCAGCCCAGCTTATTACGCACATGCTCGCCGATACCAGGCGTATTGCAAACGAGAATGTCGGAGTTTTTAAAGTAGCTGAG
This sequence comes from Rhizobium altiplani, assembly GCF_001542405.1. Taxonomy (GTDB): domain Bacteria; phylum Pseudomonadota; class Alphaproteobacteria; order Rhizobiales; family Rhizobiaceae; genus Rhizobium; species Rhizobium altiplani. The sequence goes on from NZ_LNCD01000106.1 coordinate 214,490, forward strand.
GTTTGTCGGGTAATCCCCAAGACGGGAGAGCTTGATACATCCCTTATAGTTCGGCATCAGTCGGCTGCCACGGGTCGCCCAAGAAAACAGCGCATCGGGCTTCTCCATACGCGCCATGTGTTTGACCCGCAAAGGCAATAGGATCCTGTCGGGTGAGAGATTTCGAAACTTGCTTTCGATGATGCGCGACGACTGCTCGATGTCCTTCCGCCATAGCCGGTTCGGACGGATGACCGCGGTTTGCTCGACGCCCCGGCGTGCCAGGGCGTTGACCAGATGAACAAAGAAACGCTCAGCACCGCCATCCTTGCCGAAATGATAATGCATCACTTTCATGATTGAACCTTTGGACCTTAGTGCCTTCCCGCATCATCAAAATTCGGATACCGCTCGGCTGCCTTACGCTGATACAGCTTCGCCTGCGTCAGAAAGGCGTACACAGCACCTGTCATAGCTTCTATGAAGCCCGACGGCCCGCAACGCCATAGACCGTTATGAAAATAAAGGCGCCAGAAATAGAGCACCGGGCTGAAAATCAGTCTGAGGAAGGTCGTCCCCTCGCCTAAGGCGAAGTGCTGATCGGCCTTCAGGGTCGAATACTTGTTTTCCTTGAGGATCTGATCATCGATGATCAGTGGCCGGTAATGAAGAAGGCTGCCGGACTTTGCGTCCTCGACACGCCCCGTCGGCACTATGCCTTCATGAACAGCTTGCGTGAGATCATATGCGCCCCTGCCCTTGCGGATCAGCCGCAGGTTCCTGCGCTCGTGCACGTGCACAGGGGTGTAGCCGTAACCGACCAGATAGGGGCGACGCGCCAGCCGCCACCCGACAATAGCCTCGGAAGCGGCAATGAGCTCCGGCAAAAGCTTCCGCAGGGGTGCATCGAGCCGTTCATCGGAATCGATATTCAAGCGCCAAGGCTGCGTACACTGATCGAGTGCGAATTGCTTCTGCCCTGCGTAACCGCGCCAATTCTCGTGAAACACCCGGATCGGCCAGCCATTCTCGATATAGGACTCCAGCAGAGCAATCGTCCCGTCCGTCGAACCGGAGTCAACGACCACAATCTCCGCGCACTTATCCAGGCTCTCGATGCAATTGCCGAGATACGCTTCTTCGTTCAAGCAAATAATGAACGCGGAAATGGGCAATTTGGTCATTGGAATGATCTTCGTGTCTTTGTCCGCGGCACAGCTAGCAAAGCGCCTTCACTACGGCATAAGCCGTTTCATTCATAGAGCATTGCTGCTTCTCTTGGCCGCTCAGACTTCGACCAGGCCCACCCGCTTGACCTGTCGGATCGTCAGCATCGTCCGCACGGTATCCACATGCTCATTCGCCGTCAGTACCTCGATAACGAAATCCTGGAAGCGCGTCAGGTTCTCTGCAACACAGTGCAGAAGGAAATCGCTATCCCCGGAAACCATCCAGGCCTGCCGTACGAGAGGCCACTGCGCGGTGGCGGCGGCAAAAGCCTTGAGGTTGGCTTCCGACTGATGCTTGAGGCCGACCATGCAGAAGGCGACAAGGTCGAAGCCGAGCTTCGGGCTGTTCAACATCGCGTGATAGCCTTCGATGACGCCAGTCTCTTCGAGCTTCCGCACGCGACGCAGGCACGGGGGCGCCGAAATCCCGACGCGGTCGGCGAGCTCGACATTGGTCATACGTCCGTCTGCCTGCAGCTCACGCAGTATCTTTATATCGATGGCATCGAGTTCGGCGCGAAGCACAATCCTGCCCTTCCTTTAATTCCTGATCGCCAGCTTCTATATAAAGCGACGGAATTCGCAAGAAAGTTTCAACACGGCGATGGATTGTTGCACAGCGCGCCGAGAAAGCCTTGTTGGTAACGCAGGGCTACCCTTGAATAAAAGCACTGGACGTTCATAAATGGCGAATGGATCGCGAAACGGCCTCATTCGCCTCTTAGCCGCCGCTCTCCCGACAGTCGAAAGGAAATACCCATGTCCGCCCGCCACACCAAGGTGCTCATTATCGGCTCCGGCCCTGCCGGCTACACGGCTGCCGTCTATGCAGCCCGTGCAATGCTGAAGCCAGTGCTGATCGCCGGCATGGAGCAAGGCGGACAGCTGATGATCACCACGGATGTGGAGAATTATCCGGGCTTTGCCGATCCCATCCAGGGACCTTGGCTGATGGATCAGATGCTGCAGCAGGCAAAGCATGTCGGCGCCGAAATCGTCAACGACATCGTCACCGAAGTCGAGATGAACCAGCGCCCGTTCGTGGCCCGCACCGACAGCGGCCAAGTCTGGACCGCCGATACCCTGATCATCGCGACCGGCGCCAAGGCAAAGTGGCTGGGCATCGAGAGCGAGCAGCATTTCCAGGGCTTCGGCGTCTCGGCCTGCGCGACCTGCGACGGTTTCTTCTACCGAAACAAGGACGTCATCGTCGTCGGCGGCGGCAACAGTGCCGTGGAGGAAGCGCTATACCTCTCCAACATCGCGAAGTCGGTGACGGTCGTTCACCGCCGCGACAGCTTCCGTTCGGAGAAAATCCTCCAGGAACGGCTGTTCTCGAAGGAGAACATCAAGGTCCTCTGGAACACCGAGGTAGCTGAAATCACCGGCACGCCGGCCAAGCCGCCCATGCCGCCGTCCGTTACGGGCGCTCGCCTGCGCGACACGCGCACGGGTGCGATCACCGAGGTTGCGGTCGACGGCGTCTTTGTTGCTATTGGCCACGCCCCGGCAACCGAGCTCTTCAAGGGCAAGCTGAAGCTGAAGGATAATGGCTATCTCTGGACCGCACCGGATTCGACGGCGACCAGCCTCGAAGGCGTTTATGCCGCCGGTGACGTGACCGACGACACGTTCCGCCAGGCGATCACCGCCGCCGGCTTGGGATGCATGGCAGCTCTCGAAGCCGAACGATATCTGACGGGCCATATGCCCGTCGCCGTGGCCGCAGAGTAGGACCGGCTATGAGGGGTGGGGGAATGCCATTGGATTGGGACAAGCTGCGTATCTTTCACGCAGCTGCCGAAGCGGGTTCGTTCACGCATGCGGCGGATAAACTGCATCTGTCCCAGTCCGCGATCAGCCGTCAGGTCAGCGCACTCGAGCAGGATGTCGGCACAAAGCTCTTTCACCGCCATGCGCGCGGTCTGATTCTGACGGAACAGGGCGAACTGCTTTATCGCACCGCCCACGACGTGCTCCTGAAGCTCGAAACCGTGAAGATGCAGCTAACCGAGACGACGGAAACGCCGACCGGAAAGCTGCGCGTAACGACGACGGTCGGCCTTGGCCAGGGTTGGCTGACCGACAAGATCCAGGAGTTCATGCAGCTCTACCCGGATGTCCAGATCCAGTTGATCCTCGACAACGAGGAAGTGGATGTGAACATGCGCTACGCGGATTGCGCCATCCGCCTGCGCCAGCCGGTGCAATCCGACTTGATCCAGCGCAAGCTGTTCACCGTTCACATGCACGTCTATGCGGCCCCCTCCTACATCAACCGCCATGGCGAGCCGCAGACGGTCGAGGACCTCGACAACCATCGCATCATTACCTTTGGCGAGCCCGCGCCGAGCTACCTGCTCGATGTCAACTGGCTTGAGGTCGCCGGACGCTCGTCCGACAACAAGCGCATCCCGCATCTGCAGATCAACAGCCAGACCTCGATCAAGCGCGCGTGCCTGCTCGGCATGGGCGTTGCCTGTATGCCCGACTACATCGTCGGACGAGATCCTGGCCTCATCCAGCTGCCGATTAACGCTGACGTTCCGTCGTTTGATACGTACTTCTGCTATCCTGACGAAATGAAAAATGCCGCCAAGCTGAAGGCTTTCCGCGACTTCATCGTCAGCAAGGCACGCAACTGGAACTTCTAGTTGCTCACCCTAGAAATACAAGCTGTGCAATATGCGCATGTCTGGCATGCATAAACTGGGGTTGCCGTTTGCTCATTAAAGCACCATATCGCACATAGCTGATGCACACGGTGGCTTTTCCTCCCAGTTCCACCGCATTAGCTGTTCCCCTCTGGAGGTTTTGACCTTCACACCTATAAGGGCCCCGATCTTTCGGCGGCCCTCTTTTTTTGCCCGATTTTTTTGCATTGCAGCAGAAAATTGTGCAGCGCATAGCAGGCATGCGCAAACATGCATTGCAATCTGCCTCTTGAAGCAGCATATCCCACTCAGCTGATGCATTTCGTGGCTTCTCTCCCAGTGCCACCGCGTTAGCTGTTCCCCTCTGGAGGTTTATTGACCTTCACACCTTTAAAGGGCCCCGATTTTTCGGCGGCCCTCTTTTTTTGCCCAGAATTTAGCCAGATCCGAAAGAGCAGCAAATCACGCCGTCGTGTCTTGCATATCGACTGTTGCCGATCCATATATCGTCTACGGACGATTTATAATTCGAAGAACGACGATGGAAAAAGACGAGATCCTGAAGGCGATCGCCCATCCGACCCGGATGGAAATTCTGAACTGGCTGAAGAAACCTGAGGAGCATTTCTCCACACAGGAACATCCGTTTGAGATGGGCGTCTGCGCCAGCCAGTTTGAGCGCTGCGGCCTGTCTCAGTCGACCGTATCAGCGCATCTCGCGACCCTGAACAGAGCAGGGCTTGTGACGACGAGACGCGTTGGCCAGTGGATCTTCTACAAGCGCAATGAGGAGACCATCGCGGCTTTCCTCAAGCAACTTTCGAAGGATCTGTAGCGTATGCGGCTGCGGCCCTAATTGGGCTCGCATCGTAACCTCCTCCCCCATCTTCGGCCTCGGCCGAGTGATCCTCCCGCACCAAGAAAGGACTCTCATGAGCAAGCTTTTCGAACCGACAAAGGTTGGCGACATTGCCATCAAGAACCATATCGTGATGGCGCCGCTGACGCGCAACCGCTCGCCGGGTGCCGTTCCGAACGACCTGAACGTCGAATACTACCGCCAGCGTGCGACGGCCGGCCTCATCATCACCGAGGCAACGGCCATCACACATCAGGGTCAGGGTTACGCGGACGTTCCCGGGCTTTACAAGAAGGAAGCGCTCGACGGCTGGAAGCGAGTGACTGATGCCGTCCACGCAGCAGGAGGCAAGATCGTCGTGCAGATGTGGCATGTCGGCCGTATCTCGCATACGACGCTGCAGCCGAACGGCGGAAAGCCCGTCTCTTCGACGAACCGCATCGCCAAGGCCAAGACGTACCTCGTCAATGACGATGGCACTGGCGCCTTTACCGATACCTCCGAGCCGCGCGCCCTTCAAACCTCGGAAATCCCGGGCATCATCGAGGATTACCGCAAAGCCGCGCGCGCCGCGATCGACGCTGGCTTTGACGGTGTGGAAATTCACGGTGCAAATGGCTACCTGCTCGACCAGTTCCTGCGCGACGGCGTCAACGACCGCACCGATCAGTATGGTGGCTCGATCGAAAACCGCGCCCGCTTCACTTTCGAAGTGGTAGACGCCGTGACCAAGGAAATCGGCGCAGGCCGTACAGCCATTCGCATTTCGCCTGTCACGCCTTCGGGCGAGAGCTACGACTCCAACCCGCAAGCGCTCTTCACCCATGTCATCGAAGGCCTGGCGAAATATGATCTTGCCTATATTCACGTCATCGAAGGCCAGACCGGCGGCGACCGCGACTTCAAGCAGGGCACCAACGCCGCCTTCGACTATAAGGCTCTGCGCCAGGCCTATGAAAAGGCTGGCGGCAAGGCGAAGTGGATGGTCAACAACGGCTACGACCGGGACCTGGCGATTGATGCCGTCGAGAGCGGCCGCGCCGATCTCGTCGCTTTCGGAAAGCCATTCATCGCCAATCCGGATCTCGTGGGACGTCTGGAAAAGAACCTGCCACTGAATACGCCCGTGCAGGCCACCTTCTACGGCGGCGGACCAAAGGGTTACATCGACTATCCCGTGATCGAAAAGGCCGCCTGAACCATCAAGTGCCAACGGAATCCCGCCATTCGGCGGGATTTTCTTCTTCTAGCGCCTAGCTAACATGGCGGCATGTTCGAGTCGTACATCAAGCGCTGGCGACTGACCGTCGACGGCGAACCGATCATCACTCATTCCAGCCACCTCCTGCCCGTTCTCCGGGACGGCAAACCCGCCATGTTGAAAATCTCCAAGGACGAGGCCGAGCGGGCTGGCGGCGCTTTGATGCAATGGTGGGGCGGCATCGGGGCAGCGAAAGTCTACGCCCACGACAACGAGGCAGTTCTGCTCGAGCGTGCAATGGGCCATCGCTCGCTGTTGGGAATGGCAATGGACGGCGCGGACGATACGGCGACCCGCATCATGTGCCGCACCGTCGCAGAACTTCACGCCCCACGCGAACAGCCTTTGCCGGACCTCATTCCACTGGCCCGCTGGTTTCGTGACCTGGAGCCGGCAGCACGTGCCCATGACGGCATTCTGGCCGAGTGCAACCACATCGCTGGAATACTGCTTGGAAATATCAGCGATCCCGTGGTCCTGCACGGCGACATTCACCACAGCAACATCCTCGATTTCGGCGAGGACGGCTGGCTGGCAATCGACCCCAAAGGCCTCATCGGCGAGCGTGGCTTCGACTACGCCAACATCTTCGCCAACCCAGATCTTCCGACAGTCACTTCCCCGGGCCGTCTGCAGAGGCAACTCCGGATCGTCGCGACCGAAACTGGCCTAGAGCCGAAACGGCTGCTGCAATGGATAGTCGCCTATTCCGGCTTGTCGGCGGCCTGGTTTCTGGGCGGCGGATCGACGGAACTGGCCCAAAGCCCCCTCGCAGTCGCGCGCATTGCGCTTGCCGAACTACAGCAGGGATAGGCACGCCGTAGGAGCCTCGCCGAGGCAGGCAAAAACAACACTAATACACCGCCTGCGCGGACGCGCGAGCCTCGAGTTCGTTCGGCTCAGCCGCCAGACACCCGAGTGCGACCAGGGAGCTACGAACAGCGTCGTCGATCGGGGTATGAGGCTCGCTGCCGAGTTCGGCAACCAATCGTTCGTTCGACATCCGCAGCGGCTCGCGCCAAAGGTACCGCATTTCCTTCAACTCGCGCATGAAGGTGACGAACGGGGCGGCCAGAGGCACGATCCACCACGGGAAGGCCCGCGTCTTTATCCTACTGCCGACAACCCGCTTGATTGCAGCGGCCATCTGGCTGCCATCGGCATCCCAGAAGCCATCCATGTGATACACGGCGAAGGGCGGAAGGCGATCACCACGCTCGACCAGACGGATCATCGTCTCAGCAACATCGGGCAGGTACGCCCACTGGTGTCCGACACCCGGCCGGGCCGGGTTCTTGACGGCCTCGACCGACTTTCCCGGCGTGACCATGCCTTGCGAAAACCAGCTGTTGGCAGCCCCCGGCCCGAAGTAGTCGCCGGCCCGAACGATGATGACGCGCGCACCACTGCGCGAGGCAATCTCCAGTCGCCGTTCCATTTCGGCGCGGATCGCTCCCTTCATCGTCACGGGCTGCTGTGGACTATCCTCCCGAAGAACCGGAAAGGCATCCGGTCCAAAATTATAGACCGTGCCCGGCAGAACGATGCGCGCACCAACCGAATGTGCAGCGGCGATGGTGTTGTCGAGCATCGGGAGAACGAGCTTTTCCCAATCGCGGTAGCCCGGCGGATTGACAGCATGAATGATAAGGCTGACGCCGCGCGCCCCGGTCACGAGATCCTCGGCGTTCATCGCGTCGCCTTGGACCCACTCGAAGTCGGGCGCTTTCGCGCGAGCCTTCGCTGCATCGCGGTTCAGCGCCCTCACATGCCAACCGCACGCGGCGAGCTTCCGAGCGACCTCCCCTCCGATCCCGCCTGTTGCACCCAGTACCAGAGCAACCTGTCCGTTCTGCCCAGTCATGATGATCTCCGTCAATTTGAACTGAGCCAATCATGCGGGCATTTTCAGATAAACGAAATTGACGAATCTCGTGTCGCAGATATACATAAATGCATGAGGAGAGAACCGGACTGGCATTTCTACCGGACGCTATTGGCTGTGCTGGAACACGGGTCGCTTTCTGCGGCGGCACGTGACCTCGGCCTGACGCAGCCGACCGTCGGACGGCACATCGATGCGCTCGAGAATTCAATCGGCTCGCAACTCTTCGTCCGCTCGCCGAACGGTCTCTTGCCAACCGATGCAGCCCTTGAACTGAAACCCTATGCCCAAACGCTCGCAGCGACATCCGCCGCCCTGCTGCGAACTGCCTCGGGACATCGAGATCAGGTTGCCGGCACCGTCCGGATAAGCGCCAGCGAGGTCATCGGCGTCGAGGTACTGCCTCCCATCCTTGCACCGCTGATGGCTGCCCATCCCGATCTCAACATCGAGCTTTCGGCGTCCGACGCGATCGAGGACCTTCTCAATCGGGAGGCGGATATTGCCGTCCGGATGGCAGAGCCGACCCAGGATCATCTTGTCGGCCGCCGCATCGGAGAGATACCGCTCGGCTTTCACGCCCACCGGCGCTACCTGGCGCAACACGGCGCACCACTGGGGATGGCCGACCTCGCACGACATCGCCTCGTCGGCTTCGACCGGCAGACAGCCTATATCAGGACCATGATGGCGCGCTTTCCATTGCCAGACAATCTCGTCTTTGCGTTCAAGAGCGACAACCCGCTCGCGCAAATCTCGGCCATTCGTGCGGGTCTGGGGATTGGAATCTGCCAGATGGGCATCGCCGCGCAGGACCCAGATCTGTTGCCGGTTCTGCCCGAACTTTTCCGGATACCCCTCGACACGTGGGTCGTCATGCACGAAGGGATCAAAACGGCACGCCGCTACCGCGTCACGTTCGACGCGCTGGTAGACGGCCTGTTGAATTACACCAAGGGAACTGTGCATAAACGCCGGGGTTGATCATCACATGGATGATGACCCCTGTGCTCATGCGCGCGGCGAGGCTTCGCTGGAATGGCTTTTCCAGGTGCCGTCGACAACCTCAGTCTCCGGCCGGTCTCCGCCTTCGGCATACTCCTCATGCCATTTACCTTTGTCATCCTGCCAGCTGATCTCGGCGGAATCACCGCCAACCTGCTGTTCAGCTGCAACGATACGGGCTGCCTCAAGCGCTTCGGAGTGTGTCGGGAATGCTTCGGAGTAGACACCGCCCAACCGGTAGGCCCAGCCTCCGTCGTGAGGAACGACCTCGTAGACCACCTTGACCATGCCTCTCACTCCTCTTCTTCTTGTTTCGCGCTCGAATACTGACCGGATGGCATCCAGTGCGCGGGCCGCGTTGGAGGAAACGAGAGGGCGCCGCGATATGCTTCCGGCTGACCGATGCGTTAGTATTCCATTAAATTCTCAAGACTGCAAACTTACTCCCTCCGCTCACTAGCTTGCCATGCAAAATCATCGTTTTAGACTTGTCGGATGAATCAAACTCGGAGCTTTCCGTGAAAATCGCGTCGCGGCTGAAAGACGAAACGTTCCTGGTGTTGGCGATAGGCGTCGCGGCTATCGCCTATGTGTCGGAACATGCATTTCTTGAAATGGGGCGTGAGATATCGCTGATCGCCGCTGCCGGGCTCGTCGCCACCATCGTCCTTGCCTCAATCCGTGTCGCCCACCATGCGGAGATTCTCGCGATCAAGGTCGGCGACCCCTACGGCACGATGATCCTGACGCTGTCGGCAGTTGCAGTGGAAGTGATCATCCTCGCGATCATGATGACCGGCGAAAGCTCTCCGACGCTCGTGCGCGACACGATCTATTCAGCCCTGATGCTCGACATCAACGGCATACTCGGCCTCGCCGCGCTGCTCGGCGGCTTGAAGCACGGCGAGCAGCCGTACAACGACAATTCGGGCAAGACCTACGGCGTGATGATCCTGACCGCCATGGGTATCTCGATGATCGTTCCGGAATTCGTGCCGGCGGAAAAGTGGCACTACTACTCCGCCTTCACCATCCTGGCGATGATCGCCCTCTACGCACTCTTCCTGCGCATGCAGGTCGGTCAGCACAGTTACTTCTTCAGCTACGCCTATCCTCGCAGCGAGCGGAAAGGCGATCCGGATGAGCACTCGATCGAAGACTCCACGACCGCGTCGATCACAACCATCCTGGTTGGGGTCGTCATCATCGGCCTGCTCGCGGAATTCATGTCGACCTTCATGACGGAAGGCCTGCGGGATTCTGGCGCTCCCGTTGTCCTGACCGCCATCGTTGTCGCAGCGATCTCGGCGTCGCCCGAGATCTTGACGGCCCTTCGCGCGGCGCTGCGAAACCGCATGCAAGCGACCGTGAACATCGCCATGGGCGCGTCGCTATCGACCGTCATCCTCACGGTTCCGGTCATGGAGGCTATTGCCCTTTACACCGGCCAACCGTTCATCATGGCGATGACGCCGGTGCAGACCGTGATGGTGGCGATTACGCTGATTGCGGCGGCCATCAACCTCAACGACGGTGAGACCAACGCCATCGAAGGCATGACGCACTTCATCCTTTTTGCAACGTTCCTGATGCTGTCGGCGCTGGATCTCTGACACCGCCAACTCCAATTCTGCAAACAAAAAACCCGCCGTCTCCGGCGGGCTTTTGTTTCGACGATAGTTCTGACTATTTGCAAGCGCCGCAGAAGCGCTGGATGCGCTTGCAGGCTTCCTCGAGCAACGCTTCCGACGTCGCGTAGGAGATGCGGAAGTTCGGGCCGAGGCCGAATGCCGAGCCATGAACGACGGCAACGCCTTCGCTCTCCAACAGTTCAGAAACGAAGTCTTCGTCGGTCTCGATCACCTTGCCCGACGGCGCGGTCTTGCCGATCAGGCCGGCGCAGGACGGATAGACGTAGAAGGCGCCTTCCGGCGACGGGCACGTGATGCCCTTTGCCTGGTTCAGCATCGACACGACGAGGTCGCGGCGGCCTTCGAAGATCTTCTTGTTCGCGGGAATGAAATCCTGCGTACCGTTCAGCGCTTCCACGGCAGCCCACTGGGCGATCGAGGTCGCACCTGAGGTCTGTTGGCCCTGAATCATATCCATGGCCTTGATCAGCTGGATCGGGCCTGCTGCATAGCCGATACGCCAGCCGGTCATCGCGTAGGCCTTCGAAACACCGTTCATGGTCAGCGTGCGGTCGTAGAGCTTCGGCTCGACTTCGACAGGCGTGACGAACTTGAAGTCGCCATAGGTCAGGTGCTCGTACATGTCGTCTGTCAGCACCCAGACATGCGGATGCTTCAGCAGCACGTCCGTCAGGGCCTTCAGTTCGTCATGCGTATAGGCAGCACCCGACGGGTTGGACGGCGAGTTGAAGATGAACCACTTCGTCTTCGGCGTGATCGCCTTGTCGAGGTCGGCGGCCTGGAGCTTGAAGTTGTTTTCCTGCGTCGCCGAAACGATGACGGGCGTACCGCCGCACAGCGAGACCATTTCCGGATAGGATACCCAGTACGGCGCCGGGATGACGACTTCATCACCCGGGTTCAGCGTCGCCATGAAGGCGTTGAAAAGGATCTGCTTGCCGCCGGTGCCGACGATCGTCTGCTCCCACGAATATTCCAGGCCGTTCTCGCGCTTGAACTTCGCGGCGATCGCCTTGCGGAGTTCAGGGATACCGGAGACCGGCGTGTACTTCGTCTCGCCGCGGTTGATCGCGTCGATGGCAGCCTTCTTGATATTATCAGGCGTATCGAAATCCGGCTCGCCGGCGCCGAGGCCGATCACATCGCGTCCTTTTGCTTTCAGCTCGCGCGCTTTCTGGGAAACGGCGATGGTGGCTGAAGGCTTCACACGGGAAAGAGCATCGGCAAGAAAGGCCATGATATCGGTCCTATACGGTTGATTTGGGCAGAAAAGCCGGGACCGGAATTCTGCGCTAAGCTCTATGTCCAATGTAGGCAGGCATTTCAAGCGCAAAGGCGTGATGGTGCCAATGATTCTTCGTGATCAATCGCCTGACCCAGCGTCCTGATTCGCGAGCTCGCGCGTTTGGATGGCTGAATCATTTTGCGAAGTGCTTGAATCAGTTTCTGAAGAGAGCGCGATTTACGCCCGGAAATCAAAATCCTCGGCACTTTTGCCCCTTGCCACGAATTGGTCGCAACAAATGCCGCGGCCTGCCGCAATTCGGTCGCGAGCACGCCGAGATCGAAGCCCCATTTTGTTGCATCCGGCATTGGTTATTGAGGGCATACCCATGTTTCTGGAAGACGAGTTTGTCATCAGGCGCCTTCGCGCCCGTCGCGTATCCATCTCACTACTGGTTGCAGTTGTGGCTTTCGCCGCGTCGATCCTTATGACCTTCGGGCTGGTAACGACGGTCTACGCCGAAGAAAGCCAGCAGGTGTCCGCACAGTCAGCCACATCGCACATGGCAGCCGCGCCAACGGTAAAGGCAGTGGGGCTGGGCGCACAGAATTCCGTGTCGGTAAAGCTGCCGCAAAGGGCGACAGGCGCTGACGAACGGATCACCCGCGGCAGCCTTATGCTTCTAGCCGCACTGGTCGCGACATGCGGGCTGGCCATCTGGCGCCGGCGACTACACGGCGTCTTTGCCGGAGCCAGCCAATGACGCCCGTGAATTCGGGACCCAGAGTTCGAAACCACGAGGCGGATGAATTCGGCCCGCTTCCGACCTATATCGAGCTCGCCATGGCGACGGCGGCGGCAACCGCTTACGACGCGAATACAGCGCAGGAAAACCGTATGCGCCTGCCCCGTCTCTCCGTCATCGAGAAGGCAATTGTCGTTAGCATCGCCGCTCTTGCGCTTTACGGAACGGTGCTGATCGCCGGCGGGCTCTATATCAAGGCCAAGGCCGAACTGTCGCAAATTCTCTCGCAGCACTCCTTTGCCGCCGAACTTCGTGGCGAAGACACCAGGCCTTGACCGTGGGCGGATCTCGCCACCGAAGCAGAGGTCCCCACTCGTCTACCCGCGACCGATCGTCGCCTCGCCATCGGCAAACACAAAGCCGTTATCCCACGCGAATGAGGTTGAAGCCGGTGGACGACGCTCCACGTTGACCAGACGATAGGCATTGGGACAGACCATGACGACACTTGCACGGCTTCCATTCGGCTTCTTTCTCGCAACCGCGGTATTGGCCGCCTCCCCAAGCTTTTCTGCCGACATCGTCAAGACGAAGACGGTCGAGGTTCAAGTCGACACCATTGCAACAGGCCTCGAGCACCCCTGGGCCGTGGAGGTGCTCCCTGATGGTTCCTATCTCGTTACCGAACGACCGGGACGGCTGCGCATCATACGCGACGGCAAGCTCTCTGCCCCCATCGCCGGCGTCCCCGAAGTCAGCGCCCGGGGGCAAGGTGGTCTGATGGACGTTGCGCTCGCGCCTGATTTTGCAACAAGCCGCCAGATATTCCTCACGGCCGCGACCAGGGCCAGGGGCGGCTCCGGCACCGAGGTACTCAGCGCCACGCTGTCAAATGACGGAACAAGGCTGAACGACGTCAAATCCATCTTCACGATGAAGCGCTTCACCGGCGGCAACATTCAGTACGGCTCCCGAATAGCGTTCGGCAAGGACGGCTCGCTGTTCATCAGTGTCGGTGACCGTGGTGACAGGGATCGTGCCCAGGATTGGAAGGACGATGCCGGCTCCATCATCCACATCAACGCCGATGGCAGCATTCCCACCGACAATCCCTTCAAGGACGGCGGCAAGGCGCTTCCGGAGGTCTGGTCGAAGGGCCATCGCAATCCGCAGGGCATCGCCTTCGATGCCGCCGACGGCAAGCTCTACACGGTGGAGCACGGCGCCCGCGGCGGTGACGAAATCAACTACATCGAGCCTGGCAAAAACTACGGCTGGCCGATCATAACCTACGGACGCGACTATTCGGGCGCCGAGATCGGCGAAGGCACAGCCAAGGAAGGGCTTGAGCAACCGCTTTATTATTGGGACCCGTCGATCGCGCCGGGAGCATTGGCCATTTATCGCGGCAAGATGTTTCCCGAATGGGACGGCAACTTTCTCGTTGCTGCGCTGAAGTTCCAGCTGCTGTCGCGAATGCAGCGCGATGAAGGCGGAGCTTTCGTCGCCGAGGAGCGGATTTTCGACGGCTCCTATGGCCGCATGCGTGATGTGATCGTCGCACCCGACGGCGCCCTGCTGCTCCTCACGGATGAAGACGATGGTGCCTTGCTAAGAGTGTCGCGGGCGCCGGTAAACAATGGTTGACACTAAGCCTAGAGGCCGGCGCGCAGTTCCTTTCGAAACATAAACTTCAGGGCGGACCATGTCTCATCGACAGCGCAGACTTTGACGTCAACCAGCCCCAAAGGCACGAAAATCGATCGCAGAACGTCTTCGGTGACTGTCGTCGGCACCCGCGCCGCCTTCTTGGGCCAGGAAATCCAAAGCATCCCGTCGGGCTTGAGAGCGCCCGATACAGCCTGGGCAATACCTTCCAGGACTACCCGGCGGGCTTCGAAAACATGCACGTAGTCGAAGCGACGCTCAATCATTGATGGCAAAGCTTTCGTAACGGAGGAGAAATGCTCAAAGGATTGTATTTCGGCGATCTCGGGTACACCGATCAGCAGCGCCGCCTGCCCTTCCCTCAGGCCGAGCTTTCGCGTGAGCGAGTTGCCGCAAAACCCCGCTGGCGCATCATGGCGCTGTTGTCGCGGCGCAGCCTTTTCGTCCGCCGATGAAACCGTTTTCGTTGCCATCCGTTTGCTCTCAGGCGCTTACCCAGTGGCGACATTCTTCACCCTTGCCCAAACCAAAGGCAACTGCTAACGCTCGCCCATACTCTCCCGCACCGAGGACGACATGACGCGCATTCAGGCGAACCTCCTTCTATTGCTTGCAGCTGCCATCTGGGGCGGCGGCTTTGTCGCGCAGTCGACGGCAATGAGGGCAATCGGTCCGTTCTGGTTCATTGGCCTGCGCTTCGTGATTGCCGCAGTCGCGGTCCTGCCGTTCATGCTTTTCGAAGCCCGCAAGGCGCGGGTAAAGACCGCGCCGCGCCATCTCAAGCTCTATCTGCTGACGGGTCTTGCGCTATTCGGTGGCGCCGCCACCCAGCAGATCGGCCTGCAGACGACGACCGTGACGAATTCGAGCTTCATCACCGGCCTCTACGTCGTGATCGTCCCCCTGATCGCTGTCGTCTTCCTGCGCCGCTCCCCGCACTGGATCATCTGGCCCGGCGCGATCATGGCCGTTTCCGGCATCTACATGTTGTCCGGTGGCCAACTCTCGGCACTGACGACCGGTGATCTGCTCACGGTCGTCTGCGCGGTCTTCTGGGCCGGGCAGATCACCCTGGCCGGCATCACAGTGTCCGAAACCGGGCGCCCGCTTACCCTTTCGACCGCCCAGTTTGCGGTGACCGGGGCCTGCGCGCTCGTCGTTGCCATCGTCGCGGAACCGATCAGTTGGGCAGCGGTCTGGGCGGCAGCCCCCGAGATCCTCTACGTCGGGATATTCTCGTCCGGTGTCGCCTTCTCGCTGCAGGTCATCGGCCAGCGCTACACGACGTCGTCGCAGGCAGCGATCTTCCTGTCATCTGAAGCACTCTTCGGCGCCTCGCTCGGCGCTCTGCTGCTGGGCGAAACCATGCCGCCGCTCGGCTACGCCGGCTGCGCGCTAATGTTCACCGCCATGCTTCTGGTTGAGGTGGTGCCCGAAATTACGCGCCGTCGAGCTTCGGAGAGGTTGAAACCGAGCCCAAACTTGGGTTGAACGCCCGGAAAAGAAAAAAACTTTAGCCTTTGCGTAGTCGCGTTAGCGTTGCATTTTTGGCAAAATCTGCTCCCAAACTATATTGCCAACGATATAAAGCGTTGCTCGGCGGCGGCTAACGACCAAAATTTTGCTCTGAGCGTGCAAAAATGCCTCCTATAGGTGCCTTTCAGCACAGACGCGTTAAAAAACTTTTGCTTGCCAAAATTTAATAATCGCAGCACTCTCACCGTGTTCGGGCATTTTGCGAGCATGGGAAGTCCTTGAGAATGTGCGCGCCGGAGACGCTAAAATTCCGGTCAACCAGTTCCGAGAAAGCGGGCGTCAGTCCCGTGGTGAGTTTGGTTGTGCTAGAGGGGACCTTTTTCTCACATTTCAATAATTGCCTGCTAACGTCTCCGTGAGGAGGCAATATCAGTGATGCTGCCCGTGTGGATGGCGGGCAGAGATAAAAGGACCTGACGCATGGCCGAGACTGGCACAGTAAAATTCTTCAACACCGACAAAGGTTTTGGCTTTATCAAGCCGGACAAGGGCGGCGCGGACATCTTTGTACACATTTCTGCCGTTCAGGCTTCTGGCTTGGCCGGACTGACGGAGAATCAGAAGGTTAGCTTCGACACGGAGCCGGACCGCCGCGGCAAGGGCCCCAAGGCTGTCAACCTGCAGATCGCAGGCTGAGCCTCTAGCCAACGCTGTCAATTCGAGTTGAAGCCCGGCAGCGATGCCGGGTTTTGTCATTCAGCCTGCATTCAGATCGCGGCCCTTACCTTGCCATCATCAAGGTGCAGAACCGGTATCGGTTAAAACAGGGAAATACAAATGAACAGGCTTGCGAAGACGCTCCTTATGACGGCAACCGCTGCTGCCCTCACAGTATCATCGATCGGGGTCGCGTCGGCTGGTGACTGGCACCGTCACCACCATGGCGATGACGCGCTTGTCGGTGGCGCCGTCGGCCTTGCAACGGGTCTGATTGTGGGTTCAGCCATTGCCAGCGCGCCGCGTTATGATGAGCCGCGCTACATCGACCCGCCCTACGACCCGGAATACGAAGCCGTTCCGGTCTATCGCGCTCCCCCGCCCCGCTACTATCGTCCGGTTGCCGCCGACATCGAGCCCTGGACTCCGCAGTGGGAACGCTACTGCTCCTATCGCTACCGGTCGTTTGACCCGCGCAGCGGCACATTTATCGGCAACGATGGCCGCAGCCACTTCTGCAACGCCGGCTAATCGCCTGAACGCGCAGTCAAACACGAAGCGCCGCCTCTCAGCGGCGCTTTTGTTTTGGGTGCTCAGATCCCTTGCAGGAAGGGATTGCTCCGTCGCTCGTCGCCGATCCGGCTGCCCGGCCCGTGTCCGCAAATGAAGCCGACGTCATCGCCCAGCGGCAAGACCTTGTCGCGGATCGAATCGAGCAGTTGCTGGTGATTGCCCCCGGGTAGATCCGTCCGACCGATCGAGCCGTTGAAAAGCACGTCGCCCAGATGGGCAAAATTCTGTGCGCGATTGAAGTAGATGACATGGCCGGGCGCGTGGCCTGGTGTGTGGTACACCTCGAACTCGTGCGTGCCAAACGAGACCTTGTCGCCATCCTTCAGCCAACGATCCGGAACGACATTCTGCATGCCCGACGGGATGCCATACTTTTGCGCCTGGGTCTCGATCCGCTGCAGCAAGGGAAGATCGTCCTCGTGCGGACCGACGATATCGATGTTCAGGGCTTCCTTGAGCTCCCTAGCTCCACCTGCGTGGTCGAGATGGCCATGTGTCAGCCAGATTTCCTTGATGTCGAACCCGTTCGCCGTGATTGCCTCGAGGATCGCCGGGACATCGCCGCCGGGATCGACAACGACGCCTTCCTTGGTCTCCGGGTCGAAGAGGATCGTGCAGTTCTGCTGAAATGGTGTCACCGGAATAATGCCGGCCTGGAGCATGCCCATGAGTGCCTCGCTTGTCTTTGTCCCGGGTTCCTATAGTCCGAAATCACACCGTGCGCAGCCCGCGATTTAGTGAACACAGTCTGGCTTCAGGGTTCGATCACCAGCCACGTTCGAATTTAACACGTCGATACAATCGTTTACCGGCGAAAGCGAAGGCGGCGGAACATCGTCTGCACCCCAAACGTTACTTGCCTGTATTAAGACAAGGAGAAACGAGATGACCTTGAAGCGAAATCTGTTCCTGGCTGGCGCGATCGTCGTGGGAAGCGCCGGTCTTGCCCAGGCGGACATGGTTGCCACGGCCATCAACGATCTGAACGTTCGCGCAGGCCCCGGTCCGCAATATCCCTCAATCGGAATCGCGACGCGCGGCTCGCAGGCAATGCTGGATGGTTGCATCCAGGGAAGCCGCTGGTGCCGTGTTGACGTCAACGGCGTGCGCGGCTGGGTCTATGCTCAGTATCTGCAGGTCGAACAGGGTGGCAGCCCCGTCGTCGTCGAGCAGCACCAGTCCGATCTAGGCGTTCCCGTCGTGACCTATGAGACGACGGCAAGCGTCGCTCCTGAGCCGGCACCGGGCGACGAGTTGCTTGGACCGGTTGGCTCCGTCGACGCCGTTACCCCACCTGAAACCGTCACGACCTATGTCCAGACCAATCCGGCACAGACCGTGCGCCTCGGTGGCGATGTCGTCGTGGGTGCTTCCGTGCCGGCTGATGTGACGTTCCAGGAAATTCCGGACTATCAGTATCGGTATGTCCGAATCAACGATCGACCGGTCCTTGTGGACCCCGGCACCCGCCGCATCGTTTACGTCTACAACTGATTGTAACGCACAACACGGAAAAGGCGCCCCGCGGGCGCCTTTTTTACGCAGACAGCGTGGAAAACTTTCACGCGTGGGTTGCTCTCCATTCCACTAAATATTCAATTATGATAAAATACTGAAATTCAGACGATATCCCCTGCTCCCGGTCGGAGGTCGGATCGCCTGTAGGGCTGGCTATCCTTTCGGATCGCGCAGCCGGCAGTGGCGTTTGAGGAAACGCGAAGGAGGGAAATCGTGGAAGCCTTATTGCCCATCATCACACAGGTAATAGCGGGTGCAGTCGGCGGCAACGTCGCAAGCGGCGCGTTGAAGCAGGTTGCAATCAATACCGTCGCCCGGACGATCGCCGGCGCGATCGGTGGCATCGGCGGTGGCATGCTGCTCGGCATGGTCGGCGGCGAAGCTGCAATGACCGGTTTGATTGCCGACGGTATCGGCGGCCTGATCGGCGGCGGCATCCTGTCGACGATCGTAGGAGCGGTAGCCGCCCGCGCACGATAGATAGCCCATCGAGAAGCGGCCGAGGCTCCCTGGGAACCCGGTCGCTGTCCTTTGCTGGAGGATAGTCGGCGGCAGCGGCCACGCGATCTATCTCTCTTACATAGTCGCTCATCAGTGTTTCGCTGATCGTCGCCGGCATAAACCGGTGTGGCCCGATTTCCGTCACCGCCCAGCCGTGTTCTCCCATGAACACCAGGTTGCGGAGTGAAACCCATAGGTCGACACGTGGATCTTTGCGTTTTTCCACTGAACGAACGCACCGCAGCCGTTCGCTCTCCTCCGGCGCCCGTACGCCATTGTTGTTGATTGTTATCCCCGATACGTTTTATCCACTGACACAGGGGAAAATTACGCATTGTGGTGAAGTTTGCGAAGTGGGGCCAAATTTCCGGTGGAAACGGCATCCCCTTCCGGCTTCGCGACGCGTGGGGGAAGCAAGCAACGGCGCAAAGATACGTCAAATGCTGGCATATTTTTATCTGAGCTTCCCGCGAGGTGCGCAACAAGAAAGGAAATGCCAAATTGGCACGCCAGACGAGCCCAAAGGCGGGCAAGCCCGAACTGCTGAAAATGCCGATGGAAAACACAGAAACCATCGATTTTGAGATCATCGAGCTTCTGTTCTTCTCCTATCGTGACTTCGTTTCGGATCCTGACGCCATCCTGGCAGAGATCGGCTTCGGGCGCGCGCACCACCGTGTCGTTCACTTTGTTAACCGCAACCCGGGCATGACGGTTGCCGATCTGCTGGATACGTTGAAGATAACCAAGCAGAGTCTTGCAAGAGTGCTCAAACAACTCATTGATTCGGGGTATATTCGACAGATTGCGGGGCCTGAAGACAGGCGGCAGCGCAAGCTCTATCCTACCAAGATGGGGCGCGAGCTTGCTCTTGCTCTGGCGGAGCCGCAATCGCGCCGTATTGAGAGAGCATTCGACGGGGCTTCTCCGGAGGTACGGGAAGGCATAAAGGCCTTCCTCAGAGGTATGCGGAATAGACCAAACTCGAGAGCGGATTGAATGGCGACAAAGACAGTGATTTCGGACGACGCTGCGCACTTGCTTGTTGTGGATGACGACACGCGTATCCGCGCCCTGCTCAACCGCTATTTGACCGAGAACGGCTTCCGGGTGACCGTGGCCGCGGATGGCGCGGAAGCTCAACGCAAGCTTGCCGGCTTGGATTTCGACCTCATCATCATGGACGTCATGATGCCGGGTGAGTCCGGGATCGAAGTGACCAGGGGTCTGCGCACGATCAAGAACGTGCCAATCATCATGCTCACGGCGCTGGCGGAGTCAGGCAGCCGCATTGAGGGCCTCGAGGCAGGCGCCGACGATTATCTGGCCAAGCCCTTCGACCCACGAGAGCTCGTGCTGCGCGTCAACAACATCCTGCGCCGCAATGTCTCGAACGATGCGCCGAAAATCGAACAGGTGATGTTCGGACCATATACCTTCTCGCTCACACGCAAGGAGCTGAAGAAGGCGTCCGAAGTCGTCCGGCTGACGGATCGCGAGCAGGAAATCATGCTGCTGTTCGCCAAACGCGCCGGCGATACCATTCCGCGACACGAGCTTATCGGCAACGATGTCGATGTCGGTGAGCGCACCATCGATGTGCAGATCAATCGCCTGAGACGCAAGATCGAGGACGATCCCGCAAATCCGGTCTGGCTGCAGACGGTTCGTGGTATAGGATACCGATTGAGCATCGATTGACAGTCGCAACCCCAGGACCAGCGGCCAAATGGTGACATTCGACTCTCTTCGGCGCGACGACCGCTCGCCCGCCCGCGGCTGGCGGTGGATGCTGCGCAGATTTCGGCTCTATCTGCCGACGGGCCTGTACGTCCGCTCGCTGCTGATCATCATTATCCCCATGGTGCTCCTGCAGTCTGTTGTCGCCGCCGTATTCATGGAGCGCCACTGGCAGATGGTGACCCAACGCCTTTCAGCTGCCGTCACGCGCGACATAGCGGCCATCATCCAGATCATCGAGACTTATCCGCAAGATACGGACTTTAGCGAAGTCACCCGTATCGCACGCGATCAGATGAACTTGCAGATCTCGATCGAACCGGACGGCGATCTGCCATCGCCACGCACAAAGCCCTTCTTCTCCATCCTGGACGGTATCCTGAGCGACGAGATCAGCGATCAGATCAAGCGCCCCTTCTGGATCGACACGCTCGGCGACTCCAGCCTCGTCGAGATCCGCATCAAGCTCGAAGACAAGATCCTTCGCGTATTGGCACGGCGTAGCTCGACCTATGCCTCCAACACTCACATCTTCATTGTGTGGATGGTTGGCGCCTCGCTGGTCCTGATTGGCATATCGATCCTCTTCCTGCGCGGGCAGATCCGCCCGATCCTAGCGCTGGCCAACGCCGCCGAAAACTTCGGCAAGGGACAGAAGGCCGACAACTTCCACCCGCGTGGGGCAGATGAGGTTCGTCGTGCGGGCCTTGCCTTCATTCTGATGCGCGAGCGCATCGAGCGACAGATCGAGCAACGCACGGCGATGCTGACCGGAGTGAGCCACGATCTGCGCACGATCCTGACCCGCTTCAAGCTGCAGCTGGCACTGGCCGGCGAAAATCCGGAGCTTCACGGCCTGAACGACGACGTCAACGATATGCAGTCGATGCTCGAGGCCTACATGGCGTTTGCCCGAAGCGAGGTCGAAGAGGACGTTGGCGACCTGAAGCTCAGCGAGCTCTTCGCACGAGTGGCGGCAGACTTCGAACTTCACGACGGCAAGAGGCTTACATACTCGATCGACGGAGACGACGAGATCTTGGTGCGTCCGAACGCCTTCACGCGCCTTGTGACCAACCTCGCCTCAAATGCCCGCCGCTACGCCAACACGCTCGACATCAACGCCAGGCACAGCGCCAAGTGGCTGACGATCACCTTTGACGATGACGGCCCGGGGATTCCAGAAAGGAACCGCGAGGACGTCTTCAAGCCGTTCTTCCGGCTCGACGAAGCCCGAAATCTCGATGCCTCGGGCACCGGCCTGGGCCTCGCAATCGCGCGCGACATCGCACGAAGCCACGGCGGCAACGTCACGCTTGGCGACAGCCCTCTGGGTGGCCTTCGGGCGACCGTCCGCCTGCCCGCGTGAGGAAAAGATGACGATGGACACGAGCTCAATGACATGGCTGAACCCGCCGCCTCGCTTCGAGATGCGCGGCGGGGATTTGCATGTCTGGTCGGGACCCAAGACCGATTTCTGGCAGGGGACCTATTACGGCTTCCACCGCGACGACGGACATTTCCTGCACCGGTCGCGACAAGGCGACTTCACCGCCGAGGTTTCCTTCTCGGGACGCTACCAGGAACTCTACGATCAGGCTGGCCTCATGGTACGGGCTGATGCCACGCATTGGATGAAATGCGGGATCGAATATACCGATGGCGCCATGCATTTCAGCGTCGTCGTGACCAACGGCAATTCTGATTGGTCAGCCTTTCGGCTCGACCACACATTCGAGCGCATGGGCGTGCGGGTGACACGCAATGGCGATGCGCTGTTCATTCAATACAGAACGGACCGCATGGAAGATTGGCGCATGGCACGCCTTGCGTGGATCGATCCGGCGTATGCAGAGGTTGCCGTCGGGCCGGTATTCTGCTCGCCGCAACGCGCCGGCTTCGAAGCCGTATTCCACGATTTCTCGCTGACCGATCCGCTGTCGCGCGAGATCCACTGATCACATCAGCTTCTTGCCGTTCGGTACGGGCTTGTCGGTTCTTGCAAGAACGATCGCTCCCGCCTCATCCTCGAAGCCCAAGGTCAGGACTTCCGAGCGGACCGGGCCGATCTGCCGTGGCGGAAAGTTCACCACGCCGAGAACCTGCCGACCGACAAGGCTCTCGGGCGTATAGTGAACCGTAATCTGGGCCGACGACTTCTTGAGACCGATCTCTGGCCCGAAGTCGATCAGCAGCTTGAAGGCCGGCTTTCGCGCCTCCGGAAACGGACTTGCCTCGACGATCGTACCGACACGAATGTCGACACGCTCGAAGTCGGCATAGGTGATTTCGTCAGCCATACAGGTTGTCCTTAGCCGGCAAGCTCTTCGGCGCGCTTGCGCGCTGCCGCGAGGGCCTTGTCGAAAAGAGGCTGCATCGCGTCCTCGGCCATCAGGACCGAAAGCGCGGCGGCGGTCGTGCCGCCCGGCGATGTCACGTTCTGCCGCAGCCGCGAGGCGTCGTCGGGGGACTGGTGCAAAAGCTCACCAGCCCCCGCGACCGTTTCCCGTGCAAGACGCATGGCAAGGTCCGCCTGCAAGCCAAGTTTACGGCCTGCCTCTGCCATACACTCGACGAGATAAAACACATAAGCCGGTCCGCTTCCCGACAGCGCCGTAACGGCATCGATGTCGGCTTCGGTTGGAACCCATTCTACCGGACCGGATACACGCAAGAGAGAATGGACGTGCTCACGCTGCGCATCGGTGACGCGGGCATTGGCAAACGCACCCGTAACACCACGACCGACCATGGCCGGGGTGTTCGGCATAGCGCGCACCATCGCAGCCTCACCGAGATGCTTTTCAAGAAACAACAGCGTCTTTCCGGCGGCGACCGACACAACGACGGTTTCTGATCCCACCGTTCCCTTGACCGGAGGCAGCACGGCATCCATCACCTGTGGCTTGACCGCCAGAAAGAGAACGCCTGCCGTCAGCCCGGCATGAGCCGAGGTAACGTGCGTTACGCCGGCATCGTTGATTGTTTTCATCATCTGCTCGGACGGACCGGGATCGATGACGACGATGGAAGAACCGGCCACTCCGCTCTTCAGCCAGCCAGAGAGCATTGCGCCCCCCATATTGCCGGCACCGATAAGAACGATAGGACCTGAAGATGCGGATGACATTTACGCCTCGCCGACGGTTTCGAAGAGAACCGCTTCCATGGCGCGGTTCGCCTCCATGCCCGACCAGATCACGAACTGGAACGCTTGATAGTACGCCTCACAGGTATCGAGCGCACTAGCGAGCAAAACCTCGACCTGTCGATTGGTCGGCTCCGCACCGCCGGCAAGCAGCAGCGACTGACGGAAGATGATGACATCTTCCTGGCGCCAAAGATCGAAGTGTCCCATCAGGACCTGGCCGTTGATCGCGGCCAAGAGCTTGGTGACCTCGTTAACGCGCTGTTCGGGAACCTTGACGTCGAAGGCGCAGCCAAGGTGCAGCGCCTCGAACTCTTCCATCCAGGAAAAGGAAACGTGGTAGTCGGCCCACTTCCCTTCAACCGTCATCGCAATTTCGTCGTCACCCGACCGCTCGAAAGACCAGTCGTTATTGGCGGCGACGTACTCGATCATGTCGACCGGGTTCGACTGACGCTCGACTTCCAATTCCATGAGGCTCATGCAGCACCTTCTTGACCGGAGTGAATGCGAACCAACTTCGTCAACGAGACACAAGGAGAACACACGCAACAGCCGGAACCACCAACCGTGATGACCGTTGAACCACTACCAGACTTAACGCAGTCAAACCTGCCTGGAGCTTACCAACCGCTTCGAATCATCATTTAAAATCAGTGTATAACGGGCTCGGCGACACGCCAGCCCCTGAAGGCCGTTTTAGGGAACGGCACTGTGGAAAGCTTTTCGGGTTTAGATTCAGAAGGAGGGTTTAAATGACTCTGCCCATTGATCTTTTTGGCAGTGTCCACAGGTGGATAACCGCACCTGGTTTTTAGGCCGCAGCCGCGGTGTGTCTCATAAAGGTCACACCACGGCCTGTCTCACAACGGGAATTACTTGCCCTTGGCCGCAAGCTTCTCTTCAAGGGCGGCGATCCGCGCAAGCAGCGCATCATTTTCATCGCGCGCCTTGATCGCCATTTCGCGTACGACCTCGAATTCCTCGCGCTTCACGATGTCGAGCGTATTGAGCCAGCGCTCCGCCTGCGCATTGAAGGCTGTCTCGATTTCCTTGCGCACACCCTGGGCAGCGCCGGCCGCATCCGTCATCAGCTTGGCGAACTCGTCCATGATGCGGTTTGCTCCAGTCGTCATGGCGATTTTCTCCCTTTGCTATAGACCAGTTAGGGCCACTTCGGCCCCTCAAGAATGAGGTAGGGCTTCGCCGCGGAGGATGCAAGCGGTTTGCTCTGGATAAGCCAGCCGGCGGCCTCTGATCGCCAACAATCGACTTGACCGCTCTTGATCGCAGCGCCATCTTCCGCCCACATCAAGCTCGGCGCGCCTTCAGAAAGTCGCAAAGGACGCCTTGAACTGAACCGCGTCAGACGCCCGATTCCATATTCCGGGCTTTGCGCCACCGAATGGGACAACCTTGCCGACAGCAGCCAACTACGTGGCGATCATGCCGTTCCCCGAGATCGACCCGATCGCCTTTTCGCTCGGCCCCCTCTCAATTCACTGGTACGGACTTGCCTATGTCGCCGGCATCATGCTCGGCTGGTACTACGCGCGTCAGATCGCCGGGAACAACAAGCTGTGGCCGGGCGACGTGTCCCCGATCACCAAGGTGCAACTGGACGATTTCATCATCTGGGTCGCGCTCGGCATCGTCCTCGGCGGCCGCATCGGCTACATCCTCTTCTACGACATGCCTGCTGTCATCGAGAGCCCGATCCGGGCGATACAGATATGGAATGGCGGCATGTCCTTCCACGGCGGCCTGACGGGCACCACCATCGCGATGATCGTCTTCGCGCGGCGCAACAGCATACCGATCTGGAGCCTGTTCGATATTGTCGCAGCAGTCGTCCCGATCGGCCTGTTCTGCGGCCGCGTCGCCAACTTCATCAATGGTGAGCTTTGGGGGCGCTTGACCGATGTGCCTTGGGGCATGGTTTTCTGTAACCAATATATCGAGCGGGCCGACGGTTACTGCCCCGGCGGCGACTTTGTTCGCCACCCCAGCCAGCTCTACGAGGCAGGTCTGGAGGGCATCGTGCTCCTCCTGGTTCTCGCCATGCTGATCTACGGCTTCCGCGCACTGAAGACCCCTGGCTTCGTCACCGGCGTTTTCGTCTGCGGCTACGCGCTTTCCCGCATTTTCGTCGAATTCTTCCGCGAACCGGATGCCCAGCTGGGCTACCTGCTGGGCACCAATTGGCTCACCATGGGCATGCTGCTTTCCACGCCGATGGTATTGCTGGGAATCTGGGCCATGCTTCGCGCTCGCCGTCAGGCTGCCCTGCAGCACTGATCGCAGCCGGACAGGAGGGGCATTCATGAGCACCGCGCTCGGTGAGAAGATCAAGGCTATCATTCAGGCGAACGGCCCGATCAGCGTCACGGACTTTTTTTCGCTGTGCCTCGCCGACCCCGAACATGGCTACTACAGGACCCGCGAGCCTTTTGGCCGCACAGGTGACTTCGTGACTGCACCCGAGGTAAGCCAGCTTTTTGGCGAGATGATCGGCGTCTTCATCGTCCATGCCTGGCAGCGACACGGGACGCCCAAAGGTGTCCGTCTCATCGAAATCGGTCCCGGTCGCGGCACGATGATGTCGGATATGCTGCGCGTCATTTCCCGTATCGCGCCGCCGCTTTTCGGAGACATGACCGTGCACCTCGTCGAGACAAGCGAGCGGCTGCGCGACATCCAGCAGGAGACGCTGGTGTCCCACGGCGACAAGGTCAGCTGGCATCAGGGCTTCGATGAAGTCCCGCCGGGATTCTCGCTTGTCGCGGCAAATGAGTTGTTCGATGCGATTCCGATCCGTCAGTTCGTGCGGACGCCGGCGGGCTTCCGCGAGCGGATGGTGGGCGTCGACGCAGCAGGCGAACTGACATTCGGCGCCGGCGTGGCCGGGATCGATTCAAGCCTCCTCCCCTGGCCGGAAGAGGACGTACTCCCGGGAACAATCTTCGAAGTCTCGCCGGCGCGCCAGTCGGTGATGCTATCGATCTGCGATCGCCTGAAAGAACATGGCGGGACGCTTGTCGCCATTGACTATGGGCACGTTGTGAGTGGCTACGGCGACACGCTGCAGGCGGTGCGCATGCATGAGTATGATCCGCCGCTGGCGCATCCCGGTGAAGCGGACCTGACGAGCCACGTCGATTTCCAGGCATTGGCACAGACCGCCACTGCGGCCGGGGTCCACGTCAACGGCATGCTTCACCAGGGCGATTTTCTCGTCGGCCTCGGCATTCTCGATCGCGCTGCCGCGCTTGGCCGGGATCGAGCACCACATACGCAGCAAATCATCCAGACCGCAGTCGACCGACTGGCCGGCGAAGGTGAAGGGCGTATGGGCGAACTCTTCAAGGTGCTGGCGGTCTCGCACCCGACGGTGGATTTGATGCCCTTCCGTTCGGTGGATTGACAGCGCGAGCGCCGCTGGGCCAACATCCGCGGCAATCGACCAGGCATTGCCATCCAGTAAGGCGCACAAGCATTCAAGCAATTTTGGAAGTTCTAATGACGCAAGCAGCATCTCCGGCACCGATCCAAAGCGCGCTGCTGAAAGAGGCAACCGGTGACGCAATTCTCCATGGCTACTTCACCCGGCAAGGCGGCGTTTCGGACGGCATTTATCGCGGCCTGAATGTCGGCCTCGGCTCGCACGATGAGCGCGAGAAGGTTCAGGAGAATCGCCGCCGCGTGGCTAGCTGGTTTGAATTGCCTGTCGAGCGTCTCGCTACTGTGCACCAGGTACACTCTCCCGATGTGGTCGTCGTCGACAGGAACTATAACGGCTCCCGCCCCTCAGCGGATGCGTTGGTAACGGCAACTCCGGGCATAGCGCTCGGGGTGCTGGCTGCCGATTGTGGGCCAATCCTCTTCGCCGATTCGGAAAACGGTGTCATTGGCGCCGCTCATGCAGGTTGGAAGGGTGCCCTTACCGGTGTTTTGGAAAACACGATCGACACGATGGTCCAGCTTGGCGCGAAGCGCGAAGCCATCGTTGCCTGCCTCGGCCCATCGATCAGCCAGGCGAGCTACGAGGTTGGGCCGGAATTTGTGGAACGCTTTGTCGCTCAGGATCCATCTTACGAGCGCTATTTCGTGCCATCAGGAAAGCCTGAACACGCGATGTTCGACCTCCCTGCCCTGACGATCGACCGGCTGCGAGCCGCCGGCATCCGCGCAGAAAGCCTTGGGCTCTGCACCTATCCCGATGCCGAGCGTTTCTTCTCGTACCGCCGGACCACACATAACAAAGAGCCGGACTACGGTCGGCAGATTTCTGCAATCGCAATCAGGGAGATTTGAGCGGTATGGCCTTGCACTTCGACCGACCCGAATTCGCCGTCCGCCTCGCGCGTCTGACAGACAAGATGCGCGAAGAGAAGCTGGATGCCCTGCTGCTGTTTGCCCAGGAAAGCATGTACTGGCTGACCGGCTACGACACCTTCGGCTACTGCTTCTTCCAAACGCTTGTCGTCAAGGCCGACGGGACGATGGCGCTGATCACGCGCTCTGCCGACCTGCGTCAGGCGAAACACACCTCCATTCTGGAAAACGTGCAAGTCTGGGTCGACCGCGTAAATGCCGATCCGACCGTCGACCTTCGGAACCTGCTGGTCGAGATGGATCTGCTCGGAGCCAGGATCGGCGTCGAATACGACACCCATGGCATGACGGGCCGCGTAGCCCGGATGCTCGACGCGCAGTTGACGTCCTTCGGCCAGATCGTCGACGCGTCCTATCTCGTCAGCCGCCTGAGACTGATCAAGAGCCCAGCCGAAGTCGCCTATGTTGAACGCGCTGCTGTATTGGCCGACGATGCGCTTGATGCGGCACTCGCGCTGACCAATCCCGGCGCAGACGAAGCGGATATTCTGGCCGCGATGCAGGGCGCCGTTTTTGCCGGTGGTGGCGACTATTCCGCGAACGAATTCATCATCGGCTCTGCCGAGGACGCCCTGCTTTGCCGCTACAAGGCCGGCCGCCGCAAGCTCGATACCAACGACCAGTTGACGCTCGAATGGGCAGGCGCCTACGCGCACTACCATGCGGGAATGATGCGTACCGTCGTCATCGGCGAACCGAGCTATCGCCATCGCGAACTCTACAACGCCTGCTTCGAAACCATCCAGGCAATCGAAACGGTATTGAGGCCGGGCCGCAGCTTCGGCGACGTCTTCGATATGCATGCGAAAATCATGGACGAGCGCGGCCTGTCGCGCCATCGCCTCAATGCCTGCGGCTACTCGCTGGGCGCCCGTTTCTCGCCATCCTGGATGGAGCATCAGATGTTCCATGTCGGTAATCCGCAAGCAATCGAACCGAACATGTCGCTCTTCGTGCACATGATCATCATGGATTCCGACACGGGAACTGCGATGACCCTCGGGCAGACTTATCTCACGACGGACAACACACCCCGCGCGCTTTCCCGCCACTCTCTGGATTTCATCAACGTCTGAGACAAGAATCCGGAATTGACACAGACCGGCACCGGCCTTCATAAAGTGCATGGGGCCGGCACTGGGAAGGATGTAACGAGGGATGACGCGAGTCGCGACTGCGCCAGTGCTCCTTGCCTGCTTTGCCCTAACCGCCTGCAACACCACCGACGCCTTGGTCCCGCTGGTCGACATCGGCGATTCCTCACCAAACATGCGCTCATCGCCGGTAACGCAGGGCGACGTGGAACGCATGGCAGGAACCCAGCCCCGCCAGCAGGCCTTTGCCGCCCAGCAGCGGTCGAACGGATATCATCCCGCCTACAGCCAGGCGAGCTATCGTCAAGGTTCAGGCGCACCGCCTACCACGATGGAAGCCCAGGCGATGGCCTTGGAAAGCGATATGCGCTCGCCGGCATCCTCCGTGCCAATCAAGGCGCAGACCCTGCCGGAGCCAATATCCAACGCCCAGGCCGAGGAAGAAGACATGGTGGAAGCGCCCGCTCGCGAACCGCCTAGACAGCAAACCCAGACTGCCATGCTGAATACGAGTTCGTCCTCGGCAGGTGAGACGACCGTCCGCTTCCTTCCGATCATCGGGGCACCGGTTCAGGCGGTTACACCGCTTTCGCGCCAACTCGGAGCGGAGGCCCGCTCGCACGGCCTTTCCATCAAGAGCTCGAACGACAGCTCAAGCGCCTACATTCTGAAGGGATACCTCTCCGCCTTTTCCGACAGCGGCAAGGTCACCGTGGTCTATGTCTGGGATATTCTCGATGGCAGCGGCGCGCGCCTGCACCGCATCCAGGGACAGGAAAGCGTACCCTCGGAGGCGCAGGATCCCTGGGCCGGCGTTCCCGCCTCGGTTATGCAGCAAATCGCCTCGAAAACCATCACCGACTTCTCAACGTGGCGCGATGCTCGCGGCGGTTAAGCCACAAGGTTTTTAGAAATATGAGCGCAGATGACGCCTTAGCCCTTGCATTCAGGAGCAAGCTGGCTAAAAAGCGCGGCTATCAGCAGGAAATAGGCGGACCAAGATGAAGGTTTTCGCAGGCAATTCGAACCGGCATCTCGCCGAAGCGATCTGCAGCTATCTCAATGTGCCTTTGGGCAAAGCCAGCGTCAGAAGATTTGCCGATCAGGAAATCTTCGTGGAAATTCAGGAAAACGTTCGCGGTGAAGACGTGTTCGTCGTCCAGTCCACGTCTTTTCCGACGAACGACCATCTCATGGAACTGCTCATCATGATCGATGCGATGCGCCGCTCGTCCGCGCGCCGCATAACTGCGGTTCTTCCCTATTTCGGCTATGCCCGCCAGGATCGCCGTGCCTCGGGGCGCACGCCGATCTCCGCCAAGCTCGTCGCCAACCTCATAACGGAAGCCGGCGCCGATCGCGTGCTAACCCTCGATCTGCATGCAGGCCAGATCCAGGGCTTCTTCGATATTCCGACGGACAATCTCTACGCCATCCCGGTCCTGACCCGTGATATCAAGGCCAACTACGACATCAGCAACGTCATGGTGGTTTCGCCTGATGTCGGCGGCGTTGTTCGTGCCCGCGCGCTCGCCAAACGTCTCGACTGTCTCCTGGCGATCGTGGACAAGCGCCGCGACCGCCCGGGTGAATCCGAAGTCATGAACATCATCGGCGAAGTTGAAGGCAAGGACTGCCTGCTGATCGACGACATCGTCGATTCCGGCGGCACGCTCTGCAACGCAGCCGATGCGTTGCTTGCCAAAGGGGCGGCAAGCGTCACCGCCTATATTACCCACGGCGTTCTCTCGGGGGGCGCGGTCACCCGCATCACCTCGTCGAAGCTTCGCGAGCTCGTCATCACCGATTCGATCCAGCCGACGACGGCTGTCCAGTCAGCTCACAACATCCGCGTTGTGAGCACGGCGAGCTTGATCGGTGAAGCGATCAACCGCACCAGCCAGGAAGAGTCGGTTTCCAGCCTGTTCGACTGAAGCGTTTCAAAACTTTCAACACCGCAGACGTTTGATCTTCCCCGAAAATGCAACTTGAGCTAGGATTTGAAAAGAAATCTAGCTGCAGGGGAAGAGTCATGACGCTCGCCGGTTTCCTGTTGCCTCGGAAGATCGCCCTGTTTGGGCTCATTTCGCTTCTGTCTGCCTGCACTGCCGACGTAGGACCCAATTATTGGCGCCCGCCACCTCGCGCGCCCAGTCCGCAGATATGCACTCTGGAATACAATCCCGTCTGTGGCCAACGCGGCGGACGTGTCCAGACCTTCGCCAATGCATGCCAGGCGCGTGCCAATAACTTTACAATCATCAGCCGTGGCCAGTGCCGCCGGCCGCCTCCGATGACATCGCGTCCGACACCTCTTCCGTCGAGGCCGCAGGTGTGTACCATGGAGTACGCTCCGGTCTGCGGCCAACGCAGCGGACGTGTTCAGACCTTCTCTAACGCGTGCCAGGCTCAAGCAGCCAACTTTACGGTCATCAGCCGCGGCCAGTGCCGCCGCCAGCCCGGCATAACAGTGCGCCCGCAGCGTCCGCCACCGCCGCGGCCCGGTGGCATATGCACGCGTGAGTACCGCCCAGTCTGCGGCCAACGAGGTTCACAACTGCGCACCTTCTCGAATACCTGTGAAGCTAACAACAGCGGCTTCCGCATCATACGCCAGGGCGCATGCAGGTAATGAAGTGGCGACCCTGACAAGTCGGCTTCCGCTTATGCGGGAGCCGAACTCCGTTTTTCGAAACGAGTAAAAGCGCGACAAGCGGATCTGACTGACCGCAGTCGCTTAGGCAGCAATGTTTGACGCGGCCGACATGACCTCCTCGGGAGCCGGTACGCCAAACATACGTCGGCCATCGTCGGCCACCTCGGTAAAGCACCATCTGACGACGCCGTCGCGGTCAAGAAGGAACTCGCCGACCAGTTGGCCCTCACCCGTCGCAATCATCCGCTTGTCGTCGTCCGTGAACTCGTAACCATCGGCATTGTCGAGGTATTCAACAGCCGCCAGCGGGGCCATCGGCTCAGGCAGGTCAGGCATATCGACGCGCATCGACGTTAGCGTGTCGAGGCTAACCTTGTAGGGCCACGCTGTTTCCGATTGCGTGAACTCGATGTTGGGAAGCCCGAAGGCGCGATGCGATACCCTGTCGGGATCGGAGGCCGCCAGCAGATTGGGCAAGGGATGATACCGGAAATAGAGGCGTGCCCGATCGATAGGCGTATTGACCACCGTCAGACTTTCGATTCCCTTTTGCTGGAGGTCGCCCGCCAGGCTCGCCATCGCGGCGATTTGCCGCCTGCAGAATGGACAGTGGAGCCCGCGAAACAGGCCGACCAAAACCGGCTTCTGTCCTCGGAAGTCATCGATCGATATCTTGCCCTGACGCGTGATCGCATCGAGAATGACGTTCGGCGCGCGGTCACCGGGCTGCAGCGGTCTCTCGCTTTGATTTTCGGGCATGGCACCCTCCTTCATTTGCGCGTCGGCGAGCAAGCCGAGCAGAAGAAAAAATAGCGAAAACTCAGCACCTTACCTGCCGGCATTGATTCAATCCAGGAAGGGCAGCACGACCAGCGCGTCGGGATCCAGCCCATGCCTGACGCAAACATCCTGCGCGAGCGAAAAGTAGCGCTCCGCCTCGGCCATATCGTCCTTTTCCAGGTTCAACGTCGCAAGCCCATCATAGCATGGAAAGAGAAGCTGTGGCTCGCCGATTTCACGCGCGAGCTGAAGCGCTTCCTCGTAGTAGTTCCGAGCCAAGTCTGGTTCCCCGTGACACTGATGGATCTGTCCGAGCACGATGAGGGGCACCGCCAGGTGATCGCGCTGATCCAGCGCCCGGTCGATCTCGATCGCTCTTTCAGCCGCCGGCACTCCCTCCTTGGCACAGTTGTCGGTGAAGGTGCAGCAGGCGACCGCGAGGTTGGCGAAAAGCCGGGCTTGAAAACCGAGGTCGGAGATGCGCTTGGCAACATCGAGGCCCTGGCGACACACATCGATGGCACGCCGCGGATCGACGATCGTATAGAGAACGCCGAGATTGGAATAGGCGCGACAGGCCGCGCCGAGAAGCCCCGCCGTTTCGGCAACCTCCAGACTTCGCTCGACTTCGCGCACCGCCTCGCGGTGCCGCCCCAGCCGCGCCAGCGCCACCCCCTTTGTATTCAGCGCCTCCGCTCGCACCTGCGCAGCCTCCGAGGCCACGGAGCCTTCCCCATCCAATGTTGCAGTGTTGAGGCAGGACAGTGCATCATCGGCCCAACGCGCGGCTGCGTTCTGATCGCCCTTGCGGAAGGCCAGATGCCCACGCTCCTGAAGCAGATGGGCAAGTTCGATGGGTGCATTGCTCTCGCCCAACAGCGAGGCGGCCTGCGCATAGTCGGCGTCCGCAAGATCACTTCTGCCCGCAGCAAGATTGAGGCGGCCGAGCTTGCGCAGGATCCGCGCCGCACCCGGCTGATCACCAGCTTCCTTTAAGGTCGTCAGTGCGCGGCCATAGTGTTCGCGGGCCGTCTCCCGCTCTCCCGCCGGCCCGCAGAGATCAGCGAACCGTTCATAGAGAGCAAGCAACTCCGAACCGGCTTGCGGGTTATCCGAAATTGCCGCAAGCGCCTCGCGGTAGAGGCGCATCGCATCGTCGTTTGCGTAGGTCTTGCGGGCCAAATCGCCCGCGGCCATGACGTATCGGACGCCCTTGCTCACCTCGTCGGCCCGGCAGTAGTGACGGCCGAGTTGTGCGATATCCTCGAGTCGAGCGGGTATGCCGTAATGTATTCTCTCGATCGCGGCCCCGATACGGGCATGCAGCTCCTTGCGGCGCTGTAGCAAGAGATTGCCATAGATGGCATCGTGCAATAGCTGCTGCGGGAAGCAATAAGAGATCGCCTTTGCAGAAGCAGCACCAGGCGTTTCCTCAACGACCTCGGCCTCGCAGAGATAATCCAGCCCACGCTCGACACGCTCTGCATCCGATGCGACGGCGCGAAGCAATGCCAGATCGAAGCGTGGACCTATAACGGCAGCTTCCTGCGCCAAACGCTTGACGTCGGGAGGCAGGCGGTCGACGCGCGCCAGCAGCATCGCCTGCAGGCTCATCGGCACCTCGGTTCCCATTTCGCCACCCGCCATGCGCCAGCATCCGTTCTCGAAATGAAGTGCCTCGGTCTCGATCAGCGCCCGTACGATCTCCTCGATAAACAGCGGATTGCCGCCCGCTCGCGCGAGAATTCGTGAGCGCGTCTTCGCAGGCACGGAACTGTCCACGCCAAACAATTGCGTCAGCAGAGCCTCGCCATCCTTACTCGAAAGCGGCGCGAGCCGCATGACGGTGCGGTTGATCCGGCTTGACTCCAGGCCTTCGCCCTCGGCAACCGACCGTCCTGTCGTCAGCATCATCAGGCGCGTACGTTCGAGCCGGTCCAGGACGAAGCGTAGCGCCTCGATCGAAGCGGCATCCGCCCAATGGAGATCCTCCACCACCAGCAGCAGTGGGCTTAGCGACAGCCGCCGTTCAAAGATCGTACGCGTGGCGTAAAAGATCTGCCGCCGCAACTGCTCTGGCTCGACATACCGCAGTGCTCCATCCGGATCGCCGAGGCCAAAGACATGAGAAAGGAGCGGCGTCAGACCCGCGACCTCGCTCTCGCTAAAACCAAGGTCGACCAATCCCGCTGCCAGCAGTTCGGCCGTCCGGGCTGCGGTTTCCCGCTCAGCTATCCCGTAGGCGCTGCGCAGAACCGATGCTAGCGTCCCATAGGATTGCTCTCCGAGGGGTGAGCAGACGGCACGCCGTACCACCACCTGCCTGAACCGCTCGGCTTCGGCGACGTTCTGCAGAAACTCCTTGACCAATCTTGACTTGCCGATGCCAGCCTCACCGACGAGCTGGACGAGTTGCGCATTGCCGCCACTGGCGCGATCCAGGCAATTGGACATCCGCGACAGTTCCGAGTCACGCCCGATGAGTTCGGCGTGCAGGCCTAGGTTTTCCAAACCGCGCGCGGCGTGAGGCGTCTCCATCCGTCCGAGGAGACGATGTACCTGTACATTTCCCGTCTTCCCGCGAAGGGCAAGCGAACCGAGATTGTCGAACGCGAACGCGTGCCGCGTCAGACGGTAGGTTACCGGGCCTACCAGTATCTCGCCTGGACCCGCCATCGTTTGCAGTCGTTGGGCCGTATTCACTGTATCGCCGGTCACCGAGTAGGATCGCGCAGCCGCCGCTCCGAAACCACCGCTGACCACCGGCCCTGTGTTGATGCCGACATGCAGCTGCAGCGGATCTCCACCGGCCAGATCCAGCCATTTGGCGCCAAGGCGGTCAGCACCCGCAATCATGTCGAGTGCTGCGCAAAGGGCACGATCGGGATCGTCCTCATGTGCTGTCGGGGCCCCGAACAGCGCAAGCAACGCGTCACCGACAAACTTGTCAACATAGCCGCCATAAGCCTCCACGGCCCGCGTCAACTCCTCGAACAGTTCGTTCTGCAGCGAGCGCATCAGTTCCGGGTCAGTTCTCTCGCTGAGCGCAGTAAAGCCGCAGAGATCGGCAAACAGAACGGTCAGCGGACGCCGGTCGGCGGCATCGTCAGGCATCGATGTAGGCGGGACTCGCGGCGGCGGTTCGGCAGGAACTGCACGACCTTCGGCCGGGCCAAGAGGTGTTCCACATTTTGGGCAAAACGCAAAATCGGGCTGGCATGTCTCGCCACAGGAGGCGCAGACGATCGGTTGTCTTGCGCCGCACTTCGGGCAGAACGCAAAACTACTTTCGATCGCAAAACCACAGGCGGCACAATTCATCGGCCTGCCTCTCTGAGCGCACCGGCCTCACCTAGAGAGCCGACACTGGCAACACAGCATGGACCTGCCGGGGGCGCCCCGCAAGGCCCCTCGCCTTGAGCTGCAAGGCTAACGTAGCAGGCTCAATCCGCGCCCTTGATGACCTGGCCGTTGATCGTGACGGAGCCGTTTTGCGCGACGCTGATATCCCAGCGTTGGCGCCCGTCGGGATCAGTCTTCGCAAAGCCCTTGGCCATCATCAGGCCGAACGACACCTGATTGAGCTCGGCGTTGGTCTTCGCAAGCTCCTGAACGGCGGCGATCGTCTTGTCGAGATCACGCGCCAGAACCGTCGCTTCCATGGAATAATCCTTGGAAGTATCGACCCGTCCGCGGACCTTTGCGGAAATCTCGGCATCGTAAACGCTCGAGACCGCGCTGATCTTCGGGAACTCCATGACCAATTCGCCGCCCTTGAAGAGCCGCTCGACCGCCTTCTTGCCGCTGTCTTCTGACGATGCGCCGCTGAAATCGACCTTGAGAAACTCATCGCCGAACGCCGCAAAATCCATGTTGGGTATCGCCAACTGCAGCTGCAATTGCCGGGGCACGAAGTCTGAATAGGCCGCAGGAACGATCGCGCTCGCGAAACTTATTTGATCCGCCGTCACACCCACTCCAAAGCGCGTCGCGTCGGTCGCGCCGTCGAGTGCAACCTCATAATTGAGGTTCTTGGCGCCACCGTTACCCGCGGCACTCGACACTGTGAGATTGTTGAAGTCGATCGTTTCGTTGAAGCTCGTCAGCAACGGAAACGCGTCACGAAGCATTTCCTTCAACTTCTCGCCGTCCGCCACAGCAAGTTTCTTCTCGTCGGCGTGGTCGGCCACGAACATGATGATGTCGCGAACCTTGTTCACGGGCAGGCCGTTCACCGCCGCTGCGAAATCGATTGTGTCAGCGCGGATTTCGACCGGAGGCACTTCGCGACTGCTGATCTTCTCTAGGAATCCCGCGGCCGAGCCGCTGGTGGCAAAATTCGTCGTGCCGGCCGCAGCACCCTCCGACGACGTCAGTTTGTATTTCATGCTATCAAAGCCGGCGCTTACTTCCTCGGCTTCGGTCTTGGATGAGAAATTCACGGCCTTCGTAGAGAAGTCGCCCGAGCGGAGATAGCCGATCGCCGGGTCGAAAACGCCACTGAAAATGAAGGTCTCGATGATGTAGGCAAATTCCGTCTTTGGCTGTCCCGACGCCTTGAAGCTGCCAGACACATTGAGGGAATTGTTCCCCTCCACGCTCCACAGACCGGTATCCAATCGCGTTGCGAACATCGACCAGGGCGTCAAGCCGGTGACTGTAAAGCTGCCCGGATCGATGCTCTTCAGAAGCTTCGCAAAATCATAGATGATCTCGTAGCGTGTCCCAGCCGGATTGACGGTCACGAAACCGTCTTTCGCCACTCTCTTCGGCAGCAGTCTCGTCAGGCTTTCTTGAACCTGCTTGGCCCCAGCCTGGTTGATGTCAGCGGCATAGGCCGCAGATGCCAAGGCGAGCGCGATCGTACTCGTTGCCGCAATAAGATTGAGCCGCATATCCGAACTCCTCCGCCGCTTGTGTTTTGCGAGCATGTGAGGTTTCCGCGCGGCGGATGTCAAGCCGTGTTGCAGTGCGGTGGTCAGGCCGCCGCATCGGCCCTCGAAGCAACGACCTGGCGATCTGTCGCGCCTGTTCCATCGCCATTGACGAGGGCCTCGATGTCTGGACGTGGCATCGGCTTTCCGAAGAGGAAGCCCTGCACCTGAAGGCAACCTTCGCGGCGAAGGAAATCGACGTGCTCTTCGCGTTCTACGCCTTCGGCGAGAACCGGAATATCAAGGCTCTGTGCAAGAATGAGCGTTGAGCGAACGATCGCTGCCGACTGCTTGTTGGTGACGACGCCATCGACAAAAGCACGGTCGATCTTGATCTTGTCGAACGGGAAGCTCTGAAGCGTGGAGAGAGACGAATAGCCGGTGCCGTAGTCGTCCATTGCCACCTTGACGCCGAGCTCCTTCAGCCGGCGGATGGCGTTCAACGCGTGCCCGTGGTCGGCAATGATGCCGGTCTCCGTAATCTCGAGTTCGAGGCGTGGCGGCACCAGACCCGTTTCGGCGAGAATCTGCTGTACAATCTGCGGCAGGCGGCTGTCTGCGAGCTGTTGGGCCGCGACATTAACCGCTATGCTCAAGGGGTTCTTCCAGCTGGCCGCTTCCACGCAGGCGTTACGCAACACCCATTCGCCGAGCTCCATGATGAAACCCGTTTTCTCGGCGATCGGGATGAATTCGACCGGCGAGATGTAGCCGCGCGTCGGGTGTTTCCAGCGCAGCAACACCTCGAAACCCAACACCGCACGTGTCATGGTATCGTTCTGCTGCTGATAAAAGAGTTCGAATTCGCCCCTCTTCAGCCCTTCGCGCATCTCGATCGCCAGCGCACTTCGTTCCCGCGCTGCTTCGTCCATCGAGGGATCGTAAAAGCAGATACTGCTCCCTGCCGTCGTCTTGGCACGATACATGGCAACGTCAGCCTGCGAAAGCAGGTCATCGACGGTGCGCGCCTTATCCGGAAAGCTGGAGATGCCGATGCTGGACCCGACGCTAAGCGACTGGCCGTTCCACTCGACCGGTCGCTCGATCTCGTCGAGCAGGCGCTGCGCAACACTTCTGGCCTCGGAGCGGCCAACGTGATCGCGCATGACGACCACAAATTCATCGCCGCCGATCCGGGCCACGAACTGTCCCTTTTGCATGACCTTCACCAGCCGCTCGCCGATCGCCCGCAGCACGGCGTCGCCAGCCGCGTGACCATGCACATCGTTGATCTCCTTGAAACGATCGAGGTCGAAGCAGAGAGCGGCGACATTCCAGCCGATTTCATGGGTCCGTTTGGTCACGGTGGCGAGATGTTCGTTCAGCGCCGCGCGGTTTGCGAGGTTCGTCAGTGGATCGTGAAGCGAGAGATGACGATAGCGAGCGACGGCCGCTTCCGTCGACTGCATGTCGATAA
This sequence comes from Rhizobium altiplani, assembly GCF_001542405.1. Classification (GTDB taxonomy): domain Bacteria; phylum Pseudomonadota; class Alphaproteobacteria; order Rhizobiales; family Rhizobiaceae; genus Rhizobium; species Rhizobium altiplani. The sequence goes on from NZ_LNCD01000106.1 coordinate 253,601, forward strand.
TGTAGGTGGATGCTCCGAGGAGCAGGATGATGACCATGACGGTACCGACCAAGCTGGTCATCACGCCCACCGAGAGAATTTCGCGAGGAACTGCGACCGTCACATCCGGGACGATCGTCATGCCCGCCATGCCGAGGAAATGCGTGGAAACGATCGCAAGGATCAGCGGCAAGGCCGCCCCAACCGGGCTGAAGCGTGCCGTCGGCCGCACAACCCGGCGCGCCATGAGCGCGCCAAAACCGGCCGCCGCAATCAGCGAGGTAACGACATAGGCAGTATTCCATTGGACCTCGCCGGCCACCTTGTAGCCGGCAATACCGACGTAATGCATCGCTGCGACACCAAGGCCGACGATTGCGCCCCCGGCCTCGACAAGCGCGTCCTGGCTTCGCATCGAGGCGACCGAAAAGCCGATCATGGCGGAGGCGATGCCGATGAAAAGCGACAGCAGCGTCAGATCCGACTCATAACCGCTGAGCGTCGGCGCGCGGAAGCCAAGCATGGCGATGAAATGGGTCGTCCAAATTGTCGCGCCGCCGACGAACCCTGACAGGAACAGCCAATTGAATTTCTGGAACCCATGGGTGCGCCGAACCCGCGAAAAAAGCCGTACCGTGAGTAGCGAGCCAAGCAGGCAGATCACGGTTGCAAAGATCAGGTGCGGCCAGCTGTGTTCGGCTGCAATGCAGGTAAGGAGACGTGGCATCGGAGAGACCAGGTTGCGTTTTGGCCTTCATAACCGCGCCGACATTTTGTATTACTTAATCTCTGGGGGAAATCCGGCCGTATAGTTAAGCCTTCGCGATCCGCTTCAACTTCTGCAACCGTTGCCTGGTGCCACTCGCCAAGTGCTTGTCCCGCACCATGATCCGCGCCACCAGTAAGGCACCAGCTTGCGTTTCCGTCACATCTATACTATAGCGCACGCGTCCGCGCAGACACCCTTGGAGGCAACGCGGATGAGGATGGGGTAACCCGCCTCCAGTTCCGCGGCAAGCATAGGCCTCCGCGGGGCTCTCCAAATAACCTCGGAAGGAAAAGTCATGAGCCACGAAAGCTACGAGCTCAAGGCCGAGGCGCGCGAACGGGTTGGTAAGGGGTCCGCCCGTGAACTTCGCCGCAACGGTTTGATTCCCGCTGTCATCTATGGTGACAAGCAGGCCCCCATTTCTATCGCTCTCAACACCAATGAGGTGACGAAGCGCATTCATGCCGGTGGTTTCATGACCACGATCGCGACCATCGAGGTCGACGGCAAGAAGTACAAGGTTCTGCCGAAGGACTACCAGCTGGATCCCGTCCGTGACTTCACGATGCACGTGGACTTCCTGCGCGTTTCCGGCAACACCCAGGTCACGGTTGAAATCCCGGTTCACTTCATCAACGAAGAGAAGTCCCAGGGTCTCAAGGCTGGCGGCGTCCTGAACATCGTTCGTCACGAAATCGAAGTTCACTGCCCGGCTGATGCGATCCCGGAATTCTTCAACGTTGACCTGAACGGCAAGAAGATCGGCGACAGCATCCACATTTCCGACCTTACCCTGCCGAAGGGTGTAACGCCGACCATTTCCGATCGCGACTTCACGATTGCGACGGTCATCGCCCCGGCTGGCGGCGTTGACGAAACGGTTGCAGAAGAAGGCGAAGCAGAAGCCTGATCGCTTCCATAATTTGTAAAGCATAGGGCCCGCTTTCTCTCGAAGGCGGGCCCTTTTCATTGGTTGCAAGGAGCCTGTTTCAGCAACATTTAATACATTTCATGGAAGCATGCCGGTACGTTTTTGAAAGACCCACGGGCGTCGAAAACCGTGAATGCAAAGTGCGGCTGGGAGCAAAACGGAACAATGCACAATTCCGTTGAAAATCGTTTTTTGGCAATCATTTGCGGAGCTTTGCTGCTCTTCGTTGCTCCACTGTTCGTCCTTTTTCTTTTTCTTTCTTCCGAGCGCGCAGACAAGGAAATACGCGACCACATCTCGGTTCTTCTTGTCGCCAATTCTCAGGCCCTCGCCAAGCCGCTCTGGGACCTTGATGATGACAGCGTGACGCAGATCAGCGCGACGATCGTTTCGCAGGGCGCGATCGTCAAGGTCCAGGTTCGCGACCAGTCCGGCCAGCTGGACGTCACGCAGTCGACCATACCGAAGTCGTTCAACGGCAACCTCGTCCAGGTGTCGCGCGCGATCATATACAACACGATCGACGGCCCGAAGAACCTGGGCACGATCTCCGTGTTCTATCCAGCGCTCGGTCTCTTCTCCGGCCTCAAGCACGAAGAGATCGTCTTCATGTCGATCTTCATCTTCGCGGTGCTGGCCGTCTTCAGCGCCGCCTTGATCGGCAATCGAATCTTCATCATCCGGCCACTGATGCGCCTGACGGCAGCCGTCGAGGCAACCCGCCAGCTGGGCTCGCGTCATCACGTCAACTGGCAATCGAACGACGAGATGGGACGTCTCGCCAGCGGCTTCAATGAGATGCAGTCGAAGCTCGAAAGCGAGGAGCGCGAATTGAAGCTCGCACATCGCCGTGCCGTCGACATTTACGACCTGACGCCGGCGATGCTGTTCTCGCTCGACGAGGATGACCGCATAACCGCGGTCAGCGACTATTGGCTCGTCGCGACCGGCTATGAGCGGCCGCAGGTGGTCGGCCGCAGGTTTGCAGACCTCGTTACACCAGATACGCGTGAGGCCTTCCTCGGGCGCAAGAATGACCTCGATGGCGGCGCCGCATTCGACGTGACGGTCAAGTTCATATGCGCCAGCGGCAGCATCATGGATGTGCTCATCCTCGAATCGACAGCAGCCACCGCGGGTCATGACCGGCTCTCGCTGTCGGTAATGACCGATGTCACCGAGCTGAAAGCTTCCGAGGCACGCAATCACGAGCAAGCAATCCGCGACCATCTGACCGGCCTGCTGAACCGTCAGGGTTTCGAGTCCGTGCTCGATACCAAAATTCAGCAGGCGGACGCGCTCGGTCAGGAACTTGCCTGCCTGTTCGTCGACCTCGACCGTTTCAAATGGATCAACGACAATCTCGGCCATGCCGAGGGTGACAGGGCTCTTCGGGAGTTTGTAGACCGATTGAGGATGCATCTGGCGCCATCGGACCAGGCGGCACGCCTGGGCGGCGACGAATTCGCAATCCTTCTGCCGGCAAAAGATGCCGCGCGGCGGGCGGGCGCGATGGCCGATCAGATTGCCTCCATCTTTGTCGAGCCGTTCGGTCCGGACCTGCACTTGAGCGCCAGCGTCGGCATTGCCATCTACCCGCGTCATGCCGCGAACGCTGCCGAGCTGTTGCAGAAGTCTGACATGGCCATGTACGCGAAGAAGCGCGACGGCAAGAACGGTGCGCAGCTCTTCGACAACCGCATGATGGACCACACTAGGGCTCGCGCCGAAATCGAGACCTACATCGAGGCAGGCCTCGCGGAGGATTGGTTCGACGCCTATTTGCAGCCGATTGTCAGCCTCAACGGCCGCGGAGTCGCCGGTTTTGAGGCGCTGATGCGCCTGAACCATCCGCAAAAGGGTTTGATGGCGCCGGCCGAGATCATCAATGTCGCGGAGGAGACGGGCAAGATCATTCGCGTCGGAAATGTCATTATGGAGAAGGCGATCGCCCACCTTGCAGCCATTTCCAGGCTGCCGGGCATGCAGGACAGCTATCTCGCCATCAACTTCTCTCCTTTGCAGTTCGAAGCCGCCCTGCCCGCGCGCCTTGCCGCATTGCTTGGCCGCCATGGCATCCTCCCGCAGCGCATCGTCGTCGAAATCACGGAGGCAGTGTTGATGCATAACAATCCGCTGATCCGCACTATCGTTACCGAGATGCGCCGCTTCGGCTGCCGGATTGCCCTCGACGACTTCGGCACGGGCTATTCGTCGCTGAGCTATCTCAATCGCTTCCCGGTCGACATCATCAAGATCGACCAGTCGTTCACCCGGTCAATAAACGACGCCAACGACGACGTTCGCCAGAAGAGCCGCACGCTGGTGGAGAGCATCACGACGCTGTCCCACAGGATGGGCTGCACCGTTATCGCCGAGGGTATCGAGACCGAGGACGAATGCCACACGCTGCGCGATATGGGCCTCGACTTCGGTCAGGGATACCTATTCCATCGTCCGCAGCATGCCGCCGCTCTGATCGAGCGCCTGTCAGCGTCGGGCCAGCTCATCGCACGAGCTTCGTGAACCGGGGAAGAAGAGCAACACGATGAAGAGACTGCTGCTTTCTATTCTGTTGAGCCTCGGTGCCTCGACACATGCCATTGCCGCCGGCGTCACACTCGCCACGGAGGAATACCCTCCCTTCAGCTACCGCGACGGAAAGACCGTAAAAGGCGCGTCGGTCGAGCAGGTCGAAAAAGTGATGAAGGACGCCGGGATCGACTACACGATCGAGATGATGCCTTGGGCCAGGGCCTACAATCTTGCCCAGACCACCCCTATGAGCTGCGTCTTTACGACCGCTCACAATGCGAAGCGCGACCCGATGTTCAAATGGGTCGAACCCTTGCTGGTCGATCGCAACATCCTCATCACCAGAACGGGCTCCGGCGTGGCAGCCAAGGATCTAGAGGAAGCCAAGAAGTATACGGTCGGTACCCAGCGCGAAGACTATACGGAGATGACACTGAAGGAGAGCGGCTTCACGAAGCTCGACGTCACCACTGACTTCAATTCGACGCTGCGCAAGCTGCTCAATGGCCGCATCGACATGATGCCTATCACCGAAATCTACTTCGAGAAGCTCAAGGCAGAACAACCCTTGGAGAAGGTCACGGTGCTTTCCACGCAACAAATGGGGATCGCCTGCGAAAAGGACTTCCCTGGCGACCTGCTGGCCAAGATGCAGGCGGCGCTGGACAAGCTGATTGCCGACGGCACGCAGAAGTCCATCTTCATCACGTATGGCCTGAGCCCCGCAGACTGATTTTTCAGCGTTTGCGGTCTCGCCGTCTTGACTTTGACGCCGTTTCGCGGTGGTGAACGCATAAAGCACATTGCAAGGAATGAACGAGCCATGCTTGTTATCGCGGGTCTCGGCAATCCCGGTGGCAAATACGCCGGAAACCGCCACAACATCGGCTTCATGGCCGTCGATGCCATCTACCGCCGCCATAGTTTTTCGCCCTGGTCGAAGAAGTTCAAGGCCGAGATCGCCGAAGGCGAAATTGCAGGCGAGAAGGTGCTGCTCATCAAGCCGCAGACCTATATGAACCTCTCGGGCGAAGCCGTCGGCGAGGCCATGCGCTTCTACAAGCTGCAGCCGGCCGACCTCGTCGCAATCTATGATGAACTCGACCTGCCGTCAGGCAAGGCACGCCTCAAGACGGGCGGCGGCCATGGCGGTCACAACGGCATCAAATCGCTCGACGCTCATTGTGGCAAGGAATATCGCCGCCTGCGGCTCGGCATCGGCCACCCTGGTGTCAAGGAATTGGTGCAGCATCACGTGCTCGGCGACTTCGCCAAGGCCGATCAGGCTTGGCTCGAGCCGTTGCTGGATGCACTTGCCGATAACGCCGACATGCTGGTTCGCAAGGAAGACTCCCAGCTGATGAACAAGCTGGCGCTTGCACTCGGCGGCAAGGCCGAAGAAGAAACGCCGAAGCCAGAGAAAAAGCCGGTGGCGAAGTCTCATATCCGCGCGGCCCGCAACAACAACCAGCCGAAGTTGCCCACAACAGGACCAATGGCCGAAATGCTGAAGAAGATGTTCGGCAACAAGGGTGATTGAGTATGTCAATCGACGAACTCGTCATTCGTTCCGCCGAGGCCGCCGACCTTCCGAGCCTGCTTGCTCTCTACCATGACCTAAACCCTGCTGATCCGGTCATCGACCGCGAGCGTGCCGAAGAGCGGTTCGAAGCGATCCTCGCGCAACCGGGAATGACTGTCTTCGTCGGCATCGCGGGTCAGACCGCCGCTTCGTCCGTGACGCTGATCGTCGTCCCCAACCTGACCAGGAATGGTGCATCCTATGCGCTGATCGAAAACGTCGTCACGGAGGCCCGCTACAGGCAGCGGGGCTACGGACGGGTGCTTCTCCAGCACGCCATCGAAACCGCATGGAAAGCAGGCTGTTACAAGGTGATGCTGCTAACCGGCTCGAAGGATCCTGCGACGCTGCGCTTCTACGAGAACTGCGGCTTCACGCAGGACAAGACAGGCTATCAGGTCCGGCGCGCCGACAACTACTCCTCCGGCTCCGCCGTCAACATCAGCGGAAAACCGGCCTCCTTGGCATAATCCATCGCCTCCTTGACCTTCGTCTCGGCGATATCCTTCGTGCAGACCACAACAACGCTTGATCCCATCTTGTGCGCCGTCATCATCACACGGTAGCCGGTCTCCTCACTCATGCGGAAGACGACCTTGAGGATCATCACCACGAATTCGCGCGGCGTGTAATCGTCATTGAAAAGGATCACCTTATAGAGCTTCGGCCGGTCCAGCTTCGGCTTCGACTTTGTCTTCGGTTTAAGGGCAATATCGTTGTCACTCATCGGAAACCCACCCGTTGATGACATGGAGAGGCGAGAACGTTCGCCGATGTCTATATTGCGCTGCAAGGGCGGGCGTTCAACCCCTCAGAATGCAAGAGACTTGCGCTAAAAGCTTGACCGCAAGGCGCGTTTTATCCCATAGCCAGCACCAACGAATTCAAGAACAGCAGGTTTTCAGGCCATGGGCTTCAAATGCGGTATCGTCGGTCTGCCGAATGTCGGCAAATCGACACTCTTCAACGCGCTCACCAAAACGGCAGCAGCGCAAGCGGCAAACTATCCCTTCTGCACGATCGAGCCGAACACCGGCGAAGTCGCCGTTCCAGATCCCCGCATGCAGAAGCTGGCGGCAATCGCCGGCTCCAAGGAAATCATCCCGACCCGCATCTCCTTCGTCGACATCGCCGGCTTGGTGCGCGGCGCGTCGAAGGGTGAAGGTCTCGGCAACAAGTTCCTCGCCAACATCCGGGAAGTCGATGCCGTCGTGCATGTGCTGCGCTGCTTCGAGGACGACGACATCACCCACGTCGAGGGCCGCATCAACCCGGTCGGCGATGCCGACACGATCGAGACCGAGCTGATGCTCGCCGACCTCGAAAGCCTTGAGCGCCGCGTCGAGCAGACCCGCAAGCGCGCCACCGGCAAAGACAAGGACTCGATGGCACAGCTGCCGGTCATGGAAGCCGTGATCAAGCTGCTGAACGAAGGCAAGCCCGCACGCCTGCTCTTGAAGACGCTGGCGGCCGAGGAGATCGAGATCCTCAAGGGCCTCAACCTCCTGACGTCGCATCCGGTCCTTTATGTCTGCAACGTCGCGGAAGCCGACGCTTCGACCGGCAACGAACACACAAAGGCAGTCGCCGCCATGGCCGAGAAGCAGGGCGCCGAATGCGTCATCATCTCGGCCGCGATCGAGTCCGAAGTGGCCCAGCTTCCCGAAGAAGAAGCAACCGAGTTCCTATCGGCGCTCGGCCTCGAGGAAGCCGGGCTGGACCGGCTGATCCGTGCCGGTTACCATCTGCTCGACCTGATCACCTATTTCACCGTCGGCCCCAAGGAAACCCGCGCCTGGACGATCGTTCGCGGCACCAAGGCGCCACAGGCTGCCGGCGTCATCCACACCGACTTCGAACGCGGCTTCATCCGCGCCTTCACCATCTCCTACGACGACTACATCAACTTCAAGGGTGAAGTCGGCGCCAAGGAAGCAGGCAAGGGCCGTGACGAAGGCAAGGAATATGTCGTCCAGGACGGCGACGTGATCCACTTCCGCTTCAACACCTAAAGCGGAACCGAGGCGACTGCCGCCTATGCCGGCGGCAGTTTCTCCTGGATCGCAACCGGCAGCCGGCGCATCACGAACCGCCGAAGCGGCATCCATCCGGTCCCAATGACGAGCACGATCACGCCAACGGTCAGAAGCGTGATGTAAATATAGGTATCGACGCGCGCGTCCCCCTGGCGGAAGATGCCGTAGACAGCAAAGCCCAGCGATACCAATCCCGATGTCACGAAGGCACGCCGGTCGATGACAAGCCCGATCAGCATGAGCGCGATGACGGTCGCGATGACCACCGGCGTGCGAAACGACACGGTCTGCAACGCGGCAAGCGTACCGCCGCTGAGCCCCGCAAGCGAAATGACGCTATAGAGCAAAGCCGGCGCGGCACCCAAATGAAGCCAGAAGGCAACGTCGGAATTGACTGTACGACGCAGCGGGTCCCGCAGGTCGAATGTCATGGCCAAGGCAAAAAGACCGACCGCACACGCGATCGCGATGATCGACAACACGAGCGGATGATTGACCTCGAACAGAGGATCGCCGGTCAGCCAGCCAAGCGCGCGCAGGACCAACTGCAGAAAGACCACAGCCGCCCCCATGATCGTCAGGGCGAGCGCGAGCGGTACGCGATAAAGCAGATAGAAGAGCCCCAGCACGACTGGAAAGGCAAGGGTGTACTGCAGCGCAACGTTGCCACCTATCGCGACGAAGGAAAGTGAGTCGTCCAGCCACTGCGCGGCCGAACTTGCCGTCCAGACGGCAAGTGCGATCGTTAGCGCAACGGCCGGCAGCGCCAGCCTTTGACGCCGAACAAGGACCTCGGCAAGGACAACGATTGCCGGCAGCACGGCATAGATCGAAGCGATGCCCCAAAGGCCGGCCAAAGCTACGATGATGCCGATGGTTATCAGGACGTCGTGAAAGCCGCGCACGAAGCTCGGCGTTTCGGTATCCGAAAAAGGCGCCAACGGTCTGTGCAATTCGGGCGAAGGCTGATCGACCTTGACGCCGCGCGCAATCAGGAACGGCAGTAGCCGGTCAGCAGCCTGGCGCGCAATGATGCCTTCACGCTCAGCCTCATCGAGGATCAACTTCAGTTCTGGCATGTTCAAAATCTCGTGGGAATCGTTGAGTCGCGTCGAGTGCTATTGTAGTCGTTCTGAAACTCCTACGAGGTGAAGAAGAATTTGTCCGATCAGAAACTCGCCTTTGAAGATTTTCAGCCGGGTCGGCGTTTTGCGCTCGGCCCGAGAGCAGTAACGGCAGAGGAGATCATCGAGTTCGCGCGCGAATTCGACCCGCAGCCGATGCATGTCGACGAGGCAGCGGGCCGCGCCAGCATTCTCGGTGGACTGGCGGCATCCGGCTGGCACACGTCCGCGCTGTTCATGCGCATGATGGCGGAGAGCTTTCTCGTCAATTCGTTCTCCCAAGGTGCGCCCGGTGTCGATTTCATGGAATGGCGAAAGCCTGTCCTTGCCGGCGATACGCTCTCCGGCCATTCGACGGTCATCGAGTCGCGCGCGCTGCGCTCGAGACCGGGCATCGGTATGGTGAAATTTCGCCACGAGGTCGAAAACCAGAAGGGCGAACTCGTCTGCCTCTCAGAGAACTCGATCATGTTCGCCCTGCGTGACATGCTGGAGAAGACCGCATGATCATGGCTGAACGCTACGCCAGTGGCGAAAAGACAGAAATCGGCAGCTACCTGTTCACGGCCGCGCGCATCGTACACTTCGCGGAGCGCTTCGACCCGCAGCGGTTCCATTTGGATGCCGAGGCAGCGAAGTCTTCGCTCTTTGGCGGCCTTTGCGCGTCGGGATGGCACACCTGCGCGGCATGGATGAAAACCTTCGTTGCCTACTGGAGCGCAGAATGCGCGCGACTGGCAAGCGAGGGTATCAAGCCGCCCAAGCTTGGCCCCTCTCCCGGCTTCACGAAACTTCAATGGCTCCGGCCGGTCTTTGCCGACGAGGAAGTGACCTATTCCGTCACGCTGCTTTCGAGCCGCCCGCTGGTGTCCCGCCCGGGGCGTCGCTTGAACACCATTTTTTGCGAGGGGGTGCTCGCTGACGGCACGCCGGTGGTCCGGTTCGAAAGCACCGTCATCGAATTTGAATAGTCGCGGGCCTCAGTGGCCCGCGAATTCCACCAGCGTGCGAACGTCCACGCCAAGCTCTTCCAGTTTTCGGCGACCGCCAAGGTCCGGCAGGTCGATGACGAAGCAGGCAGAAACAACCTCCGCCCCCATCTGCCGTAGAAGCTGCGTGGCGGCGACGGCCGTTCCTCCGGTCGCAATCAGGTCGTCGACGAGGATAACCTTCTCGCCCGGCTGAACAGCATCCAGGTGCATTTCCATCTCGTCCACGCCATATTCAAGGCTGTAAGCAACGCGCACCGTATCGCGTGGCAGTTTGCCTTTCTTCCGGATCGGCACAAACCCGGCGGAGAGCTGGTGTGCGACGGCGCCGCCCAGGATGAAGCCCCGCGCTTCGGTTCCGGCAATCTTGTCGATCTTCAGGCCCGCATAGGGTTGGACCAGTTCATCAACGGCGCGGCGGAAGGCACGCGGATTGCCGAGAAGCGTGGTAATGTCGCGAAAAATGATACCGGGCTTGGGGTAGTCCGGGATGGAGCGGATGCTGGCTGCTAGCTCCGAAATCGTATCACTCATGGAATGTCCGTATTCTGCAGGGCTTCAATTCGGCTGCACCCTATCAACTGCCAGTGCCGGAACCAACAAAAAAGGCGGCCCGAAGGCCGCCTTTCCCTAAACTCTGGGCAAATCCCTCAGTGTTCCTTGTTTGCGTAGACGGAGCGCTTGGTCAGGTAGATCAGTCCGGAGAAGATGACCAGGAAGACCATGACCATGAAGCCGGTGCGCTTGCGCTCCTCGAGATGCGGCTCGGCGGCCCACATCAGGAAGGAAGCGACGTCCTTGGCGTACTGGTCGACCGTCGCCGGCGAGCCGTCGTCATAGGTGACCTGGCCGTCGGAGAGCGGCTTTGGCATGGCGAGCGCAGCAGCACCGGCGAAGTACGGGTTGTAATGCGTGCCCTCGGCCACCTGGACGCCGGCCGGCGGCTGCTGGTCGTAGCCGGTCAGCAGCGAGTAGATGTAGTCCGGACCGCCTTCCTGATAGCCGCCGACGAACGGGATCATGTCGATCAGGAACTGCGGGAAGCCGCGCTCGATGCCGCGCGCCTTGGCGATCAGCGAGAAGTCCGGCGGCGCCGCACCATTGTTGGCGGCAGCCGCCGCCTCGTGGTTCGGGAACGGCGACGGGAAATGGTCCGACGGAATGGCCTTGCGGGTGAACATGTCACCGCTGGCATTCGGGCCATCCTGAACCTCGTAGTTGGCGGCCAAGGCCTTCACCTGTGCGTCCGAGTAGCCGAGAGCTCCGAGCGTGCGGAACGGCACGAGGCTCATCGAGTGACAGGCGGCGCAGACTTCCGTGTAGACCTTCAGGCCGCGCTGCAGCTGGCCCTTGTCGTAATGGCCGAGCGGGCCGGCAAAGGTCCAGTGCTCATGCTTCGGATGCATGAGCGGATAGTGCGGCGTTGCGCCTTCGGCATGCTCTGCCGGCGCGGCCCCGTTCGGGGTGGTTTCCTGGGCAAGTGCCGCGCCGCTCAAACCAGCGACGACGGCCAGCGACAGGAGGCTGGTAACAAGCTTGTTCATGTGTCTCTTCCCTTCCTGTCGCACGCTCAGGCCTTGACCGGCTCGGCGGCCGCCACCTTGTTGCGCTTTTCCAGAACCGCTTCCGTAATCGAGTTGGGCAAGCGGCGCGGCGTCTCGACGAGGCCGAGAACCGGCATGATCACCAGGAAGAAGGCGAAGTAGAAGAGAGTGCCAAGCTGCGACATGATCACGTAGGTGCCTTCGGCAGGACGCGAGCCGAGCCAGCCGAGGACGATGGCATTGGCGACGAACAGCCAGAAGAACAGCTTGTACCAAGGGCGATAAGCCGCCGAACGCACCTTCGAGGTATCGAGCCAGGGCACGAAGAACAGCACGATGATGGCGCCGAACATGACGAGGACGCCGGCCAGCTTCGAGTCGATCGGTCCGATGTTGAAGGTGATCGAGCGCAGCATCGCGTAGAACGGCAGGAAGTACCATTCCGGAACGATATGGGCCGGCGTCTTCAACGGGTCAGCCGGGATGTAGTTGTCCGGATGGCCGAGGAAGTTCGGCATGTAGAAGACGAAGTAGGCGTAGACCAGCAGGAAGATCGAAACGCCAAGCGCATCCTTCAACGTCGCGTAGGGCGTGAAGCGAACCGTGTCGGTCTTGGTCTTCACCTCGACGCCGGTCGGGTTCGTCTGGCCGACGACATGCAGCGCCCAGATGTGCAGGACGACGACGCCGGCAATGACGAAGGGCAGCAGGTAGTGCAGCGAGAAGAAGCGGTTCAGCGTCGGGTTGTCGACGGCAAAGCCGCCGAGCAGGAACTGCTGGATCCACTCGCCGACCAGCGGGAATGCCGAGAAGAAGCCGGTGATGACGGTCGCGCCCCAGAAGGACATCTGGCCCCAGGGCAGAACGTAGCCCATGAAGCCGGTCGCCATCATCAGCAGGTAGATGAGGACGCCGAGGATCCAGAGGATCTCGCGCGGCGCCTTGTAGGAGCCGTAGTAGAGACCGCGGGCGATGTGCAGGTAGACGGCAACGAAGAAGAACGACGCGCCGTTGGCGTGCATATAGCGCAGCAGCCAGCCGTGGTTGACGTCACGCATGATCTTTTCGACGGAGTTGAAGGCAACCGTCGTTTCCGCCGCATAGTGCATGGCCAGCACGACGCCGGTCAGGATCTGCACGACGAGCATGACCGAAAGCATGGCGCCGAAGGTGTAGGCATAGTTCAGGTTGCGCGGAACCGGATAGGCGACGAAACTGTCATAGACCATGCGCGGCAAAGGCAGGCGCGCATCGATCCACTTCTCAAGGCCGGTTGATGGCTCGTAGCTGGAATGGCCACTCATAAATCAGTCCCCCTCAACCGATCTTGATTACTTTATCGGAAACGAACGAATAGGTCGGGATCGCCAGGTTCTGCGGCGCCGGACCTTTGCGGATGCGACCGGCCGTGTCGTAGACCGAGCCATGGCAGGGACAGAACCAACCATTGTATTCGCCGGCCTGGCCGAGCGGGATGCAGCCGAGATGGGTGCACGAGCCGATCATGACGATCCAGTTTTCCTTGTCCTTGCCGGCCGAACGGTCGACGCCGGTCGCCTGCGCGTCGGACGGCAGGTTGGCGTTGCGCGCCACCGGGTCCTTCAGGTCGGAAAGCGGCACCTCATCGGCAGCCTTCACTTCCTCGGGCGTACGGTTGCGGATGAAGATCGGCTTGCCGCGCCACTTGGCCGTCAGCGACATTCCCGGCTCGAGGCTGGAAACGTC
>NZ_LNCD01000107.1 GCF_001542405.1 Rhizobium altiplani
TTCGGGAGCAGGTTTCTTCAACATGACCCAGTGAATCACAAACCCCTGGACGAGGCCAGGGGTTTGTCAGCAGTCTGAGGCCCCGTCTGCGACGGGGCCCATCCAGGTCGTTTTACCACGCCGCGCGCCAAGTGGGCAGAGTGCGGCGCAGCGCATCTACGCGCGATCAAGGGACCGCGCGTGTGCGGACGACGTTACATCCAGTAGGGAGGCACGCCGTAGTAGTCGTAAACTCGGCGGCCATTATCGTTGTACCAGGTGTCATCATCGTCCGCATAGCTCGGCGCGCCCTCGATCTGATCCTTCGTCAGATCGATGCGATAGCCATCCAACTGGGTATCGTAGGTCAGCTTTTCCCACGGCAGCGGATAGTGATCGTGGCCGATGCCCAAGAAGCCGCCGAATTCGAGTACGGCATAGGCAACGCGGCCATCCTGCTTGCCGAGGATCAATCGTTCAATAGAGCCAATATGCTTGCCATCGGCTCCATAGACGCGGGTCCCTTCCACGCGGTCGCTGGCAATCAGTGTCGGTGTGTCCTTCACATTTGGGTCACGGCGGGTTTTGTCAGCGTCCTGATGCAGCATGGTGCACCTCCTTTTGTTTCCTCGTGGTTGGCCCACGGAGAAAAAACGCTGCCCCGCACTCGATGTTCCCAATTTACTCACAGCAACCGCCAATACATGATTATTGACGTTTACGTTAAGGTTAGTGTAGCTCTATTCTCAGCTTGAACCATTCAGGCGATGACATAAGCTGCCGCGTTGGAAGATGGAGGATCGTCCAATCGGCTTGCCGGTGGGACCGGCCGGCAGCGACAGGGAGAGAGACCATATGAACAGCATTTCCGTCCATCCAGGCGGTGCGAAGCCCGAAAAGCCCTGGCTTGCGACCTATCCGAACAGCGTGCCGGCAGAGCTTCCACCGCTGGAATACGAATCGCTTGCGGAGCTGCTCGAGAAATCCTGCGCGCGCTATGCCAATCGCATCGCCTTTTCCAGCATGGGCAAGACGCTGACCTATGGCGAGCTTGAGAGCCAGACCCGCAAGATTGCAGCGTGGCTGCAGAGCATCGGCCTCGAGAAGGGTGACCGCGTTGCCGTCATGATGCCGAACGTTCTGCAGAATCCGGTCGCCGTTTACGGGATCCTGCGGGCCGGCTTCGTGGTCGTGAATGTCAATCCGCTCTACACACCGCGCGAACTGGAACATCAGCTGCGCGACTCGGGCGCCAAGGCCATCTTCGTGCTCGAAAACTTCGCGCGAACGGTCGAGCAGGTACTGGTCAAAACCGATGTGCGCCATGTCGTCGTCACGTCGCTCGGCGAGATGCTGGGCGCCAAGGGGCTGATCGTCAATCTGCTCGTGCGCAGGGTCAAGAAGCTCGTTCCTTCATGGTCTATTGCGCAGCACAAGACCTTCAAGCAGGTGCTCGCGGAAGGTGCCGGCCAACCTTTCAAACTTGTAAGCCTGATGGGGGGCGACATCGCCTTTCTGCAATATACCGGTGGCACGACCGGCATTGCCAAGGGCGCGGTGCTGACGCACCGGAACCTGCTCTCCAACAAGCTGCAGCTCGAACTGTGGCTCCGATCGGCTTTCGACAAGAAGACGCGCCCAGAGGTTCTGAACTTCCTGTGTGCCCTGCCGCTCTATCATATCTTCGCACTGACGGTGAATTCGCTGATGGGCATGTCGCTCGGCGCCCACAATATCCTCGTCGCCAACCCGCGCGATATTCCGGCGCTGGTCAAGGAATTCGGCAGGGTGAAGGTCCACATCTTCCCCGGCCTCAACACACTCTTCAACGCGCTGATGAACAACGCCGATTTCGCCAAGCTCGACTTTTCCTCCATCGTGATGTCGCTCGGTGGCGGCATGGCGGTGCAACGACCGGTCGCCGAGCGCTGGATGAAGATCACCGGCTCCCATATCACCGAAGGCTATGGTCTCTCCGAGACATCGCCGGTCGCCACCGCCAACCGCTTCGATTCGGCAGAGTTCACCGGTTCCATCGGGCTACCGATTCCATCCACCGATCTCGACATTCGCGACGAGGACGGCAATTCGCTGCCGCTTGGTGAGATCGGCGAGATTTGTATCCGCGGCCCGCAGGTGATGGCTGGTTACTGGAACAAACCGGAGGAGACCGCCCGCGTGATGACGCCGGACGGGTATTTCCGCAGCGGCGACATGGGCTTCATGGATGCGCGCGGCTACACCAAGATCGTCGACCGGAAGAAGGATATGATCCTTGTCTCCGGCTTCAACGTCTATCCGAACGAGATCGAAGAAGTGGCGGCGATGCATCCCGGCATCCTCGAGGCGGCGGCTGTCGGCATCCCCGACGGGCATTCCGGCGAAGCCGTGAAGCTCTTCGTGGTTCGCAAGGACCCGGCGTTGACGGAGGCAGACGTCAAGGCGCATTGCGCGGCAAACCTCACCAACTACAAGCGGCCGCGCTTCGTGGAATTCCGCACCGAACTGCCGAAAACGCCTGTCGGAAAAATCCTGCGCAAGGATCTGCGCGGCTAAGTTTGACGGTCGCGTGAAATTATGAGCCATCCGTTTGTTCGAATGGCTTTTTTGCGTTCCGAGAGGTCGCCGAACTTGATTTGCGCCCTACAAAGCGAATAGTTTCCGCGACCCTCTCGCCCTGCAAAGGAGCCTCCCATGAATGCCATCGTCGAACAATTGAAGAGCACTGCAGCCGCCAACAAGGCAACCGATCTGCGCGCCGCCTTTGCTGCCGACCCGCAGCGTTTCTCGCGCT
Source organism: Rhizobium altiplani (assembly GCF_001542405.1). Taxonomy (GTDB): domain Bacteria; phylum Pseudomonadota; class Alphaproteobacteria; order Rhizobiales; family Rhizobiaceae; genus Rhizobium; species Rhizobium altiplani. Next base: position 2,774 of record NZ_LNCD01000107.1, read on the forward strand.
TCAGCGTGTCGCTCGACGACCTCCTGATGGACTATTCCAAGACGGCCGTGAACGACGAGATCCTGGCTCTCCTGGTCAAGCTCGCGGAGACGGGCGGCGTTGAAGTCAAGCGTGACGAAATGTTCGCCGGCAAGGCGATCAACTTCACCGAAAACCGAGCCGTTCTGCACACGGCGCTACGCAACCGCTCCAATACGCCGGTGCTTGTCGACGGCAAGGATGTCATGCCTGATGTTAACGCCGTGCTTGCCGCCATGGGCAAATTCGCCGATGGCATCCGCTCCGGCAGTCTTAAGGGCGCGACCGGCAAGGCCATCACCGACGTCATCAACATCGGCATCGGCGGCTCTGACCTCGGCCCCGTGATGGCAACGCTGGCGCTGGCGCCCTTCCATGATGGACCGCGCGCGCATTTCGTTTCCAACATCGACGGCGCCCATATCGCCGACACGTTGAAGCTCGTTCAGCCCGAGACGACACTGTTCATCGTCGCCTCCAAGACCTTCACGACCGTAGAGACGATGACGAACGCGCAGACGGCGCGCAAGTTCATCGCCGACGCGCTCGGCGAGGCCGCCGTCCAGCATCATTTCGCTGCCGTTTCGACCGCACTCGACAAGGTCGCGGCCTTCGGCATCGAGAGCGAACGCGTCTTCGGCTTCTGGGACTGGGTGGGTGGCCGCTACTCCCTCTGGTCGGCGATCGGCCTGCCGATCATGATCGCCATCGGCCCGGAAAATTTCATCAAGTTTCTCGAGGGCGCCCATGCCGTCGACAACCACTTCCGCACCGCACCGATCACCAAGAACTTGCCCATGCTGCTCGGCCTGATCGGCTTCTATCACCGCAATGTACTCGGCTATCCGACCCGTGCCGTCCTGCCCTACGACCAGCGCCTGTCGCGCTTCCCGGCCTATCTGCAGCAGCTCGACATGGAATCGAACGGCAAGGGTGTCACGATCGACGGCACGCCCGTCGAGGGTAATTCCGGTCCTGTTGTCTGGGGCGAGCCCGGCACCAATGGCCAGCACGCCTTCTACCAGCTGATCCACCAGGGCACGAGCGTCATCCCGGCCGAATTCATGATCGCGGCGAACGCCTTCGAGCCAAATCTGCGCCACCAGCACGAGCTTCTGATATCGAATGTGCTTGCGCAGTCCGAAGCGCTGATGAAGGGCCGTACCTTCGACGAGGCGAAGAAGCAGCTGACCGACAAGGGCATGGACGACAAGAAGGCCGACTTCATCGCACCGCACCGTGTCTTCACCGGCAACCGCCCGTCGATCACTTTCGTCTACGATAAGCTGACGCCCTACGCGCTCGGTCGCCTGATCGCGCTCTATGAGCACCGAGTCTTCGTCGAAGGCGTGCTGTTCCGCATCAACTCTTTCGACCAGTGGGGCGTCGAACTCGGCAAGGAACTGGCGACTGGTCTGCTGCCTGTCGTGGAAGGCAAGGAAAGCGCTGCTGGCCACGACTCCTCGACGCAGGGCCTCGTTGCCGCACTGGCAAAACTTGCCAAGTAACAGAGCATTGAGATCAAAAAGCTCCCGCGGCTGGCCGCGGGAGCTTTACACAGACTGGGAATTGACTTGAGGGCTTAAAAGCCCGTCCTCTAGTTCGACCTCTTCGGGAAGCCTCGACATATCAGTCGATTGTGAACCTGAGTCGATCCGACGATGGCAGCGGCGACATCCGCGGCTAGTTCGTCATCTCCGCGACAGCGGACGAAGCCTTCAAGCACCACGAAATCGCCAAGCATTGAAACAACGATCTGCGTGCTGTCGAACTCCGATGACGCTTCCAGTGCGCACTTGACCGCGGCTTTGGTCGCCGCCGAACAATGTCCGGCTTCGACGCTGCTGAGCGACCAGCCTTGACCATCAACGCGTAGAACCATTTCTTCTCCTCCAACGTTAAACGCTGAAGCTACAGGCCGTAATATTAGCAGTCTATTAAGTATGACATGCGCCTGCATTTCTCTTGTGGTAGCGCTTGGTCAATGTCGAAATTCGGCTTCACGATGCGTCTTAGGTACATCGCTATGAGGAGGGGTTGAATGGATGTGACGGACGACGAGCTTCTGAATTTCGAGGCACATGGCGCAGCGCCCCTGCCAAGGCCGCAGCGCGAAGGCTTCGTCGAGAACGACGGCGCTCGCATCTGGTATGCGACCTACGGTTCCGGCCCAGCCGTGATCCTGCTGCATGGCGGGCTCGGCAATGCGGGGAACTGGGGCTATCAGGTGCCGGCACTGGTCGCCGCGGGCCGACAGGTCGTCGTTATCGACAGTCGCGGCCACGGCCGCAGCACGCGCGACATGCGCCCCTATCACTATGCCCAGATGGCAGGCGACGTTCTTGCGGTGATGGATTGCCTTGAGCTTACGAGGGCCGCCCTTGTCGGCTGGAGCGACGGGGCCTGTACGGCGCTGATCCTCGCCGACCAGCGGCCAGAGCGGGTGCCCGGTGTGTTTTTCTTCGCCTGCAACATGGATCCCAGTGGCACGCTTGAATTCAAGCCGACACCCGTCATCGATCGCTGCTTCAGTCGTCATCGGAAGGATTATCAGGCGCTATCCGCCACGCCCGATGCCTTCGAGAGCTTCGTGGGCGATGTGTCGAAGATGATGGCAAGCGAGCCAAACTATACGGCTACCGATCTCGCTGGCATCAAGGTGCCGGTCGCGGTCGTGCTCGGAGACAATGACGAGTTCATCAAGCGCGAGCACGCCGATTATCTGGTCCGCAGCATTCCCGATGCCGAACTCATCCTGCTTCCGGAGGTCAGCCATTTCGCGCCGCTGCAGCGGCCCGAGCACTTCAACCGCGAAGTGCTCGCCTTTCTCAATCGGCTATAGCCTGTCTCAGAGGCCGATTTCCCTCGCCCAGGGCGGATTGGCGCCGGCGCGCGAGACCGTGACGGCAGCGGCCTTGGCGCCAAGCGAAAGCGCGTTCTCCAGCGCCTTTTCGCTGAGCGAAGCGACCATTTCCTTGGTCAGGAGATTGTCGATCTTCAGCGAGGCAAGCACGCCGGCATCGAAGGTGTCGCCGGCGCCAACGGTATCGACGACGGTGACGCGCTCGCTCGGCACGGTGACCTTGCGCTCGTTGGTGTAGCCCGAAGCGCCCTCGGCACCCTTGGTGATGACCACGAGCTTGGCGCCCTGCTTCAGCCAGTAGGCCGCCAGGTCGTCATGGCTGCCTTCGAGGCCGAACCACTCCAGATCCTCGTCAGAGAATTTCAGGATGTCGGACTTGGACGCCATGCGCTTGATGCGCTCCATATGGGCGTCCTTGTTCTTGATGAAGCCCGGGCGGATGTTCGGATCGAGCGAAATCACCCGCTTGTCGCATTCGCGGTCGAGCAGCGCCTCATAGGTCTCGCCGCAGGGGCTCGGGATGAGACTGATCGCGCCGAAATGCAACGCCTCGCAATCGTCGCCGAGGACAGGCAGATCGTCGGTCGTGATCATGCGCCCGGCCGTGCCTTCGTCGTAGAAGGCATAGGTTGCCTGGCCGTTGACCAGCTTGACGAAGGCGACCGTCGACGGGCGTGGGGTGATGGCGCAGAGGCTGAAGTCGACATTGCTCGCCTTCAGCGTATCGCGCAGGATTTCGCCCATCATGTCGTCGGCGAGGCCGGTGAAGAAGGCTGTCGGAATGCCGAGGCGTCCGAGTGCGATCGCCGTGTTGAAGATCGCGCCCCCTGCGTATGGGGCAAAGCCCTTCTCGCCCAGAGTCGTCTCCCGCGGCAGCATGTCAATCAGCGCTTCGCCACAGCACAAAATCATTCCGGCCTCCCAAGCATTACGATCCATCGATGCTCAAATCGATTAGATAATTTCGTGGCAAAAGCAAAGCGCCGCGACGCAATTCTTCATTCAAAGTGATGAAATGCCGCCATTGCGTCCCGACCAGGCGAGCGGCGCATCGAGGAAGGCTTCGACTTCGCTCAAGGTTTTCTCGTCGAACAGCTTCTGCGCCTTGGCAACCGCAAGCACATCGCGCCAGGTGGCGATGTAGTGCAGCTTCACCTTGCCATCGGCAAAGCGCAGCGCGCCTTCATCGAAAATACCGTAATAGAACAGGGCGATACCATGATCGACCACGCCGCCAGCAGCCCTGACGGCATCGATGAACTTGAACATGCTGCCGCCTGCCGTCGTCAGGTCCTCGATGACGAGGACGCGTGAGCCCTCCGGCATGTTGCCTTCAATCTGCGCGTTGCGGCCATGACCCTTCGGCTGCTTGCGGACATAGATCATCGGCAGGCTGAGGCGATCGGCGAGAAGGGCTGCAAATGGGATGCCCGCAGTCTCGCCACCCGCCACGCAATCGAACTGCTCGAAACCGGCTTCGCGCAGAACGACGCTGGCGGCGAAATCCATCACGGTCGAGCGCACGCGCGGAAAGGAGAGCAGCTTGCGGCAATCGATATAGACCGGGCTCGCCATGCCGGAGGCGAATTTGTAGGGCTGCGCTGCATTGAAGTGCACCGCCTTGATCTCCCAGAGCATCTTCGCCACGAGTTCCGCCATTACGGCGCGGTCGGTGAATGTCGTCTGGATCATCGCTCTCTCCTTTGGTCAAGTTTATGGGCCAATAGCAGCAAGCGCGGCGGTTTTCCAGAACGGCGAGCGATTCCACGCCGTCGATGAGGGCAAAAAGCGCGACAGCGCTTGAAGACGTCGGCCGGGCATCCGTCCAGAGGTGCCTGAAGGCACCGCCTTCGTTGCGCTGAGCCAGCAATGCATCAATTCTTTCAGTTATTTGCGCTTGCGCGCCGGCACGGCGGCGATATCGTCACGTCATGGAGCATATTGAGGTTTTTCGGCGGCTCGGCGTCGCCCTTGCTATTGGCCTGCTCGTCGGGGTCGAGCGGGGATGGCAGGAGCGCGACATTCGCGCTGGCGGAAGAGCGGCGGGCATCCGGACGTTCGGCCTTACCGGTTTTCTCGGCGGAATAGCCGGAACGCTTCAAGCGATGACCGGCCCATTTTTGCCTGCGACGATCGCCGTGCTTCTGGGGGCCATTTACATTGCCGGCAAGTGGCAGGAGACGAAGGAAAACGAAGACTACAGCATCACCTCGGTCGTGGCCGCCCTGGTGGTGTTCGGGCTCGGCTTTCTGGCAGCTGTCGGCGACATCGTTACCGCGGCAGCCGGCGGTGTCGCAACGACGGTCATTCTTGCGGCTCGCCATAGCCTGCATGGCTTCCTCAGAGGATTGACGTGGGTGGAGCTCCGCTCGGCGCTGGTGCTGCTTGCAATGACCGTCATCGCCTTGCCGCTGTTGCCTAACAGGGCGTTGGATCCCTGGGGCGCGCTCAACCCCTACTCGCTCTGGCTGCTGACGATCACCATCGCAGCCCTGTCCTTCGCCGGCTATGCCGCCATTCGATTGATGGGCCCGGGCCGTGGCGTTCTGCTGGCAGGTGCCGCGGGCGGGCTTGTCTCGTCCACCGCCTTGACGCTTTCCTTCGCCCGCTATTCGGCGCAGGCGCCGGAGGGCGCACGCCACCTTGCGGCAGGGGCGGGCATTGCCGGCGCCCTCTCCTTCGCCCGCGTTCTCGTCATCGCCAGCGCGCTTTCCTTCACCTTGCTGGCGCCCCTCGCCGCCGCGCTGGTCCCTGCAATCATCGGTTTCCTGGCAGCGGCGCTGTTTTCGGTCTGGCGTTCGGAGACCGCGACAAAGGCGCCGGAGATCGACCTCAAGAACCCCTTCGAGCTCACCACGGTCATTTCCTTTGCTCTGCTGCTCGGCCTGATCAGTCTCGTGTCGAAGATCGCGATCGAATATGTCGGCCCGTCCGCGCTCTTCGTCGTGGCGGCGATCTCCGGCCTCGTCGACGTCGATGCCATCACGCTATCCACCGCGCGCCTCGCCGGCTCGACGATCGACGTGATTGGGGCGGCTGACGTCATTTTGATCGCCGTCGCGGTCAACGCGGTGACAAAGGTGGTGCTTGCCTTCACCGCCGGCCGGCGGGAGTACGCAATGGCGCTCGGGCTGGCTTCGGTCGTGGCGGTCGCGCTCGGAGCCATCGGCTATTTCGCGGCGCGCAGCTTTTTGCCGGCCTGAAGCAATTGGACCGGTGTGACCAGTTCCACCAGTCGCCGTGACTACGACAACCGGCCGATATCGATCGGGAGCATTCGCTGATAAAGCGCAATCGCAGCCCGTCCCTCGGTATCATCCAGCGAGATCGCATAGCGGACGGCGGCTGCCAGCAGCTGCATGGTCAGCCTGGCAATGGCGACAAGTTCGCCCTTGCTCCGCCCTGGTTCCAGCGTGGCGAGAACCGAAAGCAACGCCTGGGCATGAAACTCCATGTCCTCGGCATCGATCTGTTGCAGTAGCCGATCGGCCTGGGTGGCGACCCAGATATCGCGCATCACCGGCTCTTGCCGGAAAAAGTCGTAATACTGGTCGGCGATGTTACAAAGTGCCTGCCGCAGCGTCGCCGCGTCCCTTACCGCCGCAAGCTCGGCTTCGACGCAGGCTTTGCCCTGCTCGTTGAAGCGTTCGGCCAGTGTGCGGATGATCGAGCTTTTGTCCGGGAAATACTGGTAGAGCGCCCCGAAGGATAGCTCTGCCTTTTCAACGATCTCGCTCATCTTCAGCGCATCGCTGCCATTCATTTCGATGAGCTCGAGCGCCACCGAAAGGATCTTCTCGAAGCGCTCCCGCCCGCGCTTCTGCTGCGGAATCCGGCGCGGTTGGCCGGTTGATTCCGGCTGTCTTCTGCGGCTCACGGAAACCTTTTCGCCCATTCCACTCTCCGTTTTTCCTTGACGATGAAAATAAGAGAGCTTATCTCATTTTACAAATGAGAGATTTTCTCTTGTTTTGCCGGAGGAGTATTCTTATGCGGCATTCCATTCTCATCGACGCGCGGGACCCAGTAATTTTCGACCGCCCCGCCAAGGATTTTCGGCCCCATCTGCGTGATGCTGCCGCCAATGGCCCGTGGAGGATATGAACATGACACTGGTTCTCTGGATCGTTCTGGCGGCTGCTGCGATCGGCAGCGGCCTCGTCGCCGGCATCTTCTTTGCCTTTTCGACCTTCATCATGACGTCGTTCGCCCGCATTCCCGCCGAACAGGGCATAGCGGCCATGAACTCCATCAACGTCACGATCGTGCGTTCGCCCTTCATGCTGCTTTTCGTGCCGACCGTGGTCCTCTGCCTTGTGATCGCTGCCTTCGCATTCTTCAACTGGCGCGAAGGCATCAGCGTCTGGATGCTGGCCGGAGCGGTGCTCTATATCTTTGCATCGTTCCTCTCGACGATCGTCTTCAACGTGCCGATGAACGACGCGCTGGCGAAAGTCGGTGGTGGCGGCGCCGAGGCGACCGCGCTCTGGGCGAGCTATCTCAAGGATTGGACGTGGTGGAACCATGTGAGGACAATCGCCTCGCTGCTCGCATCCATGGCCTTCGTCCGCGCCTTGATGCTCATCTAAACGGGAGGGACTGCAGTACGCGCGTTCTCAGACAGTTTGCCGCCCTCAAAGAAGGGCGGCAGAAAATTGCGTGTTAATAGAAAGCTCTAGCGCTCGACATCCCAGTGGAGCGGGAACATTGGATCGAAAACCGTAACGGAGCCCGCGCCGGTTTCGATCTTGGCGGGAAAACTGACGGGGTCGTTACGCTTGACCAGCGTTATTCTCTCTTCATTGACCGGCAGGCCATACCAGGCAGGTCCATTCAGCGACGCGAAGGCTTCGAGCTTGTCGAGCGCATTCTCCTGCTCGAAGACATGCGCAAGGCAGCTCATCGTATTGATCGAAGTATAGATGCCGGCGCAGCCGCAGGCACATTCCTTCAAGGGATCGACATGCGGCGCCGAATCCGTACCGAGGAAGAAGCGCGGATCGCCGCTTGTTGCAGCGGCACGCAGCGCAAGACGATGGTTTTCGCGCTTGGCCACCGGCAGGCAATAGTAATGCGGGCGAATGCCGCCGACGAGGATGGCGTTGCGGTTGATGATCAGGTGGTGGGTGGTGATCGAGCCTGCGAGACCACCCTTCGCGGACTTGATGTAGTCGATGCCGTCCTTCGTGGTGACGTGCTCCATCGTCACCTTGAGTTCGGGCAAGCGTTTGCGGATCGGATCGAGCACCGTCTCGATGAACACCGCTTCACGGTCAAAGATGTCGACCTCAGGCGTCGTCACCTCGCCGTGGACGCAGAGCGGCAAGCCGATCTTGGCCATGCGCTCCAGCACCGGCATCGCCTTTTCGATATCACGCACCCCGCCATGTGAATTGGTCGTGGCACCGGCCGGGTAGAGCTTGACCGCCGTGATCAGCCCGCTCGTCTTGCCGGCCTCGACATCATCGGGATTCGTATGCTCCGTCAGGTAAAGCGTCATCAACGGCTGGAACTTGTCGCCCTTCGGCAGCGCCGCCATGATGCGGCTGCGATAGGCTTCGGCGTCCGCCGTGGTCACCACCGGCGGCACGAGGTTCGGCATGATGATCGCGCGGGCAAAGTCGCGGCTGCTATCGCCGATCACACCTTCCAGCATGGCGCCGTCCCGCAGGTGCAGGTGCCAATCATCGGGGCGACGGATGGTGATCGATTGCATGCGCTGGAACTCCGGGGGCTGGCCTATAAGGTTCAGCCCTGCGCATTATCACCCCGAAGCGGGCCATGGCAAACACTTTGCCCGCGACACTCAGGCTGGTGCCGCACCATATTCGTTGGCGCCGGGCGTGCCGGGGGTGAGATACCACACGAGCAGAACGATCCAGCCCACCAGCGGAATGATGCCGACGAGAATCCACCAGCCGGAGCGGCCGATATCATGGAGGCGGCGGACCGCCACGCCGAGACCCGGAAGCAGCACGGCAAGGCCATAGACGGCGCCGAGTATTTCGCGGCCGAAGAGAAGATAGTCGACGGCGCCCAGAATCACCGAGGCGATGACGTTGAAGAGCGCAAACCACCAAAATTCCGGGCGACCGGCGCGGCCGCTGAAAACCGCGTATTTAGAGAAGACTGATGAGACTGCTTCCGTGAAACTCATGCGCTCTTCCTTCATGTCCACACAGGGTGCCAAACCGCAAAAGTTGTATGAAGGTGAGCCTGCAACGATTCCATCAGGCGATGCAAGTCCCGGCATTCAGCCAGACCGCCAGACAGGTCAGGCGATCTCGAGCGTCACATCGGCCCTGCGGCGATTGCCAAGGATCAATCGACCATTAGGCAAATCGTTTCCGTAAACCTTGGCGCTCGCTTCTTCCTCTGTCAGCTTGTAGCCGCGCCAACGCGCCCACAGCCGTTCCTCGAGCACCTCGATCGGCGGGGCGAGCATGACAGAGTAGTCGAAGATACCTTCGAGCTCTGCCCATTTGCCCTGGCTGAAGAGCAGGTAATTGCCCTCGACGATAATGAAGCGATGCTCCGGCGAAACCACACGCGCCGAGGCGATGGCGATTTCCCTGGACCGGTCAAAGACAGGGATCAGCACGTCCTGGTCGGCGGGACGCACGGCCCGGATGATATCGAGAAAGCCCCTGACGTCGAAGGTTTCCGGGATACCCTTGCGCGCCAGAAGACCGCGTTCAATGAGGATGGCATTGTCCATGTGGAAGCCATCCATCGGCAGGACCTCGGCCGTTTCGCCCCTGGCTTTCAGGGCGTCGGCCAGGTTGTCCGCCATGGTGGACTTGCCAGCGCCGGGCGGGCCGGCGATGGCGATCAGGAAGCGCTTGGTGTCACCGGCGCGATCGATGACCTCGCCGGCGATTTCATCGATCGTTGCACTCATGCGGCAACCGGCTCCGTCGGAGCGGCTTTGGCGCCGGTCATGAAGGCGACCGCATCGGACATCGTGTATTCCTTCGGATTGATGACCGTCAGGCGACGACCGAGCCGGTGGATATGGATACGGTCGGCAACCTCGAAGACATGCGGCATGTTGTGCGAGATCAGCACGATCGGCAGACCGCGCGAGCGCACGTCGAGGATCAGTTCCAGAACCCGCCGGCTTTCCTTAACGCCGAGAGCCGCCGTCGGTTCGTCCATGATAACCACCTTCGAGCCGAAGGCGGCCGCACGCGCCACCGCCACACCCTGGCGCTGGCCGCCCGAGAGCGTTTCCACCGCCTGGTTTATGTTCTGGATGGTCATCAGGCCGAGTTCGGTAAGCTTGGCACGGGCCGTCTTTTCCATCGCCTTATGATCGAGCTTGCGCAGGTATTGCCCCATAAAGCCCGGCTTGCGGATTTCACGGCCAAGGAACATGTTGTCGGCAATCGATAGTGCCGGCGAAAGAGCCAGGTTCTGATAGACCGTCTCGATACCCGCCTTGCGGGCGTCGATCGGCGAACGGAAATGCACCGCCTGTCCTTCCAGGCGGATTTCGCCTTCGTCCGGACGGACAGCCCCGGAGATCGCCTTGATGAGCGAGGATTTGCCGGCGCCGTTGTCGCCGATAACGGCAAGGATTTCGCCTGGGTAGAGATCGAAGTCGGCATGATCGAGGGCCGTGACTCGGCCATAACGTTTGACGAGGCCGCGTGCGGTGAGAATCGGTTCCTGAGCCATCAGCCTGCTACCTTTCTAATCCACTGGTCAATCGCGACGGCAGCAATGATGAGCACGCCGATCAAGAGATAAGTCCACTGCACGTCTGTGCCGAGCAGGCGCAGACCGAGCGAGAAGACGCCGACGATCAGCGCGCCGAAGAGCATGCCGAGGATCGAGCCGCGCCCGCCGAAGAGCGAGATACCGCCGATGACAACCGCCGTAATGGATTCGATATTGGCGAACTGGCCCGCGGTCGGAGAGACGGAACCAAGCCGGCCGATCAAGGCCCAGCCGGCGAGCGCACAGATCACGCCCGAAAGAACGTAGACGGAAATCAGCATGCGCTTGACGTTGACGCCGGATAGTTGCGCCGCTTCCGGATCGTCGCCGACTGCATAGAGATGCCGGCCCCATGCCGTGTGGTTGAGCACGTACCAGAGCAGAGCCACCAGCAGCACCATGACGATGACGCCATAGGTGAGAACCGCACCGCCGAAACGGAACGTGTTGCCGAAGAACTGCAGCATCGGTGCCGTCGCCTCGATGTCCTGCGCCCGGATCGTCTCATTGGCCGAATAGAGGAAATTGGTCGCCAGCACGATCTGCCACATGCCGAGCGTGACGATGAACGGCGGAAGCTTCATGCGTGCGACGAGCACCCCGTTGATATAGCCGCAGAGCGCGCCGAGGGCGAAGCCGCAGAGAATGGCGATGCTCGGCGGAAAGCCGTAGCGGAAGACGAACTGCCCCATCACGACGGAAGAGAGCACCATGATGGCGCCAACCGACAGATCGATGCCGGCGGTCATGATGACCAGCGTCTGGGCCGCGCCGACGATGCCGGTAATCGCGACCTGCTGCAGGATCAGCGTCAGCGCGAATGCTGAGAAGAACTTGCTGCCAAGCATGGCTCCGAAGATGATCAGCGACAGTACCAGCACGATCAGCGAGACGGCCGAAGGGCTGGAATGCAGGAAATGCTGAAACTTCTGAAGGGCCGTCCGGTCATGTGTGTCGAACGAGGCGACCTCGGTCGAGCTTTCCTTGAGAACTTTTTCGTATTCGTGGTGCGGTGCGGCTGTTGTAGGCTCGCTCATGGATCTTTCTCCCGCCTGACCCGCGCTTTCGGGGGCGCATCGCTGCCCCGCTTCCAGCGTGAGTTATTTTAGCTCTTTCGAATAAGCTGCACCCAGTTCGGCGTGCTGTCAAAGATGAGTCGGGCAGCAGGGGCGGCGCGCGCCCCCGCCTTCATCTCGGCTGCGGCTTCTCAGCCCCAGCACTTTTCCATGCCGGCCTTGGTGTCGATCGACTCGACACCCGAGGCGGGCTTGTCGGTCACCAGCGAAACGCCAGTATCGAAGAAATTCTTTCCTTCGGTCGGCTTAGGCTTTTCGCCGCTGTCGGCGAACTTCTTGATGGCTTCCATGCCGAGCGCAGCCATCTGCAGCGGATACTGCTGGGAAGTCGCACCGATCACGCCTTCCGTGACGTTCTTGACGCCCGGGCAGCCACCGTCAACGGAGACGATCAGGACGTCCTTTTCGCGTCCGACGGCCTTCAGGGACTGGAAGGCGCCGGCAGCGGCTGGCTCATTGATCGTATAGACGACATTGATGGTCGGATCCTTCTGAAGAAGGTTCTCCATCGCGGTGCGTCCGCCTTCCTCGTTACCGTTAGTGACGTCATGGCCGACGATGCGCGGGTCGTCCTCGTCACCGATCTTGTTGACATCCTTCGTATCCATGCCAAAGCCCGTCATGAAGCCCTGGTCCCGGAGGACGCCGACTGTCGGCTGTGCCGGGGTCAAGTCGAGAAACGCGACTTTCGCGTCCTTGGCGGCATTCCCGAGGGTTGCGGCGGCCCACTGGCCGATCAGCTTTCCGGCAAGGAAGTTGTCGGTGGCGAAGGTGGAATCGGCAGCATCGATAGGATCAAGAGGCGTATCCAGCGCGATCACCAGAATTCCTGCGTCCCGCGCCTTTTTCACCACGGGAACGATGCCCTGCGTATCGGAGGCGGTCAGCAGAATGCCTTTAGCGCCGTCTGCAATGCAGGTTTCGATTGCGGCAACCTGGGTTTCACTGTCGCCGTCGATCTTGCCCGCGTAGGCCTTCAGCGTCATGCCGAGTTCCTTGGCCTTCGCTGTCGCGCCTTCCTTCATCTTGACGAAGAAGGGGTTGGTGTCGGTCTTGGTGATGAGGCAGGCGGAAACATCCGCGGCCATTGCCGGCGCCGAGAAGGCGACACCGAGGGCGAGCGCGCCAAGCGCTGCGGAAAGCACTGATTTCTTCATTTAATCCTCCCAGAGATAACCGACCCACCCCCTGGCGGTGCCGGAATTGACGAGCACGAGAACGCTGCAGTCTCGCCGACGGGCCTCCTCCAAGCCGTTCTGTGCCGTTTGACGAGGGCAATTAAGAGCGAAAGAAATCGCCTTGTCAATAAATAAATCCAATTGAATTATTAATTCGCTATGGCATGCTGAGCAAAAATAGCGCATAGGCCACGAGACGGGAGGAGCGGCCAATGTCGTCTTTAGACGGTCCGGTTCACACACCGGCCCAACCGCCTATATCGAGTCCGGCGGGCGGCGCGAACCAGATCAGGGTCCGCGCCTATAACGAGCGGCTTGTGCTGTCGCTGGTGCGCCTTTACGGCTCCCAGTCGAAGGCGGATATCGCACGCCGCACCGGCCTTTCGGCACAGACGGTGTCGGTCATCATGCGGGCACTGGAGAAGGAAGGGCTGCTCTCTCGCGGCGAGCCTGTGCGCGGGCGCGTCGGTCAACCCTCGATCCCGATGCGCCTCAATGCCGACGCCGTTTACTCGTTCGGCGTAAAGATGGGTCGGCGCAGCGCCGACCTGGTGCTGATGGATTTCGTGGGCAATATCCGCCTGCAGCTTCACCAAACCTATGCCTATCCGCTGCCCGAGGTTTTCCTGGACTTCATTACGTCAGGCATCCGCGAGCTTGAAAGTCGACTCGACGAGCAGCAGCGCAGCCGCATTGCCGGCATCGGTATCGCTGCCCCCTTCGAACTCTGGAACTGGGAAGAGGAAGTCGGTTCGCCGAAGGGCGCCATGGATGTGTGGCGCGACTTCGATCTCCACGCGGAGATTGCCGCCCGCGTTCCCTACCCGGTCTACCTGCAGAACGATGCTACAAGTGCCTGCGGCGCCGAACTCGTGTTCGGTATCGGGCCGTCCTATCCCGATTTCGTTTATTTTTTCATCGGCTCCTTCATCGGCGGCGGCATTGTCCTCAATTCCGCGATCTTTTCCGGGCGCACCGGCACGGCCGGCGCCATCGGCCCGCTGCCGGTCCGTGGTAAGAACGGCGAAACACTGCAGTTGCTGGAAGTCGCCTCGATCTTCGTTCTGGAAAACATGCTGCGCGAGCGCGGCATCGATCCGCAGCCGCTCTGGTATTCGGCCGACGACTGGATCGACTTCGGTGAGCCTTTGGAGACGTGGATCCAGGACACCGCCAAGGCGCTCGCGCAGGCGATCGTCGCGGCCGCCTCGATCATCGACTTCAGTGCGGCCGTCATCGACGGCGGGTTCCCCGGATGGGTGCGGGAACGGATTGTGCAAGCGACGATCCATGAAGCGGCGATGCTCGACCTGCAGGGCGTTGTCATGCCGGACATTATCGAAGGCGCGGTCGGCGCTCATGCGCGCGCCATCGGCGGCGCCAGCCTGCCGATCTTCGCGCGCTACCTTACGGACCAGAACGTTCTATTCAAGGAGGTCGAATATGCTGAAGGGACTTAACCCGCTTCTGAGCCCGGACTTGCTTTCGACCTTACGCGCCATGGGGCATGGCGACGAAATCGCCATCGTTGACGGCAACTATCCCGGCGTCGAACATGCAAGGCGGCTGATCCGCCTCGATGGCCACGGCATCGTACCCGTGCTCGACGCCGTTCTCAGCGTCCTGCCGATCGACGACTTCGTTCCGGATGCGATTTTCCGGTCGACCGTGAAGGCCGAGCGCGACAAGCTCGACCCTGTTCATGAAGAGATAATCGATTGCTGCGCCCGCCACGAGCCACACCGGCAGGTCGTGCCGCTGGTCGGGGCGGACTTCTACAATCGCGTTCGGGCCGCTCACGCCGTCATCCAAACAAGCGAACCGCGGCTTTACGCCAACGTCATCCTGCGGAAGGGCGTCATCTACCCAGAGCAGGCAGGCGACCACGCCGTTGAAAAGGCAGAGGTCGACCCCTTTACCTATTGAGCGTCAGATTTCCCCTGCCAATGGCCCCCAGACATCAGTCAGGGCAAAGCCACCCGGATGTGGATCGAAGGGATCGAGCGCGACCTGCGAAAGACCAAAGGTAAAGCCACGCCCGGCGATCGTCGGAATGATCGCGGCACGGCCGGCGACTTCGGTTTCCGCCAGCAGACCGACCTCGAACTCCGAACCAATGATCGAGCGCGACTTGAAGATGTCGCCGACCTTTGCCTCGCCACGCGCATGGCGTGCTGCGAGGTTGGCGGAATTGCCCGTGCCGCAGGGCGAGCGGTCGGCGCGCCCCGGCCACATGGTCGTGCAGGTACGAACGGTGCCGTCCGCCTCGAGGTCGCGGAACATGACGTAGGCAACGCCCGAGATCGCCGGAATCTCCGGATGGACAACCTCGATGCTGCGGTTGATCAGCTCCTTCAGCACCATGCCGGCCTGCACGAGCGCCGCGGCATTGCCCTTCTCGATCGTCAGGTTGATCTGTCCGACATCGACCAGCGCGTAGAAGATGCCGCCGTAGCAGATATCGACCTTGATCTTGCCCCAGTGCGGCGTGTCGACGTCAACGTCGAGCTCATGCACGAAGGACGGAACCATGGTGAGCTTGACCTTCTCGCAGCGCCCGTCGCGGCAGGTCGCCGTCGCCTTGACGAGGCCCGCGGCCGTCTCCAGCGTGACGATGGTTTCCGGCTCCTTCATCTCGACGATTCCGGATTCCAGCAATGCTGTGGTGACGCAGATAGAGTTCGAGCCCGAGCTGGCATGCGCCTGGTCCGGCTGCAGGATGATGAAGGCCGCGTCGGCATCTGGATGCTTCGGCGGCAACAGCAGATTGACGGAGCCGATCGGCGCGCCGCGTGGCTCGAGGCAGAGAAAGCGGCGCAGTTCCTGGCCCTTCGGATCGGTGTTCAGCCAGTTCAGCTGTTCGGCGACCGTATTGCCGGGGATCTTCGGCACGCCGCCGATCGCGACCTTGCCGATTTCACCTTCCGCGTGGACATCCAGAAGCTGGATCGTGCGCTTCCATCTCATTCGTCAACTCCTCTTAATCGCGTGATCTCGCCATCACGCGAATATTGTCCGGCAATATTGTCGACACCCTCCGGCAGCAATCCAGCATTTCGCCGATGAGCTTGGTTCAGATCTCGCCTATCCGGAGGCGCGTGAGTGTCGTTGCAGCCAGTATTCCTGATATATCAGATCGCAGTGGATTGCCTACGGGGAATCTTGGCCGGTGAAAAACTTCCAGGCGACACTGCGGCTGACGGCATTAAGCCAGCGTACCGCAGCTCCGAAAAACTGGGCCGGCACAGCGCTGATGATTTGCAGGAAGGACCGAAAAAGAAAAGAGCCCGGTGCGGGAGGAGGTGCACCGGGCTCTTGATCCTGACTGACAACTGGGAGGAGGAGTGTTGTCAGTCCGATGAAGGAGCGCTGGGAGGAGGAGTGCGCTGCCTTCGAGGTAATAGATAGCCCATTGTTTCGATCAGGAATAGGGAGATTACCGCAATGCAGCATTGCGGTGCCCGCATAGCTCCACCAATCTTGCAGCCTCTTTTTGCGGCATATTTGATCGACTGACCAATTTTTCTTAAAACAACGTCGGCCGTGAGATTGTGCGTGCGGCGGCGAGAGACGGCAATCGGGTAACGCCGTCCCGAAACGATCTCGGGGCACCGCAGATCTCCTGGTTGGCCCGGAGACCCCGCCAGCACAGAAAAACATCACCAAAGGTTGAAGGAAGAAGATGACGGAAAGGCGAGAATTCGTCTCGCCTTTCCCTCGGCCCAACCCCATCAATAGCCGTTATCGCATGGCATGCTGCCATCGCCATTGGTGCCGCCAAATGTGTTCTGACAGTAGGTTTGCCGTTGCATCGGCCGTGCCGGTTGAGTGCCGATCGAGCCGGTCGTACCGCCCTCGACACCGAAGGCTGCCAGCGGATACCAGTAGCCATCCGGACCGCGGCGGGTGCCGGGGCGCTCGGTGCGCGAGCCACGATAGCCGTTCAAGTGACCTGCCCGCTGATTGTACTGCACCATCTCAACGTTCGCGGCACTTGGGAGAGGAACCTGCTGCACAGGTGCCGTCTGGACGGGAGTGATTGATGCCAGCGCGAGAAGAGTTCCGGCCGAGAGAGTGGAAGCGAAGCTGAACATTTTCATGATAAATCCTCCTTCTGGATTTACCTTAGAAAAATGCGTTCTACCGTAGCAAAGTTCCGCCATCACACGCGGGTTCCTGCATTCGTGATCGGCAGCGACTGCGCGTGATGTGTGGGTCCCGATTTTCTGCAGCGCGCACTCGATCGTGGCATGGCGGATCAAGCGATCCGGCCTCGGAACTCAGCAGGCCCGCAAACTCATCTATTTGCGATTCGGTATCCCTGGCTCGACAGGCACGCGACATACTGCCGGTGCGCGGCAGCGGTCGCATTCGCTTCCTCTTGGGCCGGATCGATCGGAGCGCCGGCCATTCCGACGCGCAGTTCGTATTGCTTCTTCGCCTCGCGATACATGAAATTGCCATCAGCGACACAGATGTGATGCGCGATGCCCGGCGGATTGAGCGGTGGATCGAAAGGCGCAGCCACGGGCACGAGGGTCGGCGCGTTGGCGTCGACGCAACCGGAAAGCGCCGCAACGACCACGCACAACGCAAACGCTCGCCCCATACCCCTCAACATATCACCTCCGGCCATGCGCCACGAACCGCTGCACGCAGCGCCAAGTTCACCATGGCGCCGCAATATTGCGCCAAGCTAACGCGTCAGCTCTGCAGCAGCCTTCATGCCCGAGCGGTCAATCCGAAGCGGTTGCGGTAGTCTCCGGGCGATAGCCCAGTGATCTTGTGGAACACCTTTCGGAACGCGCCCGGATCCTCGTAGCCGGCCGCAACCGCGATCTGCTCGACCGTGCGGTTCGAAAACTCCAGCATTTCTCGCGCCTTGCCGACCCTCAGATGCTGGCAGTACTCAGTCGGTCGGAGGCCGGTCGCCCTGCGGAAACGGCGCAGGAACGTGCGCTCCTCCAGGCGGGCACGCTCCGACATCGCCGCAAGCGTCACTTGGCGCGCACCACTCGCGTGCAGCCAGTGCTGCACCTTGAGGATCTGCTCGTCGCCATGATTGAGACGCGGCGAGAAATTGCTGTAGTAGCGTTGCTCCCTGCCCGGCGGGTCGACGAGAAGATAGCGCGCGGTCTCGAGCATGATGGTCGATCCCAACAATCTGTCGACGAGTTTGAGGCCGAGATCGGTCCAGGCCATCAGGCCGCCCGCGGTAATCACGTCGCCATCGTCGATGATAAGCTTGTCGGCGTCGACCCTCACCTCGGGAAAGCGCTGAGCCAGCGCGTCCGCGCAGACCCAGTGGGTCGTTGCCAATCGGTTTGCCAGAAGGCCCGTTTCAGCCAAAAGGAAGGCGCCGACGCAGACGGAACTCAGTGTCGTTCCCTCGGCATGCCGCGCCCGAAGCCATTGCGCCACCGGCGCGGCTTCCTCCGACGTCATCGGGTCGCCGAAGCTCGGCGGCAGGATGAGTACGGCCGGCGATCCCCGGGTACCGGGTGCCGTATCAAAGACGCGCTCGACTCGCGCCGAGGTATCTGCCCCTTGCCAATGGCTCACGCGCAGGGCGGGGCCTCCTGACGGCTGCCGAGCGGTTGCGAACCGATTGGCCAGGTGGAAGAGATCGGTCAGACCGTGGACGGCTGCGAGCTGGACGTTCGGATAAAGCAGGATGCCGATCTCAGCCGGCGCGTCGGCTTGGCTCATTTGTCAGTTTTCGCCTCGATAATGTCAATTCCGCCAATCCACACCATGCCGTTTCACACATACTTTGTCCATCAACGGACGGGATCGTCCCCCGAAGGAGCGAAAGGACACAAGCACATGAACAAGCGAGCCCTCATCGTCGTCGACATACAGAACGACTATTTTCCGAACGGCAAGTGGCCGCTGAGCGGTGCCGACGCGGCCGCCGACAATGCGGCGCGGATCATCGCGGTTGCTCGAGACGCAGGCGATCTTGTCGTCCACCTCAGACATGAGTCGGCGAGTGAGAATGCCGCCTTTTTCCTGGCCGGCTCAGAGGGTGCGCAAATTCACCCGAAGGTGCTGAACCGGCCCGGCGAGCCCGTCATCGTCAAGAACCATATCAACTCGTTCCGTGAGACGGATCTGAAAGCGACACTCGACCGCCATGGCATCGAGGACGTCACGGTCGTCGGGAGCATGAGCCACATGTGCATCGACGCCGTGACGCGGGCCGCCAACGATTTCGGCTATCGGGTGATAGTCATCCATGACGCTTGCGCAACGCGCGACCTCGAATTCAACGGAACGCTCGTCCCTGCCGCGCAAGCGCATGCGGCCTTCATGGCGGCACTCGCCTTCGCCTACGCCTCCGTGCTCTCGACCAACGAGGCACTCGCCATGCGCGGCGAATTGAGGGTCACGGCTTAGAGGGGGCGGCATCGGGCGCGCCTGCGACGCGGGCTGACCACTGAAGAGCCCAGATGACCGCCATCGTCCCGGGGCGGTCATCGACCAACGGACCGACTGGTCCCGTTCGCCGTTGACTTCACAGATGAGAAGAGGAGAATGCCTGTTATGCCTCCCCACGCAATATAAGGGGTGCCCACGATGACGATCGCAAGGAAACTTCAGGATTATATCGACGGTGAGGGTGTCGCCTATGATACCGTCCCGCATCATCGCACAGCGACAACCAGCCAATCGGCGCAAGCCGCGCATGTTCCGGGCAGCCGACTGGCGAAATCCGTCGTCGTGCATCACGAGATGGGCTACGTCCTGGCCGTCGTTCCCAGCACGCACCGGATCGAGCTCAGCACGTTGCAAGATGTCATGGACAGGCGCCTCGGCCTCGCCTCGGAAGATGAGGTTTGCTCGCTCTTCGCCGACTGCGACATTGGCGCTGTCCCACCGATCGGATCGGCCTACAACGTACCTGTGATCCTCGACGAAAGCCTCGGCGATGCCAGTGACGTCTATTTCGAGGGCGGCGACCACACGACGCTGGTGCATATGAGCGGCCCCAGCTTCCGCAATCTGATGAGGGACGCGCAAATCGCCCGCTTCAGTCACCGGCCGTAAGGCGGGTTAAAGAACCGTTCGCGATTCGATTGCTCTGGCAAGGCAATGCGCTTGACGCATGCCAAGAAGGCAACATTTCGCCGTAGGCAGGCTTGCCCGATCAGCGAGCACTGTGGGCGTGACCGATTTTGGAATGTGGCGCCCTTCGATCCGATTCCCTTTGATCTGCAGCGTCTCGACACCCTCCCCATGACAAAATTGCGAGCCACACCAGGACTACTGGCCGGGATCGGATCCGACATCTTGTGAGTACGTTGCCTGTAGCACTCGAGGGACATGAACGCAGCATCGGGCGAGATGAAACTGAGAACTGGCACGTGATTGTTATCGCTGTCGACGTCCAGGCATGCCCGCTTCATCTTACTTTCGGATCTTGCCGAGTGAAGCCGCAAGATCGCGAGGCCCGCAAACCTTGCGAGTTCAGCAGCGCACCCTAGTTTGAAATCGTGCGCGACCTTTGCAGTCGATGTGTATGCCGTTGTTCCAATGTAACTTTTCAAACCACAAAGGGCTTCCATCATGCCGGACGAATCTAAAGAAGGCCTCGATCGCCGCCATTTCCTGGTAGCATCCATCGCGACGGTCGGCGCATCCGCTGCCCTTGCCGTCAACGCTGGTGCTGCAAATGCCCAGCAAGCAGCGGCACCCTCTACCAATCCGTCATCAGGAACAGCCTACACCGGCGACGTCATCGACGGGAAGAAAGTCGTCAGCGCGCTTGACGTCAACGACCTGGAGCCCGGCAAGAAGCATGCCCTCTATTTTCAGGGCGTTGAAATGCCCACCGGACAGCACTGGCATGTCTCTGTGGTGGTCGCCAAGGGAACAAAGCCAGGTAAGCGCGCCATCCTTGTCAGTGGTGTGCATGGCGACGAAATGAGTTCTATCCATACCGTCCAGACGGTGATGAACCAGCTCGATCCGGCGAAAATGTCGGGCACGGTGATGGCGGTCACGGACGTGTCCCGCCCAGCCGTCGAAAGCATGCAGCGCAGATGGCCCAATCAGGGCAGAGGCATTGATCTGATCGATATGAACAGGGAGTGGCCCGGGAATGAGAACGGCGCCACCGCGCCCAGCCGGCACGCCGGGCTCCTGTTCAACCGGCTGCTGCGGCCGAACGCCGACTTCGCGATTGACTTCCACACCGGAACAACCGGATTCGAAGTGACAGCGTTTAATATTGGCGGCATGGATCTGCCCGAGGTCAAGGCAATGCTGGAGCTCTATCCGGTCGGCCAGATCTTCGACAACCATGTCTATCCCGGTGTCCTGCATAACGCGTTCATCGACGTGGGAATTCCGGCCTTTACGCCGGAGATCGGCGCTGCGCGGGTGCTGGACCTCGACATGATCTCGCTGTTCGTGGAAGGCACGATGAATGTCCTCAAGCATTACGGCATCGTCGCCGGGTCGATGGGACGCACAGGCAAGGACGTGAGTGTCTTTGTCGGAAACAGCGCCTTCCCGATTCTTGCCACCGCGGGCGGGATCGTCGAGCATCTGGTCAAGCTGAACGACAAGGTGGAAGCCGGGCAAAAGGTGGCCATACAGCGCAACAGCTTCGGCGAGGTGGTTGCGGAGTATACAAGTGGTGTGGCTGGCGAGATAACGGGGCAACGCAGCGATGCAATGTCCGAGCCCGGCAACCCCTTGGTATTCATCCTTTTCAACAAGCCAACGCCTGAAGGCTCAGAGGTCTATCCCGAATAGTTCACCGTGTAGGCGATCCTTGCTCTCCTTCGCAGGACAAGCATTTGCGACGCTCTTGCGCGCACGCCAAGGGCTTGGCGTGTCCACCTTGCTAGCTGCCGCCCGGCGAGACGCAGAGGCTCTCGTCGGAACAAAGCCGCAGCTTCACAGCATTTTCGTCTTAATGAGGGGAATGGCGCACCCGAAGAGATTCGAACTCCTGACCCCCAGATTCGTAGTCTGGTGCTCTATCCAGCTGAGCTACGGGTGCGTGCCGGAAGCGGTCAAACCGCTTGCGTGGGCGGTTCTCTAAAGGGTCCTTTGAGGGATTGCAATAGGCATTCTGAAAAAATCGCGACTTTGGTGGTGCAGAGCTGAAATGCGAAAAATGCATCACTTTTCTTGGAGTGCCCGGCCGCGATAATCGTCCAGGGATACCGGGCGGTCCGGAATTTCGATGCGGAACTGCGTTCCGACCGAGGGTTTTTCCACAAGCGCGATCGTGCCGCCGTGGGCCAGCACCAGTTCACGGGCGATTACCAGGCCGAGGCCCGTGCCGCCGGAGCGGGCTGATCCGCGGAAGGCTGCGAAGAGATTCTGTCTGGCTTTCTGCGGCATGCCGGGGCCAGTGTCGTCGACGATAATGTTGACGACGCTGCCGACACGTTGGGCCGAAACCGTGATTCGCTTGATGCCGTCCGGTCCCCGCCCCGCGCCAGGCACGCTCAGCGCCTGCACGGCGTTGCGGCAGAGATTGTGGATCACCCGGAACAGTTGCTCGCTGTCTGCATCGACCTCAAGGTCGGGCGCCATCTGTTCGACGAATTCAATGCCGCTCTGGGCATCGACCGCGAGCATGTCCTTGACGTCCTGTGTCAGGTCGAAAAGCCGGACGCGGCGCCTGCGTGGAGCGGCTTCGCTTGCCTGGCCATAGGACAAGACCTCGGTCGTATAGCCGACAGCGCGGTCGATCGTGCGCAGCAGCTTTGGCGCGAAGGCCTTCACCATAGGATCGTCGACGTCCACGAGGCGGTCCGACATCAGCTGCGCCGAGGCCAGGATGTTGCGCATGTCGTGATTGATCTTGGAGACGGCAAGCCCCAGGGCAGCAAGGTTCTTCTGCTGCTTCAGCGTCTTCTGCAGCTCCATCTGCATCGAGGTCAGGTGTCGGCCGGCAACCGCAAGCTCATCGCGCCCGCCATCGCCGACAAAGACGTTCTGCGGATTTTCCGGATCGGAGGAGAATTGCTGCATGCTGCCCGTCAGCTTGCGAATCGGCCGGATCAGGATCCGGTTGATCGCGAAGAAAACCAGTGTCGCGGTGAACATCGAAATCAGAATGGACAACAGAAAGACGTTGCGGGAATAGACCAGCATCGCATTGCGGAGGTGCTTGTCCTTCATCAGCACTTCCACGCCGGTATTGGTGTCCTGCACCGGGCCATAGACGCGGATCATGCGATTGCCGCCGAAAATCATCGTATCGAGCGCATCGCGGATCGCGATCATCGGCGGCACGTCGGTCAGATCATACTGTTCGTCAACGGAGGTCGGCATATCAGTCGTCGCAAGCAGACGCGAGGTGCCCTCTTTCCGCAAGACGATCGCCTTTGTGCCGGTCGCCTCCAAAGTTTCCTTCTGTAAGGCGCGCGGCAACTCCACCGGCTGCAGGCCATCGATAACGATCGCGGCCGCGGCCGCGGCGTTCAACCGCTCATCCAGCCAGCGCAGACGCATACTGGCAACCGAGGGGAAGAAGATCAGCACCTCGGCTAGCATGATGCAGACAACCGTCAGCCACAGCAGCTTGCCGGAAAGCCCGCCGAACTTTCCGGACGGGCGGTGCTCCGCCCTGTTGGTCTCATTCCCTGCAGCACCGCTCTGGGGAAGATTCTCGCCTTGATCGTTGGCTTGCATCGTCTTTCGTCCGCTCGGCGCCAGGCGCCCTTCGCGACTTCTATATTAGCCGATGACGGTTCGCTTTCAAATCTTTGAGAGCAACGCCGCTTGCGACAAAAGGAAACGCCGCCCGGGGGCGGCGTTTCCGATCGGTCGAAAGAGGAAGAGAGCTGATCAGAACTCTTCCCAATTCTGCTCGGCGACGGCGGCATTACCGGCGAATGCGCGTGCGACGGTGCCCATGGCGCGGCGCGCTGGTGAGGCCACCGGACGATGCTCCTGCTGGCGCGCAACGGCGACAGGCGCCGCGGCCGGCACGTTCGAAACCTTGAAGCGCGAGATGAGGCGGACGAGGCCGTCGGCTTCGCCGGAGAGCTTGTGCGTTGCCGCGGAGGTTTCCTCGACCATGGCGGCGTTCTGTTGCGTCACCTGGTCCATCTGGTTGATGGCCGTGTTGACCTCCTTGAGGCCGGTCGACTGCTCCTTCGCGGCAGTCGCGATCGAGTGAATATGGTCGTTGATCGCGTTGACGCGGCTTTCGATCTGGGACAGCGCCTCGCCGGTGGCCTGAACGAGCTTCACGCCGACCTGGACTTCGTCCCCCGACTTGGTGATCAGGCCCTTGATGTCCTTTGCGGCGGTTGCCGAGCGCTGCGCCAGTTCGCGGACCTCCTGGGCGACGACGGCAAAGCCCTTGCCCGCCTCGCCGGCACGCGCGGCTTCGACACCGGCATTGAGGGCGAGCAGGTTCGTCTGGAAGGCGATCTCGTCGATGACGTTGATGATCTGGCTGATTTCGCGCGAGGCCTGCTCGATGCGGCCCATGGCGTCGACGGCATTGCGGACGACAACGCCCGATTTGCCGGCATCGTCCTTGGCCTCGGACACCATGACGCTGGCCTCCTGCGCGCGCTCTGTCGAATTGTTGACCACGGCCGTGATCTCATCGAGGGCTGCCGAGGTTTCCTCGAGAGCCGCTGCCTGCTGCTCGGTGCGCTTGGAGAGGTCGTCGCTTGCGGCGCGCAGCTCGTTGGTGTTTCCGTGGAAGCCTTCTGCCGTTTCGCGGACTTCGCGTATGGTCGTCTGAAGGGTGGCGAAGGTGCTGTTGACGTTCTGCTGCAGTTCGGCGAAGGCGCCGTGGAAGCTGCCGCGCATCGTCTGCGTCAGGTCGCCTTCCGCCAGGCTTGCAATCACGCGGCGTGTTTCGCCGACACCGGCATCGATACTCGAGAGCAGCTGGTTGATGTTGGTGGCGAACTGATTGAGGTTCTCGTCACCATAGTCCTTTTCGATGCGGCGGCTGAAGTCGCCGGCAGCTGCGGAAGCCACGACCACGGACATGCTGGACTGCAGATCGTCGCTCTTGGCACGCATGGCGGCCTCCTGCGCGTTCATGCGGCGGACGGCGAGACCGTTTTCCTTGAAGACGGCAACGGCCGCAGCCATCTCACCGATTTCATCCTGACGGCCGGCAAACGGCACGTCGGCATCAAAATTGCCGTCAGCCACTTCCTTGATCGCCTGGGTAACCTTGTTGATCGGACGGCTGAGCTGGATCGTGCCGATGTAGAAGCCCATGCCGATGCCAGCCGTGACGCCGACAACACTGATCGCGATCACGAGCCACAAGATTGAGGTGCGCGAGCTTTCGACGAGAGCATTGACAGCGTCCAGCGTCGCCTTGTCGGTGGCCACGACAGCGTCGATTTCGGCCTGGAAGGCTTTGCGGTTGGCGCGGTTGGCATCGTTGTTGCCTTGCTCGCTGGCAGCCTGCGGGCTCACCTCCGTGCCGAGACGCGCTGTTTCGGTGCGGAATGTCCGGAATTCCTTGGCACGTTCAACCAGCTTGGCAAAGGCACCCTTCTGACTTTCGGGAACGAGCGGGGTCCAGGAGGCGATCACATTGTCGATCTGGTCGAGGTTCGCAAGCAGTCCCTTGGCGAAGGTAGCGGCCTCCTTCGTCGCGGGCGCACTGTAAATTCCGCGTGCTTCCATGACCGTCGCCGTCACAAAACGGTTAAGGCGCTCACCGGCGTAGGCGCGATCAGATGCGTCTTCGTAAGCCGACAGATTAGTATCGTATTGATGCACGGCCCAAAGCGCCGTCGCCCCGATCAGCAATGCAACGCCACACATGGCGGAAACAAGCAGATTGATCTTACCTCGAATTTTCAAAGGAAAAGCCCCCCAAAGACTGATGACAAGCCGGGAAAGCATTCCGGCCGATAGCTAAAATTGGCCCAAATAAATTAACGTTAGATTTCGGGTGCTTGGCTGCAGCACTACAAAAAATTACCCGTACTTAATCGCCGCCGCTTCGCTTTTTGCGCGCAGAAGCGTTAGACGCTGGGCAGGATGCGTGCTGTAGTTGAAACTTGAGAAAAATATTACGCCAGCGCATGGCTCACTGCTTGTCACAATGATTAATGCGCTTCACGAAATCTTGTACTCCGGGCGCAAACTCGGAAATCCCCGGCGATAATTGACTTTGGGGGCCTTCATCCGTATAAGCCGCCGCACGTCCGGTCATATAAGGCTTTTATTAGCCTCGCCCGTTCGAAAAACAACGCTCCTTGCAATATGCAAATTCAAGAAGGGCCGCACTCCGCGGTGTTTAAATAAATGAAGCGTACCTACCAACCATCCAAGCTTGTCCGCAAGCGCCGCCACGGTTTCCGTGCACGTATGGCCACCAAGGGCGGCCGTAAGGTCATCGTTGCTCGCCGCGCACGCGGTCGCAAGCGTCTTTCGGCCTAAGGCCGAATTGCCCGATAAGAGATGGCGGGCGAATTGACGACCAATAACAAGAAAATGACTGCCGGGCGGCTGAAAAGCCGCCCGCAGTTTCTTGCTGTCCGCCAGGGCGAAAAACGCAAGGGCGGTTTCTTCCTGCTTGAGGTGCTCGACCGGAAGGAACCGGAGACCGAAGCCCGCGTCGGCTTCACCGTCACCAAGAAACACGGCAACGCGGTCGAACGAAACCGCATGCGGCGGCGCCTGAAAGAGGCGGTGCGACTTCATGCAGGGTTTGCAATGCAGCCCGGACACGACTATGTGGTTGTCGCGCGAAGGGACGTGCTGAAAGCATCCTTCAAAGAATTAGCCGCAGAGCTCAAAACTCGCGTCGAGACCAAGCCGAAACACAAGCGGTCCGGAGACGGCCGCCCCAGGAACGTATGATGCAAAACAACCGCAATTATTTCATTGCGATCGCTCTCTCAGTGCTGATCGTTCTCGGCTGGCAGTTCCTCTATATGAATCCGCGCATCGAGGCTCAGCGCAAGGCGGAGCTTGCCCAGAAGGCACAGCAACACACCGAGCAAGTGCAGACGCCTGCGCCCGGCGGCGCAACGACGGCGCAGCCGAACGGGGCGGCTCCCACCGACCAGGCTCCGGCGGTGGCGTCGATTGCAGATGCTCTTGCGAAGAACCCGCGCATCACGATCGATACGCAGGCACTTTCCGGTTCGATCAACCTTGTCGGCGCCCGTCTGGACGACCTCCGGCTCAAGCGCTACCACGAGACAGTCGACGACAGCAGCCCGATCATCACCCTGCTCAGCCCCTCCGAAACGAAGGACGGCTACTTTGCCGAACTCGGCTATATCGGTGGCGACGCGACCGGCAGCGTGCCGGGTCCCTCGACGGTGTGGACAGCGCCGGCTGACGCAAAGCTGACCGAAAAGACCCCGGTCACGCTTACTTACACCAATGACAAGGGCGTCACCTTCGCGCGCACCATTTCCGTTGACGAGAACTACATGTTCACGGTCACGGACAAGATCACCAATGCCGGTCAGGCTCCGGTCGCGCTTTCCGGATACGGCCGCATCACGCGCTACAACAAGCCGGCTGTCGCCTCCACCTATGTTCTGCATGAAGGTTTCATCGGTGTTATCGGCGAAGATGGACTTGTCGAAAGCAAGTATACCGCCGTTGAAAAAGAAGCCGTCAATATGGCGAACGCAACCGGCGGCTGGCTCGGGATCACCGACAAATATTGGGCAGCGACGCTCATCCCGCCGCAGCAGACCCCCTTCGACGCCCGCTTCAGCCACTTCACGGACGGACAACCGCGTTTCCAGGCGGACTACAAGCAGAATGCGGTCACCGTCGCGCCCGGCCAGTCGACTGAGCTCAAGAACCTGATTTTTGCCGGCGCCAAGGTCGTTCCTGTCATCGACAACTATAAGGATACGTATCAGATCCCTCGCTTCGATCGCCTGATCGACTGGGGCTGGTTCTACTTCCTGACGAAGCCGATGTTCAGGCTGATGGACTTCTTCTTCCATTACTTCGGCAACTTCGGCGTCGCGATCCTGCTGACCACCATCGTCGTCAAGGCGCTGTTCTTCCCGCTCGCCAGCAAGCAGTACGCTTCGATGGCGAACATGAAGCGTGTTCAGCCGAAGATGGAAGAGCTGAAGGCCAAGTTCGGCGACGACCGCATGGGCCTACAACAGGCGACGATGGCGCTCTACAAGGAAGAGAAGATCAATCCGATCGCCGGTTGCTGGCCGATCGCGCTGCAGATCCCTATCTTCTTCTCGCTCTACAAGGTGATCTACATCACCATCGAGATGCGCCACGCGCCGTTCTTCGGCTGGATCCAGGACCTTTCGGCGCCCGATCCGACCTCGTTCATCAACCTTTTCGGCCTGTTGCCGTTTGCTGCTCCGACCTTCCTGCATCTCGGCGTCTGGCCGCTGATCATGGGTGTGACGATGTTCCTGCAGATGCGCATGAACCCGACCCCGCCGGATCCGACACAGGCGATGATCTTCAACTGGATGCCGCTGGTCTTCACCTTCATGCTGGCAAGCTTCCCGGCTGGCCTGGTCATCTACTGGGCCTGGAACAACACGCTTTCGGTCATCCAGCAGGGCGTGATCATGCGTCGCCATGGCGTGAAGATCGAGCTCTTCGACAATCTGAAGGGGCTCTTCAAACGAAAGCCGGCTCCGACAGACAAATGACGAAAGCCCCGCTCCGGCGGGGCTTTTCATTTGTACCCCGCCGCGGTGTCCGACGACTGTGCGGTTGACAAAATCGCCTGGAACCTGAATGCCATAGGCACACTGGATTTTGCTGGAAAAGGCCGAATGACCGACAATAAGAACGACAAGCCGCTGTTCGGGCGCCCCTGGACCTTTATCCGCGGTGTTCCCTCCCTGAAATTCCTGCCGCCGGAAGGACCGCTGGAAGTGGCTTTTGCCGGCCGTTCGAACGTTGGCAAGTCTTCTTTGATCAACGCGCTCGTCAGTCACAAGGGGCTGGCGCGCACCTCCAATACGCCAGGCCGGACGCAGGAGCTCAACTACTTCGTGCCGGAAGGCTATTCGGGCGAAAGCGGCGACCTGCCGCCGATGGCTCTGGTCGACATGCCGGGCTACGGCTACGCGCAGGCGCCGAAAGACCAGGTCGACGCCTGGACGAAGCTCGTCTTCGATTACCTGCGCGGCCGCGCGACGTTGAAGCGCGTCTACGTGTTGATCGACAGCCGCCACGGAGTGAAGAAGAACGACGATGAGGTGCTGGATCTACTGGATAAGGCTGCCGTCTCGTACCAGATCGTTCTGACCAAGACCGACAAGATCAAACCACCGGCTGTGACCAAGTTGCTCGCGGAGACCGCGGAAAAGATCAAGAAGCGGCCCGCCGCCTATCCGGCCATCATCGCCACGTCCTCGGAAAAGAGCGAGGGTCTCGATGACCTGCGCGAGGCAATCGCGCAAACGGTCGGTATCGCCAACTGGAAATGAAAGAAGACGCCCCGGTGGAACGGGGCGCCTTCTATTGACCGCCTGAACTAATTTACATCTTCGGCAGCAGAACCTTGTCAACGACGTGAATGACGCCGTTGGATTGCTTCACATCGGCAATCGTGACGTGGGCGACGTCGCCGTTTTCATCGGTGATCGTGATCTTGCCCCTGCTTTCCCTGGCCTTCAGCACGCAGCCGCCGACGGTCTTGATGTCGTGTTCGCCGCCGTCGGCCTTGATCATCTTGGCAACGGTCTTGGCCATCGCATCGGCCGCGACGACGTGGCAAGTCAGAACCTTCGTCAGCGTGGCCTTGTTTTCAGGCTTCAGCAGCGTGTCGACCGTGCCGGCGGGCAATTCGGCAAAGGCCTGATTGGTGGGAGCGAATACGGTGAAGGGTCCCTTGCTTTCCAGTGTCGACACGAGACCGGCAGCCTTGACGGCAGCAACCAGCGTCGTGTGATCCTTCGAGTTCATCGCATTCTGCACGATGTCTTTCGTCGGATACATCGCAGCGCCACCAACAATCGGATTCTTGGCCTCAGCGACGAAAGCAAATGTGGAAACGGCAACGGCAAGCGCACTCAAGCGCAGGGCGGACTTCATCATGACGGTTCTCCTCTAGAGCGGATCATTGCTTATCGGAATCGGTGCGGGATTCCCAAATCAGCAGATTTGTGATTCATCATGGATGCTGGAATGGAGGCCAGCATCCATGACGCGACCCTATTCGAATGATCTTCGTGAGCGAGTCGTTGCAGCGGTTGTGGACGGTCAGAGCTGCCGGGTGGTGGCGGAGCGGTTCGACATAGCTGTCTCATCCGTGGTGAAGTGGTCGCAGCGTTATCGGACCACCGGTAGTGTGTCGCCCGGCAAGATGGGCGGCCATCGCCGACGTGTGCTAGAGCCGCACCGCGCCTTCATCGTCGAGCAGATCGAGCAGACATCACATCTGACGCTACATCGGCTGAAGGATGAGTTGGCCGCCCGCGGCGTGAGCGTCTCCCACAATGCCATCTGGCAGTTTATGCGCCGCGAGGGCTTGAGCTTTAAAAAAAACGCTGTTCGCCCTTGAGCAGGGCCGCGTCGACATTGCCCGGCGCAGAGCCCGCTGGAAAGCCTGGCAAGACCGCTTCG
>NZ_LNCD01000108.1 GCF_001542405.1 Rhizobium altiplani
TGTCAGGCGACATGTAAAACTGGTCCGGTAGCGACACCTAAAACTGGTCCCCCTTTTACACCTTAGGAGGGACTGATGGACGTCGAGACAGGTACGAAGATCTCCGCGAGATTGGCGCGGAGAGAAGCGATGCTCGAACCGGACGAGGTGACTGCGATGCTGCGGCTCAAGAAGCTGGGTTGGGGCACTAGGCGGATCGCGTTGGAGCTTGGCTGCTCTCGTACGACGGTGCAGCGATATATCGAGACGGGTGGCTGGCGCGGGTATCGACGAGCCCGCAGGGAAACGCAACTGTCAAAGCATGAGGCGTGGGTTCGTGAGCGGTTCTTTCGCCATGGCGGCAACGCTGATGTCGTGCGGCAGGATCTGGGCCGTGAACTCGGCATCGAGGTCAGCCTCCGCACGGTTGAGCGGGCTGTCAGTGGGTATCGCCAGCAGCTTGCGGCGCTAGCGTTGGCGACAATGCGCTTCGAGACCCCGGCCGGTCAGCAGATGCAGATTGATTTTGGCCAGAAGAGAATGGAGATCGGAGGCGAGAAGGTTCGGGTCTACATCTTCGTGGCGACACTTGGCTACTCGCGTCGCACGTTCGTGACTGCGTTTCTTCACGAACGTCAGTCTGCCTGGTTCGATGGCATCGAGGCAGCGTTCAGGCATTTTGGCGGTGTCACAAGCGAGGTCTTGCTCGATAATGCTGCGGCATTGGTGACACGGCACGACGCGGTGACGCGCGAGATTGTGTTCAACGATCGACTGCACGCCTTCTCTCGTTACTGGGAGTTCCGTCCTCGCGCTTGTGCGCCATACCGGGCGCGCACCAAGGGCAAAGACGAGCGCGGCGTCGGGTATGTGAAGCACAACGCACTTGCCGGACACAGCTTTGACAGCATGGAGGCGCTTCACCGGCATCTGGCGTGGTGGATGCGCACGGTTGCCGATCTTAGATGCCATGGCACGACAGGCGAACCACCACTCGAGCGCTTTGTTCGCGACGAAGCTGCGACGCTACGTCCACTAAACGGCAGGCCTCCATTTCGTCAGATTCGAGAGCTGCTGCGCAAGGTTCACGTCGACTGCGCCGTTGAAGTCGACACCAACGCCTATTCGGTCCCTTCGCGGCTCATCGGCGAGATTGTCGAGGTGACAATCAGCGGGGGACAGGTCCGCGTGTTCCATGCTGGACATCTTGTCGCGAGCCATGCCGAGGCACACGGTCGTCATCGACGTCTGACGGATCCCGCCCATTTTGCCGGCGTTAGTGGCTTCGGCATGCCTGTCAAGCAAGCCGCGGGGGCCGATTTCCCGGCTCCCAAGCTACCCGACCTTCTTCGCCCGCTGTCGGAATATGAGCGGCTAATCGGAGGGCAATGGTGATGATAGTTGATCATGACACGCTGATCGGCTGGCTGAGCCGACTGAAGCTGACGGCCATCCGCGATCAGCTCGACAACCTCCTTGACGAAGCGTCACGGGCCGACTTTACCATCCGCGAGACACTCGCATTCCTGTGCGAACGCGAGATTGCAAGGAAGGACGAACGACGCATCATCATGGCGATGAAGATCGCGCATTTCCCGCATGTACGAGATCTCGAGGGATTTGATTTCGAAGCGCAGCCCAGTATCGATCCGCAACAGATCCGAGAACTTGCCACCGCCCGTTGGGTGGCAAATGGCGATGCATTGCTGCTTCTTGGCCCGCCTGGCGTTGGGAAGTCCCATCTCGCGATCGCGCTTGGAAGAGAGGTCATCCGCCAAAACTACACGGTGCTGTTCACTACGGCGCAGGCATTGGTTGCAACGCTCGTGAGAGCCCATGGCGAGGGACGCCTGGAAGAGCGGCTCGCGTTTCTTGCCAAGCCCAAGCTGCTTATCATCGACGAGCTTGGCTATCTTCCGTTCGACCCCAACGCCGCCCATCTGTTCTTCCAGCTCGTGTCCAGGCGCTACGAGCGGGGTGCAATGCTCATCACGTCCAACCGCAGTGTCGGAGAATGGGGAACAGTGTTCGGCGAACCAAGCATCGCAGACTGCCGCTATTGTCGACGGGGTGGTGCATCATGTGACTATCATTGACCCGCGCCACGGCCTTGCGGGTCAGCGTCTTGAGCTGGTGTCGGTCCAGTCCGGCCGCGGTGCGGCATTCGTTGTCGTTCGATTACCTGACGGACGCCGCCGTTCAATTCGCCGATCGATAACCGATCTTGTAACCGCTTCGCCGGAAGCGCGAAGCGAGTCGAAGTCGGCGCCTCGCATCAGCGTTCGAACCCTGCTCACATTGATGCACCATTTGAACAGCATGGTTACCTCCCGTTCCAAGGAGGTGATTCGCGATGAACGTGCAATCAAAACCGTACCGCGTAGCGTCTCAGTCCCTCGTAAAGCTTCTTACCCCGAGCACGACAGTCCCGCGTCCGTGGCTCGATCTGCCGCCGGAGACGCGGAAACAACTTGCTCAAAAACTTGCCCCCCTGTTGATGCGGATGCGGTCAATACGCGCGCCGACAAAGGTGGATCGGCATGCTGAGAGCGACGAATAACCCGGACGAGCGCGTCACGGCCGAGCATCGCGGCAAGCTCGCCTACATCTATGTCCGCCAGTCTTCCGTAAACCAGGTGCGCCATCATCAGGAAAGCACGGAGTTGCAGTATCGTCTGATCGATCGTGCCGTCGCTCTTGGCTGGCCACATGAACGCGTGCACGTCATCGATGAAGATCTCGGCAAATCCGGTTCGGGCTGCGTCGAGCGAGAGGGCTTCAAGAAGCTAATCGCGGAGATCGGGCTGGGAAACGCGGGGCTTGTCATCAGTCTTGACGCCTCCCGGCTCGCCCGTAACAACCGCGACTGGCATCAACTCCTCGATCTGTGCTCATTGTTTGGCGTCATCATCGCTGACGGCGAACGGCTCTACGATCCGTGCGCTTATCACGACCGCCTGCTGCTGGGCTTGTCCGGCATCATGAGCGAGGCGGAGCTGCACCAGATCAAGCAACGCCTGCATCAGGGTGAGCGCCAGAAAGCGGCACGCGGCGAATTGCGCCTTGGCCTTCCCGCCGGATTGGCTTACGACCGCTCAGGCCAAATCATCCTCAACCCCGATGAGGAGGTGCAGGCAAGGCTGTGCCTGGTCTTCAGCAAATTCCGCGAGTTAGGAAGCGCGCGGGCAGTGATGCGCTACCTACGCAAGGAGAATTTGCCGTTGCCAATGCGCCCCCTTCGTGGTCCGGCGCCGCACGAAGTGGTTTGGCGTGAGGCCAGCAACCCGCGGGTGCTCAGCATTCTCCATAATCCCGGCTATGCTGGGGCCTATGTCTATGGTCGGCGGCGGCAGACGGGTGGACGCGTTCGCCAGGACGTTTATCGTCCGCGGACGACTAAGGTCCCCATCGCGGACTGGGAGGTCTGTTTGGAAGCGGCCCATCCTGGTTACATCGGCTGGGAGCAGTTCATGGAGAACCAACGGCGATTGGAGAACAACATCAACCGCTACGAAGCCGGCCATTCGGGCTTGCCGCGCAAGGGCGCCGCGCTGCTGCAGGGCATCGCTGTCTGCGGGCGGTGCGGTCGCCGGATGAGTTTGCGCTATAGCGGCCCTGCGGGAAACTATCCCGTCTACGCATGCCGCGCCGACCGCGGCCACGACGGAGGGCCGTTATGCCAGGAGGTGCGCGCTCTGCCGGTCGATGCACGCGTCGAAAGCATTCTACTCGAGGCTCTGACGCCGGACAGGATTGCTATCGCCGTCGCCGCACTGGGCCAGATGGAAGAGGAGGCCCGTCAACTCGAGCGTCAATGGGCTCTGCGGCGCGAACGTGCGCGCTACGAGGCGGAAAGGGCACGGCGCCAATATGATGCAGTCGAGCCAGAGAACCGCTTGGTGGCCCGTTCGCTGGAACGCGGATGGGAGGAAAAGTTGCGCGCGGCCGCGGCCATCGAGCAGGACTATGAACGGTGGCGGTCCGACGAGCCCCTGGTTCTCAGCGAGGCAGATCGCGACGGGTTATTGGCACTCGGAGAGAACCTGCCTGGCATCTGGCATGCCCCATTGACCACGGCGGCCGAGCGAAAGAGCATCTTACGCCTCATTATCTGCGAGGTCGTTCTCGATCAAAAACGGCTGCAAGGACAGGTCTGGATCAAGATCTTGTGGCAAACGGGAGCGACGAGCGAGCACTCTGTCCAAAGGCGCGTTCATACCTATGGCGACTATATCGATATCGACAAATTACGAGCGCGCGTGACGGAGCTGAACGCCGCAGGCAAAATGGAC
Organism: Rhizobium altiplani; assembly: GCF_001542405.1. GTDB lineage: Bacteria > Pseudomonadota > Alphaproteobacteria > Rhizobiales > Rhizobiaceae > Rhizobium > Rhizobium altiplani. The sequence continues at coordinate 4,272 of NZ_LNCD01000108.1, forward strand.
AAGGAAATTGCGTCGGTACTGAACGCGGAAGGCTTCCGTGCCGCACAGAATTGCGCCTTCAAAGGTGACAATGTCTGGCTCTTGCGCAGGCGTTGGGGCATTCCAACCGTCAAAATCAACGGAACGAGCTCCAACCCCGTCAGGTGGCCAGACGGAACCTATTCCGTTCAAGGAGCTGCTGCAGCTCTTGGCATTACGCCGCAGACCATCTTCAAATACCTGGCACGAGGCCTGATTCAAGGCCGGCAGCTAGTGAAAGGACAACCATGGCAGATCGAACTGATGGAGGACCAGATCGACATTCTACGCGCTCGCGCTCAACGCAATAGACGATCGAGGAAACAGGCATCATGAAATCAT
>NZ_LNCD01000109.1 GCF_001542405.1 Rhizobium altiplani
GTCGGTGTCACCTGATGCAGCACCTTTCCTCCGGCGGCATCGATGCCCGAGCTCAACTCGCTGGCATATGAGACAAGAGTGGTTTGTGAATCTGCGTAAAGCAGCAGCGTCGCGTCGATTGCTTTTTCCGGCCCGCCCCACAGCCATGTGCCGGCTTTGTCATCGCCGGTATCGGCAAGCAGGTTGGCCCGGCCGGGCGAACCCATCCCCAAGCGGAATGCGGTCGGGAAGGAGTCCCCGACATCGGAAGGCAGGCCCAAGCGTTTCAAGCCATCCGCCGTCAGCGCGAAAATCAACACCTTGTCGGCCGGGGGTTGATCTCCGAAGGTGATCTGGTCCTCGATCGATTCTAGCCAGGCGCATGCCTGTTTGGGGTCGTCGGAAAATTTGATCGCAAGACATCTCGCATAAGGGTGTTTGCTCAAGCCGCCGTATAGCAGCGTCTGGACCTCGAAGGTTTCAATCAACGTCGCCGGCCTTACCTTCGAGCCGAACAGCCCCAGCCACGCCGCCGCCTCATCTTCCGTCGACACCGTCCCAAGCCCTTGGCGGATCGCGGCGTTGGTGCGGATGCGCGCCGTCGTCAGATGTGGATAGGCGCTGTACCAGAACCATGTCGGCTGCTGTTGTCTGCGCGCCCAGCGTTTGAACCGGTCGCCATCAGTTGCGCCCTTGAAGAACAGGTTTTCAGTACGAGGAAAACCGACTGTATTGCTCCAGACGGCGGTCAGGCCGTTCGACGCCCTCGTGATGAAATCCTCCAGATAGCTTTCCCAACTGCCGCCGTAATTCGAGAAAAACAGGAGCTTGTTGGTTTTCGGCAATCGCAGCCAACGGGCATAGTGGATCGTGCTGATATCGCCAAGAAACCCGGGACGGAATCGTTTTGTTGCCATCTGCCCGATCACCCAGAACGCTATTCTGAGCGTCAGCCCCCGCAACGCTCCGGCCTGCATGACCGAAATGCCGGCAAGATGGTTTTGCTGCGTGTCCTTGAGATTTTCAGCTTCCGTCAGCGACGCCATCACATCAGGATCGACCAAGGTGTCGACCGGCGTGTTGGCCGATTCGAGCCGCCGCAGGCCGAGGTAGACATTCGCGACGATCGCAAGAATTGCGACGGCTGCGACAATCGTTGAAACGATGACGGCGATCACGCCGACCGCGAAGCCTTGCCAAAGCCCTGCCGCAATTGTCGCGGTAACAACGAGAAGGCCGAGCAGAAAAAGAACCGGCCAGAAGAACTTGATGAGCCCTTGAAAAGCCAGGGACAGGATGAAGCCGAAATCAAGGCCGGGGGCCTCTTCAGCGGTGAGGCGCGGAAATGGCTCGGGGTCCAGCAGCGGAGCCAGGTCGGCATCGGCTTTGACGAAATCCCGCACGCGCAAAACGGTGTCCAGCGGTGCCCCTGCGGCCGGGTTGGTATCGAAATAGGAACGGAGTTCGCGGGCAAGCGCATACTCTCGCTTGATCCGCGTCACGGTCATGCCTGGCGTGCCACAGAAGTCGAGACCTGGGACATCGAACAGACCTTGCCCGGTGCGAATGTGATGGGACGTGAGAAGACGACTGAGCGTACCTGCCGCTTTTATTTCGGCAACCGACAGGATTTCGCTGACGAACGATGCCAGCTTGGTGCCGACCGTGTCGAAGGCATGTTGCGGCTCGCCGTCGACCGACATTTCGAATACCAGATACGTAGGCTCTCCGACATCGCCGCGAACCACGGTGATCGACATGAAATGGACGCCCTGGTCTCGCAGGGCGACGCGGATTATCCCATCTTTGCCGAACAGCTCAGGGCGGAATTCCTTGAGCTTTGCATCGACGCGATCGGCTCTGTCGAATTTGAACGGGATTGCACTCGTCACAAGTGATTGCGTCATGTTTGCCCCCTAGCTCACGAAGAATGCAAGCTACCCACTGCTGCAAGGTCCCGCCGATTCCCCCACGAGGCTGATGACGACCTCTCGCGTCAGGCGTGCAATACCTGTTTCATTTTATTGGTAGGCCTACAAGCAAAATCCATCGGAAATGCTTGGAGCGATCGTATTTTCATAAAGCTGTCAACTTTAGCGAAGTAAATTGGCGGCGTACTGAACAAGACACTACTACAAAACCGGTTTCGCGCTTAACGTGAATGCGGTTCAATTCCTTACGCGAAGTGCAATGTGCTCTCCGCTGCCTTTTCGTCGCCCCAAAAAGCGAACGTCGAAACCCGCATCACACCCACTTCGTCCAGATCGGAGATCAGCATGGAGAAAGACCCGGAAGCGGCAGTTGGCCAAAACGATATCGTCGCCACCCAATCGGCCGCGCTTTCCGTCGAGGTAGAAAAGGTTGCGCTTGCGGAATTCAATTACGTCCCGGCCGAAGAGCGCGACCTGAGGCGGGCTCGCGCGGAAGCCGATAGTCGTTTTTCGGCTCGCAAGAGTTTTCTTGAATCACCGCGCAGCGATCCAAACGGCTTCGAGCGGATCATCGGCCAAAGCGACCTGATGTCGATCAACTTCCTCGATCGTGGGCGACGGGCGGCTGCTGCCGTTTGCCGGATCAAGGTGCCGAGCGATGGCGGAGCCTGGTATGGCACGGGGTTTCTAGTTGGACCACGACTTTTGCTAACCAACCACCATGTGCTCGGCAATGCCGATGAAGCCAGCCAATGCGAAGCCGAATTCGGTTATGAGCACGATATCGATGGGGTTCTTCGCGAAGGCGTCAGGTTCAATCTGCGTCCGCACGAGATCTTTTACACCAACGCTGAGCTCGACATCACGTTTGTCGCGGTCACGCCATTGTCGGATGAGGGCGTACCGATCGACCGTTATGGCCGGCTGCCGCTGATCCCGCTTTCCGGCAAGGCGATCGATGGCGAGTGGGTGACGATCATCCAGCACCCGAACAGCGAGCCGAAACAGATTGCTATACGAGCAAGCCAGATCATTATTCTTGATCAGGACGCGGCCCCCGACGTCAACCTTGATCATTTCATCCACTATTCGACGGATACGGAGCCGGGCTCATCCGGCGCCCCGGTGCTGAACGACCAATGGCAGGTCCTGGCCCTGCACCACAAGGCAGTCCCTGAGCCGAAGAAGCCCGGAAGGCCTGAGAACAAAACTGTCTGGATCGCCAATGAAGGTGTCCGCATTAGTGCAATTTTTGGCCTGCTCGAAAGACAGCGCTTTGAACAGCCGCAGGCGGGCCTTGTGTTGGACCGGCTTGATACCTCGCTTGGGCTGCCGTCCCTGTCTCAAGGCGGCATCCAGGGCGAAGCTCTTCTCGAGGCGGACCGAAAGCCTCTCGCGCTCAAGCGTTGGGCCGGCGTCACCGGCTATGATCCACTCTTTCTCACCACCCGGATCGACCTTCCCGA
>NZ_LNCD01000110.1 GCF_001542405.1 Rhizobium altiplani
CGTAGCGGATCGCTTCGGCGGTCTTCGACTTGCCAGAGACCTTGGCCAGTTCCTTTTCCCAAAGATCAAAGAGGCCGGAGACGATGGTTGCAGATCTTTCCTGACGCAGCATGGAGCGGCTGTCAGCATCCCGACCGCGGACCTCATCCTCGATGCGCCACAGCTGGGTCATCGCGATGATCGTGTCCGTTGCTGCCTTTGAGACTCCACTGATGTGGAGGTCGTAAAACTTGCGACGTAGATGCGCCCAGCACCCTGCGAGTTGGCTCGTTTCATTGCTGCCAGCTTTGGCACGCGTCTTGGCAAGATTGGTATAGGCCGAGTAGCCGTCTACCTGCAGGATGCCGCTGAATCCGGCGAGATGACGCGCCACGCAATCAGCGCCCCTGCTGTCTTCAAACCGATAGGCAACCATCGGCGGACTGGTCCCGCCATCGGGGCGATCATCGCGAGCATAAGCCCAAAGCCACGCCTTCGTCGTTTTTCCCGAACCGGGCGCAAGGGTAGGTAAGGTGGTTTCGTCGGCGAAGATCCTTTCGCCGTCCTTGACGCGCTCAAGGATGTAATCGGCGCATATCTGCAGCTCGAAGCCCAGATGCCCCATCCATTGGGCCATCAACGATCGGCTGATCTCGACACCATCGCGGAGATAGATTGCCTCCTGCCGGTAAAGCGGAAGGCCGTCGGCGTATTTGGAGACGGCGATATAGGCGAGTAGCCGCTCCGTCGGCAGGCCACTTTCGATGATGTGCGCCGGTGCCAAAGCCTGGAGCACGCCATCATTGCCCCGGAAGGCATATTTAGGGCGACGCGTCACGATGACCCTGAACTTCGGCGGCACGACATCCAGTCGTTCCGAGCGATCCTCACCGATCAGGACCTTTTCCAGCCCCTCGCAGCCGGCCGGGATCTCCGGCTCGATCACTTCCTCGACGCGTTCGAGATGAGCGGCAAAACCCTTGCGTGGACGTGCTGCCCGTTTCGGCTTGTCCTTGGCCGCATGATCAAGTTCGCTCTGGATTGCGGAAAGGCCGGTCTCGACTTCCTCGAAGGCAAAAGACACCTGTTCGTCGTTGATCCCTAGCCGCAGTCGCTCGGAGCGGGTGCCATGTTGGGTGCGCTGCAGAACCTTCAGGATCGATGTGAGGTTGGCAATCCGCTCGTTGGCGCTCTTCTCCACCGCCTCCAATCGGGCGATCTCAGCTTCAGCGGCCTTCAGTCGGGCTTCTTTCGCAGCCTGCTCGCGCGCCATCGCGAGAACCATCGCTTTCAGCGCGTCAACGTCGTCCGGCAGGTCGTGAGGGGGCAAATCCATGCGAAGGAGTAGAGCATAAAAACAGCCGTTTTCCCAACCATTACAGCGGCATGATTCATCTTGCCGCAGGCGCGGTCAGCCCGTCAACAAGGGTCGCCTGACCTTGGCCGGGCGGATCTTTTTCCAATCCATTCCGGCCAGCAACGCCATCAGTTGCGAATGGTCCAGACGTATCCGTGCCGCCGATATGCCCGGCCAGCAGAAGCCTTGATCTTCCAGGGTTTT
>NZ_LNCD01000111.1 GCF_001542405.1 Rhizobium altiplani
CGTCATCTCGCCGGATTCAGCGGCATCCTGCAGGTAGACGGCTACTCGGCCTATACCAATCTTGCCAAGACGCGTGCCAAAGCTGGCAGCAATGAAACGAGCCAACTCGCAGGGTGCTGGGCGCATCTACGTCGCAAGTTTTACGACCTCCACATCAGTGGAGTCTCAAAGGCAGCAACGGACACGATCATCGCGATGACCCAGCTGTGGCGCATCGAGGATGAGGTCCGCGGTCGGGATGCTGACAGCCGCTCCATGCTGCGTCAGGAAAGATCTGCAACCATCGTCTCCGGCCTCTTTGATCTTTGGGAAAAGGAACTGGCCAAGGTCTCTGGCAAGTCGAAGACCGCCGAAGCGATCCGCTACGCGCTCATCCGGCGCGAAGCACTCGAGCGCTTCTTGACGGACGGCCGGATCGAAATCGACTCCAATATCGTCGAGCGCGCGATCAGGCCCCAAACGATCACAAGGAAGAACAGTCTATTCGCTGGCAGCGACGTTGGCGCGACATACTGCTCATCTGACGATGTCCTTAAAATAAAAGGGGATTTTGAACCGGATCCTGAGATATCGGACGTCTTGATCGCCTGGCATCTGCTTCGCGGCGAACAGTGTCGTCTTGAAGGTCGGAAAGTTGGATGATCCAAGGCGCTCCAGCACATAGCTGTCGAGCGGGAAGGACGCCGCTGCTTACCATCCGATAAGCCGTAGCTCGACTTACCTTCAGAATGTCGGCGGTCTCGTCGAGGGTTCTCTCTCCGCGTTCAGCCCGTTCGCCTTCCCGATAGACGGGGATGCCGTAGGTGTTGCGAAGACTGCAGACGTGGCTTCGTGTCCAGCTGGCGCCATGCCCAGTCCGCTTGCCGGAGCGGTTCAGGATCGCTGCGATTGACAAATCAGGTAACTGCCTTGCCAAGGCGCGCACGAGATCGACAACATCAGCCTTAACTGCCCACCGGGTCTGGCCGATCTTGTTCTTCTTCACTGTCATCCGGGTATGATCGCCACCTTGCCAATGGATGATGATCGCCAATGTGTCGTCGACGATATCGACGACAATTTCCGTGATTAGTAGCCGAATGATCTTTTTGCGCGTCTCGGTGGATACACTGGGGCTGTCCCATGCCTGCCCCAGGTCCCTGCCGAGCTTCATCAGTCTTGCACGGTCATCTGCCGATAGCGCGGGCATGTCGCGGTCGGTCGAGAGCGTCTCAAGCTCGATCTCCAGGTCACGCAATTGGATCAGTTTCTCATTCCAGCGTCTTTCCAACTCGCCCGCGACCAACCGATTGTCGGGATCGACAGCGTCATACTGGCGTCGCGCTCGAGCAGCCTCATATTGTGCTTGCTTGATTGAGTTCTCGAGTTGCTGACGCTTATCGCTATGACGCTGAGTGTGCGCCTCCATTGCCTGCAACGCCGCCTCGATCCCGAGGGGTTGCAGTCGTTCGAGAACTTCCTGCGCGACGGCCCGATCGACGCGCATGCCACCGAACCCGATGCAGTTTGCAGCCGCCATGTCGCCGAATGTGCCGCGACAAACGTATCGCTGCGTGTTGCCGCCTTTCCCAGAATATTGAATATGCAGTCGACGACCGCAGCGACCGCAACGAAATAGTCCAGGCAATAAAGCTTCGCCACGCCTTATCGAACCGCGTCCCATGTAGCTTTTTCCATTCGCATTCTCGGCGATCAGATGCTGATTCCTTTCAAACTCGGCCCAGCTAATATAGCCTTC
>NZ_LNCD01000112.1 GCF_001542405.1 Rhizobium altiplani
TACGCGACAGAAACGACGTTTAGAGGGTGGCGACCCAGGATCTCGCGCAACGTCTGAAGCACTTCTGAAAGTTCTACAAGATCCTTGGGCGCACCCAAGCAAATGCGTACTGCACCCGGGTTGCCGTCACTTACAGCGGAGGCGATCGATGGCGTCACGAATATGCCGCAACCTCGTGCGGCAGCCGCAAACTGATCCGGAGACCACTTTGGCGGCAAGGGCAACCACGCGTAGAAGGCTGGAAACTGAAGCTTTGAGGCTTCGGGGAAGACCTCCAGGAACACCCGGTAACGCTCCAACGCCTGCCGGCGCCTCTCACGCAAAAGTTCTTCCAAGTCTCCGCTTTCAATCAGCCGCACAGCTGCCTCGCTGATCATGGGAGCAACAAACCAGGCGGAGGCATGCAGAAGGAGTTCGGCTTGACCCGTATACGCTGTCGGGACAGTCAATGTGCCGAGCCGGAAACCCGGCGCAACGCATTTCGAATAGGACGTCACATAGAAGGTGCGGCCCGGTGCCAACGAGGCGATCGGCACCGGACGTTCGGGGAAGAAAAAGCCGTAGACGTCATCCTCAATGACAGCGAGATCGAGCTCTTCGGCCAGTTCGGCAATGCGGCGGCGACGCGCAATGCTCATGGTACGCGCCGTCGGGCTCTGAAGCGTAGGCATGCAATAGAGCACCCGCGCGCCGGACTCCCGGCAAGCCTGTTTCAGCGCGTCAGGACGCAATCCTTCCTTATCCATCTCCACAGGCACCAAGTTGAGATGACTGGCTACAGCGATTGCTTTAAAACCCGAATAAGTCAGTGCATCCACAAGAATGCTGTCACCAGATTTTACGATCAGACGTAGGGCAATATCGATGGCGTGCTGGGCGCCGTTGCACAAGAACAGCTGCGCCGGCTCAACGGTGAAACTGCTATCGGACAATGAGGCCGCGATGACTTCGCGGTGTTTCGAGATGCCAGCGTGAGGGTGGTACCTCAGCAACGGGCCCAGATCACGCTCGCGTGCTATCTCGCTGAATAATGCAGCCAGTATCTGTGTCTCGTTCCCCTCGGCGGGTACGTTGAGACCAAGATTAACTGGCTCATGCCTTGCCGCAGCCTCCGAGCGGGTGATCGTGCGGCGCCGAACGAAGGTGCCCTGCCCCACATGCCCGCTAACGATGCCTCGTTGTTCGGCCTCCTGGTAGGCTTTGCTGACTGTGCCGACTGAAAGACCAAGCTGTCGAGCCAGATCACGGTGTGCCGGCAGCCGGTCGCCATCAGTCAGCCGACCATCGGCAATATCCTGTTCCAGCGCATTTACCAAAGCAAGGTAACGCGGGCCCTCAGACGCGAGCTGAAGTGGTCGCCAACCCGAAAATGAATCGTCCAAGCTCATGTCCCGCGTTCCTTTTCCTTTTATGTCATCCCCCGCTACGAATGGAGATGGCCGACATATTTTCTTACAGTGTAGGATTCCAGACCCTCTATTCCGCCTTCGCGGCCCCAGCCACTGTCGCCAATTCCGCCGTGATGCCTTGTGGCCGTTGGCTACCTCTACATCTGAACCGACGCGTTTTCCCGGGGGCTCCACCTTGAATTCCGCATCTTCTTTTGGAGAAGAGGATTCGACCGCATCTGGCTCTCCTCACGTGTTAGCCCAGCGCGCAAGACCCGCATCGGCAATAATCTTTGTGATGGCCGCTTTCTGTTCTTCCGCCAGCGGGAGCAACGGCAAACGTGGGCCACCGGCGTCGCGACCTAGTTGGCTCATGGTCTCTTTGATGGCCGCATAGTATGCTCCTGACTGGAAGCACCGATAAAAGGCGAAGACATCGCGGCCGAGATCGTCCAAGGCCTTATCGCCCGTCAGCGCCTTGTCCCAATAGTCGCGGATCAACGGCCCGGCGATCTGATGCGCCATTGCGACCACCCCATGAGCACCCACGGCGCGAGCTGGAACGATCATTGTTTCGTAGCCGACGAAAACACGAAGCCTCTCACCGACGCGCTGTACAAGCTCGGTTACCTGTGTGATGACACCAGAGCTGTCTTTGATCGCGACCACAGTCGGTAGGGCGGAGAGTTGCTCCACGAGGGCCGGCGTGATGTCGATCCCCGCACGTTTTGGGCTGTTGTACAGCATCAGAGGCAGCGGCGTGTTGGTGGAAATGTACTGGAAGAAGGCCACGATTTCACGCGGGCTCGGCATGGCGTAGATCGGCGGCAGGATCATGCCACCCGCGCAGCCCGAAGCCACGGCCGACTGGCACGCTTCCAGAACATCCTCGACACGGAGGTCGGCAACACCTGCCAGTACGGGCACGCGACGAGCCACATGCTCAACGGTCAATTTGTAGAGGCGGGCGCGTTCGGTTGTGGTGAGTGCATAGAACTCGCCGGTGCTACCAGCCGCCACGACCCCTTGCGCGCCATTCGAGATAGCCTCGTCGATGAGTTCCTTGTAGCGGGTCTCATTGATGGAGCCATCGGCTCCGAAGGGAGTGACGAGAACGGGGAAAATACCGCCCCAGTTTACATTGGCCATTATCGGTTATCCTTTGTTTTCAGACAGCATGAAGGTGGGACTGTAGAACCCACCAGGGGACTGAGAAGACGGGCCTGCTCCGTGAAGCGCCCGACGAAAGCCGCTAGCCTCGGATTGGCGTCAGAAAGCAGTAGTTCACGCGGATCGCCACTGGCGGCGACGACCCCTTGGTCCATGAAGATCACCCGATCGGCCAACTCATAAGCCAAGCCAATCTCATGCGTGACGATGACCATGGTCATGCCTTCGGCGGCGAGCTGGCGGATTGCAGCCAGCACCTCGCCCACTAATTCCGGGTCCAACGCCGAGGTAGGCTCGTCGAAGAGCATTATGGTGGGCTGCATGGCTAGAGCCCGGGCAATTGCGACACGCTGCTGCTGACCACCCGAGAGCTGTGACGGATATTTGTGGCCCGCGTCCGGAAGGCCCATACGAGCAAGGAGTTCGCGAGCCTGTGCCTCTGCCTCAGTGCGGGGCACATGCTTCACCACCACCGGGGCTTCGATGATGTTTTGCAACGCGGTCCGATGCGGGAACAGGTTGAAGCTCTGGAAGACCATGCCGGTTTTGCCGCGCGCAGCATTGAGTTGTGCACTGGTAAGTTTCAGCCGTTCGGTATCCGTGCGGCGGAA
>NZ_LNCD01000113.1 GCF_001542405.1 Rhizobium altiplani
TACGCGACAGAAACGACGTTTAGAGGGTGGCGACCCAGGATCTCGCGCAACGTCTGAAGCACTTCTGAAAGTTCTACAAGATCCTTGGGCGCACCCAAGCAAATGCGTACTGCACCCGGGTTGCCGTCACTTACAGCGGAGGCGATCGATGGCGTCACGAATATGCCGCAACCTCGTGCGGCAGCCGCAAACTGATCCGGAGACCACTTTGGCGGCAAGGGCAACCACGCGTAGAAGGCTGGAAACTGAAGCTTTGAGGCTTCGGGGAAGACCTCCAGGAACACCCGGTAACGCTCCAACGCCTGCCGGCGCCTCTCACGCAAAAGTTCTTCCAAGTCTCCGCTTTCAATCAGCCGCACAGCTGCCTCGCTGATCATGGGAGCAACAAACCAGGCGGAGGCATGCAGAAGGAGTTCGGCTTGACCCGTATACGCTGTCGGGACAGTCAATGTGCCGAGCCGGAAACCCGGCGCAACGCATTTCGAATAGGACGTCACATAGAAGGTGCGGCCCGGTGCCAACGAGGCGATCGGCACCGGACGTTCGGGGAAGAAAAAGCCGTAGACGTCATCCTCAATGACAGCGAGATCGAGCTCTTCGGCCAGTTCGGCAATGCGGCGGCGACGCGCAATGCTCATGGTACGCGCCGTCGGGCTCTGAAGCGTAGGCATGCAATAGAGCACCCGCGCGCCGGACTCCCGGCAAGCCTGTTTCAGCGCGTCAGGACGCAATCCTTCCTTATCCATCTCCACAGGCACCAAGTTGAGATGACTGGCTACAGCGATTGCTTTAAAACCCGAATAAGTCAGTGCATCCACAAGAATGCTGTCACCAGATTTTACGATCAGACGTAGGGCAATATCGATGGCGTGCTGGGCGCCGTTGCACAAGAACAGCTGCGCCGGCTCAACGGTGAAACTGCTATCGGACAATGAGGCCGCGATGACTTCGCGGTGTTTCGAGATGCCAGCGTGAGGGTGGTACCTCAGCAACGGGCCCAGATCACGCTCGCGTGCTATCTCGCTGAATAATGCAGCCAGTATCTGTGTCTCGTTCCCCTCGGCGGGTACGTTGAGACCAAGATTAACTGGCTCATGCCTTGCCGCAGCCTCCGAGCGGGTGATCGTGCGGCGCCGAACGAAGGTGCCCTGCCCCACATGCCCGCTAACGATGCCTCGTTGTTCGGCCTCCTGGTAGGCTTTGCTGACTGTGCCGACTGAAAGACCAAGCTGTCGAGCCAGATCACGGTGTGCCGGCAGCCGGTCGCCATCAGTCAGCCGACCATCGGCAATATCCTGTTCCAGCGCATTTACCAAAGCAAGGTAACGCGGGCCCTCAGACGCGAGCTGAAGTGGTCGCCAACCCGAAAATGAATCGTCCAAGCTCATGTCCCGCGTTCCTTTTCCTTTTATGTCATCCCCCGCTACGAATGGAGATGGCCGACATATTTTCTTACAGTGTAGGATTCCAGACCCTCTATTCCGCCTTCGCGGCCCCAGCCACTGTCGCCAATTCCGCCGAAGGGTGTTTCCGGAATCGTCACCACCATCTGATTGATGCCAATCACACCGACCTCCATTTCCTCCGCTATGCGGTTCGCAGTCGCGGCAGAGCGTGTGAAGGCATACCCGGCAAGACCATAGGGCAATGCATTGGCCCGTGCGAGAGCCTGTTCTGTGTCATCAACAGGTTGCACTAGCGCAAGCGGACCAAAAGGTTCGTCTGTCATGGCCTTAGCGTGGTCAGGGATGTCGGCAAGGATGGTCGGCCCATACATGAGACCGGGAGCATTGAGGCGTTCGCCTCCGGCGATGAGCCGCGCCTGACAAGACAAGGCATCTGCGATCAGGTTATCCATGGCGGCGACACGGCGGGTGTTTGCGACAGGCCCCACCGTCGTGGCGGATCGCAAACCATCGCCGACGACCTGCTTATCTACAAAGGCTCGAGCATGCTCGAGATACTCCTCATAGATTGGGCGTTCGACGAAGAAGCGGGTCGGCGAGGTGCAGACCTGGCCACTGTTGCGCAGCTTGATCGCCATGGAAAGTTCCGCAGCACGCTGCACATCGGCGTCTTTCGCGACGATCACGGGCGCATGGCCGCCCAGCTCCAGGGTGGCAAGAGTCAAAGTCTCTCCTGCAAGGCGAGCGAGATGGCGTCCGACCGGCGTCGAACCCGTAAACGAAATTTTACGAATGACCGGCGAGCGAATGAGATACTCTGAGACGTCGGCAGGGACACCGAAAACGACGTTCAGTACACCTTTCGGCAGACCTGCATCGGCGAGCGCCCGTGCCATCTCCAGCGTAGTGCCTGGCGTTTCTTCCGCCGGTTTTATAATACAAGTGCAGCCTGCGGCAAGCGCCGGAGCGATCTTTCGAGCAGGCGTCACGGCCGGGAAGTTCCATGGCGTAAAACAAGCGACCGGGCCAACCGGCTCCTGTGTGACCGTCTGGCGCATATCAGACATGCGCGCCGGAATTACTCGGCCATAGCTGCGCCGGCCCTCTTCTGCGAACCAATCGAAGAACTCCGCAGCGGCGGTGATCTCGCCCTTAGCCTCCGCCAGCGTCTTTCCCTCTTCCAAAGTCAGCACCGTTGCAATTCGGTCCAGACGTTCCCGCATGAGGTCGGCGGCACGGCGTAAGATCTGTCCACGCTCGAAAGGTGAAGTCCGCTTCCAACCTTCAAAGGCTCGGCTTGCTGCCGCGATCGCGCGATCAAGTTCTGGCTTTCCGGCGTGCGGCAGGGTGCCGAGAGGCTGCTCTGTGGCAGGATTGAGAACAACTTCGCTGCCAGCCCTGGTTTCCTCAATCCATTCTCCATCGATAAGGAGAGCAAGTTTCGTATACATATTTCTTCCTTCAACGGGTAAATTCAGCTCAGGCGGAACATGTGGGCAACGTTTCTTGTGAAGCGCGTCGCTAACTTTTCGCGGCTCCAGCGCCGCACCGGCTACCTCTTATGAGGCCTCACGCGTTCTGCGTGTTAGCCCAGCGCGCAAGACCCGCATCGGCAATAATCTTTGTGATGGCCGCTTTCTGTTCTTCCGCCAGCGGGAGCAACGGCAAACGTGGGCCACCGGCGTCGCGACCTAGTTGGCTCATGGTCTCTTTGATGGCCGCATAGTATGCTCCTGACTGGAAGCACCGATAAAAGGCGAAGACATCGCGGCCGAGATCGTCCAAGGCCTTATCGCCCGTCAGCGCCTTGTCCCAATAGTCGCGGATCAACGGCCCGGCGATCTGATGCGCCATTGCGACCACCCCATGAGCACCCACGGCGCGAGCTGGAACGATCATTGTTTCGTAGCCGACGAAAACACGAAGCCTCTCACCGACGCGCTGTACAAGCTCGGTTACCTGTGTGATGACACCAGAGCTGTCTTTGATCGCGACCACAGTCGGTAGGGCGGAGAGTTGCTCCACGAGGGCCGGCGTGATGTCGATCCCCGCACGTTTTGGGCTGTTGTACAGCATCAGAGGCAGCGGCGTGTTGGTGGAAATGTACTGGAAGAAGGCCACGATTTCACGCGGGCTCGGCATGGCGTAGATCGGCGGCAGGATCATGCCACCCGCGCAGCCCGAAGCCACGGCCGACTGGCACGCTTCCAGAACATCCTCGACACGGAGGTCGGCAACACCTGCCAGTACGGGCACGCGACGAGCCACATGCTCAACGGTCAATTTGTAGAGGCGGGCGCGTTCGGTTGTGGTGAGTGCATAGAACTCGCCGGTGCTACCAGCCGCCACGACCCCTTGCGCGCCATTCGAGATAGCCTCGTCGATGAGTTCCTTGTAGCGGGTCTCATTGATGGAGCCATCGGCTCCGAAGGGAGTGACGAGAACGGGGAAAATACCGCCCCAGTTTACATTGGCCATTATCGGTTATCCTTTGTTTTCAGACAGCATGAAGGTGGGACTGTAGAACCCACCAGGGGACTGAGAAGACGGGCCTGCTCCGTGAAGCGCCCGACGAAAGCCGCTAGCCTCGGATTGGCGTCAGAAAGCAGTAGTTCACGCGGATCGCCACTGGCGGCGACGACCCCTTGGTCCATGAAGATCACCCGATCGGCCAACTCATAAGCCAAGCCAATCTCATGCGTGACGATGACCATGGTCATGCCTTCGGCGGCGAGCTGGCGGATTGCAGCCAGCACCTCGCCCACTAATTCCGGGTCCAACGCCGAGGTAGGCTCGTCGAAGAGCATTATGGTGGGCTGCATGGCTAGAGCCCGGGCAATTGCGACACGCTGCTGCTGACCACCCGAGAGCTGTGACGGATATTTGTGGCCCGCGTCCGGAAGGCCCATACGAGCAAGGAGTTCGCGAGCCTGTGCCTCTGCCTCAGTGCGGGGCACATGCTTCACCACCACCGGGGCTTCGATGATGTTTTGCAACGCGGTCCGATGCGGGAACAGGTTGAAGCTCTGGAAGACCATGCCGGTTTTGCCGCGCGCAGCATTGAGTTGTGCACTGGTAAGTTTCAGCCGTTCGGTATCCGTGCGGCGGAA
>NZ_LNCD01000114.1 GCF_001542405.1 Rhizobium altiplani
CTTGTGCGACCAATGGTCAAGGCCGTGCCACTTCCGCCTTTGCTGCACCATAGGAGCGGAGCTTATCGGTGATGCTCCGTTTGGGAGCAAAGCCATAGCGCTTCATTAACGCCACCAGCACGCGCGTCGCTGCCCTTTTATCACGCCGCTTCTGCAATATCTCTTCGAGAACGGTGCCATGTTGATCGACCGCACGCCAGAGCCAGAATTTCTCTCCAGCGCATTTCACGACGACTTCGTCCAAATACCAAATACCGTCGGGGCGCGCCTGCCGCCGCCGCAAGTTGCGTGCGATCTGGGGTCCGAACTTGGCAATCCAGCGGCGGACTGTCTCCTATGACACGTCGCTCGAGCAGCATTTCCTCAACTTCACGCGACTAAGGTTGAACCGCAAATAAGCCAGACCGAGAAACGATCCGTGGCGGAAAACGGTCACGCTTGAAGCTGATATCTCGTGAATACATGCCGAAATCTACGCCCAACCCGTCAGGCAGGCAACCGCAGCCCAGTTAACGTGACAATACCATATCACCTTGTTGCGGGGCGGATGTTCGGCGCCGGTGCTGGGAAATAGCACGTCTCTTTCGGTGAGATAGAGGGACCTGTCGCGTTCCAGCCAAAGGTGCCTGATTGCAATAACGAGCCTTCACTCTCAACGTGATACTGTTAAGGCGAATCGGTAGTGAAACTCATCGCCCCCAATTTCGTTCTCTGCTTCTGGAGGAAGACGCCAGTTCCGACCGTGCGTCACTATCCGCCCTGTTGAGGTTCTCCGCGGTCGCTCGCATACCTCTCAGTTGGGTTCGAGAGATGGGTCCCTGCTCTCCTGCGTGCCCATGAGCTTGGACCTGAGCCTCGTCGATCCTCCTGTCCAAACTTGGAAGCGGCACCTGTGCCACGCGGCGAGATGCAGACGCTGCAAGCGGCTCGTCACCGGGAAGCGTGCTGACACTCTGCAAGTAGTCGACTGATAATTGCGATTGCTGCCCCGCGCTCAAGTGATGATATCCCTTCAAAAGGGCGCGTGCAGCATTGTGCCGGGTAACCATGTCTGCCGAGTGGGTGGTTAATTGGACCGCTCGGTTGATAAGACGACTTCTGTTTGCACTGTCTAGGTCACCCAAGTGGTCTCCTATCTTGGCGAGCGCCATGGCTTGATTTCTCGGAGCCTCGATGTTCAGAATGCGGTCGACGGCGTCTGTTTTTCTCTGAGGAGTCTGAAATCTAAATATTGGCGCGAGCACGGGAGCTACGGCCTGTGCGAACACCCGGTCTGGTGCGCCTTGGTCCGGCGCAACTTGAGCCAGGGCCCTGTCGTGCAACGCTCGCGCTGAGCTGCCGAGCCGGTTGATCCGCTGGTGAAACGTGCCAACGGGGCTTGCCTGAACCGCCTCTCGCGCGGATCGGCTCGTGAGTTCAAAGTTCGCGAGGTTATTTGCCGTTTCAGATGTATCGTGGGTGGGTAGGCGGCTTGCCACCTCGGCCAATAGGTCATTTGGGAAGTGACTGGTTCGTTCCGCACCGCCGCCATCTCGGGATGAATTACCAGCTGTACGTGCCCGCTGTCTATCGCGATCCATGATTACACTCCGACGTTAATCTACGCTTCAAGGTGGCAGCGAACAGTGACATACCAAACCGATATCACGTTATAATTGTAATTCTACCGAGGCTTCAAATCCAAGCCTGCAGCTTACCGAGGTCTCGCCTCCTGGAGGAATTGCCTATCAGGTACTCCCCGGCCTTATACAGCGGCTACCGCTCGTCGGAGGGCAGACTATTCGAGTCACATCACCTTTCCTTACACCTGATCAGCGTGCTATCAACGAGAAGTGGTCTGTTGATCGCAGCCGCTTTACCTTGGATCGCACCTAGGAACTTCGCGGCGATGTCGCCTTCCAGCAACCGGACGCGGTTCAGCTCGAGTGTCGGCCTGGGAATGAGAAAGCTTTCAAGGACTGGAAGCGCTTCGCCCCTTCCACTCAGTTATTGGCAGCATCAAGCCGGCGCTTCAGCTCGCTGAACAGGCAGAGTTCGTAGGCTCTCTTGCCATCCCGCAGACTGAGAGGCTTCCAGCCTTTGGGGGCAAAGGAGATCGGAGCTCCGTCCGGGATCGCAAATTTCCCAGTGCGGTAGAGATCGGCAATCACGGAGAGCGCCCGCAAAAGATTCGCTGCCACGGCGTGACCGCGGAATACGAGTGTCGACGGGAATTGGGGTGCCAGTTTCCGGATCGTCGGATAGCGCTGGAGCATTTCGAATTTTGACGTCGATGGCATCCGGCGCGATCAGCGGAAGTGGCTTCAAGCCGGATATATTGAAGAGGGAACTCTGTTCGACACGCGGGCGGGGACCCCGCAAGGGGGTGTGATTTCGCCCACGATCGCTAATAGAGTGCTAGACGGGCTTGAGGCCGCAGTTGATGTAAGCGCGGGATCGTCGAAACCCACGTATCAAAAAGCCAAGCCCCACGTCATCCGTTATGCTGACGACTTTGTCGTAACCAGTGCTTCGAAAGAGGTGCAGGAACGCAAGGTCTTACCGGCGATCAGGAAATTTCTTGCTGTTCGGGGTCTGGAACTCTCGGGCGAGAAAACCAGAATTACGAACATAGCGGATGGTTTCGATTTTTGGGCCAGAATGTGCGAAAGTACAACGGCAAGCTTCTCATTACGACGTCCAAACGCAGCATCAAGGCGCTGCTGGATAAGGTCCGGAAAATCATCAAAGGCAACGCTGCCATCACGCAGGAAGGATTGATACAAATAACTGACCCGATCATTCGGGGATGGGCGATGTATCACCGTCATGTCGTGGCGATGGCGACCTTCTCTTCGGTAGACTTCCACATCTGGCGCATGCTCTGGAGATGGGCGTGCCGACGACACTCCAAAAAAGGAGCACGGTGGATCAGGAGGAGGTATTTCAGGGCCAACGGCAGTCAGTCATGGGATTTTAGCACGGAGGACTCCAAATTGGCCTCGTCCGTGCAGCGGCGGTCTCAATCGAGAGCCATGCCAAAATCCAGGCGCTGGCGAACCCGTTCGATCCCACATGGGATACCTATTTCGCCCGCCGTCAGAGTGCGAAACATACCGCCGGGTAGCCCGGTGCCACATCGTGGCGCTGGAGAATGGCTTGAAGCCGGGTGCGGAGTGATCCGCCCGCCCGGTTCTTAGGGGGGCGGCGGGGCAGTAATGCCCCGCTGCTAGCCGACGTGGCGGGTGCACAATGGGATGTCAGAGAGAGGTAGACCACGGCGCGGTCAGGTGCCGTGTCCGTACCCGGCGTCCAGCCGGCCATGCTGCCGATGCTCGACCATTACCGAGGAATGATCCGCCGCCGAGCGGCGGCCGCGAGAGGGCGTCACCCGAATGGGACGAAACCCGCAAGCGGTTCGGTGAGCGCAGCTCATAGCATCGCTCGCCACAGGCGGCTCGCCCAATCAGCCTCAACTCGACAATCCATCACCAATCGTAAGCGGTTAGCCCATGGCGTGGGGCTTGAAGTTCCAGGGCATGAGCGCCTCGATTTCAGATACAGGCCAGCCTTTAGCGATGCGGGTTAATGTCTGTGAGAGCCAGTCGAGCGGATCGACGTTGTTCATCTTGGCCGTCTGGAGAAGCGTGGCCAGCGTCGCCCAAGTGCGTCCGCCGCCCTCGAAGCCGGGTTCATAATGCCGGGTTTCTGGCATTCGAGTCCACGGTCAGGTATCCCTTCCATCCACTGGTTGACCAAACTGTATTGGTAACCGGCAGCCATGAGCACGAAGGTGTTCATTATCTGCTGATTCGACAAGCCCATGGTGGCTCATTTCAAATCCCCGCATGGATGTTTGATCCTGCGGCGAGTTCGATCGAGATTGTAGCCGAGCCGCGCCTTTCGGCAGCCAAGCTTATTGAACTGCGCGCATTCATTGATTCTCACGTACCTTTTCGCTCGGTTCAAGAAGCCGAAGGGATAAGCCATGAGAAAGCAATTTCGCATGCAATTGGATCTGTTCGTGACAGCCCGGCCGGTAGACCTGAGCGACACCCAGCGCCGGGAAGCCTTAACGCTCCTGCAATTACTGTTGACGGAAGCGGCGGCAAAGCGGTGCGCCGACGGCGGAAAGGAGGCGGGCAATGAGTAAGATTACCGCCGACCATCTTAGCCTTAGCGCCTTCGTCTACGTCCGGCAGTCGACGGCCTACCAGGTTGCCAATAACCTGGAAAGCCAACGACGGCAGTACGGCTTAGTCGAGCGTGCTCGACAGTTGGGTTGGGAGACCGTCGAGATCGTCGACGATGACCTTGGACGATCCGGAGGTGGCACCGCCCGCCCAGGATTCGAGAAGCTGTTGGCGGCGATATGTGAAGGTCGGGTGGGAGCAGTCGTATCGCTTGAGGCCTCACGTCTGGCGCGCAATGGCCGTGATTGGCATACGTTGCTGGAATTTTGTGGTCTGGTCGGCACTCTAATCGTTGACGAAGAGGCTATTTACGATCCACGCTCGCCTAACGATCGCCTCCTTCTTGGCATGAAGGGTACGATGAGCGAGATGGAGTTATCCGTGTTTCGGCAACGATCCGTCGAGGCCATGCGCCAAAAGGCGCGGCGCGGCGAACTTCATCTGACTGTTGCCGTCGGATATGTGAAGACGGATGATGCCCGTGTCGAGAAAGATCCTGATCGGCGCGTTCAGGAGAGCATTCTGCTCGTCTTTCGTAAATTCGCCGAACTGCAGACCGTCCGCCAGGTGTTGCTCTGGTTCAGACAAGAGAATGTCTTGGTTCCGTCTGTCAATCAAGGGCGCGGCAAACCGCCGATCGAGTGGAAAGCTCCGGTTTATCATACCCTTCATCACATACTGACAAACCCCGTCTACGCTGGCTCGTACGCCTACGGCCGGCGTGGGACACGGGTGATGATCAAGGATGGGCGCAAACGGATCATCCGTGATACGTTGCGGCGTAATTCGAAGGACTGGGAAGTTTTGATCCACGACCATCATGAAGGCTATATTAGCTGGGCCGAGTTTGAAAGGAATCAGCATCTGATCGCCGAGAATGCGAA
>NZ_LNCD01000115.1 GCF_001542405.1 Rhizobium altiplani
TGCGCAGACGGTCGATCAGGATGTCATGGTCAACCCGGTCGAAGAATTTCTCCAGGTCAACGTCCACGACAACCCGCCGTCCGGACTGCACGAACGATTGCGCCGCCAGGACGGCATCGTGTGCACTCCTTCCAGGACGGAAGCCGTAGCTGTGCTGACTAAAAGTCGGATCAAGAATAGGCTGGAGGACTTGCAGGAGCGCCTGTTGGATCAGACGGTCCAGCACCCTGGGGATGCCAAGCTCGCGCTCGCCGCCCCCTTGGCTTCGGGATCATCACATATCCGGTTCCTGTCCATCGGCCCGCAGGTTCGATCCACGCTTCCTCCCCACGGTTGGTCACCCTTCCGCAGTTGCGCTTCACTTCGCTCGCTGTGACCAGCTTACGGTGGGACTTCCACCCACAAGAATGCGCCCATGCTGCGCGCACAACAAAAAGAGCCGTCGCCTAGGTCAGGCGACGGGCTTTCGTTCAATCCCTACGGAAAATCTTAGACGCCGCTCTGGCCGTCGGAGCCGATATAGGCGATGCGCAGCATGTTGGTGGCACCAGGTGTCCCGAGCGGCACGCCGGCCGAGATAATGATGCGGTCGCCCGGCTTGCCGAAGCCTTCATCGGCTACTATGCGGCAGGCACGGTTGACCATGTCGTCAAGGTCGGTCGCGTCATGCGTGACGACGCAGTGCAGGCCCCACACGATGGCAAGGCGGCGAGCCGTCTGGATGACAGGCGACAGCGCCAGGATCGGCACCTGCGGGCGCTCGCGCGAGGCGCGCAAGCCGGTTGTGCCTGACGAGGTATAACAGACGATGGCCGACAGGCGCAGCGTCTCGGCGATCTGCCGGGCCGCGAGCGAAATCGCGTCGGCGCCGGTTGCCTCCGGCTGCGCACGCTGCGCGTAGATAATACCAGGATAGTGCGGCTCGCGCTCGATGGCGCTGGCGATCGAGGCCATCGTCGAGACCGCTTCGACCGGGTAGTCACCCGAAGCGGATTCCGCCGATAGCATCACCGCATCGGCGCCTTCGAAGACGGCCGTGGCGACGTCGGACACCTCGGCGCGGGTCGGAACCGGCGCGGAGATCATCGATTCCAGCATCTGCGTCGCGACGACGACCGGCTTGCCCGAACGGCGGCAGGCGCGGATCAATTGCTTCTGGATGCCCGGCACGGATTCGAGCGGCATTTCGACGCCGAGGTCACCACGGGCGACCATGAGCGCGTCGGACAGCTCGATGATTTCCTCGATGCGCTCGATCGCCTGCGGCTTTTCGATCTTCGACATGATGCCGACACGGCCGCGCGCGATCTTGCGCACTTCAGCCAGATCTTCCGGGCGCTGCACGAAGGAGAGCGCGACCCAGTCGACATCGTCGGTTTCGAGAACAGCTGCCAGGTCGGTGCGGTCCTTGTCGGTCAGAACCCCGACGGTGAGCAGCGTGTCGGGAAGGCTGACGCCCTTGCGGTCGGAAATCTTCGTGCCGGAAATGACCGTCGTGACGATGCTCTTGCCGTCGCACTTTTCAGCGCGCAGGGCGAGCTTGCCGTCGTCGATCAGCAGGCGGTGACCGGGCTGCACCGATTCCAGAATTTCCGGATGCGGCAGGAACACGCGGGTGGCGTCGCCGGGAATGTCCTTGTTGTCGAGCGTGAAGGTGTCGCCTGGCTTCAGGTCGACCTTGCCTTCGGCGAACTTGCCGACGCGCAGCTTCGGGCCCTGCAGGTCGGCAAGGATGCCGATCGGACGGCCGGAGCGCGCTTCGACGGCGCGGATACGCTTGATCAGCGTGCGCATCACGTCATGGCTGGCGTGGCTCATGTTGATGCGAAAGACGTCGGCACCGGCCTGGTGCAGCTTCTCGATCATCGATTCCTCGGACGAGGCGGGTCCGAGGGTGGCGAGGATTTTAACTTTGCGGTTGCGCTTCATTGATTCGGGCTTTCTTGGGTGCCTGGGGTATCGGAAAGTTGAACCATCCAGCTGCCCTGGCGGCCCGTGTCATATTCCTTGAACCCCATCTTTTGATAGCCACGGGCGTAGCAATCATTGACTCCCGTGATCTTGAACTCGTTTTCCGCCACGCACATCTGCACGTCACCCGTCCATCGGCCTCCCCGGGCAGCGTCTTCGGCGTAGAGATAATAGTATCGGGACTGCAACTCCCCCTCGATCAGCGTCGCACAGGTCGTCGCCGGCACTTGCCACCAGCCTTCCGTCATCCAGCCATCCTTGGCTCGATATCCGATCGCCACGCCCACCAGATTCTGCGTTCCGTTGCACACACGGAAATCCGCGCGGGCCACATCGGCAATGAAGAACGGCGAGAACGCCGCAAGGACAAAAAGGGCAAAACGGGCAAGCGGCCCGGAACGCGTAAGGAAACTTGGCGCGGTCTGGATCAACACGACTTCCAATTGGCTCCCGGTTATTCGATGTTTGTGCTTTCTTGCGCTGCCTCCCGGCGAATGTCAACGCAATGCTAATCGATTATATCCTAGATGGCCGACCGTACTTCGGCCGGGCCGCAGCCTTTGCTTGCCAAGCGCGCTTGAACCCATCGGTGACGCGTGCGATCAAAGACGGCCCCGTAAACTGCGATCGACATTTCATCCATGAGCACTTTCAAATCATTTGAACTACTAGCCGGCGATCATGACAAAGGCATGGTGCTGCTCGGCGATCACGCGATGAATCGACTGCCGGAGCGCTATGGACGACTTGGCTTGCCGGACAATGCCTTCGAGCGCCACATCGCCTATGACATCGGCATCGAGGGACTTGTCAGGAACCTGTCGACGAGGCTCCGAGTGCCCGCCGTCCTGGGCGGCTTTTCGCGGTTGCTGATCGACCCGAACCGGGGCGAAGACGACCCCACGTTGATCATGAAGATATCGGACGGCGCGATCGTGCCGGGCAACCATCCGATCACCGTGGAGGAGTGGAATTACCGGATCGAAACGTTCCACCGGCCCTATCACAATGCCGTCAGCGAAACGATCGACAGAGTCGCCAACATGACCGGGAGCGCGCCGCTCGTTCTCTCGCTTCATTCCTACACGCCGGTCTGGAAACACTTTCCCCGCCCCTGGCACGCAGCCGTTCTGTGGGATACCGACAAGCGCGCAGTCGCCCCCCTGCTTGATTTGTTGCGCAGCGATCCCGATCTCGTGGTCGGTGACAACGAGCCTTACGACGGCGCGCTGAAGGGCGATACAATGTATCGACATTGCATGCTGACCGGCATTCCGCACGCGCTGCTCGAGGTACGCCAGGATCTGATCGGCGACGAGCCGCGTATTGCAGCGTGGGCGGACCGTCTAGCACCGATCTTCGAGACCATGAATGCCGATCCGGCACTGCACGAGTATAATGTGCATGTGTCGCGCACCGGTCCGTACGAATAAAGGAGACCGAGATGGCCGCCCTGACGAAACAACAACAGACCGAATTCGAGGCTGCGGCTTTTCGTCGCCTCGTGGAGCACCTGCGCGAGCGCGGCGATGTCCAGAACATCGATTTGATGAACCTTGCGGGCTTCTGCCGCAACTGCCTGTCCAACTGGTACCGCGAAGCAGCCGAGACGGACGGAGTTCCGCTCTCCAAAGACGAATCGCGCGAAATCGTCTACGGCATGCCGTATGACGATTGGAAGAACCTCCACCAGAACGACGCCTCGGCGGAGCAAAAAGCAGCGTTTGAGCTGAACAAGCCGCACAAATAATTCCTGTGCGGCTCGAATCAGCTTGACCCCGGACACGCTTCGCGGCAGTCAACGCCATCCGAATTTTCCCACCCCCAATCAGGAGAACACGATGTCTGATGCTCATGGCGTCGCCCGCGATCAGCTTCGCGCCTTTGTGGAGCGCATTGAACGCCTGGAAGAAGAAAAGAAGACCATCGCCGACGACATCAAGGACGTCTACGGCGAAGCCAAGGGCATGGGCTTCGATACCAAGATCCTCAAGAAGGTCGTTGCGCTGCGCAAAAAGGACGAGCAGGAACGCATGGAAGAGGACGCAATCCTCGACACCTATCTGCATGCACTCGGCATGATCGAAGCTCCGCCGGAAGGCTGATCGTTTCGCGCCTTACCTTCAAAGCCGCCGACATTCTCGGCGGCTTTTTTGTTTGCGATTGGATCGGGCAGAACTTATCTGCCGGCTTCCTTGGCCGCCTTCTCGATCACGTCAGCAACCTTTTTCGGCTGCGAGGCGAAGACCGCGTGACTGGACTTGATCTCGGTGACCACGCTGCCGGCACGCTTTGCCATGGTCCGCTCCAGTTCGGGGTTGATGGAGCGATCCTCGGTCGCCACGATGGACCAGCTCTTTTTCGTCCGCCAGGCAGGTTCCCCGACTTTGGTGCCAAAGACCTCTTTCGCAGCAAAGACCTGTGACTGCGCCACGAAGGCTGCTTCGGCCTTAGGCAGGTCGGCGGCAAAATCGGCGTGAAAGACGCTTGGATCGAGATAGAGATACTTGCCGTCCTTGGTTTCCTTGATGCCCTTTCCGGCCGGTGGCTTTGAGCCCGCAAGAGTAGCGACATCTTCGCCCTTGTCAGGCTGGAAGGCCGCCACATAGACAAGTCCCTCGACATGCGGGTTCCGGCCGGCTTCCGTAATGACCACGCCGCCATAGCTATGCCCGACCAGTAGCGTCGGCCCATCCTGCAGGTCCAGCACGCGGTTCGCCGCAGCGACGTCGTCGGCGAGCGAGGTCAGAGGTTCCTGTACGACCGTAACGTGAAAGCCGCGCCGCTCCAGGATTTCGGTGGCCTGGCGCCAGCCGGATCCGTCGGCGAAGGCGCCGTGAACAATGACGATGTTCTTGATGTCAGCGGCCTGGGCCGCAAAAGCGATGACGCTGGTGGCGAGTGCCAGTGCGAAGGTGGAAACGATACGGCGGTTCATGCGGTCACTCCTTTAATCTATGGGATGCCGGGCTTGAAATGGTCGGGAGGCGCGGCTGAGGTTGAAAACGTGGGTAATCTGGTCTGCGCGACGTATCGCTGATATGTCAGGCTCCATCGTGATATGTAACGCAGTGTAGGAAGCTCAACCCTGTGCAAATTTGCGTGGGAACGCTGCGCCCGCCGCCCTCGCCAATGCTCATAGAATAAGCATTGAAACAAATTGCTTGATTTTGAGGCGTCGTTCGCGCATTCAATGCCGCACAAGGGACTTCGACCTTGGCCTCAGAGATCATAGGGCAAGACAACCGCAGCATGGCACCTTTCGCGATATCAATGCCGACGCTATCTCATCTGACGCAAATGCCTGACGACCGGCGGTAGACCCCGTGGCCAACCGCTCTTCCAAGCCTGGTGACCTCAACGTGCTCGTCATCGACGAGAACAGCATCCGCGCGTCGATCATCGATGTTGGCCTGCGGGAGGCAGGCTACGACAACGTCACGATCATCGACGACATGAACAGCCTCGCGAGGCGTATCACGGAGATCAATCCCGACGTCATCGTCATCGACCTCGAGAACCCGAACCGCGACATGCTGGAAAGCATCTTCCAGATTTCCCGCGCGGTTAAGCGCCCCATTGCAATGTTCGTTGACAAGTCGGACGAGGCCTCCATCGAGGCCGCCGTCGAGGCCGGCGTCTCCGCCTATATCGTCGACGGCCTGAAGCAGGAGCGTGTCCGCCCGATCCTCAAGATGGCGATCAGCCGGTTCAATGCCTTCTCGCGCCTGAACCGCGAGTTGGAGGAAACGCGAGGCGAACTGGAAAACCGCAAGCTGATCGACCGCGCGAAGGGATTGCTGATGCGATCCCGTGGACTGAGCGAAGATGAGGCCTATGCGCTCATGCGGCGAACGGCCATGAACCAGAACAGAAAAATCGTCGAGATTGCCCAAAGCCTGATCACGGCTGCGAGCCTTCTGGATCCGGGAACCGACACATGACGAGCAGCCATCAGATCACCGCCGGCTTTCTGCCGCTTCTCGACAGCGCAATTCTGGTCGCCGCCAAGGAGAAGGGCTTTGCAGCGGAACAGGACATCGAGCTGAGGCTCGTGCGTGAACGCTCATGGGCGACGATTCGCGACCGGCTTGCGGTCAGCCATTTCGACGTGGCGCATATTCTCGGCCCCATGCCGATCGCCTGCAATCTCGGACTGACCGCGCCGGCGCCGCGTATGATCGTGCCGATGGCGCTTGGACTTGGCGGCAATGCCGTGACTGTCTCCGCCGACGTCTGGAGCGAGATGGCCGCATGCGGTGCCTCGCCCGATCTCGACGCCCACGCGAGCGGCCTTGCCCTGCGGCGCGTCATTGATAACAGGAACGGCGAGCGTCTGCGCTTCGGAGTCGTCCACCCCTATTCAGGTCATAACTACGAGCTGCGCTACTGGCTCTCCGCAAGCGGCATCGATCCCGACAAGGATGTGGAGATCGGCGTCCTGCCTCCGCCCGATATGGCGGACGCGCTGACATCAGGCCTCATCGACGGCTACTGCGCCGGCGAGCCATGGAACACACTCGGCGTGCTCCACAACCGCGCGCATCTGGCGACGGTGAAGGCCGCCATCTGGAAATCGAGCCCTGAAAAGGTGCTTGGCGTCAACAGCCGCTGGGCCGACGGGCATCCGGAAGCGCTCGCGGCCCTCCTGCGGGCGCTTTACACGGCCTCCCGCTGGTGCGCCGACATCCGCAATCACGAGGAGCTTGCCAAGCTGCTCGCGAAGCCCGCCTATGTCGATCGGCCTTTGGAAAGTCTGCTACCCGCATTGACCGGTCTGCTGCACATTGGCGGGAAGGAGACGCTGAGCATCAAGGACTTCTTTGTCCCCAATGCCAAGGCAGCGACGTTCCCTTGGAAGAGCCACGCCTTGTGGTTCTACACGCAGATGGTTCGCTGGGGGCACATCCGGCATACCGCAGAACACCAGCAGATCGCCAACGACACCTACAGGCCCGATATTTACCGAAGCGCCTTGAAGGCGCTTGATGTCTCGATGCCGGCGGCGAGTTCGAAGGTGGAGGGTGCGCTCAAGGTCGAGACGCCCGTCGGCTCGAGCGGCGCGCTAACCCTTGGGCCGGACGGCTTCTTCGACGGCGGCCTGTTCGATCCCGATGACGTCGACAGCTATATCGCGAGCCAAGCTCGCCGCTGAGCACGTGCTTATTTTATACGCATTGCACAAATTTTAGAGCGATTGTTGCACGTGCGTTGACACCGAAGACGTTCGCGGGATCTCCGCGACCAACGATTTTCATTCAAAAACAATAGCTTACTAAAACTGGCACGACCCTTGCTTTGTTATAAGCAGGCCAACGGGCCAAGAATTCCGCGTCCAACGACGGGCGCCCACAGCAAAGCCGCTGATCAGGATATCTCGCGCACGTCTAGTGAAAGCGCGCCCTGACCAGCGGTTTTTTGTTTTTAACCCCTAGCGATGGATAGGCACGACCTTGTCGGGCCCCGGAGAAGCCATGTCTGTTATCAGGAACACGCAGTCAATGTCCGCCGGCGAACCAGCCAAAGCATTGTGGATGTCCACGATTGCCTTCACCCTCTGTTTTGCCGTCTGGACGATCTTCGCGATCATCGGCATCCGCATCAAACAGGATCTCGGCCTGAACGAAGCCGAGTTCGGATTGTTGGTCGGCACGCCCGTTCTGACCGGTTCGCTTGTCCGTATCGTCCTTGGCATCTGGACCGGCCGTTATGGCGGCCGCCTCGTCTACACGCTCACCATGTTGGCTGCTGCCCTGGCGACCTTCCTCCTCTCCTATGCCCAGACCTACACGCAGATGCTGATCGCCGGCCTCGGCGTCGGCCTTGCCGGCGGCTCCTTCGCAGTCGGCGTCGCCTATGTCTCGCCCTTCTTCCCGCCTCAAAAGCAGGGAACGGCGCTCGGCATCTTCGGTGCCGGCAACGTCGGCGCCGCAGTGACCAAATTCGCGGCACCCTTCGTCTTGATCGCCTGGGGCTGGCAGGCGGTTGCTCAGATCTGGGCGGTCGGCCTGGCATTAATGGCAATCGTCTTCTGGTTCACCACAACGGATGATCCGGCCTTCCGCCTTCGCCGCGAGGGCAAGGTTGCCTCCAAGAGCCTGGCACAGGAATTCGCGCCGCTGAAAAACGTCCAGGTCTGGCGTTTCTCCCTCTACTACTTCTTCGCCTTCGGCGGTTTCGTTGCACTGTCGCTGTGGCTGCCCCGCTATCTGGTCGGTGTTTACGGCTTCAATCTAGCAACTGCAGGCATGGTCGCAGCCGCTTATTCCATTCCGGGCAGCATCTTTCGTGCGTTCGGCGGTGTTGTCTCCGACAAGAAGGGCGCCCGCAGCGTGATGTATGTGATGTTCGCCGTCGCAGCTGTCGCGACACTCATCCTGTCACTCCCGGCTGCCGGCGCAAGCGCAACGGTCGGCATCACGCCTGCGGTCTTCATCGTCGTCATCTTCGCTCTCGGCTTCGTCATGAGCCTCGGCAAGGCCGCCGTCTACAAGCACATCCCGGCCTACTACCCTGAAAGCGTCGGCGCCGTTGGCGGCATCGTCGGCATGATGGGCGGCCTTGGCGGCTTCATCCTGCCGATCGCCTTCGGCTTTCTCAAGGATATGACCGGCCTCTGGTCGAGCTGCTTCATGCTGCTCTTTGCGATCGTGATCATTTCGCTGGTCTGGATGCACCTGTCGGTCAAGCAACTCGACCGCCGTGGCCTCTCCGCCCAAGCCGTCGCTGCCACCTGATCTGAGGACCTAAAACCATGACTGAGAAGCTTGTCATCATCGGCAACGGCATGGCGCCCGGGCGCATGCTCGAGCACCTGTTCGAAAGGACGCCGGGCCAATATCAGGTCACGATCTTCAACGCCGAGCCGCGCGTCAACTACGACCGCATCATGCTCTCGCCGGTTCTGTCCGGCGAAAAGGACTACGAAGAGATCATCATCCACGGCGATGGATGGTACATCAAGCACGGCATCACCCTCTACAAGGGCCACAAGATCATCATGATCGACCGTGCGGCCAAGACGGTCACATCGGATCACGGCGTCACGGAAAGCTACGACAAGCTGGTGATCGCCACCGGCTCCGTGCCCTTCATCATTCCCGTGCCCGGCAAGGATCTGCCCGGCGTCATCACCTATCGCGACCTCGACGACGTGCAGGCGATGCTGCTCGCCGCCCAGTCTCGCGAGAAAGCGATCGTCATCGGCGGCGGCCTGCTCGGCCTTGAAGCGGCGGCCGGCCTTGCCTCTCGCGGCATGGACGTCACTGTCCTGCATGTCATGCCGACACTGATGGAGCGCCAGCTCGATCCTGCTGCCGGCTATCTCCTGCAGAAGGCCGTGGAAGAGCGAGGCATCAAGGTCATCTGCAAGGCCAATACCAAGGCCATCATCGGTAACGGCAAGGTCGAGGGCATCGAGCTCGACGACGGCCGTATCATTCCGGCGACCCTCGTCGTCATGGCGGTCGGCATCCGCCCGAGCGTTGGGCTCGCCAAGGACGCCGGCATTGCCGTCAACCGCGGCATCGTCGTCGATGACGGCATGCTGACCTCGGACGGCAGCATCATGGCGCTCGGCGAATGCGCCGAAGTCGGCGGCATGGTCTACGGCCTTGTCGCTCCGCTTTACGAGATGGCCCGCGTCGCCGCCTCGCATCTATCCGGCGACCGTTCCGCTGCCTTCGTGCATTCCGACACGCCGACCAAGCTCAAAGTGACAGGTATCGAGCTCTTCTCGCTCGGTGACTTCGCCGATGGCGACGACCGAGAGGAAATCGTGCTGCGCGACGCCTCAGCCGGCGTCTATAAGCGCCTCGTGTTGAAGGACAACAGGATCATCGGCACCGTGCTCTACGGCGAAACCGCCGACGGCGCCTGGTTCAACGATCTGAAAAAGAAACGGACCGATATCAAGGAGATGCGCGAAACGCTGATCTTTGGTCAGGCCTACCAGGGAGGGTCGCCGCTGGACCCTATGGCGGCCGTTGCAGCCTTGCCGGATGACGCGGAAATCTGTGGCTGCAACGGCGTATGCAAGGGCAAGATCACGTCGACGATCACGTCCAAAGGCCTGACGTCGCTGGACGACGTGCGCGCCCACACCAAGGCGTCCGCCTCCTGCGGCTCCTGCACCGGCCTCGTTGAAAAGCTGATGACGCTGACGCTTGGCGACAGCTACAACCCGGCCGCCGTCACGCCGATGTGCACCTGCACCGAACTCAGCCATGACGACGTCCGCCGCCTCATCAAGGCCAAGGGTCTGAAGAGCATCCCTGCCGTCATGCAGGAGCTCGAATGGAAGACGTCGTGCGGTTGCGCCAAGTGTCGCCCGGCTCTCAACTACTACCTCGTCTGCGACTGGCCGGACGAATATGCCGACGACTACCAGTCGCGCTTCATCAACGAACGCGTCCACGCCAACATCCAGAAGGACGGCACCTATTCCGTCGTTCCGCGCATGTGGGGCGGCGTGACGAACTCCAACGAACTGCGCGCCATCGCTGATGTCGTCGACAAGTTCGAAATCCCGATGGTGAAGGTGACGGGCGGCCAGCGCATCGACCTGCTCGGCATCGAGAAGGAAGACCTGCCGGCTGTCTGGGCCGATCTCGGCAAGGCAGGATTCGTTTCCGGACAGGCCTATGCCAAGGGCCTGCGCACGGTGAAGACCTGCGTCGGCTCCGATTGGTGCCGCTTCGGCACGCAGGACTCCACCGGCCTCGGCATCCGCATCGAGAAGTTCATGTGGGGCTCCTGGACGCCGGCGAAGCTGAAGCTCGCCGTCTCCGGCTGCCCGCGCAACTGCGCCGAAGCGACCTGCAAGGATATAGGCGTCATCTGCGTCGACTCGGGTTTCGAGATCCACTTCGCCGGCGCCGCCGGCCTCGACATCAAGGGCACGGAGGTCCTCGGCCTCGTCAGGACCGAGGACGAGGCGCTGGAGCATATCGTGGCGCTAACACAGATGTATCGCGAGCAGGCCCGCTATCTCGAGCGCATCTACAAGTGGGCAAAGCGCGTCGGCTTGGAGGAAATACGCCGCCAGATCATGGGCGACGCCGACAAGCGCGAGGCTTACTACGATCGCTTCGTCTTCTCCCAGAAATTCGCCCAGGTCGATCCCTGGTCGGAGCGCGTCTCCGGCAAGGACAAGCATGAGTTCAAGCCGATGGCGACCATCGGTTACCCGCAGGCCGCTGAGTAAGGAGATGGATATGAACTGGATTTCAATCGGCGACATCTCCGACATTCCGCTGCGGGGCGCTCGCTGCGTGAAGACACCCCAGGGAAAGATCGCCGTCTTCCGAACGGCCGAAAACGAGGTCTTCGCCATCGAGGACCACTGCCCGCACAAGGGCGGGCCGCTCTCCCAGGGCATCGTCCATGCCAAGGCCGTCACCTGCCCGTTGCACAACTGGGTGATCTCGCTCGAAACCGGCAAGGCGCTCGGCGCCGATGAGGGCGAAGTGCGGACCATTCCCGTCCGCAACGAGGACGGCGCCCTCTACATCGCGCTCGAAAGCCTGATGATGGCAGCCGAATGATGCAGAAAGAGGTCAAGACAACCTGTCCCTATTGCGGTGTCGGCTGCGGCGTCATCGCCAAGCTCGCGGAAGACGGCAAGGTGTCCGTCAAGGGCGACCCGGACCATCCCTCCAACTTCGGGCGGCTGTGCTCGAAGGGCTCGGCGCTCGGAGAAACCGTCGATCTCGACGGGCGCATCCTCCATCCGGAAATTGCGGGGGAGCGGGCGGAATGGGGACAGGCGCTTGACCTCGTCGCGCAACGATTTTCCGATGCCATCGCCGAGCACGGCCCCGATTCCGTTGCTTTCTATGTGTCCGGCCAGCTGCTGACCGAGGACTACTATATCGCCAACAAGCTGATGAAGGGCTTCATCGGTTCGGCCAACATCGACACCAATTCGCGGCTCTGTATGTCGTCCTCCGTCGCCGGTCACCGCCGCGCCTTCGGCTCGGACACAGTGCCGGGTACCTACGAAGACATCGAGCTCGCCGATCTGGTGATCCTCACCGGCTCGAACCTCGCCTGGTGCCATCCGGTCATCTACCAGCGGCTGGCGGTGGCCAAGGCCGCGCGCCCCGGCATGAAGGTCGTCGTCATCGATCCCCGGCGGACGATGACATCAGATATCGCCGACCTGCATCTCGCCATCCGCCCGGACAGCGATGTTGCCCTTTTCGTCGGCCTTTTCGAACACCTGATCGCAAGCAACGCCATCGACCAGAACTACGTCGCCGAACATACCAACGGCTTTGCGGAGGCCTTTACGGCTGCCACAGGCGTCTCCTTCAACGAGGTGCTTGATATGACCGGCCTGCCGGCCATGCAGCTTCGCGAATTCTACCGCCTCTTTGCCACGACCGAGAAGGTCGTCACCTGCTACAGCCAGGGCGTCAACCAGTCCTCATCTGGCACCGACAAGGTCAACGCCATCATCAACTGTCATCTCGCCACCGGCCGCATCGGCCGGCCGGGCATGGGCCCGTTCTCGCTCACCGGCCAGCCGAATGCGATGGGTGGTCGCGAAGTCGGTGGGCTTGCCAACATGCTTGCCGCCCACATGGCCATCGAAAATGCCGAGGACCGCGACCGTGTCCAGCGCTTCTGGAATGCGCCGGCCATTGCGCAAAAGCCGGGCCTGAAGGCCGTCGACATGTTCAGGGCTGTCGCCGACGGCCGCATCAAGGCGCTCTGGATCATGGCGACCAACCCGGTTGTTTCCATGCCGGATGCCGACGCCGTCGAGGCCGCCATCAAGGCTTGTCCCTTCGTCGTGGTCTCCGATGTCCTGAAAAGCACAGACACCGCCCGTCACGCCCATGTCCTTCTGCCCTCGCTCGGCTGGGGTGAGAAGAGCGGCACTGTCACCAACTCCGAGCGCCGCATCTCCCGCCAGCGCCCCTTCCTCGATGCACCGGGAGAGGCCCGCGCCGACTGGTGGCAGCTTGCCGAAGTGGCGCGTCGCATGGATTTTGCCCAAGCCTTCGACTTCAGCTCCAATGCCGAAATCTTCGACGAGCACGCCGCTCTCTCCGCCTTCGAGAACAACGGTCGTCGCGACTTTGATATCGGCGCATACGTCGGCTTGAACCATCAGTCGTACGACGAACTCCCCCCTTTCCAGTGGCCACAGCCCGCAGGCCACAACGCGACCGAGACCCGCTTCTTCGCCAAGGGCGGCTTCTACCACGCCGACGGCAAGGCACGTTTCATCGCCGTCGAACCGGTCGCCTCGGATCGCACCAGCGCCGACTATCCCTTCACACTGAACACCGGCCGTATCCGCGACCAGTGGCACACGATGACCCGGACGGGCAAAAGTGCGCGGCTCTCCTCGCACATCGCCGAGCCCTTCGCAGAGCTTCATCCGCGCGACGCCATCGAGATCCGCGTCGGCAATGCCGGCCTCGTCGAAATCGAAAGCCCTCACGGCAAAGCCGTGGTTCGGGCCCTGATCACCGAGCGCCAGGCGCGCGGCAGCATTTTCGTACCGATGCACTGGAACGATCAGTTCGCCGCGAAGGCACGCATCGACGCCGTCGTCGCACCCTTGACCGACGCAATCTCCGGCCAGCCGGCATCGAAGAATGGTGCGGTTGCTGCTCGACGCTTCAAAGCGGCGCGCTACGGCTTTGCCGTTTCCGCAGCCAAGCCTGATCACCTCGATGCCGCCTATTGGGCGCTGGCAAAGGCCGAAGGCGGCTGGCGAGTGGAGCTCGCCTTCGACCAGCCGGTCGAGGACTGGTGCACGTGGTGCCGCAGCACCTTCGCTATTCCCGAGGGCGTCGAGCCGCTTGGTTACGCCGACCAGCAATCCGGCGATCTGAGGCTTGCCTTCTTTGGCGGCCAGCGACTGCTTGCCGCCTTGTTCCTGGCGCGCGAACCGGTGGCTGTTGCGCGCAACTGGGCGATCTCGCAGCTCACCGCCGAGCACACCAATCTGCGCAAGCGCTTCGCTCTCGTTGCCGGTCGCCCGGGCGCAGACAAGCCCGATCCGGGTGCCACCGTCTGCTCCTGCTTCGGCGTCGGCGTCAACCAGATCGTCGCCGCTGTAGGCGGCGGCTGCCACAGCGTCGAAGCCGTCGGCAAGGAACTCAATGCCGGAACCAACTGCGGCTCGTGCCGCGCCGAAATCAGGGGGATCATCGATGGATGTCTTGCAGCAGCCGCGGAATGAAGCACCCGCCCGCATGGAACCGCTTGCCAAGCTGCCGGTGTTCTGGGCACTTGAATCCAAGCGCGTGATCGTCGCCGGCGGATCCGATGCCGCCGCCTGGAAAGCCGAGCTTCTCGCTGCCTGCGGCGCGCAGGTGCATGTCTACGCCGACGCGCTTTCCGACACTTTCGAGAAGCTGATCTCGCGCGGCGCCGAGCATCCTCGGGGCAGTTTCGTCCGTCACTGCCATGGATGGAATGAAACCATCTTCGCCGCCGCGGCCATCGCCATCGCCGACTGTGAGGAAGAGGACGAGGCGAAAGCCTTCTTCGACGCCGCCCGCATGGCCGGCGTCCCAGTCAACGTCATAGACAAGCCTGCCTTCTGCCAGTTCCAGTTCGGCTCCATCGTCAATCGCTCACCCGTCGTCGTCTCGATCTCGACGGATGGCGCCGCCCCGATCCTCGCCCAGGCGATCCGGCGTCGCATCGAGACATTGCTGCCTTGGACACTGAAGGGTTGGGCTGAACTCGCTCAGACAATGCGCGACCGGGTCAATGAACGACTGACTCCCGGCCCACTCCGCCGCGCCTTTTGGGAGCGATTTGTCGATCGCGCCTTTTCAAGTTCGGATACGCCGGAGGAGGGCGTCGGCGGGCTGCTTCTCGAGGAGGCCGACAGGCTTCGGGAAGCGCCCGCCCACTGCTCGCGCGGTCGCGTGACGCTGGTCGGCGCCGGCCCGGGTGATGCGGAGCTTCTGACGTTGAAGGCCGTCCGCGCCCTGCAAGCCGCGGACGTGATCCTCTTCGACGACCTGGTTTCTTCAGAGGTTCTGGAGCTTGCCCGGCGAGAAGCCAAGCGCATGTTGGTTGGCAAGCGCGGTGGCCGCACAAGCTGCCGCCAGGAAGACATCAACGCCATGATGGTGAAGCTCGCCAAATCAGGCAAGCGGGTCGTACGGCTGAAGTCCGGCGATCCGATGATCTTCGGCCGCGCCGGCGAAGAGATTGCCCATCTCGATCGCGAAAACATCCCCGTCGATGTCATCCCCGGCATAACAGCTGCAAGCGCCATGGCGTCCCGCCTCGGGATTTCGCTGACGCATCGCAACCATGCCCAATCCGTCCGCTTCATCACCGGCCATTCTCGTCATGGCGGCCTGCCGATCGATGTCGACTGGGCCGCTGTCGCCGATCCGCACACCACAGCTGTCTTCTACATGGGTGGCAGGACGGCACCGCTCATCGCCGACCGGTTGATCGAGGAAGGCCTGCCGCCGGAAACGCCGGCCATCATCATCAGCGACGTGAGCCGTTCGACCGAACGTGACTGGAGCGGCACGCTCGCAACCATCCCTGAGGGAATTGCGGCGATCGGCTACGACAATCCGGTACTGATTGCGGTCGGCACTGCGCTTGCAGCACGCCTGAACGTTCGCGACACGAACGGTTTCGACGGTGATCATCGTTTGGTCAGGGGTGCGCGCTGATGCAGCTCCACACGATCGCCCCCGCCCTCCTCGTTCTTGCCATTGCCTTGAGCTGGCCGCCCTTCAGCAGCATCTTTCGCGGCGAAACACAGGCCGCGGTGGCAACTGCGCCGCTGACCATGATCGCCAGCGCCGTCAGCCTTTCCGCTCTCGGATTGGCCTTCGCCGGCAACGGACCATGGCTCGGCATGCTGATCGCGGCGCTAGGCCTGCTTCTCGGCTGGACTATGCGCACGCCGGCGCCGCCGTTTGCCATCTCGCTTTCCGCGCTTAGTCTGGCCGCATACCTGCAGTTCGGACCGCCCACTCTCTTCTAGCCGAAATTCAGGCCGCGATCCGCGCCGTCCGTTCCGGCAGCATGTGGGCCGTGGCGCTTAGCAGGTCCGTCTGCGAGATGAGCCCGACGACATGGCCGGTGGGATCGACGATGACAACGGCGTGGGTGCGCCCGTCCGTCAAGACGGGCAACAGACTGACGGCCGGCGCATCCGGAGGAGCGGTTGCCGCCGTCACGATATGGCCGGCAACCTGCTCGGCCTGCATCAATTCGCGCAGCCCGACCGTGCCGATCAATCGCCCACTGCCATCCTTAACGGGCAGCGTGCGGATGTTGTGCTTCAAAAGCAGCGCGCGCGCCTCCTCCGCCGTGGCGTTCTCCCCGACCGCAATCACATCACGCGACATGATGTCGGCGCAGCTGACGGTGCCATGGGAACGAACGGCAGCCTCCACCTCGACCTGCCGCAGCAAGCGGCTCAGGTCGCCGCGGTCGATATCGAACGTTTCCTCGAACTTCGCCAGCGCCGCGTCGACGTCTTCCTCGCGGAAGCCTATCCGTGTCACGGACGGCGGATCGATCGTCTGATGCGTATTGACCGGCGCCGGCACGGCGACGTGCGGATAGTTTCGCCGTCCCAGTTTATGGAAAACAATGCCGAGCGCCACCAGGATGCAGGAATTCAGCGCCACCGGCACAAAGGGGAAAAGCAGCCCCCAGCTCGCTACCGCCGGGCCGCCCAGCACGGCG
Organism: Rhizobium altiplani; assembly: GCF_001542405.1. GTDB lineage: Bacteria > Pseudomonadota > Alphaproteobacteria > Rhizobiales > Rhizobiaceae > Rhizobium > Rhizobium altiplani. Next base: position 16,669 of record NZ_LNCD01000115.1, read on the forward strand.
GTCAGCGCCGCGGCGCCACCCGGCGGGTGAAGGCAGCGGGTGAACGACATTGCGCCGATCGCCAACGAGACGCCGACGCCGATCGCGATGATCGGTTCATGAATGAAGTGCGCGGCGAGAATGCCCATCATCGCCGAAATCGTGTTACCGCCGATGATCGACCAGGGCTGTGCCAGCGGACTTGCCGGCACGGCGAAAAGCAGCACGGCCGAAGCCCCCATCGGCGCGACGATTAGCGGCAGGTGCGGGCCCTGGCCGAAGAAGTAGCCACAGACCATGCCTGTCAGCGCGATCGCAATCAGCGCGCCAAGGCAGGCAAGCATGCGCTCACGGAGCGTGGCGCCGGCGAGGATCGGCGAAAACAAGTGGCGGCCGAGGGCCTTGAGAGTGCTGGAATCTGACATGACGAACCGACAGTTTGTGAAACGAAGCGTGCGGGTTGCAAGAAGGTTGCGCGCAGAGGTCAGCCGCTTGGAGGTGAGAGACCGTCCCTGCCCCTCGAGGCAATGAGGACATCGTGAAAAGCCTCGAACGCGTCCGATCGGTCACCCTTGCGGCGAACGAGAAATGTCTCGACTGCGCCAATCTCGCGGGTGACGATATCGGCGGGCCAGCGCAGAAGGTCGTAGACGGAGCGCGGCATGACGCCGAAGGCGTTGCCGGCGACAATGCTGGCGAGGATCGCATGATAGGAGCCGAGCTCGAGCGTGCGCGGCGAAGCGGCGGCCTCAGCCCACTCCTCGGCCATGCGCCGATAGGTGCAGCCTGGTTCCATCACGGCGAGCGTCCCGACACGCAGATCGGCTGCGGCTTTCACCTCGGGATGCTTCGGCGGAAGGACGAGGATCAGATCCTCGAGATAGATCCGCCGCGCTTCAAACCGGCCGAGGTCGAGATCGGCATAGCGCGTCTCGTCCAGCGACGTCTGCGGCGGCCGCGCGATCAACGCGCAATCCAGCTCTTCGGCGAGCACGCTCTGCATGAGCTCCCGTGTCGCCCCCATCGTCAATTGCAGGGAAACGTCGGGCCACAGCGACCCGAACCGCCTGATAACGTCGGGGAGTCGGCTCGCGGCCGTGCTTTCCATCGTTCCGACGCGCATCACGCCCGATGCAGCCAGCGGCCGCACGGCCTGCTTTGCTTCCACGGCCAGATCGGCAAGACGTGTCGCATAGGATAGAAAGATCGTGCCTTCGCGCGTCAACGACATCTTTTTGCCGTCTCGAGAAAACAGCGCCACCCCAAGATCCTCTTCGAGCTGCTGGACGCGCGTCGTGACGTTCGACGGCACACGCCCCATTGCGGCCGCCGCCTTCGTGACGCTGGAATGCGCCGCGACTGCCTTGAAGATTTCAATTGACGACAGATCCATATATTCGCTCGAAAAGAATACGGGAGGCGCTTTATTCTCTAAATGGAAACGAAAATCAACCGCTCTTTCTGGGATGTGACCGCGTTGCCCGATTTTCCCGCCCTGGCTCGGAAAACAAAAGAGCCGCCGGATTGCTCCGACGGCTCTTCGAAATTCCTGTTCTGTCCGACTTAGTTCGAGTCGAACTTCCGCACTTCCATGAAGTTGACCGCAGTGCCGCTGAAGCGGCCCGGATCGATGGAGGCTGTCTTCGTGAAGCCCTCGGCATAGACCGCGGTCGGCTGGGCACGAAGCGTCTGGCTGACGAAGCGCGGCGCCTTGACCGGCTTGGTGACCATTTCCATGCGGGCATTGGTGAGCGCCCACTGCGAGATGATCTTCTGCGTCAGCTTCGGCTCGGTGCGAACCGTTGCGCGGCTGGCGTCGGCCTCTGCCGCCTCATGCTTCGTCGGGCGGCCGCCCTTGGTCGGCAGGCCCTGCGACAGTCCATTCGCATCGGTCGGCTTCGGTGCATCGAACGCATCGCCGAAGCTTGCGGACTTCGTCGCCGGCATCAGAGCGGCAAGCTGCAATTGCGGCCTTTCGCCCGGAACCTTTTGCGGCATTGCCGCGTTAATAGCCTGCTCGACGCTCGTGACCGGCGCCTGGTTGGATGCGACTTGACGATCGCCATCAACATTTTGCTGGTCGAGGGCATCGGCAACGGCCGGAGAAAGCGTATCTTCCTGGTCCACCATGTCGTCCTCAGCTTCGGCATCGGCACTCGCCGCGGCCAGAAGCTTCTCGGCAAGCGCCGGTCGTTCACCCGGCGTCGGAACCGCTGCGAGATTCCCCGTCATCGCAGATGGATCAGCCGAGGCGACTTCCGCGTCTCCTGGAGAGCGGCGCGGTCCGAGTAGGGAAGGAACCGGTACGCTGTAGGCGCTGAGATCCGCGAACTGCTGCTGACCTTGCTCGGTCACAGCGGAAAGGGCTTGCTGCGCTGCATTTCCGGATTGCGGAGCGACGAGGGCGCTGGCCATCTCGCTACCGCCTGGCTGATTGGCGAACGCCGGACGCACCTGCGGAATCGGCGCGTTTACACTTGCGACTTCAGTAGCCTGCGCGGGCGCTTGCTCGCCGGGATTGGCGGCGTTCGGCATGTTAGCCGCTGGCGGCGTCGCCTTCGCGACCGCCACTGCTGCGCTGCTATCATCATCGGAGCTGTCTTCGGCCTCGTCGGCGCCGCCTCCAAACAGGGCTGCAAACAGCGTCTTATGCTTTGGCTGATCGCCGACCGACGAGCCCGAATAGGCGCCGGAGCTTGCCATCTGCACCTGCGTCGAGCTCACGCGACGCTTGTAATCGGCCACCGCCTGCTCGTAGCCCGGCAGCGGACGGCCATCCGATGGGATGTGCATCGTGTTGCCGTTGGGGAAGAGCCGGACCAGTTCTTCGCGGCTCATGCGCGGCCAGGCGCGGACGCCGCCAACGTCCATGTGGACGAAGGGAGAGCCGGATTTCGGATAGAATCCAACGCCGCCGACCTGCATTTTCATGCCGATACCGCGCAAAGTAGCCAGTTTGACGTCGGGAATGAAGAAATCCATCGCCTTGCCAAGCATATGCTGGCTCTTCTCGGCGACGCCGGAATTGCGCGAACGCGACTTCAGCATGGCGTTGGTGGCCGGAGAACGGAAGCCGCAGACGACGTTGATGTAGTCGCGCGAGCCGCTCTGACGGTAGACTTCCCAGATGAGGTCGAAAAGGCGCGGGTCCATGTTCGTCGGCTGGTTCTTACGCCAGTCACGAAGGAACCGGTTCAGTTGCTGGAGACCCTTCGGGTCGAACCGGCCGTTGCGCTTGTAGGTGATGACGGCTTTTTCGCCGGTATGGACGAAATAGAGTTTGAGACTACGCGTTTCGCCTGCCGCCTCGGAAGGCGAACTGACTAGAACAGGCGACGAAACGGCGAGTGCGAGAAGGGCGGCCATAGCCGTCCTAAACACCTTTCCGCAAAGGCCCGTGGACCTAGTGCGCCAGTTCAAGCGCGAAGGTCTCGTATTCCGATTCAGATCCGGCAACTCAATCCCCGTCAGACAGCCGATGGTCCCTCTTTGACACCGTTGACTGTTAAATGCGGTCACACGATGGCAAAAATGCCACACGCGTTCAACCTTTTCTTTACATAGTGAACAGCCCACTAACAAGTGGTTTATGTTTCGTAACAAAAGATGATTGCCGGAGAGTTAATTAGAAATCCTATGCCGCGTCCTTCAGCGGATTGTCGGGGTCTATGCCGTAATCCTTGAGTTTCCGGTACAATGTGGACCTTCCGATACCCAATTTCCGAGCCACTTGACTCATCTGCCCCCGATAGAATTTAAGGGCGAATCGGATCAGTTCTTCCTCGACATCCGCGAGCTTGCGCACGTCCCCGGCAGGGTTTGTGCTCGCAATTGCGTTGTCGGGCGCCTCCGTGATTCGTGCAACCGCCTCTTCGACGCTGGCCTGATGGGCCGGATAGTCGGTGGCTGAAAAGTCGTTTTGTCGATCGACACGCGTGTTGTCGGCGACCAGCGCCAAATGATCAACGACCTCGTATTCGGGCAGCTGTGCCGCAATCTGCGGGAAATCCGCTTCGGTCAGCTCACCGCCTTCGGCGAGGACCACCGCGCGGAAGATCGCGTTCTCGAGCTGGCGGATATTGCCCGGCCAGTCATAGGCTGTGAGCAAAGCCAATGCACCGGAGCTAACCGACATACGATGGCCGTTCTTCTGCTCGCTCGAGAAGCGCTCGGTGAAGACGCGCACGAGATGCGGAATGTCTTCCTTTCGCTTGCGGAGCGCGGGAATGGTGATCGGGAAGACATTCAGGCGATAGTAGAGGTCCTCGCGGAAGTGGCCGTTCTTGACCTCTTCGATCAGATCCTTGTTGGTCGCCGAAATCAGCCGGACATTGACCTTGTGCGCAGTGCGCGCGCCAACGGTCTCAATTTCCCCCTGCTGGACGGCGCGCAGCAGCTTGACTTGAACCTCGAGCGGCAGGTCGCCGATCTCATCGAGGAAGATGGTGCCGCCATCGGCTTCCATGAACTTGCCGATATGCTTTTCGGTGGCACCGGTGAAGGCGCCCTTTTCGTGGCCGAAGAGAATGCTTTCGACCAGATTGTGCGGAATGGCGCCGCAATTGACCGTGACGAATGGCTTGCCGGAACGGTCGCTGCCGGACTGGATCGCACGGGCGACCAGTTCCTTGCCGACGCCGGACTCGCCTTCAAGCACGACAGGAATGTTCGACTGCGCTGCGCGCTGCGCCAGATCGATGACGCGGAGCATTGCCGGGCTGGCCGACACGATGTCATCGAAGCCGACGGCGCCGGAGCGCGATCGGCGGCCGGCGCGTGCCTTGACCTCGCGCTGGTCGAGCTTCAGGGCGTTGGAGATCGAATTGGCAATCCGCTCCGGAGAGACCGGCTTGACGACGAAATCGAAGGCGCCGGCGCGCATTGCCTGCACCACGGTCTCGATACCGCCCTGCCCTGTCTGGACAATCACCGGAACATGCGTGCCGAATTCGTGCAGTGCCTCGAGGAATTCGAGGCCCGTCATCTCCGGCATCATCAGGTCGAGAACGATGACATTGTAGAGGCCGCTGCCTCTCTTCACCATCTCCAGCCCGATCCGGCCGTTTTCCGCCTGATGGACGACGTGGCCGTGACGCTCTATCGCGTTCTTGAGCAGTCGACGCTGGATCGGGTCGTCCTCGACGACGAGTATCTGCGCTGCACCCTTGAGCTCATGGTAACCGGTCATTGCTGCCTCACTTCATGCGAAACCTGAGAGGCACTCTGGCAGAAAGGCTTGAACATCCAGTTTTGAGAAACAATTGCATTTTAACGTTTGTGACGAGGCCGAATCCGACCCGAAACGGAGCTTGTGGGCAGGCGAAAGCCCCTTGATGCCAAGCCTTTAGCGGCATAGACAGTCAAGCCTGTCGCAAAAGAGGAAGAGGACCCCGATGATGAAAAACACGCTCTCCGGCACCGCCATTAATTTTTCGGCAAGTTCTGCTGCCTCCGCGACCGACGCCGCTCTGGGCGAACTGCCGACTTGGAAGCTGCAGGATCTCTACCCCTCCGCAACGTCCACGGCCTTTACCGCCGACATGGAGAAGGCCGGCAGACAGGCAATCGCCTTCGAAGAGAAGTGGAAGGGCAAGCTTGCCGATGCCGCGACAAAAAAAGGCGCCGAGGGCATCGGTCAGGCACTGAAGGAGTATGAGGCGCTGGACGACATTATCGGGCGCCTCGGCTCCTTTGCCGGCCTTACTTATTTCTCCGACACATCGAACCCGGTGAACGGCAAGCTCTATGGTGACGCCCAGACAAAGATCACCGAATTCTCCAGCCATCTGTTGTTTTTCGCGCTTGAACTCAATCGCATCGACGACGCCGTCATCAATGCCTGCATGGCAAACGACCCGGATGCCGGCCACTACCGACCCTGGCTCATCGACCTGCGCAAGGACAAGCCCTTTCAGCTGGAAGACAAGCTCGAACAGCTGTTCCTAGAAAAATCGATGACCTCGGCGGCTGCCTTCAACCGCCTGTTCGACGAGACGATGGCGGACCTGCGCTTCGAGGTCGACGGCGAGAAGCTGCCGCTCGAAGTCACGCTGAACATGCTGCAGGAAAAGGATCCTGAGGTTCGCCATAAGGCTGCGATGGCGCTGGCGAAGACCTTCAAGGAAAACCTGCGCATCTTCGCGCTGATCACCAACACGCTCGCCAAGGATAAGGACATCTCGGACCGCTGGCGCGGCTTCGAGGACATTGCTGACAGCAGGCATCTTGCCAACCGTGTCGAGCGCGAGGTGGTCGACGCGCTGGCGGCTGCCGTCAAGGAAGCCTATCCCCGCCTCTCGCACCGATACTACAAGATGAAGGCAAAATGGCTCGGCATGGACCAAATGAACTTCTGGGACCGCAACGCACCGCTGCCGGAAACCTCCAATGCCGTGATTTCCTGGAACGAGGCGAAGGACACGGTGCTGTCGGCCTATGACGACTTTGCGCCGGAGATGGCCGCAATCGCCAAGCGCTTCTTCGACGAGCAGTGGATCGACGCCCCCGTCCGCCCCGGCAAGGCGCCCGGCGCCTTCGCGCACCCGACCGTTCCGTCGGCGCACCCCTATGTGCTCGTCAACTATCTCGGCAAGCCGCGCGACGTGATGACGCTCGCCCACGAGCTTGGCCATGGCGTCCATCAGGTTCTGGCCGGCGCCCAGGGCGCGCTTATGTGCCAGACGCCGCTGACGCTTGCCGAAACCGCATCCGTCTTCGGCGAAATGCTGACTTTCCGCGCCCTTCTCGACAAGACCAAGGACAAGCGTGAGCGCAAGGCGATGCTTGCCCAGAAGGTCGAGGACATGATCAATACGGTCGTGCGCCAAATCGCCTTCTACGAGTTCGAGCGCAAAGTCCACACCGCCCGCAAGGCCGGCGAACTGACATCGGATGATATCGGAGAACTCTGGCTCTCAGTGCAGTCCGAAAGCCTCGGGCCGGCGATCAAGATCTCGGAAGGCTACGAGACCTACTGGGCTTATATCCCGCACTTCATCCACTCGCCCTTCTACGTCTACGCCTACGCCTTCGGCGATTGCCTGGTGAACTCGCTCTATGCCGTCTACCAGAAGGCCGACAAGGGCTTTCAGGAGAAGTATTTCGAGCTTCTGAAGGCGGGCGGCACCAAGCATCATTCGGAGCTTTTGAAGCCATTCGGCCTCGACGCCACCGATCCGTCGTTCTGGAGCAAGGGGTTGTCGATGATCGAAGGGCTGATCGACGAATTGGAAGCGCTTGATAAGAGCGCATAAGCTCTCGATCCAAAGGCAGGCATGACCAAGGCTGAACGCTACGTTCTGTTCCGGGATGACACGACCGGGCAAGTGATGCTCTTTTCCGATCCGTCGGAGATCATCATTGCCCGGACGCGCGCCGAGTTCCTTGCGGGCCTTGCCCGTATGGAAGAGGCAAAAGCGGCTGGCAAATGGCTGGCGGGCTACATGGCTTATGAAGCCGGCTACCTCTTCGAGGAAAAGCTCGCCGCTTTCCTGCCTGAAGGCCGGGAGACCCCGCTGCTCGCCTTCGGCGTCTTCGATACTCCCGAAGCCGGTACCCATCCTCTCGCGCAGCAGACACACCGCAGCGAAAACGACGAATTCCTGAGCGAGCCCAAGGCCGGTTGGGACTTTGCTCGATATAAAGAGCGATTCGATCGCCTGCATTGGCACCTACGTCAGGGCGATTGCTACCAGGCAAACCTCACCATGCCGATCACCGCCCGCTGGTCCGGCGATCCGCGCGCCGCCTTCTGGTCGCTGATTTCGAGGCAGCCTGTGAAATACGGCGCGCTGGTCGATCTCGGCGGCCCCATCCTGCTTTCACGCTCGCCCGAGCTCTTCTTCCGCACCGACGAAGAGGGCTGGATCGAAACACATCCGATGAAGGGAACGGCAAAACGCGGGGCCGATGATACCGAGGACGCGGCAATCGTCGCCGCGATGCGCGACGACATAAAGACGCAAGCCGAAAACCGCATGATCGTCGATCTGCTGCGCAACGACATCTCGCGCATCACGGAGGTCGGCACCCTGGATGTCCCGAAACTCTTCGACATCGAGACCTATCCGACCGTCCACCAGATGGTCAGCCACGTGCAGGCGAAACTCCTTCCGAATCTGACCATTCGCGATATCTTCGCTGCCCTCTTTCCCTGCGGATCGATCACCGGCGCCCCAAAACTCAGTGCCATGCAGATCCTGCACGCGCTGGAAGACACACCGCGCGACGCCTATTGCGGCGCGATCGGCTTGATTGCGCCCGGCGGCGGCATGCGCTTCTCTGTGGCGATCCGCACCATTAGCCTCTTTTCCGATGGCAAGGCGGTCTTCAACGTCGGCGGCGGCATCGTCTTTGATTCCACCGCCGAAGCCGAATACGAGGAGTGCCTGCTGAAAGCGCGGTTTGCGATCGGCGATCAGGAGATCGCGCGATGAACGACTTCTCGCTGCTCGAAACACTGCGTTGGGAACCCGAAGCCGGTTTCGTCAGGCTGCGCCTGCACCTGGCGCGCCTCTCGCGCTCCGCGCGCCGCATCGGCTTTCCAGACCCCACGGATGCTGCCGCGAAACTGAAAGAAGCGGTTAGCAGCGCCACAACGGCACGGCGAACGCGTCTGACGCTCGACCGGCTGGGGCAGATCGAGGTCACCACGGCTCCCTTCGCGCCGATACCAGAAGGCACCACATGGAAGGTCCGGATTGCCGAAACCCGTCTCGATTCTGCCGACAAATTGCTGCGGATGAAAACGACGCGCCGTGGTGTCTACGAGACCGCACGCGCCGAATATCCGTCGTCCGAAGTTGACGAAGTTCTGCTTCTGAACGAGCGCGGCGAGGTCTGCGAAGGCACCATCACCTCAGTCTTTCTCGACGACGGATCAGGCGTGTTGCGCACGCCGCCAATCTCCTGCGGCCTGCTCGCCGGCGTCTTGCGCACCGAGTTGATCTGCCAGCGCAAGGCGCGGGTTGGACGCATCTCTGTCCACGATCTGACAGCCGGAACACTCTATATGGGTAATTCGTTGCGCGGACTGATACCGGCCCGCCTCCTCAGCTAGGCCACGATCTTCAACCGATCGCGGCCGCTTTGCTTGGCGTGATACAGGGCTTCGTCGGCGCGGGCATAGACCTCGCGCGCCGTCTCTCCTGGCCGCAACTCAGCCAACCCTGCAGAGCAGGTGTAAGAGAAGGACGGTGCGGTGGGTATCGGACGCGCGCCGCGCACCATTCCGATGAGGCGTTCTATGATCAGTTCGGCCTGCGCCAGGGTCGTATCCGGCAGGATCAACATGAATTCCTCGCCGCCGATCCGCCCGAAGCTGTCACGTCGGCGGATAACCGGCTGCACGCGGCGTGAGAAATCAATCAGCACATCGTCGCCGAACTGGTGGCCATAGATGTCATTGATGCGCTTGAAGAAATCAAGGTCGATGATGCAGATGCAGCCCACAGTGCCGGGATTGGCAGAGGCCTGCCCCGCGATCAGGCTCTCCAGCGCCGCCATCATGAAGCGACGGTTGGAAATACTGGTCAACTCATCCGTCTGCGAGGCCCGCAGCGCAAAGTCGCGGTCCTGCCGTACGTCTCGCCCGCTTTGCTTCAGACAGGTGATGTCGCTGGCAACACAAAGCATCCAGCCGTCTTTCTGCACGGTCTCGGTCATCCAGAACCAGCGACCGTCGACGACGTCGGTTTCGAACGCCCTGAACGGCAGCTTGCCCCGGCGCGATTGCGCGGAAACGAGCCAAGTCTCGAAATCAGCAGTGCGAATGATCGTCCCCTTGCCCGCCTTCGTATTGCGCCGCATGAGTTCCGACCACAAGGGAGTCTCGTCCGGTTCAATGGCGAAAGTCGAACGAAAGGCAGCATTTGCATAGCGCAACCGGTCTTCCTGATCGTAAACGGCGATCAGGACCGCGCTTTCTTCCTGCAATTCGGCAAACCGCTCAGATATCTGGTTCATCCAATTGTTCCGGGGCACGCTGCAAACAATGGTTCGCACTTTGGCGCAGAGCTCAAAAAAGAAGATGGATGGCTCGGCGCCGATTGAATATTCACATGCATCGGAACACAACACCCCGAAAGGAAATTCTGCGATGTTCATCCTCGCCCTGACCTATGTGAAGCCGAACGAGGAAGCCGACAGGCATATGGAGCCGCATATGGCCTGGGTCAAGGAAGGCTATGCAAAAGGCTGGTTCATCGCCTCCGGCCGCAAGGTGCCGCGAACTGGCGGCGTGGTGCTCGCGGTCGGTCAGCATGCCGAAATCGAGGCCTACGTCGCAAAAGATCCCTTCACGGTGCATGGCATCGCCGAATACGAGATCACCGAGGTCGCCATCACCACGACTATCGAGGGATTGGATATTTTAAAGGGCTGATTCACAACCGGCGCACCGCCAATTCACTGTGCTCTACTTGGAGCACGGGCCGCCCCAAACTTAGGTGTACCTCGACCGCCAAAACGCTTCACCATAGAGTCCGCATAGACCGTTGCCCGATATGTCTCTCACGAAAAACAGGAGCGCATTATGTCACAGGCTGAAGCAAAACGCGGTACGATGGGTCAGCAGAAGTCAGGTATGACCCAGAACAACACCTCACAGCCCGGCAGATTGCGGCCCGAAGAGTTGGTCCCGTCGCGCTACGCGGTCCGGGTCGGTGAGATTGACGTGCTGGTGGTCAGCGATGGGGTACTGCCGCTTCCAACCGCGATGTTGGGACATAACGCCGACCCGACCGCCCGGGCGGCCTGGCTTAAGGACATGTTCCTGCCGCCGGACGCTTTCGACTGGGCGCTGAACGTGGTCGTGGTGCGCAGCGGCGGGCAGACCATACTCATCGACGCTGGGCTGGGGTTTGACCCGAACTTGAACTTGCCGCGGGCAGGGCAGTTGGCCAAGCGACTGGAGGCGGCCGGCATCGATCTTGGATTCGTCACCGACGTCGTGCTGACCCACATGCACATGGACCACGTTGGCGGATTGCTGGTCGACGGAGTGAAAGAGCGGCTGCGGCCGGACCTGCGGATTCACGTGGCGGCCGCCGAGGTCAAATTCTGGGAGGCGCCCGATTTCTCCCGCGTCTCGATGCCGCCGGGGTTCCCGGACGCGCTTCGGGCGGCCGCCAAACGGTTCACGGAAGAATACCGCAGCCATCTGCGGCTGTTCGATGAAGAGCAAGCGGTGGCGCCGGGCGTGGTCGCCACACGTACCGGCGGTCACACCCCTGGGCACAGCGTGGTCCGCGTGGCGTCCGGCAACGACCGGCTGATGTTTGCCGGCGACGCCGTGTTCGCGGTCGGGTTCGAACACCCCGACTGGTATAACGGTTTCGAACACGATCCAGAAGAAGCGGCCCGCGTCCGGGTCCGACTTTTGCGGGAGCTGGCGGAGACCGGCGGACTGCTGGTCGCCACGCATCTGCCGTTCCCGTCCGTTGGCCACGTTGCAGTCGAGGGCGACGATTTTCGTTGGGTGCCGGTCTTCTGGGACTACTGAGGGCTTGTCGGGTCAGGGCATGAGCCAAATCTGGCCCCATCCGGACAGTCTGTGGCGGACGGTCTTCCATCGGGGGACATTGGCGGCATAGAGTGCGATCATGACGCCTCTGACCTATACACCCTATGGCGGCTCCGCCCGGCCTTTCACCATCGGTTTGATGCCGCTCGATCCTAGCCGCTGGATCGAGCCGGATGACGATTGGGCCCGCTATGTCGGCGAGAAACGACGCCTGATCGAGACACATCGCGACGAGATCTTCGTTGCCGAGGCGGATACCGCGGAGGCACAGCAGGAGGTCTTCGATCTCCTGCTGGCTTATCTTGCGGAATATCATCCGAAGCTTGCCGACACCGTTGCCCATGCAACCGAGCCGGATGCACCGCCCCTGCTGCGTGCCGGCCTGCTGGTGCAGGACGATCTCGTCATCATGCGACGCAGGGAAGACGGCTGGCATCTTGGCGCCGGCTTTGTCGCCTTCCCGTCCTCATGGTCGCTGCAGGAGAAGTTCGGTCGCCCGATGCAGGCGATTCACGCCGACGTGCCCGGTTTCGGCGAAGGTACGCGTAACGCGGCACTCATCACCCGCATCTTCGATAACCTGCAGGTTTCGCAACCTGTGGAACGGCTGAACTGGTCCGTGAACGTCACGGATGAACTATTTTTGCCACTCTCCAAACACCGCCGCCCGCCGTCGGCCGACCCGTTCACGCTCGCCGAGCGCTTTGCTCGCGTCGAGCGCCAGACGCTGCACAAACTGCCGAAGTCGGGCGATATTCTGTTCACCATCCGCGTCTATGTCGATCCGATAGCCGCGATCGCCGACCACCCGAATGCCGCCAAACTTGCCGGAAGCTTCGCCGCGCAGCTGGATAGTCTCGATGAGCAGCAGGCGGCCTATAAAGGTCTGATACTGCAGAAGGACGAACTCGTCGCGAAGCTTCGAGCGCTCGCGGACACCCTCTCTCCCGCCTGAGTTTTATGCTCTCGCTCTTTATTGTGACGCCGTTTTGTGGTTAGAGCCGATAATCTAGCATTCTCTGCGCAATTTCCAGATGAATTCCTAAAGGCCTATCGCCTTCGTCGCCTTCCACAGGAGAAAAGAAAGAATGACGGAACAAACCCACCCGGTATATGCCGAAATTACTGGCCCGATCGTGATGATCGGCTTTGGCTCCATCGGCCGCGGTACCCTGCCGCTGATCGAGCGCCACTTCAAATTCGACAAGAGCCGGATGGTAGTCATCGACCCGCGCGACGACGCAGATCACACCGAAATCATGGCAAAGCATGGCGTGAAGCACATCAAGGCTCATGTCACGAAGGAAAACTACAAGGAACTGCTGAAGCCGCTTCTGACCGAAGGCAGTGGCCAGGGTTTTTGCGTCAATCTCTCCGTCGACACCGGTTCGGTCGACCTGATGAAGCTCTGCCGCAAGCTCGGCGCTCTCTACATCGATACCGTCATCGAGCCCTGGCTCGGTTTCTACTTCGACAAGAGCATGAAGAATGCCGACCGCACCAACTACGCACTGCGTGAAACTCTTCGCAAGGAAAAGGCGAAGAACCCGGGCGGTCCGACTGCTGTCTCCACCTGCGGCGCAAACCCGGGTATGGTTTCGTGGTTCGTCAAGAAGGCGCTCGTCAACCTCGCCAACGATATCGGTGTGAAGTTCGAAGAGCCGGATCAGCACGACCGCGAAGGCTGGGCGAAGCTGATGAAGAAGGTCGGCGTCAAGGGCATCCACATCGCCGAGCGCGACACGCAGCGTACCAAGCATCCGAAGCCGCTTAACGTCTTCTGGAACACCTGGTCGGTCGAAGGCTTCATCTCCGAAGGCTTGCAGCCGGCCGAACTCGGCTGGGGCACCCACGAAAACTGGATGCCGAAGAACGGCAAGAAGCACAAGAAGGGTTGCAAGGCTGGTATCTACCTCGAGCAGCCGGGCGCCAACACTCGCGTCCGCACGTGGTGCCCGACCCCCGGTCCGCAGTACGGCTTCCTCGTAACGCACAACGAGGCGATCTCGATCGCCGACTTCTTCACCGTTCGCGACAAGGACGGCGAAGTCACCTTCCGTCCTACCTGCCACTACGCCTACCATCCGGCGAACGACGCGGTTCTCTCGATGCATGAGATGTTCGGCAACGGCGGCAACCCGCAGCCGGTTCACCACGTTCTCGACGAGGACGAGTTGGAGGACGGCATCGACGAACTCGGCGTCCTGCTCTACGGCCATGAGAAGAACGCTTACTGGTACGGTTCACGCCTGTCGCTGGAGGAAACGCGCCGCATCGCGCCTTACCAGAACGCGACGGGCATGCAGGTCACCTCCGCCGTTCTCGCCGGCATGGTCTGGGCCCTTGAAAATCCGACGGCCGGTATCGTCGAAGCCGACGAAATCGACTACAAGCGCTGCCTCGAGGTGCAGAGCCGGTACCTTGGCCCGGTCGAAGGCCACTACACCGAGTGGACGCCGCTGGAAGGTCGCCCGGGGCTCTTCCCGGAAGAGATCGACACCAAGGATCCGTGGCAGTTCAAGAACATCCTCGTTCGCTGATGCCAGCCCGAACCGCATTTGAAGATGCCCGCCTTGCGGCGGGCATTTTTGTAACGCCTGCTGTATAAATGCCGTCATGAGACCTTGAAGTCTTGCCTTAACTACCAGCTCGCGCCATGTGTTTCACAACCACACGGATAGTTCTCGTTCCGAAGCCCCGGGAGAAACTCATGAGAATCAGACCCCTCCTTGTCCTCATCGGCGCGTCCGCGGCGTTGAGCGCCTGCACCACGTCGTCGCCGCGCCCGGTACCGGTCGCTGCAACCCCGGCTCAGACAGGCGTTGAGGGTTCATGGTCGGATCCGAACGGCATCATCTCCACATTCCAGGCCGGAACCTTCACCACGCGCACGACCGACAGCAACCAGCTTCTCGCGTCGGGCACTTATGTGAACACCTCCCCGTCGCTGGTCGAGATCAACATGACCTCGCTGGTGCGCAAGACGCAATCCAAGGTCAACTGCGCGCTGGTGACCCAGAGCCAGCTCAATTGCACCTCCGACGCCGGTTCCCAATTCACGCTCACGCGCCGCATGTAGAGCTGTAAGGTTCGATTTGCGTTGGACTAAATGGTTCTGGTCTGCCAAAAGGCCCCGAGGACGCGACCGCCGTTATTTATAGAACGGGGTCGGGCGACCGATTGACGTCACGTTGCTGCCGCGAGATCACGCTGGCCGTCCTCAAATTCTCAACAAGCCGGTTTCAGAGGATGACTGCGTTCGCAGCCTGAGCGGATTTTCGTCGTTCGAAAAAAGAAAACAGCTCTAGGGTTTGTTGAAAAGCAGCCTCTCGCGAGGTTTTTCGTTTACCGCCCTTGGAATGCGCCGCTTCTGTCACAGCTTTTTCTCTTGCCGCCGCTAAATGCTTGGTGGAAACATTGATCACCTAGGGACGGCGGAGCGCAGGGGATATGGCTTCGCCGAAAAATCAGGAGAGCAGGATGACGAATTTTCAGTTCGGTCTGTTGACCGCGTCGATGCTGGCGCTGTCAAGCAGCGCCGCTTTTGCCGATTACGAACTCAATATCCTTCACATCAACGATTTCCATTCGCGCATCGAGTCGATCAACAAGTTCGATTCCACCTGCTCGGCCGAGGAAGAAGGCAAGAAGGAATGCTTCGGCGGCGCCGCCCGCCTGAAGACCGCGATCGACCAGCGTCGCGCCGCTCTGAACGGCAAGAACACGCTGCTGCTGAATGCCGGCGACAATTTCCAGGGATCGCTCTTCTACACGACCTACAAGGGCGCGGTCGAAGCCGAAATGCTGAATGACATGAAGTTCGACGTCATGACCGTCGGCAACCACGAGTTCGACGACAGCGAGGATGGCCTGGCGACCTTCCTCGACAAGGTGCAATTCCCAGTCATTTCGGCCAATGTCCTGGCCGGTGACGGCTCCAAGCTCGGCGATCGCATCAAGCCTTCGCTGGTGCTTGAGGTCGGCGGCCAGAAGATTGGCATCGTCGGCGCCGTGACCAACGATACCGAAGAACTGTCCTCGCCCGGCCCGAAGGTGATGATCGCCGACGACGTGCAGTCCATCACCGCGGCCGTCGAAGACTTGAAGAAGCAAGGCATCAACAAGATCATCGCGCTGACCCATGTCGGCTATCCGCGCGACCTCGCAGCCATCGCCAAGATCCCCGATGTCGACGTCGTCGTCGGCGGCCATTCGCACAGCCTGCTGTCCAACACCGACCCGAAGGCGGAAGGCCCCTACCCGACGATGGTCGACAATCCCGGCGGCTACAAGGTGCCGGTGGTTCAGGCGGCATCGTACAGCAAGTATCTCGGCGACCTCGTCGTCACCTTCGATGACAACGGCGTCGTCAAGGACGCCAAGGGCGACCCGATCCTGATCGATTTCTCCTTCACTCCGGATCCGAGCCTCACCGCGCGTATCGCCGAACTCGCCAAGCCGATCGAAGAACTGCGCAAGAAGGTCATCGGTTCCAGCGAAGCCCCGATCCAAGGCGACCGCACTGTCTGCCGCGTCGAGGAATGCTCAATGGGCAACCTCGTCGCCGACGCCATGCTCGACCGCGGCAAGAGCCAGGGCATGAGCGTCGCCATCCAGAATGGCGGCGGTCTCCGCGCCTCGATCGATGCCGGCGACGTCACTCAGGGCGAAGTCATCACCGTGCTGCCGTTCCAGAACACGCTGGCGACCTTCCAGCTGACGGGTGCCGATATCCGCAAGGCTCTCGAAAATGGCCTGAGCCAGATTGAACAGGGCGCCGGCCGTTTCCCTCAGGTATCGGGCTTGAAATACACCTTCGATAAGACCAAACCTGCCGGCAGCCGCCTCGTTTCCGTCGAAGCGAAGGAAGGCGACGCCTTCGTGGCGCTCGACGATGCTAAGACCTACGGCGTCGTCACCAACAACTTCATGCGTGCAGGTGGCGATGGCTACTCGATCTTCGAGACGGCGGGCAAGAATGCCTACGACTTCGGACCGGACCTCGCCGACGTGACTGCCGAATATCTTGCAGCGCACTCGCCCTACAAGCCTTATACGGACGGTCGCGTGACCGAAGTCGCAGCCTCCGGTACCCAGGCAGCTGCCACGACGGCACCCGCACAGGCCGCGCCCGCCTCCCCGGCAGCACCGGCAGCTTCTACGGCACCCACCGCGGCAGCTCCCGCAGCGCTCGCCCCGAATACGCCGACCAACCACGTCATCGCCGCCGGCGATACGCTTTGGGATCTCTCCAAGCAGTTCTATGGCGAGGGCGCGCTCTGGAAGAAGATTTCCGACGCCAACGGCACGCCGGAGCCACGCCACCTGACGATCGGTAAGGAACTGCAGATTCCGTCGAAGTAAGACGATTTGTCTCGATTCTGAAAGCCGGTCCGGGGTTCCGCGGACCGGCTTTTGTTTCTATAGGGTGAACCACCGAAGTCCGGCTGCGTGTGAGCCGGTCAGACAAGACACCAAGGGTTTAAATGACGACCATTGAAACTGCGCACCGCCCGGCGGACCACCCGCCCGTCAAATCAGGCAAGGTCGGCGTCCTGCTCGTTAATCTGGGCACGCCCGATGGCACCGATTACACGTCCATGCGCCGTTACCTGAAGGAATTCCTGACCGACAAGCGCGTCATCGAGTGGTCACCCTGGAAGTGGTACCCGATCCTCTTCGGCATCGTCCTCAACACGCGCCCGCAAAAGGTGGGCAAGGCCTATGAGACGATCTGGAACAAGGACAGGAACGAGAGCTACCTGCGCACCTACACGCGCAACCAGTCCGATCTCATGGCCGAACGCTTGAAGGACCTGCCAAACGTGAAGGTGGATTGGGCAATGCGCTATGGCACGCCCTCGATTCCATCGCGCATCGAGGCGCTGAAGGACGAGGGTTGCGATCGCATCGTTCTTTTCCCGCTTTATCCGCAATACGCCGCCGCAACGACGGCAACCGTCAACGACAAGGCCTTCCAGCAGCTACTCAAGATGCGCTGGCAGCCGGCGCTGCGGACCGTCCCTGACTATCACGACGACGAGACCTACATCGAAGCGCTTGCCAATTCGGTGAAGAACCATTTGGCGACGCTCGACTGGCAGCCGGACATGGTACTCGCCTCCTTCCACGGCATTCCTATGTCCTATTTCAAGCTTGGCGATCCCTATTATTGCCAGTGCCAGAAGACCGGCCGCCTGCTGCGCGAACGGCTGGGACTGCCGGAAGACAAGTTCATGGTGACCTTCCAATCCCGTTTCGGGCCGGAAGAGTGGCTGCAGCCCTATACCGACAAGACGGTGGAGAAGCTGGCCCAAGACGGCGTCAAGAAGATCGCCGTTCTGAACCCCGGTTTCGTGTCCGACTGTCTGGAGACACTGGAAGAAATCGCCGAGCAGGCCGCTCATTCCTTCCATGAGAATGGCGGCGAGAAGTTCGCTCACATCCCCTGCCTCAACGACAGCGAGGATGGCATGCGGGTGCTCGAAAAGGTCGTTCGCCGCGAACTGCTCGGCTGGGCCTGATCAGACGCCGCGCTTGTTGCCCCAGAGCAGAACATGCAACTGGGGCAGCACACGGGCCTCGAACCACCGGTCCTCGGTCACCTTGTCGACCAGCCACAGCATCCTGTCCATGATACCGTCGATATCGACGCGCGCATCGTCGTCGTCAGGCGGCGGAGGCGTGTGGTTCCCCGGCTGCAGATAGACTGGCAGATCTTGATAGCGCGCCGCCGCCTCGCGGGCATAGGCATAGTCGCGGTCGTCGAAGACGACGATCTTCAGCGCGATATCGGGCCCGCAGGCCGCCATCTTGAGACAGACCTCGAACGCATCCCAATCCGTCGCCATGCCGCTCGAGGGCGGCTTCGGGCTCAGCACCAGCACATCAAGATCGGCAAACCACTCCTTGGCGACGCTCCCCTGCGTTTCCAGCGCGAATCTGTAGCCTTGCTCATGCCCATGCGCGATCAGACCGCCAAGCGGCTGGATCGCCGGGTTGCCACCCGACAGCGAGACCATCAGAGGCTTGCCGCCGGAGAGCCGCGTCACCTCCGCCCATATGCCATCGACGGTCATCGGCAGCCATTGATCGCGATACTCGCTATCCACAGCATGCAGGCTGTCGCACCAAGAACAGCGATAATCGCAGCCGCCGGTGCGAACGAAGACGGTCGGCAGGCCGATCAGGACGCCTTCCCCCTGGATCGTCGGCCCGAAGATCTCGCTGACGCGGATCTGGGCCTCGCGAGCCCCGCTCATGGTCGGTATTCCGCCCAGGTCTTCGGTGTCTCGCTGACGCGCACGGCGGAAGTCTCCGGCAGTCGCTCCTTGCACCAGTCGTAGAAGTGCTTGGCGAGATATTCCGAGGTCACGCGATCATGGCCGAACACCTCATTCAGATGCCGATGGTCGAAGCGCTCGTCGATGTAGCACTTCAGCGGCGAAAGCTCTTGATAGTCTCGAACGAAGCCGTTCTCGTCGAGTTCGGCGGCGGCCAGTTCCACTACGACAATATAGTTGTGACCGTGCAGGCGAGCACACTGGTGGTCGGCGGGCAGATGCGTCAGCTGATGCGACGCGGAAAAGTGAAACTCCTTGGTGATGCGAAACATCACTTCACCTCCCTGGCCGAATAGCCTGCTGTGGCCGCCACCCAGAAATCCGGATCCTCGTATTCCGTGGGGTCGGCAACGCCGGCCAGATGAAAGGCCTCGCGCCGCTCGACGCAGGTGCCGCACCGTCCGCAATGGCGCGTACCGCCCTTGTAGCAGGACCATGTCTCGGCAAATGGCGTCCCGTATTTCGCACCATCGGTAACGATATCGGCTTTCGAGACGTTGACGTAGGGAGCCAGCAGCGAAACACTGGCATAGCCATCCAGCGCCTGGTTCTGCATCTCCTGGAAAGCATCGATGAAGCCCGGGCGGCAATCGGGATAGATGAAGTGGTCGCCGCCATGCACGGCAACGGCGACCGCGTCGGCTTTCTGGGCCGCTGCGAGACCGAACGCGATTGCAAGCATGATTGAGTTGCGGTTCGGCACCACGGTCGCCTTCATCGTCTCCTCGGCATAGTGGCCGTCGGGCACGTCGACATCGTCGGTCAAGGCCGAACCCGTCAGGTGCCGGCCGATGGTGCGGATGTCGATGATCTGGTGCGGTACGCCGAGCCGCTTGGCGCAGGCTGTGGCAAAGTCCAGTTCCTTGCGGTGGCGCTGTCCGTAATCGAAGGAAAGCAGGCTGATAAGCTGATGCTCCGCCGCCACGCGATGGGCGAGCGAAATGGAGTCCAATCCGCCGGAGCAGATGACGATCGTCTTCATGATGAGGATCCCTTGTTTTGACCGGGTGGGCTGCGACCGGTATTTCCTGCGCGCCTTCTAATGCAAAGCGCTCCCGTTGTGAATAGTCGACTGACATCCCATATCGAATCCATAAACCGGATAGCTCCGCCAGCCGAAGATGCTGGCGTTTCAGGCCGGCTCGTCTAAGGTTGCATCAGTCGATTCTATCGCGGGGGAGTTTCATGGTTCTGAGTGGCTTCGATATCGTCGTCATAGCACTGGTGATCTTCGTCATCCTCGTGCTGTTTGCAGGCATCAAGATCGTGCCGCAGGGCTACCGCTACACCCTCGAGCGTTTCGGCCGCTATACGCGCACGCTGGAGCCCGGCCTCAACCTCATCACCCCCTTCATCGAGCGTATCGGCGCCCGCATGAACGTCATGGAACAGGTCCTGAACGTGCCGACCCAGGAGGTTATCACCAAGGATAACGCCTCCATCTCGACCGACGCCGTCGCTTTCTACCAGGTCCTCAACGCCGCCGAGGCAGCCTATCAGGTCGCGAACCTCGAGAATGCCGTCTTGAACCTGACGATGACCAACATCCGTACCGTCATGGGGTCGATGGATCTCGACGAATTGCTCTCGAACCGTGATGCCATCAACGACCGGCTGCTGCACGTCGTCGACGATGCCGTCCGGCCTTGGGGCATCAAGGTGACGCGCATCGAGATCAAGGACATCCAGCCACCACGCGACCTGGTGGACGCCATGGCGCGGCAGATGAAGGCCGAACGCGAGAAGCGCGCGCAGGTGCTGGAGGCCGAAGGCTCCCGTAACGCTCAGATCCTGCGTGCCGAGGGCTCCAAGCAATCGGCAATCCTGCAGGCCGAGGGTCAGCGCGAAGCCGCCTTCCGCAACGCCGAGGCTCGAGAACGCCTCGCCGAAGCAGAAGCCAAGGCAACCAAGATGGTGTCCGAGGCGATTGCATCGGGCAACATTCAGGCCGTCAACTATTTCGTAGCCCAGAAATATACCGAAGCTCTCACCGCGATCGGTACCGCCGGTAGTTCGAAGGTCGTGCTGATGCCGGTCGAGGCATCGTCCATCATCGGCTCGCTTGGCGGCATTGGAGCGATCGCCAGGGAGGTCTTCGGCGACAACCCGACGCCGCCGCCACCACCACGCCAGCAGTCAACCCCGCGAACCACCCCGGCCGTCAACCCTTCAACCCGCCAACGGAGCGCTGAGCCATGATCGCCAGCCTTGTCGCGGAACTCGGACCATGGAGCTGGTGGATCGCCGGCTTGGTGCTGCTGGCCGCAGAATTGATCGCGCCGGGCGTCTTCCTTGTCTGGATCGGGCTTGCCGCCCTTATCGTCGGCATGCTGTCGCTACTGTTCTGGGACAGCAGCTTCTGGCTTTGGCAGGTTCAGGCCATCCTCTTTGCGCTTCTTGCAGTCGTGGCAACAGTGGTCGGCCGCAAGCTGACCCTGCAGCACGGTGAAACCGATCAGCCTTTCCTCAATCAGCGGGCCGAAAGCCTCATCGGGCGCACCGCGACGCTGGCGGAGCCCATCCGCGAAGGGCGCGGTCGTATTCGCCTCGACGATACGTTCTGGCTCGTAAACGGCCCGGACCTGCCTGTAGGCACCAAGGTAAAGGTGGTGGCGAGCAGCGGGCGCGATCTGACGGTAGAACCGGTCTGATCAGGCCACGCCGATCCGCAGCAGATCATGGAAGTGCACGAGCCCGATCGGGCGGTTGTCGTCGTCGACCACGATCAGTGCTCCGATGCTGTGCTGGTTGAGCATGGCAAGCGCGGCCGTTGCCAGCACTGTCGGCTTCACCGTCTTTGGTGTCCGCGTCATGATATCGTCGACAACGAGCTCGGAGAGGTTGCGCGTCAGGTTGCGTGCCAGGTCGCCTTCCGTGATGATGCCGCAGAGGCGCTCATCCTCGTCCAGAATACCGACGCAGCCGAAATGCTTCCGAGACAACGTTGAGATCGCCAGCGGCACCGGCGTTCCCTTGGCCACCAACGGGACGCGATCGCCCGTATGCATGAAATCGGCGACATGGCTGAGACTCGCCCCGAGTTTGCCGCCCGGATGGAACACGTGAAAGTCGCGCGCCGTAAAGCCTCGTGCCTCAAGCAGCGCGATGGCAAGCGCATCGCCCATGGCGAGCTGCATCAGCGTCGAGGTGGTCGGAGCCAGCCCATGCGGACAGGCCTCTTCCTCGTTCGGCATCAACAGGACAATGTCGGATGCCGTGGCGAGCGACGATCTTTCGGAAGATGTGACGGCAATCAGCGGAATCGAGAACCGGCGCGTATAGCCGATGATGCTGCGAAGCTCGGCACTTTCGCCGCCCTTGGAAAGGGCAAGGACGATATCCGTCGCGCCGATCATCCCGAGATCGCCATGGTTTGCCTCGGCCGCATGGACAAAGAAGGCCGGCGTTCCTGTCGACGCCAGCGTCGCCGCGATCTTCACACCGATGTGGCCGCTCTTGCCGACGCCTGTAACGATGACGCGACCGGTGACGCCGTTGATCGTCTCGACGGCCCGCATGAAAGGCCCGGCCAAGCCGTCGTCAAAAGCTCGCTCCAGGGCCTCAAGCGCCCGCCTCTCGGTGCCGATCGTCCGTTTCGCAGACTCCAGGACACCGTTTTCGATGACATTTACCGCTCTCTTGATCATGGCACTGCGTTAGCGGTTTTCATCCGCCGAGTCCATCGGCTGCCCTCACGGGCATCGCAGCGCAACGAATGGTTAACCACAAGCCTTTAGTCCAGTGTGGTTTTACATACACAAGCGGAGTGCACCCTTTTTTAAGCGGTCAAATGGTGGAATTGCGCTGAGGTGAGAAATGCAAGAAATTACAGTGAGACCAAAGGCTTACTCTTACATTCGTATGAGTACGGAGCGGCAGCTATCCGGCGACAGTTTGCGTCGTCAGTTGCAGGACACTCGCAATTATGCGGCCGAAAACAACCTCGATCTGGACGAAAGCCTACGAGATATTGGCGTTTCCGCGTACACAGGCGAGAACGTCCAGAGCGGCGCTCTTGGCAAATTCTTGCAGCTGGTCAAGACAAACCAGATCGCACAAGGCAGCTACCTCATCATTGAAAGCCTTGACCGTCTCTCGCGCAAGAATGTGCTGGAGGCTCTGCCTCCGTTTCTAGCGATCCTCAAAGCAGGCATCATTATTGTGACGCTTGCTGACAGGCAGGTCTATTCGGCGCAATCGATCGGTGACAATCCCTATCAGCTGATGGGCAGTCTCGTTGTCATGATCCGCGCAAACGAGGAAAGCGCAACGAAGAGCAAGCGTATCAAGGAAGCAATGACGAAGATGCGGGAAGCCGCGCTTCGTGGCGAAGGCCGTTATAACATCAACTTGCCCACATGGATCGACGTCACCAAAGGACCAGGTAGCACGGTCACATACAGCCTGAACGAACATGCGGAGACGGTCCGGCTGATCTACGAGTTGGCAGCTGAAGGTGTTGGGCAAATGGAAATCTGCCGAATACTGCACAAGCGGGAAATCCCAACGTTTTCGAAGAAGGCGAAGGGCTGGCATCAATCCGCTGTGAGCCACATTTTGAGCTACCCCGCAGTCATCGGAACCTATGCGAAGAAAGATAACCTACGCGGGCGATACATTGTCGTGGGACCGGAGCAGCGAGGCTTTTTCCCGGCTGCGGTCGAGGAAGATCTGTATCTGCGTGCGCAGAAGGCAAAACGCGCACCGGCCCACAAAGGGCGCAAAGGTAACGACTTCTCCAACCTGTTTGTGGGCATGATCACATGCAGGACATGCGGCGGTCCCATGAGCCTCTATTATGGCCGAACCCACGATTACAAATATCTGCGCTGCTATAACCGGATGCGGACATTCAAGCGATACGGCGAGGAGAAGAAGCAGTTCCAATGCACGAATGGCGTCGGCATTTCCTACCCTGCTTTGGAAAATGCGATCCTAGACCACGTTCCCGAGTTCAAACTACATGAGATTTTCAGGGCGCAGAATGGATCGGTGGATCTAAACGCAATCGCCAAGAACCTCATTGAGATCGAAACCGACTTAGAGAGCCTCGAAGCGAAGAATTCATCGTTGATCGAGGAACTGTCGGCGACACCGAAGAACCTCAGACACCTCGTTCACCAGCAACTGCAACGCAACTCGGAACGCCAAGAGGAGTTGGAGAAGCAAAAGGATGCCTACGAGGCACAACGGATCAACGCCTTGGCTGCGGATGAAGCAAGCAATGATGTGGAGCGACAGGTACGCGAGGAGCGCAATAGCTGGCCGACATTGAGCGGCGAGGAACTTTATAGGTCTCGGTCTCGTATCCACACGGCTCTCAAACGCTTTGTCGATGGCATGTCGTTCGATCCCGACACCAAGGAATTGCTCGTTTATATCGCCAACGGCTTCAGGGCCTATAAATTCAAAGAAGGCAAACTCGTTGCGACATTCGATGCTGTAACTATGGGCCATGCCAGCGACAAGCCGGGAGCGATGAAGTCGGACCATTTTGTAACCGACATTCGCCTGCAACGCGATGACGAGAAGAACCTACTCCCTGAGAGCGCGAGTAATCTTGCGGAGAAGTTGGAAGTAGTAACCTCGCTGTTCGATGCGAAGGCAAATCGGGCCATCCCAAACCCTGTCAATCCTCGCTTGAACGACCCCGATGTGATCGCAATCAAGGCAATGCGCCAAGCAGCCAAAGAGGCCGCTCAGCGCAAAAAGCAGCACGATTAATGCTGCTTAGGTCTTGATGCAGGCGAGCAACGCAACGTTGCGCGGACGTGCTTCCGTGCCGCCGTTGGATTGAATCGAAATGCCTGTAGCTGCCGCATAAATGCCGATACCCGTACCGGATACGCCAGTCAGCGCGCCGTTGTTGTTGGATGCGTTGACGTAACCGCCATTCGATCCGACACCGGAACCGATGTAGCTGGCACCAAAGTAGTGTTGGTGGCCTGGATCATAGACGCCGTGGGCGTGGCCCGGATCAGACACACCGTGGGCGTGAGCCAAGTTTTGCGAACCCTGCACGGAACCTAGTGCACGACCGGCATCAATATTTCGTCCGCTATCGAGGCCACGAATGAACTCACCACGCAGATCGGGCAGGTTGAACGTCGTCGAGCCGTCACCGGCACCGAATGTCGTACCGATTGTCGTAAACAGACGAGCGTATGTGGTACGCGACACAGCCGTACCATTTGCAGCTAGATAGCCTGTTGGAGCGGCAGCAGACGCAACGTAAATGACACTAGCAGTGGGTACGATTGCATCGAGAACCGCTTGCAAGCCGGTAATCGTTGCAACGTCCTGTGTACCAGTGTGGTTCGCACGAGACTGATACCAAACGCCCTCCTGACCATCCAACTTGTCGGAGTCCAAGCCAGAGCCAGTGCCATCATTGGCTGTCGTGAAGACCGGCAGGCTGTTGACGGTCATTCCGGTTGTAGCTGCGACGGTGGTAGCAGAAATCGCTCCGAACGATGGGTTAGCAGAAGCCGTCACCATTCGGAACTTGCTGCCGTTGTAAGTGACCATCACCGGCAGTTCAGCAACGAGATCGCCCGCCTTCAAGGCAGTACCATCACCCTGCACGAGGTCTTCAGCAGGCATCCCGTTGATGCTGAGGGTCACTGGACCCGTGTTTGTCGCGTTGACGAAGAACGAGAAAGGCTCGCCTCTAAAATAGTCGACGGGTGGAACATCGTAAGTCAGCGTGTAGGCGTTCGTATTGTTCGTCAGCAGGCCGAAAAAGCCTGTGCGATCGGCTTTGCGCTTTGCGGCACCCATTCCGGCGCGAATAACAGCGGGAACCGCACTCGGCGCGGAAGTCGTTGCAATCCCGTTTGGAGATGGGGAAGTGTTTTGAGAATCGCTCTCGTTCCACCGAGGGTCTGTATAATCTACCATTTTTCACCACTTTATTATTTTTGTTGTTGGGTGCTTCCCGGTCTTATGACCGGGGCATTTCGGTTTATTCGGAGTAGCCAATCTCCCGGAAATAGTCGTTGATCGCGACGGCCAATGCGTTGTCAGAAGTGCTCGCTGCGACCTTGCCAAGTTGCTTCAAGTGTCCCTTTAGGCCACCACGAGACATTTCCTCACGAGGAATCTGCGACAGCCAACGCACAGTCTCAGGACTGGTCAGCATTTTCGCCTGCCAACGCTTGTAGCTGTAGTTTGCGCCCTTACCGGCTGCCGAAATCGCGAATGCCTTTGGGCCGACAAACAGCGAGCCAATGAGCGTAGTCTTGTCGAAGGGATTCATCGCGGAGAGCGCGTTCGCCGCCTTGGTCGTGTTGGAGTGATTGTCCATCCGACGATAGCTCTTCATATTGTCGGCAACGCGAGCAAGACGGTCCAAGTCCTGACGATACGGAGAGCGAGCAGTGCCGTGGAACATTGCGTCCTTCGCCTCGTCTGACATCTTCGCCCAACCCTGGAGCATTCGCGTTGGATTGAAATTGCCGGAGGCGTCAACTCCCATGCGCTCGACGGTCGAGCCGGTCAGCGTGTTCCACAAGTCGGAACCGCCTTCGGTGCGCTCAATTTGACGGCGAACCGAATTGATGCGGGTGCCACCCTTGTTGACCTGACCGAGAACCCAATCCGCGGCCTGTTCCGGTGTCTGTGCCTTTAAGATCGGATCAAGCGAATTCTTCGTAGAATAGATGCTTGTCGGATCACTTGTGCGACGGAAACGATTATTGGCCTTCTTCCAAGCCTGAAACGCATCACCTCCAACGGACTGCGCTGTCTCGCCCATGTCCTTAGCCAGAGCTGTATAGAGGCCCTGTGCACGATCACGCAGAACTTGATCCACACCGGGATCGTTTGCGATT
This sequence comes from Rhizobium altiplani, assembly GCF_001542405.1. Classification (GTDB taxonomy): domain Bacteria; phylum Pseudomonadota; class Alphaproteobacteria; order Rhizobiales; family Rhizobiaceae; genus Rhizobium; species Rhizobium altiplani. Next base: position 43,344 of record NZ_LNCD01000115.1, read on the forward strand.
GCACCGATGTTCGTGCGGGCCTGCTTCAGCGTGTTGAAATTGATGCCAGAACCAATGTCATCGACAATGGCCTGCGTCTGCTCGATCACGGAATCCAGTGATTTCCCGTTGTTGAGAACCGCTGATTTGCCCATTGTCTTACGCTCGGCCTGCAATTCATCCAGAAACTGACGCGTGTTCGTGCCGCTAGCTGGGGCATCACCGGTCAACTTACCGACCTGATCATACAGATAGTCGTTACGTGCCTTGGATGCGGATTTGTAGGCCGCCGATTGGTCTTTCAGGGCTTGCCCCAGTTCCTGACGAGTAAGCGTCTGTGGGTTAATATCACCAACAATGCGGCCAGCCTCGTTGTCCATCGCGCCGAATGCTTGGCCGATACGGTCCTGAATCTGCTGACCTGCACGAGTCGCAGCTAGTGCCTGTTCCTTCAATGCCGTGTTCGGTGCCCCGCTGACCATACCTGCTGTGGGCTCGACACCAACGCCACGGAAGTCCGCAGCACGTTGAGCTGCCAAAGCCGGATCGTCTGCTTGACCAGCTACAAATCTACGAGGACCGTCCTTCACGGAGTTTGAAACACCACGAGCCGCTTTGCTGACAAGGGGCGCGGCGATCAAACCAAGACCTTCGCCACCTGCATTGAGGCCGAACGTCTTTGCGGCATCCCAAGCCTGTTCGCCGCCCGTACGAGTGTCCTCGTTACCGAAAAGGTAGTTCGCAGAACGTTGTGCGGCCTCGCGACCGATTGTGGCACCTGTACCGGCACCACCAATTGCGCCTGCGGTTGTACCCACGACTGGTGCAGCTGATCCACCAATAGCGCCGAGCACGGCACCACCTACAGCGCCAGCAGCCTCGCCCGCTTCTGGAATAAGACTCGCAAAGTCACCCATGCTCGGAATCCAACCCGGCTTATTATAGATTATCGTCTTGCCGGTCGCCGGATCGGTCATAATGAAGTTATCGCCGCTATAGGGCTGAGCATCGGGATAGGACTTACGGAGTGCGGTAAGGCGATCTTCCGGTTTGTCGAGAGCGCCAACCCTTGCGCGCACACCAGCCGGGGCCTCTAGATTGGGATCGATGTCAGCGGACGAGAGCGCCTTCGGTGCCTCATCGACAATCGGATCGCTTTCCCATGGAGCCGCTTGCGAGGTCTCCTGTACGATCGGATCGTTTTCCCACGGCATAGCTGTGCGATTGCTTTTTGTGTCTGCCATTATGCGAGTCTCCCGCCGAGAAGACCCAGATATTGCTCCCACGGCTTGTATGTTTTTGCTTGTCCCATACTTAGCTGCTGGACTTGGACCGGCTGGGATTGGAGCAAACCGCCACGAGGAGTGTCGTCCTGTGGCTGTTGCTGATTCATAGCGAGCGCAGAGAATTGCAGCATCGCCGGCAATCCCTTCGGAATTTCAATGCCCAGCAAGCCCTTAGAGGCGTCGGCAGTTGCAGGAGGCGTTGCTGGTACGTCGGATGCAGCTACCGTAGCGGACGGCGTTCCTGAGGACCCTGCGACTGCTTGGGGCGCAGTGTTACCCGCAGCTGCTACTACCTCTGCGATAGGGTCGATCTGCTTCGACTGCACCTGCGCCATCATCGAGGACGGAGCGCCACCATACGCCTTGGAAAGCCACTCAGGCGCGTTCGCGCTTTTTCCGTCAGCACCCCAAACACCCGGCGTGCCACCCCCAATGTGCATTGACCCCGGCTGCATATAGCCGGGACCAGCACCGAAACCGGTAATGCCGTTGGCTTTGCCCTGACTTACGATCTGTTCGAAGATTGGACGGTCAGATTGATTGGCCCAATCCAACTTTCGACCGTCTTTGTAGAAGAAGGCATCAGCTGCGCCGCCGTGATCGTGGCGAACACTACCCGTTCTAGGACCGCCCTCTTCCTTTGTGGGCTGACCACCGGAAAAGACTTCCATGGTGACGCCCATCTTCTGCAAGTATGCGAGGCGCTTGGCTAGGTCGTCGTCGAGCGGTTGATTGCGGGTGGCTCCCTGATTTCGATAGGTTATGTAATCGGCCATTATCACCTCGTCCCCTTTTCGGGGCTTCTCAATTATCGCTTAGTGCGCTTCACTCCCTGCGGGTCGATGTAGACGGTGCCAGGAGCAAGTTTGTTGAAGTCCTCAACGCCTCTGATCGACGGAAGCGCAGCATTATTCGTGCTGCCAGTCGTAGCCGGGGAAACAACATTACCTTCGGCAGCTGCCTTCTCGTCCTCGGTCAACGCATTCAAACCGTATGTGACCGGATGACGTGCAGGGCCATTGCCCTGACCATGCACGAGGTCCATCCAGAGATTGCGGAAGTTGTTCAAGTTACGAATGAACTCTGGACGCGATTGCGACTGCTCAAGTGTCGCGTATGCGGCCTGAATCATCTTCTGTTCGCTGTCCGATGGGCTACCCATGCCAGCGCCGGTCGGAGACTCGTCACGCATCTTCTGCAACGTCGAGAGCGAAGCATTCGCCTTGAGCGTTTCGAGGGCCGCGCGGACGTTGTTGGAGCCTGTACCGCCGACGTTGCTCAACATGCTGCCAGTAAAGCCGGTTGTCGGGAGCCAAGACTCTCCATCAACACGGAGAACGTTGTTAAACGCTGTATCAACTGCGTCAGACGAAACCTGTGCGTGATCGCTCTTCTTGTCCTTCGCGTCCGCTGCCTGAGCGTTCTTGATTGCATCAGGGCTACCCGGAATTGCTTCCATGTATGCGCCGTTCGGACCTTCAACCAATCGATAGCCCGGTGGAATCGTGCCGTATTTGTTGCCGTCGTTTACGTTGACAGTGGTTGCGCTCGCACGCTTCTGCGACAGGGTATAATCTTCGAGGCCGATTGTTGGCAGGCCCTTGGCCTTGCGCTCTTCGTTAACCGCGTAGAGTTCCTTCTGATCGTCAGTCCACGCATTGCGGTTGCCCAACGACGTACCGGTTGCTTCGGATTGCCTAAGCGACTGTGCGCCTTCGTGGAATCCGGGTGCAGCCGTATAAGTTTGACCGTTCCAAACCAGACCTTGCTTCGCGGCCTCGTTGTCCAAGAAATTCATTTGCTGGAAAATCGGGCGTGCGTTGTCGCCGTCACCCAACGCCATTAGGCCGTTATATTGAGCCTGATACGTTGCACGCTGACGATTGATCTGTCCGGCAAGATCGCCGCCACCAGCTGGAGCCGACACTACAGGCGAACCACTGGCAGGAACAGAAGCAGCGGTAGCGCCAGTGCTGCTACCTCCGTTAAAACCTACGCCACCAAACAAACGCTGACGAGCCGCAGCCGCTTGTGCCGCGAGTTGTGCCTTTTGCACTTCTGCCGCGTTGTCGATGCCGATCTTCTTTGTAGCTGCATCCTTGTAAGCGCGATCACTGAGGCTGTCCTTGTAGGCTTCATAGCCACCGAGACCGGAAGCAACGCCCTGAGCCAAGTCCTGACCAAACGAGTGAGGCTTATCGGATGGACCACCAGCAGCCATCAAACCAGCAGACGCGCCAAGCATACCGCGCAATGCTGCCTGCTTGCTGTCCTCGTCCTTGAAATTGAGGAGACCGCCGAAAGCAGTTGGACCGCCCTTGCCGTCGTTCAACCCCAACATTCCACCGACGCCGGAAAGCATTCCTGCTTGAGCGGGAACGGAGCCGGTCTGCGTGGGATAAACAGCTGGTGTTGCCGGGGTCGCTGCCGTAACAGGAGTTGCGGGTGTTATTGGGACTTGGCTGTTTTGACCAACTTCCGGCATCGCGCCGCCCATTGCACCGGGCAAACCCTTCAGTGCGGCTAGGATATCGTCAAAATTACTGAACATAAACGGGATCTCCTGCTAGAGCGCCCAAATGCACGTGCTTGACGCCGTCGATCTCGATCACCGCATGCGGACGAGTAATTTCGACATCCTGAGCCATAGGGCCGATGTAAATCTGTTTCGTGGGGTCGTTGATGTAGGTGAACTCGTACAGCGCAGTGCCGTCGATCATCGAGCCACAACGCTTGATGTTTTCCTTCTTCCGACGGTCGCAGAGTGCGAGCAGCGAAGCCAAAGCGCCGATGCCACCAATCGCCGTCGACGTGCCATTGGAAAAATACGGCTTCGTTGTAGACTGAGTATTGAAGCCACCCGTCGTATAGGCGTTGATGGCTTGCATTGCGTTGTTGATATCTTTGTACTCGCTGGCGTCCCAACGATTGATTTTGTCCTGTAGCTGCAAGTCCTTGTAGGCGTCCTGCTGGGCGCCAACACCTGCAAGTTTCTCGGCGTCCAGATAATCCAAGTTGCGCTGATCGCCCGCCATGCCTGCACCGGCTAGCTGAGTGTTTGCCTGCGCGTTCTGACCCGACATAAGAGCGGAAGCCGCATTGTTGCGGGAATCCTGCTGACCCTGAGACAAGTTGCCCAACATGCCAGTAGCGGAGATCGCGTTCTGCGCGTTGCTATCGTAGAGGCCACCAATGCTCTTCTGTGCGTCGAGCATGTTGCCGCGCTCAGTCACGTAGTTGCCGTATGCGATATCGCTGGCATTCTTCGCCATCGCATCTGTAAGCGTCTTTTCCGCTTTGTTGCGGACACTAGCGAAAGCGCCGGAACCGGAACGACCGGCCTTCGCAAACTGACTATTAATACCGGGAGCAATCTCGCTCTTGAACTGATCAATAAGCGGATCGTTTGCGTTCTTGATCGCCTGAGCCAGATGCGGATTGCTATTCAGGTAATCACCGTTGGCCGTTCCCTGCAACATTGCTGTAGCTGGATTGCTCTGACCAGTGAGAATATCGGACAGGCTCTGCGCGTTGCCGGTTGCAGTATTCGTGAAGCCAGTTCCAGCCTTCAACGTGTTAGCGCCGGTCGGATCGAATGCAGCGCCGGTCGTAACATTATTGACCGCATTATGGGCATTGCCGATCAGAGGAGAACCATTTGTCGCCGTATTGATGATCGAGTTCTGAGCATTCTTCGTTGCATCGCTCAGATCGATGACAGTTGAGCCGGGGTAGTAACCGGGCTTTCCATTCGAGTACGCGTCATCAAGTTGCGCATAGTATTTTTCGATATAGGGCGACGCGATTTTCGACGGCTCTGTCGTCGTCGTCTGCGTCGTTTGCTTTGGTGCACTCTGCATATTCAAAATTCCTTAAACATGACGATGGATGAAAATTCGAAGCCATGTGGCTCAAGCACGCGCTGCCAACCGGGTCTGCCGAAAAGCAAAATGCCGTCGCAGTGTTGAGCCTTCGCGGCTTGGGTGATCACGGGGATGCCGTCGCTTACGATCTCTCGCAGATCACCACCGGCCAGGACAACGACGCACACAGGGCGTCCGTCCCACTCCATGTTTTCTGTGATTGCCGCACAGTTATCGCCTACCCACAGTCTGTAGCCCCCGCTCAAAAGACCGGCCAAGATATCCCGCTCGGCATCTTCCTTCCCTGCTTTCAACTGGGCTTCAATCAGCCAACCACGGACACGCGGATATTCGGTTTCATACTCCTCGTTCGTCGTGATCAGTCGTATCGCCACTCTTACCCTCTCAAAAAATCACGTATCCGAACGTCCTGTTGGCCGTCGCATTGCTGGCATGAAAGACCGTGAATTGCCCTGCTCCTGCCGTGTAGGAGTAAGTCACGCCAGCCGCGTTCGGATGGGCCGGAGACAAGACAACGACACTTTGCGGTGTGGCCTTCGCGTTCGTGATCACCGTCGACGCAACGTCGGTCGCAAACGTTACGGTGCCGGTAGCTGGCAGGCTGCTACTAATAGCGTTCACACCATCAACCAGTTGGTCTGTGAGAACCTTCACATCGCGAGGTGTATGATTTTGTTTTAGTTTCAGCAACTTACCGGCTCCTTTGCCATATTTAGCGGAAACCGGCTGGAACAGCGTCGTATTGGAGGCTCGTAGCCTGCGTGTAGTTGCCAGTCAGAACCAAACGAACTCGATGGAAGCGACCTTGCTGGCGAATAGTGCACCAGCCCGATTCATTAGGTGCGGCCATCTGGCTCCACACGACTTCGCTATTCGAGAGCAACCGAGAGCCGACACGTGCTGTAGCACTGCCAACGCCATCAAAGATCGGACGAACGCGAACAACGACAGTGCGATCACCCTTCACGCCTTGGTACATCGCCTGTAGCTGCTGAAGCAGAAATTGCTCTGAGGTCTCGATTGTCCCCGTCTTGTTGTCGCCGGTAAACAGATAGACAGCGCCCGAAACGGTTATGCCTGCCAGCTGGCTATTGCCGCCGGCCCATGTCGGGGAATCGAATGGAGCAGGCATATTTTCGATTGTGCCGAACTGATCTAGCTGCTCGATAGTCCACGGCAGCGTCACACTGTTGTAGATAAAATCAACTTCGGAATCGGCCTCCGTGAACTCGCCAATCGCGTAGTTGTAGATGAGCATCTTGTCGGGCGTTCCGTCGATGGCATCATTGCTGGAATAGCACCAGTAGATGAGTTTCTTGGACGGATCGGCTGCAACGCTCATGTACGAGTACTGAGCCGTGTTGACGTAGCGGTGGAAATATTTGTCGATCTTGCCCTCGCCAATACCTTCTAGGTTTGGCGAACCATCATAGACGTACCAGCCATCATCACTGAGAAAGGCAACATTGCCATTGCCAAATTCGATGATGCTTTCGGGCACCGCACAGCCCTTGCCGGTGATGATTTCGTCAAACTGCCAGATCAGCGGAGTGCCGACGTAGGTCATTTTGACGATGGAATCTTTCATGAAGATCGTCACGTCCTCGCCGCCAACAATGCCTTGGATCACACCAGAGCCGTTGTTGATGTCTTGGAAGTCCGCTTGCGTGGTAAGCGAGAAGTCCCAACTCGTCGGCTGATCGAGACCGGACCAACGCACACGATAGGGAATGTCGCCGTCGAAGGAATCGTTGGTGTTGGCGACAACTACGAAGCCGCGCGATGTCGTGATGTAGCGGGCCTTAACCAGCGTTGTGAGGTCATCGAACTGCTCGTCCTCGTTCATGTCGATGAACTGAGGCGGGTTCACAAAATTCGTGCCGACTGCCCACGAGCCGTACTTCGTGAAATTCCACTTCTCCGATCCCGATGTGTAAGGATCAGATCGCGAAACGTCCTGCCACGACAAATCCGATGGGCTGAGTTTGAACAATCCTTCTGCGCAGCCCGTGTAAACTTTGCCGTTGCCAGCCAAATCCTGACCGCTGACCGCGCCGAGCGGACGAGAAGGAAGCACGGCGTTCGAAAACAACGATACGCGCTTCATCGGCTCGTATGCGACCGAACCATTGAGAGCGCCGATAGCTGGCAGCACATTTCGTGCGACAGTGACGCCGGGGTTGTTCAGCGCGGAGATATCAGGACGCCAAGGGCCAAAAACGCTATCGATCACCATGAGGACAACTCCTCAATGATCGTGTTGCCGTAAGCGGTCACACGCAGATTATCCTTGACCACCGCAGACAGGGCATCCGAAGTCAGGTCTTTCTCACCCTGTTCGGCGTCGAAGTCTTTGAGCCAGTGATAAGCCTGCGCAAGCGATGCACGCAGATACACAGTCGGGAAGTACGTGATCAGCCAGTTCGTGGGATTGGCCGTGCTGAGCGACGGCAGACGTTCGTAATAATAGAGGTCAACGCTATAGTCCGTGCTTGGAGCAGGACGGATTTCCAGCGTTGTACCGGTGACGACATAGCCGAGATCGCAACCAAGATTATCGTTCTGAAAACTCAGGAGATTAACGCGCTGTCCATTTACTAGGATGCGGCGGGCTTCCTGAAAGTCCGCCGGCAACGTCGGTGACTCGCCCGCAGGGACAGCAAGTGTGACCTTCTTTTCCATACGGTAGTGCGTGAGAATAGGACGCAGGGCCTCTTCCGCGAGCATCACGCAGAGGTCGCCGGGAGCACCGGCCCCAACGGTGTAGGATTCAATAGCCGAGAGGAGGTCGGAATAGGTCTGGATGGCCATCGTTAGACCCTCAGACTATTCGTGCGGAACTTGGCGTTGTCGCTATCATTGAGGAAGCGGGCAATTGCCTTATCGTCCTGCGTGATCCCCTCCGCCTGCATCTGATAGTGCAGCGCGGTCGGAACCGATGCGATCTTGACCATGTTGCCAAGTTTGCTGGTTTTGGAGAAATCGTTCGCCTCTGCGCGGTTCGCAGCAAGAAGTGCGTCAACTTTTGTGAAGGTCAGAACGTCAACGAGATCGCCGCGACGGACCCAATAGACGGATTTGAATTCGTCCTCGTAGACACAGATGGAAGCGCCATCTGGAACTACACTACCGACGGATTCGGAGAAGGGATCAACATGCATAGTTCGCCTTTTTCTTGTTGTTTTATTGGCGATATGTGAGGGCCAGCACGATTAATGCTGGCCCCTTCTTCACTTACTCAACGTCAGCGATCTTGCCGTTACCCGCTTCGTTGCGGCACTCAAGGGTGAGGTCAGTAATAATCATCTTCTTGTCGCTGTCGCCGGTCTTCGCGATGTCGACCTTGCGAACGCCGCGAACTGTCGCAACAGCCCAAAGGGATGGGTCGAATGCGATAACAGTCGTGGACGACATGAAGTGATGCGGGATGATCTGGTGCTTGCCGAAGTCGGAAACGTAGTAATCTACGCCCTGATAGATCGTCTTCGCGTTGGCATCCTGATACTTTGTACCGTTGCCGAGGAAGCCCGAAATCTTCTGCTTCAACTTGCCGGGAGCGATAACGAGAGTCGGATCGCCGCCTTCGTTCCAGACCTTCTGGACCATCTCGTTGAACATGTCCTCTGTGAGGTCACGAACAGTACCTGCCGTAACTGCACCAACTGTGCCGCTGGAGAAACCAGAAGTCGCGCCACCTGCGCCGTGTAGAGCGTTGGTCTTGATCCACGCTTCTGCACCACCGAGTTTGCCCGGTGTGCCGCCTGTACCGAATACCGATGGGTTAGCGGAAACGAGAGACGCTTCGATGTCGCGATTCAGTTCGGCGCCCTTTTTAGCAACCTGGCGTGCGTACTCGTCCTTGGTGCCAGCTGTGTTAACAGCCTGAAGCAGACCCGAAACCTGAACGGTTTTCGTGAATGTCTGTACGAAGTTCGAAATACGATCTGGACCCGTAAGAGTGCCGAAGGAAGCGTCAGCGCCTTCAATAGCTGCGTTGTCCTTGTTAGGAGCATCGAGTGCGTCCTTCAGGAAGAAGTGCTGGGATGCAGTCGCCTTGGTAGAACCGATCTCTGTCTTGAACGGTGTCTTTTCCGGCGAGATGCGGGAGATAACATCTCCGAGGTCTTCTCGCACGTGGGAAACGTTGTTTGTAATCAATGTGGCCATTATTGGCTTCTCCTTATTATAGTAGATGCTTGAGAACGTCGGCTGCGTCGTTTACGGAGCCTGACTTTTTGAGGGCGCTCATCTTGCGTTCGACAACGCTCTGCGAGGACGAGGAACGTGCCGGGGAAGAACCGGGCGTTGCCAGCAGCGGCTTTTCATCCACTACCTTGACGGCCTTTGCCTTCTGCTTCTGCAACTCCTGAAAACGCATGGAATCGTAGAGGATGCTAAACAGAACCGGGTTTGTTTCGCGTTCGATCGCTTCACGAGGAATACCACGAGATTCCGCATACACGGCCAGTTCACGTGCCTTTCCTGTCTCTGGCTTAGCTAGTTCGGGGTGCCATTCATGCAATTGACGCTGGCCTTCCGCCATTGCCTCTTGGTGAACTGTTGCCTCTCGCTCTGCCTTCTGCTTTTCGGTAGCTGCAATCTCGTTGCGGATTTGCTGCTTCTGAGCGTGAATGCCTCTCCACTCCTCGATTTGCCGCACATACTCGACGGGATTATCCACTGAGAGCTGTGCCCAATCGGGTTCTTTGGGGAGGTGCGCTGTAAATTCCCGTTCCAAATTGTAGAGGAATTGCAACGACTGATCGCGAATGACATCAATACCGGCGTCGTACTTTTTGCGTTCCGCAGCCAGTGCTTGTGTCTTTTGCGTATAGTCAGATGTACGCTCGTAACCTTCCTTGAGTTCCTTGAACGACATCTTCTGGCCTTTGACTTCGACCTCCATGTCATCCGAGAAAACAGGCTTGGTGGTTACTTCCTGTTCATCCGCTGCATCGTCTTCCGCTTCTCCTTGGTCGTCGGAGTCCTCAAAGGTTTGCTCGTCGGAGGTTTCAATTGCGTCTTCGGATGGTAGTGAAACCTCGTCGGCTTCGTTCTCAACATCACCGGTCTCGACGGTTGCAGCAATATCGAGATTGCTGTCCAAAAGACCTGAAATGTGGCTCGCAGCATCATTCTGCGAAAGGCCAATTCCGTTGTCGGAGTTGCTGGCGTCTATCATAGGTTTCTCCCATGTTATTGTTTTTATTGCCCGTATTTAGCGGGAAACGTAATTTTACTGCGCGAATAAATCCTTCGCCTTGGCTAGCTGGGCTTCGTTGATGTAAGAGGCGAATTTGCCGCGAAGCCGTGTCAGAACATCGAGTTCCAAACGGAGGCGTTCACGACCCGCAACGTCCTCAAGTGGGCTGCTAGACCACGCATTGAAGAGGTCGTTCATGATCCCTTCCCACGCCGCCTGATAAACAGGGTCACTACAAATCCAATTGGCGGTCGTGCCGCGTGCTATCGTTTCTTGCTCAGTCATTGCGCTCCTTTATTGCTGGGGTGCCATCGGCGGTTGCGGGGCTTTCGGCTGCATAGCTGCGATCTGCTCGAAGCCACGTGCGAGGGTTTCGCGATCAGCGTTGATCTGCGCTTCGACGCGTGCTGTATCGACCTGGGCCGAGTTCTTCGCGCGCTCGATCTCGAAATCCATATCGTTCTTGTCGCGGATGCGGTCGTCTTCCATGATCAGTTCAACCAGTTTGAGGTCATTCTTGGCCTTGTCCGCCGCCGCCTTCTGCGCCGTCGCGTCCTGCATGGCCTTTGCCTGAATCTCTAGTTCGGTAGACTCCTTTGGCTTATCCGGCTGCGGAGGAGCCTTTGACGGATCGGTAATGAAGGCGTCTGGATTCTTGATGCCTGCGTTCTCGAAATACATGCGAGCCGTGTTGTAGATGTTCTGAGGGGTGACGAGGCCGCTATCCATGCCCTGCGCCTGCCACTGCATCGTCTCGCGAAGGACAGCCTGCATATAGTCGCGGTTCATCACGCCGAACGCGACGGTCGTTGTCATGTCCATTTCTGGATCCCAACTATAGAACGGGATTTCCTCATTCGTCAGGCGGGATAGAATCTGCTGCGCTCCTTCCGGATTGCTGCGCAGCTGATCGACCATCACGCGGAAAGAGTAGCGGATGCCGGTATCTGCGAAGAAGCGAATGGACTTCTCGACAATCAACATTTGCGCGTTGGCGTGCTGGCTGAGAGCGGCAGGCGACGTGCTCTGCAAATCCGTTGCATTCATAGCGGTCATTGCAGCACCAACGCCGGTTACGCTGGAAACCTCGTCTTTGATCTGATCCGCAAACTGCATCGAGGGACCGCCGTTGTAAGGCGTGCTGAGGAATTTCACTACCTCGTTCGGGTCTCCATCTACCCGGATAATTCTGCCGGGATGCGGATTCAACAGGTCATCAAAATTCGGGATGGCCTGCATATTGACGGCCTTCTGCGGGTTTACACTTGCTTGCAGACCGTCGATGTTTGAGCGGTAAATGTTGCTGACCAAACGCTGATCGTCACCAACACGGTCGGCAATTCCGTGACCGAAAAGCGTATCCGGCAATGGGAACGGGCAGAATGCCGCGTATGGGTAAAACTTGCTGACTTCCTCTACGTTGAGCAGGACCGGCGCATTCAACAAGTCGCCGGCAATGGTCAGATGTACGTGTTCACGCCAGCCATCGCCGTCAACGTCCAAGCGCATATAGATTTCGTAGACATCTACGTCGTCTTCGACATCGCCAACGCCCTGATCGTAATCGGTGTTCTTCGCTCGCTCCATCGCAATGCCGGTCGTTGACTCGGTTGCCGATGTAACGAGCGCGACCTTCTCTTCGTCGTAACCCATTTCAACGAGTGCAGCGCGAGCCATCACGCACTTATGGCCCTGCAAACGGGCCTCGATGCCGCCGGTCTCCTGAGAGAAACGAGCATCCTTCGAAACGATGAAATCTTCAGGGCGAACGCTCTTAAAGCCCATTCGCCACTGATTATTGCGCTCGCGAACCTTGATATCTCGGAGCATTTGCACCGGCGCGCCCATCTGCGCGAGCAGTTCCGGGGTCATGCCCTGCTGTGTCAATTCTGGTGGGAGTGGAGCCGGATAGGGCTCGCTCCGGCTCATGATCTTCAGATCGCCCGCCTCTTCCTTCGCGACCAACTCGACCAGTTCCTCCTCAGGAACACCCTTGCGCGTTATTGGTGGGTGCCAACCCATCTCCTGATAGAAATAGATGTGTGCAACACCGAGCCCGGTGATCGCGCCGTTCATCAGCCACGAATCCAGCAGGGCGACATATGAGTTCTGAGTGCGGACAAAGAAGTTGCAGGCATCCGTCATCTGCTTTGCAGCTGGCGCGTCTTCGGAGCCAGATGGCAGAAATTCGACGACTTTGGTTTGTCCGTCGAAAACACGTTCGAACTGGCTGACGAAGGTCGTAACCTGCTCTTGCACCATCGGAACAACGTGCTTGGAGCGGCCCTTTAGCGGATCAGGCTTCCCCTTCTCGGCAATGTCGGTGTCGAAGAGTTCTCGATTATAGAACTTGAGGCCAAGTTCGCCCCTGATGGCGATATTGTCCTTCGACCAGTCGGCGGCCTTACGGAGAGGACTGCCAATTCGATTGAGGATATCTTCGTCGGTTAGAGGCTTCGCGCCCTTCTTCTTTGCCATGCATGCCTTTCACGGACACTTTGCGTGCCTCTAGTTCTTGGATCGCTCGGCCAATCGCCTCCGAGGCGTTGTCGATCGCTGCGATCAGCGCGGAATTTTGGTCAGTCATTTGCTCGCTCCAGTTGGCAGCACGAATAATGCTGGCCTGTCTCATATTTATTGGAGGGAGCGAATTTGCCGCTCATTCGTAGTGACGAACGTCGTATTCAATGGGCTTCGACCACGCGGCGTATGCAGTTGCGCTGGATTTGGTGCTCGCAAACGTCAGACAGAACGCGTCCGCAAAGTCTGGCGATCTGCGACCACGTTTGCGGATCGACTTCTTATCCTCGACCTTGATCTTGCCGGTTGTCTCGTACTCGTATGTCGGCAGGCAAAGTTCCGCGATCAGGTCAGGGTGATTGGGGATGCTAACGCCGCCCTCTTCGAACCACTTGCGACCGGCCCACCACAGCTGATCACGCATACGACTATAGAGTTGCGGATCACGTGTTGGGCTATTCTGGGCCATCACCTTTTTGACCGGCAGGCCCATATTCATCAGCATCACATAGACGCCGTAACCGGGGCCGTTCGCGTCAACGCAGATATCCACCGGACGCTGCCCTTTGGGGGTCGCGTGGTATTCATCAAAGACGGCCTGCGCCAGCTGCACGGCGTTGAGATTCGGAAACTCCTTCACACCAGTAACAACATTGTCCTGGCGCTTTACGAGCACGGATCGGTCCTTGCCGCCGCCGTTCGGATCGAGCCCCCAAATAACAGCCGCATCAAACGTGAGCGCAACGAATGGCCCACGGCTTTCGTGATTTGACTAAATAGGTTTCTGGCTTTCTGGCTCTCGGTCAGAACTTCTGCTTTGCCCGCTTCGGCATAAAATAGGTTCGGATATTGACGAGTGCTTCGGCGACGGCAGCAGCATCCTGGTGGGTCGCTTTCCGTTTTACCTCGCCGAGCTTGCGGATCGGCGCAATGATATCCCCAGTGACGGCATGACCTCGAAGGACAGGCTGCCAAAGCCTTGGCGCGTGTCGTGTTCCAATGAGAAAGCAGATGTCCCAATCAAATGGATCAAGGGTCTGATCATCGATCTGGGTGAACCTTGGCCGGTGGTCTTTCGGTCTCTCGGAAAGGCTTGCAGATATCCGATTATACTCTGCAACGATCGTCTGCACGGCCCGATGTTCGGTTGTTTCCATCGGCAGGTTTAGGGCATCCGGGCCGGTCAGTTCCGGGATCCATTGCCGTGGGTCGATGAACCTGGGGCCGATGATGAGGGCCGTAAGATAACCATCGAGTCTGCTCATTGACCAGATAGGCGATGGCGGACGACGTCTCCTGATAAAGGCTTCGAATGCGTCGTCATCGAGCTTCGGTCGCGGCGTCATCTCCTGGCTGTTCTGTGTCATGCCGCTTGTCGCTCCTGCTGTGTCATCGCTTCGCGTTCCGCCTTCCAGGCCCAAGGCAAAAGGCTCTCCATCTCGTTGGCTTTCACTTTGCCGGAGATGATGCGCTCCAGCACATCGGCAAGCCAGACGTCGGGGTCCACGCCGTTAAGCTTTGCCGTGTTCACGAGCGATGCCAGGACAGCGAAGGTCTTTCCACCCCGCTCGTTGCCCACGAATAATGAGTTCTTTCTCGTCAAAGCCACGGATTTCATGGAACGCTCGACGACATTGGAGTCCACCTCGATCCGGCCATCCTCTAGAAAGGCTGTCAATCCGCTCCAGTGGTTGAGCATGTAAGTGACTGCCTTGCCAAGTGCCGATTTCGACGACACCTCGTCGCTCAGTTCGGTGAGATGGACCTTCAGTTCTCTCATGATGGGAGCTGCCTCACGACGCCTGCCGCTAAGCCGGGTATCTTCATCTTCCCCTCGTAGTTTTGCTTCGATGCGATAGATTTCGGCAATCCTGGCAAGGATCGACAAGGCCTCCGAAGAGCCGGTCAGTTTGACGACGTCAACGAACTTTCGCCGTGCATGAGCGAGGCAGAAGGCCAGCCGCATGGGGGCAACGTTGCTCTTGCCGCGTCGTTTGACCATGGTTTTATAGGCTTGATATCCATCAACCTGAAGCACGCCGGCGAACGACGACAGTTGCCCCTCGATCTCGCGAGCGCTGCGGCTTTCGGCAAAAATGTAGGCCACCGCCGGCGGCGCCGGACCGTTCCATGGCCGATCGTCAACCGCTTGTGCCCATAACTGGCAGACCTTGGTTCGTTTGCGCCCCGGATCGAGGCGCGGAAGTGGCGTCTCGTCACAGAACACCCTCGGCTGCGAGCGGATGAAGGCGGTGAGTGCATCGTAGAGAAGTTCGAGCCACCAGGCGACCCGCGTGACCCATGCCCCGAGCGTACCGCGATCAATGATGACGCCGCAGGAGGCCAGCATCTGCGCCTGGCGATGCAGCGGCAAATGCCAGGCAAACTTCGAAACGGCGACATGGGCTGCAAACGCCGTGGTCACCATGCCGCCGTCCATGATGCGTGCTGGTGCGGGTGCTTGCACGATGCCACTCTCGCAAGCCCGGCATGCATAGCGTGGCCGGATCGTCCGTTTCACCCGGACTACTGCAGGCACGATGTCGAGCGCCTCGCTGACATCAGTGCCGATGCAATGAAGTTCGAACGAACAGCAGGGGCAAGTCTTGCTCGCTGGCTCGATGAGCTCGTCATAACGCGGAAGGTGTTTCGGCAAACGGCCGATATTGCGGGCTGGCGATCGCCGTGCCTGCGTTTTGTCTTCATCGACCGGCGCGACATCGTCATTGGCAGCAACGGGAATGTCGCCTAGATCGCCAAGATCGAGCATTGCCTGCGTTGGATCGATCGTCGTCATCTTCTCCGATTTCGTCCCGAAGAGCTGGCGCTCAAGGAAGGCAACGCGCGCCTTGAGATCGGCATTCTCTTCGTCGAGCGAGAGAATGATCCGGGTCAATTGCGCAGCATCCTGGGGCAAGGGATCGGGTCGAAGCGGCATGACAGACCCTACCACACGGGTCTGAATCTTCAAGCAAAACCAATAGGATCAGCCTGCTTTTGAGGGCCTCCTCACCGCGTTTCGTTTGACGCGCGTCCAGTCAATGCCGGCCAGCAAAAGCGAGAACTCCTGGGCACTCATCTGCATAGCGCCATCGCGGATCGGAGGCCAAACGAACTTGCCCGCCTCCAACCACTTCGTCGCTAGGATCATGCCTGATCCGTCCCAATAAATGCAGCGAAGCCGATCAAGACGCTTGGCGCGGAACACGAACACGTCGCCACAATAGGGATCGGCCGCAAGGGCTGACGCCACCAAAGCTACCAGGCCATTCATGCCGCGCCGGAAGTCGACGGGTTGCGTCGCAACCATGATCTTCACGCCATTTGGCGAAACTCCGATCACCGGCGCCCTCGCAACGCCGCTACCATCGCCTGCGCCAGTTCAGGCGCTACCGAGCCGATGACCGTCATGCGTGCGCCCGCAATCTCGATCTCAATTCGGCCAGCGAGAACCTCTGGGGCATTCGATGGCGAGCCTTCGTGTCGTGCGCCATCCCCAACCACTGTCACCGGCACGAACACGGCAGGCGGCAAACTAGTCTTTGCCGACCGTTGAGAGGTTAGTCCGGCTTCCCGTCGCCACACATTCAGCAAGCCGCGATTGACGCCCCAGCGCCTCGCAACAGCCGAAATGTTCACTTCAGGTTCTGCGCTCTCCGCGAGAATCCGCGCCTTCTCCTCGTCAGTCCAATTCCGCCGCTGCCGCCGACCGGTGATCACCTCGATCCGCCGATACTTTCCCTCATGCCTGGCTTCATGCATGCCTTCATCCATGACTTCAAGCATGGCATCAGCGCGATCTCCAACCATCCCGGTCCACTCCTATCAATGATAGAGCTTATCTCGAGGCCTCATTCACAAAAGAAAAGGTGGGCTGTTCGTCGCGCTCAC
>NZ_LNCD01000116.1 GCF_001542405.1 Rhizobium altiplani
GCTCAATGCACCGGATCGGCGGACATTATCAGGCATTCGCGATCGAGCCATGCTGCATCTGGCTTTCGCCGGCGGGCTGCGCGTTTCCGAACTCGTCGGTCTCGCGCTTGAACAGTTCGACGGACGGTCACCCGCCAGTATCCATATCATCGGCAAAGGACGACGAGAGCGCGTGCTACCGATCTGGCAGGAGACCGCTGCCGCGATCCGAGCCTGGATCGCCGTTAGACCCAAGGATGGCGACACGGCGCTCTTCCTGAACAATGCTGGCCGGATGATGACGCGCTCCGGCTTCGAATACATCCTCGAAAAGCACGCCGCGGCCGCGGTCAGCGTCGCGCCTACGCTGGCGACGAAGTCGATATCGCCGCATGTACTGCGCCACAGCTGCGCCATGCATATGCTTCAGGCGACGCGCGACATTCGCAAAGTAGCGCTGTGGCTCGGTCACGCCACTCTCCAGAGCACGGAGATCTACCTGCGCGCTGACCCGACCGAAAAACTCGAGATGCTCGACGCTTTGGCGACGCTCGGCATCAAGCCAGGCAAATTCCGCCCGCCCGATAAACTGATCGCGATGCTTGCCGGGCGATAGTGCACAGTTATGGCGATAGTGCACAGTTATGGCGATAGTGCATAGTTATGTGGAGTCGACGGATGTTGAAAAGCCCGACAATGCGCCCATCAGCGTCTCCGGCTCCGCATAATCATGGTCGCCGCATAATTGCGCATGTCTGTGATCCCGCAGGCCAGGTACACCCGCACGCCGGTCCCTGGTCCGATCATGCCGCCTCTACCGCCCGGATAAGCCGCATCAGGGTGGCGCTGTCCACGGCACCGTCGAAACGAAGGCTGCGACCGCAGATCAATCGCAACTCGATCATCCCAGACGGGTCCTGGCGGTCTCCGCAGACCTCGGTCTGCACGACGTTCATGTCCACCGGAACAATTCAGCTCACTACGCCAGGTATAGATCTGCTGCCGCGTAACATCGTGTCGCTGCGCAACATCAGTAACCGTCGCTCCGTCGATCCCAACCGACATGACAATCTCGAGCTTCTGTTCGTCGCGCCAACGGCGCCGACGTTCCTGCCCAAGAATCTCGACACGCATCACATACCTCGCCCAAGACACGTCGCTAACTACGTCGCTAAACACGTCTCTTAGGCCATCAAGGCGCGGTCCGGTAGGCGGTGCCAATCGGGCGGTTACAAACCATGTGCAACAAGTGGTCAAAAACAAACCTACCCGCTCTGGCGGCCATCCCGGATATTTGATTCTTTAACATCCGGCCTTGTTCGGATCTAAGGACGGGCACGTGGCTCCAAGCCCCTCCTCGCACCACGTGAGAGACATCGTGTATGACGAGGTGAGACAATCAAAGTTAGGGATGCAGACGACCAAGCAGCGCGACAACCAAGATGAGACGTGATCTCATCCAGATCGTCGCTCTACACGACCGCATAGAAAAAGCGCGCGAAGGGCCTCCAGTTTCAAAATCGTGATGGTCCGAGCGCGTTCATCTCAAGGATATCTCGTTCTTTCAACTCAGTCATTCCCCGGGACACAGTTCCAATTGTCATCGCCGAGTAGTCCGCGATGTCCTGACGCGACATCGGCAACTTGAGCTACGCCGCGCCGCCCATACTTTCGGACATCGAGCATCTGCTCGGCCAGCAGCTTCTTGAGGGAATTACCCGGCAAGTCAAAGCTCACGATGCTGTCGGAATTCATAACATCCGACTTAAAGAAGAGCCGGCCGCCTTTTCGGAAGCTGTATGGCATTCATCCAAACAATGAATTTCGAGAACCTGTTAATCCACTTGGGAATACCGCCGAAAGGAATGAGCCTTGGGGGGCAAGCATATCGTAAACTTGATGACGACACTTATTGAATTATCGCAATCGAACACTGAATCAATTGTTTGGATGGCGCATCCATCCTGTGGATGTGGGAAGGAAAGGCGGAGCCGGAGCCAACGAGCAAGCTACGGACAGTAGACGGGGGCGCCTCTCACGCGCTTTCGCGTTGCCGATGGGCTCTCTCCGTAGGTCGATCTGTAGATGGCCGAAAACCTGCCGAAGTGAAAGAAACCCCATTTCAGGCAAATTTGCCTTATCGTGTTTGCGTTTTCGGGATCAAGCAAATCCAAGCGGGCGCCCCGCAAGCGGAGCATGGACAAATATGCAGCTGGAGTGGTTTCCCGGAATGTACGGAAGCCGAGCTGCAGCGCGCGTGTAGAAACGCCAGCCGCTTCTGCGACCATTGGCATTCGGATTGGCCGGCTGACGTTAGCCTCCATGAATTCTATTGCCCGCCGTATGTGCCACGGTGCTATCATGCAGGGCTTCCTTTCGAGAAACCGAGAAAGCCGGTGGGGCACCACGTGAATGATCAAATCAGCAAGGGCTTGGGTGATGTGCGCCATCGCTACCGGGGAATGAATTGAAGGGTCGCGCAGAGCCCGGATAGCGGTCTCGGCTAATGCAGCAATCGTCTGCCCGCCCGCAGTGGTTTTTTCGAGCTCTGGCACGAGCGCCAATGATTCCCCAAGGGGCCGTTCAAATGTCTGATCCAGTGTCTGCAGTATGATATTCCAATCGATCAGCAGCTCGTCGATGACGTTTGACTGCCCGTACATCCTCACTTGTTCGGGTTCCAGAGTGTTGTACAACAGCAGCCTGTCTCGACCAGCATCAGCTTTCGTTGAGCCGTGGCTGAACCCCATACCTCCGCTTCGGGGCAAAACGATTGACAGATACTCCACTGAACTTGCCGTAGGCTCAATCTTGAACTGTAACTCGTGTTGATGATATCCCGTGATCACGGAGGCCCAGTCGCTGGAAGAAAAATCAAGGCTCCAATGAAAGTTTTCCACGCGGCCAATCAGCTCGCCCTCAAATTTCCCGAACGCGCCACTGAGCTTATCGATCATTCCATCGAACGATGATCCGAAATACTTGAACGTCGAAGGGCGAGTTTCCTGGGGCATCTCACGTTGTCTCCTCGATCTGTGATGAGTGGGCCCGTTGCGCTGCGGCTGCGGACTTCGTTTCGCGGGCTGACTCATATCATCTTCTTAAGAAATGGCCCTTATTGCCAATTCCTGGTGCCTGTTCAGTTCGTGGCCAAGCTTCATCTAGGTTCTTGGCTTCTTCCAGCATTATATGACGCAGCCAAGCACTTCCCGCATCAGCGTCATGCAGGGACGGCCATTGAACGGCTTGGTCGTATCGTGGAAGCCCAATCGAATGGTCGATAACGCGCAGCGGAACGGAGGACGCAACTTCCCGCACGAGTCGCGAAGGTAATATCGCCAGCCGTTCTGTTCCCGAGATAGCAGCTGGCACCATACTGAGATTGGGAACTATCACGTCAACACGGCGCTGAAGACCAAGCCGACGGAGATAATTGTCCTCGATTGAACAAGGTTGGCCAAGACCTGTTTTTGCTGTGACGTGGCTCGCACCGACATACTCTCTAATGCTCATTCTCTCTGAGAACTTTGAGTTGCTCGCGCACCCTACCAGTTCAAGATTCTCCTCAATAAGCGTTGCTTGAGGATGGCCACTGGCGGCGAACAATTCCGGCAGTATCACGAAGTCAACTCTGCCACGCCGGAGAAGCTGGTCCGGATCGTCAGGCAAAGGAAGTAGCTCAAAGCTGACTGCAGGTGCTTCGGATGCGACACGCTCGATCACCCTCTTAAGAAAGACCGTAGTCATGAAATCACATAATGCAATCCTGAAATGACGACATCTGAGCTGAGCGCACGGACTAGGTCCTGAAATTATGTTCTGCTGTATGTGCTGTAGGGCATTCCGAACTGCTGGGAATAGAGCCAATGCCAGTGGAGTGAACACGAGCTTTCCTCCTCTGGGGGTAAAGATGTCATCCTTGAAAAAGAGGCGCAACCGACGCACAGCGGCACTCATCGCCGGCTGGCTGAGGTTGATGCGCTTTGCCGCAGCAGTGAGATTGCCTTCACTCATCAAGGCGTCGAACGCGACAAGAAGATTAAGATCAAGACCTTTAAAACGCATGGGTGGTGTACCAGTAGCAAGGCGACAACTCGCATCCAAAATTCGCCCGGCACATCTGACCTTAGCGCGCTTGATTGCAAGTGAAACAAGGCACGGACGAATGTTTGATGCGCCATGAGGATACGATCGGGTCGATCTGGATAATGCGCGCACAGGCGGATGACCGTAAGAGGCGCCCTACCCCCCTTCGGGATAAGAAATGTGACTGTTTTTTGCCGTACGAGGCTTCGACATATGATAATTACAGGGTATCCGCATGGCGCCAGTCTAGATGTGCCGTTGCGACGGTTTGAGGTTTTCACGAGAATGGGCACTCCCCGCGACTGGAGTGTCGATGAAAAGGACTGCATCGTCGCCGAGAGCTATAGCGGCGAGATGTCGGTCAGTACTGTTGCGTGTCGCCATAAGTTGTCGCCCAGACAATTGTTTACCTGCCGTCTGCAGGAAATCTACGCCGGGCTCGATCCTGTCCTGCTATTGCGCGATATTCGCGCCCTGCAGGAGCGAATTGCTGCGCTTGCCGACACTCCGCCCGCCATGCGCTCTGACGGGCTAACTCAGCCGATCGACCTTTTCCTGGCGACTTTGCGGACTGCCTGGAAAGACGGAGCTAGCCGGCCGACGGATCGACCGATTGTAAAAGCCAAAGAGGGCGGCGGCGTCCTGACCCTCTCGTTAAGGCGACTGCCGACTTGCGAAATTGGTTCGAAGCCGAACCATGGCGAACCGGCAGTGAACTTCTGTCACGACTGCAGCCCGAGTATCCCGGCGATTACCCCGACAAACTGCTTCGAACACTTCAGCGCCGGCTGAAGGTCTGGCGCAGCGATCCCGTGAATGCCGCGGGGCGTTGCCGCGACAGCTATCCGCGTTTTTGAAGATCAGGGCTTCAAGTGGCTTGGTCGGCACAGCCCATCGTCCTTGGGCGTTGATTATCATCCTCTTGTGACGACCAGGTTTATTTGCCGCTTGGATCGATACTCATAAAATCAATCCATTATACCGCCAAAACGATCATGGCTAGAAAGGCGACCCAGGATCCGATCCGACGCCCAACGGGAGACTGCGATTTCCCACCGATGCTTGCTTAATCGCGGTGAGCCTTCGCATGCTGGTAGTTGCTAGGAGACCGTCACGAACGAGAGGCTTAACTATGCCAGCTGCCCAGAGAGGCGCGTGGCCCGGTTGAAACGGAGAAAGAAATGTCTGACGCAAAACTAGCAGATGTGCTTTCAGCTCTATTAGAAGAGACGAGGAGCCTAGAGGCTGCGCCCTCCAGTGTCTCCGGTGCCAAGCATAGATCATTAAACTGGACACAAACGAAAACCCTTTTCCTTTGCCTCTGCCCGTAATGCAGAGTGCAATTGCGGCACTCAAAGGCCATCATCTATATCCAGAAGATGACAATGTTGGTTTGCGAGAAGCCGCCGCCAATGCATACGGTTTCAACCAAGATCAGGTAATCGCCGGCAACGGCTCCTCAGAACTTTTAAGTGTCATTTACAAAGCCTTCCTCGCCCCGGGAGACTCGGTCGCGATGCTGTCCCCTGGCTTTTCGTTCAATCGAAAACTTGCAAGTCTTCAAGGAGCTCGATTCATAGAGGTGAAATGGGACGAATCTTACATGCTTCCGATGAAGCAACTGCTTTCTGGTCCCGCACAAGATGCAAAGTTCATCGTGTTGTCTAATCCTAACAACCCTAGTGGCACGTTCGTCCCAGTAGCTGATGTCGATAGTCTCGCCACTCAATCGAACCGTCTCATCGTTTTGGATGAGGCGTATGTCGATTTTGCACCCGATGACGCTTTACGCCTCGTCCACCGCCATCCGAACCTTCTGGTCCTAAGAACCTTCTCCAAAAGTTACTCTGCTGCCGGCCTTCGCATCGGGTTTGGCTTCGGTCATCCTGATTTGATCGGAAGGCTACGCAACATCCAAAACCTCTTCAATATGAATGTTATCGCACATGCAGTCGGCATTAGTATCCTTTCGAACCGTACCGCCTATTCAGACAATCATAAGCACATCAAAGAGGAAAGAGAACGCGTTACGACCGCTCTGTCTCATCTGGGCTTCTCAGTGATCCCATCCCACGCAAATTTCCTACTCGCCCGTGTACCACCCGGTCGAAAGGGCACTTGGTGGCAAACATCCTTGAGAGACGAGAATATTTTCATTGCTGCATTTCCCGAGGATGGCCTCGAAGATTACATCCGTGTGAGCATTGGTAAAAAAGACGAGATGGACGCCTTCATTTCCGCGGCCGGTAGGATCTTAAAAAAACTAGTACCGCACGAAACCTCTGTCACGAGCCAGTAATCCTTGTGCTATCGCCACCGACCCGGGCAGGTCAGTGGTCAGGGGATCGGCGATACAGAGCCTTCGGTCTTGCAGTCCGAAGCACTTTACAACTGAACAGGAGACCACTCGATGGCGAACAGCCACTCAAATTTGACTTTCGGAATCTTTGATCACCTCGACGATAATCATACGGACATCGAGCGGCTGTACTCGGAGCGTCTAGAACTAGTAGAATCGTGCGATCAACTTGGCTTCTACGCGTACCATCTGGCTGAGCATCATTGTACACCGCATGGAAGGAGCCCGTCGCCCAATCTGTTTCTGTCCAGCGTCGCGCAGCGCACTCGTCGGCTTCGTATGGGACCGCTTGTCCTGCTGCTACCGCTTTATCATCCTTTGCGGGTCTTCGAAGAAGTCTGCATGCTAGATCAATTGAGTGGTGGTAGACTCGAGCTGGGAATCGGACGCGGCTCCCTTCCCGTTGAGCTCGGCTACTTCGGGATGAGCCCCGAGTCGGCCCCTGGATGCTACGCGGAAACAAGTGAGATCTTGCTTAACGCCATGAAGGGCGGCACGCTCAACCATCACGGTGAGCATTTCGAGTTTAGCCGCATACCCCTTGCCCTTAGTCCTCATCAGCGCCCGCATCCGCCAATATGGATTGCAACGAACCGCCCCGAGTCTGCACGTTGGGCCGCAGCCAATGGGGCAAATATTGCATGCATCGGACCTTCGTCGTATGTCCGCGCGGTGACTGACGCGTTTAAAGCCGAGCGCAACAAAAGCTCGGACAATCAAGTTCTATTTCGCGGATTGCTCCGTATGGTCGTAATCGGCCGGTCAGAATTGAATGCTCGCTCGCTCGCAGCGTCAGCATACGATCTTTGGCTTAGCAGCTTCAAATTCCTTTACGACCTAAACGATCTCCCGACGCCTCCAAACCTGCCGCTGACCTTTGACGAGGCGGTAGAGAATGAATTGTGCGTAGCCGGAACTGCAGATCAGGTGCGGCAAACACTGCACGGCCATTCGGAGGAGGCTGGCGCAAATTACCTTCTTTGCCAGCTCGCGTTCGGGAACCTTCCGGTGGAAGCTTCGTTGTACACCGCTGCCACAATACAATCGGAAATGATCGCGCGTGCTGGTTGATATGAGTAATTCCACTAATCGGTTGGAATAGTAATGTGGGCTAGGACTGTCCGTACTGTCAATCGGCGGCTGCGTATTCCGATTTCATTCCGGCCAGCATTCCGATTTGAAGGCGGCCATTTCGGCTTTTTCCGTTGCAGGAGCTCGATAAGCCATCGGGAAGCATGCCTGCTTCCACCTGCTCTGACGTGCTGGAGCAGAGAAGTGGCGCCCACCACCAATATACTTCGCAGCGGATCTGGGGTCTTAATCATCAAAAGCGATGCGCCCGCCTCGTGCTCCTTCAGAATGCCGATGATCTGTTCGTCTGTGAAACGATTGCGCTTCATTCCCTGGTCCTCTCAATGGGCCAGAGCTTACTTCAAAATGGATTATTTCAACGGGGCAAGGTCAAGGACCTTGTTCAAATCGTAGGCAACAAGACGCGGCATTTACCAGCATTCGTCTCAATAGGGTATGCTCAGGAAAGGCTCATTCATGCATCGGGGGTCCATTATTTAAATCGTTAGATTTGGGAGCCATAGACCGGCGGGCAGTCCTTCCAGCGACCGCCACGAAGCAGCAGATGCATCGTCGGTGAGAGCGCGCAACGGTTGTCGGCACCGCTGCGCCCCGCCGGCCGCAGGGACGAGAGACTGGCGCGCGTCCCTCTGTGTCCGACTGCCGACAATTTCCTACCACCTTGCCATCGAACTGTCTCCGCATCCAAAGGAAACAGATGATCATCTCGACAGCAACACCAACTGATTAACCAGCCTAGAAGAACGTGAAATCCGAAGCAGTCAAACCTAGGCTGGTTAAGTGGAGCAAACTTTCTACGTTGCTCAAGTGCGCGAAGTCATCCACGTAGTTTTCGGAAGTGACATAACCCAAATTCGCGGTCATGCTGTCATCATTGAAATAGGCAATGATATCGCCTGCAGCCTCCCCGGAAATAGCCCTGGCTGCGGCCGAGCCATCGGTGAAACCACGATCAGTGATCACGACGACGTGCTCGCCGTTCGCGCCACTAGCGGGACCGCTGTAGAACGTGTCCACCTGATGGCCGTGCGCCTCATGATTGATGAAATTCGCTGCAATACCATCGACGCCAAAGCCTACCGCATCGAAGGCAAAAGAGTCTTGCGCTCGGTCAAAATCAACAATGCTGGTGTGGTCCGATCCAAAATTTGGGTCGAACCCGGCCATCGGGTTATGGAACTGGAACGCAAAGGTGTCTTGCCCGGCACCGCCGGCCAGAGAGTCCCTACCGTCGCCCGCGAAGAGCACGTCATCGCCGGCTCCGCCATAGAGCTTGTCGTTGTCGCCGCCAAGGAGGGCCGTACCCAGGATGCGGGGCTTATCGCGACCCATGTCGCCGTAGAGGTAGTCGTTGCCCTCGTCGCCAAAGACGTGATCATTGCCCGCGCCGCCGAACACGCGGTCGTTACCCTCGCCGGCCGAGATGGAGTCGTTTCCGGGACCACCGTCGATCCAGTCATTTCCGGTGGGATCGACCATCACGTCATCACCATTACTGCCAAAGAAATTGTTGCTACCCGGGCCACCCAGAA
This sequence comes from Rhizobium altiplani, assembly GCF_001542405.1. Lineage (GTDB taxonomy): Bacteria > Pseudomonadota > Alphaproteobacteria > Rhizobiales > Rhizobiaceae > Rhizobium > Rhizobium altiplani. The sequence continues at coordinate 9,049 of NZ_LNCD01000116.1, forward strand.
CAGTTTTCTCCATTGCGAATGCTCCTTATGAAACAGCCCCACTGGACTCTTTCCTATATGCCTGCCGGAAGGTTTTAGTAATCCATTGTTTGGATTGGAAACATTGACATGACGGATGAACCGCCGTGCGGTGCGGACGAATCAATATGAACTCTGGACGTAATGCCCAGATCGAACTCAAATGTATATGGCAGGGATTTCATCCGGTTTAGCTACATTAAACATCCATTAAGAGGCAGAGGCGCGCCGCGCTGCAAGACCACTCATACGCGGTCCGAAGTAAATCAGCTTACGATTCATCGGGCATCTTCCGCAGCGAATCTTCTCGCGATGTTGGCGCTCACACGGCGGCGTAGCCCGGTTCTGCCGCGAAGAGATCGCGCTCGGCGGAGGATGCATGATGGACCGTACGACCGTATGTCCGTCTTCGTGCCTGAGGTGGCTCGCCCTACACTGGTCTTCCGACGGTTGCTCGGATAGGCCGAGCCGATCCTCATCACAGGAGGACGAGCCGTGGCAGATTATTGAGATTATAGGAATCGATGTCGCCAAATTAAAGAATGCGATTGCTGTCGTTGAATCCGGCTGGGAGGGAGAGGTCCGCTTTTGGGGTGAGGTTGAGGCCTCTGATACCAGCATGCGCCGCATCATCCAACGGATAGCAGCAATGTTTGACCGAGTTCATTTCTGCTACGAGGCGGGTCCGACCGGATGCGGCCTACATCGGCTTATTCGATCGCTTGGCCATGAATGTGTGGTGGTCGCTCCATCACTGATCCCCAGGAAGCCAGCCGACAGAGTGTGAGCGTCCGGTGAGCGGATTTTGCTGAACGAGCCAGTTAGGCGATGTTCTGGCATTAGAACCAGCATTAGTGCTGACACTAATATCAGATCTGAGAGGTTGGTATGGCTCGCATGGAGATCATTTCCGGCGTTGAGCGTAGGCGGCGGTGGTCGAAGGAAGCGAAGCTGGCGATATTGGCTGAAGCCGATCAACCGGGTGTTCGCATTGGCGATGTCGCTCGTCGCCATGACATTTATCCTGCGCAGATCCGTTTATGGCGGAAAACGCTTAGCCACTTCGATGTGTCAGCAACGTTCCTTCCGGTCCACCTGGTCAACGACGTAAGCCTCGGGCAGATGCCGGCGGCCGGCGGGGCGCCCGCGCTAATCAAGATCCAGCTACGAAATGGTCGCAGTTTGAAAGTTCCGGCGGACATTGAACGCAAGATGCTGTCATCGTTGATCGCGTGTGTTGAGGCTGCATGATCGGGCCGACAGGAAATGTGCGGGTCTACTTGGCTTGCGGGGTGAC
>NZ_LNCD01000117.1 GCF_001542405.1 Rhizobium altiplani
GCTCAATGCACCGGATCGGCGGACATTATCAGGCATTCGCGATCGAGCCATGCTGCATCTGGCTTTCGCCGGCGGGCTGCGCGTTTCCGAACTCGTCGGTCTCGCGCTTGAACAGTTCGACGGACGGTCACCCGCCAGTATCCATATCATCGGCAAAGGACGACGAGAGCGCGTGCTACCGATCTGGCAGGAGACCGCTGCCGCGATCCGAGCCTGGATCGCCGTTAGACCCAAGGATGGCGACACGGCGCTCTTCCTGAACAATGCTGGCCGGATGATGACGCGCTCCGGCTTCGAATACATCCTCGAAAAGCACGCCGCGGCCGCGGTCAGCGTCGCGCCTACGCTGGCGACGAAGTCGATATCGCCGCATGTACTGCGCCACAGCTGCGCCATGCATATGCTTCAGGCGACGCGCGACATTCGCAAAGTAGCGCTGTGGCTCGGTCACGCCACTCTCCAGAGCACGGAGATCTACCTGCGCGCTGACCCGACCGAAAAACTCGAGATGCTCGACGCTTTGGCGACGCTCGGCATCAAGCCAGGCAAATTCCGCCCGCCCGATAAACTGATCGCGATGCTTGCCGGGCGATAGTGCACAGTTATGGCGATAGTGCACAGTTATGGCGATAGTGCATAGTTATGTGGAGTCGACGGATGTTGAAAAGCCCGACAATGCGCCCATCAGCGTCTCCGGCTCCGCATAATCATGGTCGCCGCATAATTGCGCTTATGTGGTGCACCACATAAGCGCAAAGGTGCTGAGGGATTGGCGCTGCTGGTGCAGGAGGGCCTCGGCCGCGATCCATTTAAGGGCGATGTCTTTGTCTTTTGCGGTCGTAGCGGCCGACTGATAAAAGCCCTTTGGCATGATGGTATCGGCCTATCGCTGTATGCGAAGCGGCTCGAGCGCGGCCGCTTCATTTGGCCGGCGACGGAGGATGGCGCGATCGCGCTGACGGCCGGTCAGATGTCCTATCTGCTGGAGGGGATTGATTGGCGAAATCCGCAGCAGACCTGGCGGCCGACCAGCGCCGGGTGACCGTCCGAAGGGCGATTATCCCGCAACGAGTCCTTTGAAATGCTAGGCAAATCAGGGCTTCTGTGATTCACTTCGGGCATGGAAACTAGCCCCGATTTGCTTCCCGACGATGTTGCTGCCCTGCGGGCAGAGCTCATCGCGGCACGCGCCAAGGGCGCACAGATCGAGGCTGAACTCGCCGTCGCCAAAGCCAAGGCGTCCGAGGATATTGCTGTCATTGCCCGGCAGAAGCTGCGCATCGAGAAGCTCGAGCGGCAGCTTTACGGCCCGAAGGCAGAGCGTCGCGCCCGGCTGATCGATCAGAGGGAGTTCCAACTGGAAGAGTTGGAGATGGCGGCGACCGAGGACGAGCTCGCGGCCGAAATGGCGGTCGCGGCCACCGTCAATGTCGCCGGCTTTAGCCGCAGTCGGCCGGTAAAGAAGCCTTTCCCCGAGCATCTTCCGCGCGAACGCGTCGTCGCGCCCGGTCCCGTGAGCTGCCAGTGCTGTGGCGGCGATCGGCTGCGCAAGCTGGGTGAGGACATCACCGAGACCCTCGAGGTCATTCCGCGCCAATGGAAAGTGATCCAGACGGTGCGCGAGAAGTTTACCTGCCGCGATTGCGAGAAGATCAGCCAGGCCCCGGCCCCTTTCCATGCCATCCCGCGCGGATGGGCCGGCCCCAATCTTCTGGCGATGATCCTGTTTGACAAGTTCGGCCAGCATCTACCGCTCAATCGTCAGGTCGAGCGCTTCGAACGCGAAGGGGTGCCGCTGAGCCTGTCGACAGTGGCCGATAGCATCGGTGCTTGCTGTGCCGTACTCGATCCGATCCTTAAGCGGATCGCAGCCCATACGTTTGCGGCAGAGCGGTTGCACGGCGACGACACGACGGTCCCGGTCCTGGCGGCAGGAAAGACCGATATCGCCCGAAGTTGGGTCTATGTTCGCGACGATCGACCGTTCGGTGGCACGGCCGCACCGTCGGCGATGTTCTACTATTCCCGTGACCGCGCGGGCGAGCACCCGCAGGCGCATCTCGCCGGCTATAGCGGCATTTTGCAGGCGGACGCCTATGGCGGCTACACCAAGCTCTATCTTCCGGACCGACGGCCCGGCCTGATAACGGAAGCAGCCTGCTGGGTCCATGCGAGGCGGCCCTTTTACGCGATGGCCGACGTCGAGGCGAACGCGCGCCGACGAGCGCAGGGCAAGAAGGCGGTGGTCATCTCGCCGATCGCCCTGGAGATGGTGCAGCGGATCGATGCCCTGTTCGACATCGAGCGCGACATCAACGGTCAGAGCGCGGAGCTCCGAAAGTCTGTTCGTCAGGAGCGCAGCAAACCCTTGGTCCTGAAGCTGGAAGCGTGGATGAAGGCTCAGCGTGCCAAGCTGTCGCGCGATCATGATCTCGCCAAGGCCTTCGATTACCTGCTGAACCGTTGGCCGGCCTTCACCCTCTTCCTCGACGACGGGCGTGTTTGTCTCTCGAACAATGCCGCCGAACGCGCCCTCCGCGGCATCGCGCTGGGCCGGAAATCCTGGTTATTCGCCGGATCGGACCGCGGCGGCCAGCGCGCCGCCGCCATGTACAGCTTGATTGTCTCGGCCAAGATGAACGGTGTCGATCCGCAAGCCTGGCTCGCCGACGTGCTTCACCGAATCGCCGGTTATCCGGCGCATCGCATCGATGAGCTCTTGCCCTGGAATTGGAAGAGCGCGTCACTAGCGGCGCACATGCACGCGGCCTGAAGATGCCGGCCATCCGGCCGCAACGCGGACCGCAAATCAAGCCGAAAAATCTAAAAGCCTTCAGCCTGCGGCCTTCGCCGGATGCTTACGCTCTTCCGGCTCTATCGGGAAGAGAAGCTGACGGTGCGCAAGCGCGGCGGCCGCAAGCGAGCGATAGGCACACGAGCACCGATGCTGATCCCGCTTGCCGCCAATTATCGCTGGTCACTGGACTTCGTATCGGATCAGTTCACCGATGGTCGCAGGTTCCGGGTTTTGACGGTCGTCGACGATTGCACCAGAGAATGCCTGGCACTCGTCGCCGACACATCGCTTTCCGGCCTGCGAGTTGCCCGTGAGCTCGATCGGATCATCGAGGAACGTGGCAAGCCCAAGATGATCGTCAGCGACAATGGCAGTGAGTTCACCAGCAACGCGATCCTGCAATGGGCCGACCGGACGACAGTCGATTGGCACTACATCGCACCGGGCAAACCGATCCAGAACGCCTTCATCGAAAGCTTTAACGGACGGCTGCGAGACGAGCTCCTGAATGAAACGCTCTTCTCGTCACTGACCCATGCTCGATCTGCGCTTTCAAACTGGCGCAGCGATTACAATCCTGTTTCATAACGCCCATCTTTCTATGTTGTTGAAGAGAATAAGCTTTCCTGATCTGGAGACGATCCTGTGGGGTGTCGAGGGTTTTGCCGGGCACGATTGAGGATCTGACGTGCTTGTGGAGTCGCGATTCTTGAACGGCTGAAGATCCATGGGCCATCGGGTAGCGGATGAGCCCCCTCAATCTCGCCGGCCTCGGCCGCCAGACGCAGCGTCTTTGGTGTTATCCCGAGTAACTTCGCCGCACCGCTCAGATTAAGCCACGGCTCGACACCGTCGATCTGGGGACGGAAGACCGGAATCTTGCGATATGACCTCAGCGCAGTGACCCGCTCCCGTGTCCAACGATTGCCATTGCCGGTCGTCAGTCCATTGCGATTGAGGACACCGGCAATCACATCGTCATTGGCAATAAGGACGAGCTGTCGCACAGCGTCGACGATGTCGTCAGGCGTCGCGTTTCTTTGCCCGCGGCGCCGTTTAGGCAGGCGCAGCTCGGTATGGACGCCACCAACCCAATGAATGACGAGGACGATCTCAGAGGTTCCATCATCGAGATCGGCGACCACTTCATTGATGAGCGTGCGCACGATGCGCTTCTTCAGCCTTGCATCGGTTGTCGGCGCCGTCCAGACGATGCGAAGATTCCCCGCAAGTGCGGTTACCTGGGAAGCGGACATGGGGAATGGCTGCGGCGCAACTGTCCGATGTTTGGCAATCTTGGCCTCAATCTCGCCGACACGAGCGAGCGCTTTGTTCCAGCGTGCTTCGAGCTCCGACGTCACCAGCCTATTCTCCGGATCGGCCGCGTCGTATTGCCGGAAGGCCCGGTCGGCGACATAGCGCGCTGCCTCGAGGTCGCGCAGCAGGGCATCCTGAACCCGGTCGCGTTGGCTGGCCATATTCCGTTCCGCCTCGATGGCGGCGGCAATGGCTCCCGGTTCCACCACCCCTAGCAGCGCCTCTTCGATCGCGTCATCGACCCGCAGACCGCCGAAAGCAATGCAGCGGGGCTCGCCATTGTCGAGTAGACCACGCCAGCAGGAATAGCGCGGAATGTTATGCTTGGCTCCGGTGTACCGGACCGTCAGCTTCCGACCGCACCTCTTGCAACGGAAAAGGCCGGCAAGCAGAGCGTCACCATGTTTCGGCGCTCCGTGATGGCGGCTAGCCGGCATATTATCGCTGACCATCTTGCGGATCTCCTCCGCCCGTTCCCAACTGACGTAACCTTCGTGTGCATCCGGGATCAGCGCCAACCATTCATCACGCGTCTTGCGGCGAATTCCAGATCGGCCATCGTATCGGGGCACGGAGCGACTCTTACCATAAGCGTACGCTCCGCCGTAGATCGGGTTCGCAATCATCCGGTGGATGGTGGCATAATTTGGCCTTCGCCAGATGACGTCACCATTGGCGTACCTGACCGGCAGGTCCAGCCCCTGCTCGAGGAACCATAGTAGAGCCTGCCGCGCACTGCCGAGTTCGGCAACCTTGTTGAAGACGAGTGCAATGGCTTCCTGGATGCGTCGGTCGGGATCCTTCTCGATCCTGTCACCGGCCTTTACGAAGCCGACCGGAACAGTAACGACGAGTTCACCGCGGCGAGCCTTCTCATAGCGGGCGGAAAGGGAACGCTGACGCAAGAGATCGAGTTCATACTCGTTGAGGCTGCCCTTCAAACCCAAGAGCAGGCGGTCGTTGCCCTGGCGGGGCGCATAAACCGCTTCCTGGTCGACCAGGACCGTATCAACAACACGGCACATCTCGATGAGTTGTTGCCAGTCCCGGCTGTTCCGGGCGAAGCGCGATACCTCACGTGCCGCCACGGCGCCGACCTTTCCAAGGCAGACTTCCGCCACCATCCGGTCAAATCCAGCGCGGGTCACGCCGCCGGCGGCCGAACGACCAAGGTCGTCATCCACCGTCTCTATATGTGACCATCCAAGCGCGGCCAGCCGGTCGCGCATGGCGTACTGGAGGGCGCTACTTTCGCGATTGTGGAGGACCTGGTGAGCCGAGGACTGCCGAACATAGAGGATGGCCTTCCGCTCCAGATGATGCGGCCCGATCTTCTCATGCATCATGACCGGCATCCTTCTGCTGGGAGGCACGCCCGCAGTTTGCGTGATCGACGAACAGCCGCACGATGAGCACCGTCAGCGCTTGGCGGGTCTCCTCTGGCAACTCCAGCCATTGCGGCGTCCCTGCCTTCTTTCCCCGCTGTGGAACCGAAAACAGATCGAACTGGTATGTCATGGACTGGCAAGGCATGGACATCTCTCCGACTCGTTTCGTGAGAGGCCAATGCTGCGCCCATTACCGCAGATTGCGATGAGGCATCGGCGTCTTCCAGTAACTTTGCCAAAGCATGCAGGCTTGAGAGATCGACGTAAGGAACCGGCGGGCTGCGCCAATATCCGCTCACGGAGCGGTCGAACATCCATGCTGGGACTTCAAGAAGTCGATCAGAAGAAGAACCAGAAAGGCTGCAGCGGAAAATATGCGTCCCTTTGGACAGCGCCTCATGGACGTGAACAAACCGCCCGGACCAGGGATGCCACGGATACAAAAGCTCGCGAACCTCGGTCCCGTGGGTGTTCTGTCGTCGTGTTGTA
>NZ_LNCD01000118.1 GCF_001542405.1 Rhizobium altiplani
AAGATGCGTTTCGTTTGCCAGCTTGAAATCTATCCGATCGCCCGAAGGGAGGCGGGACCGACTGCACCCCGCTTGCGCACACCACCTTTCGGGACGACCGTAGGTCGAGGCCATAAACGCAGATGTAACCGGGGCCGGGATAGGCTGAGCCAAACAGAAAGGACGCGCAAGTGGCGAAATGGAACGTGGTTCCGTTCAGAAGACCGCGGAAGACTGGTGGCCGGGATGATCGACATCGCCTGCAGGGAAAATCGCTGCGATCTCAGCGAGGCATCTCTCGCGGATCGATGACGGCGCTCCTTGCTGCCATGGTCATTGCTGCGGGAAGCCGGCTTCTCTTCGGCGCCGCTGGCAACTCTCCGGATTGTCAGTCTTGGCAAAGACACTGACATCAGACTCCCTATCGGCCGCGTTTTCAATCTGCGGCGCCGATCGCCATGTGAACTGCGTCGTCGACGGGGACACGTTCTGCTTCGAGGGCGAGAAAATTCGCATCGCGGATATCGATACGCCGGAACTCAGCCCGCCGCGCTGCGAAGCCGAACGCATCAAGGGTGAGGCCGCGAAGGCACGTCTGCCGCTGCTCAATGCCGGCAACTTCTGACTCGCGGCCGGCTGGCGCGACGAGGACAAGTATGGCCGCGAGCTCCGGACTGTATTGCAATCGGGACACGCGCTCGGGGACACTCTCGTCAACGAAGGCCTTGCCAGGCGCTGGGACGGCGCCAGACGCGATGGTGCGGCTGAGGAAAGCGCGAGAGGATCGTTGCCGGATGGCCGAAACCTCGCGGCGGGTTCGGGGAGCGTGAGCGAGTAGAGCCGTGCGCGTGCGCCGTGTCGGCGCAATCGACAGAGTGAGGAAGAAAGGCCTCTCAGGGAGTCAAGAAATGAACCTGATGTCCAACCAGCTTACCTCGGCCAGTGATGGTTGTAACCGGGAAACCGGCGAGGGACAAGAGCATGCGGGCAGCAAGGCTTTTCCGGGCCGAAACCATCGTAGGCTATCGGGAAGTCAGGACAAGACGTGCATGGTGAATGCTGCATTGCGTGAAACTCAGATCGGGTCCTGGCTGTGGAAATTGACGACCCGATGGTCGACTTGTCATTCCGTGTGAAGGGCAAAGTACAGCCGTCTGCGGACGGACGGGCACGAGAGAAACCAATCTGGCAACCGAACGGGGAATCCACGCTGCGCGGGTGAAGGGTGGCACGACTGCAGAAGCCAATAACTTCATGACGGTGGTGCGCTGATGCGGCCAGAAACCGTGGAGAAGAGACTGGCTTCAATCATCGACCTGTCGCGTCAGGGAAAGCGCATAAATGGCCTGTTCCGTCTGCTGTCAGCCCAAAGTCTTTGGATGAAGGCTTACGAGCAGATCGCTCCCAACAAGGGAGCGTTGACAACGGGTGTCGATCCTCAAAGCACCTCCGACGGCTTCTCGCTGGAAAGGATGGAGGCAATCATCACCCGGGTCATAGACGGATCATACTGTTTCTCCCCGGCAGGCGGCAATACATACCTAAACCCAACCCATTGGGCATTCCCACTGCGGACGACAAGCTTGTGCAGGCAGCGGTGAAGATTCTGCTCGAACAAATTCATGAGCCGCTCTTCTCACCACAATCGCACGGCTTCCGCCGGGGGCGCCCCTGCCATACTGCACTGACAGAAATCAAGCGGACACGCCATGGCGTCAAGTGGCTGGTGGAGGTCGATATCGTGGGATACTACGACAACATCGACTATAATATCCTCCTTGCCTTGCTGCGCAGGCGTATCGACGATGATCGCCTGATCGCTTGGTAAACAGGATGCTTAAGGCCGGTTATCTTGAAGAATGGACGTTCCACCGAACGTACATTGGCGCTCCACAAGGCGGCGTAGACGCGTCCCGACCTCCCATGGTGTCGGTATGCGGATGACGGGCTGGTGCACTGCCGGACCGAGCAGGAAGCAGAAGCCGTCAAGACGGCGCTTCAGGCAAGGCTGGGCTTTCCGCTTGCGAACGGAAAGAACTTCCTCGCGATAAAGGCGGTAGATGCAGTTGACGCCGGACCGCTCTCCTAAGCAATTGTAGGTAACTCACACTCACACGTTTTGATCTTCATGTGAATCGCATAAGCCATAGCGCTGAAGGACATAGGCTTAGGCAGGAAAAGCGCGGTCATCATGGCATCCCTCGAAGCTGACATCATAAGATCATTCCCGCCAATGATGATGGAGGTTGTCTTGAAAACTGCGTGTAAGGCGGTAGCACTCTTACTGTGGGGAAGAGAGGATTGCTCAACTAGAACCAGATCGGCTTGTTCGCCTTTTGACATCCAATTGTAAAGCTCTTTAAATGCCTCAAAACCCACAGGCTCATACCCCAGATCGGCGATCTTATTTTCGTACACTTCTCGCAAGATAGGATCTGGCTCAACCAGTGCCACAATTTGTCCGCTGCCACGTGGTGTTTTACACCGACCAAACAAAGTGTCCAGGCTGACGGGCTCCTGCGAGGAAGAAGGCAAATAAATGTCGAAGCGGGTCCCTTGCCCAACAGTAGAAGTAACCTTGATGTATCCTGCAAGTTCGCTAACACGGCTGTACACCGTAGCAAGGCCCAGCCCAGTACCGCCCTTTCGAGAGCGTGCTGTAAAGAAAGGCTCATAAATATGGGGGAGCACATCCTCGGGAATACCTTCGCCATTGTCGCTAACAGAAAGGACAACATATTCGCCAGCTGGCATGACATCATGCGCCGAGATTTTCTGTTGAGCTACAAAAGCTCGACCGACGATGACATCGATCTGACCATCGGCGACTATCGCCTGGGAAGCGTTCTTACAAAGATTCATCAGAATGAGCTGAATATCTAGAGGGCTGCCTTCGATAACGCTCGTCTTGTCAACAAACTTGAAATTTAGCTCAATATTGCGTTGCAGTGCCACACGCAATAAGGGGGCAACCTCAATAACAAGTTCTACGACACTAAAAGGCTTTGCCACGCGTCCCACTTTTCGGCTCAGCGTCAAAATTTGATCGATAATTAGCCTTGCTCTGTGGGACGAGGATATAATTTGATCAACGTATGTTCTAGTAACAGCTGAGCGCCGCAGCGCGGTTCGCGCTGTTTCAGCATACCCGAGGATTCCTCCCAAAATATTATTGAATTCATGGGTTATTTCACCGACAAGCGCGCCAACGGCCTGCAGACGTTCCGCATGCTCTAATCGCCTCTTCAGGATGTTGCATTCAGTCCGTTTGCGTTGGATGTCGATATACTGGCAGAGCCAGGCGGTGGCGAGTTCAAGAAGCTGAATTTCACTTGAACAAAAGCGCGGACGATGTCCGTCGTAGCCTAGGCAACTAACAGCGATTAGCTGATTGGAGACCCGGACCGCTAGCAGCATACAAAGGCCCGGAGTTTCCTTAGGAAAGCAACCAGTCTCTCGAGCAGGTAGAACGCGGACTATCGGCCTATGTTCGTCAGCCTCGACGAGAGAGGTTATCTCGTGTAGCCGAACATCGTCCCAAGACGAGGAGAGATTTGCTGCGAAGCTTTCGATAACCTCTTTGTCACCATACTCGACCAACGCTAGCGCGCAACGATCAGCATCAAAAAAGCGCTCAACAATTCTAAGCGCTGCTTGGGCGGACGATTTTAGGCAAGACGCTGTTGGCCCACCTTCCTCGAAACAAACCCTAATCTGTCGGACTAATTTTTCGAAATCCAACCAAGGCCTCGTGCCTGCCTTAAAGTTTCGCCGAGACTGTGAATAGCTTCCGTTTATCCGCATTCATTTCCCCGTGTAACGCTCGGTTCTACTCTGGTGACGCGCTTAGCGTCCCGCGCGTTGCTGGAAACCACGAGCGTCGAATCAGTTCGTTCCAAAAAACACACAGCCATGGCATCACGATGGCTGTTGCCAGTTTTAGGCGAAGTTGTTGGCTTCGCGCTGCGGTTGGGAAATTTAAGATGTCGGCATGTCCCCGTTTTAGGACTGAGAAGATATCCTGCCAATGGACCGGCGTCGACTAGATTTAGGGCCCCGGCGGTTTTGTGTACGCCAAGTGGCGCGGTGTGAGCAACCGGCGGAACCGCGAAGCTTTTAATCTTGCGGCAGCGTTGGAGCCGGTGGTCACATATAGAGACGGTGGATGACGACCTTGGTCGTTGGTCGGCGGCCTGCCTCGCTGCGAACTTGCAAACGTCAGCAAAAGCCGGAATGTGTCCCTGTAACCCGCGATCGTGTTCGGGCTCGCATTGACCTGCTCAGTCAGCCTCTCGGTAAAAAAGCGCTGAACCAACGTCGGTAGGCGTGACGGTTTCATTGGCGCGCCTCCCGTCTCAAAGAAAGCTCTGCCCTTCGGGATGCCAGCTCCAAAAGCTCGGGGATCGCTTTAATATACCAGTAGGTGTGGGATGCGCTCTCATGGCCAAGGATCGTCGTGAGCTTGATCATTTCCTTGTTGGGGTCCAGTCCTTCTCGGTACCAATCGATCATCGTTTGAACAGCGAACGTGTGACGCAAGTCATGGATTCGTGGCCCAACGCCATGTTTCTGATCGCTGAGGCCAGCGAAGCCCGATGGCCTGAGAGACCAAGGCGAAGTTATGACGCGCCGCGCAGCCGCTGATACGCCTTGCATGATCGTCAACTAAGAGAGGGACGGGCAGATCTTCACAAAGCCGGTCGCGCTCTCGAGCATAGGTTGAAGCCGTTGCGCGGCGCTTGAGCTGAACGGGACGATGCGCTGCTTTCCCGATTTGCCGTTTCAGATTGTAATGATGTCTTGCGTGAAGTCGACATCGTCGCGGTCAAGCGTCAAGGCCTCGCTGATGCGAAGACCTGTGACAGCCATCAGCCCAAAGAGCGTAGGATAGGTCAGGCGCCGAATGCCGTTCACCGAAGGAAGCCTGGAAGCCTGGTGAAGGATTTGGCCGATCTCGATGGAAGAGTAGATGATGGGTAAGCGCGAATTTCTGCCCACCTTCTGAAGCTCAGTGCTCTGATGCATGAAGTGTCCACAAAAAAATAGGTGGACACCAAATCATGGATGATACTCCTAAACTGCAGGTGCGGCTTGTTGGTCGTGACGGCCGCCGTCGATATGACCCCGCTTCGCGAGATCAGCTCGTCGCAGCGTGATTAGAGCCCGGCGTTTCGGTCTCCCGACTGGCGCGGGAACACGACGTGAATGTCAATCTCGTTCGGAAGTGGATAAAGAAGGCCAAAGAGGAGCGTCCATTGCCTTTGGTTTCCGCGTTCGTCCTGATTCAGATAGCTACGGATATGCACTCGTCTTCTGCCAGCGGTCCACTGACTAAGGTGGAGCCGGTCGGCAAGCGATCTCATGCATCCAAGCTGAGCGCGGTGCTGCCGAACGGGGTCAGCCTGACGCTGGAATGCAGCGATGTCGATGGCTTGGCGGCAATCATAGGAGCGTTGGGTCATGTTCAGGCTGGGCGCTGACCTCAAGGTCTACCTCCATCGGGAGCCGATCGACTTCCGCGCGGGCATCAACAGCCTTGCTGTCCTGGTCCAGGAGACGATGGCGCTGGATCCCTTTGCTCCTGCGGTTTTTGCCTTTTGCAATCGCCGTCGTGACCGGATGAAGCTCTTGTTCGACCGGTCCGGCTTTGTGCTAATCCTGAAGCGGTTGACCGAGGACAAGTTCCGATGGCCCCGTCGCGAGATGCCGGTGGTCACGCTGACGACAGAGCAACTGCATTGGATCCTCGATGGCATCGATATCGATGCGATGATCCGCCATCCCGTGCGGCAGTATCAGATTGCCGGCTGAGGATGGCGAATTGCGATTGACGCGCGGGGGGCGGTTCAGATTCAAGAATCTGATGACTCGCACCGGCGAACCGAGCATTGCAGAACTGATGGCGCAATTGGCAGCCAATGCTGCCGAAATCGCGGCGCTCAAAGCCGAGAAGGAAGCGCTCTCGCAGCGGGTCGTCAAGCTTGAGGAGGAGCTGGCGCTTGCAAAGCTGCATCGCTTTGCACCCCGCAGCGAAAAGCACATTGATCGTCTCTTCAATGAGGCCGAAGAGGCTGCGGTCGAGGATGACAGCGAGGAAGGCGATGTTATCGAGCTTCCGGACACTGGCCTGCCAGCGATAGAGGGTCAGACGGGAAAGAAGCGTGGACGCAGACCTCTGCCGGAAGATCTACCGCGCGAGCGTGTTGAGTATGACCTGCCTGAGGATCAGAAGTCATGTCCCTGCTGCCAAGGTCAAATGCATCGTATGGGCGAGGCCGTTACCGAGCAGCTGCATATGAGGTCAAGGCAAAGGTCCTGCAGAATGTGCGGTTCAAGTACGCTTGCCGCCATTGCGACCGCACCGGGATCAACACGCCTGTCGTAATCGCGCCCATGCACGGGCGCCCCTTACGCCTCATTGCCGTGGCGACTTGAGGATTGCGAAGATCCGAGGCGTTAATCTGGTACGGAGCGCCCGGGACAACCTGTTGTGCACGCAGTATCCCAGCCGCGATCAGGCTTCGAATGCGATGAGGGTAACATTGCAAGCCTTGGCGGCTTCGGTTAGCGTCAGCCATTCTCCGTCTTTCTCCGCTGATTTGTAGGCGTGAATTCCACGCACGCGCCGGATCGAGCCCACGCGTTTTGCAGACCAGGTCTTGCCTTGGGCAGTCGGCAGTCCCATCCGGTTCAAGGTCGCAGCAATATGCTCATCAGACCAACGGCTCGCCATACTCTCGATGATGGCCAAGGCATCATCGGACGTGACACATTCGTGCTCGCCTGATTGTGGTTTGCGTAAGC
>NZ_LNCD01000120.1 GCF_001542405.1 Rhizobium altiplani
GAGCTGGTGTCGGTCCAGTCCGGCCGCGGTGCGGCATTCGTTGTCGTTCGATTACCTGACGGACGCCGCCGTTCAATTCGCCGATCGATAACCGATCTTGTAACCGCTTCGCCGGAAGCGCGAAGCGAGTCGAAGTCGGCGCCTCGCATCAGCGTTCGAACCCTGCTCACATTGATGCACCATTTGAACAGCATGGTTACCTCCCGTTCCAAGGAGGTGATTCGCGATGAACGTGCAATCAAAACCGTACCGCGTAGCGTCTCAGTCCCTCGTAAAGCTTCTTACCCCGAGCACGACAGTCCCGCGTCCGTGGCTCGATCTGCCGCCGGAGACGCGGAAACAACTTGCTCAAAAACTTGCCCCCCTGTTGATGCGGATGCGGTCAATACGCGCGCCGACAAAGGTGGATCGGCATGCTGAGAGCGACGAATAACCCGGACGAGCGCGTCACGGCCGAGCATCGCGGCAAGCTCGCCTACATCTATGTCCGCCAGTCTTCCGTAAACCAGGTGCGCCATCATCAGGAAAGCACGGAGTTGCAGTATCGTCTGATCGATCGTGCCGTCGCTCTTGGCTGGCCACATGAACGCGTGCACGTCATCGATGAAGATCTCGGCAAATCCGGTTCGGGCTGCGTCGAGCGAGAGGGCTTCAAGAAGCTAATCGCGGAGATCGGGCTGGGAAACGCGGGGCTTGTCATCAGTCTTGACGCCTCCCGGCTCGCCCGTAACAACCGCGACTGGCATCAACTCCTCGATCTGTGCTCATTGTTTGGCGTCATCATCGCTGACGGCGAACGGCTCTACGATCCGTGCGCTTATCACGACCGCCTGCTGCTGGGCTTGTCCGGCATCATGAGCGAGGCGGAGCTGCACCAGATCAAGCAACGCCTGCATCAGGGTGAGCGCCAGAAAGCGGCACGCGGCGAATTGCGCCTTGGCCTTCCCGCCGGATTGGCTTACGACCGCTCAGGCCAAATCATCCTCAACCCCGATGAGGAGGTGCAGGCAAGGCTGTGCCTGGTCTTCAGCAAATTCCGCGAGTTAGGAAGCGCGCGGGCAGTGATGCGCTACCTACGCAAGGAGAATTTGCCGTTGCCAATGCGCCCCCTTCGTGGTCCGGCGCCGCACGAAGTGGTTTGGCGTGAGGCCAGCAACCCGCGGGTGCTCAGCATTCTCCATAATCCCGGCTATGCTGGGGCCTATGTCTATGGTCGGCGGCGGCAGACGGGTGGACGCGTTCGCCAGGACGTTTATCGTCCGCGGACGACTAAGGTCCCCATCGCGGACTGGGAGGTCTGTTTGGAAGCGGCCCATCCTGGTTACATCGGCTGGGAGCAGTTCATGGAGAACCAACGGCGATTGGAGAACAACATCAACCGCTACGAAGCCGGCCATTCGGGCTTGCCGCGCAAGGGCGCCGCGCTGCTGCAGGGCATCGCTGTCTGCGGGCGGTGCGGTCGCCGGATGAGTTTGCGCTATAGCGGCCCTGCGGGAAACTATCCCGTCTACGCATGCCGCGCCGACCGCGGCCACGACGGAGGGCCGTTATGCCAGGAGGTGCGCGCTCTGCCGGTCGATGCACGCGTCGAAAGCATTCTACTCGAGGCTCTGACGCCGGACAGGATTGCTATCGCCGTCGCCGCACTGGGCCAGATGGAAGAGGAGGCCCGTCAACTCGAGCGTCAATGGGCTCTGCGGCGCGAACGTGCGCGCTACGAGGCGGAAAGGGCACGGCGCCAATATGATGCAGTCGAGCCAGAGAACCGCTTGGTGGCCCGTTCGCTGGAACGCGGATGGGAGGAAAAGTTGCGCGCGGCCGCGGCCATCGAGCAGGACTATGAACGGTGGCGGTCCGACGAGCCCCTGGTTCTCAGCGAGGCAGATCGCGACGGGTTATTGGCACTCGGAGAGAACCTGCCTGGCATCTGGCATGCCCCATTGACCACGGCGGCCGAGCGAAAGAGCATCTTACGCCTCATTATCTGCGAGGTCGTTCTCGATCAAAAACGGCTGCAAGGACAGGTCTGGATCAAGATCTTGTGGCAAACGGGAGCGACGAGCGAGCACTCTGTCCAAAGGCGCGTTCATACCTATGGCGACTATATCGATATCGACAAATTACGAGCGCGCGTGACGGAGCTGAACGCCGCAGGCAAAATGGACAAGGAAATTGCGTCGGTACTGAACGCGGAAGGCTTCCGTGCCGCACAGAATTGCGCCTTCAAAGGTGACAATGTCTGGCTCTTGCGCAGGCGTTGGGGCATTCCAACCGTCAAAATCAACGGAACGAGCTCCAACCCCGTCAGGTGGCCAGACGGAACCTATTCCGTTCAAGGAGCTGCTGCAGCTCTTGGCATTACGCCGCAGACCATCTTCAAATACCTGGCACGAGGCCTGATTCAAGGCCGGCAGCTAGTGAAAGGACAACCATGGCAGATCGAACTGATGGAGGACCAGATCGACATTCTACGCGCTCGCGCTCAACGCAATAGACGATCGAGGAAACAGGCATCATGAAATCATTGGTGATCCCGTGGTGGCAACCGCTATCCTCGATCGATTGCTGCACCATAGCCACGTGATAACAATCCGTGGTGACAGCTACAGACTGCGAGAGAAACGTCGTAGTGGACTCCTACAGAAGCCCGCAACGACACTCGGCATGGAGAGCAACTAGCAATCCTTGGCGGACCAGATTTGTGTGTCGCCAGAGGACCAGTTCACGATGACGCTTGATACGGCATTCATGCCATGACGGTTCAACCTATCAACGATGGGTCATTTCGAACCAGAAGGACGTGTCGCAAATGCAGCTTGCACCGTACCTGCTTGATCAATGGTTGGCGAAATACGGATCCTCGCGATCCCCTATACTCTACGACCTGGCTTCGAGCGCGGGACCGACCTGGACATTGAGGGAACTGCTAGCTTTGGGAAACGAGGCGGTGAATGTCTCGGAAGTCGTTCTGGGCGACGTGCCTCCCGACGGCGACCCTGATCTCCGAGGGGTGATCGCTGCGCTTTCCGACGTCGATCCGGAATGGGTCGTTGTGACGTCCGGTGCATCGGAGGCAATCGCGATCCTGCTTTGCATATCGGCCCAGCCGGATCACAATGTCCATATTCCGAACCCCGCATTTACTCCCTTCGAAGTTATGCGCAGGCATGGGGTTTGCAAACCCGTCGATACGAGTTGTCGCGGGACAACGGCTATCGGCAGGACGCCGATCAAATCCTTGCGGCTTCGGACCACAAGACCGTTTTGACGTTGGTCAATACGCCACACAATCTAGCGGGAACGGTCTTGTGGCGCTGCGAGATTTCGGAGCTCGCAGCCGCCCTCCGAGACCACGGAACTCCCCTGGTTGTGGATGAAGCCCATCACCGAGTTTATTCTGGGACGGCGGAACGGTTGGCAGCAGGCATCGAAAATGTGATCGTCATCGGTGACATGGCGAAGGTATTTAGCCTTCGATCGCCGCCGTCATACTCATGTCGAAGGCCTCGAGCGCAGCATCTATGCGCCCGATGCCGAGCGTCCTGGTTATGGCGCAGGCCGTGCCGAGACGCCCTGAGAGGTTCACCAGGGAGTGCAGCTGTGCCGGAGTAAACGGACCGAGACTTGGGAGCGTTGCAGGGCCAGACACCAGAGGCTGTCGCTCGACGCGACCTTGACCCCAGCGAACCATTGCAGTCCGTTCGGTGCGAGGAATTCCTGGTAGTAGGAACCTCGAAATGCTATCGGGGGTGAATATGTCGAAATCCGTAGCAACACCCCTCTGCACCAGCGTCGAAAGCACTCCGTAGCGGACGTCGCGCTCGATCCAGCCACCCTCGACATAGGCCTCGAGCGAACGAACCTTGCTTTCGCTATGCGGCAGTCCTGGCAGATGATTGCCAGTGTCGAAAAGAACCGCACCGGTGCATCCGGTAGCGATGGTGACGGCGTTCATCGCCTCGTTCCATTTCGTTGGATCGAGTGCCGCCTCGACGAACGCGCGTTCTATGCTAGCAACGTCGAATTCCATCCCCATGGCTCGGTCCCCCAACCGAAATCGCCCTGAGATAACCTGGCACCAGCCAATGGCCGGCTTCACCCCTCGCCTAAACGTCAGAGGATACTAATTTGCCTCCGTCCGCGTTGCAGCTGCACGATGCAGCCTCAAGCG
The DNA here is from genome assembly GCF_001542405.1 of Rhizobium altiplani. Taxonomy (GTDB): domain Bacteria; phylum Pseudomonadota; class Alphaproteobacteria; order Rhizobiales; family Rhizobiaceae; genus Rhizobium; species Rhizobium altiplani. The sequence goes on from NZ_LNCD01000120.1 coordinate 4,172, forward strand.
GTTGGGATTGACCAGGGGGTGCGTTGTCAGTGGAGCGGCTCCCGGAATCGCGCAAACCTGCCAGCAAATGCAAATTGAACGGATAGTCCGTTTAGGCCGAAAGCATGCGTAATCGGGCGGTCCCGCAAGAGGCAAGCTCCTAGTACAATCCCGGTTCAACCGCGATGAAGGGAGATGACGATGTTCTATGCTGCTTTGGACGTGTCACTGCGCGCAGTGGCTATCTGCATTATCGATGAGACTGGAAAAGTCAGGCTCGAACGCTCTGTGCCATCGGACGTTCCCGATATTGTCCGCTGCTTCGACGAGTTCGGCGAACCTATCCACGAGGTCGGGCTCGAAGCTGGCACGCTCACCCAGCACCTGACTTACGGTTTGACGGAGGCGGGCTTCGATGTCGTGTGCATGGAGGCTCGCCAAGTCAATGCTGCTCTTTCGGCCATGCGTAATAAGACGGACAAGAACGATGCGCGCGGCATTGCCCAGCTGCTTCGATCGGGTTGGTACAGCCGGGTACATGTGAAGAGCGTCGAAAGCCACTACACCCGAGCGCTACTTAGTAGCCGGAAGGTGATGCAGCGAAAATGCCTTGATCTCGAAAACGAGATTCGAGGGCTGCTCAAGGTCTTCGGCGTGAAGCTGCCCATACGCCTCAGGGGCGGTGCGTTTGAAGAGGCTGTCCGCGACACGATCGAAAACGATCCACCGCTCAGTCATGCGCTTTTGCCAATGCTAGAGGTTAGGCAAATGCTCTTGGAGACATTCCTCGAGCTGGATCGACGTGTCCGGAAGGCCGCCAATCAAGACACCATAACCACCCGTTTCATGAGCGTTCCGGGCGTCGGATATGTCACGGCCCTGAGCTTCAAGGCAGCAGTCGATGACCCCGCTCGCTTTAAGAGCTCACGAACTGTCGGAGCCCACTTTGGATTAACACCACGACGCTTCCAATCTGGTGAAAAAGACAATCCCGGCCGCATCTCACACGCTGGTGACGCCGATGTGCGCGCAACGCTCTACGCCGCGGCCAACGCGATGCTCATGCGATCGATTGCGTGGAGCAGCTTGAAAGCATGGGGTGTACGCCTCATGAAAACCAAAGGAAGACGGCGAGCCATTGTCGCTGTTGCCCGCAAAATTGCTGTCTTGCTCCATCGCATGTGGATTGACGGCACAGAATTCCGGTTCGGATTGGAGGCTGCAGCATGAATTGAAATTGCCACCGAAACCGATCCTGGCCGGATCGTCCCATGCGGACGACGGGATGGATGAAGCCGACTATGACTGCTGCGCTTCGAGCGCGTCCTTAAGCAAGGCTCTCCAGACCCTGATCCCATGCATGCGTGCAGCGGCTCCAAACGAACGCAGCCACCAGACTGCGGAGAGAAGCGTGACCCGCATGATCGATCAGGCCATCAAAGATCAGAAAGAGCTTGACCAAAATGCCCGATTAGAGAAGCGGTCATTAAGAGAAAGTGGCATCCAGCCAAGCCGGGCTTCTGGAAACTTGGCTAGATAAACACGACAAAATGGGTGGTGAAATGGTGCCCAGAGCCGGAATCGAACCAGCGACACGCGGATTTTCAATCCGCTGCTCTACCAACTGAGCTATCTGGGCTAACCCGCTTCGCAGACATTCTTTCCTGGGAAAGAACCGAAGGGCCTTGGTTCGCCCCGGAAGCGAGCGGGGTTATAGCATCTTGTCCGGACATGGCAAGCGCCAAATGACAGTTTTTTGAGAAGCCTTGGAATTTTCCAAATTCATCAACGAATTTAATGGCTTCGCCCGTGGAAAAACGGACCTATTCCTCATCATTGTAATCCGCCTTCGCCTCGTCGTCGGCAACGGAGATGGCGTATGAGCCGGAGAGCCAGCGCGAAAGATCGAGGTCGCGGCAGCGGTTCGAGCAAAACGGGTAGTGTTCGCGGTTGGACGGCTTGCCGCATTCCGGGCAGGGCCGCGTCTTGCGCAGCGGTTCGACCTTGGCGGTCTTGTTTTCGTCAGGCATCAGCGGTTCCTTCGAGGATCAGCCCTCGGCCCACCGGCTATGCACGTCAAAGCCTTCGCCGGTCAGCAAAAGGATGGTTTCATAAAGCGGCAACCCAACAACGTTGGTGTAGGAGCCGACCATCTTCTGCACAAATGTTCCGGCCAGACCCTGGATGCCGTAGGCGCCAGCCTTGCCGCGCCATTGCCCCGATGCAAGGTAGTTCTCGATCTCGAAACCGGAAAGGCGCTTGAAGCGAACCTTCGTCTCGACAATCTTCTGGCGGATCTTGCGGTCGGGCGTCACCAGGCAGACGCCGGTATAGACCCAGTGGCTGCGCCCGGACAAGAGATACAACGAGGCTGACGCCTCATCCGCGAACTCGGCCTTGCCAAGAATGCGGCGTCCGACAGCGACGACGGTATCGGCGGACAGGATGTAACTGCCCTTCCACGTCATGTCGCCCTTGAGGGCGGCAAGTGCTGCCTCGGCCTTTTCCGTCGACAGGCGCCGGGCGAGCGAGCGCGGGTGCTCAGACTTTTTCGGCGTCTCGTCGATATCCATCGGCATGAGACGCGAAGGCTCGATCCCTGCCTGATTGAGCAGATCAACACGGCGGGGCGAGCCGGAAGCCAGAATGAGCTTGTATTTCAGCGCCATGGAACCTCGACCACCGGAAGACGGAGAAAGCGGCCTTTCAAGCCTTGTATGCAGGCCTACTTGAAGCGGTAGGTGATGCGGCCCTTGGTCAGGTCGTAGGGCGTCATTTCAACGAGAACCTTGTCGCCGGCCAGAACGCGGATGCGGTTCTTGCGCATGCGGCCAGCAGTGTGAGCGATGATCTCGTGTTCGTTTTCGAGCTTTACGCGGAACGTTGCGTTCGGCAGAAGCTCGGTCACAATACCCGGAAATTCGAGGACTTCTTCTTTAGGCATATAGAGGTTTTCTTCCTGTGGGTTGAGATGACGGCGGCGGCCGCCCAAAATTTTGGGCGGAAACTACACAATCAACGAGGGTTTGTGAACCTAATTGATCGCGTTTCCGCCATTTGTTTCACGCCGAGTGCGCGGCAATGATGTTTCTTCTAACCAGCCGGCTCTCGATCAGTTCGGTCAGATGATCGCGGACTTGCCGGTAGCTGTCCAGAATCTGCTCTCGCGTGCCCTGAACAACGGTCGGATCGATGGTCGGCCAATAGACGACTTCGATGGCTTTCGACCGGGTCAGTTCGAGCGCTGCATGGTGCGCTTGCGGCGAGAGCGAGATGATCAGGTCGAAGTAATCATCTTCCAGTTCTTCCAGCGTATGCGGATGATGCCGACCAAGAGAAAGGCCGATCTCCTCAAGCGCAACATCGACGAATGGGTCCCGCTCCCCCGAACGGACGCCCGCGGATCTGATATAGACGTTCGCAGGCAGCATGCTGCGGGCGATCACCTCGGCCATGGGGGAGCGAATGCAGTTCATGCCGCACATGAACAGGATGGCGCCCGGCCTTTTTTCTTCGCCTGCGTCGACTGGCGCTTCCATCGGCCTCAACCGCGCCAGTAGAGCACGCAAACCAGCGTGAACAGCCGGCGTGCGGTATCGAAATCGATCTCGATCTTGCCGTTCAAGCGGTCCCTCAGCGTCTGCGAGCCCTCATTGTGAATGCCGCGCCGCCCCATGTCGATCGCCTCGATGCGGCTCGGCGAGGCTGAGCGGATTGCCTCGTAGTAGCTTTCACAGATCAGGAAATAATCCTTCACGATGCGGCGAAACGGGGTCAAGGACAGGATGTGGGTGGCGACGGCGCCTCCGTCCTCCGTCGTGATCGCGAAAACCAGCTTGGAGTCGACCAGCGAGATATTCAGCCGGTACGGCCCACCGGAATGACCCACGGGCGTAAAGCTGTTTTCCTCGACAAGATCGAAGATGGCGACCGCGCGCTCGTGTTCGACGTCGGGCGTCGCTCTGCCGATGCTGTCGTCAAGGACGACGTCGCAAAGCCGAAAGTCGCCCGTTGCCATCTGTCACCCTTCCAGGTTCAGGCGGATCGCTACCGACCGTGCGTGTGCGTCCAGTCCTTCGGAAACGGCCAGTGCGATGGCGGCGGGACCGAGCGTGCGAAGTTGCTCGGGACCGAGGCGCAGGATCGAGGTGCGCTTGACGAAATCGAGCACTGAGAGACCGGAGGAGAACCGGGCCGAGCGGGCCGTCGGCAGAACGTGGTTCGAGCCGCCGACATAGTCACCGATCACTTCAGGCGTATGGGCGCCCATGAAGATCGCGCCGGCATTGCGGATGCGAGGCAGCAGCGCGTCCGGATCGGCAACGGCGAGCTCCAGGTGTTCGGGCGCGATCCGGTTTGCCAGCGGAATCGCGTCCTTGAGCGACTTCACGAGAATGATCGCTCCAAAGTCGCGCCAGCTTGCGGCAGCGGTTTCGGCCCGATTGAGCAGTTTCAACTGCCGCTCGACGGCTGCTTCCACGGACCGTGCGAACTCGGCATCCTCAGTCGCGAGGATCGCCTGCGCGCTCGCATCGTGCTCGGCTTGCGCCAGAAGATCGGCCGCCACCCAGTCCGGATTGTTATCCTTGTCGGCGATGACAAGCACTTCCGAGGGACCGGCGATCATGTCGATGCCGACGGTGCCGAAAACCTGGCGCTTGGCGGCTGCCACGTAGGCGTTGCCCGGGCCGGTGATCTTGGCGACCGGCGCAATGGTTTCGGTGCCGTAGGCAAGGGCAGCGACGGCCTGCGCACCGCCGAGCCGGTAGATCTCGGTGACGCCCGCGAGTTTGGCGGCTGCAAGCACGGCCGGATTGACCACGCCACCGGTTGCGGGAACGACAATGACGATGCGGTCGACGCCGGCAACTTTGGCCGGCACGGCATTCATCAGCACCGAACTCGGATAGCTAGCCGTGCCGCCAGGCACATAAAGGCCGACCGCCTCGATCGCCGTCCAGCGAGACCCGAGGCCGACGCCCATGTCGTCCTCATAGATATCGTCTTTCGGCAACTGGCGGCGATGATGCGATTCGATCCGCACGGCCGCGACCTTCAGCGCGCCAAGCACTTCGGCCGGCACAGCTTCGACCGCTGCATCGATCTCGGCTTCCGTCACACGCATGGGCGTTACGGCAAAATCGATCCCGTCGAACTTCTTCGAATATTCGGCAAGCGCCGCGTCGCCGCGCGCCCTGACGTCATCGATGATGGCGCGGACTGCCGTATTCACATCCTCGGAGATTTCGCGCTTGGTCGTCAGGAAGGCGGCAAACCGTTGCTCGAAGCCTTCCGATGCCTGATCCAGCCAGATTGCCAATGCGATATTCCTCTTTGATTACAGAACAACCAGTTCTCAGGCGCCGGGATGGCGCGGCTTAGATGCGGTTTCCCACGCTCCGCCGATATCCGCAAGCTGAACCTCGATGCATTCGACATCGAGCGCAACACTTGCCGTGCCTGACAGCGCCAGCACGACCGTTCCCTCCGGCCCCTCGCCCTTCTGCTCGAAGCGGATAGCAAGCAGCGACAGCACCGCGTCGCGGTTCTCGCGATCGATGCCGGTGGAGCGAACCGCAAGTACACGCTTGAAGACGACAGCTGCGCGGCGGCGTTCGAACCCCCTGCGCTTCTTGCCGGCTTCTTCCCACACGAAGCGGTTGACGGCGACCGAGAACTGACCTTCGCGCGGCGACCATGCCAGATCGGCGACCTTGAAGACGCTATCCTGCAAATGCGCGGAGACGACGGCAAGATCTTCGCTATCGAGCGCTACCAGCTTCAGGTCGGTCATTCAGGCAATACCCCATCGCCAATGCATCGCCGGAATGGCGATGCGTCAGACAACGGACATAAGGCGCGACAGGACAATGCGCAACCATATCGAAGGGCTAAGAAGCGCCCTTTCGTTATTCGCTCACACGCTCGACGATGGCGCCGCAGCGGGTGAGCTTTTCTTCCAGGCGCTCAAAGCCGCGATCGAGGTGATAGACACGGGACACCATCGTCTCGCCTTCGGCGGCAAGGCCGGCGATGACGAGCGAGACGGAGGCGCGCAGGTCGGTCGCCATGACGGGCGCACCCTTCAGCCGCGGAACGCCTTCGATCTTCGCCGTCTGGCCAGACAGCGAGATCTTCGCGCCCAGGCGCGCCAGTTCCTGCACATGCATGAAGCGGTTTTCGAAAATCGTCTCGGTGACATGCGAGATGCCGGTCGAACGCGTCATTAGCGCCATGAATTGCGCCTGCAGGTCGGTGGGGAAGCCCGGGAAGGGATCGGTGACGATATCCACCGGCTTGATGCCGACGCCATTGCGGCGGATGCGCATTCCGTTGCTGGTCGGCAAGATTTCGGCACCGGCGCGGCGGAGCGTTTCAAGGGCCGTGTCGAGAAGCGCGATATCCGTGTGCTCAAGAGTGACATCGCCGCCGGCCATGGCGACGGCCATGGCATAAGTGCCGGTCTCGATGCGATCGGGCAGGACGCGATGGCGCGCGCCGGAAAGCGACGAGACGCCCTCGATCGTAATCGTGCTGGTGCCGGCGCCGGAGATCTTGGCGCCCATGGCAATGAGGCAGTTGGCGAGGTCGACGACCTCCGGTTCGCGGGCGGCGTTGCCAATGACGGTCGTGCCGCGGGCAAGCGTTGCGGCCATCATCATGACGTGAGTCGCACCGACGGATACCTTCGGGAAGGTGTAGCGGGCGCCGATCAGACCGCCCTTCGGCGCCGTCGCATTGATATAGCCGCCGTCGATCTCGAGGTTCGCGCCGAGCGCGGTCAGGCCGTCGAGGAACAGGTCGACCGGACGCGTGCCGATGGCGCAGCCGCCCGGCAGCGAGACGCGGCACTGGCCTTCGCGCGCCAGCAGCGGGCCGATGACCCAGAAGGAGGCGCGCATCTTGGACACCAGCTCATAGGGAGCGGTGGTATCGACAATGGTGCGGCAGGTGAAGTGGATGGTGCGCGAGTACGCGTCTTCCTGACGCTCGCGGCGGCCGTTGACGGCAACATCGACGCCGTGATTGCCGAGGATGCGCATCAGCAGCTCGACATCGGCCAGATGCGGCACGTTCTCAAGCGTCAGTGTATCGCTGGTAAGCAGCGAGGCGATCATCAGCGGCAGGGCGGCATTCTTGGCGCCGGAAATCGGAATGATGCCGTTAAGCTCATTACCGCCGACAATTCTAATACGATCCATGTGCGCTTACGGGCGATGCCCGCCTTTCTGAAAGGCTGTCTGTAAAAAGATGCGGGTGTTTAGACGAAATTAGCGGGGGCTTCAATTCGCCGTGAACCGAACATTATGATTCGTCCATTTTTGCGGCAGGCAGGCCATCCGTCTCATCCGCCTGCCCCGATCGACGCGCACGGGTCTGCTGTTTGCGGCGGGACAAATTTTCTCGGAGCTTTTCGGCGGCCCGCTCGCGACGCAGTTTTGCCTGGCGTTCGATCTCGGTCTTGCGGCTGTTCTGGCCTTTTTTGGTGTTTTCGGTCATCGCCCAGACTTAGCCGAATTCGCGCCAATCCAAAAGTGGGCCGGCCTCAATCTCTACAAAGATGGAAATTGCGGCTTGCGCTTATCATGAAGCTGTGGCAATAGGCCCCCCGTTCACGCAATGCAGCCGGTTCGGTTGCGCGTCTGGTCCTTGCTGCCGTAGCTCAGTGGTAGAGCACACCCTTGGTAAGGGTGAGGTCGGTGGTTCAATCCCACTCGGCAGCACCAGTTTTCCCTAGGAAAATCAGATAGAAGAGCGTGGACGTCAGCGACCGAGAGGCGCGCGAAACGACGTGAAAGTGTGGAACAGACCACGAATTGCACAGAAAATCCGTGCGGCATGTTCCCGTCACGTTCTCACGAGACAGAAGACAAATAGGTTTCCTAACATGATCGAGCTTACGCCATCGCAGATTGCCGCACTGAAACTCGCTCGGGCCGGAGACCTGTATCTTCAGCCATCGAACAAATGGACGCACCAGAATGCGACGGTAACCTACGCAAAGTCGGACCGCTGGAAGGAACGGCCTCTGAAAGTGAAGTCCGTAACAGCCAAAGTTCTGGATGAGCTAAAGGCGCCTGGCTTGCTGGAGCGGCGGCATCTCGACGATAACGCTTCGAAAGACGTCTACGGGATAACAATGGCCGGGAAGGTATGGCTACTGAAGAACAAGTAGGCTTAAGTGCATCTTAACGGTGGTGTCCAGAGCCGGCACACGGAAACTCAACAAAAACAAGATGGGTAGCGTGTGATTGGACACTCATTATTGCCGCGCCGTCATTATGCTTTTTGGAAAAGTGTCCAGCCGTTTTTAGGAGTGAGAGTGGCCGTTTACGTCGATCCACAGCGGCATAAACTCGGGCGGATGAGACCTATTCCCAGATGCTCGGAAGCTTCCTTAACGGCACTCCAGCCAGTAAAGCCTGCGTCGACTTAAATGGCGGCACGAAATCGTGTCACCCGCGGTTCATACCGCCGCGCTTGACGATGATCGCTCTATTGGCGCGTGGAGCGTCGGCAACCTGTGACTCTCGGCTGCGAAAGAACGCCTTTCCCGCCAGCGGAGCTACGCAATGCCCTGAGATTTCAATTGAATCGCTCTGCGTACGCTGTTTAACTGTCAGCAACCAGGAGGCGTTCATGAAAAATGTGGTTCTAGGGGCTGCGCTTTTGCTGTCTCCTTTGCCGGCGCGGTGACGCAGATCAATGCTCGTGAGCATACCTGCGCTGAGATCACGCAAATCATTCGCCAGGAGAAAAAGCTTTTCGTGCGCGTCGGCATCGGAGGCCGGAGCTTCCGTTATCCGCCGGCCAAATGTGGCCCCGGCGACCAACGGGACACAACCAACCTGCCAGATGCCACCGGAAAACAGTGCGTTCTCGACTATGCCTGCGTCTATGATCCGCAATCGCTTTAGAATTTCCGATAGGACTCTCGGGAAAGCACTGCCGAGTCATCGGCTCGAAGAGAATGCCCTGGTCCGGCCTCAGGCGTCGAAGTGCCAATCCTTCGTCGGACGGCACAGCGTATAGTCGGACTCATCGAGGTCCTGGATCATCTGCCTCAGCGTCCGGACGGTTTCCTCAAAGGCCGCTAGCTTTGCATCGGTCACGTCTACGTTCGAGCCCGTGGCAGCATCCCGTTCGAGCCATCGCTGGTTGCCGCGCCGCATGGATATGACCATAGAAACATACTTCTGGCATTCAGCATTCAGAACGTTCTTGAGGTCCTGCATCACCGATCTCCAACGCTAACAGCGGGCGACTGACGTTGAGCTTTCCATGGTTGCACAAAGCGTTGTTTTCAGCCAGTTAAAAGTGCGCTTAGCCGATCTGCCGGCTAAAAAAGAGACAACCTCCCACGGCACTCAAAAGATCTGCGGTCTGGGGGACGGCGCCGGTGGATACCGAGATCCACCAGCACCCGGTTTTCCTGTTTGCGGGCTCCGAAAATATCGCTAAAATACACTCAGTACGGGCCTTCTGGGGGAACGCGAAGGCTGACTTGCACGATTTGGCGTAAGCAACGGAGAATGCGCCTATGGCCAGCGAGAAGTGGAATAATCCTATTCATGTGGGGTTTGAAAATACGGGCGCACGCACGATCGTCGGCCCTATGGACGCGCTGAAATGCCTGGCAGACCTGTGGCCGAGCAGTCGCGGGTTGCATTATCTGAAGGCAAGAAGCACTTGCAGAGCCGCCCTTGATGGTCGAAAGACGGTCGAGGAGGCACGCGCGGAATTCGTAGCGGCCGCGGAAGAAGCCAAGCTGAAGGTCAACTGATCGGGCCTTGATCCGCCAATCGGCGGCAGATCGTCGACAACCTGTCCCGGAACAGGGCAATGGTTTATTTTTGTTTAACCCTCGGCAGCGCTTGCTGTTGGGAGCGCGATTAACCTCATTGCCATCAAGGCACGTCCCTCAATAGAAAGTGTGCAGCCATCATGATGATGGTCAGAGGCTCGTCACCCTCAGCGAAAGCAGACGAGCCTCGATTGCGATAAGCCGGTGCGTCAGGCCGGCTTCAGGCGCCGTCTCCGGATTATTTCCAGCACCTTGCGCCCAAGCGTCTGGCCCGGCCCCTCGATGCGGGTGAAGCCGAGATATGCCAGCGCATAGGCCAATGGCAGCAGGGCGGCGACCACGATCGCAAAGCGCGCCGGCGCGGAAATCTCAGCCCCGAAATGCGTTATGACGAATGCTGCGAGCGGCTGGAGCAAAAGCAGGTGAATCAGATAGACGCCGAACGAGAGCTCGCCGAGCCAATGGCAGAAGTGATTTCCCATCAGCGATGAGACGCGATCGCCGAGCTTTCCGACCAGACCTGGCAACAAATGATAATGCACCAGCACGAAGAAGCCGACGACCAGAAGCAGGCGGACGGCGACCTTCGTCGAGGTCATGTCGCCGCCGATCGGAATCATGACCAGCATGACGGCAAGCAGGCCATTCATGACGGTTTGCCGCGGCGTCACGAACAATCCGTTGGCGATCAGCATGCCGCACAGGAAGACATGCATCTTCAGCGGCAGGAAAGACGGCATCGGAAAATCGATGTGGGCGGCCTGCACGGCCTTGGCGACTACGAAACCGCCAAGCGCAATCAGGGCGGCGCCGGGCACCCATCTGGCTTTCCTCAAGAGCAGCATCGCCAGCGGAAAGACCGCATAGAACTGCATCTCCAAACCAAGACTCCAATCGGGCAGTGGCGTGCGGAACGCATAGGCCGGATGCAATCCGAAGAGGAAGCTCGCGTGGATGAGAAGGTTGCGCAGGCTACCGTCCAGATAGCGCTCCGGCAATTGTGGACCGTGGGATAGGAAGGTGTCAATGACCATGCGGCTCGCATAGAGCTGCGGCCCCAGCAACAGGGCGATGCACAGCATCACGTAGTAGAGTGGCGCAATTCGGAAAAAGCGCTTCAGCCAGAAGCCGAACCAGGTGGATGGCTTCTCCCAGGGGTTGGCGCTCTCGCGTAACCGATAGTGAAAGACCATCAGAAAGCCGGACAGCATAATGAAGAGGTCGACGCCCAAATCCGGCGACGACAGGATCGGAAGGTGCCAACCCGTCAGTTGCAGGCTGTGACCTAGGAGGACCCAGAGTGCGGCCAGTCCGCGCAGCCCGTCGAGGCATCCGATCCGCTTGCTCTCAATGATCATAGGGTATCCTTCTGGTTGAGGCTCAGCTTCGCGGAAGCTAACGCAATGTGCTGCAACGCACAACTCACAACCAGAAAAGTTGATCGGTCTCCGGCTTGGGGAGCGCGATCTTCCTACCCTATTTCATCGGATTCCGAGACGGACGAGCAAACGATCAGCAGCGACCGTCGCTCTGCACCTCGAGGTAACCGACGCCGATAATGGTGCCGTCAAAAGACCGGATGAAGGATGGCACATAATGCGTCGTCGGCGCGGTGCAGGACACCGAACCGGTATATTCGTTCATCGCCATCTCGTCCTGCGGCAGGGCGGAATAGTCGCTCGTAATCTCGAGTGAAGCCGAAGCTGGCGTGATGAAAGTCCCCAATGCCAGCGCAAAAGCCGGCGCTCCCAGTCGAAGAAGTCTTCGCATGCCCTTCTCCCGTGTTTTGATTACAAGCATTAACTAATGAAACACGCTTTTAGTTCCAGTGTCGCCGCTACTACTTTCGCACAGTTAATTCTTCGTATTTTCGGTCGAGCTAAATTGTATTATTTTATATGAAGATAGGCGGATATTTCCGGGTGCGCAGCAACATGCCGTATGCGTGCGTCAAAACTGATGAACTTACAGTATTACATGTGAGTAGGCTGGCTAACGCCGCAGCATCCGGCTGCGGACATAACCCTTCCCGACCACGTCTTCGGCAATCTCGACCGCCCGCTCGACATGGCCTTTCTGCCGGACGAATCCTTCCAGGACGACATAGAGTCCCAGGATCGAGACGACGATTTCGCTACTATCGACGTCATAGGCGGCACTGAGAGCGCTTTCGACCGAGGCGCGTGTTGACGCGAGGCTGTGGCCCTGCCCGCAAGCACCACCGTGACCTTCCGTCGTCTGAAATCGAAGCACCATGATCGCCTCCGAATGGCAAAGTCAGTTACAGGCAAACGCCGGAGGAGAGTTTTAGTTGCGCTGCACCAATCTATACTCGAAAGAATCTCGCCGGTCCCAGGCCACGCTACTTGGCGCCCGGATCTGGTGCGCCATATATACCATAGGTTTAGCTAAGGGCTACCGCGGTGAAGGTTGTGCTTCCGACGATTCTATCGCTCGTCATACTATCGGGCTGCACGACGGACAGCTCCACCGAGGTTCAGCCCATTCCGGGTAGCATCACCTATGGCGGGCAACCGCGCACGAAACTGACCAAATCGCCGCCCGGCAGTGTCATCTACAATTCCTTCTACGACTCCACCGGCGCCAGGGTGAGAGAAACCTATATCCTGCAGCCGGATCGCACGCTGAGACTGACGAGGCGCGTCATCGTGCCCGATTTCCCCTGATACGCCCACGCTTGACAGCCGCAGCGTTCGAGAACATTCAAGGAACGTCGAATATTTCCGCGGTGCGATTCTCCGCCGAAGCAACCGGACGGCTGAATGTATCTTGAAAAGCTCAATCCCCAGCAGCGCGCGGCCGTTGAATACGGCACGCTCACTGACGGCACCCACGTTGCCGGTCCCTTGCTCGTCATCGCCGGCGCCGGCTCGGGCAAGACGAACACGCTCGCGCATCGCGTTGCGCACCTGATCGTCAAAGGCGCCGATCCTCGCCGGATCCTGCTGATGACATTTTCCCGGCGCGCGGCCGCCGAGATGGCGCGTCGTGTCGAGCGTATCTGTGTCCAGGTGCTCGGCGGCAATTCCGGCATCATGGCTGACGCGCTTGCCTGGAGCGGAACCTTTCACGGCATCGGGGCACGGCTGTTGCGCGATTATGCGGTACAGATCGGCATCGACCCCGCCTTTACGATCCATGACCGCGAAGACAGCGCCGATCTGATGAACCTCATCCGGCACGAGCTCGGCTTCTCGAAGATGGAGAACCGATTTCCGACAAAGGGCACCTGCCTTGCGATCTATTCGCGCGTGGTCAATTCAGAAAGCGAACTCGGCCTCGTTCTGCGCGACGCGTTCCCCTGGTGCTCGGCCTGGGAAAACCAGTTGCGAGACCTCTTCGGCGCCTATGTCGAGGCCAAGCAGAGCCAGAACATTCTCGATTATGACGATCTGCTCCTCTACTGGGCACAGATGGTCAGCGAACCGATCATCGCCGACGATATCGGCAGCCGCTTCGACCACGTGCTTGTCGACGAATACCAGGATACGAACCGGCTGCAGGCCACGATCCTGCTCGCATTGAAGCCTGGCGGACAAGGCTTAACCGTCGTCGGCGACGATGCGCAGTCGATCTATTCCTTTCGCGCGGCCACCGTGCGCAACATTCTCGACTTTCCGGCCGCGTTCAGCCCCTCGGCAAACATCATCACGCTCGATCGCAACTACCGCTCGACGCAGCCAATCCTCGCGGCGGCGAATGCCGTCATCGATCTCGCCTCGGAGCGCTTCACCAAGAACCTCTGGACAGAGCGCCAATCGGCCCAGCGTCCAAGGCTCGTCACCGTGCGCGACGAGGCCGACCAGGCGCGATACGTGGCGGACAAGGTGTTGGAGAACCGCGAAGAAGGCGTGAAGCTCAAGCAGCAGTCGGTGCTTTTCCGTGCCTCGCATCACAGCGGAGCGCTGGAGGTCGAGCTGACACGGCGCAACATTCCGTTCGTGAAATTCGGCGGATTGAAATTCCTCGACAGCGCGCATGTGAAGGACATGCTGGCCGCCCTGCGCTTTGCTCAGAACCCGCGCGACCGCGTCGCCGGCTTCCGGTTGATGCAACTGCTCCCGGGTGTCGGGCCCTCGACGGCGCAGCGCGTCATCGACCAGATGGCCGCGGATGCAAGCCCGATGCAGGCCCTTGCCGACCTGCCGGCCCCTCCCCGCTCCGGCGAGGATTGGACGGCCTTCGTTGCGATGCTCCAGGAAGTGAAGACAGGCAAGGCCGGCTGGCCGGCAGAAATCGGCCTCGTCCGCGAATGGTATTCGCCGCATCTCGAACGCCTGCACGAGGACGCCTCGACCCGCCAGGCCGACCTTCTGCAACTCGAGCAGATCGCCAGCGGCTATCCTTCCCGCGAGCGTTTCCTGACGGAGTTGACGCTCGACCCGCCGGATGCGACCAGCGACCAGGCCGGTGTGCCGCTGCTCGACGAGGATTATCTGATCCTCTCCACGATCCATTCCGCCAAGGGCCAGGAATGGACACGGGTATTCATGCTGAACGTCGTCGACGGCTGCATCCCGTCCGACCTCGCGGTCGGCACCAGCGCCGAGATCGAGGAGGAACGGCGACTGCTCTACGTCGCGATGACCCGCGCCAAGGACAATCTCGACCTCGTCGTGCCGCAACGCTTCTTCACGCACGGCCAGAACGCGCAGGGCGACCGGCACGTCTATGCGTCGCGCACGCGCTTCATTCCGGCAACCTTGCTGCAGTTCTTCGAGGTGGTCGGCTGGCCGCAATCCAGAGCCGATGGCGGCGCGTCGCATCAGGCCCGACAGGTGCGCGTCGATGTCGGCGCACGCATGCGCGGGATGTGGCGCTAGAGCGCCAGCGGCGGCTCCGCGGGCCGGAAGAAGGCATCGATGGCCGCCTGGTCGACCGCCTCCGATGTCGCCGGCATCCACTGCGGATTGCGATCCTTGTCGATAATGGCGGCGCGGATGCCCTCGTAGAAATCCGGGCTTTTCAATATCTGCTGGCAGGCGCCGAGTTCGCGGTTCAGGCATTCGGCAAGGTTCCTGCTTTGCCTTCCCTGGCGCAGCAGACGAAGCGCAAGTTTCAGGCTGGTCGGGGAGCGGGTTCGGATGATCCGCAGCGTTTCGGCGGCAAAATCGCCGGGCTCCTTCCCAAGCGCATCGATGACTTCCTCGACGGTGCCGAAATGAAAGCAACGTTCGATCAGGTCGCGGTTGCTTTTGACGGCGCTCGTCCCCGGATCGCTGGAGAGATTCTTCAGCACCACCTCGACGTCACGGGGCGCCGCGTTTCGCGGCAGTTCCGCCAGCGTATCGACGATGTCAGGCAGCCGGAAGGAAGCGATATGGCAATCGGCCAGTCCGGCATAAATGATATCGGCCGCGTCGACTGTCAGTCCCGTCAGCCCCATCCAGGTGCCGGCCTCGCCCGGCGCGCGTGGCAGCAGCCAGGTCGCCCCGACATCCGGAAAATAGCCGATGCCCGTTTCCGGCATGGCAAGCTTGGTTCGTTCCGTTACGACGCGGTGGCGGCCGTGCGATGACAGGCCGACGCCGCCCCCCATGGTGATGCCGTCCATCAGCGCCACATAGGGCTTTGGGTAGGTCGCGATCCGATGGTTCAAGCGAAACTCTTCGCGCCAGAAGGTCATTGCCAGATCGGTGCCGGCGCGGCCGCTCTCGTGCAGTGCGCGAATGTCGCCGCCGGCGCAGAAGCCGCGCTCCCCCTCGCCTGATACGATCACCATGGCGATGCTGGCGTCTGCCGCGAAATCGTCCATTGCAGCGGCAAAGGCGCGGACCATATCAAGTGTCAGGCTGTTCAGCGCACGCGGTCGATTGAGGCGGATGATGCCGGCCGAGCCCCGCCGTTCGACAATCACCTCACTCTGGTGAACCTCGTCCCGCATGCTGACCTCCTCGCTCCGTTGCACCTTCAGGTCGCCATCCGGCGTCAAGCGAACCGGTGCCATCAACCGTCATGCCACCTTAACGCACTCGACGGCATAGTCGATGGCTGAGCCTGGGATTGATTTCGTTTCTCAGAACGAGGCGGCGGCGAGCGCTCGATGGAGGCTCTGTAGATCGTCGACGTTGCGATCCATCAGGAACTGTTCCCAGTCGAGCGCGCTTTGAACGATTGTCTCCAATGAATCGTGTGTCGGCTTCCAATCCAGAACGCGTTGGGCGAGGCTTGAGTCCGCAACAACGCTGGCGGCATCGCCCGGACGCCTCGGCGCCATGTGAATCTTGAAGGAGTGTCCGTGCAGGCGGGTGACCATATTGAGCACGTCGAGCACCGAATAGCCGGCGCCGTAGCCGCAATTGGCAACCAGCGAGCAGCTCCCACGGCGTAGATGCTGCAGCGCCTTCAAGTGAACCGCGGTGAGGTCGCTGACATGGATGTAGTCGCGCACGCCGGTACCGTCATGAGTCGGGTAATCGATGCCGTAGACATGAACACCGGTGCGTTTGCCGAGTGCCGCCTCGCAGGCGACCTTGATCAGGTGAGTGGCGCCTGATGTCGATTGACCGCTGCGCCCCAACGGGTCGGCGCCGGCGACGTTGAAGTAGCGCAGCGCGACATAGGCAAAATCGTAGGCTGCCGCCGCGTCCCGCAGCATGAATTCCGTCATCAGCTTGGACTGGCCGTAAGGATTCTCAGGATTGAGCGGCGCGGTCTCCTTGACCGGCTCGGACGTCTTCTGCGGCCCGTAGACGGCGGCGGTGGAGGAAAAGACGAAATGGCGGATGTTGGCATTGATCGCAGCGCTCAACAGCGCCCGCGTCTTGCCGGAATTGTTGTCGTAATAGGCAAGCGGATCGGCGACGGATGCAGGCACGATCGCGGAGCCGGCAAAATGAATAATGGCGTCGACGTCGTTCTCGATAAAGATCGTCTTCAGAAGCTGGGCATCGGCGACATCGCCGAGATAGAAGCGCGCACGCGGAGAGACCGCCCAGCGAAAGCCGGTCGAAAGATTGTCCAGGACAACGACGTCTTCGCCCGCATCCAGCAATGTCCAGACCATGTGGCTGCCGATGTAGCCCGCGCCACCCGTGACCAAAATTGCCATATCCCGCATCCCCACTTCATTCACGCGGGGGCATCTGACGCTGCTTTCCTTTCAGAATTTCCTATCGAAAGCGCGCTGCGGGGCTTCCTCGCCGGTAAGTTTGATGGCGTGGTTAGAGGCCGATTTCGGGCTCCGCTACATTTTTATTGATGTACCATTTCGAGGGCTCTTTTCTGCGGCAGCTCACCAGGTCCAGACTTTCAATGCCGCCGAAGGAATTTGGTAAGATCTTCCCACAGGATCACTATCCCAATGACGAACAGCCCGCCGGGCACCAGATAATACAGGGTCCTGACGGGATAAACGGTGAAATACAGCAGGTACAGGACGCCATAGATTCCGGAGATGACGAGCACTGTTCCCAATAAGAGAGAAATTATCTTCCTCACCACGGTCCCACTCTCCCCGCTAAACCTCTAAGGGAATTGCTACACCAAACATGCCCAAGCTGTATAGCTGGCACGCCAACCGTAAAGACAACTGGACTGGCAGGTGCAACAATGTCAGCCCTACTGGACACGGAACCGACATAGGCTGAGAGCGAATAATTTCAATCCATTGTCGGACTGACAAAGATAGGTTCGTCCTCGGGCATTCCCATGCTGCATTCAAAGGAGGATCATCATGCCCAACACGATACGTCTTCACCGCGTCCTGGCGGCCAGCCCTGAGAAAGTCTATCGCGCATTCCTGGAGGCGGATGCGCTGGCCAAATGGCTTCCGCCAAATGGGTTTACGTGCACAGTGCATCATCTGGAGCCAACGGTCGGCGGAACACACAGGATGTCCTTCCGGAACTTTACGACTGGAAATAGCCACTCCTTTGGTGGCAGCTATCTGGAATTGGTTCCGAACGAGAAGCTCCGTTACACGGACAAGTTCGACGACCCGAACCTTCCCGGTGAGATGGAGGTCACGGTGACCTTGAAGAAGGTCTCGGTCGGCACCGAACTGAATGTTGTACAGGCGGGCGTACCGGACGTTATTCCCCCGGAGGCATGCTATCTCGGTTGGCAGGAATCGCTGCGCAATCTGGCAAAGCTCGTCGAGCCCGAAATCAACGATTGAGCCTCGAAAGCTGCTTGAAAATAGGACGACTGCTTAGTCAACCAGGCAATCCAAAACGAAAGTGGAGCTTGGCGGCTGAAGCCGCCTGGCTTCATTAGGCTATCGCCGACGCTGGCCCCCTTCTCAGCTTCCGACCGGGCGGCCCTGGATTGCGAGCCGGCAGGTTAAGGGTTGAGGGTGTTTGACTGGCTCGAGAGACGCTCGGAGCAATCTAACTATCGTCTGCGGAGGGTAGTCTCGTTTTCGTGGACACCCGAGTAAACGAACTTGGCTCCTGATTCCGCGATGTCGGCACAGGGCGCTTTCCCGCCGAGCGCGTTGTCGTTGTCGGCCCTTTGCGGTTCTCTCACCCCATGCTAGGTGATTGGTCGGGGCACCGAGCATCTACTAGGGATCAGCAAAATGACGGCGGCACTTGTCATTATCGATATGCAGATGACGATGCAGCATCGCCTGGATGCTGGACGAGACCACGTCAATTCCAACGTCCCTGAAAGGATCGCCGCCATTGTCACGGCCTTCCGCCACGCGGGGCAACCGGTAATCCACATAAGACACAGGGATGATGACCCGGCATCGCCGCTGCATCCGGATGCGCCGGGCTATCCGGCGATGCCTTGCGCTGAAGCAATCGCGAATGAGCCGGTTTTCGTGAAGACCACGTCGTCGGGCTTCGCCTCAACGGAATTGGCACGATACCTTCATGAAAAGGGTATCACGAGCCTTATCGTAAGGTGCGGTCGCCGGATTTTGTGTCAACTCTACGGTGCGCGCCGGGGCAGACCTTGGCTTTAGAATGACGGTCATTCGGGATGCCGTCCTGGGTTTTGACCTACCTTCCGAAAACCTGTCGGCGCGCGTCATTTTTGATGTCACGATGGCCCACCTCAAGGCAGACTTCGCGGAAGTTGTCGACAGCGCCTCCTTGATCGCCGCCTAGCGCGAGTCCGCGCCAGCGGCTAATTCGCTCTGTCGGCCTGTCTGAGTACGCGGCGGGGCGTTGGCTACGCGCTCACGCAAAAGCCTGGTCGAGGCGGCTCCGCACTCCTAGCAGGCTGTTGAAAAAGGCATTGGCGCAAGGCTCCCGTCGTGATTCACGCGCTTTATTGCGATTTGGAGCTGATGGATGCGTGGCGGCGATGTGAGGACAGGCAAACTCTTCAGCTATGTGGATCTGGAGGCTCGTGTTCGAAAGATCATCCTCTACGGGCCATCCGGCAGATCGTGAACGAAACGCTCGTTTTATTGGAACAAGATTTTGCAGCGCTTTATTCACCGATCGGACGGCCGTCGATTGCACCTGAAAAGCTCCTGCGCGCCATGCTTCTGCAAGCCTTCTATTCGATCCGTTCCGAGCGACTTCTGATGGAACGGCTGGAATACGACCTTCTCTTCCGAGGGTTCGTCGACATCGGCATTGACGATCCCGCCGGGGACCATTCGGTGTTTTCGAAGAACCGCGACCGGTTGCTTGAGGGTGACATCGCTGCGAAGTTCCTGGGTGCAATCCTTTCCCAGCCCAAGGTAAAGCGGCTGCTGTCCACAGACCATTTTCCGTCGATGGCACGCTGATCGAAGCCTGGGCGTCGATGAAGAGCTTCAGGCCGAAGGACGGTTCGGACGAACCGCCGTCGGATGGCGGTTGTCGCAACGCGGAAGCAGACTTCCATGGCGAAAGGCGTTCCAACGAGACGCATGCATCAACGACCGATCCGGATGCAAAGCTGTATAGGAAGGGAAAGGGCAAGGAGGCCAAGCTGTCCTTCATGGGGCATGGGTTGATGCAAAACCGCCATGGTCTTCTGGCCAATGCTTACCTGACGGAAGCAACCGGTTATGCCGAACGCATCGCGGCTCTTCACGTGATTGAACCCTTCTGCGACCGGCCACAGGCAATCACGCTTGGTGCCCACAAGGCTTATGACACGAAAGACTTCGTTAAAGATTTGCGGTCGATGAAGGTGACGCACCACGTGGCACAGAACGTCAATGGTCGCCGCTCGGCTATCGACGGACGCACGACACGCCATCCCGGCTATGAGGTCAGCCTACGCATTCGCAAGCGTATCGAGGAGGCGTTCGGCTGGATCAAAATGGTCGCGGGGCAGGACAAGACAAAATTCCGCGGTCGCGACAGGGTTGGATGGGCTTTCACCTTCGCGGCAGCGGCGTATGATCTGGTGCGGTTACCGAAACTGATGGCGGTATCGTCATGAGTGGGGCGGGTTCAAACTGCAGGCTGATAGGTCGTTGGCGGATTGTAGCCGCCGACATCTGGGATCGGGATTATCTCGACCTGGTCGAGCCGGCGGTGATCACCATCACGCCAGATGGCTCCGGAGAAATTGCCTTCGGTGCTATGCAAGCTAACCTCGATATCGGCTATAGCGGATCATCCGTTTCCTTCACATGGTATGGATTTGACGAGATGGACGAAGTCTCGGGCGACGGTCATGCTGAACTGCTCGACGATGGCTCGGTCGAGATCACGTTCGCATACCACAACGGCGACGAGGCCATCCTCAAGGCCAAACCGCAGACTTTTTCAACAGCCTGCTAGAGCTTGAGGATATAGTCGCAGAGCCTGTCGGCCGCCATCTGGATCTGGGCCGGGTCGCGCAGGAAGCAGGCGCGCAGAAAGAGCTCGCCGCCAGCGCCGAACGCCGCGCCGGGTGCCAACCCGACACCCGTCTTGTCGACGATGTCGATCGCTGCCTTGCGGCTGTCGGTCACGCCGTCGATCTTGAGGAATGCATAGAGGGCGCCGTCCGGCTTCAGCGTCTCGACTCGGTTCGTTGCAATCAGCGCGTCGCACAGGATGTCGCGGGAGCGTCTGGCCTTGTCGATGTTCGACTGCACGAAGCTGTCGCCCTCATTCAGGGCCGCGGCCGCGCCGCGCTGCATGAACTGCGCCACGCCCGAGGTCGAATACTGGATGAGGTTCTCGAGCACCTGGCCGGTTTGCGGCGGGGCAACGATCCAGCCGACACGCCAGCCGGTCATCGACCAGTTTTTGGAGAAGGAGTTGACGAACATCACCTTGTCGTCGGGCACCATCACATCGAGGAAGGACGGCGCGCGACCGCCGGCAAAGTAATAGCGCGCGTAGATCTCGTCGGCCATGATCCAGAGATCGTGCTTGCGCGCGAGCGCCAGGATGGCTGCGAGATCATCCTTGGTTGCGGTCCAGCCGGTCGGATTGGACGGCGTGTTGATGAACAGCCCCCTGGTCTTCGGGGTGATGGCCGCCGCGATACGGTCGAGATCGACCGCCCACTTGCCGCCCTCGAAGGTCAGTTGCACGCCGACCGACCGGGCGCCGGCAATTTCCAGGGCGGCGGCGATGTTCGGCCAGGCGGGCGTCAGATAGACGAGCTCGTCGCCCGGCGAGGTCAGCGCCTGCACGGCGATCTGGATCGCCTGCATGCCGGAACCGGTGACATAGAAATGCTCGACCGGCAGGGAGACGTCGAAATGTCTGGCATAGTAGTCGGAAAGCGCCTGACGCAGCTCCGGGATGCCGCGCTGATAGGTATAAAAGGTCTCGCCACCCGACAGCGCTTCGATCGCCGCCTTGTTGATGAAATCCGGCGTCGACAGATCTCCCTCGCCGACCCAAAGCGGCAGGAGGCCGTCACGGCCACGGGCATAGTTGACAACTTCGACGATCCCGCTTTCTGGCGCCAGGAGCGCGCGCGGGCTAAGACTGCTGACTATCGACATACATCACTCCGGTTTGCGCCCATATAAAGCAAATAAGGCGGCAAATCCCATGACATTCGGTGATGCGATATCGATTTTCGTGATGGATGAGCCCCGCGCCCGTCGGCGAAGGCTCATAATCTCATCAGACGGCCGGACGCTTGGCCAGCAGGTCGCGAATTTCCGTCAGCAGCGCCACATCGGCCGGCGGCGCGGCCGCCTCGTCCTTGGCCTCCTTGATCTTCATCTGCTTGTCCACCTGCTTCTGGAGCGTATTCACGCCCTTGACCATCAGGAAGATGATCCATGCGAGAATCAGGAAGTTGATCAAAACCGTAATGAAGCTGCCATAGGCCAGGACCGCGCCCTGCTGGCGGGCTGCGGTCAGTGTCGGCGCGTTCACGCTGGACGACAGGCCGATGAAATAGTTGGAAAAGTCGAAGCCGCCGAAAATGGCACCGACGATCGGCATGATGATATCGTCCACCAGCGACCTGACGATCCCCCCGAAAGCGCCGCCGATGATAACACCGACAGCAAGGTCCATGACATTGCCGCGGGCGATAAATGCTTTAAACTCATTGAGCATCCGATCCGTCTCCCTCTGATGCAGTCGCACTGACAGGTCATTGTTTTTATTAGCTACATGTTCGATGCAATTATTCAATTGCCAATTACAAATTATTGGACCGGCGTGCGGTCTTTGACTTAAGACCTATACACCCGCTGATGTTCAAGGACGCCAAATTCCCGTAATCTGCAACTGTCCGGGAGAACCGGTGCGTGGTGCATCGGTGGAGGTTCAATGCTGCCAGGCTGGGTCATACTTGCATCTGCTTTCGGCTATCTGCTGCTGCTCTTTGCGGTCGCGAGCCATGGCGACCGCAGGCGTCGGATGTTCGGAACGCCCGTTGGCGGCCGCCCCGCGGTCTATGCACTCAGCCTCGCGATCTACTGCACCTCCTGGACGTATTTCGGTGGTGTCGGATTGGCATCGCAACGCGGGCTGGAATTCCTCGGCATCTATATCGGCCCGATCCTCGTCTTCACGCTCGGGATGCCGGTGCTGCGGCGGATCATCGGGCTCGCCAAGGCCGAGAAGCTGACATCCGTCGCCGATTTCATCTCCGCACGCTACGGCAAGAATCCGGCGGTCGCGACAATTGTGGCATTGATCTCGCTCGTCGGCGCCATCCCCTATATCGCCCTCCAGCTCAAATCCGTGTCGAGCACCGTGACGGCAATGCTCAACCCGTCGGATTACGGCATCGGCAGCGGCAACCTCTATTTTCTCGACCTGCCACTGCTCGTAACACTCGTGCTCGCCTGCTTCGCGATCATGTTCGGCACGCGCCACACGGATGCGACCGAGCACCAGGACGGGTTAATCCTTGCCGTCGCCATGGAGTCTGTAGTCAAGCTGTTTGCCTTCCTCACGGCCGGTGTCTGCGTGGTCTGGTTCCTTTTCGACGGTCCATCCGACCTCTGGCAGAAGGCCAGCGAAAACCAGCTCGTGCTCTCGGCCCTGAACTACCAGACCCCCATCAGCCGCTGGATCACGCTGACGCTGTTGTCCGCATTCGCGATCATCATGCTGCCGCGACAATTCCACGTCACGGTTGTCGAGAACAGGACGGCCCGGGAGCTTCGGCTGGCCGGCTTCCTCTTCCCTCTCTATCTCGTTGCCATCAATCTCTTCGTGCTGCCGGTGGCGATCGGTGGCCTGCTGACGTTTGGCGGCAGCGGCAATGCCGATCTCTACGTGCTTTCGCTACCGCTTACCGGGCAGATGCCCTTTGTCTCGCTGATTACCTTCATCGGCGGCTTTTCCGCTGCGACCGCCATGGTGATCGTCGCTTCGGTGGCGCTGTCGATCATGGTGTCGAACGACATCATCATGCCGATATTCCTGCACCGGAAGCTGGTCGATCGCACAGGTCAGCGCAGCGATTTCGCCAAGACGCTGCTCAACATAAGACGCAGTGCGATCTTCGCCGTACTGCTGCTCGGCTACGCCTATTATCGTTCAACAGACAGCACGACGGGGCTGGCCTCGATCGGCCTCCTCTCCTTCGCCGCGATTGCGCAGATGGCCCCTTCCTTGTTTGGTGGCCTTGTCTGGCGGCGAGCCAATGCGCGCGGTGCCATTCTTGGGCTGACGTCGGGCTTCGTGATTTGGGTCTACCTGCTGTTCCTGCCTTCGCTTGGCGGACCGGACTATTCGGGTGTCGCAAGCGCAGTCCTCGGTTTCATCTTTCCCGGCACGACGATCTTTTCGGCACCAGATGCCGATCCGCTTGTCAATGCCACGGTCATGAGCCTGCTTGTCAACACCGCCTCCTTCGTCGTCGGATCGGTGACCCGCAATGCGCGGCCGCTCGAACGCATCCAGGCCGGCATCTTCGTCAAGCGGCAGTCCCGCTCGCAGTTTGCCACGCGCGGCTGGAAGACCCGCATCAGCGTTGGCGACCTGAAGACGACAGTGTCCCGCTATCTCGGCGAGGAGCGCATGGAGCGCTCGTTCCAGACCTACCAGCAGAATTCGGGCCGCAAGCTCGAGGACGACCAACCAGCCGACATGGCGCTCATTCACTTTGCCGAACAGCTGCTCGGCAGCGCCATCGGCTCTTCCTCCGCTCGGCTGGTGCTGTCGCTGATCCTCCAGAAAGTGGAGGACGCCTCGGCCGACACGGCCTGGCTGCTCGACCAGGCAAGCGAGGCGTTGCAATATAACCAGGACATGCTGCAGACCGCGCTGTCTCAGATGGACCAGGGCATCGCTGTCTTCGACAGCTCGAACAACCTGACGATCTGGAACCGCCGTTTCCGGCAGTTGCTGGACCTTCCGGAGAATACCGGACAGGTGGGCTTCCCGCTCGCCGACATCGTGGCGATCCTCAGCCAGCGCGGCGATGTGCCAGCCGGCGACGTCAACCAGACCGTCCGGCACTTCCTGACGCTGGACAAGCCCTTCGCGCTGGTGCTCGGCGGCGGCGAACGCATCATCGAAGTGCGCTCCAATGCGATGCCGGACAAGGGCATCGTCGCAACCTTTACCGACATCACCCAACGCGTCGCCGCCGACCGAGCGCTCAAGCAGGCGAACGAAACGCTGGAACAGCGCGTTGCCGAGCGGACGGCGGAACTGACCCGCGTCAATCGCGAACTCGGCGAAGCGAGAGCCGCCGCTGATGAAGCCAATCTAGGAAAGACACGCTTCTTCGCCGCTGCCGGCCACGACATCCTGCAGCCGCTCAATGCGGCCCGGCTCTATTCCTCGGCGCTTGTCGAGCGCATGGGAAAGTCCGAAAGCAGTGCGATCGTTCGCAACATCGATTCCGCGCTGGAATCGGTCGAAACCATCCTTGGCGCGGTTCTCGATATTTCGCGGCTGGACACCGGGGCAATGCGGCCACGCCTCGCCTCCGTGCCCCTCTCTGACTTGCTAGAGCGGATCCAAACCGACTTCGAGCCGATCGCCCGTGAGAAAAACCTGAAGCTGGTGGTGATGCCAACCTCGCTTCGGGTCCGCTCTGATCCCAACCTGCTTCGCCGCCTCGTGCAGAACCTTGTTTCCAACGCGATCAAATACACGATCGACGGAAAGGTGCTGGTTGGTGCGCGTCGGCGCGGACATCACGTCGTCATCCAGGTGATGGATTCCGGGATCGGCATTCCGCCTTCGAAGTTCCGGACGGTCTTCAAGGAATTCGCCCGTCTCGACGAAGGCGCCCGGACGGCTTCCGGATTGGGCCTCGGCCTCTCGATCGTCGATCGCATCGCGCGTGTCCTCAATCACCCGGTTGAACTCCACTCGACACACGGCAAGGGCACGGATTTCCGCATCATCATGCCGCGCGACGCGTCGCGACTACCCGAGCGATTGGGCGCTGCCCAGCCGTTGGAGCATTCGGCGCAGAGCCTGCAGGGATTGAAGATCCTCTGTGTCGATAACGAGCCGCATATTCTGGAAGGCATGCAACTGCTGATCAGCGGCTGGGGCTGCGAGGTGCGATGCCTGGGTTCGCTGGCCGATGTCGGCGCGCTCGATACACTCCAGCCGCCGCCGGATCTCGTGATCGCGGACTATCACCTCGGCGACGGTACCGGCGTTTCTGCCATCCTGACGCTCAGGGAGCGTTTCATGGCGTTCATTCCGGCGCTGATCGTCACGGCCGACCGCACGCCGGAGGTCCGCGCCGAAGTCGAGCGGCACGGCATTGGGCTGCAACACAAACCGGTGCGCCCGGCGGCGTTGAGGGCCTACATCACGCAGATTTCCGCCCAGAAGCGCGCGGCGGCGGAGTGACCGCCGCCCCCTTCGCCATCACGCCGGACACGAGGCCGCGCACACGCTCGGCGGTTGGCTCGTCGCCGAAAAGAATGCGGTAGATGATCGGCGCAACGACCTGATCCATCACGCTATCGACCGGCGGAAAGCTCTCGCCGCGCGAGAGCGCCCGATCGCTCAGCAGTTCCACCTGCTCGCGGGTGAAGGCGCAGCACTTGGCGGCATTGGCGTTGTCCTGCGCGGCCAGCACGTCGCGAATAATCTCGCGCCCAACGCCGGAAGACATCTCCTCGGCATACTGTTCCGCCCAGGCTTCAAGATCGCTTCGGCCGCTGCCGGTGTCGATCGGCTGCATGTCCGGGCGCAGGCGCTCGACGGCGACGTCGGCCAGCAATTCCTGCAGGTCGCCCCAGCGACGGTAGATGGTCGACGGGGTAACGCCGGCCTTTGCTGCAATCAGCGGGATCGTGACGTCTACCCGGTCCATGTCAGCAAGCAGTTCGCGGACTGCCTGATGCACTGAAGCCTGCACCCTGGCACTGCGGCCGCCCGGCCGGGGATTTTCTTTTGCTGCCATTTTCTAACGTCCTGTTTCCTGCGCCGGCGCATGGTTCAAAATCTTTGATCGAGCTGTTAACGCAAATTATTTGCTTTTAGCGGCAGGTCGACCTACATGGCTAACGCAACAAATTAGCTTTAAGAGGCTTATATATGTTCGGCGCCGCCAAATCCACACCGACCTCTCGTAATCCGATCCCCTTCCATGCAATTACGCTGGCAACCTTCTTCGGCGCTTCCGCAGCGCCGACGCCGCTCTATCGAATCTATCAGGAAAGCTTTGCGGTCTCGCCGTTGCTGATCACAGTGATCTTTGCGGTCTATGCCTTCGCGCTCCTGGCAGCACTGCTGATAGCGGGCTCGATCTCCGATCACCTCGGCCGCAAGCCGGTGATCTTCGCCGCCCTGATGTTGGAGATCGTCGCCATGGCGTTGTTCGTGGTGGCAAGCGGCCCAGACTGGCTGATCGCGGCG
Source organism: Rhizobium altiplani (assembly GCF_001542405.1). GTDB lineage: Bacteria > Pseudomonadota > Alphaproteobacteria > Rhizobiales > Rhizobiaceae > Rhizobium > Rhizobium altiplani. The sequence continues at coordinate 31,121 of NZ_LNCD01000120.1, forward strand.
CGGATCTTGCAAGGCCTGGCAACCGGGATTGCCGGCGCCGCGATTGGCGCGGCACTGGTCGACGTCGACCGGGCGAAGGGCCAGATCGTCAACTCCATCGCACCGCTCTCCGGCATGGCGGTGGGTGCAGTCGGCACAAGCGCCCTGATCCAGTACGGCCCCTTCCCGCTCCACCTCGTCTATGCCATCCTGCTCGCGGCTTTCGCCGGCCAAGCCGGCGCCATCTGGGTGACCCCGGAGACAGGCGGCCGTCGGCCGGGCTTCTGGAATTCGTTGAAGCCGACAATTTCGATTCCGCCGCAGGTAAAACGGCCGCTCGCCTTGGTAACGCCAATCAACATCGCCAATTGGACGCTTGGCGGCTTCTACCTCTCGCTGGTTCCGTCATTGGTTGCCAGCACGACCGGCAGCCGGGCGCCGCTCACGGGCGGGTTGATCGTGACGGCGCTGATGGTGTCGGGGGCGGTTGCTGTCTATCTCAGGCGCAGCAAATCCGGTGCGGCCAATCTCGGCTTCGGCACGGCGGCAACCACACTTGGAATTCTGACTGTTGTCGCCGGCGTCCACCTCGGCAACGTTCCGCTGCTGCTCGTCGGCACCTTCTTTACCGGCGCCGGTTTCGGTACAAATTTCCTCGGGTCGATCGGCACGATCATGCCGCTCGCCAAGGCCGACGAGCGCGCCGGCCTGTTGTCGGCTTTCTATATCCAGAGCTATCTGGCGTTTAGCCTTCCGGCCATTCTCGCCGGCTTCCTCGCCAAGTCTCTCGGCTACCAGCTGACCACCGATCTCTACGCAACGGCGATCATTCTGGTGACCGGCGCCGGGCTTCTCGGCCTTCGCGCCGAACGCAGCAGGGCTGCGAGGCTGCCTGCCTGAGACTGGAACCCTGAAGGGGCCTAGAGGTAACTCGTAACCGCCGGCTCATTCCACCAGTTGTCGTGGCGCCCATCCATGTAGCGGATGGGTAGCGCGGCAAGCTCCTCCGGCGTTATGTCGTCGAGGCAGGCGATGTTGATTGAAACGTAGTCGCCGCCGATCTCGGGAATATGGCCATGCCCGTAGGCATGCAGGCCGCAGATCCGGCAGAAGCGGTGATGGCCGCTCATCGATGCGAACTGGTAGTCACCCGCCGCTGCCTCCTCGCACAGCAGGCGGAAATCCTCAGGCTTGACGATCGCGCCCCAATAGCGCCGCTTGCCGCAGACCGAGCAATTACAGCGGCCGGTACCGGCCCGGAGATCGGCATCGACCTCGTAGCGGATTTTGCCGCAATGGCAGCTGCCCGTGTAGGTTCTCTTCATGGGGTTCCTCCTCCGCCCTTTGCAACGGCCGGAGTCGCCGAGCTTAGCCGAAGGCCACCGCGTCCAGGCAAGACAAAATCAGGCTTCCTGCCCCGCCTGCAGTCTGTTGGGACTGATCGAGGCTGCATGCGCTTCAAGAATGGCGGCAGCGATAACTTTCTGAAGCTCGTAGACCAGCGTGCGCGACCGCTTGCGATCCAGATCTTGCGCCGCCTTCGCAAGATTCAATCCCTCGTTCAGGACAATATGGTGAGCTCGCGTCAGCGCCCAACTCTCAATATCCAGACCTATCATTCGGAATCTCCGCCAAATCATTCAGCATCCAAGATATTCACGAATCACGATACGCAGAGCACTTACGCAGCAAGAAGAATCATAGTTGCAATATTTTGCAAATAGCGTTTGCGAAAGAAATACACGTCGAGTGCGAAATTACTCTGCTCGAACCGCGATAAATGCAATCGTGCCATTCTCGGCCCGACGAACTGAATTCAGAGCCTGTGCTCATAGATATTCGGCGAAGCTTGTACGGACCTGCACGCCAAGCGCGTATCCGCGTCGATCTCTCATGCGCGGCATGGGAGATCGACAAACCTTTGGTCAGACCTTGGTGGCAGGACCCTTGTTGCGCGCCAGCAGGGCCTTTACCGTATCGTCGTTGATCTTCCCGCTCGGCTCCTGGCCGATCGATTTCTGGAAGTTCTTGATCGCCGCAACCGTCTTCGCGCCCATCTCGCCGTCCGGCTGGCCAGCGTCGAAGCCGTTGTTGTTGAGGATCGCCTGGATGTTGCGGATCGCCTTCTTCATGTCGACAGTCGAGGTCTTGGTGGCATTGCCGACCCACTCGTCGGGAAGATCCACGCCATTCGCCTTGCTGTCGAGCGGCACAGCCTTCCACTGGTCAACCTTGGCACGCGCCTTCTCAAGCTGGTCCGGCTTCATGGCTTTCGCAACTTCTTCGCGCTTCTGTGCCGCGTCCTTGTCACCGCCCTTGGCGGCAATCGCAAACCACTTGTAGGACTCGGTCAGATCCTGCGTGACCCCATTGCCGCGGGCGCAGAGGATCGCCAGGTTGAACTGGCTGTCGGTGATGCCGAGGTCGGCCGCCTTGACGAACCAGTCCGCGGCCGCCTTGTAGTCCTGCTGGCCGAGCGCGCCGGAGGCATAGAGCACGGCGAGATTGTGCATCGCGCTGGCGTTGCCGCGATTTGCCGCCTGGTCGTAATACTGCTTCGCCTTGGCGATGTCGCGGTCGACGCCTGTGCCCTTCTCGTAGATGTTTCCGAGGCGATACTCCGCCGGGCCGAAGCCCTTGTCGGCGGCGAGCTGATACCAGCTTATCGCTTCCTTCGGATCGGCGGCGACGCCGGCCCGGCCTTCGCTGTAGCGGGCGCCGATTTCAAACAGCGCCAGCGGATCGCCGCTCCTGGCGGCATCCGCGAGCGACTTCGGCTGTACCGTGTCGGGAATGGCAATGCCGACTGTTTCCGCCACCGGAGCGGCAGGCGTCGTCGCCATGCCGGCAGCAGCCGGCGCCGTATCCTTGGCAACGAAACCGGAGGCGTCCTGCGGAGCGCCGGAGGGCGCGAGCGGGGCAACCGCGTCGCCGGTCAGCGGTGCGGCGGCCGTCAGATGGTCGGGTGCTGTCGGCGCCGGTGCTGTATCGCTGCTCGCAAGCGGCGCGGCCAGTGTGTCCACGGCTGGGGCTTCCGCGGCTGGGACCTCCGGAGCGGCTACGACGGCCTGGTCGGGCGCCGTCTCGCTGTCCACCGGCAGGGCATTGCTGGATGAATCGGTCAGCACCGCGACTTCGGCTGATGGCGCCGGCTGGCCGCTCGTCAGCGTGCGGGCAAGCGGGAACGCCATGATCGCCAGCAATACGGCGCCGACGGCAAGCAGGATCGGACGGCGGAAGCGCGAGAAGGCGCTTCCCTTCACCGCATCCTTGTCCTTTGCCTTCTTGTCGGCCTTGGCTGGCTGTGGCTTGGCGCTCGGTTCTGTCTCCATCGCAGCAGCCTGCGCGGCGCGGCGGGCTGCGGCGATGTAGTCCGCGCGCTCGTTTTCCGTTGCCGGCTTCGCATTCACGCGGGCGGCGTTCTGGCTGGCGCGCACGCGCTCCAGGATCTTCTTGACATCAGGCGCGCCGGAGCCGGGCTCCAGTGGCTCATTGGCAGCTTCCGGCGGCATCACATCGACCGGATCGATGGAAGGAGCCGGGTCGATGAGCGTGCGTTCTACGGTAGCGGCTTCAGCCTTGGCCTTCTTGCCGGGCAGCAGGCGCTTGCCGAGGCCAGCAAGCAGGCTACCCTTGGAAGGAGCTGCGGATGATACGGGCTTCATTGCCGCTTCTATCGCGACCACACTGGTGTCGGTCGTCGCCATGACTGGTACGGCGGGCGCTTCGTCGGCGACCTCGGGCTGACTGCTTGCCGAGGCGCGGGTTCCGAAAACCACCGGCTTCTGTGCTTCCTCGGCGCCGGCCTGCATCATCGTATACGTATCGACGGCGAAATCGACATCGGCCGCCGGCATTCTCGCTGCCGGCCTTGCGACCGCGCGGTCTTCCATGGTGTCCAGTCGCTCGGCGATCTGGACGAGCGTTTCGTGCAGGGCCTGGAAGGTCTTGTGCGTGCGCTCTTCGCTGCTGCGGCTCAGGTCTTCGAGTTGACGCAAGTCTTCGGCAAGCGCATGGAGCGCTGACATATCAGCCGCAGCCGGCGCGCCACCTTGCAGGGCACCGTTTCTTGCATAGGCTTCGACCACCGCTTCCGCCGCCTGGCGGGCAGCCTCGATGATGTATTCGTCGCTGGTCGCCATGTAATCTTCGATCGCGCCCATGCGGCGATCGAATTCCGCCGGCAGTTCGGCAGCCGGCCGCGGCTCGCTCATAAGCGCCGAAAGGTTTGCGATCTGGTCCTCGAGGTTGCGCAGCGCATGCGTATCAGCCGCCGGTGCCGCGGTGCTTTCCTCCAGGCGCGCGACGATATCGCCGAGCCGGCCTTCGATACGCCTGATAGCGCTGTCATCTACGGAAGCAACGACAGGCTGAAGCGGCTGGAAGTCCATCTCGTCGATGCGGCGCGCGAGATAATCAAGGCGCTGCGCAAGCGCATCGTTGACCGAGCCGACTTCGAGTGCATCGATCTTGCGCGAGATATCTGCGAGTGCACCGGTCAGTTCCGGCTGTGGCGCAGCCTTGTGGCTACGCTCGAGCAGGTAAGACAGATGCTCCAGGCGCTCGTCGAGGCGCGAGGTGGCCTCGGCGTTGGCGAGTTCCTCGACGCGCAATGTCAGGGTTTCCAACCGGTCCGCCAGGGCATCGGTCGGGGCAGCCCGGCTCGCGACGCTGTGGCCCATCATATCGATCTGCTCGCCCAATGCGTTCAGGCGGCCTTCGAGACGATGCATCATGGCCGGATCGCCGCTGGCGGCAGCGCGGCCGGTTGCCGCGATAGCGCGGCTGATTTCGTCGAGACGGCTATCCATTGCCGCAAACTGCTCGGCCATCGCCCGATCGTGCGGCTGGATCATGCTGCCGAACTGCTCCATCGCCGTGGCAATGGAAATAAGCTTGTCCTCCAGCGCGCGAACGGCGGGGCTTTCCCCCATGCCGCCGATATGGCGCTTGATATCGTCGAGCCGGTAGGCAAGCGCCACAAGCTCCTCCTGCAGGCCGGCGGTGTCGAGCGCATGCAGCTGGTTCTCGAAGCCGTCCCAGCGGGTCTCCATGTGGCGAATGGAATCCTCGCGGGCGAGCCCGTCCATCAACGAGCGGAGCTCTTCGAACTCGCCGCGCAGCCCTTGCGCCTCAGGCGCGCTGGAGCGGCTGGCAAGCTGATCGATGCTGCTTGCGAGGCGGGTCATATCGGCACGGATGTCATCGGCGAACCGGTTGTCTTCCGCGCCGACCTTGATGCTGCGGATTTCCTCGCGCAATGCGTTCATTTCGCGCGTCACTCCGTCGGAGATGTCGCGCTTCAGGTCCTGGCGAAGATTGACGAGCGCTTGCGCGATCTCGGTCATCGTGTCTTCCGCGGGGCGATAGGCCGGTTGTGCCGAGGCCGGTTGGGGAGAGGAGGGACGCGGCGCGCGTTCGGCAACAGGGAGCGGCGCACGCGACGGAGCCGGCTGCTCGCGCGTGTAGGCGGCGGGTTCGCGTGCAACAGGACGTTCCCGGCTTGCTTCCAGGATGCGCTGGCGCTGGCGAATTTCTGCGAAAGGATCCGGCCGCGCTTCGGCGGCATTGGGCGCCCGGGCTGCGTAGAGATCGGCGTAGATGTCGCGCTCCGGCGCCGGCACGCGTTGGCGCTGGTCGCGAGCACCCGCACCCATCAGACCCTCGATCCTCGCCTCCAGGCCTTCGATGGTGCGGTTCAGCGCATCGAGGGAAGCCCTGTCGGAAAGCCGTGGGGAATTTGATCGCGATCCGTTCATCTTCTTGCTCGCTTCATCTGTCCGAACCCTTGTCAGGCCGATCATTGGCTTCCGTCACCGCCGCATCGGAATGCGGGCGAGAGCACCGTTCATGAAGGGATAATCAATTAGACTTTCCTCAACCTGTACGGCGTAGCGGCATTCCGATGAAACGCGAGACTGAAAAAAGGAATGCAAGTCGCCAATGCTCAAACAGCACCTTTCACGAAACGTGGTAAATAACCCGTTAACCGGCGTGAGATTTTTTAACTTTTCAGGATTTTCAGCGATTTGCGTGCTGAAATCGGGCAGTCCCCTGAAAGGCTCAAGACGGAGATCAGAACGATTCCGTCCACGGCCGAACCTCTATTTCCTGCGACCAGGCGCTTCGGTGCTGCAGCAAGACATCGATGTAGGTCTGTGCGATGGCATCCGGGTCGAGCGTCGCATCCGGCTTGGCCGGGTCTTCCCGGCGCATCTCGGATCGGATTCCGCCATCAATGATGAAATGGGCGACGTGAATGCCCTTCGGCCCCAATTCACGGGCAGCGCTCTGGGCAAGGCCCCGAAGGGCGAACTTGCCCATGGCAAACGCGGCGGACTGGGCATATCCCTTCACGCTCGCCGTCGCCCCGGTAAGCAGGATCGCTCCGCGCCCCTGGGGGATCATGCGCCTTGCGGCCTGCTGGCAAACAAGGAAGCCGCCATAGGCGCTGACCGCAATTGCCTGTTCGACGGCGGCCGGATCGAGTTCGGCCAAGGGACCACGCAGGCGGCCGCTGGCGTTATAGATGACAACCTCCGGATCACCGATTTCCGCCGCGACCACGTTGAAAAGGGCGGCGACGGACGCCGGCTGGGCGGCATCCGCCGCAAACATCCACGCGCCGATTTCACCAGCAAGCCTGCTCAGCTTGTCGATATTGCGTGCCGCCAGCGCGACCTTGACGCCGCGCCCCGCCAACTGACGCGCAAGCGACGCGCTGAGGCCCGGGCCTGCACCGACGATGAGAGCGGAACTGTAAGGAAACACGGTCATAGCTGTCCTCCGGTCGTTGTCGACGAAACCTGCGGCGCAGGTAAGCATCAAGCTTGCCTGCGGATACTACACCCGCCGCACCTGGATCGTATTCATCTCAAAGCTGGTCTCGATCGTATCGACCCATTTCAGGCGGGCGATCTTTCCTTGATAAACCGCCGCTCCTCGAGGCCGGCCTAGACTACTCCACCATTGTGCTAATGCCCCACGCGCATGGTTTTGGCCTCGCTCTCGTGATATCTTCTACCAGAAGTAAACGAACCGCTTGGAATGAAAGGGAGTTCGATTTTGGGCTAGTTGGAGGGAACCGTCATGAAACTGACGAGACTGATGTCACTGGCTTCCGCGGTAGCAACATTGGCTCTTGCTACAGGAGCGGCATATGCACAACAAGTCACCGGAACACTGGGTGCGCCGAGTGCTACGACAACCATCGATGGCAGGCAGCTGCCGGCGCCGGACCCGAGTTTCGGCGGCACGATCACCAACGATGCTCTCAGTTCGAAACCCTGGTGGGCGCCCCGGATCGTGCCGCCGAAAGGAGCGCCGAACATCCTGCTGGTCATCACGGATGACGCAGGCTTCGGTGTGCCGAGCACGTTCGGCGGCGTTGTTCCGACACCAACCATGGATCGCGTCGCCGCCAATGGCCTTCGCTACAACAATGTCCACTCGACTGCCTTGTGCTCGCCGACCCGCGCGGCCCTCATCACCGGACGGAACCATCATTCCGTCGGGTTCGGCGTGATCTCCGAGCAGTCGACGGGTTTCCCCGGCTATAATAGTATCATCCCCGAGGACAAGGCCACCATCGGCCGGATCCTGCGCGACAATGGTTACGCCACCTCCTGGTTCGGCAAGGACCATAACACCCCGGCCTTTGCCGCCAGCTCGATCGGGCCGTTCGACAAATGGCCGACTGGCATGGGATTCGAATATTTCTACGGTTTCGTCGGCGGCGACGCGAACCAGTGGCAGCCGAACCTGTTCCGCAACACCACCCAGATCTATCCTTTCGAGGGCAAGCCGGGCTGGAACCTCGTGACCGGCATGGCTGATGACGCCATTGATTATCTCACTCGCCTCAACCAGACGGCGCCTGACAAGCCTTTCTTCATGAAATACGCGCCCGGCGCGACACACGCGCCTCATCACCCGACGAAAGAGTGGGTGGAGAAGATCAGCGCCATGCATCTCTTCGACCAGGGCTGGAACAAGCTGCGCGAGCAGATCTTCGAGAACCAGAAGAAGCTGGGGGTAATTCCGCAGGACACGCAGCTGGAGCCCTGGCCCTCCAGTATCCTCAAGAACTGGGACGATCTGAAACCAGAGGACCAGAAACTCTTCATCAGGCAGGCGGAGATCTATGCCGCCTACGCCGCCTACAGCGACCACGAGATCGGGCGCGTCGTCCAGGCGATCGAGGACATGGGCAAGCTCGACAACACGCTCGTCATCTACATCAACGGCGACAACGGTACGAGCGCGGAAGGCGGCCCTCTCGGCACACCGAATGAGGTGGCGTTCTTCAACGGCATCAATGAAATGCCGACCGATGTACAAATGAAATGGTATGACGTCTGGGGTACCGAACAGACCTACAACCACATGTCGGCGGGCTGGTCTTGGGCCTTCGATACGCCCTTCTCCTGGTTCAAGCAGAACGCCTCGCGGCTCGGCGGCGTCGGGCAGAACATGGCAGTCTCCTGGCCGGCACGGATTACCGACAGGGGTGGCTTGCGCGAGCAATTCATGCACGTGATCGATGTCGTCCCGACGCTGCTTGAGGTAACAGGCATTCCGGCGCCGGACATGGTGGACGGCATCAAGCAGGCGCCGATCGAGGGAACGAGTTTCGCCTATACTTTCGACAAGGTGAATGCCAAGGCGCCGACTCGCCACAAGACGCAGTATTTCGAGATGTTCGGCCAATGGGCCCTTTACAATGACGGCTGGCTGCTCAGCACCAAGGTCAACCGTGCTCCCTGGGAAGCCTTCGGCACCGCCAACCCGGACCCGCTGAACAACCAGGTCCTTCAGCTCTATGATCTGAGCAAGGATTTCAGCCAGTCGCAGGACGTCGCCGCTGAGAATCCCGACAAGGTCAAGGCGATGAAGGATCTCTTCCTCGCCGAGGCGAAGAAATACCAGGTCTTCCCGATGGACGCCTCGGTCGCCGCACGCATCGTCGCCCCGCGCCCGAACATCACGGCCGGCCGCACCGAGTTCACCTACACGCATCCGATGACGGGCCTGCCGCAGGGCGACTCGCCGTCCCTGCTCAACAGCTCCTACACGATCACCGCCGACATCGACGTGCCACAGGGGGACGCTGAAGGCATGATCCTGACTTCGGGAGGCCGCTTCGCCGGTTACGGCTTCTATCTTCTCGAAGGCAAGCCGGTGTTCCTCTGGAACCTGGTCGATCTGAAGCGGGTGAAATGGCAAGGGCCGGATGCGCTCACTGCCGGCAAGCATATGCTCGAATTCGACTTCCAGTATGATGGCCTCGGCATCGGAACGCTCGCCTTCAACAACATGAGCGGCGTCGGCCGATCGGGCACCGGCACACTCAAGGTGGACGGCAAGGTCGTGGATACCCAGAAGATGGAACACACCCTTCCCATGATCCTGCAGTGGGATGAGGCTTTCGACGTCGGTTCCGACACGCTAACGGGCGTCAACGATGCCGACTACTCGCCGCCCTTCGCGCTGACTGCCAAGCTCAACAAGCTGACGATCAAGGTGGATCGCCCGACCTTGAGCGAGGACGACATCAAGAAACTCGAGGATGCGCAGGCGGTGGCTGTGGACGGCAGCCCGATCCACCACATGCAGCCTGCGCCGCAATGATCGCGTTGAAGCACGCCGGCCCTGCGGGCACCGATGTCAGCCATCCGCCTGCAACATGCGGCGTCTAACGAAATAGATGCCCGGATCGTGACAAGTCGACTAGGGGCTGCGCGCGCTTCGCCCTTCGGGCGACGTGCCCAAGCTTGCGGATACTACACCCGCCGCGCCTTGATCGTATTCATCACGAAGCTTGTCTCGATCGTATCGACGCATTTCAGGCGGGCGATCTTTTCCTTGATGAACCGCTCGTAGTCGTCGAGGCCCGAACTCATCACCTTCAGCAAGTAGTCGCGCGATCCGGTGACCAGATGGCACTCCAGTACCTCGTCCCACCCGCGAACCGCGCTCTCGAACATCTGGATTTCGTCCTCGTGCTGGCGGCTGAGCCGAACCGACGCCAGCGCCGTCATCGTCCAGCCGTCAATGGCGGGATCGACGAGCGTCGTGTAGCCCTGAATGATGTCAGCATCCTCCAGCCGGCGCAGGCGGCGCAGGCAGGCTGATGCGGAAAGGCCGACGCGCTCGGCAAGCTCGTTGTTGGGAAGGCGAGCGTCGCTCATCAGTTCCTTGAGGATTTTCCGATCCATATCGTCAGCAATTTTCTGCGTCACAATTCGCCATTCTCCGCACTAAGTTGCTTTAGAGAGCATTGCCGCGCGGCAAATAGCAAGAACAGTCCTCGTGTTCTGATATAATTTGCGAGCATCACGCCGCATCTCTCGAGGAAACGACAATGACCGCACCGCATCCTTCCAAGACTCATATCGGCAACCACGCCCTGCATCCCGAAACGCAGATGCTGAACTATGGCTACGATCCGGAATTGTCGGAAGGGGCGGTAAAGCCACCGGTGTTCCTGACGTCGACCTTCGTCTTCAAGTCCGCCGAGGACGGCCGCGACTTCTTCGACTACGTCTCCGGCCGCAAGGAGCCGCCCGCCGGCAAAGGTGCAGGGCTCGTCTATTCGCGCTTCAATCATCCCAACAGCGAGATCGTCGAGGACCGGCTTGCCGTTTACGAGCGAACAGAAAGCTGCGCCCTATTTTCGTCAGGTATGTCGGCGATCGCCACGACGCTCTTGGCCTTCGTTCGTCCCGGCGATGCCGTGCTCCACTCCCAGCCGCTCTACGGTGGAACGGAAACCCTGCTGGCCAAGACCTTCCTCAATCTCGGCGTTGCGGCGGTGGGCTTTGCCGATGGCGTCAGCGAGGCATCGGTGCAAGCGGCTGCGGAACAAGCCATGGCCAAGGGCCGGGTGTCTGTCATCCTTGTCGAGACGCCAGCCAACCCGACAAACAGCCTCGTCGACGTCGCAATGATCCGCCGTGTCGCAGAAAGGATCGGCAGGAAACAGGGACACACGCCTGTTATTGCTTGCGACAACACGCTGCTTGGCCCCGTCTTCCAGCGGCCGATCGAGCACGGCGCCGATATCTCGCTCTACTCGCTGACCAAGTATGTCGGTGGCCACTCGGACCTGATCGCCGGCGCCGCACTTGGCTCGAAGGCCGTCATGAAGCAGGTCAAGGCGCTGCGCGGCGCCATCGGCACCCAGCTCGACCCGCATTCCTGCTGGATGCTCGGCCGCTCGCTGGAGACCCTGCAGATCCGCATGGAGCGGGCCAACAACAACGCCCGCGTCGTTGCCGACTTCCTGCGCGAGCATCCAAAGGTCGAGGGGATCCACTACCTGCCCTATCACGACGCCAGTTCGCCCGTCGGGCGCACCTTCGCGGCGCAGTGCAGCGGTGCGGGATCAACCTTCTCGTTCGATATCGTTGGCGGCCAGCCGGCCTCGTTCAAGTTCCTGAACGCCCTGCAGATCTTCAAGCTCGCGGTCAGCCTCGGCGGCACGGAATCGCTAGCCAGCCATCCGGCGACGATGACGCATTCGGGTGTGCCGGCCGACGTTCGCCAGCGGATCGGCGTCCTGGAATCGACCATACGCCTGTCGATCGGCATCGAGCATCCGGACGATCTCGTCGCCGACCTGCAACAGGCATTGGACGCCGCGCGAACTTAGAGCCTAGCGGCGGCTCAGGCCGCCGCCGTTTCCCTCACATCGTCGAGCAGGAAGTGCACGACGACATACTTCGTCGTGTAGCGGCGGCCGCTGTCGGAAACATTGTCGACGCTGCCGCCATCGGCGGGGTGCCAGCGATGATAGTGCGGATTGGTGGTGATCAAGGTGATCGCCTTGCCGGCCATCTTGCCGTCGAGACGGTAGCGCATTTCGGCCAGCGGCCAGATGCGCTCGTAGTCCTCCATGGACATGCGGACCTTCAGGGCTTTGCGGCTCACCGCCTCGCTGCGTGAGCCGTCTTCGTGCTCCACCGCCGGCAGGTCCAGCGTGACTTCCTCGGCTCCATCAAGAATGGAATTGAACTCCTCCGGCCACATCCGTCTCATAAAATCGCTCCTCCAAAGCTCTTCCATCAGTCTGCCTTGTGAAATCTAGCCTGTCTTCCCCCGGAAGCAAACAGTTCCGGCAAAGCTTAGACGAAAGCCTCACGCACGGCATTGGAAACATGATCGTTTCCAGTGTCGCAGTGTGGGCGTTGTCCACATTTAGGACGCCGCTATGCACTTGCCCTTAGGCGCCATCGCATCATTTTACGCGCCGACGCATTGATGACGGAGAAACAGCCGCGCTGACGGCCAACGAGACCTTTGGAGCGCTCTATCTCGACATGGATGGCTTCAAGGGCATAAATGACATGCTTGGCCATCACGCCGGCGATGAGGCTCTGCGAGAGGCCGCAAACCGCATCCGCACGGTGATCCGATCCGGCGATATCGCCGTGCGCATGGGCGGCGACGAATTCGCCGCCTTTGTTCCCAATCCCCCGAACGCGATCGCATTATCATCGGTTGCCGAACGGCTGGTATCGGCTTTCCGCGAACCCTTCAAGATCGAGGACATCGACGTACGCGCCTGCATCAGCGGCGGCGGCGCCGTTGCACCGCATGCCGGGACGACGCGGATCGATATTCTTCGTAACGTCGACAGCGCGCTTTATCAGGCCAAGGCCACCGGCCGCGACGGCTTCGTGGTGCGGGAAGGCGAGAGTTGCGGGCGTTTTTCAACGCCCGCACACGACCCAAAAGATTGCCGTTCCGGCACCACCACGACCGAAAACTGCCATCAAGAGCTACCGGTAGGCTGCTTCAAGCTTCGCGATATCGAGCTTGACCATGCCGAGCAAGACTTCGGTGACACGCTTGGCGCGCTCCTGGTCGGGATCGGCAATCATCTCACTCAGCACGCGGGGAACGATCTGCCAACACAGGCCCCAGCGGTCCCGCAGCCAGCCGCACTGCTCCTCCACGCCGCCGTTCTCCAGGAAGGTGCTCCAGATCCGGTCGATCTCCTGCTGCGTCTCGCATTGTACCGAGACCGAGAAGGCATGGTTGAACGCATCAAGCGGACCGGCTTGCATAGCCACGAAATCCTGATGCCCGAGCTTGAACTCGATGATGACGACACTGCCGGGCGGGCCGCTCGGCGTCTCGGCCGGAAGCACGGTCGTGCGCCCCATGGACGAATTCGGGATCGTTGCCACATAGAATTCGACGGCCCGCTGGACGTCCTTCTCAAACCAGAGATTCGAACTGACCTTGAGCATGGATTGTCTCCTCCTTGATGCTCTGATGAAAGGTTCGACACCCCAAGGACGTTCCCGGTCGGCCCTTCCAGACACCGCACCACACAATCGCATCACAAATTCGAGCAAGCGCGAAATTTGACGTTTACGCAAACGTCAATATTTTGTAAGAGACTCTCAAATGCCGGCTTCGTCCGGCGTGCCGAATTGGAGGAATTCGAACGATGCCAGTCTATAAGGCCCCGGTAAACGACACGCTTTTTGTGCTGAACGACGTGCTCGGCCTGGAACGCTACAACAATCTTCCGGGGTTTTCCGACGCGACGCCCGACATGATCGAGGCGATTCTCGGAGAATCGGCAAAGCTTGCTGAGGAAGTGCTCTTCCCGCTGAACTATTCCGGCGATCAGCAAGGCTGCGTGCGCCATGAAGACGGCTCGGTCTCGGTGCCCGATGGTTTCAAGGGCGGCTATGATGCCTATTGCCAGGGCGGCTGGACTGGCCTTGCGGTTCCCGAGGAATTCGGCGGCCAGGGTCTTCCCTACGCACTGCATGCTGCCGTCGGCGAATACACCTCCTCCGCCAACATGTCGCTGATGATGTACCCGGGGCTCACCCAGGGCGCGATCGCGGCGATCTTCGTGCATGGCTCGGACGAGCAGAAGCAGACCTATCTGCCGAAGATGGTTTCCGGCGAATGGTCCGGCACCATGAACCTCACCGAACCGCATTGCGGCACGGATCTCGGCCTGCTGCGCACCAAGGCGGTGCCGCAGGCAGACGGCAGCTACAAGCTGTCCGGCCAGAAGATCTTCATCTCGGCCGGTGAGCACGACATGACCGACAACATCGTGCATCTGGTGCTGGCGCGCATCGAGGGCGCACCTGAAGGCACGAAGGGCATTTCGCTGTTCATCGTGCCGAAGTACCTGGTCAAGGCGGACGGCACGGTCGGTGCGCGCAACCAGGTTTCCTGCGGTGCGATCGAGCACAAGATGGGCATTCATGGCAACGCCACCTGCGTCATGAACTATGACGGGGCAACCGGCTTCCTCATCGGCGCCGAGAACAAGGGTCTCAGCGCCATGTTCGTGATGATGAACGAGGCACGCCTCAGCGTCGGCCTGCAGGGGCTGGCGATCTCCGAAGTCGCCTATCAGAACGCGGTCAACTATGCCCGTGAGCGCATCCAGGGCCGCTCGCTGTCAGGCCCGAAGGCGCCGGAGAAAAAGGCCGATCCGATCATCGTGCATCCCGACATCCGCCGCTCGCTGATGACGATCCGTGCCTTCAACGAGGCCGGCCGCGCCTTCCTGCTCTGGACGGCGCTGAAATCCGACATCGCCCACCGTTCGGCGGATGAGAAGGAGCGTCAGACGGCCGACGACATCCTCGGCCTCGTCACCCCGATCCTCAAGGGCGTGCTGACCGACAAGGGCTTCGACCACGCCGTCATGGCCCAGCAGGTCTTCGGGGGCCACGGCTACATCGAAGAGCACGGCATGAGCCAGTATGTGCGCGACGCGCGCATCGCCATGATCTACGAAGGCGCCAACGGCATTCAGGCGCTCGACCTCGTCGGCCGCAAGCTCGGCCAGAACGGCGGCCGCGCCGTCATGGCGCTGTTCAAGGAAATCGGCGATTTCTGCGAGGAGAACCGCAACGAAGAACAGATGGCCTTCTTCACCAAGAACCTGAAGAAGGGGTTGAACGACGTGCAGGCGGCGACCATGTGGTTCATGCAGCACGCCATGGCCAAGCCCGACAATGCCGGCGCCGGCTCCACCGACTACATGCATCTCTTCGGTCTTGTCGTGCTCGGCTACATGTGGGCAAAGATGGCCAAGGCTGCCAATGATGGCCTTGCCGCTGGAGAAACCGAACGCGAAACATTCCTGCGTAACAAGCTGATCACCGCCCGTTTCTTCATGGAGCGGATCATGCCGGGAACGGCACTGCGCAAGGCCCGCATCGAGACCGGCGCGGAAACGATGATGACCTTGGCCGCCGAGGCCTTTTGAGTTCAACGGCGCTTGCCGCCGATAGGGAGATAGAGGAATGACCGAGGTTTTCATTTACGACCACGTGCGCACGCCACGCGGCCGCGGCAAGAAAGACGGCTCGCTGCACGAGGTGCCGTCGGTGCGGCTTGCCGCCAAGACGCTGGAAGCGATCCGCGATCGCAACGGGCTTGATACGGCAACCGTCGACGACATCGTCATGGGCTGCGTCGATCCCGTCATGGAAGCAGGCGCGGTGATTCCGCGCGGTGCCGCCTTCGAGGCGGGCTATTCCACCAAGGCGCCCGGCATGCAGATTTCCCGCTTCTGCGCCTCCGGTCTCGACGCCGTCAATTTCGGCGCGGCGAAGATCGCCCAGGGCGCCGATGACATCGTCATCGCTGGCGGCGTCGAAAGCATGTCGCGCGTCGGTCTCGGCATGTCCGGCGGCGCCTGGTTCATGGATCCGTCGGTGAACTTCCCGGCATATTTCATGCCGCAGGGCGTCTCCGCCGATCTGATTGCCACCAAGTACGGCTTTTCGCGCGACGACGTCGATGCCTATGCGGTCGAGAGCCAGAAGCGCGCGGCGAATGCCTGGGAGAAGGGCTACTTCAAGAACTCCGTCATCCCAATCAAGGACCAGAACGGCCTTGTTATCCTTGCCCATGACGAGCACATGCGCCCAGGCACCGATATGCAGGCGCTGGCAGCCCTGAACCCCTCCTTCCAGATGCCGGGCGAGATGGGCGGCTTCGAAGCCGTCGCGATCCAGGCCCATCCGGAAATCGAGCGCCTCAACTATGTCCACCACGCCGGCAACTCCTCCGGCATCGTCGATGGCGCGGCTGCCGTGCTGCTCGGCTCGAAAGCAGGCGGCGAGAGTATGGGCATCAAGCCACGGGGCCGCATCAAGGCCTTCGCCAATATCGGCTCCGACCCGGCGCTGATGCTGACCGGCCCGGTCGATGTCACCGAAAAGCTTCTGAAGCGCACGGGCATGACGCTTGCGGATATCGATCTCTTCGAACTCAACGAAGCCTTTGCCGCTGTCGTGCTGCGCTACATGCAGGCCTTCGAGATCCCGCACGACAAGATCAACGTCAACGGCGGCGCCATCGCCATGGGCCATCCGCTCGGCGCCACCGGCGCGATGATCCTGGGCACGGTGCTCGACGAACTGGAGCGGCGCGACCTCAACACCGCGCTCGTCACGCTCTGCATCGGCGCAGGCATGGGCACGGCAACGGTAATCGAACGCGTCTAAGGGAGAGAGACGATGACCTACAAGAACTTCACCATCGAAACCGACGCGGATGGCATCGCCCTTGTGACCTGGGACATGCCCGGCAAATCCATGAACGTCTTCACCGAGGAGGTGATGGACGAGCTCAACGCCATCGTCGATGCCGTCGTTGCCGACGGCGCCGTCAAGGGCGCGGTCATCACCTCGGGCAAGTCGAGCTTCTCGGGCGGCGCGGACCTTTCGATGATCAAGTCGATGTTCTCGCTCTATCAGCATGAGAAGGCCGCCAACACCGATGGCGCTGCGCAGAAGCTGTTCGATCTCGTCGGCCGCATGACCGGCCTCTTCCGCAAAGTCGAAACCTCAGGCAAACCCTGGGTTTCGGCAATCAACGGCACCTGCATGGGCGGCGCCTTCGAAATGTCGCTCGCCTGCCATGGCCGCGTCGCCTCGAATGCCAAGTCGGTGAAGATCGCGCTGCCCGAGGTCAAGGTCGGCATCTTCCCCGGTGCCGGCGGCACGCAGCGCGTCTCGCGCCTGGCGGACGCCCAGTCGGCCCTGCAGATGATGACAACAGGCCAGTCGCTGACAGCAGCACGCGCCAAGGCGATGAACCTCGTGCATCAGGTGGTCGAACCGGATCAGCTGATCCCATCAGCCAAGCAGATGATCAAGGACGGCCTCAAGCCAGTCGCGCCTTGGGACGAAAAGGGTTTCAAGGCGCCCGGCGGCGGCATCTGGACGCCTGCGGCGGCCCAGCTCTGGCCGGCAGCCCCCGCGATCCTGCGCCGCGAAACCTCCGGCAACTATCCGGCAGCGCTCGCCATCCTCAAATGCGTCTATGAAGGCCTGCAGGTGCCTTTCGACACCGGCCTCAAGATCGAACAGCGCTATTTCACCGAGATCCTGCAGACCAACGAAGCCTTCTCGATGATCCGTTCGCTCTTCATCTCCATGCAGGAGCTCGGCAAAGGGGCCCGCCGCCCCGCCGGAATCCCGAAAACGGAGTTGAAGAAAGTGGGTGTCGTCGGCGCCGGTTTCATGGGAGCCTCGATCGCCTACGTGACCGCCGCCGCCGGCATCCCCGTCACCCTCATCGACCGCGACATCGAAGCGGCGGCCAAGGGCAAGGGCGTCGGTGAAGGCCTGGTGAAGGACTCTATCGGTAAGGGACGCCTTACGCATGATGAGGGTGCGGCGCTGCTTTCGCGCATCGTCCCGTCCGCGGACTATGCCGACCTCAAGGATGCTGATCTCGTCATTGAAGCCGTGTTCGAAGACCGTGAGGTCAAGAAGGCCGTGATCGAGGCGGTTGAAGCCGTGCTGCCGGAAGGCGCCATCTTCGCTTCCAACACCTCGACCCTGCCGATTTCAGGCCTTGCCAAGAACTCCAAGCGCCCTGCCGATTTCATCGGCGTGCATTTCTTCTCGCCGGTCGAGAAGATGATGCTGACGGAGGTCATTCTCGGCAAGCAGACCGGCGACAAGGCGCTGGCGGTGGCACTCGATTACGTCGCCGCAATCAAGAAGACGCCCATCGTCGTCAACGACACCCGCGGCTTCTTCGTTAACCGCTGCGTCTTCCGCTATATCCACGAAGCCTACGACATGCTGATCGAGGGCGTCCCGCCCGCGATGATCGAGAATGCTGCCAAGATGGCCGGCATGCCGGTCGGCCCGCTCTCATTGAACGACGAGGTGGCGATCGATCTGTCGCAGAAAATCCTCAAGGCCACCGTCGCCGATCTCGGCGAAGCCGCCGTCGATCCTGAACATATGGCGCTGATCAACAAGATGGTCGACGAGCTCGACCGCCGCGGCCGCAAGAACGGCAAGGGCTTCTACGACTATCCGGCGAAACCGGCCAAGAAGTCGCTTTGGTCCGAGCTGAAGACCTTCTACCCGCAGAAGAAGGCGGAAGACGTCGATGTCGAGGTGCTGAAGCAGCGCTTCCTCGTCACCATCGCACTGGAGGCAGCCCGCACCATCGAGGAGGGCATCGTCACCGATCCGCGCGAGGCCGACGTCGGCTCCATCCTCGGCTTCGGCTTCGCGCCCTATACCGGCGGCGTGCTCTCCTACGTCGACGGGATGGGCGTGAAGGCCTTCGTGGCGCTATGTGAAACGTTAGCCGAAGCTTACGGTGCACACTTCAAGCCGACGGCGCTGCTTGAGGACATGGCGGCCAAGGGCGAGACCTTCTACGGCCGCTTCGACCCTTACGCAAAGGAGAAAGAGGCGGCGTAAGCCGCCTCTGGCACCTGTCATCAAAGCCAGCGGTGCTTTCGGCTGGCTTTTCGATCTCGCAGCTACTTGGTCACGGTAAGGCTGGCCTGCATGCCCGCCTCATAGTGCCCCTTGATATTGCACAAGAGCAGGTAGGCGCCGGGCGCGAGCTTCGTTTTCAACTGCCCGTCCGCTCCCGGCTTGAGGTCCGAGACCTCGCCGATGCCTTTGAGCTGTTTCTCGTCGACCCTGTGCCTTGATGCAATCAAGGGCACCTTCTGATCCGGGGACTTCAGCTTGACGAGCACCATCTCGTGCTCCTCTGTCATCGCGTCGTTGTGAACCGCGAAGATCGTCTCCCCTGCCTTGATCGTGGCCTGGTCGAGCGTCAGGGTCATCGGCCCGCCGCCCTCACCGCCTTCGGTTACCTTCACAGTCGTAGCCGCCCATGACGGCGAAGTAATTGCGATCGCGGCAGATGCGGCGAGAGCGTACCATGCGTACCTGTTCATCAAATCAGCCTCTCCGTTGCAGCCCGCGCTTCGTGTAGGCAGCACGTCTGACGCCAGCCTGAACGGCTGCTCCAACCGTTGCAGGCTCCACAACACAGAGCCGACGGTCAGATCGGACGGTGGACGACGCATCATTTTCCGGCGATGGAGGCAGCGATCTTCTCCGCCTCAAGTCCGACTTCCCGGAGGAGGCCGGTTGGAACGGCGGTGAAGCCGCAAAAGTAGAGGCCGTCATTCGCCGGCTGGAGATCTCCGCGCGCTGGACCGTCGGCGCCGCCAAATCGTTGCTCGAAATCGGGCAGCAGTGCCTCGAGCCCCGGCCGGTAGCCCGTCGCAAGGACGATCGCGTCAAAAATGCCGGAGCGGCCATCCGCGAATTGCACCTGGCGATCGTCGGAACTCGTGACGGCGGGGAACACCTTGATGTCCCCCGACCTGATCCGCTCGATCGTGCCGATGTTGATCATCGGCGTGCGGCCCCTTTCGATGATGCCGGCCAGCGGCCCGCCTCTTGCCCTTTCCACTCCGAACGCCCCGAGGTCCCCGAAACGCAGGCTGAGGATCGGCGCGTTCACCGCATCGACCAGGCGATAGGGAAGGAACCGCTGGGCGATGGCAATGCTGGCGGTCGTCACGCCGAACAGCTCGAGCGGCACGACGTTGACCGGACCACGCACGGACATGGCGACATGAAGGCCGGCCTCGGCGCATTCGAGCGCAATCTCGCCGGCCGAGTTGCCGAAGCCGACGACGAGGACCCGCTCGGCTGCAAGCTCCGCGGCATTCTGGAACTCCGAGGAGTGCAGAAGCTTGCCCGAAAACAGCGCCTGCCCCTCCCAGGTCGGCCTTATCGGCGCGTTCGAAAGCCCGGTCGCGAGGATGACATTGCTCGCCTGGAACGTCCCCTCGGAGCTCTCGACAATCCACGTTTTGTCCTTGCGGATCGTCGTCGCGCGCACACCGAACCTGACCTCGATGTCGTTCGAGGAGCTGTAGGTTTCGAGATACTCGATCACCTGCAGCCGCGAGGGATACTTCGGAAACCGCCGTGGCATTGGCATTCCCGGCAGAGCCGAGTGTATCTTGTGGGTATGCAGCCGAAGGCGGTCGTAGTGGCGATGCCAGGAGGCAGCCAGCGTGTCGCCTTTCTCAAGCACCAGAAACGGGCGTCCACGCGCCTGCAGCGCCACGGCGCAGGCCAATCCTGCCGGTCCCGCACCGATAATGATCGTTTCTGTATCCGTCATGGGAGCTCTTGGCTCACGATGCCAGTCATAAATGGGCCCTCGTGCTGACACCTAGGGCGCGGCGACCCTGACGACATCCGACAACACCCACTTCTTGTCAAAAAACTCCTTCGTCGGGCCGTAGGCGCGGAACATCAGTTCGAACTGCCGCTTCGGATCGGTCGGCACCCAATTGGTGCCCTTGCCCTTGGGGGCCTTGGGACCGAAATAGAGATCGACGGATCCGTCTCCGTTCTTCACCAGTTCCGGAATCTGCGACGAACGGCTGGCACGCGCAACATTCTTGATCAGCGCGTGCGTCTGCCGGTCATAGGCCGTCACCGACCAATATTGCTGGACGGGAACATTGCCAGGCACATGGAGACGATAGGTCTTGCCGCCGTCGAAGGCATTGCCATCCTTGTCGCGGATCGAGATCGCATAGAACTGACCGGCCCCGAGCCTCTTGATGCCGATATAGGCATAGCTGTAGGCAACGCCGCGATGATCGACCGGATAGGCGTCCTGTTCGGCGAAATCAGATTGCATGGCCTTGATGAGATCGGGATAGGCCGGGAAGGTCCAGCGGCTCTTCTCGCTGAAGAAGGGCGGCAGACCGGCATCGTATTTCGCCTCCAGTAGGGCCTCGGCCTCCTTGATGCCCTTGGTCAGCAGGGATTTGGTGTGGCGATCGGGCTCAAACGGCTTGTCTTTCTCTATGCCGATCGATTTCAGCTGGTCGATCATCACGCGGTCGCGGGAGATCCACGGCTCTTCCTGTACGACACGGTTCAGATTGTCGAAGAAGCTCGCGTCCCATCTGATCGTGGAATCGAACAGAACGTCCTTCACGTCGGAGAAAACGGTCTCCGGCGGATTGGCGGCGGCCGACAGCGGATAGACTTTCAGCTTCTTGCCGTAGTCGATGGAGGCGTGGACATCGGCATCACCATGGCTCGCAAGGTTCGAACGAAACAGCATGTAGCCGCCGTAGACCTCGGACTGCAGCGGAATGAACCCGTCCGGAAGCTTGTCCGTGTAACCCGGCGGCAGGACCACAAACTTGCCGCCTTTGCCCTTGTCGTATCCGAGCAGGCCGGCATCCTCGAGCGGCAATTGCCATGCGGTGACGATATTGCCGTTGAAGGAAGCCTTTTCCTCCGCCGGCGGCAGATCGAGAACGACGGGGCCGTCCTTCGTGCTGAAGAAAACCATGAAGTAGAGAGCGTCCGGATTGGGCGTCAGCGTCTGGTTCCTCCAGTCCAGCGGGCGGCCCCAATAGATGACCTGTCCGACCTTGCCGGGCGTCTTCTCAAGCATCTCCTGCCGCATCAGATCGTAGTTGACGACGGGAATGCCCCAAACGGCCGCCTGGACTGCATTCCGCTCGATCTCTTGGTCGAACACCTGCCGTGCGGTCCTATCTGCCGAAAGTGCCGGACCGGCGAGCAGCAGCATGCATAGTAGCGCGATAGACCTCATGGCAGGCCTCCTCCGATCTTGATGCGTCATCCGGAGTGAATGCTTGCGGGGCTCAATACGGAAGTACGTTACGGTAAATGTGACCAGTATCCCATCTGCAGAGTAGAGGCGGGTCCGACAATGCGAAATCGGGATATGCTGATGCAATATCCGATCGAGTGCATGGTGCCTCAACGGAGCAAAACAGCGCCGAGTTAAGCCATATCAATCACTTATCCGATCTCTCATCCCCGCTTCCCGGCCCCGTGCCTAAAATCCTCCCGCTTCCGTCGCCGGGGTGTTTCGCGAGACGTTCGCGGGCAGGCGGGAGCCGGCGCCCTGCCGGAGGCTGTAACGTGTAGTCGAAGGCAGGGAGGCGAAAACCGGGCATCGGCATTAGACCGCTGCCATCACAAGTCTCCCCCGGTTCAGCCATGCAAGTTCGGGCCGATCTGCTCGGACGCAGCGAGACGAGGCGATCGCCTGAAGGGGTAGGGATATCCCGAAGAACGCCGAAGGCCACGCAAATGCGGAGCCACAATAAATCTAACCAGTGAGGTTCCGCATTTGCGTGGGCTCTCCGGATCGATGGTCGAAAACATGGCGGCGGAGCTGCCGTGGAGGAGACGCATGCGAAGCAGCCTGTTCCTGAAAAGACTTCTCGCCCTGCCCGTTGTCGACGTGCTCGCCGTCGTCGAGGCCATGAATTTCGAGGATGGCGGACTGGTCGATGACGAGGAAAAGGCGCGATCCGGCGGATGCGTCATCACACGGCTGGCCGCCAGCGAGTGCGGCTTCTGGAAAGATTGCTCCATCGCCACCTGCCGTCGTGCCCGGGCCTGCAGGGGCAGGCTGACGGCGGCACAGATGCACCACGATGCCGGCTATCACCCTTACTTCCCGCCTTGCACGCGCGCCAACGAGGACCGGCGCCAGACCATCCTTCGAATGATGGGAACGATGCAACGGACGACTGCTGACGACACGGAGGAGTTCCGCGATCTGAAGCGTCGCCTGGCTGAGGCGGCGCTGCGGCAACCGGAACTCCGGCCGCGGCGCGCCGCCTTCCCCGGTCGCTACGGCCTGCCGGCAGCGCCAAATTGCCGATCGTAACGGCGCCCTTTGAAGGACCCCGGCGAGGCCCATGCAGTGGCCGTCACGATAGCGGCTTCGCATCGAACCTGCAGGTCGACAGGCGCCCGTTATCCTCAGCCCCGCAGGCCAGGCGCCTCGTAACCGGTGCGCTCGACGTATTCCGTGTAGCCGCCGCCATATTGGTGGATGCCGTCAGGCGTCAGTTCCAGCACGCGGTTGGAAAGCGCCGCGAGGAAATGCCGGTCGTGCGAGACAAACAGCATCGTGCCCTCGTATTGCGACAGCGCCTTGATCAGCATTTCCTTGGTGTCGAGGTCCAGGTGGTTGGTCGGCTCATCGAGTACCAGCAGGTTCGGCGGATCGAAGAGCATCTTGGCCATGACAAGCCGCGCCTTTTCGCCACCCGACAGCACGCGGCACTTCTTTTCGACGTCGTCGCCGGAGAAGCCGAAGCAGCCGGCCAGCGCTCTCAGCGGCGCCTGCCCTGCCTGCGGGAAGGAATCCTCCAGCCATTCCAGCACTGTCCGCTCGCCATCGAGGATATCCATGGCGTGCTGGGCGAAATAGCCCATCTTGACGCTGGCGCCGAGGGCAACGCTGCCCTGGTCCGGCTCGGCGGAACCAGCAACCAGCTTCAGCAGGGTCGACTTGCCGGCACCGTTGATGCCCATGATGCACCAACGCTCCTTGCGGCGGACCATGAAGTCCAGGCCTTCGTAAATGGTTCGGCTGCCGTACTTCTTGTGGACGTTTTTGAGGTTGATCACGTCTTCGCCGGAGCGCGGGGCCGGCAGGAAGTCGAAGGCGACCGTCTGGCGGCGCTTCGGTGGCTCGACGCGGTCGATCTTCCCCAGCTTCTTGACGCGGCTCTGCACCTGCGAGGCGTGCGATGCGCGCGCCTTGAAACGCTCGATGAACTTGATTTCCTTGGCAAGCATCGCCTGCTGGCGCTCGAACTGCGCCTGCTGCTGTTTCTCGTTCTGCGCCCGCTGCTGTTCGTAGAACCCGTAATCGCCGGAGTAGCTGTTCAACGAGCCGGCGTCGATCTCGATGATCTTGCCAACGATGCGGTTCATGAACTCGCGGTCGTGCGAGGTCATCAGAAGCGCCCCGTCATAGGTCTTCAGGAATTCTTCCAGCCAGATCAGGCTTTCCAGGTCCAGGTGGTTGCTCGGCTCGTCGAGCAGCATGACATCCGGACGCATCAGGAGAATGCGGGCGAGCGCCACGCGCATTTTCCAACCGCCCGACAGTGCGCCGACATCACCGTCCATCATTTCCTGGGTGAAGCTCAGGCCTGCCAGCACTTCGCGTGCACGGCCCTCCAAAGCGTAGCCGTCCAGCTCCTCGTACCGTGCCTGGACTTCGCCATAGCGCTCGATGATCCGGTCCATTTCGTCGAGCTTGTCGGGATCGACCATTTCCGCTTCGAGTTCACGCAACTCGGCCGCGACGACGCTGACAGGCCCAGCACCTTCCATGACCTCGGCCACGGCGCTACGGCCGGCCATCTCGCCGACATCCTGATTGAAATAGCCGATCGTCACGCCCTTTTCGGCCGCGACCTGGCCTTCATCGGGCTGCTCCTGCCCGGTGATCATGCGAAAGAGCGTCGTCTTGCCGGCGCCATTCGGGCCGACGAGGCCGATCTTCTCGCCTCTGTTGAGGGCTGCGGAGGCTTCGATGAAGAGGATGCGGTGGCTGTTCTGCTTGCTGATATTCTCGATACGAATCATGTCTGCGTGGAGTCCGAAAGCGTTGCTGCGCCCCTCGATCATGCCGGCCGGGGCTTTTTGCGGCTCTCGCTAGCACGTTCGCGGCGTAATGGCCAATCCCAGGCCATGCAAAGAACTCTACGTCAGGAAAATGAAGGTCGTTTGTCGACCAGGCGGAACTGCAACGGGCGACAGAACTTTTCCACAATAGGTCCTCGCCCCTTGATCAGCCGATCAGCGATCATTTATGCGTTATCGGCGCGCCGGCGGGCGTTTCGCATATGTCAGGGATTATCAGATTATGGAAATTTTCACCTCGGCCGGCTTGCTGGCGCTCTTGCAGGTCATTCTCATCGACCTCGTGCTTGCCGGCGACAACGCCGTCGTCATCGGTCTTGCCGCCGCCGGATTGCCGGCCGACCAACGCAAGAAGGCGATCCTCGTCGGTATTCTTGCTGCCACCGTGCTGCGTATCGCGCTCGCCAGCGTTACCGTCCAGCTTCTCGAGATCATCGGCCTGCTGCTGGCCGGCGGTATTCTCCTGCTCTGGGTCTGCTGGAAGATGTGGCGCGATCTGCGCAACGGCAGCGGCGAAGTGGAGGGTGCCGAAGGAGACGCAGCGGCGCCGAAGAAGACCTTCTTCCAGGCAGCCAGCCAGATCGTCATTGCCGACGTGTCGATGTCGCTCGACAACGTGCTCGCCGTTGCGGGGGCTGCCCGCGAACATCCGACGATCCTCGTCATCGGCCTCATCCTGTCGATTGCGATGATGGGTATTGCGGCGAACTTCATCGCGCGCCTGCTCAACCGCTACCACTGGATCGCCTATCTCGGCCTTGCCATCATCGTCTACGTGGCGCTGAGCATGATCTATCGCGGCGCCCTCGAGGTCTGGCCGCACCTCGCGCCGGTGGCCGCTGCCGCTTTGGGCTGAACCGCCATAGGTTCGAACGGCCCTCAGGGGCCGTTCACGAGCTGCAGGACGAGGCGGCGAATATTGCCGCCCTCGCTCATCTCCGCCTTGTCGAAATCGCGGCCCTGCTGTCGCTGTTGCGCCGAGAGTTCGCCGAGCCGCTTGGTGAGTTCGACCCGGATCTTGCGGCAATCCGGGTCATTGTCGGCGGAAAAGCCGACGCTCATCGCCTCGATGTCCCGGACCATCTGCTCGATATAGTCCCCGTGCACCCGCTCATGCGTTTCGATGCCGGCAATGAAGGTCGCCCAGCTTGCCTGGGTGGCAGCGGGAAGCTTGCCGGTCGGCTTCGGCAGCGTGTAGGTGATGATCAGCTTCGGCCGCGCCACGGCAAGCACGCAGGCATCGCCCCGGCGCTCGTATTTTCTGGTCCAGGTCAGCTTGAAAGTCGTGTGCGCCACCACCCGACCGCCGCCAAGCTCGGGACCGTGCACGCCGATGGAATCGTACAAGGCTGCGCCGGAACTGCCCGTCACCGCGTAGGTCCGCACCTCTTCGATCGGTTGCCATTCCGCCTCCGCCGCAACCGGCTGAAGGACGCAAGCCATCAGCAACCAACGAACCAATCCTGCCTTCAAGCGAATCCCCCGGACAATCATGCTCCGACCCTAGTCGGCAGGCGTCCCGCATTCAACCGGCGATCCAGATGCGGCACTAGGCACGCTTTGTCGGGTTCGACCCCTAAAGGTCTGTCATAAAACCCAAAAAAAGCCTGAATATTCGAGAGTGATCACGCTATCGAGTGGATCGCGTGTCGCTAATCGAAATCCTCTGGCAACGATTTCACCGTATGATGCACCATTCGAACAAGATGTAAGACGCCTGCCTGTGGGGGCAGTTCATAGATTGGGGTCTGCTGTGACAATCTATCTGCCTATCGCAGAATTGTCGGTGAACATCTTCATCATTCTCGGCATGGGAGCAGCCGTCGGCTTTCTCTCCGGAATGTTCGGTGTCGGCGGCGGCTTCCTGATCACGCCGCTCCTGATCTTCTACAACATCCCGCCGGTCGTTGCCGTCGCCACCGGCGCCAATCAGGTCGTGGCCTCCTCCATATCCGGCGCCATCACGCATTTTCGGCGTGGATCGCTCGACCTGAAGCTCGGAACCGTACTGCTGATTGGGGGTCTCACGGGTGCGACAATCGGCATCTGGATCTTCTCGCTGCTCAGGCGGATCGGTCAGCTCGATCTCATCATCTCCTTGCTTTACGTCGTCTTTCTCGGCACGGTCGGTGGACTGATGCTGGTCGAGAGCGTCAGTGCCATGCGCCGTGCGGCGAAGAACGTGCCGCCGACACCGCGGCGCCCCGGTCATCACCATTGGGTGCACAAGCTGCCGCTGAAGATGCGGTTCAAGAAGTCGAAGATCTTCCTCAGTGTGATCCCGGTCGTCGCGCTCGGCTTCGGCATCGGCATCCTGACATCGGTCATGGGCGTCGGCGGCGGCTTCATCATGGTGCCGGCGATGATCTATCTCCTGCGCATTCCGACCAACGTGGTCGTCGGCACGTCGCTATTCCAGATCATCTTCGTGACCGCCTACACAACGGTCGTGCAGGCGGCGACGAACTTCTCGGTCGACATCGTGCTCGCCTTTTTCCTAATGATTGCCGGGGTGATCGGCGCGCAGTATGGCGTGCGTGTCGGACAGAAGCTGCGCGGTGAGCAGCTTCGCGCGCTTCTCGGACTGCTGGTGCTTGCCGTCGGCCTTCGTCTTGCCGTTGCGCTCGTCGTAACCCCAGCGGACGTCTACTCCGTCGTCATGGGAGCGAATTGATGCACCGCTTCCTAGCTGCTCTTCTATCTATCGTTCTCTTGCTGCCCACCGCAGCAATGGCGCAGATGCTGCTCCCGGGCCAGGCCGCGCAGAGCAAGACCGAAGGGCTGGAGATCGGCACCTCCACCAGCGAAATCGCCATAACTTCGGATTTTCGGGGCGCGGACCTGACGATCTTTGGAGCCGTGACCAACACTGACAGTCTTCTCTTGGCAATCGGCCAATATGACGTGGTCGTCGTTCTCGAGGGGCCGCGAGAAAACGCGACCGTGCGCCGGAAGGAGCGCGTGTTCGGCGTCTGGATGAATACGCGATCGATGACCTTCGAGGCGGTGCCGCACTCCTATTCGATGTCGAGTTCGCGCATGCTTGACGACATCACCACGCCGCTCGACCTCACCGATAGGGGGATCGGCATCGACCACATCCCGCTGACGCCGGTCGGCTTCGTCGGCAACGCCAGCAATCTCGGCGAATTCCGGCAGGCCTTTCGCCGACTGCAGGAAAACGGCGGCCTCTACGATCGCGACCCGAGCGGCGTGCGTTTCGTCAGTTCCAGCCTTTTCAAAGCCAGCCTGCGGTTGCCGGCAAACATTCCGAACGGCGTGCATACCGTTCGAGCCTATCTCTTCAAGAGCGGCAATTTCATCACTGAGAAGTCGGTGCCGTTGCGTGTCATCAAGACGGGCATCGAGCAGATGATTACCGACGCGGCGCACTCGCAGCCGATTGCCTACGGCCTGGTTTCTGTCTTCCTGGCACTCATTACCGGCTGGGGTGCCAGCGTGGTGTTCCGCAAGGATTGATCAGGCGGATTTCGTCTTGCGGGCGACGACGCCGAGATAGGCTTCGGTGAGGCGCGCGAGGACGGACGGCGTTCCGGCAGGCAGCTTCTTGCCGAGATGCGTGGCGCGCAGCTCGTCCATGAATTCCTCCCAGAGTTCGGTGCCCCCCTCCTCCAGAAGCTCCGCCCGAATGGAGAGTTCCTCGGTAACCGGAAGATGCCTGCGACCCCACGCACCCATGTGCGCGAAGATGGGCACGAGTTGGATCGCCATTTCGGTCAGGCTATAGATTGCCTTCTGCTTGTGCGTTGGATCATCCTCACGCGTCAGCAATCCCCTGTCGACTAGGCGGCGGAGGCGGTCGGCCAGAATGTTCGAGGCAATTTTCTCCTGCGAATTCTGCAGCAGTTCACGAAAATGGCGCCGATTGCCGAACATGATGTCGCGGATGACGATGAGGCTCCAGCGATCGCCGAGGACCTCGAGCGTCAGATTGATCGGGCAGCCGGAGCGGTGAGCGTCGTCCATTAGCATCTCCAAAACTGCTTGCATTTTGCCATCAGTCAACCAAGCCTTCAACCAGTTACAAGTCGCAACCAGTTTCGAGGAGGACGAAGGGATGAGAAAGCTTATCGTTTGGAATCTGATGACGCTTGACGGCTATTTCGAAGGGACGAAGCCGTGGGATATCGATTTTCACACTCTTGTCTGGGGTCCCGAACTGCAACAGTACTCCGAGCGTCTTGGCGAAGAGGGCGACCTGCTCGTCTTCGGCCGCAAGACATATGAGGGCATGGCCGCCTATTGGCCGACCGCCACGGACGAGGAAGGCGAGAAGATCAGGACCTATATGAACGGCATTGCCAAGATAGCCGTATCGAGGTCGATGACGACGGCCGACTGGAACAATACCCGCGTCGTGAGTGAACCCGTCTCGGAACTCAAGAAGCTGAAGGCCGAAACCGGCAAGTCGATCTTCATATTCGGCAGCGCCGAACTGGCGGATTCGCTCCTGAAGGAAGGCCTGGTGGATGAGATCCGCATGTGCCTTGTGCCTGTCATCCTCGGCGGCGGCAACCCACATTTCAAACCGGGAGACTGGCAGCTTCCGCTGAGGCTACTGGACAGCACGACGACGAAGAACGGCGCAGTGATCCTTCGCTACGAGCCGGTCCAGGCATGAGCGTCAATGGCTGCGGCCCTGCCGCAGCCACAGCCGGATTGGATCAAGCCTTCGGCAGCCCGCCCCGTCGCTCAAGCGCAGTCTTGCGGATGGTCTCTGCGATCTCGGGGCTGCTGCTCGACAGCATCTGGAACTCCACCGCATAGAGCGACAGCAGCGACACCTCAGTTGCGGCACTGACAGTTGCTGATCGCGGCTCGCCCGTGATCAGCGCCATCTCGCCGAAGAAGCTTCCGCTGCCAAGTTCCACCGGATGATCGGGGGTTGCCACGCTGACCCGCCCCTCGACGATGAAGAACATCTGATCGCCAATATCACCCTTGCGACAGATCACGCTACCGGCAGGGACGACGCGCGGTCGCAGCGCCCGCACGATCTCGACGAGTGCGGCAGCGCCGAGCTTCTGGAATAGAGGTACGGCGGCGACCAGTTGCCAGTTGCGAACAAAGTCCTGGCGGCGAACCTCTTCGTAGAAACCGGTGGCGAGGATACCGGCCCAAAGCGCAAAAATGCCGATACCGCTCATCATCACCAGGCCAGCCAGTATCCGCCCTCCGAGGCTCTGCGGGATCTCGTCGCCGTAGCCGGTCGTCGACAGCGTCACGACGGCCCACCACATCGCCTGCGGGATGCTGCCGAACTTGTCTGGCTGGACGTCGCGCTCGATGACATAACCGGCCAGCGCGGCACCAAAGAGAACGATGCCGAAGACCGACGTGACGCCAAGCAGATTGCGCGATTCGTTCGCAACCACCTTTGCCATCAGCCTGAAGAAGCTCGAGTCCCGCAGCGGCTTGAGAAGCCAAATGGCGCAATACAGGCTCCGATCGCGGGATCCAACGAACAGGAATGCAACGACCGGAACCAGAACGGCAAGCAAATCGATCAAAAGGGCCGTCACCCCGCTCGAGGGGCGTTGTCGACGTGAGAGCAACGTCCCAACCAATTGGAGCACATAGACCACCCAAATTGCCGCAAGCAGCAACTCAAAGGCCAATTGCTCTTCCGCGGCGAGATTGGGCGTCGTCAGCGCAGCAACGATCAGGAGACCAATTGCGGCGAACAGCGCGTTGATCGGCGTCGAAATCTTCGAGAAAGGCACTGCCGACATCAGACACTCCCAACCGCGCCCGGCATTCTTCGACAATAAATGCCTTTGGGCCACGCGCAAAGTACACTTGAACCAACGCTCGTGCGGCCGCCCAGAGCCAGGCAGTTTGGCAAGGGAAGCGGGCCTGACGGCCAAACTGTTCTTCGAGCGGCGAGGTTTCGTCGTTTTAACGCAGCAAAGCGTCCAAAAGCGCAGGCGGGCGCTGACAAAATTCCGGATGGGAAAAGCTACTGTCCTAAGCGGCACTGCCGCCATTTGCAGGTGGCAACTCGCATTCCGCTAAAAACCGCTCGTTAATATTTACGAGTTAGTAATCTCTCGGAAACGAGAGGTTCTTGTAATGCGTATCCGTGCCCTCCCCGCTCTCGTGCTTCTGGCACTTGTTGCCGGCTGTGCGACCGCTCCCAAACAGACCCGAAACATCTGCGCCGTCTTCGAGCAGCGCGACGGGATGTTCACGAGCTGGCAGCGCGCGGCGGAAAAGACGGAGCGCAAGTATGGCGTTCCAGTTCCGATCCTGATGGCGACCATGTATACCGAGTCCGGCTTCCAGCCCTATGCGCGACCACCGCGCACCAAGCTGTTCGGCTTCATTCCGTGGACGCGACCTTCGACGGCTTACGGCTATTCGCAAGCGCTCGACGGCACCTGGGATCACTACCAATCCGCCACCGGCAGCTGGGCCGCGCGCCGCACCAACTTCGCCGATGCGATCGACTTCATCGGCTGGTACCACGCGCAAAACAGCCAGGTGACCGGCATTCCCCTGAACGATGCCTACAACCTCTATCTCGCCTACTATTCCGGCCCGAAGGGTTACGTGCGCGGCGACTGGCGCTCGAATGCACAACTGCAGAAGACGGCGCAGCGGTTCAACAACATGGCAGTGACCTATCAGCGGCAATTGCAGGAGTGCAATTAAGGCCTTCACTGGGAACGTCCAATAGAAACACTATACAACACGAACCAAACAAAATTGGGTCGATCTTCGTACATCTACAGTATTGTTTGACAATACATTCGGGAGCATGGGATTCTTTCCGAAATAGAATCAGGAGAATAGATGGCCGAGCGCTACTTATACGATTACAACTCGCACCGGGCGGTCATGTATGAGGTTGGCGACTATCTGTATGCGCTTTCTGGCAACAAAGCGGAACACTGGATCTCCGGCGACTACATCTTCAACACGAAGACACAGGCGATTTCCTTCTGGATTCTGGGAAACGATGTGTACGGCCATCTCGGCCGTGGTGAGCTCACTCGCCAGCCGCTCTACTATTTCGGCGACTAGCGCGACGGCGGTTTGCACGCCGGTCGCCTATCGCGCGCTTAACCCACCAGGTTGCCAA
Organism: Rhizobium altiplani; assembly: GCF_001542405.1. Classification (GTDB taxonomy): domain Bacteria; phylum Pseudomonadota; class Alphaproteobacteria; order Rhizobiales; family Rhizobiaceae; genus Rhizobium; species Rhizobium altiplani. The sequence continues at coordinate 62,999 of NZ_LNCD01000120.1, forward strand.
ACCTGACCGAGTAGATCCGGTCGCGCCCAAGGAGGTGGGCGATGAGCGCAGTGTGATCGAACAGGCCCTTCATCGCCTTGTGGCGAAGGTCGAGGCCGCCGGTCATGACGCCGAAGGCCGGCATCAGCAGGCGAACGCCGTCGGTGGCAAAGCACGGCCGGCGGACGGATTTTTCGCGGCGGCGGACGGTTGCGGCCGGATGCAGGTGCCCGGCGATCTCGCCCTGCTGCAGCCCGCCTCTCGGCTCGTGGCGGAAGGTCAGACCGCCGTAATGCATCTCGTCGACGGAAGCACCCGGCAGATCGACAGTGCCGTCAGGATCATGATTGCCGTTGATCCAGATCCATTCGCGGCCGCGCGCCATTTCCGCAATCAGGCTGCGGAACGACTCGGGCAGATGCGCCGAGCCGACGCGGTCGTGGAAATTGTCGCCGAGCGAGACCACCAGCTTCGGGTCGTAGCGGGTGATGACGGCCGAAAGCACGGTCAGCGTCGCCAGCGTATCGTAGGGCGGCAGCATCATGCCGCGACGGGCGAAGGCCGCACCCTTTTCGAGATGCAGGTCGGACACGACGAGAATGCCGGCATCGGGCATGTAGAGCGCGCCGAGTGGATCGCAGACGGCGGCAACGCCGTGGACCGAAGTCTCGACGCCCGGTCGCGCGGCCAGTCCGTTCAGTTCACGCGCAAGCGCCAGGCGGTTCATCACTCGGGTCAGTCCTTGGTCTCGGAAGCTCCCCTCCGGGTCGCTCCCTATCTCCGTATCGGGCATTCCGGATGGTAAGCCGGCGCGAACCTATCCGGGACTTATTCTAAGCCAGCGCCTCGGCGATCAGGTCGTCGGCGGCTTCCGCCAGCACGGCATCATGCGCCTCGCCATGCACTGGCTCCTTGCCGATCTCCAGCATGACGGGGACCGCCAGCGGCGAGATGTGGTCGAGCGCGCGATGCGTGATATGGCCCTTGATTCGCCTCAGCATATCGCCAAGCCGGGAAATATCCAAAAGCCCGCTTGCCGCATCCTGCCGCGTCGCCTGCAGCAGAATGTGATCCGGCTCGTGGGTTCTCAGCACATCATAGATCAGATCGGCCGAGACCGTGACCTGGCGCCCGGTCTTTTCCTTGCCCGGGTGACGGCGCTCGATCAAACCTGCAATCACGGCACAATTGCGGAAGGTTCGCTTCAAAAGGAAAGATTCGTCGAGCCAGCTTTCGAGATCGTCGCCCAGCATGTCCTCGTCGAAGAGATCGGCAAGGCTGAGCCGGCCGTTGCGGATCATCAGCCCCATGTCCTCGAAGCCCCAGATGCCGAGCGAATAATCCGTCGCGACGAAGCCGAGAGGCTTGGCGCCGGCTCGCTCGAGGCGCCGGGTCAGCAGCATGCCGAGCGTCTGGTGCGCCAGTCGTCCCTCGAAGGGGTAGATCACCATGTAGCAGCGGCTTCCGCGCGGAAAGGTCTCGATCAAGAGCTCGTCGCGCTTCGTCAGCATCGACTTTTCCTGCTGGATCGCCAGCCAGTCGCGCACCTGGTCCGGCAGGCGGCGCCAGCGGTCGGGATCTGCTATCATCGAGCGCACCTGGTCCGCCAGATAGGTGGAAAGAGGAAACTTGCCGCCGGCATAGGATGGGATCTTCGGATCCATCGAGAAGGCCTGCGAGGCAAGCGCCTCGTTCTCGCGGATGCCCTCGAAACGTAGCACCTTGCCTGCGAAGATGAAGGTGTCGCCGGGCGAAAGCTGCTCGAGGAAGTATTCCTCGACCTTGCCCAGCGTCGCACCGCCGCGGCCGATCCTGCCGCCTTCGCCGCGCTTGACCATGCGCAGGTTGAGCATCGGGCTTTCAACGATGGTGCCGAGGTTCAGCCGGTATTGCTGGGCGACCTGGGGATTTGAGACGCGCCAGCGTCCTTCCTTGGTCTTGCGGATCCGGGCATAGCGCTCATAGGTGCGCAGCGCATAGCCGCCCGTCGCGACGAAATCAACGACGCGCTCGAAGGTCTCCCACGAGAGATCGGCGTATGGCGAGGCGCTCAATATCTCGTCGAAGAGTTCCAGCATATCGAAAGGTTCGGCGCAGGCCATGCCGAGCACATGCTGCGCCAGAGCATCAAGCGCGCCCTTCCCGACCGGCGGCGTGTCCTGCGCGCCGATATAGTTCGCGTCGAGTGCTGCCTGGCATTCCATCACCTCGAAGCGGTTGGCGGGCACGAGGATCGCCTTCGACGGCTCGTCCATGCGGTGGTTGGCGCGGCCGATGCGCTGGGCAAGCCGCGAGGCTCCCTTTGGCGCGCCGACATGGACGACTAGATCGACATCGCCCCAGTCGATGCCGAGGTCGAGCGTCGAGGTGGCGACAACCGCCCGCAGCCGGTTTGCCGCCATCGCGGCCTCCACCTTGCGGCGCTGGCCGACATCGAGCGAGCCGTGATGCAGCGCGATCGGCAGGTTTTCCTCGTTCACCGTCCAGAGTTCCTGGAACAGCATCTCGGCCTGCGACCTGGTATTGACGAAGAGCAGCGTCGTGCGGTGGTCGAGGAGCTGCTTGTAGACGTCGGGGATCGCGTATTTCGCCGAATGGCCCGACCAGGGAATGTGCTCCTCGGTCGACAGGATCGAAATGTCGGGCTTGGCTCCGCCTTCGACGATGACCAATCCGGCGTGGTGATCCTCGCCTTCCCGCTGCGCGACTAGCCATTTCTGCAGGTCCATCGGGTCGGAGACGGTAGCCGAAAGGCCGATCGTCTGCAGGGCGGGTGCCAGCCGGCGCAGGCGGGCAAGGCCGAGCGAAAGCATGTGGCCCCGCTTCGAGGTGACGAGCGAATGCAGTTCGTCGAAAACGACGTATTTGAGGTCCTTGAAAAAGCGCTCTGCCTCGCGGCTGGCGAGCAGCAAGGCCACTTGCTCGGGGGTGGTCAGCAGAATGTCGGGCGGGCTCAATCTCTGGCGCTGGCGCTTGGCAACGGGCGTGTCGCCGGTGCGGTTTTCGACCGTCACCGGCAGGACCATTTCCTCCACTGGCTTCATCAGGTTTCGCTCGATGTCGACGGCAAGCGCCTTCAGTGGCGAGATGTAAAGCGTGTGGATACCGGTGAAGGCGGAGCCCGGGAGGATCTTGCCGCGACGCGTCAGGTCGGTCAGCGATGGCAGAAAGCCGGCGAGCGTCTTGCCGGCGCCGGTTGGCGCGATCAGCAGAGTGCTTTCACCAGCCTCGGCGCGGGCCAGCAATTCCAGCTGATGGGCGCGTGGACGCCATCCCTTGTCCGCGAACCAGCGGGTGAAAGGCTGAGGCAGGACAACGCGGGCTTCGGAATCGATCTGGTCCACGGCCCTAAAGGTAATGCAGCGGCTGCAGAAATAGAATGGCAGACCTTGTAACTACAGGAAGCGATGCGGGTGGAAGGGCTTCGGATCGGCAAACGTGTCGTTGCCGGCCATCTGCTCGGCCAGCAGCCGGCCACTTGCCGGGCCGAGCGTCAGGCCGTGATGGGCGTGGCCGAAATTGAACCAAACGCCGCGATGGCGCGGCGCCGGTCCGATCACCGGGCGCATGTCGGGCAGGCAGGGACGCAGGCCGAGCCAGGGCGTGGCCTCCACCGGCTCACCGAGCGGGAAGAGCGCGCGGGCCTGAGCCTCGTCGCGGCGGAGCTGGATGGTGTTCGGCGGCGCATCGGGCGCAGCAAATTCGATGCCCGTCGTCAACCGGATACCGCGCGCCATCGGCGCCAGCACGTAGCCGGCTTCCTCGTCGACGACGGAGTGGCCGAGCGGCTGGCCTTCGCGCTGCGCATAATGCCGGTGGTAGCCGCGCTTGACCGCCAGCGGCAAGGAATAGCCGAGCTTGCGGAAGATCAGGCCGGATTGCGGGCCGAGGGCAACGACGACCTCGCCGGCTTCGATGATCTCGCCTTCGGCTGTCGTGATCGACCAGCCGTTCTTCTCCTCGCGAAGAGCGGAGGCGTCAGCTCGGACGACCGTGCCGTCGGCTGCCGTGAAGAGGTTGGCATAGGCTGCCGTCAGCGCCTGTGGATCGGTTACGGTCTTCGGGTCGAGCCAGTGGACGGCGCCGGCGATGCTTCCACCGCGCGCGGCGAAGGCAGGCTCCATCGCCAGAAACTCGCTGGCATCGAGAATACGGATCGCCAGACCATGGGCGGACAGGCCCTCGGCTTCCGCACGGGCAGCCTCGAAACGGCGCGGGTTCTTGTAGAACGACATCCAGCCGCGCTCGCGGATGAGGTCGGAGGCGCCGGCGCGGCCAATCAGTTTGTCGTGTTCGGTGACACTGGCTTCGATCAATGGCAGCAGCGCCCGTGTCGCCTTTTCCAGATTGGTCGGCGAGGAATGCCACCAGTAGCGCGCCAGCCATTTCGCGATGCGCGGCAGGTAGGCCGGATCGTAACGGACATCCGATGAATTGTTCAGCGCATACTTGGCAATCGCGCCGAGCTGTCGTGGGAAGGCGTAGGGAACGACGGAGGAACGCTCGATCAGCCCGGCATTGCCGTAGCTGGTGCCGCCGCCCGGTTCGCCGCGGTCGGCAAGCACGACGGAGCGGCCGCGATCCTGCAAATGAATGGCCGCACTGACGCCGACAATGCCGGCACCGAGGACGAGGATATCTGTTTTCATCGGATGGACTTGATCAGAGGGCGCGGAGGCTTTTGGCCTCCGCGCGATTGGATCGGCAAGCGATCAGTAGATGTCGAAGGGGAAGTACTTCTTGGTGATTTCCTTGTACTTCCCGTTGGCAACGAGCGCGTCGATGGCCTTGTTGAAGCGCTCCTTCAGCTCGGTCTCGCCCTGGCGGATGCCGATGCCGGCCTGCGTTTCCGTACCGGGGACGTCGCCGAGCAACTTGCAGCAATCCTTGCCTGCCTTGTTCAGCCAGTCGACCACCACGAACTTGTCGGAGATCAGGGCGTCCATACGACCGTTCTGCAAGTCGGCGACGGCTTCATCCTGCGTCGGATACATCTTCGCTTCGGCGCCGCCCTTGGCGTAGACGTCGTTCAGGTAGTCGGCCTGCGTGGTCGAAGCCTGGGCGCCAACGGTCTTGCCCTTCATGTCATCGACCGAAACGCCCTTGAGCGGGCTGTCCTTCGGCACGGCAACCGCAAGCGGCGTCGTGTAGTATTTGTTCGTGAAGTCGATCTGCTTCTTGCGTTCCTCGGTGATGCTCATCGACGCGATGATGGCGTCATATTTCTTGGCCAGGAGCCCGGGGATGATGCCATCCCAATCCTGCGCTACGATCGTGCACTTGGCCTTCATCTCGTCGCAGAGCGCATTGGCCATGTCGACGTCGAGGCCCTTCAGGCTGCCGTCGGATTCGACATAGTTGAATGGAGGATAGGCACCTTCCGTTGCGATGCGGATCGTGTCCTCGGCGGATGCGAGGTGCGTCGCCGCAAGCAAGGCAGCGGCCGCCAGGAAAATCGTCTTTCTCATTGCTGTTCCCTTATTGGAATTGTTTTTGCCCAACGGGGCCGACTTTAGCGAATCCGTCCCGCTTCACAACCCCGGACGACCAAAATGCGCACGTCTATCCGATCCTTCGCATATAGCCGCTTGACAGGTGCAATAATCATAGATATTTTTTATCCACGAATTGAGGATGGTCTGATGAAACTGGGTGATGGAGTCGAGCAGGCGATACACAGCGTTTCCATGCTGGCCGGCCTTTCCGAAGGCGGGGTGCTCTCGGCCGCGGCACTCGCAGAGTTCCATGGCGTTTCGACGAGCTATCTTCTGAAGCATCTGCAGGCGCTTTCCGGCGCAGGTATCGTGAGCACGGTTCCGGGGCCGAAGGGCGGATACAAGTTGGCGAAGCCGACAGAGGAGATCAGCCTTCTCGACATCGTCCTTGCTGTCGAAGGGCCGGAGCCGGCTTTTCGCTGCGGCGAGATCCGCCAGCGCGGGCCGAACCAGCTTCCAGGGAGCTATTTCACCAAACCGTGCCAGATCAGCGCGGCGATGCTGAGGGCCGAGCGCGTCTACCGCGCCGAACTCGCCAAGACCAGCATCGCCGACATCCTGGTGCAGCTCGCTGCTGATGACGACGGCGGGATCGCCGCCCGCGGCTGCGCCTTCCTTGAGATCAATGAACGCAGAGCGGCTCGCTGAGCCGCTGAACCCCAAAAGGAGAATGAACCATGCAAGCACGTTTCAACTTCGCCAAGGCCGCGCCGGACGCTTACAAGGCGGTCGCCGCCCTCGAGCAGTATGTTCAGGAATCGGGCCTTGAGCGCCGCTTCATCCATCTGATCAAGCTGCGCGCCTCGCAGATCAACGGCTGCGCCTATTGCGTCGACATGCACGTGAAGGAATCCCGGCATGACGGGCTTAGCGAACAGTGGATCAACCTGATGTGCGTCTGGCGGGAATCGCCGATCTATGACGCCAAGGAACGCGCCCTTCTCGGCTGGGTCGATGCCGTGACCCGTATCGCCGAAACCGGCGCACCGGACGCCGATTTCGAAGCCCTGAAGGCCCACTTCACGGAAGAAGAGATCACCAAGATCACGGTCGCGATCGGCACGATCAATGTCTGGAACCGGCTGGCAGTCGGCCTCCGCTCGCAGCACCCGATCGACAAGCCGGCACGGGCTGCCTAAAGCGCGATGTAGCGATCGGCGCGGTGGTTGACGGCCACGAAGAGGTTCAGCACCACCGCGCCTAGAACGGAATAGAAAACCACCGGTGGCGTGGCGACAAAGAAGGCTGCGGCCAGCACACAAAGGTCGATCGCCATCTGCACGAGGCCGGCGCGGATGCCGAAACGCTCCTGCATATAGACGCCCAGGATGCCGACCCCACCGAGGCTGGCGCGGTGGCGATAGAGCGCCAGAAGGCCGAAACCCAGCAGCAGACCGCCGAGAAGAGCCGCCCAGGCCGGATGGATGGCGGAAATGTCCATGACCTTCGGCTGCAGGCTGGTCATGAGCGATGTCAGGCCGATCGCGATAAATGTCTTGACCGTGAAGGCCATGCCGAGCCGCGTCCACGAAAGATAAAAGAACGGCAGGTTGAGCAGGAAGAAGGCGAGACCGAAGTTCACGCCGAAGGCGTAGTGGAGCAGAAACGCGACGCCGGCGGTGCTGCCGGTCAGAAGGCCGGCGCTGGCCAGAACATAAAGCCCGAGCGCCGCAATAAGGCTGCCGGAGAAAATCCCCTGGACGTCTTCGACCGGTGTATGGCGAGTGGCGCTGGTATTCCAGAAACCGAGGGCATTGAAGAGCTGTGCCATTGTCGTTGATCCCCAAACGGCAGACATGTTCATATCCGCCAGGGCGAGACCCGAGCGTGACGAAATGTAGGTGATGAATGATCCCGGGCGCCTCGAAATCCTGAAAGAACCCTACTGAATTAGCCAGGATTATCAGGCGCTTTCGCAGTGCAATCAAGCGAAATATGTAAGCAATGCTGACCTATTATTCACTTCGCAAGAATCGTTCCGCTATCCCGCCTTGCGCGTAAGGAACAGGATACCAGAAATGATGTTTGAGCCATCTTTGCGAATGGGCGTCTTGCTGACGGCGATGACCTCGAGACCGTGGCGGGCGCAGAGCGCGCGTATATAGCTTTCGGAATGGGCGTAGCGCAGCGACGGCGCGAGATGAAAGCCATCGCCCTCACCCGCGTCCTCGACTGAAAATGCGAAATCGGCGCCCGGCAAGACAAGCTCTGAAACCGCCTCGAACACACTCTCGAGATTGCCGAGATACATCAACACATCCGCGGCAGTGACGAGGTCGGCACGATGCGTCGCTCCCTCGACAAAGAGGCCGGTCGCTTCCGGAGCCAGCGACAGATCGGCTTGCGCCAAGTGATCGTAGATATGCTTCTCGGCAGCCTTGGCGAGCATGTTCTGCGACAGATCGAACCCCTCGAGGCGCGCAACGCGATCACAAATCTCCGGTCCGAGCAAGCCGGTGCCGCAGCCGAGGTCCACGGCCAACGCATAGTTCCTGCCGGTCGTCGCGACGAGCGTCGCAAGCTTGGCGGGAACGCTGTAATCGAGCTTCTCCACCAGCGACGTCTCGAAGCGATCGGCATAGTCGTCGAACAATCGCTCGACATAGCTGCTCGGCGGCTGGTCCGGCGTCTCGACGTCGCCAAGCAAAGCGAGCTTGAGCTCGGCTCCGAAAATATCGTCCGGACTGACCTCCAAAGTGCGCCGGTAGGCGTCGATCGCGCCTGACTTATCGCCGGCCTTTTCGCGGTAGCCGGCCAGCCGATACCAGCCGGCCGCCCAGCCCGGCACGAGTTCCAACGCCTGCTCCATCAATTCGGCGGCTGCGTCCGGTTCGCCGCTTTCGTCGAGCATCTTGGCGTAGTCGGCGCGGCGATCGGCGATCACGTCGCCTGAAGTGAGCTGGTTGGGCTGCATGGTGAAGACCTATTGGGATCGGCCCGCATTTGGCTGCGGTCACAAAAAAACTCAAGTCCTATTTCAGAGGCGGAGACGCCAGACCTGAAAAAGGCTTGCGAGCGGCGTTCCGCGCCCGTATTTCAGGGACAAACAGGAGATGGCGCATGTCCGATCAGGTGAACAAGTTTCTCGGCGATTCCCTCGGCCGCACATTGGTCAAGCTTTTGGTCGTATCGCTGATCGTCGGCTTCATCATGGCCGTGTTCGGCTGGGCGCCGCTGGATTTCGTCTACGGCTTCCGCAATTTCGTTCTGGAAGTCTGGCATCGCGGCTTTGCCGCTTTGGGACGTGTCGGCGATTATCTGTTGCTTGGTGCGACCGTCGTGATCCCGGTCTTCGTCCTCATCCGTCTCTTCAGCTATCGGCGCTAATATGACCTCTCTCATCCTCTCGCGGCGTGGGCTACTACACATATCCGGCCTCGTGCTGGTCGCCGGTGTTGCAAGCTGCACGACCGCGCCCAAGTTCGCTTCCATGCCTTCTGATGGCGAAGACGAAACGGCGGACGCTCTGCCGCTAGTCAATCAGTTGCGCGCCAAGAACGGATTGCCGCCGCTTTCGGCGGATCCCGCTGCCAAGGATGCCGCGATGTTCCAGGCCAAGCGCATGGCATCGGCAGGCAAGATGAAGCACGTGATGGGGATCGGCGACGGCTTCGGCCCGCGCGTCAAGGCAAGCGGCGTACAGATGCCGGCCGCCGAAAACATCGCGGCCGGCCAACAGTCGGTGCCGGCCGTTGTGACCGCCTGGATCAACTCTCCGCACCATCTGGAGAACATGCTCGGTCGTTACAATGGTCTCGGCGTTGCGGTAGCACGCAATTCTGCTTCCAAAAGCGTGCCCTATTGGGCAATGGTGCTTTCCGGCTGAGGCGATTCTGCCTCCTTCCTCAGAGGCAGACATGGATACGCACGGTCACGAGAACAGGCTGGCATTCGACGTGACGCACCGACTGGTGCTGTCGATTGCAATTCCGATGACGCTCGGCTTCATGACGACGCCGCTCCTTGGCCTCGTCGACACCGGCGTCGTCGGCCACATGGGTCAGCCGGATGCGCTGGCAGGGCTTGCGATCGGCGCCATGCTCTTCGACCTTATCCTCGGCAGCTTCAACTTCCTGCGCGCCTCCACGACCGGACTGACGGCGCAGGCCTTCGGACGGCACGACCGGCACGCCCAGCAGGGCGTCTTCTGGCGAGCGCTGATCTCCGCGCTCGGCTGCGGCATAGCGCTTCTCTGTCTTTCGCCACTGCTACTCGCAGCCGGGCTGAAGCTGATGGGACCGGAGAGCGCCGTTGCGGCCGCCACCAGCACCTATTTCTCCATCCGCATCCTTGCCGGCCCGGCAGCGCTTGCCAATTACGCGATCCTCGGCTTCGTGCTCGGCCGCGGCCAGGGCACCGTTGGCCTGTTGCTGCAGACGATCATCAACGGCATCAACATCATACTGGCGATCTATCTCGGCCTCTGGCTTGACTGGGGCGTGGCGGGCGTCGCCTGGGGTACGATGGTCGGCGAGACAGCCGGTGCTGTCGTCGGCTTGCTGATTGTCCTTCGCGGCTTCGATCGCGCGCATCGGCCGACACGCACGGAGATCTTCTCCCGGCATCGCCTCGCCGAGCTTTTCGCGCTGAACCGCGACATCCTGATCCGCACCTTCGTGCTGCTCGCCGCTTTCACTCTGATGACGCGGATCGGCACGAGCTTCGGAGCGGTCACGCTGGCCGCCAACGCCGTGCTGATGAACTTCTTCCTGCTCTCCGGATATTATCTCGACGGACTGGCCAACGCGGCAGAGCAGATCACCGGACGGGCGATCGGCGCGCGATACCGGCCGGCCTTCGAGCGTGGCCTGAAGCTGACGGCGCTCTGGTCCTTCGGGCTTGCCGGCCTCATTTCCGTGTTCTTCCTGCTGGCCGGTCCATGGTTGATTTCGGTGCTAACCACCTCGCCGGAGGTGCAGCAGGCGGCCGAAACCTACCTGCCCTGGGCCGCCGTCACCGGACTTACGGGGACGCTGGCCTTCCTGATGGACGGTGTCTTCATCGGCGCCACCTGGTCGACCGACATGCGCAACCGGATGCTCATGTCGTTTGCCGGCTATCTCATAGCGCTGGCCGTTTTCGTGCCGCTGTTCGGCAATCATGGCCTATGGCTGGCGATGAACGGCTTCCTGCTGTTTCGCGGTGTCTTCCTGGCGATGCTTGTGCGGCCGCGGGCGGATCAGACGTTCCGTCCTGCCCAGTAGTCCGTTCTCGTATCCCTGAGGTCGCGGATGGATCTGACCTGCTCGCGATCGAGCAGCTTCGACAGGCCGCGAACGATCGTGCCCGGGAGGCCCGGCCCCTCATAGACCATGCAGGAATAGAGCTGCACGAGATCGGCACCGGCCTTGATCTTCTCGAGCGCGGTGCCGGCGGACGAGACGCCGCCGACGCCGATGATCGGCAGGCCTGGGCCGACGCGTTTGCGCATTTTGGCGAGAACGGCGGTCGATTTGTCGAACAGCGGCTTGCCGGAAAGCCCGCCGGCCTCCTTCGCCTGACGCTGGTCCCTGAGGCCCTCGCGGGAAAGCGTGGTGTTCGAAACGATCAGGCCGTCCAGGGCATGCGACAGCGCTTCGGCGGCGATATCGTCCAGCCCCTCTTCCGTCAGATCAGGCGCGATCTTCAGGAAGACGGGGATCTTTCTGCCTGCCTTTTCGGCTTCGGCATCGCGGGCGGCAAGCACTGCCGACAAGAGCGCGGCGAGGCTTTCGCGCGCCTGCAAATCGCGCAGGCCCGGCGTGTTCGGTGATGAGATATTGGCGGTGAAATAGCGGGCGACCGAATAAAACCGGCGGATGCCGAGGACATAGTCGACAATGCGGTCCTCGCTGTCCTTGTTGGCGCCGATGTTGACGCCGATCATGCCGTTGCCGCGAATGGCCGACAGGCGCGCGAAGGCAGCGTCGTGGCCTTCGTTGTTGAAGCCGAGGCGATTGATGACGCCTTCATCCTCGACCAGCCGGAAGATGCGCGGGCGCGGATTGCCGGGCTGCGGCTTCGGCGTCACGGTGCCGATCTCGGTGAAACCGAAGCCGATCTTCAGCAACGCTTCCGGAACCTCGGCGTTCTTGTCGTAGCCGGCCGCCATGCCGATCGGATTAACGAAATCGAGCCCGGCAACGCTCTGCCGCAGGCGCGGATCGGGGGCGATCCGGCAGGCCGGCACGGCGCCTGCCTTCAGTGCGGCAATCGACATGCCATGAGCGGTTTCGGGGTCGAAGAGGAAGAGACCCTTGCGGGCGGCGTGCTTGAAAAGCTCGATCATGGCGCAAGATCCGGAAAGAGGTGCTGGCCGGCGACATCGAGCGGCAGCGGCGCCTCCCATAACACGGCCGACATCGGCAATTCCGCATAGAGGTGTGGAAAGAGAGCGCCGCCGCGCGAGGGTTCGAAGACGAGTTCGTCGCCGAACTTGCTGCTATCGACGGCAACGAGCAGAAGCCCCGCCTGGCCGGCGAAGTGAAGCGCCGCAGTCTGCCTGACCTGGGCGGCTGTCGAGAAGTGGATGTAGCCGTCCGTAAGGTCGATCGGCGCGCCACGAAAAACGCCGGCTCCCCTCGCCTCCTGCCAGAGCGTTTCCGTCACGATCTTGTAAAGCGTTGGTGTCAGGGTCATGATAACCTCAGAATGGCTGGTCTTTCCCGGGCTTTGCCGCAAAGCGGCGGTGATGTCCACGCCTCGCCGTGAAAAATGCGGAGGCCGCCGAGATTTCCGGAGGAAACCATGAGAAATATCGCAATCGGCCTTTTCGCGCTTCTCCTGCCGCTCGGCGTTCATGCGGCCGAAACCGACGCATTGCGCTTTCAATTGGAGCGTAGCGGCGACCACTTCGTACGTCTCGACAAGCAGACCGGCGCCATGTCGCTTTGCGAGGAGAAGGACGGCGCGCTCGTCTGCCGGATGGCCGCCGATGAGCGGGCGGCCTATGAGCAGGAACTCGACCGGCTTTCGGCCCGCGTCACGGCGCTGGAGAACAAAAGCATCGTCAACAAGGCGCTTCCCTCCGACGAGGAGATCAACCGTTCGATCGGCATCATGGAGCGCTGGATGCGGAGCTTCATGGGGATAGTCAAGGAATTCCGAAGCGAGGAGGAGCGCAACGCCCTTCCGCAAAAGACATGATTTGATATAGTCACCTCCGAATGGAGGCATGTATCGTGCGGAGGCACGAGGCATGGCTCGGCGATCGAGCTCTTGGGAGGGAGCTATCGATGCAGGAACAGACAATCATCATTGCCGACGACCACCCGCTTTTCCGGGATGCGCTGCGCCAGGCAGTGATAGGTATGGAAGGCCATCCCCAGATCGTGGAGGCCGGCGATTTTGCCGCAGCGCGCATGGCGGCTGGATCACATCCCGAAGCGGACCTGATGCTGCTCGATCTATCGATGCCTGGTGTCAGCGGCTTTTCCGGCCTGATGGCGCTTCGCTCCGAATTCGCCGGGCTGCCGATCGTCATCATTTCCGCGACGGATGACGCCACGACGATCCGTCGCGCGCTCGAACTCGGCGCATCCGGCTTCATCTCCAAATCCTCCGGGATCGACGACATTCGCCGCGGTATCCAGACGGTCCTTGCCGGCGATATCGCGACCCCCGAGACTTATCGGGACGGGCAGGAACAGGATCCTGACGTCGCCGACCTGATCCACCGGCTGCACACGCTGACACCGCAGCAGAGCCGTGTGCTGACGATGCTGGCGGAAGGTCTTCTCAACAAGCAGATCGCCTATGAGCTCGGCGTTTCCGAGGCGACGATCAAGGCGCATGTCTCGGCTATCCTGCTCAAGCTCGATGTCGACAGCCGTACGCAGGCGGTGATTCAGCTCGGCAAGATCAACATGGCCATGGTCGCCTGAGGCGAGACAGGATTTTATTCCTTTCTTCTCTTTACTCCCGCTGGGCTTGCGGTTAATATTTCGTCGTTGAACGATGGCGCAGGCGCGCAGGCGCGCAGGAATCAGGCGACATGCTGTCACACGAGCAGATTTGGGGGGCGATCGACAGGCTTGCCGAACGGCATGAACTGACGCCTTCAGGTCTTGCCCGGCGCGCGGGGCTCGATCCAACCTCCTTCAACAAGTCCAAGCGGCTCTCCGCCGATGGGCGGTTGCGCTGGCCGTCGACGGAATCGATCGCCAAGGTGCTGGATGCAACGGGCGCCAGCATGGAGCAGTTCCTGACGTTCATGCGGCCGGCAGGGAGCTTTTCCAGTCTTCCGGAAGGCGCTTTCCCGCGGCAGGGCAGCTCGATTCCGCTGCTTGGCTTTGCGCAGGCCGGTGCCGGCGGCTTCTTCGATGATGGCGGCTTTCCGGCTGGGCAAGGCTGGGACGTTGTGGAGTTCCCGGCCGCACCCTCGCAGAAGGCAGGCGTCTATGCGCTCGAAGTCCAGGGCGAGAGCATGATGCCGCTCTACCGCGACGGCGACGTCTTGATCGTCGAGCCTGGCGCGCAGGTTCGCCGCAATGATCGCGTCGTCGTCAAGACGCGCGAAGGCGAAGTGATGGCGAAGGTGCTGTTGCGCCAGAGCCCGCGATCGATCGAATTGATGTCGCTCAACCCGGAGCATCCCAACCGAACAATTGAACTTTCCGACGTGGATTGGATCGCCCGCATCATCTGGGCCAGCCAGTAGGAAGATATTCCATGCGTCCTGCGGCAATTCTCACGGCTGTTGCAGGGATCGGAATTGTTGCCGACCTGATTGCGGCCGGCGGACAGCGGCTTGGCTCGACCATTGATCCGGCGGAAACGGCAGCGCCGATGGAAGCGCAAGTGCCGCCCCCCGCTCCGACGGCTCAACCGACCCCAAATCCCGAAGCCAGCATGAATGCGCGGCGTGTCGACGAGGCCAGCCAGTTCTACCCTGCGGTCATCGACGGCAAGCCACTCGAGCGCATCGCGCCCGTTGTGCCGGAGCAACCGGCAAACCCTGCCAAAGACAGGGGCGTGAACCTTGTTCGCCCGATCGCGGAAAGCGCCGGTGTCCTGGCGTTTGGCGACCGTCGCCTGCAGCTTGCCGGCATCGACCCCACGCCGGCGGACAAGACATGCATCGACAGCGGGGGCCGTGAGTGGCCATGCGGGATGCTGGCAAAGACCAATCTGCGGCTGCTGCTGCGCCTCAGGGCCGTCCGCTGCGATCTCGACAGTGCGGAATGGACCGGTACCGTCACGGCCGCCTGCAGGATCGGCACGCAGGACATTTCACAGTGGCTCGTCGAAAACGGCTGGGCAGAGGCGGCGAAGGGATCTGCGCTCGCCGAGGCCGGCGAGAAGGCAAAACAGGCGGGCAAAGGCATCCACGGCAACGACCCTCGCAGCCTCGCAGAAACCAGCGGTCCTGAGGATCTGCCTTCCGATCTGCCGCCCGACGGCTTGTAATGTCGCTGGGCAACTCCTAGACTCTGGCCTCACTTCGAAGGGATCATCGAGACATGAACAAGCCGCTTTCCGCCCATGACGCCTTGATCTACGTGATGGTGATGGCATCCGCCGTCGACAGCACGATGAACGATCGCGAGATGGAGCGCATCGGCCAACTGATCGGCTTCCTGCCGGTCTTCCGTGATTTCGACGACGAAAAGCTGATTTCTATCGCGCGCGATTGCGCGGGACTGCTGGCTGGTCCCGAAGGGCTCGACATCGTGCTCGAAACCGTCAAGGACACGCTGCCGTCGCGCCTCTACGACACGGCCTATGCGCTCGCGGTCGAAATTGCTTCCGCCGATCTCTCGGTGAAGGCGGAAGAGCTGCGCCTTCTCAGCCTGCTTCGCGACCGCCTCGGCCTCGATAAGCTCACTTGCGCCGCCATCGAGCGCAGCGCGATCGCGCGCTTTCGCAAGGGCTAGAGCCTTTCAGGTTTAATACAGGCCGTAAGGGAAGTAGCGCAGGTAGATTTCCTGCAGGCGGCCACTGCGCGACAGCGCTGCCAGCGCGTGATCGAGCGCTGCCGTAAGGACATCGTCCTTCTGACGGAGCATGATCGTCATGCCTTCGCCGAGAAACTGCTCGGAGAGATAAGGCCCGTCGAACAGCGCGCAGCATTTCGCCGAGGCCTCCGACGAAACCCAGAAGGAGAGCTGGAGGGAATCCGCGAAGACGGCCTCCAGCTTGCCATCCTTGAGTGCTGCAAGAAGGGCGTCCTTGCTGTCGAAGGGTACGGCCTTCACCTTCGGGAAATAGGCCGCCAGCATGGCTTCGTGCGCCGTCGCCTTGACGACGCCGACCGGATGATCGGCCAGAGCGCTGGCATTCTCGCCCTTGATGGAAGCCTTTACGTTTCGAACGAAGCGGGCGGGCAGCATGAGATAGGGGCGCGAAAAGGCGAACTGTCGCCGCAGCTCCTCGCTGACGGCGACGCCGGCAATCACGGCATCGCCCTGCGAGGCCGCGAGCGCGGCATTCAGGTCAGCGAACGGCAGCGCCTGGATCTGGCATTTGCTGGCAATCTCCAGCTCGTTACAGATCTCGCGGGCGAGATCGACGTTGAAACCGGAAAGCTTGCCATTCTGATCGGTAAAATTGAACGGTGGAAAGTCGATCGTCGTCAGGAAACGCAGGCGGACGAGCGACGAAAGATCCGGTTTGGCAAGGCGCTCCCTGGAATCGAAAAGCAGCGGCAAGCCTGGCGTCGCCTCCTGCGCTGACAACGAGAGCGGGCAGAAAAACACAATCAAAGACAGCCAAAAGCTGCATAGCCCCTTAAGATTCAGGGATGCCAGTTTAAATTGCATCATTATGATCGGCCTCGGGGAAAGCATGCACTGCCATTCTGGAAACGGTGTATCAGAGTCATGCGTGTCGGGGAATATGCGTCGGGCGGGATCGAAGATCCGCACGCTCTTGGATGATGGTTCAATACGCCACGGCGCGCCGCCTGCGCGCGGTAAACGATTCCTACCAGCAGGAAGCAGAGGTTCTGCTGCAACTCGGCATCGGCAGGCCGACAATCGCCCGCGCGATGCAGGTCGCACGCCGCAACGGCGCGAGCATCGAACAGGAACTCATTGCAAGCGGCTCCATCGATGCCGACAGCTATTACGCATCCCTGGCGCGCGGGCTCCGGCTTCCCTTTCTTTCGGCAATCGACAGCTCCCTCGTCAACGATGACAAGGCACTCGACAGCAGCTTCTGCAGGCTCGCTGCGTCCGGCTGGACTACATCAGCAAAGGCATGCTGGCGATCGTGCCGGAAGCCCGAAACCTGGTGATGCGCGAGCCAGCGCGCCTCCCGCGCGAGATGGGCGTGGGCGGCTTTCTGGTGTTCCAGTTGCTGATCGGAGGAATGCTGCTTTCCTCTCTCACCCATCCCTGGCTGATCATGCTCCTTGTCACCACCGCCGGCTACCTAGCGCTCGGCTTTCCGCCCGCCGGCAGCAGCGAAGGCGCGCTCTTGCTCCTCGATCTTGCCAATATGGCGGCAAGCTACGACCTCTTTCTGCTGCTCGGCAGGGTCGCGATGCTGCGTGAGGAAAAACGCAGCATCGGCTGGCGCTGGATCTATGTCCCGCTCTATTGGCTGATGATCTCGGTGGCGGCATGGCGCGCCCTTCTCGAGCTGCCGAGAAAGCCCTTCTTCTGGGACAAGACGCCTCGTGTCCCTGTCAGCACCAGTGAGAAGTTGCGCCGCGCTTAGCATGACTCGTCCCTAGGCGGCGGGACCCGAAATTTTTTCCGGGGACAGATACCAAGCGTTAGGGCCACATTAAGCAATGTCCCATTCTATTCGCCAGGACGACGCCGGCTCACGGGCCGAATGCATGATGCGCATGTCGAGCCTTCCGGGCATCCCACCATGCCGTATCCCGCGACATAAAATGCTTCAATAGTCGGCCCGCCCGCGGTCGGGTCAAGCGACTGGACATAGCCATGCTGAAGAACTTGAAAATCCGGACGAAGATCATTTCTGTCGTCGCGCTTCTCGGGGCGATCGCGCTCGGGGGCCTCGTTTATGTCATCACCGAATTCCGCGGCGCCGATGCCACCTACAGCGCCTTCATCGATAACGAGGCACTGGCAGCCATGCAGGCATCGCGCGCCAGCGCCTCGGCAACCGCTGCCGTGCTGCAGGTCACGCTTATCGCCGGCCTCAAGCCGGAGACGCCGGCTTTCAATACGGCGCTCACGACGCCAAGCAAGATGCCTCAAGCGCGCGAACGCCTGGAACAGGCGGCGGCCTTGGTACCTAGCCGCAAGCCGGCGATTGACGACATCCTCGTCGGCATCGCCGAGATGGAAGCGCTTTCCAGCAAGGTCATCGACCTCGCCAAGGCAAAGGACAGTGCCGGCGCGCAGCTTGCAGCCAGCATGCTCAATGCGAAGCTGAACACGGTCACTCCGAAAATGATCGCCAACAATGATGCGCTGATGGCATTGCTGAACGATGGCGGCGACGCGCTCTCCGTTAGAGTCAACCAGCGCATCACTCTCAGTTTCGTACTGATCGGGCTCGCTGTCATGGGCGCGATCGGCCTTTCTGTGTGGGTCGCGCAATCGGGGATCACCACGCCCATGGTTCGTCTGCGTGACCGGATGGCTCAGCTTGCCGAGGGAGATACGCACGGCGCCATCGACGGCCTCGACCGTCGTGACGAGGTTGGCCAGATGGCCGGCGCCGTTGCCGTCTTCCGCGACAATGCGGTCGATCGTATCCGGCTTGAGGGCGAGGCCGAAAAGAGCCGCAATCTCAGCGACAGCGAACGCCGAGAACGTGAAGCTCAGCGCGCAACCGAGGCTGCCGATCTCTCGCGCGCGGTCAGCGCGCTTGGCGACGGCTTACGCCGGCTGGCCGCAGGCGACCTCGCATCTCGGATCGACACGGCGTTTGTCGGCGACCTCGATAGTCTGCGACAGGATTTCAACAACTCGATCCTGCGCTTGAACGACACTATGCAGACGGTCGGCGCCAACGCCCGCGCCATCACTGCCGGCGCAACCGAGATCCGCGCCTCGGCGGACGAGCTTTCGAAGCGCACCGAGCAGCAGGCAGCGTCCGTCGAGGAGACGGCAGCGGCCCTCGAGGAGATCACCACCACCGTGAAGGATGCCGCCAAGCGTGCCGAGGAAGCACGTGGGCTCGTGGCACGCACGCGCGCCGGTGCAGAAAAGTCCGGCCAAGTGGTCAGCAAGGCCGTCAACGCCATGCAGCAGATCGCGCAATCCTCCGCGGAGATCGGCAACATCATCGGCGTCATCGACGACATCGCCTTCCAGACCAATCTTCTGGCCCTCAACGCCGGCGTCGAGGCCGCGCGCGCCGGTGAAGCCGGCAAGGGCTTTGCCGTCGTTGCCCAGGAGGTGCGCGAACTTGCACAGCGCTCGGCCAATGCCGCCAGGGAGATCAAGTCACTGATCACCACATCGGGCGACCATGTGCAGACGGGCGTGTCGCTTGTCGGCGAAACCGGCAAGGCGCTTGATGCGATCGTTCACGAGGTTCAGGAGATCAACCAGCACGTCGACGCGATCGCCGAGGCCGCCCGCGAGCAATCGTCCGGCCTGCAGGAGATCAACACGGCGGTGAACTCGATGGACCAGGGAACGCAGAAGAATGCGGCCATGGTCGAGGAAAGCACGACGGCGAGCCACAAGCTCGCGACGGAAGCGGCGACACTCAACAACCTGCTCGACCAGTTCAAGCTGACCGGCACTGGCAGTTTCAGCGCTAACATTGCCGCGGCAGCGCCGCTGCAGGGCACTCACATCCATTCGGCGCCACGGCCGGCCGCGCCGCCGGTCGCAGCCAGAATGGCACCCGTCCGCATCGCCACTCCGGGTGTCACCCGCCCCTCTAGCTCGCCGGCTCGGGCGCTTGGGCAGAAACTTGCAAGCGCATTTGGTGCAGGCAGCGCCTCTTCGAGCCCACGCGACGACGCCGATTGGACGGAATTCTGATCCCAGCAAAACGGTACAAAAGCAAAGGGCGGCTCAATACCGCCCTTTTCGATTATAGACTTCCGACTTCAAACAGCGAGCCATGGCCCGGCTGCCGCACAAGACGGAAGCTAAAAAGGGTGCTCAGGCAAACCCGAGCGGAATTTGCTCGACCTTGCGGCCGCGACCATAATCGCGCTCATAGGAAGCACGATCGTCATCGCGCGCAGACGCAAGAACCACTTCCGGCGCATAGTAGCCGTCAGCGTAAGTGCCGGTATCGCCATTCTCCCGGATCTCGCGCTTCGCCGTGAAAATCTTCAAAAGCATCCTGCAACTCCTCCTGATCATGCCGACAACGACCAAGGGGTCGCCTGCGTTCCCGTGATATCGGAGAATAGTTAAAAATTAACTATGTTTATTAGAGGATTGTCAACTATGTCAATTTCCTTCGAGGCTACCTCTTAAGGGCGTTCTTTCCTCGTGGAGCAAGACAGCGAACGACGGCGGCCCACGTGGGCACCACGCTCAGACCACAGTGCGGCTGAAATCCGCTCAGTCCCAGCAAAACCATCTGAAGTTGGAGCGGGTGAAGGGAATCGAACCCTCGTATTCAGCTTGGGAAGCTGCTGCTCTACCATTGAGCTACACCCGCGTTGGAGCGAGATTTCCAATAGATGGGTGCCGCTGTCAAGCGGGCATCGGCGTTGTCAGATGCGGAAGTGCTTCGAGAGTTTCAGGCCCTGGGCCTGATAATTGGAGCCGAGGCCGGAGCCGTAGAGGCTCTCGGGGTGCTCCTGCATATGCTCATAGACGAGGCGACCGACGATCTGGCCGTCCTCGAGGATGAAGGGAACCTCGTGGCTGCGGACCTCGAGCACGGCGCGGCTGCCGCGGCCGCCGGCGGGGACGTGGCCGAAGCCGGGGTCGAAGAAGCCTGCATAATGCACGCGAAATTCGCCAACCAACGGATCGAAGGGGGTCATCTCTGCCGCGTAGTGCGGTGGCACATGGATGGCTTCGCGCGAGACGAGAATATAAAACTCGTCCGGATCCAGGATCAGTTCGTTGCGACCGCGGCTATAGAGAGGTTCCCAGAAGTCATAGATGTCGTGCTGCGCCTTCTTGTCGACATCGACGACTGCAGTGTGGTGCTTACCGCGGTAGCCGATCAGTCCATCCTTGTCGCCGGCCAAATCAATCGACAGGGCAATGCCGCCGCCGGAGACGTTCGGCAGCTTGCTGGCGACCAGCGTTTCGGCATCGTGGAGCGCGAGCAATTCCGGCTCCCCAAGTATCGAATGGCCGACCCGGAAGCGGATCTGCGACAGGCGCGAGCCTCGACGCACGACGATCGGGAAAGTACGCGGACTGATTTCGAGATAGAGCGGGCCGGAATAGCCAGCCGGGATTTTGTCGAACTCCTGCGCGTAGTCAGTGATGACGCGGGTGAAGATATCAAGACGTCCGGTCGAGCTTTTGGGATTGGCCGAGGCCGACATGTCGGCCGGCAGGTCGAGGCGCTCCATCAAGGGAACGATGTAGACACAGCCGGTCTCCAGCACGGCGCCTTCGCTGAGGTCGACGACGTGGAGGCTGAGGCGATCGAGCTTATCGGACACCAAATGGGAAGGACCCGGCATGAAGCTCGCGCGAACGCGGAATGCCTTCGCGCCAAGCCTGAGGTCAAGGCTTGCCGGTTGGATCTGGTCGTGGTCCAAATCGCGCTCGCTGGTGAGACGTCCCGCCTCAAAGAGCGCGCCTATCGCGCGATCCGCCAAAATTCCTGTTTCGCGAGCCATCATGCCCCATCCATATTCGTGGGAGACAAAACCAAACTCAAGGAATTGACGCAAGCATAGAACGGCAGTATTGCACTTTTATCCCGTGGTGATTTGGCCGGTCGGCTTGCAGCCACGTTAAACAAGTGGCTAAAAGGACCGGGTGCAAAACCGGTCTGCTTTCGCGGCCGGTTTTTTTGTTGTTTGAAAGTGGTGATTCATGAGCAAGACTTGGCGCCCCGCAACCCAACTCGTTCACGACGGTTCTTTGCGCTCGCAATATGGCGAGACCTCGGAAGCCATCTACCTCACGCAAGGCTTCGTCTATGAGAGCGCGGAAGCGGCCGAAGCGCGCTTCAAGGGCGAAACGGAAGGCTATATCTACGCTCGCTACGGCAGCCCGACAAACGACATGTTCGAGAAGCGCATGTGCGCACTGGAAGGCGCAGAGGAAGCCCGCGCCACGGCCTCCGGCATGGCAGCCGTCACCGCCGCAATCCTCTGCCAGGTGAAGGCCGGCGACCACATCGTTGCCGCCCGCGCCCTCTTCGGCTCCTGCCGCTGGGTCGTCGAGACGCTCGCCCCGAAATACGGTATCGAATGCACGCTGGTCGACGGTCGCCATCTGGAAAACTGG
The DNA here is from genome assembly GCF_001542405.1 of Rhizobium altiplani. Lineage (GTDB taxonomy): Bacteria > Pseudomonadota > Alphaproteobacteria > Rhizobiales > Rhizobiaceae > Rhizobium > Rhizobium altiplani. The sequence goes on from NZ_LNCD01000120.1 coordinate 84,768, forward strand.
GAAAAGGCGATCCGCCCGAACACCAAGGTGTTCTTCCTGGAAAGCCCGACCAATCCGACACTCGAGGTGATAGACATTGCCGGCGTCGCCAAGCTCGCCAACCAGATCGGCGCCAAGGTCGTGGTCGACAACGTCTTCGCCACGCCGATCTTCCAGAAGCCGCTCGAGCTCGGCGCCCATATCGTCGTCTATTCGGCCACCAAGCACATCGACGGCCAGGGCCGCAGCCTCGGTGGCGTCATCCTCTCCGACCGGGAATGGGTCAACGAGAACCTTCAGGACTACTACCGCCACACCGGCCCGGCCATGTCGCCGTTCACGGCATGGACGCTGCTGAAGGGACTCGAGACGCTGCCGCTGCGCGTCAAGCAGCAGACCGAAAACGCATCGAAGATCGCCGACTTCCTGGCCGATCAGCCGAAGGTCGCCAAGGTCATCTATCCCGGCCGCAACGATCATCCGCAGGCCGACATCGTCGCCAAGCAGATGAAGGGTGGCTCGACACTGGTCGCCATCGAACTCAAGGGCGGCAAGGAAGCTGCTTTCGCGCTCCAAAACGCCCTGCAGGTCGTCAAGATCTCCAACAATCTGGGCGACGCCAAGAGCCTGATCACGCATCCGGCTACGACGACGCACAAGAACCTGACCGACGAAGCACGGGCGGAGCTCGGCATTTCCGGCGGTACCGTTCGTCTTTCCGCGGGCATCGAGGACACGGACGACCTGATCGAGGACTTCGCCCAGGCTCTCGCAAAAGTGAACGCCTGATCAGCCTACATCGGCCGGATTGACGCAAATCCGGCCGACCGCCACATGCTGCTTTGCCCCACCCAAGACAGGTCAAAGTCAGGCTTAAGTGGCGAAACTTCTTGCCTTTACAGGCATTACGGACGTGATCGACTATCGGTTTATTGACGGATCGGCTGTCGTATAAGATACCGGTAACGTATATTGACTATGGTGTAGGCATGTACCGCGCCCTTACACGAGACATTGAAGTCGTCGTCGAACCTTTTTATCTGGAGGAGCAATCCGATCCGGAGGACGATCGCTATGTCTGGGGCTACCGGATCGTCATCAGCAACAATTCCGACAAGTCCGTGCGACTGGTGAACCGCTATTGGAACATCACCGACCAGAACGGCCTCGTCGATGAGGTCACGGGCGCCGGCGTCGTGGGCGAACAGCCGCGGCTCGCGCCCGGCGATACCTATGAATATTCCTCGGGCTGCCCGCTGGATACGCCGTCGGGGCTGATGTTCGGCCACTACCAGATGGAAACGGACGAAGGCGAGCTTTTCAATGTCGAAATACCCGCCTTCTCACTGGATTCGCCAGGGCTGCTGAGAGTCCTGAACTGATCACTCCGCAGGCTCTGCCACCTCTTCCACTTCGAAACGATAGGTCGTCGAGCAGAATTCGCAGGTGACCGAAATTGCGCCGTCTTCCTGGCTGGCATCAATTTCCTCCGCCGAGAAGCCCTTCAGCACCCCCTTGATCTTTTCGCGGGAACAGCTGCAGCGATCGAAGACCTCGCGCGGTTCGTAGACGCGAACCCCACGCTCGTGGAACAGACGATATAGCAGCCGCTCGGTGCCGACTTGCGGATCCGTCAGTTCGTCGGCGTCGATCGTGTCGACGAGCGAGCGGGCTTCCATCCAGGCATCGTCTTCCTTGTGGGTGCCGCCAGTCCTATCGCCGTCGCCGCCGTGAAGATCCGGCTGGCGCATGCGCTCCGGCGCTTCCGGCAGGAACTGGGCGACAAGACCGCCAGCCCGCCAGCGGTGGCGCGGCTTGCCCGCGTCGTCGCGATCGAAGAGTTCGGCCGCAGCAAGACGCACCCGCGTCGGGATCTGCTCAGACTGGCGGAAATAGGTGCCGGCAATCTCTTCAAGGGTCGCACCGTCGAGCGCAACGATACCCTGGTAGGGTTGGGAAAACTTGCCCTGATCGATCGTAAAGGCCAGCATGCCCTTGCCGAGAAGCTGTTCGGGCTCGATCTGCCCTGCCGCAACGGCCCTGTCGAGGAGGCCCTGGTTGAAGCGTGCGTAGGCACGCACGTTCTCAGGCGTCGAGAAATCGCAAACAAGCAGGTCCACCGGGCCGTCGCCCTTGGTCTGGACCGTGAACTTGCCTTCAAATTTCAGCGACGTGCCGAGCAGCACCGTCAGCACAACGACTTCGGCAAGAAGCCGCGCGACGGGCGCAGGATAGCGATGGCGCTCGAGGATCGCGTCCAGCATCGGCCCGAGCTGGACGGCGCGACCGCGCACATCCAGTCCCTCAACCTGAAACGGAACGACATGATCATCGCCGGCGAAATTGAATTCGCCGAGGGTGGCTGCAGGTTCTGCCATGGTCTTCTCCTAGTCTGAGAGCGGCAGACAAGAGTGTCCATCCGCTCGCGCGGCCAACGGGCCTTCCGGCCAAACGTGGCGTCCAGTATGGTTCAGATCGCGCCCAGGCACCAAGCAAGAATCGACTTCTGCGCATGAAGACGGTTTTCCGCTTCATCGAAGACCACGGATTGCGGGCCGTCGATCACCTCGTCCGTAACTTCCTCACCACGATGGGCGGGCAGGCAATGCATGAACAATGCATCCTTGTCGGCCTGCGCCATCAAAGCCGAATTGACCTGATAAGGCTGGAATACGTTGTGACCACGGGCCCGATGTTCCTGATTCATGGAGACCCAGGTATCGGTCACCACACAATCGACGCCGGCGACCGCACGGTCTGCATCATGGTAAAGCATGATTTCGGCGCCCTCATTGCGGGCCCAGTTCAGATAGTGATCCTTTGGCTCGGAACCAAGGGGCACCGCCATATTCATGCGGTAGCCAAAACGCGCGGCTCCTTCGACCAACGAATGCAGCACGTTGTTGCCGTCGCCGGTCCAGGCGATCGTCTTGCCCTTGATCGGGCCGCGGTGCTCTTCGAAGGTCATGACATCAGCCATGATCTGGCAGGGGTGCGTATCATCCGTCAATGCGTTGATGACAGGAACGGTTGCATGCTCGGCGAGCTCCAGCATGCGGGCATGATCGGTCGTGCGGATCATGATCGCGTCGACATAGCGCGACAGCACCTTGGCCGTGTCACCGATCGTCTCGGCGCGGCCGAGCTGCATTTCGGTGCCCGACAGGAACAGCGTCTCGCCCCCGAGCTGGCGCATGCCAACGTCGAAGGACACGCGGGTACGGGTCGAGGGCTTTTCGAAGATCATCGCCAGCATCTTGCCGGCGAGTGGCTTGTCGCCCTGCCCGGCCTTGAAGGCCTGCTTGCGCGAGATTGCGTCATCCATAATGAGCCGCAGGTCCGATGCCGCGACGGCGGAGAGATCGAGGAAGTGTTTGGGGGAAGCCATTATCGTTACCTATCACGCCCGCCTTCCGACGGGCACTATCCATTAAGCCGTCTTCTTGACCTTCGTAGCGCGCACGCTTTCGGCGGCGCGTTCGAGGCGGGCAAGGCCCTCGCGGGCTTCGTCAGCAGTGACGACCAGAGGCGGCAGAAGACGAATGACATTGTCGCCAGCGGGTACGCCGAGCAGATGGGCGTCACGGATCGCCTGCAGCAGTTCGGAGGACGACACGGCGGCCTTGACGCCGAGCAGCAGCCCCTCGCCCCTGATATCCTCGATGATATCAGGATAGCGATCCTTGAGCGAGGCCAGCCCTTGGCGGAATACCAGCGAGACGTCACGCACCTGCTGCAGGAAGCCCTCCGCGAGGATCACGTCGAGCACGGCACTGCCAACTGCCATGGCGAGCGGATTGCCGCCATAAGTGGAGCCATGCGTGCCGGCCTTCATGCCGGAAGCGGCCTCTGCCGTGGCAAGGCAGGCTCCGAGCGGGAAGCCGCCGCCGATACCCTTGGCAACCGCCATGATATCGGGGGTAGCGCCTGACCACTCATGCGCAAAGAGCTTGCCCGTGCGGCCCATGCCGGTCTGCACTTCATCGAAAATCAGCAGCAGACCATGCTCGTCGCAGATCGCGCGAAGTGCCTTCAGGAACTCGTTCGTCGCCGGGCGGACGCCGCCTTCCCCCTGAATAGGTTCGATGAGGATCGCGGCCGTTTCATTTGTGATGGCGCTGCGGACTGCATCGAGATCACCGAACGGCCCCTGATCGAAGCCAGGCGCCTTGGGACCGAAGCCTTCGAGGTATTTCTCCTGGCCACCGGCGGCAATCGTCGCCAGCGTACGGCCATGGAAGGCGCCTTCAAAGGTGATGATATGGAACCGCTCGGGATGGCCCTTGGAAAACTGATAGCGGCGCGCGGTCTTGATCGCGCATTCCAAGGCTTCTGCGCCGGAGTTCGTGAAGAACACCTTATCGGCGAAGGTCGCATCGGTCAGCCGCTTTGCCAGTGTTTCCTGACCCGGGATCTCATAGATGTTGGACAGATGCCAGACCTTGTCGGCCTGCTCCTTCAGCGCGCCAACCACATGCGGATGGCTGTGGCCAACGGAGGTGACGGCAACGCCCGCGCCGAAATCAAGATATCGCTCGCCCGTTTCGCTGATCAGCCACACGCCTTCTCCTCGCTCGAACCGCAGCGGGGCACGAGAGTAGGTGTCGTAAAGCGCGGCTTCAGCCATGGCGCGATCTCCTATCAGCAATCATCAGCAGCCGGACTCCGGCTAAGGAAAGCAGGTCCGGAAAATTAAAAATGCCGCCTTTCGGCGGCGAGCAGCACTATTTACTTTTCGCACTGCAATGTCAACAAAACTGAGGTTTCGCTGCATGCGTCAAGCAGCCATCCCGAGGCGCTCGACCTATCAACAACTATGTTGCATAAATGACTCTCACGCCCAGCAAGTTGGGGAAAACTTGAAAATCGATTCCCCGAGATTCAACCGACTCTTGTCACGGAGTCGGCCTCACACTAGGTTAAAACTCAATTACTAGGCTGCATGCGGCGGAACTAGTCACCAAAATTTGAGTAAGCGTTTCTTGCCTCGGATACGTCCGTGGCAACGGTGAAGGATTCTGCCTACACCAACGCTAATAAGGCGGAGACAGGGGCATGAACTGGACAGACGAGCGCGTTGAAAAACTGAAGAAGCTGTGGTCCGAAGGCCTGAGCGCCAGCCAGATCGCAGCACAACTTGGCGGTGTAAGTCGTAACGCCGTCATTGGTAAAGTCCATCGTTTGAGTCTGCCCGGCCGTGCGAAGGCCGGCGGTTCGACGACCACCGTCAGAACCCCCAAGCGCACGACTTCGGCGCCCCGCGCCACGAACTACGCCTCGCGGATCACCACACGCACCGTTACCCGCCAACAGGGCGCGACGATGCTCAAGGAAGAGATCGAAATCGATACGGTGGAGGAAGTCCGCTTCCGTCCGGCCGCAAATGTAATCGTTCCGATTTCTCGCCGCCTTGGCCTCACCGAACTCACCGAGCGCACCTGCAAGTGGCCGGTCGGCGATCCGCTCAATGACGACTTCCACTTCTGCGGTTGCGAGTCCCCGGACTCTTCCCCGTATTGCACGTATCATCAGCGCATGGCCTACCAGCCGGTCAACGAGCGCCGCAAGGCCGCTAACCGGGTCGCCTGACCCGGAAGCCGGATAAGGAATAAAGAAAACGGGCCCTCGCGGGCCCGTTTTTCGTTGTATCGGAAAGACCTCTCAGGCTCTCGCCTGAAAGGATCAGGCTTCCATCGAATAGCCGGCACCGCGCACGGTGCGGATGACGTCCTGCATGTTGGAAAAGTTCAAAGCCTTGCGCAGGCGGCCGACATGGACGTCAACAGTACGCTCGTCGACATAGATGTCGTGACCCCAGACGCCGTCGAGCAACTGCGAGCGCGAGAAGACGCGGCCGGGCGATGCCATCAAGAACTCGAGAAGGCGGAATTCGGTCGGGCCGAGGCGAACTTCGCGGCTCTTGCGGTGAACGCGGTGCGTCTCGCGATCCAGCTCGATATCGCCGCACTTCAACAGCGTCGAGAGCACCTCGGGCTTGGCACGACGCAGCATCGCCTTGACGCGAGCGACAAGCTCCGGCGTCGAGAACGGCTTGACGACGTAATCGTCAGCACCGGTCGAGAGGCCGCGAACCCGTTCGCTTTCCTCGCCACGGGCGGTCAGCATGATGATCGGCAGGCGCTCGGTTTCCGGCCGCATGCGCAGGCGGCGGCAGAGCTCGATGCCAGACACGCCCGGCAACATCCAATCGAGGATGAGAAGGTCCGGCGTGCGTTCCTGAAGCCGGATCTCGGCCTCGTCGCCGCGCAGGATGGTATCGACCTCAAAGCCTTCGGCCTCAAGGTTATAGCGGAGAAGCACGCTCAGCGCTTCTTCGTCTTCAACGACAGCTACTTTAGGGATCATTCGTTTCGGTCTCCTGGGGGCGCGGTCGCGGAATGATTATTCAGTGACTGCGCCGACGGTGTTGGCGGTATCGTCCTTCGGACGTTCGCCTTCCGGCTGGGCACCGGTGGCCATGTAGTAGATCGTTTCGGCAATGTTGGTGGCGTGGTCGCCGATGCGCTCGATGTTCTTGGCGCAGAACAGAAGATGCGTGCAGCTGGTGATGTTGCGCGGATCTTCCATCATGTAGGTGAGCATTTCACGGAACAGCGAGGTGTACATCGCGTCGATTTCCTCGTCGCGCTCACGGACCGATTTTGCCTTGTCGGCAGCACGGCTCGTGTAGACGTCGAGGACTTCCTTGAGTTGGACTAGGGCGAGCTCGGACAGATGCTCGAGGCCGCGGGCGAGCTTGCGCGGCACGCCGGCGCTCTGTACGGCAATGACGCGCTTGGCAGTGTTCTTGCCCAGGTCGCCGACGCGCTCCAGGTCTGCCGCGATGCGGATGGAGCCCATGATCTCGCGAAGATCGGCCGCCATCGGCTGGCGGCGGGCGATCGTGACGATCGCCTTGTCGCCGATCTCGCGCTCCGCGTGGTCGAGGATCACATCGTCCGAGATGACCTTCTGGGCAAGAGCCGTATCGCCGTTTACGAGTGCGCGTACGGCATCCGAGACCATCTGCTCGGCCAAGCCGCCCATTTCCGAGATACGGCGGGACAGGAACTTCAAATCATCGTCGTAGGCAGAAAAGATATGTGTCGATGCCATAGGGCTCATCCTTGAATATCGTAAGTGCTACCGAGACGGCCGATCAACCGAAGCGGCCCATGATGTAGTCCTGGGTGCGCGGATCGTCCGGGTTGGTGAACATCTTGTCGGTGTCATTCTCCTCGACGAGGTTGCCAAGGTGGAACATGGCTGTGCGCTGCGAAACACGGGCGGCCTGCTGCATCGAGTGCGTCACGATGACAATCGTGTAGTTCTCGCGGAGCTCGTGGATGAGCTCCTCGACCTTGGCCGTTGCAATCGGGTCGAGTGCAGAGCATGGCTCGTCCATCAGGATGACTTCGGGGCTGACGGCGACGGCGCGGGCGATGCAGAGGCGCTGCTGCTGACCACCGGAAAGACCGGTGCCGGCTTCGTGAACGCGATCCTTCACCTCATTCCAGAGGCCGGCGCGCTGCAGGCTGTGTTCCACGATCTGGTCCATGTCGGCCTTCGACTTGGCGAGCCCATGGATACGCGGACCGTAGGCGACGTTTTCGTAGATCGTCTTCGGGAACGGGTTGGGCTTCTGGAACACCATGCCTACACGCGCGCGAAGCTCCACAACGTCGATATCCGGATCGTAGATATCTTCGCCATCGAGCGTGATCTTGCCAGTGACGCGGCAACCGTCGATCGTGTCGTTCATGCGGTTCAGGCTGCGCAGGAAGGTGGACTTGCCGCAACCGGATGGGCCAATCAGGGCGGTCACCGTGTTTTCACGGATGTTCAGCTTCACGTCGAACAGCGCGCGCTTCTCGCCGTAGTAAACGGAGACGTCCTGGCCGATCATCTTGTAGGGAATGGTGTTCATCTTCTGATCAACCGCTTTCTCAACTGCTGCTTCCGTCAACATGTTCATAATGTCTACTCCGTTTACCAGCGGCGCTCAAAGCGACGACGCAAGAGGATGGCTCCGAGGTTCATGAGGATCAGGAATAGGAGCAGGACGATAATGGCGCCGGAGGTCCGCTCGACGAAGGCGCGCTCGGCTTCATTGGCCCACATGTAGACCTGCACCGGCAGGGCCGTCGAAGGCTCCATGGGCGTCGCCGGAGCATTCGCGACGAAAGCGACCATGCCGATCAAAAGCAGCGGCGCCGTCTCCCCGAGCGCGTGCGCCAGACCGATAATCGTGCCGGTCAGGATACCGGGCATCGCAAGCGGCAGGACGTGGTGGAAGACCATCTGCATCTTGGAGGCGCCGAGGCCGAGCGCGGCCGAGCGGATCGATGGCGGGACGGCGCGAAGCGCTGCGCGGGTCGCGATGATGATCGTGGGCAAGGTCATCAGGGTCAGTACCAGGCCACCAACCAGCGACGCTGAACGCGGCAGGCCGGCGAAGTTGATGAAAACAGCAAGACCGAGCAGACCGTAGACGATGGAGGGAACCGCCGCGAGGTTGTTGATGTTGACCTCGATCAGGTCCGTCAGCTTGTTCTTCGGTGCAAATTCCTCGAGGTAAATCGAAGCGGCAACGCCGATCGGCAGGGAAAGGACGAGCACGATCAACATCAGATAAAGCGAGCCAACCAGGGCGACACCAAGACCGGCGGCCTCGGGACGGCTGGAGTTGCCGTTGACGAAGAGCCCGGTGTTGAATTTCTTGTGCAGCGCACCGGTTTCCGCCAGCTGGTTCATCCAGCCAACCTGCCTGTCGTTCACCTTGCGGTTCTTCTCGTCGACCTTGAGGTCAATCTGACCCTTGTTGGCGGAGTCAACGTTGGCGTCTGCAAGCAGGGTGATGTTGACTGTCCTGCCGATGAGCGACGGATCGGCAACGACCATGTCGCGCAGCTGGATCGGCGCGCCCTTGGAGATCATAGCGGTCGCGTCACGCACCTCGGGACGGCTCGATGCATTGAGGTTCAGCGTCTTGACCATCGCGTCGCGGATGAGAACCGAATAGTTGGCCGCGATCAGCACGGACGGATCCGTTGCGCGCTTGTTGTTCGGGTCGATGGTTTTCTCGCTGAACTCGATCGGCAGCGTGATCGCCGTCTGCAGGAAGGCCGTGTAGCCCTTGCTGACGACGCTCGTCAGCAAAACCGCCAGGAAGATCAAGCCAAAGGAGATCGCAGCGATGCCATAGATGCGGAACCGGCGCTCGGCGGCATAGCGGCGCTTGAGGCCGATGTCGCGACGTTCAGGCGCCTTCGAAACGACAACGCCCTGACCCGGAGAAACAATATCCGTCATTCGTACTGCTCCCGGTATTTGCGCACGATATAGAGCGCGTAGATGTTGAGGCAAAGCGTGATGAAGAACAGCGTGATACCAAGCGCGAAGGCAACCAGCGTCTGCGGCGAGGTGAACTCCAGATCACCAGTGAGCTGATTGACTATCTTGACAGTGACTGTCGTCATTGGCTCGAACGGGTTGATCTGGATGCGCGCTGCGACACCCGCCGCCAGCACCACAATCATGGTTTCGCCGATGGCGCGCGATGCAGTCATCAGAAGCGCGCCGACGATGCCGGGCAGCGCCGCGGGAAGCACCACCTTCTTGATTGTCTCCGAACGCGTCGCACCGAGACCGAGCGAACCATCGCGGAGCGCACGCGGCACAGCGGTGATGATATCGTCGGAGAGCGACGAAACGTATGGGATCAGCATGATGCCCATGACGATACCCGCTGTCAGAACGCTCTGCGCCTGAATAAAGTTCGCATAATTGCCGGTAAGGAGGCCGTTTACCTGCGAAGACAGGTCGCGGAGGAAGGGGCCGACCGTGACGAGGGCGAAAAAGCCGTAAACAATCGTCGGAATACCAGCGAGCACTTCGAGCAGCGGCTTTGCGATCGATCGCACCGCGGGGGCCGCGTATTCCGCCATGTAGATCGCCGCGAACAGGCCGACAGGCACCGCCACCAGCATCGCAACGAAGCCGATGTAGAGCGTGCCTAGCAGCAGCGGTATCAGGCCGAATTGCCCGAAGGACGAGCCGCCGGCACCGGCAAAGCGCGGATCCCAGACCGTACCGAAGAAGAAGTCTGCAGCAGGAACGACCGCGAAGAAATGCGCGGCTTCCGTCAGCATTGACAGAACGATACCGATCGTCGTCAGGATGGCGATCGAGGACGCCAGGAGCAGGCCCCAAAGCATGACACGTTCGACGCGGTTGCGTGCACGGAATCGCGGAGCGACTTCACGAAGCGCATAGAATGCGCCGGCAACGGCAAGGATGAGGACGACCGCCGTCATGACGAGGCGGCTGGAAGCCGATTCTTCGTTCAGCTTTTGCGCTGCGTCGATCATGTATGGCTGCGGCTGGCCGGCCAGCGGAACGCCCTTTGCAGCAAGCTTTGCCTGGAGGCCAGCCGGATCGCTGGCAGCACCGCTGATCTCCTCCGGGGTGAGGAGCGGCAGGCCGCGCGCAATCGCGCTGACCATCCCGTAATTCAGGTTCTGCTGCGCGGCCGGCTGCGCCTTGACGTCATCTGGGAAAGTGCCACGGACGGAAGACTCAATGATCGAAGGGCTGATCGCCAGCCAGGCGCACAGCACGATAAGTGCCGGCAGCACCGCCCAGATGGCGGCATAGGCGCCATAGTAGCCCGGTCGCGAATGCAGCGCGGAGGACTTGCCCCCGGCAAGTGCCGTAGCACGGCTGCGCGCTGCGATGAAAGCAACGGCGCCAAGCACCACGAGACACAAGAGTATGATGGATGTACCCATTCGTTTAGGTCCCAGGCCCTTTGACCCCAAAAGCGGAAACGGCAGGCGGACCGATCCGGCTCTCAAACTTGCAGAAGTTCAGACCCCGTCCCGACTTGGCGGAACAAGGCAAAGCCGGCGCGATCTGGTGATCGCGCCGGCAAGTCATTACATAGTCTTGCCGTCTTCAACGCCCTTGCGGATCGCGTCGCGCTCACCGTCCGGAGCGGCAACGAGGCCGTACTCGACGAGCGGGCTGTCCGGTCCGATCATCTGTTCGGATACGAAGAAGTTGACGTATTCCTTCAGGCCCGGGATGACGCCGAGGTGTGCCTTCTTGACGTAGAAGAACAGCGGACGGGAAACCGGGTACGTGCCGTCGGAGATGGTTTCGGTCGACGGAACGATACCGTTGACGGTCGCAACCTTCAGCTTGTCGGCGTTGTTTTCATAGAAGGAAAGGCCGAAGACGCCAACGCCGGTCTTGTTGGCAGCGATGCGTGCCAGCGTTTCCGGATAGTCACCGTCGATGTCGACAGCAGCGCCGTCCTTACGGACTGCGACGCAAGCCTTGGTCTGAGCGGCGGCGTCAGAGATCGAAGCCTTGATGACGTCGAGAGCGCCGGAAGCCTTGCAGCCAGCAGCAAGAACGTTCTGTTCGAAGACTTCGCGCGTGCCGTGCTTTTCGCCCGGGATGTAGGCAGCAATGTCAACAGCCGGGAGTGCCGGGTTGACTTCCGACCACTTTTTGTAAGGGTTGGCGACGAGCTTGCCGTCAACAACGACCTGGGCAGCCAGAGCCTTATAGATGTCGGCCGGGACGTAGGCGACATCAGGGTTGGACGAGTCGGTCGCGAAGACGATGCCGTCATAGCCGATCTTCACTTCCTGGATGTCGGTGACGCCGGCTGCCTTGCAGGCGTCCAGTTCCTTGGCGTTGATCGGACGCGAAGCGTTGGCAACGTCGATGGTGTCCGGGCCGACGCCCTTGCAGAATTCCTTGAGGCCAGCGCCCGTGCCGCCGGATTCAACGACCGGCGTCTTGAAGTCCTTGAAGGTTTCGCCGAAGGTTTCGGCTACGATCTTGGCGTAAGGCAGGACGGTGGACGAGCCAGCAACCTGAACCTGGTCGCGAGCAACGGCCGCGCCAGCGAAAGCGGCGGAAGCGGCAAGTGCTGCGACCGTGAGTTTAAAAGCGTTCATAACAATCTCCCGGGCATATAGCGGTCTGAGTGCGGCCTTGAGCGGCCTTTGCAGTGCCGTCTTCATCAGCGGCCCGCTCTCTTTAGCCCCTGATGCCCAGAGCTTTTATGTCATTTTCACGAAACATTTGTGACAGATTAAATATATGAAATCATTATACAAAGAATGCGATCCTGCACGATTGATCGCAGTTTTATGTCAAAACCGCACGGTGAAGCTCGTTCCCTTGCCGACTTCCGACTTGACGATCAAGCGCGCGCGGTGCCGCGTCAGGATATGCTTGACGATGGCAAGGCCCAACCCCGTGCCTTTCTTCGAGCGGCTGTCCTCGATGCTCACACGGTAGAAACGCTCGGTCAGTCGCGGCACATGCTCGGCCGGAATTCCCGGTCCCTTGTCGACAACCGTGACCTCCACCGGCTCGCCCGGTGCATTCTTCAGGAACACATCGACGGTCTTGCCCTCCTGCCCATATTTGCAGGCATTTTCCATCAGGTTTTCAAAAACCTGGACCAGTTCGTCGCGGTCGCCAAGCACCTCTGCCTTGCCCAGCGGAAGATGCAGCACGATCTCAACGCCGACATCGTTTGCGAGCGGTGCCAGCGAGTCCCTAACATGGCCGAGAAGTGGAACGAGATCGACCTTCTGATCCGGGGCGATGTGTGACTTGAGTTCCAACCGCGACAAGGACAGGAGGTCGTCGACAAGACGGCTCATACGAGTGGCCTGATCCAGCATGATGCCGAGAAAGCGCTCCTGCGCCTTGCCGTCATTCTTCGCCGGGCCCTGGATAGTCTCTATGAAGCCGCGCAGGGACGCGAGTGGCGTGCGCAACTCGTGGCTGGCATTGGCGACGAAATCGGAGCGCATGCGGTCGATGCGGCGAACCTCGGAAATGTCCCGGAAGGAGAGCACGAAGAAACGCTCATCAGCCGGCTGCTGTTCGTCAAACTCCACGGGGGCGCTGCGGACGATGTAAACGCGCTCGGATGGTAGGCGTTCGAAGTGCTCGATCTGGTTCGGCGCGTTGGTTGCAATCGTTTCGCTGACCATGTCGAGGATGCCAGGCGAGCGCAGGCGAGCGGAAATATGCGCACCAATGGCGGCCTCGCCGAAAGCCTTTTCGGCCGCGCGGTTCTGGTAAAGCACCGAGGCATCACCGGAAAGTACCATGACGGGGATGTCGAGCGCGGCAAGCGTCGCGGCAACCTCGGCCAAGCGGTTGCCGGGCGCTTCGATAGTCTCGGGAACTGGTTCCAGCTGGACTTTCGGGAGGGCCGCCGGAACCGTGTGCCACAACGCCGTGATGATCATTAGCAACAGAAGACCGAGCACGACCCACTTGTTTGCGCCTGCAGCCAGAGCAATCAGGGCAATCAGCAGAGCCACGAGCAGGACGGGACGCTCCTGCCGAATGCGTGCAATCAGGCTTCGTGTCCATGGCGCTTTGTCTTCCAACTGCCCCTCGCGGTTTTCGGCTCGTACTCTTATCTTCAAACTCTGCCTGATAGCCGTGATTCATGACAGAAGTTTTCGCCTGCACACGACACGCGGAAAGGCTTTGCTGCGAACACACAGAAATTTCCACGATCCGTAAGACATTTGATTTTCAACAGGAAATATGGTCGCCTGTATGCGACGAAGTTCACCGGAGAAGAAGCCATGGCCGATGATGTCGAAAGCAGAGCCGTCGAACTGGACATCCGCGGAGAGAAGCGCGTCTTTGATGTCGACAATCCCGTGCTGCCGGACTGGGTTGACAAGGCGGCTTTGGAATCCGGCGGCTATCCATACGACAAACACCTCAAGGAAGAACAATACCTTGAGGAACTCAAAAAGCTGCAGATCGAGTTGGTCAAGGTGCAGTTCTGGCTGCAGGCCACCGGCAAGCGGGTCATGGCGCTTTTCGAGGGACGGGATGCGGCGGGCAAAGGCGGCGCGATTTCCGCCTCATCGGCGCACATGAATCCCCGCCTTGCCCGGGCGGTCGCGTTGGCCAAGCCCACCGATCGTGAGGCCGGGCAATGGTATTTCCAGCGCTATGTCGCGCAATTCCCGACCGCGGGCGAGTTCGTGCTCTTCGACCGGTCCTGGTACAATCGTGCCGGCGTCGAGCCCGTCATGGGCTTCTGCACACACAAGCAATACGAAGATTTCCTGAACCAGGCGCCTCAGCTTGAGAAGGTCATCGCGCACGAGGGTATCTTCTTCTTCAAGTTCTATCTCGATATCGGCCGCGAGATGCAACTGAAGCGCTTCCACGATCGGCGCCACGACCCGCTCAAGGTCTGGAAACTGTCGTCGATGGACATCGCAGCGCTGACGAAATGGGGCGACTACAGCGAGAAACGTGACCGGATGCTGAAAGAGACACATACGGAATTCGCGCCCTGGACGGTCATTCGTGCCAATGACAAGCGTCGCGCCCGGCTAAACCTGATCCGGCACATGCTGAAGACGATGGATTATGACGGCAAGGACAAGGATGCCATCGGCAAGCTCGATGACAAGATTATCGGCTCGGGTCCGCATTTCCTGAAATAGCCTATTGCCCCGGCAGGATTCGGATAGCGTAGAGGTTGATGCCGCGCGCCTTGCCGTCGACATCGCTGTTGATGATCAGACTTCCGGCGGCGTTCGGCGCCAGCGAGCGATCGAAGCGGACCTGGAGAAGCACATCCGACTTCTGCCGGGTGACCGAGAAACGGTGACGGGCGCAGTCGCCGAGCGACTGGAAATCGCATTCCACCGTAACCTGAGTTGGTTCGTCGGACGTCGATTGCAGCGTGATTGCAATCGTCGAGGACTTGCCGGCCAACTGCTGAAGGACATCGGCGGGAACGCTGATGCTGATATTGCCGTCGCTGTCGTTACTCTGCGAGATCAGGCGGACCGCGGTGCCCTCGTTTTCCGCAACATTCTGAATTTCCGCCCGTGCACCGGTCTTGATCTTGTCCGCATTGGACGGCTTGAAAACCTCAATCCAGTCGGCGGAGAAGGAGTTCTGCGGGTCGATCGCAACCGGCGTCGCATTGCCGCCTGCGGCACCGCTGTCGCCACTGTTGTCCGCGCCGTCGAAGTCTTCCGGCTGAGTGCTCGCCGGCGGATTGGCAACGCTTGTATCTCGTTCCGCAGCGGTCTTAAGGACGCCCGAGGTGTATACCCACCACGCACCCATGCCGATGAAGGCCAGGAGCACGCAGGCGACAAGCAGTCGGGAGAAAAACTTGCGCGGCTTGCGTCGAACCGCGGCGCGCTCCGGCCGGAAATCCATCTGCGTGGGCTTTCTCTCCGCCGCTGGCGATTCAGCGACCGGCTCGGCGCCAAGATGATTGCCGCTCCCGGCATGGACGCCGGCGAGGCTGGATTCATCGTCGAAGCGTGGGTCGGTAACCGAATGCTCACGGGTCTCGCCGCCAATCGAAACGTTCGCGATTTCTTCCTCTGCCACATGATCAGCCGGCCTTGGTACTTCCACCACGGGGGGAACAGCAACTTGCGGCGGCCCCTGGCGCGGATGAAGGCGTTCGCGCTCCTCCGCTTCGATCATATGGATCGTCGTTTCGAGCCTGTGGCGATGATAGGCGACCGCTTCCGTCTCGGTGATGTCCTGCTTGCGGAGACCGGCTTCAAGAGCCTGACGCGCGGACTGATAAATCTTTGCACGGACTTCGGGATTGTCGCGATCGGCATTGCTGAGCGCCGTTTTGATAGCCGTTTCTAATCCGCTCACGTCCGGTCCTTTACTCTGAGACTGGGCTTTGTACTTAACAATTCGTAAATGCGGTAGCCGCTGCCGCCGCAAATCACAAGCCTCACCCGGTGTCCGGGTTCGCATCGGCAGGGGATAACGCAGGAGACCCTGACCGTCCTATGTCCTTGCAACAATAGCCGATATTTGAGGAATCGATAGAGCGCACTTTTCCTCTGTCAAAGTCTCTGCTATCACATTGACGTTTTCGTAAACGTCAATTCCTACGGTGTCCCATGGCCCTGCCTCCGATCCTGACCCAGAATCTCAGATTGCCGGTCGTCGCCTCCCCGCTCTTCATCATTTCGCACCCGGCACTAACGCTGGCGCAGTGCAAGGCTGGGATCGTTGGCGCCTTCCCGGCCCTGAATGCGCGGCCGGAAAGCCAGCTCGACGAATGGCTCGCCATTATCACCGAGGATCTCGCCGCGCACAACGCCGCGAACCCCGAACGGCCAGCGGCTCCGTTTGCCGTCAACCAGATCGTCCATATGTCGAACAAGCGGCTGGAGCACGATCTGAGGCTCTGCGTCAAATATAAGGTGCCGGTTGTCATCTCGTCGCTCGGCGCCGTGCCGGAAGTGAACGCCGCGGTGCACTCCTACGGCGGCATCGTGCTTCACGACGTCATCAACAATCGCCATGCGAACTCAGCCATCCGCAAGGGCGCGGACGGGCTGATTGCCGTCGCTGCCGGTGCCGGCGGCCATGCCGGCACGCTTTCGCCGTTCGCGCTTGTCCAGGAAATCCGCGAATGGTTCGACGGGCCGCTGCTGCTTGCCGGCGCGATAGCCAATGGCGGTGCCATCCTCGCGGCGCAGGCGATGGGCGCCGACATGGCCTATATCGGCACGCCCTTCATTGCGACCGATGAGGCCCGCGCCTCAGACGCCTACAAGCAGGCGATTGTCGACGGCATTGCGAACGACATCGTCTATTCCAACTACTTCACCGGCGTGCATGGCAATTATCTCAAGCCGTCGGTGAAGGCCGTCGGCCTCGACCCCGACAATCTGCCGGTCGCCGATCCCTCGAAAATGGATTTCGAACAGGCCGTCGGCGGTGCCAAGGCATGGAAGGACATTTGGGGCAGCGGACAAGGCATCGGCGTCATCAAGGCGATCGAACCAGTCGGCAAGCTCGTCGACCGGCTGGAAGCCGAATATGCGGCTGCCCGGAGGCGGCTGTCAGTCTAGAGATCGGCGGCGGATTTCCACAGCACCGTTCTTTTTTGCCGAAGAGCCGACAGGGCGCTTGAAATCTTCAAACAATGCCTGTATCAGCCCATGCAAATCGCGGGCCGCATGGTTCGGCCGCAGGGATTGCCGCTTTAGCTCAGTCGGTAGAGCACATCATTCGTAATGATGGGGTCACGTGTTCGAGTCACGTAAGCGGCACCATTCTTTCCTCGATAAATCAAATAGTTATCAAGGGTCGCGCTCCACCAAGCCCGTTGCAATTCATCGCTGTCACACCACGGTCACAGCATGAGGTTTTGCAATGGGCGACCATCCGTAGGCGCAATGGAAAGTATCAGGTGCAGGTCCGCGTTCAGGGCTGCGCCCCACTCTACAAGACATACAGGCGCCTCGAAGACGCAAAGACTTGGGCACAGCTCACGGAGGTTGAGGCCGAGCAAATCGGCTTGCCCGCAGATCCCCGCACCGCCGGAACCCGATCCCGTCGACCTTATGAGGCCCCTTTCCGGTCGGACTCATGAAGATGTGGCCCATCGCCAGAAAGGTCGGCTTGCCGAGGAACGACACGCCCGACGTCTTGACGAGATTGATCCAGATCCAGAACCAACAATGGTCTAGCTGGCCTCAAATGGGCGGCATAGCTGGGCCGAACCCGCAGGATCGGGAGAGAAGCTCAGGCGTTGCCTCCGAAGAGCTAAGCTTCTCTCCCTCTGGCATTCGAGATTTCGTCCTGTACAGGATGCTCGGTCCCCGCTGCGCCCTGTTTAAGCCGCACCGTTCGGTTTGCCATGCGGGAACATTAGCGATCCCGGAAATAATTGAAACAAGTTTCTGAGGTGCGTGAAGGACGACTCCTACGGCAGAGACGGCGGAGGTTGACGCACTGCCAGATCGAGGAGGCTGAAGATATGGTTGACCTGCCGAACTGGCAGTACATCATAGGCCATGTTGTCGGTGCTTTACGAGGATGTGAGCAATGACCCCTGCCCGTTTCACGGAATGCCTTCTTCATATCCGGTGGACGCCGATCAATCTGGCATCGGCCCTGCAATGCGACCTTTCATGGGTGGAAGCGCTGGAGGCCGGGAACGCTGAAGTTCCAGCTGGCTTGGCCTCGTGGCTCGAAACGCTTGCTCAAGCTCACGAGGCGCTTCCTCCGCCGACCACATATCGCGGCAAACACTCGGAATGACCCGCTACCCTGCAAAGCATTAAGTTCGCGGACGACGTCGGCGGACCGAAGATCAACTGGCAACCGTCCCGCGGCGGGCGTATGATAATCGTGTTACCCGTGGGAGCGTACACCGGCGGGTGGCTCCGCGGTGGCCCTGAGGTTTATGGCAGCCCACCAGCACGCCCCCAGGGTCTTCGCTGAGTGTCGAACCAGCAGTGGGGGCCTTTTCTTTAATATTAGTCATTCCGTAAATACTAAATTAACCCTGAACTCTTAGCTTCCGGCACGTTGCTTTTGGAGCCAGGACCCCAGCCCCTCCAGAGCAATGGGGTGTGCGGTTGGGGCTCAAGGCGAATTTGCTTCGACCGCGCGCCCTCAATGCTCTTGTCCGAGCTGTCATCGAAATCGACCTTGATGCCGTGACCCGTTTCCAGGGAGATAGAACCCCGGATCTCTGCACTACGCCCCGTACCGCGTCGATATTCAGGTAAAGTGCCATGGCTGCGGGACACAGCGACCATTCGACAGAAACGGATCGATTGAGGCAGGCGTATATTGCCGAGATCCAACCTCGGTTGAAGTGCTCCGTGTGTGGAGCGAATGGCGGGGGAAATGCTGTTCGGGCAATACGCAGTGAGGAGGAGCCGCGAATCGCTTCGAGATCCCCAGCATGATATTCGCCTTCCTCCTCGTCGTCGGCGCTTTAGCCTTGATCTGGATAGCCTTCTGGATGCTGGGAGCGTGGGTGTTTGGAGGATGAGATGTCAACTCCTTTGAGAGATCCGACGGCGTGCATTTTTCTGCTGACTAATATTAGTGGTTGCTGTAACGTCGCTGGCGCCTCCCATGGAGCGGCCAGGAGGTTTCCGTGGCTGGCTGGATGGCCCCCTCCCATGTCGCTCGGTCTGACATCATCAGTTCATACACGGCTGGCACCATGGGTGGTCCGTTTATAGCGGCCTGACTGCGTGTATGTGGTGGTCGCCGTTGCTGACAACCGCCATCCGAGGGAGAATGCCAATGAACCGCACTCTCATGGCTGCAACGACAGCCGCATTCTTTTGTCTTTCGACCTTCGCGCCAGGTACGGCCGCCCCTGTTTCATCGGCTGCTTCAAAGCAACCCGACCCGAAGGCCGTGAGCAACCAAAACGCCGCGCCCACCACGCAGCCGACCAATCGCTTTCTTACTCCCCGAATGATGGACCGCAAGCGCCCGATGAACCCGGTCTGTGACCATGGGTTTAAACCCGGCGCCCCTTCAAACTGTCATTACTGACGTCGCTGGCGATCAAAGCCCAGCGAGGTTCTAACACCTGCCGTATTCTGCCGACGGTGAACCGGAGGGATGGTCACATGTCCAATCACTCACGCGACAAATACCCGAGACAGCAGCAGGTGGATCAGCGGCAGCGGGTGCAGGACCAAAAGCAGCGCCAGCAACAGCAGATCGAGGAGAAGTCACTCTCCACGAACTCTCTCAACGATAAGCTCGCGGTAGCCGGCAATTCCACACCCACTCAAGGTAACGCAGGAAACAGGGCCAACAAGAGCACCGCGCAGCCCGTGGCCGATCCTTCCGACCAATGGACATGGGCCACCGCTCTGAGCATCGCTTCGAGCGTAAGCGGCACCATTTCTCTCAGACAAATCAATTGTATGCCGGCCTGGAATAGGGGACTGCGGTAGTGATCCGAAAAAATGTCGTTGGGTCGCCAAGCCCCACACAGCACCATGTTTTCGTTCAGCGACAACGTGTGGCGACGCTCCCCGATTGACATTGGTTGCAAGCGCGAGCCTTCTTCTCCTGTGACGATCGTTCTTCCGGAGAAGCGTCAATGGCTCGGAAAGAAATCGTAGACGCCGTGAAGAAATACACGGATCCGTTTCGTGTCACCAACGGCAAGGATTTTCGCCTGCGGGACTTCGATCCCGGCGATACGCTGGGGCTCAAGATGGGCAAGCAGGAAGCGGCGCAACTTCTCGATCGCGGTTCGGAATGGCTCGCGATGGAACAGGATATTCTCTATGCGCAGGATTCCTGGTCCCTGCTGCTTGTGTTCCAGGCGATGGACGCGGCAGGAAAGGACGGTACGATTAAGCACGTCATGTCGCGGGTCAATCCGCAGGGATGCGATGTCATCTCGTTCAAGCAACCCTCGGACAAGGAGATCTCCCACGATTTCCTATGGCGCCATGCCAAGGCCGTTCCGGAGCGCGGGCGAATTGGCATCTTCAACCGCTCTTATTACGAGGAGGTGCTTGTGGTGCGCGTGCACCAGGAACTGCTCGAAGCGCAAAAGATCCCGCCAAACCTTGTCGGCAAAAATCTGTGGGAAGAGCGGCTCGCCGACATCGCGCGCTTTGAAGACTATCTGACGCGCCAAGGCGTGGTCATCCTCAAGTTCTATCTGAACGTCTCGTACGAGGAACAGAAAAAACGGTTCATGCGCCGCCTCGACAAGCCCGAAAAGCACTGGAAGTTCTCCGCGTCCGATGTTCGCGAGCGACGATACTGGGATGACTACATGCAGGCCTATGACGACGCGATCCGCGCCACGGCCTCCGAGGGGGCGCCGTGGTTCGTCGTGCCCGCCGACACCAAATGGTTCACGCGCCTCGTCGTCGCGGCAGCGATTGTGGAGGCGGTGGAGAAGCTCGACCTCGAATATCCCAAAGTCACGTCGAAGCAGATGAAGGATCTAGCGGCGGCGCGCCAAGAGCTCGAAGCGGAAGGCTCGACGGGGGCTAAAAAGCACCGGGAGGAACAAAAATGAGAGCGGATGACACCTCGGCTTTGGGTACGGATCCGGTGTCGTGGCATGCGATGCCGGCGGAACAGGTGGAAAGCCAGCTTCGCACGGACCCCGGGCGCGGCCTCGATGCCGCCGAGGCCGCCGAGAGGCTGGGGGCTTATGGGCCGAACCGCCTGCCGCAGGGCAGGAAGAAGGGGCCGCTGATGCGGTTTCTCGCCCAGTTCAACAATATTCTCATCTATGTCCTCCTCGCGGCCGGCTTCATCAAACTGATGCTTAACCTGTGGCTCGACGCCTCGATCATCTTTGCCGTCGTAATTCTGAATTCGCTCTTGGGCTTCCTGCAGGAGGGACGGGCGGAAAAAGCGCTCGACGCAATCCGCGACATGCTGTCGGCGGAGGCGCGCGTTCTGCGTGGCGGAGCGACGCGCCTCATCTCGGCTACAGAACTTGTTCCAGGCGACATCGTCCTCCTGGAATCGGGCGACAAGATCCCGGCGGACATGCGCCTCATCGATACCAAGAACCTGCGCACGGAGGAGGCAGCCCTCACGGGCGAATCTGTCCCGGCAGAAAAGACCACGGCCCTGGTACCCGACAGGGCCACCGTCGGCGACCGGGGAAACATGGCGTTTTCCGGGACCATGGTGGTTTCGGGCCGGGCGACCGGCATCGTTATCGCGACCGGCAGCCAGACGGAACTCGGCCGCATCAACCAGATGCTCGCGGACGTCAGTGCTCTCGAGACGCCGCTGCTGCGCCAGATCAAGAAATTCGGCTACGTCATCACGGCGGCCATCGGCATCATCAGCGTGTTGCTCTTCTCCTGGGGCCACTGGCTCGGACATATGTCCTTTGTCGAGCTATTCCAGGCGATTGTCGGCATCGCGGTGTCGATGATCCCTGAAGGTCTGCCCGCGCTGATCACGATAACGCTCGCCATCGGCGTGCAGCGCATGGCCCAGCGCAACGCGATCATCCGCCGTCTGCCGGCGGTCGAAACGCTGGGGTCCGTCTCGCGCATCTGCTCGGACAAGACCGGAACGCTGACCCTGATGGAAATGATGGTGGCCTCCGTCGTGACGGCGGATGCGGCCTATGAGGTCAGCGGCGACGGCTATGCGCCCGAAGGCGAGATCAAGACCGGCGGCAAGCCTGTCGGTGCTTTGCCGGACGTGCTCAGGCTGATGGGCCGCGTCTCCGTGCTGTGCAACGATGCCGAACTCTTCGATGAGGTTGGAAAGTGGAAAGTGGAGGGAGACCCGACCGAGGGCGCGCTCTATCCCTTCGCCACAAAGGTTGGCATCGAGCGTGCCGCGGAGGCGGCAGCCGCGCCCCGTATCGATGCGATCCCCTTCGAGTCGGAGCACAAATTCATGGCAACCCTCAATCGTTCGGCCGACGGCGAAATGCTGCTGGTCAAGGGCGCCCCTGAGGTGATCCTCGATCATTGCGACCGGCAGCAGGCCGCGACCGGTCCGGAGCCGCTCGATCGTGACTGGTTTGTTCGGGAAGGTGACCGGCTGGCTGCGCAGGGGGAGCGCGTCTTGGGCCTGGCATGGCTGCCGAACCCGGATCTCCGCGCCGGCAGCCTCGGGCCGGCGGATCTGCCGAAGACCCTGGTGTTACTTGGCTTCGTGGGCCTCATGGATCCACCCCGCAAGGAGGCGATCGATGCCGTGCAGGAATGCCATGGCGGCGGCATCCGCGTGACGATGATCACGGGCGACCACAAGATCACCGCGGCGGCAATCGCGAAGATGCTCGGCATCGGCGACGGGAAGACGGCCGTGGCGGGCACTGAGATCGAGGCGATGAACGATGCGGCGCTGCAGGAATGCGTGCGCGACGTCGATGTCTTCGCCCGCGCCAGCCCCGAGCACAAGCTCAGGCTCGTGAAGGCAATCCAAGCCAATCGTCAGATCGTCGCCATGACCGGAGACGGCGTCAACGATGCGCCGGCGCTGAAGAAGGCCGATATTGGAGTGGCGATGGGCATCAAGGGCACGGAGGTGACGAAAGAGGCCGCGGAGATGATCCTCGCCGACGACAATTTCGCCTCGATCTCGGCGGCCGTAAAGGAAGGCCGCACGGTCTACAACAACATCGAGAAGGCGATGCTCTTCCTGCTGCCCACCAATATCGCCCAGGGCGCGGTGATCGCGATCGCAATCCTGTTCGCCTTCACGCTGCCGATCACGGCGCCACAGGTGCTGTGGGTGAACATGGTCACGTCGGTCGCGCTCGGTCTTGTCATTTCGTTCGAGCCCCATGAGGCGGACGTGATGACGCGCCCTCCCCGCTCGATCGACCGGCCGATCGTCTCCGGTTTCGGGATCTGGCGCATTCTCTTCGTGGGCGCGGCGCTTGTCCTTTATACGCTGGTGGTCTTCTTCTGGATGAAGGGGCAAGGCGCTTCGGACCAGATGGCGCGCACGGCTGCCGTCAACGCGATCACGCTCGGGCAGCTCTACTACCTTTTCAACAGCCGTTACCTGCTCGATTCGTCTTTGTCCGTGCGTGCCCATCTGGGCAATCCCTATCTTTGGTACGGCATAGCCGCGGTCGTGGTGCTGCAGATCCTCTTCACTTATGCACCGCCGCTCCACGCCGTGTTCGACACCGAGGCCTTGCCCCCTTCAGTCTGGCTCTGGCTCATCTTGGGCGGGCTCGCCTTCTTCCTCGTCGTGGAGATCGAAAAACTCGTCATTCGCTCTACGCCCGCGTTGAAAGACGCAGCGACCCGTCGGTAACGCGCACAAGAAGTTGGGTTGCATGGCGGCGCGGTCGCCGCAGTCGCCGGGCGAACGGATTTGCCCGGCGAACGATTGGGTTAGGCGGCGCGCTTGCGATCCGCTGGATGCTGCAGCCGAAAGCCGATTGCCAGGCGGTTCCAGGCATTGATCATTGCGATGCCGATCGAGAGCGCCACGAGTTCATCCTTCGAGAAGGCGTTTTGCGCGACCTCATAGTCCGAATCCGGCGCATGGCCTTCAGCGACATTGGTCAGCGCCTCGGCCCATGTCAGTGCCGCCCGTTCGCGATCCGTATAGAGCTCCAATTCATGCCAGGCGTTCAACATGAGCATCCGCTCTTCTGTCTCGCCGAGCTTCAACGCGTCCTGGCGATGCATGTGCAGGCAATTGGCGCATCCGTTTATCTGGGACACGCGCACCTTGACGAGCTCCATCAGCTTGGGATCGAAGCTCTTGGCAATCCAGGCCTCCACGGCAACGAGGCCTTCGATGCCTCCGTTCTTCCTGGCCAGTATGTTCAAACGCTTGGTCATCATGCTCTCCGTGACATGAGTGATCGGGACGTTGCGCCCGGACAGGAAGTATCCCCGACATCGTGGATCATCCATCTGGCCGGTCGATGCGCCCGGCCTAATGCGGAATTCAGCAGACGCCCGCCGATCGATCAGGCCTTCCACCGTTCGGGACACCCCTTCCTATACTTCGGCAGGAGATGAGCGCGTCCCCGGTAGAATGGTTCAAGACGGGGATCCAACGCATTGTCCCGCCATCGGAGCCGCATCCGGGCGTGGCTTTCGCTGATCCCACACACGGAATGCTGACACTGGCGGGTTTCAATCAAGATCCGGGCACATGACCCAAGAAGGAGACTAGGCATGAAAATCGTTGTCATTGGCGGCACCGGACTGATCGGCTCGAAGACCGTCGAACGGCTGCGGAAAAAGGGCCACGACGTCCTCGCAGCATCCCCAAATACGGGTGTCGACACTCTCACCGGCAAGGGCCTGGACGACGCGCTGGCCGGCGCGAAGGTGGTGATCGACCTCGCCAATTCGCCGTCGTTCGAGGACAAGGCGGTGATGGAATTCTTCCAGGCCGCGTGACGTAACCTCCTCAAGGCAGCCGCCGTGGCAGGCGTCGAACATCAAATCGCCCTTTCCATTGTCGGCGTGGAGCGGCTCGAGGGCAGCGGCTACATGCGCGCCAAGATGGCCCAGGAAGCGCTGATCCGTGCTTCTGGCATTCCCTACACGATCGTGCATTCGACGCAGTTCCTGGAATTCATTCCGGGCATCGTCCAGTCAGGCACGGTCGACCAGACGGTGCATCTGTCCTCCGCCTGTGTGCAGCCGATCTCGTCGGAGGATGTCGCCGACGCCATGGCCGACGTGGCCCTCGGCAAACCCCTGAATGGCATCATCGAGATTGCCGGTCCGGAGAAATTTCGCCTCAACGAAATCGCGGCGCAGTTCCTGAAGTCGACCGGCGATTCCCGCCAGGTCGTCGCCGATCCGCATGCGCCTTATTTCGGCACCGAGCTCGCCGAGGGCTCGCTCGTGCCGATCGGCGACGCCCGGCTTGGCCGCGTCAGCTTCCAGGACTGGCTCAGCCACTACCAGCCGAGAACGTAACCCCTTCGGAGGGGCGCGGCGCATCCGGCAAGACCTAGACTGCCCCTTCCATGCACAATCACGACAGGAGAACGACATGTTCCGGACCTTTATGGCGGCAACCGCATTGACGGCCGTCCTCGGCGGCGCCGCCGTCGCGCATGACACTTCCGCCGGTGACGCGAAAGTCACCATCGTTTACGACCAGAAGCTTCCCAACGTGCCCGGCAAGAGCATGAAGGGCGTGCTGGTCGAGTATGCGCCGGGCGGCACCTCGCCTGCCCACACGCATCCGAACTCAGCCTTCATCTATGCAACGGTCCTCGAAGGCGCAATCAGCAGTCAGGTCAATAGCGGCCCGGTCACGACCTACCATGCCGGCGAAAGCTTCTCGGAGTTTCCGGGCGATCACCACGCCGTTAGCGAGAATGCAAGCAAGACAGAACCCGCACGCCTGCTTGCGGTCTTCGTCGTCGATACCGACGAGAAGAACATAACGATCGACGACAAGTGAGACAAACCTGTGCGATGTCCGGCCAATGCCTGACATCGCAGCCCTCACCCGCCGATATTTCGAGAGACTCACATCAACAAGGCTTGGGCCCATGAGCGCGACAGCAATGCGAACACTTGCCGGAATTTCGGTCCCCCAGACGCCGATCGTCGATCGCGCGCTTGAGCATGCGCGAAAGGCATGCGAGCCCTATCTCTTCAACCACGTTGTCCGCTCCTGGCTGTTTGCCGAGCGGATCGGGCAGCTTCATGCCATCGAGCACGACGCGGAAGTCTTGGCCGTCGGCACGCTGCTGCATGACATAACGCTGAACGAGAGATTTGCGGGACCACGGCGGTTTGAGGTGGAGGCCGCGGATCTGGCGCGCGGATTTGCGACGGAAGCGGGGCTCGACAAGTATCGCGCCCAACAGATCTGGGATTGCGTCGCGCTCAACTCGACGCCGTCGATCGGCCTCTACAAGGAAGCCGAGGTCGCACTCTGCACAGCCGGCGTCTGCCTCGACGTCGTCGGCCTGCACTACAGTTCCATTCCCTCGGCTGAGATGAAGGCGATCGCCGCCGAATTTCCGCGGCTTGGGATGAAGCGGCAGATGACCCTGTGCTTTTGCCACATCGCCGCGACACAGCCGGAAACGACGTACGACAACTTCGTACGGGATTTCGGAGAGCGCCTGGTTCCTGGCTACAAAGTGCCGACCTCCTCAGTCGATCTGGTGGCAAATGCGCCCTTCGATGAATGATCGCCATGTTCGATGCGACGGACGTGCACTTCGAACAGGAGGATCTGCAAAGGCCTGCACTCACCACTACATCGCAGGGCCCCTATCGGTAACCCACACCGCACATAGACCAGCAAGAAAACGGGCGCTTCATCAGCGCGTGTTTTGCGTCGTGAACGCCTCGGTGCGAGCAACCGCCCTAATCGTTCGATGCGGTCACCTAGACTTTCGCACAGTCCTCAGATGCTTCCGCCCAATGGTTTTCCAGGCCGCCGGTCGCCATCCTCCGTCGCATGTCAATCACCGCGAAGGATAGAAAATGCGCGATATTTCAAACCCATTGACTGTCAGTGTCTCACGCCGCGACGCTCTGCTCGGCAGCCTCACCGCCGGGATCGCCATGGGCTTGCCCGCGGTTGCCGCTGCCAAGACGCCAAAGCAGCCTCTCCCCGCCACCATCAATCACGGAAAGCAAGCCATGAGCACGATCACCACGAAGGACGGCACGGAAATCTACTACAAGGATTGGGGCACCGGTCCGGTCGTCACCTTCTCGCATGGCTGGCCGTTGAACTCCGACGCCTGGGACGGCCAGATGCTCTTTCTCGCCCAGCACGGCTTCCGCGTCGTGGCGCACGATCGCCGCGGCCACGGACGATCCAGCCAGCCGACATCCGGAAACGACATGAACGGATACGCCGACGATCTGGCCGCAGTGATCGAGGCGCTTGATCTCAAGGACGTGACGCTGGTCGGCCACTCCACCGGCGGCGGCGAAGTCGCCCGCTATATCGGCCGGCATGGCACGAAGCGTGTCGCCAAGGCTGTGCTCATCGCCGCCGTGCCGCCGGTCATGGTGAAATCCGAGGCCAATCCGGAAGGCCTGCCGATCGAAGCGTTCGACGCGATCCGCGCCGGCCTCGTCAAGGATCGCTCGCAATTCTACCGCGACCTTGCCCCGCAATTTTATGGCGCCAACCGACCGGGCTCAAACGTCTCCCAGGGCACACTCGACCAGTTCTGGCTCTGGAGCATGCAGGCCGGCCTGCTGAACGCCTATGAATGCGTCAAGGCATTCTCGGAAACCGACTTCACCGAAGACCTGAAGAAGTTCGACGTGCCGACGCTCGTCCTGCACGGGGAGGATGACCAGATCGTTCCGGTCAAGGATTCCGCCGTCAAGTCCGCCCGGCTGATCAAGGGCGCCAAGGACATCTACTATCCCGGCGCGCCGCACGGCATCACCGCCACACATCAGGACCAGGTCAACGCCGACCTGCTCGCCTTCCTCAAGGCCTGACGCTCGTAACTTGGACGATCGGTGGCGCGGCAAGGCCGCGCCGTTTCCATTCAAGCCCTTTCCATCATCGCCCTTTAAGGAAATCCAACATGTCGAAGACCTGGCTCATAACCGGCAGCGTCAGCGGGATCGGCCTGAGCACGGCCGAACTCGTGCTCGCGCGCGGCGAAAACCTCGTCGCGACGGCCCGAAACGTCGACCGCCTTCTCAACCTTGTGCGCCGCTACGGCAAGCAGGTGGAACTCATCGAACTCGATGTGACGGATGCGCCAGCAGCACGCGGAGCAGTCGACACCGCGATGGAACGGTTCGGTCGCCTCGACGTGCTGCTGAACAATGCCGGTTACGCGCATCTCAGTCCCTTCGAACAGGTCTCGGAAGATGATTTCAAGGCGGAGATCGACACCAATTTCTACGGTGTGGTCAATCTGACGCGCGCGGCGCTCCCCGTGATGCGCCGGCAAAAATCAGGGCATATCATCAATATTTCGTCCAGCTCGGCGCGCTTCGGCAGTCCCGGATCGACCGCCTATACTGCCGCCAAATGGGCGGTGAGCGGTTTCACCGCTTCGCTCGCCAAGGAGGTCAAGCCGTTCGGCGTCAAGGCCATCGCCATCGAACCTGGCAGCATCCGCACGAACTGGACGCGGGTTGCCCGTGGCCACGTCCCGCCGCTGCTGCGGGAATACGAACCGACCATCGGCGCGATCATGAGGATGACCGAGGGCTATGCCGGCACCGAGCCCGGCGACCCCGACAAGGTGGCCGTCGTCATCTTCGATCTTTCGCGCCAGGATGATCTGCCTGAACAACTCGTCCTCGGAAGCGATGCCCTGGGACGGATTGCCCAAAGCGATGCGGTTCGATCCGCAGCCGCTCTCTATTGGGACAAGATCAGCCGGTCGACGGACTTCGACGAGCCGACCACTCCCCTCCCACTTCTGGACTGAGACAGGAACCGTTACAGGGTTTTCGATGCGGCATTTCCTTCCCGCATAGGATTTGCCTGGGGGGCTCGGCTGGCACATCTTGCTGCCGGCCCTCAGGTCGGGCGCATTCCTCTGGGCCTGGTTTCCTTCGGCTCCGCGGCAGCATCGCCACCAACATATGGATTTCCATAAGTTGCGGCGGTGCAGTGGCGCGATTAGGGTGCGGCATAGCTTCGCCAGCACCGGGATTGACAACAAGTTCAATACAAAAGGCTGACGATCCCGGACTATTGTACCTTGCAGGAGCCCCAATGACGCGCGTCTGGTCGTATCGCCCGCAACTCCTGCATCTCGGCCTGTTTATTCTGGCTTATGTCCTGGGCTGCGGGTTCGCTCAGGCGCTCGCAATCGTGCCCGGAACGGGCATCTCCATCTGGCCTCCGAGCGGACTGTTCATTGCGACTCTGATCCTCGCTCCCATGTGGAGCTGGCCGTGGTGGGTGCTGGCGGGCGGTCTGGCGGAACTGCTTGGCAATGTCCTGTGGTTCCATAGTCCGCTGCCTGTGGCCTTCCTTATTTATTCGGGCAACGCGCTCGAAGCCACGCTCGGCGCATGGCTCGTGAACCGAACCTTGAAGGGGTCGGTTCGATTGGAAACCTTGCAGGAAGTTGTCGCATTCGTTGTCGTCGGCGCAGGAATTGCACCAATGCTGAGCGCAACGGTCGGAAGTGCGACGCTTGTCTGGTTCGGCATGTCTTCGCAAACCTTGCTGGACGCCTGGGCTCTGTGGTGGATCGGGGATGCCACCGGGGTCCTGATCGTGGCGCCGCTCGCACTTGTCGTGTTCCAGAGTTGGGGTGGCAAGGCCGAGTTTTCAGCAGCGCGGTGGGCGGAGGCTTGCGTTCTGGGGGTAATCCTGCTCGGCGTCGCCACCCTTTCGCTGAGTGGCTTTCTGCCCTTCGCCTACATCATCATGCCGCCACTTCTTTGGGCCTCGGTGCGCTTCGAATTCAAGGGTGCCGCCGTTACGCTGGCCCTTCTTGCACTGATCACGGCGACATTCACGATATCTGGCGCCAGCCAATTTGCCGGCGATGCCGAGACCCAGCGCCACAACCAGATCATGCTGCAGCTCTTCCTGGCGATCTCGGCATTTTCCGCGCTCATCGTTGCTGCCATATCCCGGCAGCATCAGCTGACGCTACAGACCCTGCGCGACCGGGAGCGGGAGCTCTTGCAAATCGTGAACATGGTCCCGGTCCACATCAGGCGGCTGACGCCGGAAGGCGAACCGACCTTCTTCAACAAGCGTCTGGTGGATTTTTTCGGGATTGACCTGGATCAGTTGAACAAGCCGGGCACGAGCCGGCTGGCGACGAACATAGAAACCCTGGTCCACGAGGATGATGCACCCGTCCTACTGCAAGCGGTCCGTCGTTCCGTCGCCACCGGAGAGCCCTATTCCTTGAAGTATCGCATGCGCCGTGCCGATGGCGTCTATCGCTGGGTCGATGGCCGAGCAGAACCGCTACGCGACGAAAACGGCGCGATTGTGCAATGGTTCGCCATCTCCATCGACATCGACGACGAAGTGCGCGCCCAAGACGCGTTGCGGCACAGGGAGCGGCAGCTGCAGCAGCTGATCGACGCCGTGCCCGCCATGATTTGGACCACGACCCCTGAAGGAACGCCGACCTACCTCAACAAGTGGTACACGGACGTAACTGGCGCCACTCTTGAGGACTTTACCGCCAACGGCGGGACGCCGGCGTTCCCTTTAAACGTCATCCATCCGGACGACAGGGCCATGAGGGCGCAGGTGCGCACCCACGCATTCGAGACCGGCACGCCCTATTTTGTGCACTATCGCCACATACGGCGCGACGGCTCCTATCGCTGGACAGAGAGTCGCGCAGAGCCTTTGCGCGACGAGTCAGGCGCCATCCTCGCTTGGTACGCGGTAAGCGTCGACATACATGATCTGGTGACCGCGCGAGAGGCATTGCGCGACCGGGAACGGGAGCTCTCGCAGCTCGTCGACATGGTGCCGAGCCTGCTCTGGAGACTTAATCCAAGCGGCGAGCCGAGTTTCTTCAACAAGCGCATGATGGATTTCCTGGGTGTGGATAGGCCCGACGCCGGCAAGCTGGATACGAGCCAGATGGCAGCGATCCTCAACGCCGCTATCCACCCCGATGACACACCGGGGCTCGCCAAGTCACTCCGTGACAGCCTTGCGACCGGCAAGCATTTCGCGATGGACTACCGCCTGCGTCGCGCAGACGGCGTCTATCGATGGATGTCAGGCCGGGCGGAGCCGATGCGGGACGAAAAGGGGCAGATCATCCAGTGGTACGGCCTTTCGCACGACATAGACGATCAGACGCGCCTCTACAGCGACATAGCCGAGCGCGAAGCCAGAATCCGGCGACTGATAGATTCAGACATTATCGGGATCGTCATATGGGATCTGGACGGAACAGTCATCGACGCCAATGACGCGTTTCTCCGTATGATCCAGTACGAACGGGAGGATGTGCAGGCCGGCCTTCGGTGGTTCGATATAACGCCTCCCAAATGGCAGACCGTGCATGCCCGCGAAGAGGCGGAAGAACTTGCGGCGACGGGCAAGATGCAAGCCCGGGAGAAGGAGTATTTCAGGAAGGATGGCAGTCGAGTGCCGGTCTTGATCGGGGCGGCCTGCTTCGAAGGGCAGTCTCGACAAGGAGTTGCGTACATTCTCGATCTGACCGAACACAAGCGTGCGGAAGCTGCATTGCGCAGCCGGGAACAGGAACTGTCGCTCCTCGTGGACATGGTCCCGAGTTATCTCTGGCGGATCTCACCAGACGGCCAGCCCGTCTTTTTCAACAAAAGACTTGTCGACTACCTGGGCCTGGATGTCGCGGGCCTGGACAAGCCGGACATGAGCCGGCTCGACGCATTTATCGAGACCGCGATTCATCCCGATGATGCCGTTGAGGTTGCGGACGCGTTCCAACGCTCCCTGGCGAGTGGTGAGCCACTTTCCATGAAATGGCGGATGCGTCGAGCTGACGGCACGTATCGGTGGATGGCGACAAGCGCCGAAGCGATGCGAGATCAGGACGGTAGCATCGCCCAATGGTACGGCCTCTGCCACGACATCGATGATCAGTTGCAGAGTGAAGAGGCGCTGCGCAACAGCAAGCGGCAACTGGAGCAGATGATCGACGCAGTGCCCATCAACATCCTGAGCTACGATCCCGAGGGCAAGCTCACCTCCGCCAGCAAGCGATACCTGGACAATGTTGGAGCGGTGCCGGATCACGTCACGGATTTTGAGGGGCTGGCCCGGCATCTGGCTCACCCTGACGATCTCCCGGTCATGCTGCGGAGGGCGTTGGATGGCTTTGCGACAGGAACGCCTTTCGTGAATCGTTTTCGGCGGCGTACCAAGGACGGCGCCTATCCCTGGATCGAGGCCCGCGCGCAGCCTTTGCGCGATGCGTCTGGCGCGATCGTGCAATGGTACCAGGTTTCGATCGATATCGAAGATGAGATGCGGGCGCAGGAAGCTCTTCGGGAGAGCGAGTCGCAGCTGAGACGGCTCGTGGATGCCCTCCCGGTACAGATCTGGGCAGCGGCGGCCGATGGCGAGCCGTCTTACCTGAACAGGCGATTGGCCGAGTATGTCGGCCTGACATTGACCGATCTCAGTTCTCCCAAAGCCACCCGGTTGCAGATGGCGATCCAGAATTCCGTCCATCCGGACGATGCCTCCGCAGTCGGGCAAGCTCTCATGCACTCGTTTACAACGGGCAGCACCTTCACGATGAAATACCGGCAACGACGGGCCGACGGCGTCTATCGCTGGATCAACGGGCGAGCCGAGCCACTTCGCGATGCAAACGGCAACATATTGCAATGGTACGGCGTGAGCTTCGACATCGATGACGACGTGCGCACCCAAGAGGAATTGCGCCGGACGCAGGAAAGGCTAGCGGTCGCTTCGCAGGCGGCAAGCCTTGCGGAGCTCTCGGCATCCATCGCCCATGAGGTGAACCAACCGCTGGCCGCCATCGTCGCCAACTCGCATGCCTGCCATCGCTGGCTGTCGTTCGAGCCTCCGAACGTAGCACGCGCCAACACCGTGATCGAGCGCCTGATCCGTGACGCGAACGCCGCCGCCGATGTCGTGAGCCGCATTCGGGCCCTGTTCAAGCAATCCACGGAGACAAGGAGCCGCGCGACGCTCTCGAGCGTCATAGCCGAAGCGCGTGGCCTGATGGCCGAGGAGGCCGCCCGACGCCGCATTCGCATGGACTTTCATGTCGATGCCGACCTTCCTGCCGTCACACTGGATTCCATCCAAATTCAACAGGTCCTCATCAATCTCTTCCGCAACGGCATGGATGCCATGGATCTCGTTGAAGGCGAAAAAGTCCTTGAGGTGCATGCGCATCGCGCGGGCAGCGAGGTTGAGACGGAAATCAGCGATCGTGGACGCGGCGTCGAATCTCCCGATCGTGTGTTCGAGCCCTTCTTCACGACGAAGCAGCACGGGATGGGTATGGGACTGGCCATCAGTCGATCGATCGTCGAGGCGCATGGCGGGCGTTTGTGGACCGAGAAGAATGAACCGTGCGGCGCGCGGTTCATTTTCACCTTACCAATTGCAGCGAAAGAGACCTCATGACGACGGACGACCATGTTGTTTTCATCGTGGACGATGATGAAAGCATTCGGGAGGCGCTCGGCGAACTCCTCGAGACCCACGGCATACACACCATCGCCTTCGGGTCGGCGGGCGAATATGTCGGCGGCGAGAAACCGGATGTCCCTGCCTGCCTTATCCTCGACGTCGAACTGCCTGATATCAACGGCCTCGAACTGCAACGGCAGATCGCCGAAGGCGATCATCCGCCGATCGTTTTCATCACCGGACACGGCGATATTCCGTCGTCGGTGCGGGCGATCAAGCATGGCGCGGTGGACTTCCTCACCAAGCCCTTCAGCGATGCGGACCTCATGGCAGCGGTCCACACGGCGATTTCCCAGGATCGGGAAAAGCGATCGGAGCGGGCCGAACTGAGCCTGCTCAGGCAGCGATATCTGGAGCTGACCCCACGGGAGCGCGAGGTGCTGCCGCTCGTGGTCAGTGGTCTCCTCAACAAGCAGGCAGCATCGGAACTGGGGATCAGCGAAGTCACGCTGCAAATTCATCGAAGGAATGTAATGCAGAAAATGGGAACAGCATCGCTCGCCGATCTCGTGCGTATTGCGGAGAGGTTGGAGATACCGATCACCCACTCGCGCCGCGCGGGAGGAAATTAGTCATGGAGCGAACAAGACCGACCATCGCGGTCATCGATGACGATCCGAGGCTGCTCGAATCGCTGGAGGAACTGCTGGAATCCGCCGGCTATACGGCTTGCTGCTTCCGTTCGGCCGGGCACTTGCTGGTTCGCGGACTCTCGGACCTCGACCTTCTCATAACGGACATTGGCATGCCCGGCACGGACGGTTTCGAACTTCGCGACATCGTGAAGAAGGCGCGTCCGGAACTGCCGGTTTTCCTGATCACCGGCCGCCATGAAATCGCGGACCACGGCCGCGCCCAAGGCATCAGCGGTTTTTTCCGCAAGCCTTTCGACGCCCCTGCCCTGCTCGTAGCCATCGCAGACGCTTTGCAAAAATCGAAAAATGGAGGGTGACATGAGAGTTGAACAACTGCCGCGGAGATCGGCGCCGCTGTTACCACAGCACAAGAATGATGCCGAGCAGCCAATCGTCATCATCGTCGATGACGACGCGGCTGTCCGCGAGGCTTTGTCTGAGTTGATTCTTTCGGCGGGTTTCCGGTCAGTCGATTTCGCCTCAACCCAAGAAGTGCTCGACGCCGACATATTGGACAGCCCAGGTTGCCTGATCCTCGATGTGCGCATGCCGGGAGCAAGCGGGCTTCATCTGCAGCACCATCTGGCGCAAAACGGCAATTTCAAGCCAATCATTTTCCTCACCGGACACGGCGACATCCCGATGACGGTGCAGGCCATGAAGGCCGGCGCGGTGGACTTTCTCACCAAACCGGTGCGGGATCAGACGCTGCTCGATGCGGTGATCGCCGGGATTGAGCTCGATGTGGCGCGGCGCGCGGAGGCTGTTGTCGTCAAGCGCAATCTCGAGCGCTTGGAGACACTGACGCACCGGGAGCGCGAAATCCTACGCGAAGTCGCACGCGGGCGACTGAACAAGCAGATCGCCTTCGACCTCAGCATCAGCGAAGTGACGGTGAAGCTGCATCGCGCCAACGTCATGCGCAAGATGGGCGCCGGCTCGATCGGAGAGTTGATCAGGGCATGGGAAACGTTGCCGACTGCGATGCGGGAGGCGGGTGGCTCGAAATTTTGAGTTGGCTGAACAGATGCCGGCATTGGCGATGATGCGCCGTTGGTTAGATCGCTTCGATGGCTTTTGCCTCGCGGGCCATGAAGTCACAGAATAACTTTACTCGCAGCGGCACCGTGCGGCCAAACGCGTGCAGCGCGTTGAATGGAAGCTTGGGAAAGCCTATCCCCGACTCGACGGCGACAAGCGCACCGGATTCTAGTTCTTTGGCGACCAGGCATCGCAGAACATAGGCGGCCCCCAACCCGCCGAGCGCAGCTTGAATGAGCGCTGCTCCCGAGTCGCAATCCACGCGCCCTGACGGAATGAAGCTCTTCCCATCCGCCAGGGGCAAAGGCTGTATCACGCCGCCCGGCGCATATCGGGCAAAGGGCAACGCTGCCAGGGCTTCGTCGCTGGTGGGATTGGCCCAGGCTTCAAGAAAAGCCGGAGATGCGACGATCGCCATCGGCAGGTCGGCCAGGCGGCGCACGATCAGATCACCCTCCAGGGATCTACCTGCACGCAGCACGACGTCATAGTCCTCCCTGATCAGATCGACGAACCGATCCGTGAGACCGATATCGAGATGAAGGTTCGGATGGTCGGCGGCAAAGCTCGAAAAGAGACGCGGGAGCAGAAGAGGCGCCAGTTCGCTGGGCATGCTGATGCGCAAGCGGCCCGACGGCGAGGCATCGGACCTGATCGCCTCGTCACTCGAATCCAGATCCCGCAATAGCGGCGCAACGCGGTCGAAGAAAATCTGACCGTCCTGGGTCAGCGTGAGGGCACGGGTGGAGCGCAGGAATAGGCGCGCGCCGATCTTCTTTTCCAGCCGCGCCACGCTCTTCGACACGGCGGACGGAGTCGTGTCCAGGTCACGCGCGGCCGCGCTGAACGAACCGGCCTCCACGGTCCTTACGAAAGCCATCAATCCCGACGTCTCGTTCAGCAGGTTTGCCACTTGCACCTCCGCGGCACAGATCATGTGCCCGCTCATGATCTAATGACGCCGGGAGGCAACGCTTATCTCATCTCTTGTTGAAAAGGAGATAAGCAATGCAACGCCTTAAAGACAAGGTCGCCATCATCACCGGTGGCAATAGCGGCATCGGCAAAGCGACCGCACAGCTCTTCGCGGAAGAGGGAGCGCAGATCATCATCACCGGCCGGCGGCAGGATGTCGTCGATCGGGCCGTGAAGAACATCGGCTATTCAGCCATTGGTTTCGTGGGCGATGTTGCCGACCTCGAAGATCACAGCAAGTTGGCGGATATCGTGAAGAGGAGCTTCGGCGGAATCGACATCTACGTGGCCAATGCCGGTGTTATCAACCTTACCGCGTCCGCCGATGTCACGCCCGAAGACTATGATCGGCACTTCGCCATCAATACGCGCGGCGTATTCTTCGGCGTGCAGACAATCTCGCCGCTGATCCGCGGCGGCGGCAGCATCATCGTGACGAGCTCGCTCGCGGCCACGAAGATCCTCCCAAATCATACGGTCTATGCCGGGTCGAAGGCCGCCGTCGCCGCCTTTGCCAGGAACTGGGCGATCGAATTCAAGTCGCGGCGGATCCGCGTCAACATCCTGAGCCCGGGGCCGGTCGAGACCGAAATCCTCGGCAAGCTCGGCGTATCGGAAGCAGAACGCCCGGCATTCGAAGACTACATGGCCTCGCTTATCCCCGCAGGCCGGCTGGGGCGGACGGAGGAGCTGGCGCGCGCCGCACTGTTTCTCGCCTCCGATGCAGGAAGCTTCGTCAATGGGATCGAGCTTCACGTCGACGGCGGCATGACCCTGGCTTGAAAGGATTGGAAAAATGCAAAAGCCACACACAACCCCGAGATCATCGCCTTCATCAACCGCCTGGCGGAGCAGGCAGCAACTGTCGGATGGAAGAGATGGAGGATCTCGCATCCGTGCCGTTCTTTACAAATCGCTTGTATCGAACCATTGTAAAGCGTATGTCGTCGCGCGATTTGTCGCACGAGCCGAACCTCTTCGGAACTATAGTTCTCCAACCTATTTTTCTGGCAAGTATCACTATTGACATAGCTGCGAATACACTTGCCACCTCCCACATCACTAAGCGACACCATGTTCCTTGGCTGAAGCAGGGAAATTCCCCATTCCGTTAGGCAAGCTTTGAAACCCTCGCGCGAATGGCGATGCGGTAGTGTCTCTCAACCGTCAATTCCGGCGGGAGGAAGAGGAGAGATACAATGAAAATCAAGGGCCTAGTAATTGCAACCGTGTTTGCTCTTTCGTCGATCTCCGGCGTATTCGCTGCGGATAATCAGTCCATCACAGCTCAAAGCGGCTGGGGCAACGTCGCCGGTACTGGCCAATTGGGCTTCCGGAACTTCAGCTTTACCGGCCAATCCGGTATTGCGAACCACTCGGCAACCGTTCAGTTCGGTGCATACAACGTATCCGGTACAGCCCAATACGGCATCGCCAACCACTCGACTACCGTGCAAGCGGGCCTAGGAAACGTCTCCGCCACCATCCAGAGCGGTTTCGGCAACAACTCGCTCACCGTTCAGTCCGGCGTCGGCAACAGCTCCACGACCGTCCAGCATTAACAGAGTATCCCTGAAGGTCAGCGGCCTTGCCGCTGACCTCTTTTGCTCGGAGTCCTACAATGATTGCGGCCCTCCCGCCCGTACACTGCATTATAGAGCATCATAAGGAGAGTGGAGGTGTCATGACTCTGGTCCCGACGATCGAAAGCAACGGTCGCGGCGAAGGAAGCTATCAATTCGAGATTTTTTCGAATTCCAACGGCAACACCTCAAGCAATGTTCAAGGCGGCGATTTCCAGAAGGATGACCCGGGACGGCTTGCGCTTTCACGGTCAACTATCTCCGTGTCGCCGAACGGATGGAGCGCCCGGCTGACTGTCTATGGTCCAAACGGCGAAAAGCTCTGCGTGGTGTCGGTGCCGTGACATTTATGCACCGTTCATACGATCTTCCCGGCAAGCGAAACGGCCGCTAATTGATTGTATACTAAATTATAATAGTAATAGACCTCGGTGCGTCGCGTCGACGTGTGTCGGCGGCTGTCTTGGGGTGACGAGGGAATGCGAATCTGCCTGGCTGTTCGGTCGCACAAACTGGCTGCTGTCCTCGCTGTGGCCTTGGCAAACCTTGCGACCACCACATCCATTGCGGCTGCGGATGACACCAAGCCCGCGCCGGCTGCGCAGAACGAGGACGCCGCACTAACCTTGCAGCTCGGGGTCGGCATCAACTGGCTGAGCTTGCCAAGTTGGGGTTCGCGTCGGCCCGATTTCTTCGGAAGCGGGGACAGCAGGGTCGTTGACGACGGCCCGAATTTTGGCATCAGCCTGGATGTGCCGCTCGGCCAGATAGGATCGCAGCCGCTGGTCCTGGAGTGGAACGGCAGCATCTCAGACCTTTCTTCCAACTCCACGGACCGAACGAGCCTTGCCGGGCAAAATTCACTGAACTTGATCTATGGCAATTCCGCGAACGGCAACGTCAGCACGCTATTTGCGTCACCAACGGGCACGCTACCAGCCGCTGCGACGGTTAATGTTACCGTCAACGACAGTGCAGGCGCGACAGCCAACACACTTATTTCAAGCTCCTCACCCGCGGGCGGACGTGTGACTCAGTTTGCTTCGAAAAGCTCGATAACGGGCGGCACCTTTGCCGCGCTCCTCACCAACGGTGACACACAAAGTGCCGCGGCCTATGCTGCCTATGCCGACAACACTGGTATGACTCTCCGAGCTACCGGCGACCTCAGCAACAGCTCAATCGTCGACGAGCGCAGTGAGGACGTCACAGTCATCGATCAGACACTGCTGCTTGGCGCTCCGATCGACCTTCAAGGCGATTGGACGATCACGCCCAAGCTTGGCCCGATGTATAGGTCCATCGATCGCGACGTGGATTTTCGTCGGACACTCCAAATTACCGCGAACTATCCGGGTGTCGTGGTTCCGCAGGTCAGCGTCGCGCAGGACGATGAACTTAATGCACGTTATGTCGGGGCGTTGGCTGAGCTCTCGGTAGCCAAGGCATTGCAACCGGATCTCAGTGTCTCGTTCGATGCGAGATTTGGCGGGGCCTACCTGCATTCCCACTATCGAAGCCATTATTCCGCAGTTCTGCCGAGCGTATCGACGGGCGCCTTCGACTTTGTCTCCCAGACGCGCGACGACGCCAGCTTGCTTGCCGGCGTTGGCGCCGGGCTGCGCTACGCGCCCACGGAGAATCTGCAGGTCGGCCTGGACGCCGGCGTGAATTACATTAACAAGGTACCGACGATCAACTATGTCGCAGATGCGGGCGGCGTATCGCCCACGATAGGCATGAGTCATGCCATCGATTACAACGTCTCCGTCAGCGTTACCTGGCGGTTCTGAGCAGCACGATCAGCACATCGCGGAGAGCATGGAAAGGCAGTGCAGAAACTGCGTCTGCCGGTTCACGCCCACGCGTGCCATCGCGGAGGCAAGCTGATTATGGACTGTATTTTTCGAGACCCCGCGTTGCCGCGCGATTTCGGATGCCGTTTCTCCCCGCAAGAGGCAATAGGCAAGATCGGCCTCCGTCGGTGTCAGGCCGAAGATTGACTTGATGGTGTCAGGCGCCAGCAGGCTGTTTCCGCCGAGCTCGCGTATCGTCAGCATGTAAACGCGCTCGTTGGTCGCAAAGACGTTCTTGAACTGCGAGCCGAGGCCGACACGTCCCGACAGCGCATCGACGCTGATGAGCCATTTTACGTTCTTCACCTTGTCTTCAACCCAGGCAACGTGTCGAACACGTCCATGCGACGACGCCATACCGATCAGCCGGGCAACCTCGTCCTGAAGTGCCGTGTCGACGAAATCGATCACGGAGTCGCTATATTCGACTAGCAGATGCGACGCTTCGACAAATTTCTCGAAGCTCCCATTCGCCAGGCGGACCTGATAGTCTTCCGTAATGATCGCAGAGGGTGCGGACGAACTGAAGAAGGCGCTCTCCATATGTGCGGATTTCTCACGCTCCAAGAGCGTGGTCTTCTGAATTGCAAAGGCCGTCTGAAAGTGCGGCAGCAATTTCATCAGCGCTTCGGCCGCTCTATCCGTTTCACTTCGACCCGGGCGATCGAAATGAAGCATCAATGCAATCCTGCGTCCGCCCTCCTTGACGAGAACGAGTATCAGAAGGCTGCCCTCGACACCAAAGCACTCGTGCACGGGCTTGTCCCACTGCGGATTGAGCTTGGCCTTCAGGTCGATCGTCAGGAACGCCCCCTGTCCCAAGGTGAGCGTCGCCGCGTGCAGTGCAGCGATCATCTGCGGATTGCAGAGCGCAGCTTTCGGGACGCCCTTTGCAAACACGCTCGCGCGCCGATCCTCTGCCCCCTTGAAGCCCACGACTGCCCCGGCGGCAGCCTTGGTGGCATTGATCAGCTCCGCTATGACCTTCTCCCATTCGGGAGGGCTTACCACGGTTTCGTAGATTAGTTGTACCAAAGGCAAGTAAGTGTCTTCACCAAAGCTATTGATCATCGGACCCACTCCAACGCTTGGCGAATTTCCAAGATTTTACGCCCGGCCGCGTCGTTTCAGAACGCTGCCGCTCGATATCGCCTACGGCGGCACCATTGCCGCGTATTCGCCTCATGAGTGTTTTCAGGCTACCTTGATCCCGGTCCGACCATGCGGTCGAAGGTGGTTCCCAGCCACTTGCCTGTCGGCTTCACGCCCTCAGCGGCCTCAAGAGAAGCCGATGAAAAGCCAAGGCTCTTTATGAAACATCGGATGCCTCCTCAAGATTGAGTCTTTTGTCCTCAACTTGCTCGGCCGATGCCGATCACAAGCCAAAAGCGCTCATTTGGCCTTTCAAGCACCAAACAGCGCTGAAAATGCACGCCGTGCCGAGAATAGTCTCGCCACGTGTCCCTAAACTAGAGATTCTAAGAATAGCATGCGCTTTCTTGTTGTAAAATGTAAAATGACGCGAGTTTATTACAACAATAGGGGTATATATTATTGCAACCGATAGAGAGACTATTAACATCCGGTAATTGAACTTCAAGCCAATCGAGGTGGCAGAGGCGCCGCGCATACCGCATGTGTCGTCTTGCTTTCTTGACTCCCCAACTCGCCCTAAGCGTGCGCCATCCAGATGTGACTCCCGCGCGGAAGCCGCACTCGTAACCAAACGGATAATAATTGACGCCTTCCGGTCGGCGGCCTAGAACCGGTGCTACACTCCGCGCCAGCCCGCCTAGCCGCCTTGCCGGTCATTTTTTGGCACTTCGCGGAGCACCCGGAGAAGATCTCATGTCCCATACAGCTCTGCGCTCGAACCGCGCGCTCGTCGTCGCCATTATCATGCTCGCGACTTTCATGGTCGCGATCGAGGCCACGATCGTCGCGACCGCCATGCCGAAGATCGTTGGGCAGTTGGGTGGCTTTACCTATTACAGCTGGGTCTTCTCGGCTTTTCTTCTGGCCCAGTCGACGACAACCGTCATTTACGGCAAGCTTTCGGACATCTTCGGGCGCAAACCGGTGCTGATTTCGGGCATCCTGATCTTTCTCTTCGGTTCCCTGCTCTGCGGGCTGGCATGGTCGATGGCTTCGCTGATCGTTTTCCGCCTGCTGCAAGGGCTTGGCGCCGGGGCTATCCAGCCGGTAACAATGACAATCATCGGCGACCTCTTCACGCTCGAGGAGCGAGGCCGCGTGCAGGGTATCATGGCGACAGTGTGGGCCACATCGGCGGTTGTCGGGCCGCTCGCCGGGGGTGTGATCGTCGATACCATCTCCTGGGCCTGGATTTTCTGGATCAACCTGCCGATCGGGATCGTGTCGATCGCCGCTTTCTCCCTCTTCCTCAAGGAATCGGTCGCGCACAAGCAGGCGAAGATCGACTATCTCGGCGCCATCCTGTTTTCGATCGCCGTCATTGCGCTGCTCGTCATCCTGACTGAAGCCGCGGATGCCAAGGCGTGGGTATTGGCGTTGCTCGCCCTGGTCTTCGCCGTCGCCGCCGTCCTTTTCGTGCTGCAGGAGAAGCGGGCGGCCGAGCCGATCATTTCCATTGCACTCTGGAGCCGCCGGCTGGTCGCGACCAGCAACGCCGCAACACTGCTTGCCGGCATGGCGCTGATCGGGCTTTCGACGGTGTTGCCCATGTACGTCCAAGGCGTCCTCGGTCGGTCGTCGATTGTCGCGGGCTTCACGTTGACGATGCTGGTCGTCGGGTGGCCACTGGCTGTGATGCTCTCCAGCCGCTTGTTCAGGGCGTTCGGCATCCGACGCACGCTACGGGTTGGAAGCCTGATGTTTCCCTTCGGTGCTTCCTTCCTGCTCTTCCTGACACCGGACAGCCACCCCGCGCTCGCGGGAGCAGGCTCGTTCTTCATGGGCTTCGGCATGGGGCTGATCAGCCTCACCAGCATCGCGCTGGTGCAGGACAGCGTCGAATGGTCGATGCGCGGCAGCGCCACGGCGTCGATCATCTTCGCCCGCAGCCTCGGCAATACCCTCGGAGCAACCGTGCTCGGTGCCATTCTCAACGCCGGCATCAGCCACTATGCCGCCGGGGACGCAGCAAGCTCGCTGCATGATGTCCTGAACCAGCCAACCGGGCTTTCCGAATTGGCCGCCGATCCCGCAATCCGCACCGTCTTCGATGCATCGCTTCACTGGACGTTCTGGGGCGTGGCGGTGGTTGCCGTTCTCACGTTCCTGTCGGCCTGGCTCATTCCTGTGGGACGCGAGCAAGGCCGGGCATCGGTGACGTCAGCCGCAAGCGAAGCGTCGCACTAAACCTTCAACCTGGACCACATTTGATGCTCGAAAGAGGATCGTCAGGCCAACCGGCGCGTCATTTCTTAAGGAACCAGGTCTGTTCTCCTTCGTTTGCCTTTCATCAGTGAAGGAGAATTGAGATGCGAAAGACCCTTATGAATTGCACTGTTGCAGCTATGGCGCTCTGTTCGTTCGTCGCTCCCGCAATGGCTGACAGCGTGTCCATAATGCGCGAACGGAGCTACG
Organism: Rhizobium altiplani; assembly: GCF_001542405.1. GTDB lineage: Bacteria > Pseudomonadota > Alphaproteobacteria > Rhizobiales > Rhizobiaceae > Rhizobium > Rhizobium altiplani. Next base: position 127,833 of record NZ_LNCD01000120.1, read on the forward strand.
ACGACGAGTACGATCGTGTGCGTCCCGGAATTACCATCAACGAGCACGGCATCCGAGTTGGCGCGGTTCGCGATCGTGACCGCTATTATCGCGATGGCTGCTACACCAAGACCGTCAGAACGATGACCGACGATGGCGATGAGGTCACCAAGACAGTACGCCGCTGCCGATAACGTTGGATGGCGGCGGGCCTTTACTAAGCCCCAAAATAACACGCGAAGGAATTGCCTCTATCGAGGCGAAGAGGACGATTTTGTCGCTGACGACGCAAATGACTGCCGTCGGTACATGCGCGCCCATTCGCCGGTAGGGGAAACCTCAGCCGCGCCTAATTTTCCTCAAGATTGGCCTTCCGCCAGAACCTCGTCGGAGGGCGTCAGTGGAATTGATTGCAGCAGGGTCTGGCGCGCCGAGCGCAAGTGCAGACGGCAGGCGGAATCGATCGCTGCCTGATCACGAGACTCCAGCGCGGCGATATAATCCAGATGCTCATGAATGGCACGTTCGTTGCGCTCGCGAGCGAAAGCCTTGTTCCACTGGTAGTGATAGTGAAAGATGATCGCGATAGCATCGTAGAAATCGGCAATGAAGCGGTTCCGCGAAGCCGCGTGGATGAGCAGATGGAAGCGCTCGTCGAGAGTGGAGAAATCCTTGTAGCGCGTGTCGAGATCACGCAGCATCGCCTGATGATCCGCCTTGATGTCGGACAGCGCGCGCCATGCGTCGCTCTCTGGCGGAAGTTTGCCGAATTCCGCCGCCGAATGCAGCTCGAACATCTCGCGCACGTCTGCGAGTTCAAGCGCAAAATCGCGTGTGAAGCCCTTGAGAATCCAGTGGCTGTTCGGCCGTTTCTCGATCAAGCCAAACCGCGAGAAGCGGATCAAGAATTCGCGGACACTCGTGGTGCCGGTGCCGATCTCGCGCGCGAGCTCCAATTCGTTGATCTGCATGCCCGGTGCGGCATCATCCGACAAGATGCGCTGCATGAAGCTTCGCTCGATGATGTCGTGAAGTGAGTTGGTCTCTTCTGATGGAAAGAAATCGGCTTCGGTCGGCTGCCTGAGGACGATCTTCTGACGCTTGTTCCAACGAATGATGCCGGCATCGCTGAGCCGTGTCAGGATCGCGCGCGCAGTGCTGCGACTGATACCGAGCTGCGCCGCTATTTCGGGCTCCGAGGGCAATGCCGCATCCGTCCGCAAAGCGGCGGCATAGCGGTTGTACGCTTCCTTGAAGACTGTATTCTGCCTTGCCATGCACACCCCGCCCTTTTGCCCGGCAACACGGATCGGACGGCCACGAAGTTGCGGCGCGAAGCGTGGCAGAAGCTTATCTGTCAGCAATCCTTATCTTATTTTGGATTGCATGCGGCTGTTTGCCTCCCTCGTCCACAGGATGAATAATCCCGTTGACTTGAAAATGTTTATTGTAGATAAAAAACAAAATCAATGAGCATTCGCCGACGAAGCGAGTGTTTCCCCTAGGGAGAAGAATGTTGACCAAGGACCCCTGGATCATCCTGTCTGCCGGCGACAACGTTGCGGTTGCGACGGCGGCGATCCCATCCGGCGCGACGGTCGCCGGCATCCAGACCCGCGAGAAGATCGACCCCGGTCACAAGATCGCACTCGCCGATATTCCGCTTGGCCAGCCCATCATCAAATACGGGCAGGCGATCGGTCGGACGACGGCGGACGTGAAGGCCGGCGACCATATTCACAGTCACAATCTGCACTTCGAGAACGACCGTCTTGCCGCGACCGCCAACTCGGCGCCTGAGAAAGCAACTGCAGCGGATCGTGCGCGCACGTTCATGGGCTATCGTCGTGCCGACGGCCGCTCGGCGACGCGCAACTACATCGGCATCATTGCCAGCGTGAACTGTTCCACCACGGTTTGTCGGGCGATCGCCGACGAGGCCAACAAGACGATCCTGCCGCATTTCGACGGTATCGACGGTTTCGTGCCGATCGTCCATGACCAGGGCTGCGGCATGAGTTCCACAGGCGACGGCATGGCCGTGTTGCACCGGACCCTTGCCGGCTATACCAGGCATGTGAACTTCGGCGGCGTGCTGATGATCGGCCTCGGTTGCGAAGTCAACCAGCTGACACTCTACGGCCAAAGCGGCGCAGGCAATTCCAAGCGTCACTTCAACATTCAAGATGCCGGCGGCTCGCGACGCGCCGTCGAGCGCGCCATGGGCATGCTGCGTGAAATTGCGCAGGATGTCGGCAAAGAAAAGCGCGTGGCGCTGCCGATCAGCGATATCATCATCGGCCTGCAGTGCGGCGGCTCGGACGGCTTTTCCGGCATCACCGCCAACCCCGCGCTCGGCGTTGCAGCCGACCTGCTGGCAGCTGCCGGCGGCACGGCGATCCTCTCCGAAACCTCCGAGATCTACGGTGCCGAGCACCTTCTGCGCAGCCGCGCCGTCAGCGACGAGGTTGCCCGCAAGCTCGACGACAAGATCGCCTGGTGGGAGAAGTACGTGGCGATGCACGGGGCATCGCTAGACAATAATCCGTCGCCCGGCAACAAGCGCGGGGGCCTGACGACGATCCTTGAAAAATCACTCGGAGCCGTCGCCAAGGGCGGACGCTCGCCTCTGACAGCCGTCTATGGTTATGCCGAGCGCGTCAGCGCGCCGGGCCTCGTCTTCATGGACACCCCCGGTTACGACCCCGTCTCCGCAACCGGTCAGGTAGCCGGCGGCGCCAATATGATCGCCTTCACCACCGGCCGCGGCAGCTGCTTCGGCTGCCGCCCGGCGCCCTCGATCAAGCTTTCCAGCAATTCGGCTCTCTATGCCTCGATGGAAGAGGACATGGATATCGACTGCGGCACGATCGCGACAGGCGATGCGACGATCAGCGCCAAGGGCCGCGAGATCTTCGACCTGATCATCGACACGGCATCCGGCAAGAAGACGAAGAGTGAGGAGTTCGGCTACGGCGACAATGAGTTTGTGCCGTGGCATTTGGGTGCGACACTCTAAATCAGACGCATATCAAGTCTTCAGGGGAGGAATAATGAAGACGAGGAGGATCGGCAGCACGGCGCTGGAAGTGACCGAAGTGAGCTTCGGTGGCGCCGCGCTCGGTGGCCTGTATCGCGCCTGCCCGCGCGAACAGGCTATGGAGACGCTTGAGGCTGCATGGGACAGCGGCATTCGCTATTTCGATGTCGCGCCGTGGTATGGCCTCGGTCTTGCCGAGCGTCGTTTCGGCGACTTCCTGCGCGACAAGCCTGAAAAGGAGTGGGTGCTCTCGACCAAGGTTGGTCGGCTGCTGCGCCCGGTCCCGACGGGAACCGTTCCAGACTATAGCTATGTCGACCCACTCTCCTTCGATGCCGACTACGACTATTCCTACGATGGCATCATGCGCTCGGTGGAATTCAGCTATGCCCGTCTCGGACTGAACCGGATCGACATACTCTACGTTCACGACCTTGGCGGATACACCCACGGCGCGGCGAAGAACGCTGTCCTGCAGAAGCAATTCCTGGACACCGGCATCAAGGCGCTCGATGAACTGAAGTCCTCCGGAGCGATCAAGGCTTTCGGACTCGGTGTCAACGAGATTCCGGTCTGCCTCGACGTGATGCGCAATGCCGACATCGACTGCATCCTGATGGCCGGGCGCTATACGCTGCTCGACCGGTCGGCGGTTGCCGAACTGCTGCCGCTTTGCCGGAAAAAGGGCACCTCGCTCGTTGTTGGCGGCGTCTTCAATTCCGGCATCCTTGCAACGGGCCCCGTGCCCGGCTCGCATTTCGACTACATGCCGGCGACAGACGATGTCCTCGCCAAGGTCGGGGGCATGGAGAGGATCGCTGCCAAGCATGGTGTATCTCTGGCTGCCCCGGCGCTCCAGTTCCCGCTCCGCGATCCGCTCGTCTCCTCGGTCCTGATCGGCACGGCCAAGGCATCGAGCCTGACACGCAACATGGAGCTTTTCGAGCCAGCCTTGCCGGACTCGATCTTCCCGGAATTCGACTCTCTGACGCTCGTCGCACCGCCGCTCGGCGAAGACGCCGTGCGTGTTTAAGGACGGACCATGCTTAGAGGTATTCACCCCATCCTCAATCCCGATCTGCTGCGTGCGATCGCCCGCATGGGGCACGGCGACGATATCGTCATCGCCGACGCCAACTTTCCCTCGAGCACGATGGGTCCGGAGGTCATTCGTGCCGATGGCGTCAGCGCCACTGACATGGCCGAGGCGATCCTGACGCATTTTCCGCTCGATACGTTCGTGCCGGAGACGGCGTGGCGCATGGAAGTTGTCGGCGACCCGACCGCAGTGCCCGACGTTTGCGCCGAATTTCAGGAAATCGTTTCGAGGCGCGCCGGCGACTTCAAGATCGCATCCCTCGAACGCTTCGCCTTTTATGAGCGTGCCCGCACGGCCGCCTATATTGTCGCGACGACAGAATTCCGGCTCTACGGTAACCTGATTTTGAAGAAAGGTGTTGTTCGCCCGGACGAAGTCTATCGCGGCTGACAGCACTTTAGACTGCGGATGAACGATTGGAAAAACAATTACTTGCGATGGATAAAGAAACAATGAGCGAGCCGCTTGCAGTACTTGCAATTTGACTTTCGCTCGGCTAGCTTCTCGTGGTAACTGTTTTTTATCGATAAAAATCGCCCGCCTGCGTTCAGCGGTACGGTTTCTTGGAGGAGAACGCACCTAGGAGGAGAACTACATGCGCATGAAATCCATTCTGTCGCGCCGAGCCTTCACGGCTCTCGCGGGTGCTGCCGCTATCGCCACCGCAATGCCGGTAACGTCGTTTGCAGCTGACGTGACGATTCCGATCATCGTCAAGGACACGACCTCTTTCTACTGGCAGATCGTTCTGGCCGGCGCCCGCGCTGCCGGTAAGGATCTAGGTGTCAACGTTCCGGAACTCGGCGCACAGGCCGAATCCGACATCAACGGCCAGATCAGCATTCTTGAAAACGCCGTTGCCGGTAAGCCGGCTGCAATCGTGATCTCGCCGACCGAGTTCAAGGCGCTTGGCAAGCCGATCGACGAAGCTGCAAAGTCCGTTCCGATCATCGGCATCGACTCGGCCGCCGATTCCAAGGCTTTCAAGTCGTTCCTGACGACTGACAACGTCCAGGGCGGCCGCATCGCGGCTGACGGCCTTGCTGCCGCCATTAAGGAAATGACTGGCAAGGAGGAGGGCGAAGTCGTCATCCTCACCAACCTGCCGGGCGTCGGCTCGCTCGAGCAGCGCCGTGAAGGTTTCCTGGATCAGATCAAGACGAAGCATCCCGGCCTTAAGGTCATTGCTGACAAGTACGGCGACGGCCAGGCCACGACCGGTCTCAACATGATGACCGATCTGATCACGGCTAACCCGAACCTTGTTGGCGCCTTCGCCTCGAACCTCATCTTGGGACAGGGCGTCGGCCAGGCAATCGCGGAGAACAAGCTCGGCGACAAGATCAAGGTCATCGCTTTCGATAGCGACGACAAGACGGTCGGCTTCCTCAAGGACGGCTCGCTCGCAGGTCTCGTCGTGCAGGATCCCTACCGCATGGGCTATGACGGCGTGAAGACGGCGCTCGCCGTATCCAAGGGCGAGAAGGTCGAGGCCAACGTCGACACCGGCGCAAACCTGGTCACCAAGGCCAACATGAGCGACCCGAAGATCGACGCTCTTCTGAACCCCAAGATCAAGTAAATCACACGACGTGGCCGCGCGAGAGAAATCCCGCGCGGCCTTTCCTTCACCTGTGTTATCGTCCGCATGAGGAGCGCGGACTGCTGGTGGAGAGACGGCAATTCGCGAGGAGGAGACGCCCATGAGCCTGGAAGAGGTCAGTCATCGCCACGATGACAGCGCCACGCTGACGGAGGCAAGCCGCATTCCTGCGGGCGCCCCGATCCTCGAACTTAAAGGACTTCAAAAGAATTACGGCTACGTCCAGGCGCTGAAGCCGGCGACGATGACGTTCCTGGCCGGCGAGATCCACGCGATCGTCGGCGAGAATGGGGCTGGCAAGTCGACCCTGATCAAGCTTCTGACCGGTGTGATTGCCAGAACGGCGGGCGAGATTCTCTGGTGCGGCCACCCCGTCGCCCTGGCAACGCCCAACGAAGCGATCGCGCGCGGCATCAACGCCGTCCACCAGGAAGTCGTTCTCTGCCCGCACTTGACGGTAGCGGCCAACCTCTTTCTCGGCGACGAGGTCAATCAATACGGGCTGATGCGCAAGAAAGAGATGGAGAAGATGGCGCAGGCCGTCCTCGACGATCTCGGCTTCGGACTGCCTGCCGGCGTGCCTCTCGCCGATTTGACGATCGGCCAACAACAACTCGTTGCGACTGCGCGCGCGGCCATGCGCGGCACGCAATTCCTGATCTTCGACGAGCCAACAGCCTACCTGACCCGCCAGGAATCGGCGCAGCTTTTCAAGCTGATCCGCCGCCTTCAAAGCGAAGGCGTCACGATCGTCTACATCAGTCATCGCATGGAAGAAGTGTTCGAGCTCGCTGACCGTGTTTCGGTCCTGCGCGACGGCACGCATGTCGGTACACGCACCATCGGCGAGACGAATGAAGCCGAGCTGATCGCGTTGATGATCAACCGCTCGATCGAGCAGATCTATCACAAGGAAGAGATCCCGATCGGAGACACGATCCTTGACGTGCGCGGGCTTTCCGGACCGGGCTTCGAGAACGTCTCGCTCTCGGTCAAGGCCGGCCAGATCGTGGGCCTCTATGGCCTGATCGGCGCAGGGCGCAGCGAATTCGCTCTTGGCCTGTTCGGGCGGGAAAAGACCACGGCCGGCGAGATCCACTGGATGGGCAAGAAGGTCGATATCACCAACGAGCGCACTGCAATGGAACTCGGGATCGCGCTGGCGCCGGAAAGCCGCCGCGACCAGGGACTTTGCCTCAACCTGCCGATCGGACTGAATATCAATCTTCCGGTCTTCAAACGGCTGAGCAAGGGCCCTGTCATCAGCCACAGCGAGGAATCGCAGAATGCCGACCAACAGATCCGTGACCTGGCGATCAAGACGCCGAGCCGGCGTGTCCTGGTTTCGGCCATGTCGGGCGGGAACCAGCAGAAAGTCGTCATCGGCAAATGGCTGAGCTACGGCGCTCGCCTCTTCATCTTCGATGAGCCGACGGTGGGCGTCGACGTCGGTACGAAGGCGGAAATCTACCGGCTGTTTGCAAAGCTTCTCAAGCAAGGCGCGGGTATCATCCTGATCTCCTCCTATCTGCCTGAGGTTTATGAGCTCGCCGACAGGCTGCACGTCTTCCGCCGCGGCCAGCTTGTTGCAAGCCACGACTTCCACGCGGCAACACATGAAGAAGTGCTCAGCGAAGCGATCGGTGTCTAAAAGAAAAAGAGGGAGAGAGAACCAATGACCGTAACCCCCACCGATATCGCCGCGCCGCCGCCGCGCCGAAAAGTCAATATCCTGTTCGGCCTGACCCTCATCGGTCTCCTGGCCTTCCTCTGGATCGTTCTCGGCTTCGTCACAGCGAGCTTCTGGACGCCGCTGAACATTTCCAACCTGCTGCGGCAGGGCGCAATGACCGCGATCCTGGCCCTTGGCCAGACGTTCGTAATCATCACCGCCGGTATCGACCTTTCGGTCGGCGCGATCGTCGGATTCTGCACCGTTATCCTGGCTTGGCTGCTGCAAGCGGGCGTGCCGGTCTGGGCGTCCATCCTGATCACGCTGCTGATCGGCGTCGGCATCGGGGTGTTCCACGGCTTCGGCATCGTCAAGATGGGACTGCCGCCCTTCATCATCACGCTGGCAACGCTTACGTCGCTGCGCGGCATCGGACTTTTGATCACCAATGGTTCGACGATCAACATCGTCAACGAGCCCTTCACGAACTTTGCCCGCGCCGACTTCCTTGGCGTGCCGAGCCTGTTCTGGATGGTTATTCTTGTCGCCGTCCCGTCTTACGTCTTCCTGCACTTGAGCCGGTGGGGTCGCTATCTCTTCGCCGTCGGTTCCAACCGCGAAGCGGCCCGTCTGTCGGGTGTCCGGGTGAACGGCATCATCTATCTCGCCTATATTCTCTCGGCGACATTTGCCGCCTTCGTTGGTGTTCTGCTTGCCTCCCGTATCGCGATCGGCAACGCCACACAGGCCGACGGATGGGAACTGCAGGCGATCGCTTCGTCCGTTATCGGCGGCACCAGCCTGTTCGGCGCCATCGGCTCCGTGCACGGACCGCTCATCGGCGCTTTCATTCTGGCGACCATCAACAACGGTGCGAACCTGCTGAACGTCAATTCGTTCTGGCAGCGCATCATCACCGGCCTGCTGATCATCGTCATCGTATACTTCGACCAGCTGCGCCGCCGCCGCACGCCGTAAGCCGGCAGCGAGATAGGGAGCCGGCCCAAAGGCCGGCTTCTTCCATCTAGGGAATGCGAGATCATTATGAAAGCAGTGCTCTGCCAAGAACCTGGCGTCCTCGAACTCGTGGAACGTCCCTCACCCGGCGCGCCTGAATCCGGCTGGGTACGGCTTGCGGTGAGCCATGTCGGAATCTGCGGCACGGACTACCACATTTTCGAGGGCAAGCACCCGTTCCTGGAATATCCCCGCGTGATGGGGCACGAGATCTCGGCGACGGTTGTCGAAGCGGGCGAAGGCGTTGCCATGGCGGTCGGAACGCCTGTGGTCGTCAACCCGTATCTCTCCTGTGGCACCTGCGTCGCCTGCCGCCAAGACAAGCCGAATTGCTGCACCAATATCAAGGTGCTTGGCGTTCATACCGACGGTGCTTTCTGCGACGAAATCACGGTGCCTGCCGGCAATCTCTATGCGATGAAGGGCGTGAGCCTTGAAGCTGCAGCCACAACGGAGTTTCTGGCAATCGGCGCCCATGCCGTTCGCCGTTCGATGGCGCCGACCGGATCGCGCTCGCTCGTCATCGGTGCCGGCCCGATCGGGCTCGGGGCCGCAATCTTCTCGCGGATATCAGGGCATGAGGTGACATTGCTCGACACCAGTCAGGAGCGGCTCCAGATGGCCGTTGATCGGTTCGGCTTTTCCTCTAGCATCGTTGCAGGCGAAGGTGCCGCCGATGCTGTCAGGGCGATGACTGGCGGCGACGGTTTTGACGTCGTTTTCGATGCCACCGGCTATGGCCCATCGATGGAGAAAGCCTTCGGCTTCGTCGCCCATGGCGGCGCGCTGGTGCTGGTCAGCGTCGTGAAGGACGATATTCGCTTCTCCGATCCGGAGTTCCACAAGCGCGAAATGATGGTCATCGGCAGCCGCAACGCGACCCGCGTGGACTTCGAACATGTCGCGGATTCGATCGCCAAGGGCCTCGTACCGGTCGAGCAGTTGATCACCCACCGTACGACTTTGGAGAATGCGCCACGGGACCTGGCACGCTGGGCTCATGAAAAGAGCGGCCTGATCAAAGCGGTCATCAAGGTCGGCGCTTAAAGCGCGTCGATCGCCACCCGCATCTGGCGAACGACGTCGGCATCCGTCCGGTTCGTTGTCGCTGCTTCGAAGCCGAAGGTAACCGCCCGTGGGTCGATGCTGTCGACCCGTGAGCTGCAGGAGGCGTGAACCTCGCTTGTGCCGGTGGCCCGCAGTATCTCAGCGACGTTGCCTGGACGCACGCCACTGCCGGGCATGATCGAGATACGGCGAGCCGCCTTGCGGGAGAGACGGCTCAGCGTTTCCAGGCCGTCGATCGCCTTCGGCACACAGCCTGACGTCAGGATGCGCTCGCAGCCGAGTTCGATCGCCTGTTCCAGTGCTGCACCGGGATCAGGGACGAGATCGAAGGCACGGTGGAGGGTCGATCCAAGTCCCTCGGCACGCGCCCTTAGCCGGCTGATCAGAGGCATGTCCAGCCTGCCGTCCTGGCGATTGGCGCCGATGACGACGCCGGCAAGGCCGAAGGCGCGCACGGCATCGATATCGGCCATCATCGCCTCTTCGTCAGCCGCATCGAACACGAAAGGGCCGGCGTGCGGGCGGATCATCGCATAGACCGGAATGGGCGCAGCGGCGGCAGCTTTCATCAGCCCGGCGACCGGCGTCAGCCCGCCAAGCTCCAGCGCCGAGCAGAGTTCGATACGGCCCGCACCGCCGGCAATTGCAGCCGCAAGCCCCTGCGGGCTGTCCACGCACACTTCCAACAAAACGCTCACGCTCGAATCTCCTTGTCCGCCGCGCCGTCCATTTAAGCGAAAGCGTTTTCTTGCGCGACGGGTTCGGCAATTATTTCGGCAACGGCGGCGACAATCACGGCACTTGCGTCAGCCGAGGCTTTCCGATGGTTGAAGGCGACGTGATAGGACATCGGGATGGACTCCTCAAGTTCGACGATGCGAACCTTGTCGGCAATGGGCATGGCGCTGACGCGGCCAAGAAACGAGATATAGCCGTGGTTGGCGACAAGGTCGACGATCACAGGCAGAGAGTCGGCGGCAGTGATATCCTGGTTGCGGTGCCTGCGATTGGCAGTGCGCTCGTGGCTTAGCGCCATCGTGGCGTGTCCAAGCCCCGTCCTCGAACTCGGCGTGCAGATCGCGTGACCTTCGACAAGCTCGGCCACCGTCCGCTCTCGGCTTTGCAGCGGTGCTATCAGGACCATTTCGGTCTTCAGCAACTCGCGATGCTGGAAGCGCTCAAGACCAAAAACGGAGTCGAGAATGGCAACGTCGATCCGGCCGGATTTCAAAGCTTCCCGCAAGTCATCCGCCGTCATCAACACCAGAGACAGGGCATTCTTGCTGCGGCGGGCGTTCCATTCGGCGACGAGAGCGCCAAGGCATCGTGCAACCCAACTTTCCGATCCTGTCGGAATGATCGAACCGATGCGCAGCGCCCGCGCCGTGCGCTGATAGCGTTCGTCAGCGGACGCTTTCAGATCATTCCACTCCTGCGTGATGGCCTGAAAGATGGCATAGATCCGGCTACCCTGCTCCGTCAGCGCGGAGCCATTAGCCTGCCGCTCGAAGAGGCGATGACCGAGCGCCTTCTCCAAAGTCGCGATCTGAAGCGAAAGCTGCGGCTGACCGAGCTTCAGCCGTCGCGCCGCCCGGTTGATGCTGCCTTGGTCAGCGACCTCAAGGAACCGCTCCATCGTGGTGATCTTGATCGGCAGGCGCGACGGTTCGTTGGTCCCCATCCAGTTCGCGAGCTCTTCAGCTGCCCGCACGATCGGGGCGAGCTTTTCGCGCACGTCGTTGCTGGCGAGGAGCGTCGCAAGCTCGCCGGAGCTGCGCTCTGTCAGCTTCAGGGCAAGCACCGTTTCGAGATTGCGGACGGCGGTCGAGACTGTCGATGCTGCAAGCGAAAGGCTTCGTGCCGTCTCTCTGATCGAACCCGATGTGAGCACGTGACTGGCGACAAACAACGTGCCGAGCTGCAATCGCTGTCTCCGTAACAATATGAAAAATCGAACGATATGATGTGTTCGCGAAAAAAGATATCCCTGTCGGGAAATCCGGCGGCTATCGTTCCCGCCAAGAACAAAACCGGGCTGGACAGTAGAAGTGCTGAAGAGCACCGGACATCTGCGGAAACACGCAAGGGAACAAAAACAAATCGCGACAGCGATGGAAAAGGAAATGCATTTTCGCGCAAGCATTTGCATTCACCGCCATAATCGCGCCGCGACCGCAAAACTGGAGAGGCTTGCATCGATTTTTCGAACGCGAACGCTATTTCCATCACGCACGTATTTCCGGCATTATCGCAGCCAGACTGCTTTCGCCGGTGATTTTATACGTGGAAGGCTCCCGCCAGGGCCTGCCACGAGGTCAAACGGTGTAAATCAAGGGGACAATCCATGTTGAAGAAATTCGCTCTTGCCGTCACGCTTTCCGCCTTTGCGGCAGGGGCGGCCCATGCTGCAGACGTCGTCGTTTCATCGAAAATCGATACTGAAGGCACGCTGCTCGGCAACGTGATCGTGCTCGCGCTCAACGCAAACGGCATCAAGACGCAGGACCGTGTTGCGCTTGGGACGACGCCGGTTCTTCGCAAGGCAATCACATCAGGCGAAATCGACATCTATCCGGAATATACCGGCAATGCCGGCTTCTTCTTCAACAAGGCCGACGATGCAGCCTGGAAGAACCTCGAACAGGGCTACGAACTGGCCAAAAAGCTCGATTACGATGCCAACAAGATTGTCTGGCTGGCGCCTTCCCCCGCCAACAACACCTGGGCGCTCGCGGTCCGCAACGACGTCGCCGGCCCGAACAACCTGAAGACCATGTCGGACTTCGGCAAGTGGGTCGCAGGCGGTGGTGCTGCCAAGCTTGTGGCTTCCGCCGAGTTCGTCAACTCGGCTGGCGCGCTTCCGGCATTCCAGACGACCTACGGCTTCACGCTGAAGCCAGACCAGGAAATCGTCCTTTCGGGCGGTGACACGGCCGCGACCATCAAGGCGGCAGCCGACCAGACGAACGGCGCCAACACCGCCATGGTCTATGGTACAGATGGTGCGATCCAGGCCGCGGAACTGACGGTTCTCGAGGACGACAAGAACGTCCAGCAAGTCTATGCGCCGACCGCGATCATCCGCGAGGAAGTGCTGAAGGCAAACCCGAAGATCGAGGAAGTGCTCGCACCGATCTTCAAGAGCCTGAACGCCGATGAACTGCGCAAGCTGAACGGCAAGATCCAGGTCGACGGCGAACCGGCGAAGTCGGTTGCCGAAGGCTACCTGAAGGAAAAGGGCTTCCTGAAGTAATCTCGTTGCCCGATGCTCCGCCTGCCCACGGGCGGAGCAGCCTTTCGACCGGACAGGATGGATCGATGGAAGAAACCTTAGCGGTCCGCAAACTGGACCGGCTCGGCGTGGTGCTGGTGACAACAGGCGTTGTCGCAACTGCGCTCCTGCCTTTCATCTATGTGAAGGCAAACCGCATCGCCGCCGGAAAGCCCATGCTGCTGACGCAGCTACTCAATCAACCCTCCGCCCTCATCCTGACGATCCTCCTGCTGGCCACGGCCTTTGCCGTACTTTTTCTTCAAAATGCGCTGCTGCGGCTGGTGATCGCCACCCTTTGTTTTGCTGCGTTGCTCGCGACCATTGGATTTGCAGCTTCGGCATTCACGCCACCCGCCAGCAATGCCGCGCGCATGACGCCGGGCGGTGGGTTCTGGGTGCTGTTTGCGGTGATCGGGCTCGTCGTTTCGGACGCGCTCGTGAAGATCAAGCTTACGCCGTGGATGCGTATTGCGGCCCTTGTCGCCTACACCGGATTGCTCGGCATCTTCCTGGCTTCCGGACTGCTCGACGATCTCTCGATCATGAAGGAATTCGCGACCCGATCCGCGCAGTTCTGGACGGAAGCGGTCGCCCATTTGCTGTTGGCACTCGGCTCACTGGCGATCGCCATCGTCATTGGCCTGCCGCTCGGCATCCTGTGTTTCTGGGTTCCAAAGTTGCGTGCCGTCGTCCTGCAGGGCCTCAGCCTCATCCAGACGATCCCGAGCCTTGCGCTCTTCGGCATCCTGATGCTGCCGCTCGGCTATCTCGCGACGCACCTGCCCGCCGCCGCCTCGATCGGCATTCGCGGCATCGGCGCCGCGCCGGCGCTGATCGCGCTTGTCCTTTATTCTTTGTTGCCGATCGTGGCCAACACCGTCGTCGGTCTGCAGGGAGTCGATCCCTCGGTACGTGATGCAGCGGCTGGCATGGGATTGACGCGTCGCCAAATTCTGACCGGCATCGACTTGCCGCTTGCCTTTCCCGTCATTTTGACGGGCATCCGTATCGTCCTGGTGCAGGCGATCGGCTTGGTGACGGTCGCGGCTCTGATCGGCGGTGGCGGCTTCGGCATCTTTATCTTCCAAGGGCTCGGTCAAACAGCCATGGACCTCGTTCTGCTCGGCGCCGTGCCGACCGTCTTCTTCGCTTTTTCTTCGGCCGTCATCCTCGATGCGGTCATCGACAGCATACGGGGATCCGCCGCATGAGCATGATCGAAATCAGGAACGTCACCAAGCGCTACGGCACGGCGGCCGTCGTCGACAACGTCTCGATGGAAGTCGAGAAAGGTTCGATCACGGCTATTGTCGGCACCTCCGGCTCGGGCAAATCAACGCTGATGCGGATGGTCAACCGTCTCGTGCCGATCACGTCGGGCGCGATCTTCGTCGGCGGGCGGAACATCATGGACGTCCCGGTGACAGAATTACGCCGCAAGATCGGTTACGCGATCCAGGGGCACGGCCTCTTTCCGCATCGAACCGTTTCGCAAAACATCGCGACGGTGCCGCAGCTTCTTGGCTGGGATACGGCGAAAATCAAGAGCCGCGTCGAGGAACTGCTCGGTCTGTTCAACCTCGATCCCGCGGCCTTTGCCGAGAAATATCCGCATCAGCTGTCCGGTGGCCAGCAGCAACGTGTCGGCGTTGCGCGGGCGCTGGCGGCGGAGCCGGAACTGCTGTTGATGGACGAGCCCTTCGGCGCGCTCGATCCAGTCATCCGCGGCAAGGCGCAAGACGATCTGCTGGCGATCCAGAAGCAGTTCGGTACGACCGTCGTCCTCGTCACGCACGACATGGACGAAGCCTTCCATCTCGGCAACCAGATCGCCGTGATGAGCGCCGGCAAGCTGCTGCAATGCTCGACGCCGGAAAAGATCCTGACCGAGCCAGCCGATCCCTTCGTGCAACAATTGACCGGCACCTCCGACCGGGCGCTGAAGCTGATGTCGCTGCTGCCGCTGAAGGAAAGCATGGAGCCGGCAAAGTCAGGCCTCGCTTACGCATTGCCGCAGTCGCTCAGCCTGCGAGATGCCCTGGCAGAGATGATCTGGCAGGGCGTTGGCGAAGCCGCCGTCCAGAATGCGGACAAGGCGCCTGTCGGCTCGATCTCGATGACGCGATTGCTCGAACTGGGCCGGAAGGCATGAAGCTCGTCCTTGCGAACCTCTTCCGTGCTGCCGCACTGGTACTGCTGCTGATCCTCTTGTTCCGGACGGAGTGGCTGTCCTTCCTGCTCGTACCATTGACGAGCAACAATGCGCCGGCGGTCTATACCCAAAACAGCCTTCCGCATCTTGCCGCCTCGCATCTGTTTCTCGTGGCGATCTCGATCGTCGGCAGCGCCGTTCTCGCGATCCTCGGCGGCATATTCGTCACCCGCAAAAGCGGCGAGGACTTCCTGCCGCTGTCCCGGGCGATCGCCAATGCCGGCCAAACCTTCCCGCCGGTGGCAGTGCTCGCCCTTGCCGTGCCTGCAACCGGCTTCGGCGCCGGGCCAACGTTGATCGCGCTCTTTCTCTACGGCCTCCTGCCGATTTTCGAAAACACCGTCTCCGGCCTCAAGCAAGTCTCTCCCTCCGTGCTGGATGCCGCCGACGGCATGGGCATGAATGGCACGCAGCGGCTCTTTCAGGTGGAATTGCCGCTTGCCCTGCCGCTGATCCTCGAAGGTCTGAAGGTTGCGACCGTCATCAATATCGGCACGGCAACGATCGGCTCGACGGTGGCCGCCAAGGGCTTGGGCGAAGTCATCATTGCCGGGTTGATCTCCGACAATACCGCCTTCATTCTGCAAGGCGGCCTGATCGTCGGCCTGATGGCGGTGTTGATCTATGATGCGATGGGGCTGATCGAAAACGCCATCACTGAAAGAATTGGCTTGCGCCCGGCATGAGGCGACGGCTACCAAGGCTGCCGTGATATCGGCAATGGGAGGCAGCCTTGGCCAAGATGATCCACTCCATGATCCGCGTTCTCGACGAGGCGCGCTCGGTCGAGTTCTACGGCAAGGTCTTCGGCCTCAAGGTCGCCGATCGTATCGATTTCGACACCTTCACCCTGATTTACATGAGCAATGACGAGACCGGCTTCGAGCTGGAGCTGACGGTCAATAAGGGGCGCATCGAGCCTTATGACCTCGGCAACGGCTACGGGCATCTTGCCCTCTCGGTTCAGGAAATGGAGGTGGAGCACAAGCGTCTGACGGAGGCGGGATTGAACCCCGGCAAGATCGTCGAGCTCAATCGCGACGGCAAGTTGCTGGCGCTGTTCTTTTTCATCACAGATCCCGACGGCTACAAGATCGAAGTCCTGCAGCGTCACGGCCGTTATCTCTAAGGGCTTCACATGATTGAAAAGACCGAATTGAACCGTGGCTGGACGCTCTCCTGCAACGTTGCCGGTCGACGCGACCTGCCGGCCGAAATTCCTGCACAGGTGCCGGGTTGCGTACATCTCGACCTTCTGGCCAGCCGTCTGATCCCGGACCCCTCTCTCGACGTCAACGAGATCACCAACGACTGGATCGGCAAGGAAGACTGGACCTATCGCTGCAGCTTCGATGCGGCGCCGGATGCCGGAAAAGTCCAGGAACTGGTGTTCGAAGGCCTCGATACGGTCGCGACGATCGTGCTGAACGGCGAAGAGCTAGGCCGCACCTTCAACATGCACCGCACCTATCGCTTCGACGTGTCGGAGCGGCTGAAGCAGGGCGCGAATGAACTCGTTGTGACCTTTCGCTCCCCTTATGCCTACGGCGCCGAGATGGAGGCGCATTACGGTTACCGGCCGAACAACTATCCCGGCCCTGGAAACCTGATGCGCAAGATGGCCTGCAACTTCGGCTGGGACTGGGGTCCGACGCTGGTGACCTCGGGGATCTGGAAGCCGGTGCGGCTGGAAAGCTGGGAGCGGGCGCGGCTTGCGGAGACGCGGGTCTCGGCGACGCTTGCAGGCGGCGACGGGCTCGTGACGGTTCGCGCTCGTATCGAGCGCCGCGACGGCGCTGGCGCGAAGATCGTCGCGAGCATTGCCGGCGTCAGCCACGTCGCCGAGTTGGAAGGAGCCGATGCGGTCGAGTTCCAGCTGACTGTTCCAGCGCCGCAGATCTGGTGGCCGCATCATCTTGGCGCACAGCCACTCTACCCGCTGCAGGTCGAATTGCGGGATAGCGTAGGCGACGACTTACTCGACAGCTACTCTAAGCAGATCGGCTTCCGCTCCGTCAGACTCGACACAGCACCCGATGAACACGGCTCCGCCTTTACCTTCGTCATCAACGACGTGCCGCTTTTCCTCTGCGGCGCCAACTGGATTCCGGACGACTGCTTTCCGCCACGGGTAACCGCCGAGCGCTATGCTTCCCGGATCGAGGAGGCCAAGGCTGCGAACATCAATCTGCTGCGTGTCTGGGGCGGCGGCATCTTCGAGCGAGACGAGTTCTACGAGACCTGCGACCGCGCAGGGATGCTCGTCTGGCAGGATTTCCTGTTTGCCTGCGCCTCCTATCCGGAAGAAGAACCGTTGCACAGCGAGGTCGAGGCGGAGGTGCGCGACAATGTGGTGCGCCTGATGCCGCATCCGTCCCTGATCGTCTGGAACGGCAACAATGAGAACATCTGGGGCTTCGACGAATGGGGCTGGCGGCCGATCATCAAGGAGGATGTGAGCTGGGGGCTCGGCTACTATCTCGATGTTCTGCCAAAGCTCTGCGCCGAGCTGGACCCAGATCGGCCGTATTATCCGGGCAGCCCCTACTCCGGGACAATGGAGATCGAGCCGAACGCGGACGAGCACGGCTGCAAGCATATCTGGGATGTCTGGAACGATGTCGGCTACGAGGTCTATCGCAACTACATCCCGCGCTTCTGCTCGGAATTCGGCTGGCAGGCGCCGCCGAATTGGGCGACGATCGAAGAAAGCGTCCATGACACGCCGCTGACACCTGTTTCGAACGGCGTATTCCACCACCAAAAGGCGACGCAGGGCAACGACAAGCTGATCCGCGGTCTCGCCGGGCATCTACCGGTACCGCAGACGATGGATGACTGGCATTTCGCGACGCAGCTCAACCAGGCACGCGCCATCCGCTTCGCGATCGAGCACATGCGCTCGCACCGCGCCATCTGCAAGGGCGCCGTCGTCTGGCAGTTCAACGACTGCTGGCCAGTGACCTCATGGGCGGCGCTCGACTCGGCAGGACGGCGCAAACCGCTCTGGTATGCGATGCAACAGGCATTCGATCCCAGACTGCTGACCATCCAGCCACGCAAAGGCGGGCTGGCAGCCGTCGCCGTCAACGAGCGCACGCTGTTCTGGCGGGCGAAGATATCGGGCAAGCGCCTGCGGCTTGATGGTACGGTGCTCGCCGAATTCGAGTTCTGGCGGCTGCTCTGCGACCGCTTCGAAGCGAAGGAGTTTCCGCTGCCGGCGGATATTGCAACGCCGGACAATGCCGGTGACGAGCTTATCGTCGTGCAGATGCTCGACCGGCGCGCATTCCATTATTTTGTCGAGGACATCGATCTGAAGCTCCCGGCACCGCGGGCGTCAATCGAGCTAACTGCAACGACGGATGGATATGCGGTGAAGGTGACAGCGGAGACCCTGCTGAAGGACCTTTGCCTGATGGCCGACCGGCTCGATCCTGATGGCGGCGTCGATTCCATGCTGGTAACGCTGCTGCCGGGGGAAAGTCACATATTCGCGCTACGGACTGCAAAAGCGATGTCGGTAAGCGACATCAGCATTGGCACCGTGTTGCGCTCCGCCAACGATCTCGTCGCCACACACTGAAAAGGCCCCGTCTGCGACGGGGCCTCAGACCGCTGACAAACCCGTCGATATTTTCGGCGGGTTTGTTTTTTTGGACGTTGGTTGTTTTAAGTTGGGTTCTGC